>CAWIBS010000031.1:0-7521 GCA_963834365.1 Vicinamibacterales bacterium | reverse complement strand
TCGAGCGCGTGATCGAGTACCGCCTGCTGAGCGGCCAGCCGGGAGCCAGCCGCACGTGGCACCTCGTGCAGCACGTGGTGAACCACGCGACCTATCATCGCGGGCAGGTCACGACGATGCTCCGGCAACTCGGCGCGGCGCCGCCGAAATCGCTGGACCTGATCACGTTCTATCGCGAACTGGGACGCTGAACCGGCGCACCATGGCAGGCCGAGGATCGCGCGTGGCTATTTCGCGACCTGCAGGCACTTCAATTGCTTCTGGCCGCGGACGAGCAGCTTGCCATCGACCAGGGCCAGCGGAGCCCAGTTGTCGCCAGGCTCGAGCACGACGGCGCTGGCGAGCGGCTTGAACCCGGCGGGATCGGGCTCGACCAGATACAGCTTCGTGTTGCCGTCGGTGGTGAGCAGCAGGCTGTCAGCCAGGATGGAGCCTCCACGGACGAAGGCCGGCTGCTGGTCGGTCTTCCATCTGATCTGACCATCCAGGCTCATGGCGACGAGCCCGTCGCTCCGCTCGTTGATCGTGTAGTGGGAGTAGAAGTGGTCCTTGTAGAGAAGCGGCGGCTGCGTGTGGGCGCCGAAGTCGAGGTTCTTGAACAACTCCGTGACGCCGAAACTGCCGTCTTCCTTCTTCTGGACCTTGAACATGGCGCTGCCGGCGCTGTATCCGCCGGTGATGAGCACGCGGCCCTCGCCGGCGTCCACCGGCTGGGGCACGGGGATGGGACACTGCCAGTTCGTGTACGTCCACAGCACTTTT
Organism: Vicinamibacterales bacterium; assembly: GCA_963834365.1. Lineage (GTDB taxonomy): Bacteria > Acidobacteriota > Vicinamibacteria > Vicinamibacterales > Vicinamibacteraceae > CAWJAP01. The sequence goes on along the minus strand of CAWIBS010000031.1, from coordinate 6,759 downwards.
CCACTGCGCGGATCGAGGCCGCTGACGCTGCCGTCCTTGGCGGTCCGTCCGCGTCCCACGCTGGCCATCGTCATGACGACGTGGTCCTCTCCGCCGACCTTGACGATGGACGGGCTCACGTATCCGGGCAACCCGGACAGCGCCGCCGACTTCCATTTCAGTTCACCGGTCAGCTTGTCGTAGGCGACCACTCCGGCCTGGGAGGTCTGCGGCGCCACGATCAGCAGATTGCCGTAGATGAGCGGATGCTGAACGATCGCCCACCTCGGTAGCTCGGCGCCGCCGAAGTCCTTCCAGATGTTCTTGCGCCAGACAGGTTGGCGTGTCTTCGTATTGACGCTGTGCAGGTCTCCCAGCGGTCCGCTGATGTAGACGTGATCTCCGTCGATCGTCGGCGTGGTCCGCGAGCCGGCGAACATGAAGGTCCCGGGCGCGTCGTACGCGAAGCTCCAGAGTTCCTTGCCAGTGGACAGGTCGAAGACTCGCAGCTTGTCGCCGACCTGCTCGTCCCGGTCGAGCAGGTACACCTTGCCGTCGCTGACCGCCGGGCCGCCGAAGCCGGCGCCGACGGGCGTGGTCCAGAGCACCTTCGGGCCTTCCGCTGGCCAGGTGCGCAACAAGCTCTTCTGGTCGGACGTGCTGTTCCTCGCCGGCCCGTAGATCCACGGCCAATCCGCCGCGAACGCGCAGGTCGCCGACAGGACGACCATCACGGTTGCCAGCTTCGCCGTCTCCCTCATCGTCACCACTCCTGTCCCTGGAACACTGTCTACTGCCGGAAGTTGATGCCTTCAGAACCCAGGTAGCCCACCACGGGTGCGGGATCCGCGACTCGTACACTTACGCCGGCCGCGGGCCAGGCGCTCACTCGTACGCGAGCTTCGGATCACTGAGCTGACGTTGTATTCGCGGTGGCCGAACGCCGTGGCTGCCGTTACGATTGCGCGGGAAGTGTTTCAGCTATGAAGAACTGCAGACCCACGGCGCTGGCATTGAAGTCGATCGTCATTGCGACTCTGGTGCTTGCGGTCGCCCACGCGTTCGCGGTCCAGCCGGCAACACGGCTGACCCTCGAACTGGAAGACTACGCGCCGATGCCGATCACCGGCGAGCTCAATGGGCAGAACACGAGGGGACAGCTGGCCAGGGTCAACTTCCTGCGGGACGAGCCGGGCGGCCGCCGATTCTTCGTGAACGACCTCAACGGCCCGCTCTACATCGTCGACAAGCAGACGAAGACGTTCACGACCTATCTCGACTTCAACGGCGCCGGCGGACGGCCCGGCCTGTTCATGAAATTCACGTTCGAGCGCAATTTCGCTACCGGTCTGACGAACTTCCTCTTCGATCCCGACTACGCGCGCAACGGCGTCTTCTACACGATCCACATGGAGGATACGGCTGTTGCCGCCGCGCCGGGGCCGAGGGCCGGCGTGGTCGCCGGCCTCGACCTGTCGGGTTACACGACGACGGCTGCGATTCCCACGCCCACCGCGGGCGGGCGGATCGATCGCGAAGTGGTGGTGATCGAGTGGAGGGACCGCAATCCGGCGGACGCGACTTTCGAGGGCACGGCGCGAGAGTTGATGCGGCTCGAGCACCCCACGCCCATCCACCCGCTGGGCGAGATGATCTTCAATCCCATCGCGCGGCCCGGCGATCCCGACTGGCGGGTCATGTACATCGGCGTTGGCGATGCCGGCTCCGGCGAGCAGAAAGACATCCGCCGTCTGAATCCGCAGCGGCTCGACACCCTCGTCGGAAAGATCCTGCGCATCGTGCCCGACTTGCGCGAACACGCGGCGACGAGCACGGTCAGCGAGAACGGGCGGTACCGGATCCCGAACGACAATCCCTTTTCGACACTCGAAGGCGCACGCAAGGAGATCTGGGCATACGGCCTGCGCAATCCGCATCGGCTGATCTGGGACGTCGATCCCATGCGGCCGAGCGCGCCGGAGTTGCTGGCGTTCAACATCGGGCTCGTCACCTGGGAGACGGTCGTCATCGTCCGCAAGGGCGCGAACTACGGCTATCCGCTGCGCGAGGGCACGCAGGTCATGTCTGCAGACGGCATGACCGCGGTTCCGGAGGACGACGCTGATTCCGATGCAGATTTCGGACACCGTGGCACGCGGCACGGTCAAGCCGATCTACCCGGTGATTCAATACCCGCACCGTGGGGCGGACGGCGGCGATGCCATCGCCAATGGGTTTGTCTACCGAGGCAGTCAGGTCCCGGCGTTGAGAGGCAAGCTCGTGTTCGGCGACATCACGACCGGCCGGATTTGGTACGCCGAGCGTGCCGAGGTGCTCGCAGCCGACGACGGCAACCCGGCGACGGTCGCGCAGATTCACGAGATCGACGCGGGGCTCCGCCGCCTGGTGGAAGGCAGCTACCGCGCGCGCGGCGGCATGGGCGAGGCACTGCCCGGCGCCGGGGCCATCTCCGGCCGCGGCCGCGTGGACATGCGGTTCGCGGTCGACGATGCCGGTGAGCTCTATGTCCTGACGAAGGCCGACGGCATGATCAGGAAGGTCGTGGGCGCCAGAGCCACGGCGTCGTCCCCGTCCACGGTGACAGCTCGTGGTCCGAGTGCCAGCCAGGACGTCGCCAGCCAGCCAGCCGCGAGCCTCAGAAATCCGGTGGCGCCGACGCCCGAGTCGCTCACCGCCGGGAAGAACGCGTACGATACCAACTGCGCCGCCTGTCACGGCAACATGGCGCAGGGCGCAGTGAAAGCCGGCGTCGCCATCTCGATCATCGAAGAGCAGGGAGGCAAGCAGCCGCCGGATCTCACGGATGATCAATGGGACCATGGGTCGAGCGACGGCGAAATCTACAGCGTGATCAAGAGGGGGATCCAGCCGACGATGATGATGGGGTTCGACGGGAGCATTCCAGACAACGACATCTGGAGCATCGTCAACTACATGCGAAAGCTGGCGCCGAGGAAGTAGGCGGCGCAGCGGCCGCGAGGACGCGCGAGATCGAGATCCCCATGACCAAGACGCTGACATTCGCCGCAACGGTATTTCTCGGTGCGGCCGCTCTGCATGCCGCCGCTGACTGGCCGCAGTGGCAAGGACTCGATCGTGCCCGGGTATCGAAGGAAACCGGCCTGCTGAAAGAATGGCCCGCGGGCGGACCGCGCGTGGTCTGGACGGCGAACGGACTCGGATCCGGGTTCGGGTCGATGGCGATTGCAGGCGACCGCGTGTTCCTCCAGGGCATGCGCGGCAGCAGCAGCATGGTCATTGCCCTGAATCGCAGCGACGGGAAGGAAGTCTGGTCGAAGGCGCTGGGCGACCCTCAGACCAACGATCGCGGACCGGGCCCGCGCGGCACACCGACCCTTGACGGCGATCGCCTCTACGTCCTGACCGAGAACGGCGATCTGGCGTGCCTCAAGATTGATGGCTCGCTCGTCTGGCAGCGCAACATCCTGCGCGATTTCGGCGGCCCTCAGCTGCGATGGCTGATCAGCGAGTCACCGCTCGTCGACGGGCCGCATGTCGTCGTCACTCCCGGCGGGCCGGGCGCGGGCATGGTGAAGCTGGACAAGGCAACGGGGAAGACGGCCTGGACCTCGAAGGAGCTGAGCGATCCGGCTGGATATTCGTCCATCGTTGCCGCGGACGTGCAGGGCGTGCGCACCTACATGACCTTCACGGCGTCCGCGGGCGTTGGCGTTCGCGCCTCCGACGGCAAGCTGATGTTCCGATATCCAAACGCCGCGAACCGGGTCGCGAACATTGCCACGCCGATCTACTCGAACAACAAGGTGTTCTTCACGTCGGCGTACGGGACCGGTGGCGGGCTGCTGGATCTGACTGCGCAGAACGGCGAAGTCGTGTCGAAAGAGGTGTACTTCACGCAGAACATGAAGAACCACCACGGCGGCGTCGTTCTCGTCGGCGGTTACCTTTACGGGTTCAGCGATGCCATCCTGACCTGCCTCGAGTTCGGGACGGGCAACATGATGTGGCGGGATCGGAGCGTCGGCAAAGGTTCGGTGACGTACGCGGACGGACACCTCTACATTCAGAGTGAGTCCAACGTCGTCGGACTCGCGGAGGCGACGTCGGCCGGCTATCGCGAGAAGGGCCGTTTCGACATTCCCGACAAGGGGCTTCCGAGCTGGGCGCACCCGGTGGTCAGCGACGGCCGCCTCTACGTGCGCAATCAGGACACGCTGCTCGCGTACGACATCAAGGCCGGCGCGCGCTGACGTCGGGGACGCCGAAGGAACCAGCGCGATGCCGGCGGAACGCGAGTGGCGCTTCGTCATGCCATCGTCTGAACGCCCGGTTGAAGGCGGCAGGGCTCGGAATAGCCCAGCAGGAACGCGATCTCGGCGACTGACAGCCGCGACTCCGTCAGATGGCGCTCGGCCGTATCCCGACGCGCCCGGTCGAGCAGTTGCTGGTACGAGATGCCGGCGGCGGCGAGACGGCGCTGCAGGGACCGCGCCGACGTGCCAAGGGTCCGGGCAACCGCCCGGATGCGCGTATCGTCCACTCCTACCCGTGACGCGAGCGCTCGTCGCACGTCCAGAGCGACACCTTCCGTTGGCGGAAGGCGTGCGAGCGCCTCGTCAGCCTGCCTCTGGAGCAAGCCCGCCAGCGCGGGGTCGCGCCGCCGGAGCGGAAGTTGAGACATTTCGCGCGACAGCGCCCAGCCATTCCAGGACGCTCCGGCGTAGACCGGACAGCCCAGCACCCGCTCCATCTCCACGACATCATCGGGCACGTGGCAGAAGCTCGCGTAGGCGGCGCGAAATCGGCCGTCGGTTTCCTCGCGAAACAGCAACAGGTTGAGCGTCACGGTGAACTCGGCCGAGAGTGCCGTGTCACAGCCGACGAGCAGCACCCGAATCGGGTCCTCGTCCTCGCGAAGACAGGGAACGGATCGAGGCTCGGCGAGACGCAGATAGCGCGCAAGCCGCGAGAGGCCCTCGCCGACGTTCCGCGAAGTCGCGATCAAGTAGTCAATCAGCGGGAAGTCGCCGAATCGCGTCGCGGCCGCCAGCCGCACCCCCGCGTTGCGCATCGGCCGCTGTTCGAGCGCCCGGCGGAACACCGGGCCCCAGGCCGTAACCGGTATGCGCGCGTCCGGGTCATCCAGATTAGCTCGACAGATGCCGACGGTGGCCAGAAGGGGCTCCATGGAATAGCCCAGCCGTTCCAGTGCCCCGACGAAGACGTGCACACTGCTCGCAGGGTAGGACGAGCGGACGCGCCCGGCTCCCGGGTTCTGGCGCGCTCTGTCAAGCGATCGGCGCGTGCAGTCATGGTGGGCGAGCTGGGACGATTGTGCCATGCAGGTCCGGCTTCCAGCGCGTAGGCGCGTACGCGCACCCGGCGGTTGAACCTCCCATGACGACACCGTCCCGTCATGACGTCGTCATTGTCGGCGCCCGGTGCGCCGGGGCTACGCTCGCGACGTTCCTGGCGCGGGGCGGTGCCTCTGTCTTGCTCCTCGACAAGGATCGACTTCCGAGCGATCAGATCCTGTCCACTCATACCATCCATCCCCCGGGGCTCGACGTTCTCGACGAAGTCGGGATCGGCGACGCGGTTCGCGCGGTCGCGCCGGCGACGCACATCGTGAGGCTGAGGAAGAATGACGCGTTCGTCGATATCGAGTTTCCTGACGGCCGAGCGGAGTACTGTCCCCGCCGACGGCGGCTCGACGGTCTCCTGCAGGATGCCGCGGCATCGGCTGGCGTCGAGGTCCGCGACCGCACGCGCGTGACCTCGGTCGTGCAGGACGGAGACCGCGTGGTCGGAGTCCGGGCCGTCGGATCGGCAGGCCACGAGCAGGTGTTCCACGCGAATCTGGTTGTGGGAGCCGACGGCCGGCATTCCGCGGTCGCACACCAGGTCGAGGCGGAGGAATACCTCGCATACGACGCACCGCGAGCGATGTTCTGGGGATACTGGAACGCGCCGGCGTTCTGGCGGACCGATCCGGCCTATCCCTTCGGGATGTACATCGCGAATACCGATGGTCACATCCGTGTCATCTTTCAGACCGATCACGATCAACTCCTGATCGGTAGTCTGCCCCCGCTCGAGCAGGCCATGGCGTGGCGCACCGACGCTGAGGCCGCTCTGATCGGGATCTCGCCTCCGATGCCACAACCGGCCCGCTGATCGCCGGTTCGACGCCGGGGGAGCCCGTCCGTGGCACCGTGAAGGAACGATATTTTTTCCGAAGAGCAGCCGGAAACGGGTGGGCGCTGGTGGGTGACGCGGGTCATCACAAGGAGTTCGTCATCGGCGATGGCCTCACCGAGGCGCTCCTCCAGGCCCGCAGTCTGGCCTCGGCCATCGCGCGGGGAACCGACGCGGCGCTGCAGCGGTGGTGGCGGGCGCGGGACGTCGAGGCTCTCCCGTACTTCTTCCTCGGGCGCGACGAGGGAGCGGTTGGGCCGCCGATGCGCCTGCAGCAGGTCGTCTTTTCCCGCGTGGCGAAGAAACCCAGTCTCCGGGCGCGGATGGCGGCGACGATGGAGCACAGGCTCTCACCAATGGAGACGTTCCCCGTTCGACAGGTGCTTTGGTGGGCGCTCGGGGCGGCCTTGCGCGGCTCGCCGGGCGTCGTGCCTGAGTTCATGTCGATGGGTAGGCGTGGAGCGGTTCTCCAGCGCGAGCTGAGGATGCGTCAGCGGCTGCTCGCTGAGGCCGAGGCATCCGAGGCACAAGGCCCTCCCGTTGCCGGGAAGGGCTGCTGAGCCCATTCACACATGCGGC
>CAWIBS010000030.1:0-684232 GCA_963834365.1 Vicinamibacterales bacterium | reverse complement strand
TCGCGCTGGAGCACCGTTTCGCGGCAGCTTCCGCTTTACAGGCAGGAGGTATGTCATGCATTTCGCCGGCCGAACAGCATTTCGGCGTCTGGCGATCGTTGCGTCCGTGGAGTTGAACAGCGGTCCAGACCGCGTCGATTCCCGGAGCGCTGCTCTTCTCGCTCCTGCGGATGACCACGCTGAACATCTCCAGTCAGATGGGACTGATCACGCTCGACGCGCTGATCGCGAAGACCCACGGTCTGGCGTCGCGCTCGCGGCCTCGAGTAAGTTGAATGCCGGCGGAACGAGCGAGGACGGCGAGATCTGGGTAACCGCGCAAAACCGAACGAACTCGAGATCCTGCTGGGAATGGGCAGCATCGAGACAGTAGTGCTTCCTGCCGGCGCCGCGCCGCACACCATCAGCTTTTTCGCCCGACGGCTCGTATCCGTACGTGTCTAACTTGGGGAATGGTGACCTGATTGTTGTGCGAGCCGACGACCGCCAAATCGTGGCGACACTGGATTTGGGGGGAACGTTCACCCACGCGACGAAGGCGTCGCCCGATGGTGCTGTTCTCCTGTCCGCCAATCCAGTCACCGGAATCCTCACCAAGATCGCAGCGGACGAAGCGGCGGAGACGTGGACTCCCGTTGCGTCACTCAACCTGGCAGCGGCCACAGGCCGCGGGCCGGTGTGCGTCACTTTCCGCCCGGACGGGGCGCGCGCCTATCCGTCGCTCTTCGGAGCGGCCGGTGGAATCGCCATCGTCGATGTTCCGACCATGACGCTTGTTGGTACGCTGCCGACCGCGGGCTCGGTTTCCGGGTGTGGGCTGTGTCCTCGAATGACGGCCACACGATCTTCTTGAACTCGGCCGGCGGCACGGGCCACTTCTATCGCCTCGACACCTGGTCCGACACGCTTACCGAGGACCCGAGCTACGGACCAATTGGTTTCGACCTTCATGGGCTCGCCGTCACCGCCAACGAAAAAATCGCCTTCATCACGGCGCGGGGCGTGGCAGACGAAATCAAAGTTCTCAATCTCAATGGCACCGACGTGAGCACGATCCTGATCGACCCGAGGCCCGGCGTTGCGGATCGACCCGATTCGTTGGCGCGGAAGGGCAGCAACCTGTAAGTCACGGTGCGATTCTCAGGTCAGGTCGCCCGGATCAAAACGCAGACGGGCAGCGTGGAGTACATCGATGTCGCGCCACCAGCCATAACCGGGTATGCCGTTCACGGGATCGCCATTCGACCTTGACGGACGTGAATCCTTGGTCTCTTCGAGTGCGATCGAGATTGCGAGCTTCGAATGCGGGTTGTGGGCGCACAAAGCAATCGAGGCTCCGTCTTCCCTTTCCACTCCAAGGACTCTGGTGCCGTCGGGATAATCGGTGAGAAAGACCGTGCGCCCGTCTTCGGCGAACGGCACCAGGTCTCCCGGCAGCCCGAAGCGTACCTTGTGCAGCAGGCTCCAAATCAGCGTCTGGTACGGCAGGCCCTCGGCAAGCGCTCGTTTCTGGATCGCCTCCAGGTCCTTGCTCGACAGCCGGATGTTCAGCCGCCGGTCCTTACGAAACGTGGCCTTGGCGTAGCGGGTGTCGTTCGCCAAAATGTCATCGGAGCGCACTTCTGTCAAAAGTCCATGACTGTGGACGAACGGGCAAGTGGCCGTGCACGCATTCCGTCACGCATCGACGCTCCATGATCTGTCAGTTCGGATTTCCCACAGAGCGACGAGACGAAACCGCCCTACACCACGCCGCCTGCGGACGGTACGCATATCTGGGGACGAAAGACGCAGGACGTTACGCCGCCCGACGCTCGTATCGGTGATGGAGGCCGCCAACTTCTGGAATTGCGACGATACGTCCGGCGCTTGCCGGTTGCACCAGTCTGCCGTCAGGCGTGTCTTTGCCCAATCCGAGATGCGTCCGACTTCTGTGGTAGTACGCCAAGTATGCCGAGAGCAAACGGCGCAAATGACCCTCGCGGAGCACGATGACGTGGTCAAGGCACTCGCGTCGAATTGATCCGATCACCCGTTCGGCGTACGGGTTTTGCCACGGACTCGCCGGGCTGCAAATCACCTCCGCGATGCCCATACTTGCCACGCGGCGACGGAACGCGTCACCGTAGATACTGTCGCGATCTCTCACCAACCAGCGTGGCGCTGTGTCGTCAGGAAACGCCTCAACGACTTGTTGAGCAGCCCAGTGCGCCGTCGGATGCTCGGCGACGTTGAAGTAGACGATGCGCCGGCGCTGGTGCGCCAGCACGACTAGGACGAACAAGACGCGACCCGTCATCGTCGGCACCGTGAAAAAATCCATGGACACCAGTGCGGTCAGATGATTGGTGAGGAAGGTCCGCCACGTTTGTGACGGTGGACGACGTCGCCGTTGAAGCAACCGCGACACCGTTCGCTCCGACACATCGACTCCGAGTTTGGCCAGTTCGCCATGAAGGCGCGGCGCACCCCACAACGGATTGGCCGCCGCCATTTCGCGGACGACCGCGCGGATCTTGCGATCGATGGCTGGGCGACCACCTCGGGCCCGCGTCGAGCGGCGGGTCCATCGACGGCGGAGCCAGTCGCGATGCCACCGCAGGACCGTGTCCGGCTGGACGATCAATAACGCCGTGCGCCACTGTCGCCACCTGTTGGACAGCACGATCCAGAACAGCCGGTCGCGCGTACGGAGGCGTGGACGCTTCGTCGTGCGTTTGAACGCCCTCAGCTGCTGGCGCAGCGCCATGTTCTCAAGGACCAATTCCTGATGACCGCGGCAGGCCAACGCCAGCGCGCGGACGATCACCTGTCCTTCGCCAAAACGCCATCCGCGTCAGGTACTGGTTGATATTCGGAGCCGGCGAACGGCACGATGGGGCGTGCTGGAAATGATCATAAGAGCGGACCGTCGGACGGCTGTCACCGGGTTTTGGCGAAGGACAATCGAATCGGCTTGCTCCGTGAGCTGGGAGTTCCCACTGAGTGAGTCCGCTGCGCGTCACTGCTCCCGGTATGCCATAGTCTCGGCAACAAACTCTTTCCAAGGAGGCGATCGCCGCGATGACACAGTTGACGACGTGCCCGAAATGCAGTGGCCGGATGGAGCCTGGTTTCATGCTCGAACGGGGAGGGGGGCCTCGAGACCAGCAGGTGAGATGGGTCGAGGGGGAACCCATTCCGCGCTGGTTCTTTTCAGGCGTGAAGCTTGAGGGGCGTGAGCCGCTGCCGGTGACGACGTTCCGATGTGACGGCTGTGGTTTTCTTGAGTCGTTCGCGAAGCCGAGCGCCTGAGACGGACTACGCATTCACGGTTACACCGCTGATCGTCGGACGCTCGAGAATAGCGCGCGCCGCGCTCACATCTGCGGCGCCGCACGTGGTTTACCTCGACGCCGCGACATCGAGGTGATCGCCGCGAGGCGTAGGAGCAGACGCGACCTATCGGCGGTTAGATCCGCGCCAAGACTGTCCCCACGATTGTTTCTGCGAGGCGCCCAGAACAGCGCTTCCTGAGCCAACGCGAGCCAACTCGCTCGAGCTGTGAAGTGGAAAAGATTGGAGGATTTACGAGGAGAACTGCAGATGTCCGAGAGACGGACTTCCGTTTAGCAAACCGCGAAAGCCGCTCCTCAGATTTCTTTGAGTCGCCCGGTCGCGTACTTGTGCAGCAGGCTCGCGATCAGCGTCTGATACGGCAATCCCTCTTCGAGCGCCCGCTTCTGAATCGCCTCCAGGTCCTTGCTCGACAGCCGGATGTTCAGCCGCCGGTCCTTGCGGAACGTGGCCTTGGCATAGCGCGAGTACCGCGTTCGCTCGCGCCTGGCGCCGCCCGCGGACTTCCACTCGCCGCGCTCGACGGACTCGAGCAGCTCCTTCTCGTCGGCGTCAATCTTCATGGTCGGCCTCCTCACCGAGGTACTCCTTCGTGGCCTTCCGGCTCGGGATGATCGTCTTTAGGAAGACCGTGTGCTCGTCCTCCACGAACGGCACCGAGTAGACGTAATCCTCGCGCCGGACGACGAAGATGCGCTGGCCCGCGTAACGGCCGGGGTTCGGGTGTTCCAGGATGTCGAGCAGTTCGCCGCGCTCGATGTGGAAGACGACGTCCTCGAACCCGATGCCGCGCTCCGCCCTGAGCTTCGCGTTCTTCGCGTCGTCCCAGTCGAAGTACCTTCACCTACAATTAGGGTAGCACGATGTGTGCCCTATAGGCACACATTGGCATCGGCTCCAGTGTGCCCACCAGTGTGCCCAAACCCGGTCCGAGGACCATCAATCGGCAGCCAACGCCAACCAAGTTGCCAACAAAAAACGGGCCTGAAATCAACAATTTCAGGCCCGTTCTGTGATTCCTGGCAGCCTTAGCAAACCGCCGCCTTCAGCCTCTCGGCCACCTCACCGTGGACGCTAAGTTATACGTGATATCAGCACTTGCCGGATCCGACTTTTTCTTTTCGTTACCTACAACGGCTTTTCAAGCCGTCGCCTTGCTAGCCGGATTTGGGCGAGAAACGCACGATTCCTCGCAGCGCTCTGGGCGCACCGGGAGAGATGAATCACGAATCCGGCTGACACTGCTGGCGCGGGTTGTGCGTCGTTGAGATTTTTCCACTGTTGCAGCGCACACACCGCGGTCGCTCGTTGACCAGGTCAACGAGTGCCGCGCCCAGACGCCTGGGCCACGGCTTACCGCGCCAGGTCCTCGAGATCTGTCTACGCTCACACGGCGCCAGCTGCGCGTCGACGCGGTCGTTCAGAACTCGTGCTCCAGGCCGAACTGGATGGCTCTGGAGAGCGGCATCGAACGTCCCTCGGCGACCGCCGCGTGAAACCCGCTGTCGCCGAGGTCCGCTCTCATCGCGTCGAGGGAACGATCGCCGATCCAGTGGTTGAAGCTCACTTGAATGGGTGCGCCGACGCTCTCGAGCAGGCCCTCCATCGCGCCGCGGAGCCGGGCCGCGCGAAGCGTCCGACGCTCCGCGGCCTCTATTGCCGAGAGAACCCCCAGACACCAGGCGATGCCGAGCCGATCTCCGAATTCCCGGTACAGGCCGATGCCCTCGGCGCAGAGCGCCCTCGCCTCATCGTGGCGCTGCTGAAGGACACGCAGCAGCGCGAGGTCGAACAGCGTGATCCCCATCGCCCACTTCTCTCCCTGCCGGCGGGACCAGTCGAGCACCTCCTCGTGAAGGAGGCCGGCGCGATCGAAATCACCCTCGTGCATCGCCAGATACGCGAGGCAGGCGACAGCCATCCCCTGTATCCACGGAGTGGTGCTCGCACGCGCCGCGGTCTGGCCTTCGGCAGCAAGACGCGCGCACGCGGAGACGTCGCCGCGCTCCAGCGCCGCGAGCGCGCCGACGCCGAGCGAGAACGCGACGACGGTGAGGTCTTCCTCGGTGCGGCCGACTGCGGCACTTTCTTCCACCAGCGCCTGCGTGCGGTCGAAGTCGCCCTGGAAGAACGTCATGAACCCGAGATACATGAGTGTCCTGGCTCGGAGCACCGGCGTCGCGTCGCGGCCTTCGACAGCGCGCGCTCCAACCACTCCTGCCCTTCGCGGAAGTAGCCTCGCTTCAGCCAGAACCAGCACAGCGCCCCCGCCAGCTCCATGCTCTGAACGCCACGTTCCGGCGCCGCGAGGCACCACTCGAGCGCCAGCCGAAGGTTGTCGTGTTCCCGCTGCAGCCGATTGAGCCACGCGATCTGCTCTGCGCGCGTCAGCTCGGGCTCGGCGCGTCGAACCAGGTCGTGAAAGAACGCCAGATGCCGATCCCGCAGACGTTCAGCCTCGCCTGATTCGAAGAGGCGCTCCCTCGCGTATTGACGCACGGTCTCGAGGAAGTGATACCGCCGGCTCCCCTCGCTGTCGCTCTCTACGTTGGCGAGCGACTTGTCTACGAGGCGCGACAGTGACTCCAGCACGTCGTCGCGTTCGGCAGCGTTGTCCGACGTCACGTCCTCCGCCGCCTCCATCGTCCATCCGCCGGCGAAGACCGAGAGCCGGCGCATCAGCCGGCGTTCCGCGCCCGACAGCAGCCCGTAGCTCCACTCCACGGTCGCTTCGAGCGTCCGCTGGCGCGCGACCGCGGTGCGGCTCCCTCCGGTGAGCAGCCGGAAGCGATCGTTCAGACGGGCGTGGATCTGTGCGATTGAGAGCACCTTCACCCGGGCCGCGGCCAGTTCGAGCGCGAGCGGAATGCCATCGAGCCTGACGCACACCTGGGCAACCGTGGCTGCGTTGGCGGCGGTGATCGCGAACGCCGAGTCGACCGCGGAGGCGCGTTCGATGAACAGCCTCACCGCGTCGTGCCGCAGCAGCGTCTCGACGGAGGCCGCCTCCGACAGGTCCGGAAGCGAGAGCGACGGAACGCGCCACACGGTTTCGCCGGTAATGCCCAGTCCCTCGCGGCTCGTCGCCAGGATGCACACACGATCGGCGGCACGCAGGAGCGCGTCCACGAAATGCGCGCAGGCCGTGATGAGGTGCTCGCAGTTGTCGAGGACCAGGAGGATCTGCCGGTTGCGCAAATAGCCATACAGCGCGTCCAGAATCGGCCGGTTCGGTCCCTCTCGAATATCGAACACCGAGGCGACTGCCTGCGTCACCAGCTTCGGATCGGCCAGGGGCGACAGGTCGACCACCCAGGCGCCGTCCGGAAAGCGATCGAGCGCGCGCGCCGCCACCTCCAGCGCCAGGCGAGTCTTGCCGCACCCGCCCGCGCCCGTGAGCGTCAACACGCGTGCCGCTGGCACGAGCTGCAGCAGCTCCACGACTTCGCGATCGCGTCCGATGAAATTCGTGAGCGGCGCGGGAAGGTTGTGACGCGTGCCGATGTCGTGGACGCCGCTGTCCATCGACGGCGTCTCGCGGAAGGCGTAGCCGAAGCGATGCACGGTGCGGATGAAACGGGGAGTCGCCGGATCGTCGCCGAGCGCCTCGCGGATCTCGCTCACCAGATTCGTGAGGTTTTTCTCGACGACGAAGGTGCCGGGCCAGAGCCGGTCCTGCAGCTCGGTCTTCGACAATGCCCTGGGGTGGCTTTCGACCAGCAGGCCGAGCAATTGAAACGCCTTCGGCGAGAGTGAGACCGGTGTGCCGGCGCGCACCAGCTCGCGTGCGTCGAGATCGAGCACGAAGTCGCCGAACGTCCAGCGCTCCATAAGCCGGCGATTGTAATCCCTGAGACAGCGCCCAACACGGGGCCCCGCGAATCCTGCCAAACACCTGCCGCTTCCCTGCCGAAGGTCTGCGACTTGCGCGCAGCGAAGCGGCTACGTTCTCAGTGCCGGGGACATTCCCCGTCTTCGACGTTCGACGAGAGCGAGGAGCATCTCATGAGAGGCCTTCTGTTCCGGACAAGCCGCCGCCGGGCTCTATGGATCGGGACGGTCGCGGTCGCGGCCGTTGCGTGGTGCGGGTTCGTCGCCGCCCGCGCTGTCGGCGACGACAATCCGCCGAACACCGGGATGGGCGACCCCGTCGCCCTGGTGAACGCCTACGACCGGTTCGCGGCGGGAGGCGATCCTCCTGATGTTGTGACCCTGTCGCTGTCCAATCTTCGCGGCCTGAGCAGCGAGGCGGTGAACGCCGGCGGACAGGTCACGGTCAATCTGGCCACGGGAACGGTGAACTCGCTCGTTCAGCAGCTGCCGGCTGACGGGACGTTCGACCTCTGGTTGATCGACAACAAGCCGGGTGCTGGTCACACCACGTTCGCGCAGCAGGGAGACGACCTGATGAAGGTCGGGGCGTACGCGCCGGCGTCTGGCGGGCAGACACTCTCTATTTCCTTGGGGTCGTCGGCCTTCACCAGCTTCTTTCCCGATCGCGCGTTCGTCGTCAGGTCCGGCGAGAGCCCGGTGGACGGCTTTGTGCTGACCGGGCCCAGCACCCTCTTCACGAGGCTCCGCCACCGTCAGGTCCGCTTCGTGGATCACGCGAGCGCGCCGCTGGGCTTCAATCCCGCGGCGGCCTCCACTCGAGCCGCCAACATCGCCAGAGTGATCGCTGACGGCCGTCGGCTCTTCGTGAACGAGACCTTCGACGGCAACGGCCGAACCTGCGCGACGTGTCATGTGGAATCCAACAACTTCACCGTCGATCCCGCGCTCATCGCCACGCTGCCTTCGAGCGATCCGCTGTTCGTGGCCGAGACCAACCCCGCGCTCGCGACGCTGGAGAACTCCGACCTGTTACGCCGGTTCGGGTTGATCCTGGTGAACGCAGACGGATTCGATCCGTCGAGAGGATTCGTGTTTCGCGGCACGCAGAACGTGCAGGCGCTCGCGAACTCGATGGTGCCGCAAGACCCGACCTCCGGCATCGACTTCAGCACCAACGGGCGGAATCCCAATCCGCCCGAGCGGCTCGGGTGGGGCAATGACGGACCGCCGCTGCGTGATTTCGCGCTCGTGGCGATCGCACAGCACGCACCGACGACGATGGCCCGCGTGCCGGGTGCTGACTTCCGGGTTCCGACCGACGAAGAGCTGGATGCTTTGGCGGCGTATCAGCTCGCGCTCGGCCGCCAGGAAGACTTCGACCTTCCGGCTCTGGAGTTGAAGAGCGCGCTGGCGAGCACCGGCAAGACGCTGTACCTCGACACCGGCAGGCTCTTCGAACCGGGCCACAAGAACTGCAACGCGTGTCACTTCAACGGCGGCGGGACGACGGGCCTGGCCTTCGACCCGACGATACTCATGGACAGCACCCCGCGCGGGTTCAACATCGCCAGCGCCACGAATGCGAACGAGATACCGCTCGCGCTGACGCTCCGCCTGCCGCGTGACGGCGGCTTCGGGCAGGTCCCCACGGTGTTCGGCTCGTTCGGCAATACGGACGACCTGCCGCCGCCGTTCGGGCATTTCGAGATCGAGGAGTTCAACAGTCCGCCGGTCGTAGAGTCGGCGGACACTGGTCCCTTCTTCCACAACCATACCGAACCGGATCTCGAGAAGGCGATCGCGTTCTACGGCTCGGATGCGTTCAAGAACAGCCTCGTTCCAACGCTCATCCCGGTTGAAATCAGCGCGGACCCGAACGATCCCGAGGTGCAGGCGATTGCCGCGTTCCTGCGCGTGCTGAACGCGCTGGAAAACATCCGATCCTCGCTCGACGTCGCTGAACGTGGACGGACGATGACCAGGGTTGCCGACCTGCGCGATCTCGCTCGCCTGTCGCTCGCGGAGACCGTCGATGCGCTCGAGGTCTTGTCCCAGGGCGCGTTCGCGAAACAGAGCGAGCCTGCCGTCCGCTCGGCGCGGATCAGATTGCAGGCGGCGAGAGTGGCGCTCGAACTGGCGAAACGCCTCGGCGTCCGGTGGGCGATCGACGATCTGCTGGGCGTGGCCATCCAGCAGCTGCGCGTCGCGCGCGCGTCGCTGGCCAATCCGGCGACGCTGCCGCGGTCATTCCGGAATTGAGGTCGTGCATGTCCTCGAACCCGATGCCGCGCTCCTCCTGAGCTTCGCTTCTTCGCGTCGTCCCAGTCGAAGGACTTTCAACTGCCATTTAGAAGTATCACGATGTGTGCTTATATAGGCACACATTGGCGTCGGCTCGGGTGTGCCCGCCAGTGTGCCCAAACTCGGTCCGAGGACCATCAATCGGCAGCCAACGCCAACCAAGTTCCCAATAAAAAACGGGCCTGAAATCGTCAATTTCAGGCCCGTTCTCTGATTCCTGGCAGCCTTAGCAAACCGCCGCCTTCAGCCTCTCGGCCACCTCACCGCGACGGGAAAGCTAAGTATAAACGAGTTGGTGACTTACGCGACCGCGATTGTCTCCATTATTGTCCCTGAAACTGTCCTGCCGGCCTTCAGAACCGCCCCCAGGACGGCGACGCGCACGCACCCGGAGCCCTGATCCGAAATGCGGCGGTTCTTCTTGCCGACAACGATGCCGGCAATTGGTTGGCGCGCGTCGCTCTACTCGCTTGAGCCGACGTCCAGATGTGACGCTGCATGCACTCTCTTGCAGCCGCTCGCCAGAACGTCTTCTATCGCGCTGAGCAGATCGACGTCATTGACAGGGAAACCGCCGGGATTTGCCGGCGGCAGGACGCCATCCGAACGCCACTCCATCAGCGTAGCGAAGTTGTCTGCCAGGACCTCCTCAGGGTGGATGATGAACGAGGAGTTGCGCAGCATCAGCGGGATCCAGTTCGTGTTGCCGAAGTTGAACTTGATCAGATCACCGTTGCTGTCGCGGAGAGCTTCGCCGGTGCCGGCATCAACCGACAAGAGAACGATGTCCAGCGCGTCGAAGAAATTCGGGAGCTGAATGACCTCGTTCAACGGCAGCAGAGACTGAATCACCGGCATGACGTCGACGCTCTCTGAAGCTGATTGAACAGTCAATGTGTGCAGGTACTCGAACGCGTCCGGGTTGCTGAGGCGGCGATCCTCGAGCTCGGCGGGGTATTCGAATCCGTCCACGGTCTTGAATCCAAGAAGCGCATAGAGGTCATCCCGCAGAAGAGAATCCGTTCTCGACAGAACGTGAAACACTTCGTGCGCCAGCAGGAAGTAGGCGCGTCGGGGGTCGGTCGCAGGCAGCGAGATCATCGACTCCGGAAACATGATCGCGTGCCTCCGCGTGTAAGCCGCGTCAAATTCTTCCGTGCCGCTGGTCTTGACCAGGTCGATGTTCGGCACGTGCAGGTTCAAGCCGTTCATCGCGTCGCTCAACTTGCCAACCAACGCTTTCCAATTGGCCTTCTCGACGGCCGTCCAATGCCTGCCCGCGCCGGCGGCAAAGTCGAGGAACTCCTTCAGGTTCGTCGGCGCTGTCGTCTTTTGGCGGGCCCCCATCTCAAAGTCACTGAGCTGCCTGGCCCACCGATCCTTGTGTCCGAGGGTTTTCTGTGCGCGAAGAAGGTCCGCGAAATCTACGCTCTTGGCTAGGCTGTGGCCAGTGCTGCACGAAGAAGCCCCTGCGGCAGCCTGCTGCGCCTGAGCGGCGGCTGCAGGGATCAGCAACACGACCGCGATCAGAACGGCTGGAAGGCAACTGAGGTGCCCCTGCGACGCGCGAAATTGTCCGAGTCTCATGATCGGCTCCTTCCGAACCGAGGATCACGTCGATTGATGACGGGAATCGGCTCTGGAGGAGGAAGACGAAACGCGAGGAGAAGGTTCCCGGCCTCGCGCCGCACGTCACCAGGTCGGCGGATCGCGATGCCAGCCCTGGAAAGGCAGAAACGTTGCGCGATAGCCGGTGGATGTCGATGCGTCCTGGACAACGCGAACGTTCGTCAGCGAGCGGAGCTTCTCGAGCAGTTCGTCGCGGGGCCACGTGTGCAGCGGTCGGCCGTCTGGCATGGGCCAGATACGAACCGTGCCGTCCTCGCTCGCCGAGGCCACGAGGCGCCCGGTGGGGTCCACCCGCACTCCCCAAATAGGTGCGTGATGGCCGGTCAGAAGATGCGGCTCTTCTCCCGTGACCGGACCGACCCGGACGATTCCATCCCGGCTGCCCGTGACGACGCGCGTTCCAGACGGATCCCAGTTCATGAGCGAGACCTGGTTGCCATGAGTCGTCAGCGGCCAGGCGCGCCGATCTTTCAGGTCGTACACGGAAGCCGTACCGACGGGGAAGTTGGCGTTCTCCGATCGAAGCAGGAGGACATGTCGACCGTCGGGACCCAGGAACGCCGCACCCGGCTGCGCGAGCAGGAGCTCGAACGACCCGGTTTCCAAGTCGAGGCGTCTCAGTCCTCCAAAGCTCGAGATGAGCAGCCCGCCATCGGGCAGAAAGGCAACGGTGAATATCTGCTTTCCGTCTCCGGGGTCGAAGTCGTTCACGTCGCCAGTGTCCAGGTCGAAGACCCGAACGATTTCATTCTGGCGACCAGCCACGTGGCCATTCGCGGCGATTCGCTTTCCGGTACGATCGAAGGAGACTGAGTAGACGAACCCTTGCAACCCTTGCAATTCTCTCGAGCCTGATCCCGCGACGCTCAGGATCAACACGCTTCCAGATCGTGTCCCGGTCGCGAGAAACTGGCCGTCTGGCGACACGGCTAATGTCGACACGTGAACGCCTTCGACGAGCCGTCGATGTGGGAGGCCGTCGACCGTCAGAGGCCAGATCTCGACGCCGCCCTTGCGCGATGCCGCCGCGATCCACTTTCCGTTCGGATCGAAGGCCACGTCCCGGGGCTGGTCGACCGCGACGCGCAGAACCGAGGGCCAACGGCGAGTAGCAGGCCAGAAAGTCACACCATTCAGATCCTCAGCGGTGAGCCAACGCCCGGTGGGTTCGAACACGGCCCCGGTCGTCGCGTTCGTCGCCACGCCGCGGCCAAGCACCAGCGGTTCGGCGTCGGGTGGTCCCATCAGATCCCACATGCG
Organism: Vicinamibacterales bacterium; assembly: GCA_963834365.1. Classification (GTDB taxonomy): domain Bacteria; phylum Acidobacteriota; class Vicinamibacteria; order Vicinamibacterales; family Vicinamibacteraceae; genus CAWJAP01. Next base: position 671,872 of record CAWIBS010000030.1, on the reverse strand, counting down.
GAGTCCCTGCCGCTCAACGGCCGCAACCAGCCAGCGGTCCTCGGAGTCGAACGCCACATCGTTGACGGTTTCGCCGGGCCGCACCGACATCCCGGCCAGTTGCAGCGGCGCACGCGATTGCGCAAGCGACGCGACGTGCAGTCCGCCCGCGTCATCCAGGAGTGCGATGCGTTCACCGCTCCTGGCGAGCCAGAAGCTCGAAATCGGAGCATCCGTGCTGAGGACTTTTCGCTGTCCAGCGTCTCCCTCCTTCAGCGTTGACGCGAACAGCTGACGGTCACCCGGATATGAGATGAAGTAGCGGTCGCCGGACGCATCGACCTGTATTCGGCGCGCACCGCCACGCAGGAAGCCGAGTCTTCGGGCATCTCCCTCTGCGAATGAGCGGATGATGATGTCTGCGCCGGAGCCTGTCGGGGCGCGAGGCATCGCGGTGATCAGCTGGTTGCCGCGCATGGCGAGCAGCCCTTCGCCGGTGGTTTCGATCTGCTCGAGTCGAGTCAGCTCGGGCAGACTCAGAACGTCGGCACCAGGCGTTCCAGAATTCCTTCGGCCAAAGATCGCGATCCCGCGCCCGTCGCCAGCAAAATGTGCGACGACGTCCCCAGGGAACGCACTTCCAACCTTCAGTGGCCCAGACCCGTCACGCCGCCACACCCGCGCGTTGGATCCCGCATCCGCCAGCCATTCGCCGTCGGCACTGAAGGCAAGGCTCGAGACCCCCCCGTTGCTGTCCTCGCTACCGCACGAAGCTCATTGGCCCTTTCCAGAGCTGTCGGAGAGCGAACCGCCGAATCTCCTCAGTGTCGGTGCGCTCGAGCGCTGCGATGGCATAAGCGAACGCGAGGGTAGGGTTCGCCAGGTCCTCGACCTGCGCAAGAGCAAACAGCTGCTGCGCCTCGGCGCGTTGCGCTTGCTGCACCGCCCGCGCTTCCGACGCGCGGCTCCGTATCCAGAGCTGGCTCACGACCGCCAGGACGATCAGGAGCGCCGCAAAGGCGGCGCCGATCCCGAAAAGCGCGCGCACGCGCCGCCGGCCGGCCTGAGCCTCCATCGCGCGCCCAAAGGACTGCTCGCGTGCAGTGAGCCGGCCGGCATAGCGCGCTTTCCAGACCAGATACTCCGCGAACGAGGGACCACGTCCATAAGAGCTCGATCGGACGCCCGCGCTCGTCCCAGAGCTGGGCCGCCTGCCGGAGCTGATCACGCAGGCGCGCGCCCTCCGCATCCTGATCACGCCAGCGGGCGAGGCGCGGCCAGGCGGCCAGCAGCGACTCGTGAATGATCTCGAGGCGGCGATGACGGGTGCCTCCTTCTTCCGACGGCGCTTCGAAGGACGTCAGCAGGCGCGCCTCGACCAGCCGGTCGAGCACCTCCTCCGCTTCACCGCGCTGGTCGGCGAAGGCGGACAGGAGCTCGTCTCGCTCCTGGAAGGCTCGGGTTCCCGCCGCGGTGACCAGGTTGCGCAAGATCTCACGCACGATCGGGACACGTACCGCGCCGATGGTCTCGAGCGTCGCCTCTGCGTGCTGGGCAAGCGCGCCGGCCACGCCGCCGATCTCCTCGTAGCCCCGCCGCGTGAGCAGGCCGTGCTCGCGATCCCGGTGCTCCCAGAGACGCGCCATCGCAAACGCGAGCAGCGGCAGCGTCCCGCGCTCCTGCGCCACGTCACGCAGCATGTCGTCGACGAGCCGCTCATCTTCGAACCGGTACCCGGAGAGCAGCGCCGGCTGCACGAGGGCGCGCCGCAGCGCCGCGCCGAGCGGAGGCGTGAGCGGCATGAGCTCGGAGAAGATCGGGTCGCAGGTCTTCGAACGCCTGACACTGCAGCAGGAAATCGTCGCGGAGCGACAGCAGGACGTGAACGTCGGCCTCGAGCACGAATCGTCCCAGCAACTCCGCAAACCGGCGCTGCACATCGATCCCGTTCAGCGTGAACAATTCCTCTGCCTGATCGACGACGAGGAGCGCGTGCTCGTGACGCTGGCGCCACCGCCGCGCCAGCAGGATCGCTGTGCCAGGGTCTTCGAATCGGGGAAGGAGTGGTACCGGCCTCGCTATCGCCCACCATCTCCGCCGCCAGCGCCTGGGCCAGCGCGGTGAAGGGTCGATCTGTGGGCGTGCACGTGAGCGCCGACCATCCCGCCGGAAGGGCGGGCAACACGCCGGCTCGCAGAAACGAGCTCTTGCCGGCGCCGGACGGGCCAATCACGGCTCGCAGGCGAGGGCGTCGTAACTGGCGAAGCAGTGACTCCACCTCCAGTTCACGCCCGAAGAAGAACCGCGCGTCCTCTTGTGTGAAGGACAGCAGACCGGGATAGGGGCTCTGCTCGGCGCGACCCGCGGCGTGCTGCTCGAGCTCGAGCGCACGCGCCAGCGCACCCGCGGATGGATATCGGCCCTCCGGCGAGCGGCACAACGCCCGCCGGAGCACCGCGCTCCACGGTCCGGCCGGCACACGCGGCGGGTCTTCACGCAGGTCTGCCCACAATCGCTTTCTGCTGTCGTGTGTGCCGCCTGCCGGCGACGACACCATCTCTGCCAGGACCACCGCGGCCGAGAACACATCGGCGCGCGCATCCAGCGGAAGTCCGGCCGCCTGTTCAGGCGACATGTACCCGGGCGTCCCGGCAATCGTGTCCGCCTGCATCTCACGCAGGTTGCGGGCAATACCGAAGTCCATGACCACGACACGCCGCGAGAGCGTCAGCATGACGTTCTCGGGTTTGAGATCGCGGTGGATCAGCCCGGCGGCGTGAATCGCCTCGAGACCCGCCAGCAGTTGCGCGGCGATCTCGCCCGCCCGACTGAGGTCCAACGGGCCTCGTTCCCGCAGGAGATCGGCCAGCGTGGTGCCGTCCACGAATTCCATCGACACCATCTCGTGGCCATCCTCGACGACCAGATCGAACACCCGGCACACGTTGGGCGAGACAATCTGGCGGGCGCTCCGGACCTCGCGCCGCAACAGCTCGCGCGCGCGATCGTCGCGGATCAAATCCGGTCGCACCGACTTGAGCGCCACCTCCACGCGGAGTTTGAGGTCGAAGGCGTGCCACACCTCGCCCTGGCCACCACGGCCCAGCAGCCGCAGCAGACGATAGCGGCCACCCAGGATCAGCGATGGATGGAAGAGACCCGATACATCGGACGGTGCGGCAACCGTGATTCCGTCGGACGGCACCGACGGGACCGGCTGGCTCTCCTCCACCGCAAGCTCCAGCAGACAGCGGGCACACCTGCCCTCCAACGCGCCACTCGTCATCAGCGGCGCCCCGCAATCGCGACAGTTCACCGGCGCGGACATGACACGTTTCTTCTTCTGAGATCACCAAGACGAAGACGGCCGGAAAAGTTACGATGCCGCCGGCTCCCACGGCCTGACCGTCGCCAGCAGGTGACGCAGCTCGGCGTCGATCTCTTCGGGATCTGCCACTGTGGCCGCGATTTCCTCCCGCAGCAGAAGACCGTATCGGCGCCGCAGCCGGTGGACCATCTTCTTGATCGCGCCCTCGGTCGTGCCGAGACGCTCGGCGGCGCTCTGGTACGGCGCCTTGGGCTCGCTGCCGGTCAAGTACGGCTTCGAGCTGCTCGAATTCGACCGTCCGGCCGGTCGCGGCGAACTCGTGCCGGAGCCGAGTCATCGCGCGCTCCAGAATCGTGAGGGCCCAGCGGCGCTCGAAGAGCGCTTCGGGATCGAGCGTCTCGAGCGGCTCGTCAGCGTGTCGTCCTTCCGCCTCCTGTGCGTCGATTGAGAGCAGCACGCGGCCGCCTCCCCGTTTCAGGGCTCGCGCGCGGTCACGTTCCTTGGACAGGAAGTGCCGGAACGACGTGAGGAGGAACGCGCGAAACCTCCCCTCGCGCAGGCGCACGTCCGCGAGGTAATCCTTTTCGATGAGCAGCGCGAAGTACCCTTGCGTCAGGTCGAGGGCGTCCTCGCTCGTGTGTCCCAGCCGGCGCGCGAAGCTGTAGAGCGGCAGCCAGTACGCAGCGCAGAGAAATGCCAGCGCCTCGCGCGCCTCCGAATCCACTCCGCTCCGCGCGCGCGAGACGACGGTCCAGGCCGTGGTGGGAAACCCGCTCATCGCACAGGGTCCATGGCATGCACGCTGCCGAACCGGAGGCGTGTCACACGACACGGATTATGGCTCAACGAAAAACAAGCCATGGAGCCATGGGCGCGTGCATTCGTTGTGGAGGCGAACGATAGCACGCCGCCCAGGCGCGCAGGCGGGTTGGCGCGGCTGAAGCCGCGTCCTCCTGCGGACGGAGATGCCGCACCCACCGCAGGAGGGCGGGGCTTCAGCCCCGCCGCTGAAAGGCTGGCCAACGGCGGGGCTGGAGCCCCGCCCTCCTCGTGTGGAGCGGGCGGATCCGGATAGTCCGCCACCGGCTGATGAGAGGCTCGCTCACGGTCACGCCCGACCCGGCGTGGAGTGGCTGCGCAATCTCGCGTTCGGCGAGGCCGTGGATTTGCAGGCCGATGAAGCCGCTCGGGTGGGATTTGTAGACCTCCTCGTTGACGAGGTCTTCCACGAGCTGACCGTTCACCCACGTCCGGATGCGCGCGCCCTCGGCCACGATGCGCAACCGGTTCCACCCGTCGTCGATGAAGTGACGATGACCCTGCGCAATCTTCTCCTGGGATGACAGCCAGCCGGTGCCGAGCGCTTCCCCATAGAGAAGTCCGGTCGTCGGCAGCCCGGTGTAGAAGCGGCGGACCTCGACCTGCGGCCCGAACACCCGCCCCGCAAAGGACTCGTTGGGGCGCCCTGGCGCCTGCACGGGTCTCACACGTGAGCGGATCTGGATACCCTGGTTGGTGACGCGATCGACCATGGTCTCGAGCTCGAGCTCGAAGTCGTCGAACTCCTGGAGCGAGCACAGGAACGAGTTGGTGCTGGCACTCCCTTCCACCGTCCGGCCGACGATGGCGCCGTCCTCGACGGCATAGGTGTGCGCGCCATTCATGTGCGCCCAGCCGTTCAGGGTCGAGCCGTCGAAGAGATCGATCCAGGGCGTACTGGACGCCCCGCTGGAGCCCGCGGCGGACGTCGTCTCGTGTTCCACCGGCAGCGCGAACGCCAGGATGGTGTCGCCCGACGGCGTGCCGTTCTTCCCTCCACCCCCGGCGGCGATCGCCACGTACTGTCTCCCGCCCACCATGTAGATGCTCGGCGTCGCGTAGCCGCCCGCGGGCAGCTGATGCTCCCAGAGCACACGGCCCGAATGCTTTTCGAAGGCCCGGATCTTGGCGTCGGCGGTCGCGGCCACGAACACCAGGCCGCCGGCCGTGGCGACGGCACCGCCGAAGTTCAGCGTCCCGGTGTGGCGGACGCCCTTGGCGACGAGCTGCGGGTACTCGCCGAGCGGTACGCGCCAGAGGATCTCCCCCTTCACGAGATCCACGGCATTGAGGGTGCCCCACGGTGGCGCAACGGCCGGCACGCCGTCAGGACCGTTGAACACGACGTACTGGTCGATCGTGTACCGTTCGGGCCTGCGGCTGGGAGCAGCGGCCGCCACCGGTCCCGGCGCGCTCTTCAGATACTCGACGAGGGCGCTCAGCTCGCGGGGCCGGAACTGCGCGGAACCCGGGCATGGTGTTGCGGCCCTGCACGATGACGGCTTCGATCTCCTCCTTCGACGTCACGAGGCCCGGGAGCGGCGGTGACGGCGGAACGCCCTGCCGCCCAGCGCCGTGGCACGCGGCACAGGTCCGCTCGTAGACCTGCCGGCCGAGCGCCGCGGGCGAACCTGCGGTCTCCGCATCGTCGTAGACAGGCCGCAGCCTGTTGATGGTCGGCGCGTCGTTGACATTGACGTAGAGCACGTTGAGGGTGGGGTCGAACGAGCCGCCGTGCCACTGGCTGCCACCAAGATGTCCGGGCTGCGTCAAGGTCCCCTGGAGCGTCGGGGGCGTGTAGATGGACCCCGAGACGTACCGCTTGAACTCTTTCAGTGCGTGCGCACGGGCGTCTGCCGTGACGTTCGTCAGGTCCGCCTCGGTCAGGGATTGGCGCACGAGTGGACGCGGCCGGCTCGGCATGGGCTGCGTCGGCCACGTCAGTTCTCCGGGCACGGTCGATTTCGGCACCGGCACGTCTTCCACCGGGAAGAGCGGCTCGCCGGTGTCGCGATCGAGCACGAAGGTGAACCCCATCTTCGTGAGCTGCACGACGGCGTCCCTCGGCGCGCCACCGGAGCCGAGCGTGACGAGGATCGGGGCCGGTGGATTGTCGTAGTCCCAGATGTCGTGGCGGACCGTCTGGTAGTGCCACTTGCGCTGCCCCGTTTTCGCATCGAGCGCGAGGACGCTGTTGGCAAACAGATTGGCGCCGCGCCGGAAGCCGCCATAGAAGTCCTCGGTCGCCGATCCCGTCGCGCAGAACACCCAGCCGCGCTTCTCATCGACCGTGATGCCGCCCCACGCGTTGGCCCCGCCGTAGCGCTCGCCGGGGATGAAGCGCCAGGTGTCGTGACCGAGCTCGCCTTCGCGTGGAATGGTGTGGAAGATCCACCTGAACGCCCCAGTCGACGCGTCGTACGCGCGGATGTGTCCCGGAGACGCGTCGTAGCTCTCGTTCACGCGCGATCCCAGAATCAGCAAGTTCTCGTACACCGCGCCCGGCGACGTCATCTCGAGGCTCACCGTGGCCGGCTCGACGCCGAGGTTTTCTCGCAGGTCGATGTATCCGCCCCGGCCGAACGACCGAATGAGGCTGCCGTCCGCAGCGCTCAACGCATAGACGCGGTCCTTGACGAAGTGAAAGATGCGCTCGCCCTCGGCCCCCTTCCAGTACGTGACGCCGCGGTTGCGGAGCCGGATGACCTGCCCGTCGTTGTGCGGCGCGGGATCGAAGACCCACCGCTCGCGGCCAGTGGCCGCGTCGAGCGCCACGGCCTTCAAGCTGGGTGTCGTCACATACATCACGCCGCCCACGACGATCGGGTTGACGTGCATCGTGGAGCGCGCGGTGGCATCGCCCGTGCGGTACTGCCAGGCGGGCTGGAGCCGGTGCACGTTGGCCGCGTGGATGTGGGCGAGGGCCGCATATTGATTCGCCTTCGCGTCGCCTCGATAGATCGGCCAGTCGACGTTGACGCCACTCGACGTGGCGCGCGTCGAGACGCCGGCTCCCGCCAGGCCGGCGAGCAGCACGAGCGAGCAGAGGCGACCCGCGCAAGTCATCGGGACGAACCCTCCTCGGCCGGACGCGCGTCTGTTGGAACGCCGGCCGGTGCGGCAACTCGAACCGCGGGCATGAGCTGCCAGCAGAGCACAGCGAGGAGGTTCAGCAACGCGGCCGCCTGGAAGTAGGCCGCGGGGCCCCCTGTGAGGCGCCGAAGCAGCGGAAAGGCGTTCGTGCTCGCGAAGCCGCCGAAGTTGCCGGCCATGTTCATCGCGGCCGACACCGTCCCGGAGTGCCTGCCGCCGATGTCGAGGCAGAACGCCCAGCTCGGGCTGATCGTCATCTCCACACCGAATGTCGCCACGGCGAAGCCGACGATGGCGCTGGTCGGGCTGCCCGCCGCCGACACCCAGAGGATGCCGGCAGCCGCCAGGACGAAGCCCGCGACGCCCGGAATGCGCCGGGACCACCTGCGGAACGGCGACCGGTACAACGCATCCACCAGCAGTCCCGCGGCCCAGTTCGCCGACGCGCCGCACAGCAGCGGCACCATCGAGTACCCGGGCGGCCTCCCCCTGGCTCAAGCCGTACCGCTCGATCAGGTAGGGATGCATCCACGAGATGCAGATGTAGAACGTGAAGTTCCCGCAGAAGTACTGCGCCATCGCGAGCAGCATGCCGCGCGACCGCAGAATCGTGCCGAGCGAAGACGCCGAGTCCGACGCCGTCGTTTCGTGGACGATTCGATCGCGCGGGTGGTCGCGGAACCACGTGAGCCACGCCACGGCCCAAACCACGCCGGGAACGCCGAGGATGTAGAAGGCACCGCGCCAGTCGTAGTGCTCGATCAGCCAGACGCAGATCGGAAAGGCGAAGGCGGCGCCCAGGAGTCCGCCGGAGAAGAGAATGCCGTTGGCCATGCCGCGCTCGCCAGCCGGCAGCCAGTTGTAGAAGACGCGCGCGGATCCCGGATACGCGCCCGCTTCGGCGATGCCGAACAGGAACCGGACGACGAGCAGCGGCCCGAGGCGGCGCATGGCGCCGGTGAGCGAGGTCAGCGCGCTCCACAGGACGACCACGATGGCGAGCGCGCGTCGAGGGCCGATGCGATCGGCCAGCCACCCCGCCGGCATCTGCGCGGCGGCGTACCCGAGCGCGAAGGCGCTGAAGACGAGGCCCATTTGCGCATCGGAGAGCGAGAGATCGCCGGCCATCGGCCCTTTGGCCGAGGAGATCGCCGCGCGATCGATGTAGGTGATCAGGGAGAGCAGGAACAGCGCGGCAATCACCGCGTAGCGAGGCCAGTGCCGGTCGGCGCGCGACGCTTCCCTCGACGTCCCTCGACGGCGCCGAGCTCACCGGTCCGCCCGCCGCGGCGCCGGCGATCGGTCGCCAATCGCGAATTGGAGGATGTCTTCGAGTGCGCTGAGAATGTGCCGCTCGATCAGCCGCTCGGCGGCCTTCTCCTGATGCTTGCCGATGAGCTCGATCAGCTCACCGTGCTCCTCGATGGCGCGCGAGGGGCGGCCGACCAGCCGAATCGTCCGCGCCATCAGCATCTGGCTCTGAAGGGCGAGCTGCGCCATCACGGTCGAGAGATACGAGTTCCGCGCCGCCTTGATGATCGTGGCGTGCAGGTCGCGGTTGTAGATCCGGTACGCGTCGATGTCCTCGTCCCGCAGCGCCGCCTTGCCGACCGACTGCTGCTCGCGGAGCCCGTCGAGCTCCTCGGACGTCATGCGCTGGCATGCCAGCCGCACGCCGAAACACTCCATCGCGGCCCGCATCTCGTAGAGCTGGCGCACCTCCTGCTCGGCTGAACTCGCGGACGAACCAGCCCTGATACGGCAGCTTGACCAGCAGTCCGTCGCCTTCGAGCCGGTAGAGCGCCTCCCGCACGGGCGTGACGCTGATCTCGAGCTGCTCGGCAATCGTGTCGGGACGCAGCTGCGTGCCGGGCTCGATCTGGCCGCCCACGATGCCGCTCGCCAGCGCACGATAGGCGCGCGTGCCGAGCTGCAGCGTCTCGGTCAGCGGCTCGAGCCGCTGCGGTTTGCCGGCCGCAGACCTACCACTTGACGTAAATGACCTTGGCATTGGTGTAGAACTCTCGCGCGCTGTGGCCGATCGAATACGCGCCTTGCCCCGACTGCTTCACGCCGCCGAACGGCACGTGCGCCTGGCTGGCGGTGCCGTGATTGACGTGGATCATGCCCGCCTCGACCCGCCTGGTGAACGCGTCGATATGGCTCGGACGCGACGTGAACACCGACGCCGCCAGCCCGTACTTCGTGCCGTTGGCGATGGCGATGGCCTCGTCGAGCTCGCGCACACGAAGAATCGGCAGCACCGGACCGAAGATTTCCTCGAGCGCCAGTGAACAGTCGGGCGGCACGCGATCGAACACCGTCGGCTGGTGAAAGTATCCGTGCTGCTCCGGATCGTCGGTGAGCCGCTTTCCTCCCGCGCGCAGTTCGCAGCCGCGTGCCAGGCCCTCCTCGACGTACCGCTCGACGGTCCGGAGTTGCGCCTCGCTCACGAGGGGACCCATGGTCGTGCCCGGCTCGAGGCCGTCGCCCACCCTGATCCCCTCGACCTGGGCGACGATGCGCTCGACGAGCGCGTCCGCCTGGTCGTCGGCCACGATGACGCGGCTGATGGCCGTGCAGCGCTGGCCGCTGCACAGAAACGCCGCCGACACGATTTCACGCGCCGCGCCGTCGAGATCGCCGCAGTCGAAGACGAGAGCCGGGTTCTTGCCGCCCAGCTCCAACTGCACGCGGGCGAGCCGGCGCGCCGCCCCTTCGTAGATGCGCGTCCCAACGGCAGTCGAGCCCGTGAAGCTGATGCCGGCCACCCGTGGGTCGTGCACGAGGGCATCGCCGATCGCGGCCCCCGAGCCGGTCACGAGGTTCACCACGCCCGGTGGGACGCCAGCCCGCTCGAGGAGCTCCATCAGGAAGACCGCGGACCAGGGCGTCAGCGACGCGGGCTTGAAGACGGCCGTGTTGCCCCACGCGAGCGCCGGCGCAATCTTCCGCACCGGCGTGACCACGGGAAAGTTCCACGGACAGATGGTGGCAACGACGCCCAGCGGCTCCGCCACGGTGTGGCAGGACACCCCGGGCCGTTCGCTCGGGAACGAATGCCCCGCCGGACGGCTGGCCTCCCCCGCCATGAAACGCGCCTCGGCGGCCGCGCGGCCCACTTCGCCGATCGCTTCACCGAGCGCCTTGCCCTGTTCGAGCGTGATGATGCGTCCGAGCTTCTCCTTCGACTCGTCCAGGAGCTGGGCGAATCGAAAGAGTGTCGAGCCGCGCAGCGGAGCGGGCGTCTCGGCCCACGCGCGCTGCGCCGCCGCGGCGGCGGTAATCGCCGCTTCCACGTCGGCCGGCGTGGAGTCGGCGAACCGCCCGATCACCTCGCGCGGCCGCGCGGGATTTCGAATGGCGTACGATCCGCCCCCGGCCGGCGGGACCCACGCGCCACCAATCAGGTTGAGATGCTCCACCGCCGATTCGATCATGGCTGTCCGACCGTTCCAGACTCAGGAGGGCGGGGCTTCAGTCCCGCCTGTGCCAATTACAGGACGCATCGCAGGATCCCAGCCAGTTCGTCCCGGCTCGTCTGACGCGGATTGACCACGACGTTTCCGCTTTTCATGGCTTCGTCCACGACGGCGTTCACATGGCTCTCGCGCAACCCGAATCCGGCCAGCGTCTTCGGAATGCCAATCGCCTCGGCCAGACGTGCCACCGCGGGAGCGGCCATCGCGGCGGCGCCGAGCGGTGGGCCCCCGTCCATTGGCTCGCCGAGCGCCCTTGCGACCACAGCGAAGCGCTCCGGCGCCGCGCACGCATTGAAGGCCATGACGTGCGGCAGCGTTGCGGCCACCGCCGTGCCATGCGGCACCTTCAGGTCCCAGCTCCCGAGCGGCATCGCCAGCGCGTGCGCGAGCCCGAGGCGCGTCGGGTTCATCGCCATCCCGGCCATCGTGCTGCCGAGCATCATGGCGTAACGCGCCTCTCGATCCCGTCCGTTCTCCACCGCCGTCTGCAGGTGGCCTCCGATCAGTTCCATGGCGCCCTGCGCCAGCGCCGCCGAAATGGGCTGGCACGCCCGGTTCGTGTAGCACTCGATCGCGTGCGCGAGCGCATCCATCCCCGTCGCCGCCGTGATCGCCGGCGGCAGATCCCACGTCAGCTCCGGATCGCACAGCGCGACGGCCGGATACATCGGCAACCCGCCGATGGCCACCTTGAGCTTCCGCGCATCGTCGGTGAACACCGACCAGAGGCTGACCTCGCTGCCCGTGCCCGCCGTGGTCGGTACGGCAATGAGCGGCAGCGGCGCGACCTTCACCTTGTGCAACCCGACATAGTCGAGCGGTGATCCAGGGTTGGTCGCAAGCGCGGCGATCGCCTTGGCCGTGTCGAGCGCGCTTCCGCCACCGACGCCAATCACCAGCTCCGAACCGGCTGCTCTCACCGTCTCGACACCCTGGGTGATCAGCGTGGATCCGGAATCCGCCGTGACGTTGTCGTAGATGGTCCACTCGACGGCAGCCGGCGCCAGCGCCGCGACCACGCGGTCCACGATTCCGGCAGCGCGCACACCGGGATCGGTGACGAGCAAGACGCGTCGGCCGCCGAACGCGCGTACGCGATCGGGCAGCGAGCCCAGGACGCCATACCCGAAATGAACGTCGGTCGGCACGGGGAGAAAGTTGAAGACCTGCTCCTCGTCCATCAATTCCCTGATTCCCCCAATTCCTTTGATTCCCTTGATGCCGGTGACGCGCGCTCCGAGACGGGAGCACGCGTCAACGGCGACGGAAATGCCACGCCGAGCTCGGTACCCAGATCGGACAACTGCGCCGCGATCGCCGGGCGCAGCTCGATTCCCAGCGCGACGTTCCTGCGCTCGTTCGCCAACTCGATCTCACCGGGCACCAGCACGCGGCCCGCGGCGCCCGGCGCGGGCGGTGAGGCCTTGAGCATTCGCAGAATCGCGTCCATCCGCGCGCGAAAGGCGTCGGCCGGCAGGAAGAGATCCACCCGGACCGCGGCTACCACGTGGCCCACGTTCTGAACCGTCGACAGGTCCTCGAGCGTGCTCAGCTGCGAGGCGAAGGCCGCGCCCGTCATGACTCCGCACAGGATGTCGATGATGAGCGAGATCGCCGAGCCCTTCGCCCCGCCGAAGGGCAGGACCGCGCCCGCAAGCGCGAGCTCCGCGTCCGTCGTCGGATACCCGTCGGGATCGATCGCCCAGCCTTCCGGGATCGGCTCTCTCGCGTGGGCGGCGACGATGATCTTGCCTCGCGCGACGACGCTCGTCGCAGCATCGAAGATCAGGGGGGCTTCGTCGCCAGCCGGAATGCCGACCGCCACGGGATTCGTTCCCAGGAAGCGGAGCCGCCCTCCGAACGGGGCCATGTTGGGCGGTGCGTTCGAAATCGCGAGGCCAATGCACCCGCGCTCAACGGCTTTCTCGACGTAGTAGGCGGCGGGACCGAAGTGATTGCTGTGCCGGACGCCCACGAAGCCTGTGCCGTGCTCGGTCGCCAGATCGATCGCGGCGTCCATGGCGCGCGACGCCACGACAGGCCCGAGGCCGTTGTCGCCCTCCACCAGCGCCGCCGCGCCTCCCACGGGAATCACCCGGATGTCCGGGCGCGCCTTGACGACCTGCGCCTGCACGCGGCGGCAGTACACGGGCAGCCGGACCATGCCGTGCGAATCCACGCCGCGGAGATCGGCTTTCACCAGACACGAGGCCGTCTCCCGCGCCGCCTCCGCAGGGACATCGAGCTGCTCGAGCGTACGGCACCCGAAGACCAGCAGGTCCCCGGGCCCGTAACGTGCGCCGAGCGCGGCGTGCCCCATGTCTCTCCCCGGGTGTCCGCCCACGCTCACCCGCGCCTGCGTGCGTCCCGGGGATCGACCAGACCCAGCAGCTCCATGGTGGTTAGCCCCTGACGAAGCTTCGCGATGATCTCGGACTCTCGTTTCCGTCGTCTCACCGCCGTCTCGTAGACCTCGTCGAGCCGCTCCCGCTCGACGACCACCAGGCCGTCGGCATCGCCGAGCACGAGATCGCCAGGCTTCACCGTCGCGCCGCCGAACTGGATGGCGTGCCCGAGCTCTCCCGGCCGCTCCTTGGTGCACGCGCCGATGGCGAGGCCACGGCTGAACACGGGAAACTCGACCTGCCGGATGGCGTCGATATCGCGGACCGCGCCGTCGATCACGAGACCCGCGATGCCGCGCGCCTGTGCCGCCGCGGTCAGGATCTCTCCCCAGGCCCCCGCGGACAGATACCCGACGACGGTCGCGACCAGGACGACGCCGGGCGGCGCGTCGGCGACGGCGACGTGGAGCATCAAGTTGTCGCCGGGCGGGCATTCCACAGTAGCGGCCGGACCGCACACGCGGGCGCCGGGCCATGCGGGCCGGATGCCGGGATCGATCATCCCCTTCTGCCCCGCCGCTTCGTAGAGCGTGGCGGGATCGAACTCGGCGAACAGCTCCAGGCTGTCGCCGGTTCTCGAAAAGTGGTGCTCGAAACGGGAGTTCGCCATCTGGTATGTCCTGGTTCGACCACGTCACTGTCTCTGGGCCTACCGTGTCCAGTACCAGTGCTGGTAGGGCGGAGCTTCAGCTCCGCCGCCTCTCGTGCCTCGGGACGCCGGACCTGAAGGTCCGGCCTACCGTTCGGGGGTTCGTTCAGTCCTGCTGCGAACGCGGCTTGGCCCAGGGATTCTGGCCCGTTTCCTTGATGTAGCGCTCGCGCTGCACATTGTCCACGAACATCAGCGCCTCTTTCGCCACTTCCTCGGCCCGCTCGCGCGGGACGACGATCACGCCATCCCCATCCGCGACGACGACGTCTCCCGGCCGCACGAGGACACCGCCGACGGTCACGGGACGGTTCACCGACTCGAGCTCGTTGCGGCCAGGCCGGATTCCACGCGCCAGGCGCCGGAAATAGGTCGGCACCTTGTGAAAAATGATCTCGTCCGTGTCCGCCAGCCCGCCGCTCGTCACGAGGCCGACCATCCCGAGCTTCTTCCACGACAGGATGTTCGACGAGCCGATGCTGCGCGACTCGCCGTCCTCCATCGCGTCGATGACCAGCATGGAGCCAGGCGTCAGCATCTTCATGAAAGCCTCTGACGTCACCGTGCTGTACCACTGGCCGATGGTCTTCCTGTCCATCTTCGGCTCGCGCCTGTTGGTGGGCATGTAGCGCGCGGTCACGGCGATGCCCGCCACGCGATGCGTGAAGCCCTCCGTATCCTTCCAGAGCGCGTGGATCTCCGGATCCACCGTGCCGACGTCCTGGAGCCCGACGACGTCCATGCCGTCGGAGATGTCCGCCACGCGGAGCCACTTGTACAATTCCAGGATCCGTTTGTTGTCCTCCTGCGAGTAGTCCTTGTAAGGAATGAACAGGCGGACCTTGTCCGGGATGGACGTTTCGGCCGGTTGCTGGGCGGATGACGCGATCGCAACCGGTGGAAACCATGTCAGGAGCGTCGCGACCAGGAGCAGAAGGATTCGCACGCGTGCATGCATGAGCGTCAGTGCCTCCTTGGGCCACGGATAAGTTCGGATGAAATCTGATTCCAATGAAACCATCCGATCTATCCGTGGTCCGATCTATCCGTGGCTCCGATCTACCCGCGGGTCAGATCTATCCGTGGCTCACCAGATTAGCTTGGCCGCGAGCTGAATGACGCGGCCCGAGCCCGCGCCGGTGATGCGCCCGAACGTGGTGGACGACAGCGTCGTGTTCGGGGTGTTGAAGTTGACCTGGTTGAACGCGTTGAAGAACTCGCCGCGCACCTGCAGCCGGGTGCCCCGCGGCAGATCGATGTTCCGCAGGACCGCGAGATCGGTCGTGACGTCGGCGGGACCGTAGATGAGCCCGCGCTCGGCGTTCGCCGTAGATGCCACGCGGCACGAGGTTGAGCGGGACGAACGCGGCGGTGTCGAAGAACGCGTTGACCATGTCCTCGCGGCTGCTGTGATCGCGCTGCACATCGTCGGCCGTCGCGCCTGGCACGAGCAGCGCGTACTGGCCGTTCGGCTGCAGGATGCCGTTCTGCGCGACGTCGGTGCCCATCGTGAACACGAGCGGCGGCCCGGTCTGGATGCGGTGCATGCCCGTGATCGTCCAGTCGTTGAGCAGCGCGCCGACCACGGCGTTGCCGAACTCGTGCTGCGGGCTCCACACCCAGGAAGCGGCGATGACATGACGCCGGTCGAGGAACGAGGGGCCCCAGAGCGAGTCGAGATCGAAGGGATTGGGAATGCTGCTGATGAGACCCTGCGTGTTCTCGGGCTGATTGGTCAGGTTCTTGGAGAACGCGTAGGAGCCCAGGATGGCGAAGGTCTTCGCCATGCGGCGCTCGAGGCGCAGCTGCAGGCTGTGATACTCGCTGCGGAAGAAGTTGCCGAGCACGCGCGACTGCGCGCTGATGATGCCGGGGCTCAGCGGCGCACGCTCCTCGACATTCTGAAGCGTGGGCGGCAGCCCGGTGATCGGCGAGTTGATGTAGGGCGCCGCGTTGAAATAGTTGTGCCCCACGAGATCGTCGCCGACCTTGCCGACGTAGGCACCCTCGACCGCGATGTTCGCCGTCAACTGGCGCTGCACGGACACGCTGAAGTGCTGCGTGGTACTGGTCTTGAGGTTCGGATCGGTATAGACCGTACGGATGGGCACCGGATACTGCGTGCAGCGCAGCCCGGGGTACTGGCTGATCGGCGAGCAGCCGAAAGCGCCCCGGAGACTCCGGCGGAGGCTCGGTCTGGCCCAGCGAGCCGAACGGATCCTCGATCCGGCCCTGGCGCAGTTGCGTCGTCCCCCGCCACGGGCCCTCGGCCGCGTGGGTGGTCTCACCGTTCACCTGCTGGAAGAAGATGCCGTAGCCGCCTCGGACCACCGTGCGCGCGTCACCGCTCACGTCCCAGGCCACGCCCACCCTCGGCGCGAAGTTGTCGTAGTCGGGGTACGTGAGCCGCTCGGGCAGCTGCGGGTCGCCCGGAAACAGGATGCCCGTCGGCGCGTCCGTGTAGACCACCGACGGCTCCCCGGGTATCCAGCTGGTGTGGCGCCCTCCCCTCTGATCCCAGGGCGTGAAAGGCTCGTACCGGAGGCCGTAGTTGATGGTCAGGCGCGGGTGCATGCGGTAGGAGTCCTCGAAGAACGCCTGGTGCTTGACGGTCCTCGGGCTGTGATCGGCGATGCCGAACTCGATCGTGGAGTTCTCGAACGCGCCCACCATGAAGTCCGCGATGGCGTTGCCGGTGCGCGTGCCCTGGAAGTTCGCCGTGCGCAGCAGCGCGAGGTTGAAATCGAAGGCCGCCTTGATGAACTCGTAACCCCACTTGAACGTGTGGTTGCCGGTGTTGAAGGTCATCGTGTCCTTGAACTGCCAGCTGACGTAGTCCTGGAGGTTCACGCCGGGATACGCCAGGTTGATCCCGCCCGACACGGTGAAGCTCATGCCGCGGCCGTCCGGGCCGACGTCGACGTTCACGCCGAGATCGCGCGGCGCGACCTGCTCCACGGCGCCGCCGCCCGACCGCGACGTCAGATAGGAAAACGTCGCCTCGTTGATCAGGCGTGGGCCGACGATGTGCGTGTCGGTCAGGGCGAACTGGTCCACATCGCTGAAGAGCAATTGGTCGACGTATTTCAGGTTCCCCGACCCCGAAAGGCTGTCGCTGCGATCGGCGAAATAGTGCACGTTCAGCTGGTTCCTGGCGCTGACGTGGTAATCGCCCCGCGCCATGTACACGGAGTGATCGCGTGGCGACGGCTGCAGCGTGACGACCGTGCCGGTTGGCGACGAGGGGATGTAGCGATCGAGGAGCGTCTGCGCCACGGGACTGATGCAGCGGATGACGTTGTTCGCGACGCACGGCGCGCCCGAGCTGTCGACGAAGGGCTGACCGTTGATCGGGTTGACCGGGTTTCTGAGCTGCGTCGTCAAGCGCGGTGAAATCCCCCACGCGCTGCGCGTCGGTCGGGACGACCGTCTGCACCGAGCCCGCCTCGCGGCGATCCCACAGCCGCTGATACGCGCCGAACCAGAACAGCTTGTTCTGGATGACCGCGCCGCCGGCGCTCGCCCCCGCCTGGTTCTGCTTCTGTTCGGGCTTGCGGGTCTGGAAGAAGCTGCGCGCGTTGAGCTCCGAGTTGCGATGGAACTCCCAGGCCGAGCCGTGAAACCCATTGCTGCCCGCCTTCGAGACGATGCTCACCTGGCTGCCGGCCGCGTGTCCGTATTCGGCGGAGAAGTTGTGCGTCTGGATGCGAATCTCCTGAACGGCGTCGGGCGGCGGAGGATTGAAGCCGGTCGTCTGGTTGAAGTGCGTGAACACCGAGCCATTCAGCGTGAAGAGGTTGTGATTCTGGTTGCCGCCGTTCACCGACATGATGGGCCCCTGGCGCCCGTCGGACGTGTCCTGGCTCGCGCGGATGGCGGTCACGCCCGCGAACATCCCGGCAAGACCCACGACGTTGCGGCCGTTCATCGGCAGATCCTGCACGCGCTGATCGTCGACGAGCGTCGACTGCGTGGCGGTGCGGCTCTCGAGCATCGTGGCCTGCGCCGCCACGATGACCTCCTCGGCCAGGCTGCCGACACGCAGCGCGAAGTCGAGGCGGACGTTGGCGCCCGCGGTGAGCTCGACGTCCCGGCGGACCTGGGTGGCAAAGCCGGTGAGCTCGACTTTCACTTCATACGTGCCGCGCGGCAGCCCCTGGAGATCGAAGAAGCCCTGATCGTTGGTGACGGCAGCACGTACCAGACGTTGGCCGGTGAGCGACGCCGTCACCGTCGCGCCGGGCAGCCTGGCGGCGCTCTGATCCGACACGAATCCGCTGAGAGTGCCCGTTGTCTGGGCAGACGAGGGCGCCGGGCCGCACAGCATGGCGAGCGCCAGCATGGCAGCGATGCGCCCGGAGCACACGACGCCCCGGCTCACCGTACGATCTTCCCGCATCGGATTTCCTCCCTTCTGACATCGCGCGAACCGGGTCACTTCGGTCGGACGGACCTGTCGAAAAGGTTTCGGGTGCTGCCAAGGCGGACGGCGAGCGCACGCGCGGCGCCGCGTCTCCGTCGAGCAGCACAGCCGGGAATCTGATGCTTCAGATATAAAACAGGATATATCGAGTATCCTTTTGTACTGGGCACGTCAACACCGTGTCAAGCTCATGGATGACGGGCAGCCGCAAACGCGACAAGCGCGTAGAGACCGATGCTGGCCAACACCAGGCCGAGGCCGCCGAGAGCGCCGAGAAACGTCGCGACCGCCTTCGGCGCCGCCTGCGACCGCTCCAGCTTGTGCGCCATCGTGCTCGCCGTCACGACCGCCAGGGTTACGTCGAGGGTGCGCAGCTCGCGCTGCATTGCCGCGACCAGCGCTGCCGCGTCGCCCGACGTCCGCGCGATGATCGTCCTCGGCGGCTCGCCCGACTGAGTGTACGAGCGGTAGTACGGAGGCGCGATCGGATCGAGGACGTCGTCGTCGAAGTCGCCGGTGCCGGTATCACGCACGACGCCGATCACCTCGGTCCACGAGTTCGAATCGCTCTGTAGCCGGAATCGTCGGCCGACCGCGTTCACCGCGCCGAAGTATTGTCGCGCCATCTTGTCCGTGATCACCGCGACCCGGGGCGTGTCCGCGCGGTCCCGTGCGTCGAACACGCGGCCGTACAACAACGGGATGCGCAGTGCGTCGAAGAAGCCTGGTCCAGCCTCGATCATTGCCGCTTCCACTTCTGATCCCTGTTCGCCGGTGGCGCGGTCGACGACAATCGGCACGCCATTGACTTCCATCGGCAGGCCTCGCAACAGCGCCGCGGATTCGACACCCGGGATAGCCTGGATCCGGCGCAGCAGATTGTCGTGCACGGTCCTCGCCGCGGTCTCCGAGTAACCGGCAAACCGCAAATCGGTCTCGAGCATCGCCACGCCGTTGACGGCATATCCGACGCGATGCGCTCTCGTCGCCCCCAGCATCTGGAGGAAGATGCTCGTGCCGCCGAGCAGCAGAACGGACACGGCCACCTGAACGACGATCAGCGCGTTCCTCAGCGTGAGACGCCGGTGATCGATGGGCTGCAACACCTCGTCTCGCAGCGTCTGCAGGAGATCAACCTTCGTGGCCTTGAGCGCAGGCGCCAGCCCGAATGCCACGCCCGTTGCAAGCGACAGCGCGATCGCAAAGGCGAGCACCCGGTAGTCAAGCGTCAGATCCACAGTGAACGGGAGGTCGATCCATTGCAGCGCCTGCAGGGCCCACCACGCCAGGATGCAGCCGGCAATCCCGCCCGCGAGCGACAGCAGCAGACTCTCGGTCAGCAGGTGCCGGACAAGCTGGCGCCGTGTCGCGCCCATGGCCAGCCGCACCGACACTTCCTTCACACGCGCGGCGCCCCGCACCAGCTGCAGCGTCGCCAGGTTGCTGCACGCGATGGCGAGGACGAGCCCGACGATGACGAGCACCAGCGAGGCGAGCGCCATGAACGGCAGGTCCCCTTGCGGATGGATGCGCACGTCAGTCGAAGCGATGACGGTCATGCCTGGGCCCAGGGCGAACTCGCCCGAGCGGCGAAAATCATCGGAGTACTCGGCTTCGAGCCGGCGCGCGACACGTCCATCGCCGCTGCGGCCTGCGCCACGGTGACGCCCGTCGCGCAAACGGGCTTTCACGAACAGGGGCGCAGATATCGTCGGGGGCTGCACGCGTCGCGGGGATGTGTGTGAGATCGCTGGAAGTGCGGCAATCGGCAGCCAGAGATCGGTGCCGAGACCGACATCGATCGTGCCGCGGTGATTCGCTGGACCCACGCCGACAATCGTCACCGGCGCACCTTCAATCTGAATAACGCGTCCGACGATGGATCGATCCCCGCGAAACACCCTGATCCACGTCTGATACCCGAGGACGCCGACGGGTGGAGCCCAGGCCGCGCTTCCGTCTGGTCGAACCAGCCGCCGAGCGACGGTCGTAAGCGCCTGGAGGCGCGCGTCTTCCGGGGACAAGCCGCCCGCTTGCAGACGATCCGTCTCCCGATCGAGATGGAGCTGCAGCTCTTCGCTGAGATCCGATTCACGGCGGGCGCGAAACACGATCGATCGCAGCCGGCTTCGCAGGATGTGCAGGAGGCGCGTCGTCATGTCCGTCGCAGCACGAGGTTGACGCCGGCCGACAGGCGCTCCCACTTCGCCACTTCGGCGTGGAGCTGCTTGCGGCCGGCCTTCGTCAGCGCGTAGAAGCGCGCGCGCCGGTTGTTCTCAGACACGCCCCATTCGGCCGTGATCCAGCCCTGGTGTTCGAGCCGGTGAAGCGCGGGATAGAGCGAGCCCTGCTGGACCCGCAGCAGATCATCTGAAATCTGCTGGATACGCTGCGCGATTGCCCAGCCATGCAGCGGTTCGAGGGCGATCGTTCGCATGATCAACAGGTCGAGCGTGCCTTGCAGGACGTCCGTCTGGTCGCTCACCGTGCTCCCCTCATCATCGGTGCGATGAAAAGCGAGCCTATCCGCTGGGCATCCTGCTCGCCAAAGGGCGCGAGGATGTTCGAGAGCATGGCCACAACGACGCCTGACTCCGGATACATCAGCAGGATGAGCGCGGCCGCCCTGGCTGGCGCCGGCATGGGGCAAAACGCGTCGCCCGGTTGAATCCGTGGCGATGCGCCAGCCGATTCCGACCACCAATATCGCGCAACGTGGGAATGTCACGACCCGCACCCCTCGACCAGCGCGCGATCGCCCACATCGGTTCTCTTGTAGATTGGCCCAACGGAGAAGACGATGAGCGTACGATGCGTCATTTTGGCGTGCCGAAACGCTCGAATGTATCGACCGAGTACCTGCGATAGCCGGAATACTCTGACGTCCCGCTGCGCCGGAGCGTGACGAGCAGACCCACCCGTACGCTGCCGTTGTAACTGACAACGGCAGGCAACCAGACTTCGCCGTTGACTTTGCGGCGCAGGAAAGACAGTCGGGCACCCTTGAGCAGCTTGGCCAGCACACCCAAGCCGGCCTTCAGGTTGTCGATGGCCTCGGCCTCCAGTTTCACCAGCTCGTGATCCTTCTCGCTGACCCAGGCGCGCACGCGGAAGTGCCGTAGCTGTTCGCCCGCACGGGTCTTTGGTTTCGCATCACGCCTGGGCGTCAGCAAGAATGCGATCGTGTCGTGCTCTTCGACCCGCTCCCGTCCGAGCATCCGGATCTCGAAGACGCGGTAGATGTCGCTCACCGCCTCGTCGCGCTCACGACGGGCCTTCTGAAGCTCACGCTCCTGGCGCGCGAGCTCTTTCGACGAGTCGCGGGCGAGCCGCTGGACCATCTCGTTGGCCTTCTTCTGTCGCTCCCGATCCTGCCTGGCCAATTCTTCCGGTGGCATCGGCCGGCCATCCTCGGCGATGAGCCGCTCCCAGCGCTCTTCGCCGGGCAGGCCGGGATAGCTCTCGAAAACCTTGACCGCTTCCTCGCGGGCACGCCCGCCCTTGTCGAGCTTCAGCTCACGTCGCGTCTCCACGTACACGTAGCTGCCCTGCAGCGTGCCGTCGGTCTGGAGGTGTTTGCGCGTCTCAATGAGGAAGGATTCCTGATCGGGCAGAGGCCGATTCTTGTGCGCCCAACGTGGAGTTGGCGATGAGGAACCCGAAAACGACCAGTATCGGTAGGACGCGAGCTGTCATGACCGCTTGAACCTTCATCTCAATACCAGGGGCTCGCTCACGATGCCTCTCTTGTAGATTGGCCTATGGAGTAGACGGAGCTGGCCCCCGAGAAGTTCATTCGCGGGATGACCGCATCGCTGGCTGTCCGAAACCCGCAGGCTGACTTCGGCCAAACCCGGAGTCCTCGATGGCAACCTCGTCTGCGTCGCGATCGCGCGGGAGCGAGGTCCCGTGCACTTGTCCAGGTCGCCGCCGAGCCGTCGCTGCGATCACGTCGCTAGAGGTATTGCGTCCTCATCCTGACAGCCTAAAAAATGAGCCGTGCCGTCATCCGCTTTATCCTGATTTCCTAAAGGAGCGGCGTCGAGAAGTTGGATGTTCCCCAGGGCACGCTCGACTCGATGATTCCGACCGGCCACCGGCAGTTCCAACGGGACGAGGGCAGCCCGATTTCTCTTTTGACGCGAAGGCGCGAACAGAGAGCTATCTTCTTGGCATCGAGCGCGAGCGCATGCGCCGGAATGGCGGCATCGAAATCCTCGATCCGCGTTCCACGGCGTTCCAAGAGTTACGGGCCTGCGCGTCGAGGCTTGGAGCTAGTTGGCGAGAATCGTTCGCCGATCCGGGGGTTTACGGCGACTCGGAAGCCTTCCGCTTCCTCGCGTCGACTCTCCGCTCGGCCCAGTACGTGCGCATGCGCTCCGCGATCGCTTGTTGCTTCTTCGGTGTCAACCGCCGCCCTGCGCCTCGGGCCTTTCCTGCGGGCGCAGTCTTCCTCGACTTCGCCGGTGGCGGCAGCACCTTCTGTTTGGTCGACCCGTCAACCGTGACGCCCGACGATGCTGGCCTTCGCGGAACCGCGCTGGCTGCAGACCGCTTCGCCGGCGTCGCTGGCGCGATCTCGATGCCGAACATCTCCGACAGGTCGTCGCTCGCGAGAACCTTGGTGCCGGCCGATCGCTCGTCCTTCGTCGAGAAATCGGATCCAGCCGTCGCAATCAAGTCCTGTTGATCGACCCTTCGGAGCGTGAACAGCTGCTCCGGCTCGCGATCCAGTCGCGCGCCGATGCCGTACAGCACCGCGGCCACATGCTTGCACATCGACGCCCAGTCCGGGCAGCTGCACGTGAAGCGAATCTCCTTCGGCGACGGAAACAGGCCGGTCTTCTGTTCACACAGGCGCGTCATGACGCCCTTCGAGAAGCGTCCCTGCAGAAGCTCGACGAGCGAGTCGATGGCACCCGAACAGTTCTTGCAGATGGCGCTCCAGCGGGCGTGTGGCACGGGCCCGACCGTTATCTGCACGTCGTACATCGCCGAGCCGCTCACAAGCGCGGTGACGAGACCCGGTCCGACCTGCAAATCCACCACCGATCCGTTGCGAACGTATGTCCGGCCGCGGGGCAGCCGATTGGCGTAGTCGCTGTACCGTTCGAGGTTGTCGCACCACGCTTCGCCCCAGAACGTTCTCGCGATCTTGCGCCCCTCAATCGCGACCGGCGACATGGTGCGGCCGGTCTTCCGGAGTGTCGCCAGCTCGCGTGCCGCCCGGGCCCGTCGTGCGGCGACCGATACGTAGGGCCCGAAACCGTAAGAGGAGTAGTCATTGTCGTCGTACGCCATCTCACTCCCCGGACGCGGTGTGGATATCGAGCGCGACGAGCTTCAGCAGCTCATCGTCCTTCATCTCGGTCAACAGCATCTCGCCACCGCCTTCGAGCAGATCATCGGAGAGCTGGCGCTTCGCGTCAATGAGTTGATCGATCCGTTCTTCCACGGTCCCGCGGCAGACGAACTTGTGCACCAGGACGTTCCGGGTCTGGCCGATGCGGAACGCACGGTCCGTCGCCTGGTTCTCGACTGCCGGATTCCACCACCGATCGAAATGCACGACGTGCGAGGCGGCTGTGAGGTTGAGGCCGGCGCCGCCGGCCTTCAACGAGATGACGAAGAACGGCACACGCTCATCCTCCTGGAACTGCCGCACCAACGGCTGTCGTTTACCGACCGCCGTCGCGCCATGGAGGACGAGTCCCGGCCGGCCGAAGACCGCTTCGAGGAACGCCGCCAGCGGTGCGGTCATCTCGCGGAACTGTGTGAAGACGAGCACCTTCTCCTGCTTCGCCTCGATGACCTCTGCGACCTCGCGCAGTCTGGCCAGCTTGCCGCTGTCAGCCTCGTTCCACAATCCGTCGCCCAGCCATTGGGACGGGTGGTTGCAGATCTGCTTGAGACGCATCAGCGACGCGAGCACGACGCCGCGGCGTTTCATCCCCTCGGCTCGTCCGAGCTCGGCCGCCAGGTCGGATACCGCCTGCTGATAGAGCGCCGCCTGTGTGCGCGTCAGGTGACAGTACGCCCTCACCTCGGTCTTGTCCGGCAGATCGGCGATCACGGACTTGTCGGTTTTCAGCCGTCTCAGAATGTACGGACGCACGAGGGCGCGGAGCGGCGCGTAAGGATTGTGGGGTTGTGACGAGAGCTGCCTGGTGAACGTCGAGAACGCCTTTCCCGTCCCCAGCAGGCCGGGGTTGAGAAAGTCGAAGATGGACCACAAATCGCCGAGGCGATTCTCAATCGGCGTGCCGCTGAGCGCGATGCGTGCCTGCGCATCGATCTGCTTGGCGGCGCGCGTCTGCCGGGCGCCCGGCGTCTTGATCGCCTGCGCTTCGTCCAGGATGGCGAGCCGCCATGGCATGGCCAGCAATGCGGGCAGCCGCAGCAGCGATCCGTAGCTGGTGATGACGAGGTCAACGCCGGCCATCCGTTCGCGATCGAGTGCCGTCAATTCCTCGCGGGTCATGGCCGACGGGTGCGCGAGGATGGCCGTGAGTGTCGGGGCAAAGCGCTCGATCTCCGCAGCCCAGTTGGCCAGCAAGGAGGCAGGTGCAACCAACAGGCTGGCGCGTCGCGTGTCCTCGCGTGTCATGCGCCGTTGCATCACCAGCAACAGCGCCAGGACCTGCATCGTCTTGCCGAGGCCCATGTCGTCGGCGAGGCAGGCGCCCAGGCCGAGACCGGAGAGCAGGTTCAGCCATCGCACGCCGACCTGCTGATACGGGCGCAAGGTCGCCTTCAGCGCGGCACCGGGATCCACCTGCGCCAGGTGGGACGGATCGCGAAGGCCGGCCAGCGTCTTCGCCAGCCACGACCCGGCGACGACGAGTGACCAGTCGGGCGCGGCGGCCCCAACAATATCGCCGGGTACTTGCGCACCGGCAAGGAGGCGCATCGCTTCGCCGAAAGAGAGGCCGTCCTGCGCCGCGGCCGTCTCGACCGCCTGGAACTCGTCGAGCAGTCGCCTGAGTCTGTCGCGATCGACTTCGACCCAGCGTCCACGCACCAGGTGAAGGCCATTGGATGCGGAGAGCAGTTGCTCAACTTCCGTCTTGGTCAGAGGTTCGCCATCGAGGCTGACCCCCATCTTGAAGTCGAGGAGCGCCTCCGTGCCGAGGCCGGACGGCGGCTTACCTCCGACCGTGGCCGTGACTTGCGGGCGTGGTGGACGATTCGAACGCCAAGCGGCCGGAACTCGAACGATGATCCCGGCAGCCTCCAGACGGGGCGTATCAGTCAGCAGCTGAAAGGCCTCCGCGGGCGTCCAGCGCAACGGGT
Organism: Vicinamibacterales bacterium; assembly: GCA_963834365.1. Classification (GTDB taxonomy): domain Bacteria; phylum Acidobacteriota; class Vicinamibacteria; order Vicinamibacterales; family Vicinamibacteraceae; genus CAWJAP01. The sequence goes on along the minus strand of CAWIBS010000030.1, from coordinate 646,401 downwards.
GGTAGATTTCCCGCGCGTCGACCATCGTCTTCAGCCAGGGACACTCGGCAGCGGCTCGCTGGACTGGCAGCAGCAACGACAGCAACTGCTGTTTGTTGGCACCGCCCGCGTATTCGCTCAACGCGCGGCCGAGCGGCAGGTGCTGCGCCTTGTCCTTCGTCGAGAGTCGGGTCGTATAAGTCGCCAGAAACGCGAATGGCGCCTCATCGTCGCGCCGGTTCTCGGCGAGATTGAAGTGCACGCGGCCGACGAGATGCCACGCGGCGTTTCTCCGTTGAAGAAACGACTCGACCGACGCCTTCGACTCGACGAGCTCGGATCGAAACGCTGCCGCGGCCTCGGTCCAGAGCACTTTGAGGACCGACGCCGTGAGGTACTCAGCACCGACCATCGGCGGCGCGGCCGCCACAAGTGCTTCGAGCTCGTCGAGCGCGGGCGCAGGGATGATTGTGTCGTGAGCAGTGAGGTCGGGTTGGGTGCAGATGGCCGTGACCAACCGCGCGCCGAAGTCGCGCCAGTAGCTCAAGTCTGCTGACAGTGTGGTCCCGACCTCGCGAGCGCCGAGCTCGAACAGTCCGTGACCAGAGCCGCGACCGAAGGCGGTTTCAAGCCTGTGCACCAACGGGTCCGACAGAGAGAACGCGTCTTCCTCAACCGTGAACAGCAGGTGGCCCCGCGGGGTCAGCGAAAGCGACGCCATAGTCGGTACGCGATTGACGGCCCTGGCGTGCCGATCGTCACACACCTCAGCCCGGCTATGCGGACAGGCGCGAGGCCCCCCTGCGCCATGCGGCCGGAGGCGAACCGGTGGCGCGCTTGAACGCCCGGTTGAACGCGGCCTCGGACTCGTACCCCACACGCGTCGCGACCGCCTGGATGCTGTGCGTGCCCTCCCGCAGCAGCTGCTTCGCCAGCTGCATCCGCCAGTTGGCGAGGTACCGCATCGGCGCTTCGCCGACGAGCTGAGTGAACCGCTCGGCCAGAGCGGACCGGGAAATCGCCGCCTCGCGCGACAGCTCTTCGACCGTCCAGTTCCGCATCGGGCTGGCATGCAGCAGCCCCAGCGCCTTGCCGACGTGCGGGTCGTTGAGCCCGGCCAGCCACCCGCCGTGATCCTGCGGAAGCTGCTGCATGTACTCGCGCAGGATTTCGACGAACATCAGCTCCGTCAGGCGTCCCAGCACCGCCGTGTTCCCGGGGCGCGTCGATCGCGCTTCGTTGATCGTGAACTTGATGGTGGTGCCGAGCCACGTGCCCGTGCCTCGCGGCACGCCCGTCGGCCGCCGGCCGCCAGCATCGATCGCCTCGATGCCCGCATAGTCATCGCGGCTCCGCACCAGCAGCATCGTCGGCAGCGCGCCGATCAGCGGGCTGAACCGCTGGTCGAAGTTCAGATAGCCGCACAGGAAGCGCGTCGCCCGTCCACCGCCGCCGAAGCAGATCTGCGGCAGCTCGTCCCGCGAGCCCGGAGTGAAGACGGCACCGATGGGTGTGGCCTTCACGGCGTCGCGGCTGCCCATCGTGTGCGAATCGCCGTGCGGAAAGACGATCACGTCGCCGGTTTCCATCTTCACCGCGGGATGCGACTGGCACTCGACCACGCACTCGCCGTCGATCAGCGCGTGAAACAGCACCACGCATTCAGCGTCGACATTGACGATGGAAGCGAGCGCTTCGGGTGGGGGCGACTCGAGCGCCCACGGCGACGAGAATTCGGCCGTGAAGAACACCGCGCCCGACAGACGCACGACGCGGAGCACATCGGACAAAACGTCGATCGCCATCGGCCGGTCAAGAATCCCAGAGTCTCAGTCAAGCCGTCAAGAAGATGCGGGGCCTCGGGCAAGACGCATGGAGCCTCGGTCATAGCTGTCTCGCCCGGGGAACGCGCAGGATCGCCTCGTGGCGCTGAACACCTGACACACGAGGAGGACCGATGCCGCTGCTGAAACCGGATCCCACGTTCTACCCCTCGCCGACGTTCGCGGCGCAGTCGACGCCAGAGAGGCTCGCGTACATCACGCTCATCAGCCCCGGGACGCATCGACGGAGCGACGCGATCGGCGTCGTGGACGTCGACCCGGCGTCGAAGAGCTACGGCCGCCTGGTGGGCCAGACCGACATGCCCTACGCCGGCGATGAGCTGCACCACTTCGGCTGGAACGCGTGCAGCTCCTGCCTCTGTCCGTACGCGCCGCATCCACACATGGAGCGGCGCTATCTGATCGTGCCCGGGATCAACTCGTCGCGGATCCACATCCTCGACACGAAGCCGGATCCGCGCCAGCCGAGGATCGTGAAGGTGATCGAGCCGGAGACGCTCGCGCAGCGGACCGGATACGCCGCTCCGCACACGGTCCACTGCGGACCGGATGGGATCTTCATGAGCGCGCTCGGTGCGCCCGACGGCAATGGCCCCGGCGGCACCTTCACGCTGGATCCCGAGACCTTCGAGGTTCGGGGCCGGTGGGAGCTCGATCGCGGGCCGCAGCAGCTGGCCTATGACATGTGGTGGCACCTCGGACTGGACACGATGGTCACCAGCACCTGGGGCACGCCCAACATGGTGAAGGACGGCGTCAATCCGGAACTGTTGCTGGCCGGGAAGTACGGAAACAGCCTGCACGTGTGGGATCTGCCCAGTCGACGCCACCTGCAGGAGCTGTCGCTGGGCCCCGAACAGCAGATGGCGCTGGAGCTGCGCCCGGCGCACGACCCGACCCGCGCCTACGGGTTCGCGAGCGTGGTCCTGTCGCTCAAGGACCTCTCCTCATCAATCTGGCTCTGGTACCGCGAGCCAGCGGCGAACGGGTGCAGTGACAAATGGGCCGTCAAGAAGGTGATCGAGATCCCCGCCGAGCCTGCCGACCCGGAGCAGCTGCCGCCGATTCTGCAGGGATTCAAGATGGTGGCGCCGCTCGTGACCGACATCAATCTGTCGGTCGACGACCGCTATCTGTACGTGTCGTGCTGGGGCACGGGCGAGTTCATCCAGTTCGACGTCAGCGATCCGTTCAAGCCGAAGAAGATCAGCTCGATCCGGCTCGGCGGAATCGTGGGTCGCACACCGCACCCGCGCAACCCGGATAAGCGCCTGAACGGCGGACCCCAGATGGTCGAGGTCAGCCGCGACGGCAGGCGCATTTACTTCACCAACAGCCTCTACACGCCCTGGGACGAGCAGTTCTATCCAGACGGCGTCCGCGGGTGGATGGCCAAGGTGAACGTGCGGCCCGGAGGGGGCATGGAGCTCGACTCGCGGTTCTTCTTGCAGCTGGACGGCATGCGCCCTCATCAGGTGCGGCTGGAAGGGGGCGACGCCTCCTCCGATTGGTACTGCTACGCCTGAAACGAGTGGAGGTCGTCATGGCATGGGATGCAATGGTCGTGCTCGGCGCCTATCACGGAATCAATCCAGGCATGGGATGGCTGTTCGCCGTCGCACTCGGCATGCAGCAGGGAAGCGCCCGCGGTGTGTGGCGGGCGCTGCCACCCATCGCCCTCGGTCACGCGATGGCCGTGGGACTGGTCGTGCTTGCCGCCACCCTGGCGGGCCTCCTCGTCCCGCTCGCGACGATGAGGGTCATCGTCGCGGGAATCCTGATGACGCTCGGGCTCTACCGGCTCTGGCGTCATCGACACCCGCGACACGCCGGCATGCAGGTGACCTTCGGCACGCTGACCGTCTGGTCGTTTCTGATGGCGTCTGCCCATGGGGCGGGATTCATGGTGCTCCCGTTCGTGATGCGGATGCCGGACGCCGTGTCAGCGGCAACGGGCGAGCACGCGGGGCACCTCGCCGCGGCGGCGGGCAGCGTGCCGTGGACGAACGCGGCGGCCGTCGGTGTTCACACGCTGGCCTATCTGCTGGTGATGACGCTGTTCGCGTGGACCGTGTATCGCAAGCTGGGCCTGAGGTTGCTTCGCACGGCGTGGTTCAACCTGGACTGGCTGTGGGCCGGCGCGCTGGTGGTGACCGGCGCAGTCGTGCTCCTGACGTAGCGACGCGCACTGAACATGGCGGCCCCTCAGCCGGCGCACGTTTCTGAAGTACACGCGCTTCTCCTATTGACATTCTATACGTCCAACGCGTAGCCTCTATCGAACGTCTATAGGAGGCCGCGTGAGTGAGAAGACCGATCTGCTGCAGGGGACGCTCGACCTGCTCATCCTGAAAGCCGTGGCTCTCGGTCCGAACCACGGCCTCGGCATTTCCCGCCGCATCAGCCAGATGACGCAGGAGGCCTTCGACGTCAAGCCGGGCTCGCTGTTTCCTGCACTGCATCGGCTCGAAGCGCGCGGCTGGCTGTCGTCGTCGTGGGGCGAGTCCGAGACCAACCGGCGCGCGAAGTACTACCGGATCACGAAGGCCGGACAGCGCCAGCTCGAAGTCGAAGTACGCACGTGGCAGCGAACGGCTGTCGCGATCGGTCTGGCGATCGATACGCCCTCCTGACGGTGAAGCGGCGCGACCCTTGGAGGAAGGTGAGCCATGGGGTGGCTGAAGTCCTGGAGCGGCTGGCGCAACCGTGAACGCGAGCTCGACGATGAGCTGCGCGCGTACGTGGAGCTTCTGGCGGAGGAATACCGCGGCCGCGGCTATGGGCCCGAGGATGCCATGCGCGCCGCCCGGGTCGAGGCCGCAGCGGTCGAGGCGGTCAAGGACGGCGTGCGTGACGTCTGGCGCGGCGCGTGGATCGAATCGCTGTGGCGCGACGTGCGCTTCGGGGTTCGTCTGCTCCGGCGCTCACCGTCGTTCGCCGCGGCCGCAGTAGTCTCGCTCGCGCTCGGCGTCGGCACCAGCAGCGCCGTGTTCGGACTGCTCAACGCGTTGCGCCTCAGAAGCCTGCCGGTTCCGAACGCACACGAACTCGCCGAGATTCGCCTCGACGGCCTGCGCTGTTGCCGGCATACCGGGCGCAACCGGCAGGTATCGCTGCCACTCTGGGACCAGATTCGTCAGCACCAGCAGGCGTTCTCGACGATCTTCGCGTTTGCCGACACCAGGTTCAACCTCGCACCACAGGGAGAAGTTCGCTACGTCGAAGGGCTTTTCGTATCCGGCGGCTTCTTTGGCGTGCTGGGAGTCTCGCCGGCGATTGGACGCGCGATCGGTGCGGAGGACGACCGGCCAGGCTGCGGCGCCGGCACCGCCGTCATCAGCCATGCGCTGTGGCAACGCGAGTTCGGCGGCGCCTCCGACGTCCTGTCCCGCGTGCTGACGACGCCGGCCGGGAAGATTCCGATCGTTGGCGTCATGCCCGCGCGCTTCTTCGGCGCCGAAGTCGGGCGCCGGTTCGACGTGGCCGTGCCGCTCTGCGCATCGGGATTCGGCAGGCCCGATCACTGGTGGCTCGCCGTCATGGGCCGGCTGAAACCAGGCTGGACGGTCACTCAGGCCGACACGCATCTGGCCGCGCTCGGTCCTCAGTTGCTGCAGGCAACGACGCCGCCCACCTACAACGCGGAACAGTCGAAGCAGTTCGTCACCTTGAAGTTCTCGGTGCACGACGCGCGGAACGGCGTGTCGCCGCTGCGCGGGCGCTACGAGGATCCATTGTGGCTGCTCCTGGCCATTGCAGGCCTCGTCCTGTTGACCGCCTGCGCCAACGTCGCGAGCCTGTTCCTCGTCCGCGCAACCGCCCGCGAGCCGGAACTGGCACTGCGGACGGCGCTGGGTGCGTCGAGACCGCGCATCATCCGGCAGCTGCTCGTCGAAGGCCTGCTCATCGCCGCAGCGGGCTCAGTCGCCGGGATCGTGCTTGCCCGGCTGGCGGCCGGCGGCGTGATGACGCTGCTCAGCACGCGCACCGATCCGATCGTCCTCGACATCGGCGCCGACTGGCGTGTTCTGGCGTTTCAAGCCTCGATCCTGGGCTTGACGACGATCGCGTTTGCGCTCGCACCGGCGCTCGGCGCTTCGCGCCGCGTACGTGTCGCCTCTCTCGGCCGAGTCACCGCGAGCCGCGAGCGCGTCACGATGCGTGAAGTGCTCCTTGGCGTGCAGGTCGCCCTGTCGGTGGTCCTCGTGTCGGCCGCCGCCCTCTTCCTCGTCACCCTCCGGAATCTGACATCGCTCGACGCCGGATTTCAATCGAGCGGGGTGCTCGTCGCCAACGTCTTCCTGAACGACCGCAGCTACCCACCCGAGACTCGAGCCGGGGTGCAGCGTGAGCTGACGGCGCGCCTCACTGGCATTCCCGGCATCCAGGGTGTCGCGCACTCGACTACGCCGCCGTTGAGCGGCTCAGCGTGGGACACCGTCGTGAACGTCAAGACGGCCCGAGGAGAGACCAAGGCCGAGAGCAATCGCAGCCTGGTCAGCTCCGGCTACTTCGCGGTGATGCAGACGCCGCTCATCACCGGTCGCGACTTCAGCGATCGGGACACCCCGACCTCGCCGAAGGTGGCGGTCGTCAACGAAACGTTTGCCAGGAATATTCTTGGCGACCCGAGGCCGCTCGGCCGAACGTTCGTCGATGGCGCCGACGCATTCGAGGTCGTCGGCGTCGTCGGAAACACCAAGCAGTACGCGATTCGCGAGGACTTCCGGCCGATCGCCTACACGGCGGCGTCGCAGGTCGCTCAGCCTGGTCTGACGATCCGATTCGTGCTCCGGACCGGGATTGGTATGGCCGCGACGATCGATTCGGTCAGACGAACTGTAGGCGAGTTCGATCCGGCGGCCTCGGTGCGATTCGCCACGCTGGACGAGCTCGCGACCGACTCGCTGCAACGAGAGCGGTTGATGGCCAACCTCTCGGGTTTCTTCGGCGCCATCGCGATCGTGCTGGCGGCCGTGGGCGTTTACGGTGTCGTCGCATACACAGCATCGACAAGGCGTCGCGATATTGGCATTCGGCTTGCGCTCGGAGCGAGCGGCGCGCACGTCATCAGGATCGTGCTCGGACGCACCGCGGTCGTGGTCGCCGTCGGGTTGCTCCTGGGTCTCGGGCTGGCGCTGCCCGCGACGGCGGCAGCGCGGTCGCTCCTCTTCGGCGTCGATGCGGGAGAGCCGTGGTTCATGGCGCTGATCGTCGTCGTTCTCGGCGGCGCGGGCCTCGCGGCGGCGGCGCTTCCGACGCATCGTGCGCTGCGCACGGATCCCGTGAGCGCGCTCAGGGTCGAGTAGCCAAGGCACTCGCGGACGGGACTTCGCGATCGCGTCAGGTGGCGGCGTCGATGTGCACCGGCCTGTAGCCGCCCGTGGCTCTGAAGTAGAGGAACAACAGCAGGTAGATCGTCGGCCATCACGGCCGGGATGTACGCATCCGCCTTGAGCGTCTCGCGGTCGCCGATGATGCTGGCTTCGGCAACGATCTGCTGCTCCGAGCCTCTGGTGCAGCCGTCTGCGCTTCCGACAGCTTCGTGCCGTCGAGTCCGGTCGCTTCCCTGAGGAACAGGAACCGGCTCGGCGCCGGTGCCTTGTATTGCTCATAGACCGCCGGCGCGGTCGCCATGAGGTGCTCGGCCGTGAAGCGGTCCTTGGCATAGCCAAGGCCGGGGCCGCCGAGGAGGCCGGCCGACATCATGCCGATGCCACCCATGATCGACATCGCCACCGCTCCCGTGCGCGGGAACCGGTCTCCGACCACCGCCAGCATGGTGGGCCAGAAGAACGTCTTGCCGACCGCGTACACGGCGAGTGCGACCATCGCACCAACGAAGGTCTCGATGCCGCTGACCATTCGCAGGCCAATGACGGCGAGGACCGCGCAGATGAAGAGCAGCCCGATCGGAGACACGTTGAGGTGTTTCTCGATGAAGTGGGCGCAGAAGCGCAGCGAGAACATGAGCAGGGACGTGAACACGAAGAGGATCTTGCCCTGGGCCGGCGTCAGGATGTTGCCGGTGATGTTCTGAATCCAGCCGTCGGTGCCGAGCTCGACCGCACCGACGAGCGCGTGGGTGACGAACAGCACGAACAGGAGCAGTGATCCGACCGAGAAATTGGTCATGATGCCAACGGCCAGCAACAGGCCAAAGGCGACGGCCCAGGCGAGGATGCCCCAGGTGGCAGAGGTGAAAAACGCGCTCCCGGTGAAGAACGCGAGAATGCCACCCAGTTGCTCCTTGAAGAAAAGGCCCACGAGGAGGCACGCGACGAGCGCCCCCAGAATCCCCACTTCGTGAAGCATCTGGCCGATGGTCAGGCCCTTCTCGGACGCCTGGGACTTCGGGAACGGCTGACCGAAGAACGCGACGCCATAGAGCGCGGTCGGCACGAGGAAGAGTCCGAGCTGCACCTTCCAGCTCACGTGCATGCCGTCCCCGAGAATCCAGCCGATGAGGCCACCGACCACGAGGCCGGCCGGCCAGCTCGCATGGAGAATGTTCAAGTAATGCGTGCGGTCGTTGGGAAAGAGCGTGGAGACCAGCGGGTTGGCCACCGCTTCGAGCGTGCCGTTGGCCAGGGCGAACACGAACGTCCCGATATACAGGAACATGTACGCGGTAGCCTGCGGTTGTCCCTCGGTTGCGGCAAAGGTGATGAACGCCGACAGCACGTGGAACAGAAACGCCGCCACGATCAGCTTGCCGTAGCCGATCTTGTCCACGACCACGCCGCCGATGATGATGCCGAAGCAGAAGCCGGTGAAACCGGCTCCGCCGATGGCGCCGAGCTGCGCACCAGTGAAGCCGAAATCGGCGGCCCAGTTGGCAAGAATGCCGCCGCGGATGCCGAAGCCGATGCCGGCGGCGAGAATGGCCAGGAAGCCAGCCCAGAGCAGTCGCTTGGCGTTGGGCGCGATGCCTTCGTCGCTCACAAGTGCATTGCTCATAGTTTTCTTCTCTATGAAGCCGATCGTGTGTCTGCCCGTTTCGCCGGGCCCTTCGTACGGTTCTCGACGCGCAGAGGCCGTTCCAGCCGGGACAGACTATACCGAGATCGGTGCCGCCCGTTGGGCGAAGTGGGGGGCGGAGGGAGAAAGGCCTACGGCACCCGGCCCGCCCACTTCACCGCGTTGGCCAGCAGCGTCTTGAACGCCTGATGGTCATGGACCCGCTCGTCGTGGCCCAGCGTGATCCCGACGATGCGCGCGGTGGGGTGGCTGGTGATCCAGACGGCGGGGTGCGGCTGCTTGAACCGCACGCTCGGCGAGGTCTCGGCCAGCACCTCGATTGACGCCGTGCCGGGCGGAATCTTGTCCGCTTCCGCGTTCAGGTAATAGAGCTCGTCCTCGACCTCGAACGACGCCGGCACGCCCTTCATCACCGGATGATCCGGCTTCACGGCATTGACCGAGAACTTGGCGATGCGGTCGTGACCGCGGGCGCCGCCGCCGACGATGGTCGCATTCAGCTCCGGCCATTGGGCGAACCCGTACCACGTGCCGGGGTGCAGCATGACGAGACCTTTGCCTGCCGCGGCGAAATCGAAGAGCGCCTTGCGATAGGCGGGCGTGTCGAAGAACTGGCGATTGACGCTGATGACGGCGACGTCGGCCTTCCCGATCTCCGCGGCAGCCTGGTCGCGATCCTCGGTGTAGTTCACGCTGAATCCGGCAGCCGCGAGCGTGGCGCTGTCGGTCCCGCCGAAGAACCGCCCGAAGTCGTGCGAGCTGCCGCCGCCGATGATGAGCACCTTCGTCTTGCCGGCCGCCCAGACGATCGGCTTGGTCTCGGGCAGGGGAGCGTCCCCGCGTCCGCCCTCTTTCGGGCCCTGGGCGTCGGCGGCCGCGCCCGCGGCGGGCGTCTGGCTCACGCCAGCCCGGGGCTCCGGGCCCGGGGCTCGGGATTCGGTAGTCGAGGGAGGCTTTCCCGGCACGGGCTCGGCGCCGGCGGTGATGGCGACGGTGGCAGGGACGATGTCGGTGTCGAAGCTCTCCAGCACGATCTTCGACAGCGCCCCCTTCTTTCCGAGATTCAACGCGAAGTAGCGCAGCTGCCCCCGGCGGGTGAAGTCGCCGGCGTCGGTGCTGAGCGGCACTTCCGCCCGGACGAAGGTGTCGGCGAAGTGCTCGCCGTTCTTGAGCACGTGCTCCTCGCTCGTGCCGTCGGCGAAATGGACCACGACCTTCATCGCCGGCGTGCCGCGCGCCGCGTCGCCGCCCGTCGGCCAGGCCCACCCGCCGACGCCGCCGAGAAAATGCAGGCTCGCCGCCGTGACCGTCGTCGGGATTTCGACCCGCTGCGGGAAATCGTCCGAGAGATTCCCGCGGCCGGGCCCGCCCTTCAACGCGATCAGGTTTGCGCCGCTCGCGGATCTCGCCGGGTCCATCACGAAGAACGGCACGCCGGCCACGGACACGTCCCCGAACTTGTGCAGCGTCACCGTCTCGTCGCGCTCCTCTTCGCGGCGGAACCCGCGGCGGCTGTCCGCCGTGTAGGCCTGACGCAGATCGACGACGCGGAACTTCTGGCGTCCGTCGCCGGCCAGGAACGTGAGGATGTCGCGCAGCGCCTCGGCGCCCAGCGCCTCGAGCCCCTCGGGCATGAGCGAGCGGCGCGTGTTCTCGCGCGTCGCGATGTCTTCCTTCTTGATCTCCACGTCGCCGGCCGCGCTGCGAAGCGTGAGGCCCGCGGCGTTTTCGCTCGCAATCACGCCGGCGAGCGTCTCGCCCTTGCGCGTCGTGACGTTCCACTGCCAGAAGCTGGGGTCGACTTCGCGGTTCGGATCGACGATGTGGGCCAGCAGCTCGGCGCGGCCGTGTGCGCCCATGCCGTTCAGCGGCGGACCGGCCTCGCTCTTGCCGATGTCGCCCAGCTTGTGGCAGCTCGAGCAGGCACCGGTGAACAGCAGCTTGCCCTTCGCGGCGTCGCCAGGCTTCTCGATCTCCGGCAGCAGCGCCGCGACGATGTCGCTCTTCGCCTTCGCCGCCGGCGACAGCGTGTCGAGGAGCGCGGCGGCCTGCAGCGCCACCTGCCGGTTCGGATGCGTGCGCAGCCGCGCGACGTTGGCGGGCCCGAGGTTCGCCGGCGTGACTTTCCCGTCCTTCATCGCGGCCAGCAACGCGAGCGAGGAATCCGGACGCTTCAGGATCTGATCGAACAGCGGCGTCGAGTTGGTGCGCGCCAGCGCCGCGACGATCACGGCATCCACATCGCTGCCCGGCGTCTCGCCGAGCGCGGCGATCAGGCGGCCCTTGAGCGACGCCGGCACCGCGGGGTCGGACAACATCGGCGCAATCGCGGAGAGCGCCTGCGGCCGGCGGGCGGGAACAGCAAGCAGGCTGGCGGCGCTGTCGGCACGGCGCTCGTCGCTCGTCGCGGCGTCGCCGAGATCGCGCAGCATGAGCTGAGCGTGGCCGTCGGCCTTCGCGCTCAGCACACCTGCCTTGTCCCACTTCGCCACGATCGGAAGCGCCGCGGCGGTCGTCGCGGGATCGTCGAGCAGCTTCTGCAGGGCTTGCGTCGTCGTCGGCGTCCAGGGCAATCGCGCCGCCCTCCATCCGGGCGACGGCCCGGACGATGCTCGCCTTGAGCGCCACCGCGGCGGGTCCGGCCCCGGCGGCCGCAATCAGCAGCCGCCCGGCATGAGCGGGCAACGCCGCAGGCAGGACGGCCGCGACGAAGTCGGTCAACGCCTGCGGACGGTCGTACGTCAGTGCCTCGGCCACGTAGGCCGGCGCCTGCTCGGTCGCCGCGGCAACGAGCGCCGATCGCGTCCAGTTGTCGGTGGCCGCCGCGAAGGAGTCGAGCACGGCCTTGCGCTGCGGCGGCCGTCGTCGCGGCGCGCGCCTGCTCGTAGAGCTCGAGCGCCTTGCTCCCCATCGGCTTCCTGATCTGCGCGAGGCGCGGGTCCGACGCGTGGTTCTCCTGCGCGAGCCGCCACGCCGTCTGCTTGACGTGCGCGTTCGGGCTCGTCTGCATGACCTGAATCAGCTGGGCGAGGTCGCCGCGATTCAGCACCGGCACCGCGAGCTTCGCCGCCTGCTTGTGCTGCACCCGCCAGATGCGGCCGAAGTAGTGATCGCGATCCGGGCGGACGGCGGCGTTCGCCGGACCGTGCAGCGGCCCGCGCGTGTCGTTGTGGATGACGGCCTGGTTGTAGAAATCGACGACGTAGAGCGCGCCATCGGGCCCGACGCGCGTCTCGATCGGCCGGAACCAGAGGTCCTTGCTCCTGCATGAACTCGGTCTGTTCGCGCCCGGCCTCTTTCTGAGTGGTGTAGCTCACGCCGTCGGGCTTCACGAACTGCTGGTGCACGATGTTCAGCGTCGGCTCGCCGGTGAAGTAGGCATAGCGCCACTTTCCGGGCCATGCGCCGCCGTCGTAGATCGCGCACCCGGCCGCGGCGGTGAACTGGCCGACCAGGTCGATCTGCACGTAGGCCTGCTCGGGCCACGTCATCAGCGGGTAGGTCTTCTGCCCGGTGATCATGCCCTTCCACGACGTGGTTCCGGGGATCCGCCCCTTCGCAAGCACGCTTTCCGGCAGCACCGTGTGGAACAACACCGTGCCGCTCGTGGGCTGGGTCCAGAACACCTGGCCGTCCCACGTGATGTCGAGCCCCCACGTGTTGCCGCCGCGGCTGCTGAACTGCTCGAACGCGCTGCCGTCCGGCTTGAAGCGCACGACGCCGCTGCCGTCGCGGCCGAAGTTCTTCGTGCCGTCCGGAGAGGTCACCGTCCCGGTGCTGTATCCGTGCGTGGCGTAGATCCAGCCGTCGAGTCCCCAGCGAAGATTGTTGATGACGGCGTGCGTGTCGGCGGTGCCGAGGCCGGTGTACAGCTTCGTGCGCTTGTCGGCGACCTGGTCGCCGTTCGTGTCCTCGAGATACCAGATGTCCGGCGAGGTCGCGGCGATGACGCCCGTCCGGTAGAACACGAACCCGGTGACGAGCTCCAGCTTGTCGGCGAACACGTGCTTGCGATCCATCACGCCGTCGCCGTTCGTGTCCGAGAGGATCGAAATGGTGTCCTCCGGATCGCGGTCCTGCTGCGCGGCGGAGCGATCCGCTGTCCTTCCACGGTTCCGTGTTCGGCAGCTTGCGGCCGTTGGGATACTCGGGTGTTTCCGAGACCCACAGCCGGCCGCGCTCGTCCCAGTCGATGTTCATCGCCTTCCGGATGAGCGGCTCGGCCGCGACGAGCGTCAGGTCGAACTCCGGGTGCACCTCGATCGTCGCGGCGGCTTTGGCGGGAGCGGTCGGTCCGCCTTCGACGTAGCGCAGGCTGTCGCCGAGCTCGTCCTTCTTCGAGGAGCTCGTCGACGTTCGCGCGCTTGCCGGCCCACGCGATCCCGCGCAGCAGGATCGCGCGGTAGTTCGGGCGGTTGAAGTTCTCGTAGAGATGCCCGGGGATCGACACGAACGCGCGATACGGCGTGCGGCCGCCGTCAGCGGTGCGCTCGTAGGTCCACATCTGCGGCTGCACGTCGAAGATGCTCACGCGCTTGCCGCCGCCGGTGAGCTCGTCGGCGCGCTTCTGAGAGTTGGCATTGCGCGCGCCAACGGCTTCGGCGTGTAGGCGGCCGCCAGGATCCGGGCCTCGGGCAGGATGTCCATGTCGTAGTAGATCTCGTCGTCCATCGACCAGTTCGAGACGTCCTTCGTGATCGGACTGTCGCGGTCGGTGAAGTAGAGGTGCATCGGCCCTTCGAGCCACTTGGTCGTGCCGTTGCGCCACGAGCCGCCGACGATCCCCTTGAACCAGTCGGGATCCTTCGAGACCGCACCGGCGTGAATGACGACGAGCCCGCCGCCGCGCGCGAGAAAGTCGTTCAGGTTCCTGCGGTCCGCGGGATCGATGTTGCCCGCTTCCTGCTTGTGGAGGATGAGGACATCGGTCTCGTCGAGCTGAGCCTTGGTGGGGAACGCTTCCGAACCGGTCGCCTTCGCGCCGCGTTCGTTCAGCAGCGGCACCCACTCCTTGAGGAACCGCGGATAATCGTGCGCGCCCGGGCCGTGCGACTTCGGCCCGGAGCGGATGAACACCCGCAGCGGATCCGGCGGCGGCGGTCGGTGAAACTGGTGAGCGCGGTGACCAGGATGGCAGACGAGGAGAGAGAAAGATCTCATGGCGCTCTGCGGACTATAGCGAGGGGTCGGACGAGGGTCAAACGAGGTCAGATGTCCGGGGTCCTGTTGAGTATAGTGAGCGACAGCCTGATGCCGTCCGTCTTCCTCTTCGCCACGCTCGACACGAAGGGCCGCGAGGCCGACTTCGTTCGCGGTCTCCTGACGTCGTGGGGCGTCGCCGTGACCCTCGTCGATGTCGGCGCGCTCGGGACCCCGGCGGCCACGGCCGATGTGTCGCGAGAGCGGATCTTCGAGCTGGCGGAGACGACGATCGAAGCGGTGCGGAAGAGAGCCGACCGCGGCGAGGCCGTGACGAAGGCCGCCGCAGGCGCGGCAAGGCTGGCACGCGAAGCGTACGCGCGGGGCGAGGTGTCGGGCATCCTTGGCCTGGGCGGATCGGCGGGGACGACCATCGCGACGGCGGCGATGCGGGCGCTGCCGCTCGGCGTGCCGAAAGTGATGATGAGCACGCTCGCGTCCGGCATGGTGCGGCAGTTCGTCGGCGACAAAGACATCTTCATGCTCAACTCGGTGGTCGACATCCTCGGCATCAACCGCGTGAGCCGGGAGGTGCTCTCGCAGGCGGCCCGGGCGATGGCGGGCCTCGTGACCTATCCGCGACCGGAACGCGCAGGCGGACGACAAACCGCTGGTGGCCGCGACGATGTTCGGCGTGACGACCGCGTGCGTCGAGCGCGCGCGCGAGACGCTGGAGCGCGCGGGCTGTGAGGTCCTGGTCTTCCACGCGACCGGCAATGGCGGACAGGCCATGGAGTCGCTCATTCGGCGAAGGCCTCATCGCCGGCGTGCTGGACATCACGACCACCGAGCTCGCGGACGAGCACGTCGGGGGCTTCCTCAGCGCCGGTCCCGACCGTCTCACCGCGGCGGGCAAGGCGGGGATCCCCCAGGTGGTGTCCACCGGGGCGCTCGACATGGCGAACTTCTACGCGCCGGAGTCGGTCCCCGCCAGGTTCAAAGACCGTCTGTTCTACAAACACAACGCGAACGTCACGCTGATGCGGACCACGCCGGAAGAGAACGCGCGTATCGGCGCCGGCATCGCGCAAAAGCTGTCGGCGGCGAAGGGACCCGTCGCCATCCTGCTCCCCGGGCGCGGGGTGTCCGCGATCGACAAAGAGGGACAGCCGTTCGACGACCCGGTCGCGCGCAAGGCGCTCCACGACGCGATCCGCTCCGGTGTCGCGCGGGATTGAGGTGATCGAGCTGGATCTTCATATCAACGATCCCGGACTTCGCCGACGCGGCGGCGCAAAGCTGCTCGAACTGATGAACATGGACCCGAGATCATGACGCGCGGCTGATCAGCCTGCGCGACGGTGTCGAATCAGCAGCTTCGGTTGGCACGGTGACAGGAGGCACTCTCGTGAGCGTGGACAATTCCCGGCAGGGCATTCTGAAGCGATTCCGCGAGCAGATCGCGCGCGGCGAGCCGATCATCGGCGGCGGCGCCGGCACCGGGCTCTCCGCCGTGAGCGAGGAGGCGGGCGGCATCGACCTGCTGATCGTCTACAACTCGGGCCGCTACCGGATGGCCGGGCGCGGAAGCTCCGCGGGTCTCCTCGCGTACGGGAACGCCAACCAGATCGTCAAGGAGATGGCCTACGAGGTGCTCCCGGTCGTCAAGAAGACACCGGTCCTCGCCGGCGTCAACGGGACCGATCCGTTCATCATCCCCAGGCTCTTCCTCGAAGAGCTTCGGACGCTGGGCTTCGCGGGCATTCAGAACTTCCCGACGGTCGGTCTCTTCGACGGCGACATGCGCCAGGCCTTCGAGGAAACCGGCATGAGCTACCAGCTCGAAGTCGACATCATCCGGCTCGCCCGCGAGATGGATCTGTTGACGACCCCCTACGTCTTCAATCCGTCGGAGGCCGAGCGCATGGCCGGCGCGGGGGCCGACCTCATCGTCGCCCACATGGGCGTCACCACCGGAGGGTCGATCGGGGCGAAGAGCTCGAAGACGCTGGACGATTGCGTGACGCGGATCCAGCGGATCTCGGACGCCGCGCGCGGCGTGAATCCGGAGGTCCTCGTCATCTGCCACGGCGGCCCGATTTCGGAGCCGCCCGACGCGGAATACATCATCACGAAGTGCCGCGGCGTCGACGGCTTCTACGGCGCGAGCTCCGTGGAGCGCCTTCCGGCTGAACGCGCCATCGCCGAGCAGATCCGGATGTTCAAGCGCATTCGAAAGGCAGCGACCCGATGAGCTCCGTGACCGACGCGATCAAGGCGCTGCGGTTCGTGACGTCGGCGAAGGCGCGCGTGGAATTCGCGCCGTGGGGCAAACACTGGTGGCTGTCAGAACCGGGTCTGACGGATACGAAGCAGCTGACGCTCGTGCGCGTCAGGATGCGGCCCGGCGCCGGTCACCAGTTCCACTACCATCCGGCGCGGGAGGAGATCATCTACGTGCTGGACGGCGTGGCCGAGCAGTGGGTGGACCGGGAGAAGCGCCGGCTCAAAGCGGGGGAAATCGCCTTCATCCCGAAGAACGTGGTGCACGCGATTCACAATCCGTCGAAGAAGCCGATGACCTTCCTGGCGATCCTCTCGCCGGCCCGGGCGAAAGGCCCCTTCCTCGATGGACTGCTACAACGACGAACCGTGGCGCAGCCTGCGCGAGCCGTTCGCGTACCCTGAGGTGGATCCCGAGACCGGCCGCGCGAAGACACGGCCAGTTCGTCCGACCAGGTCCGGCTGAAGCCGGACACTACGTATTGGGGTCACCAGGCGATTGGGTCACCAGGGAATGGTCGGGACCGTCGCGGCTCTATCGGAAGTTCTCGATCATCATCAAGTCCTCGCCCCAACTCACGCGCTCTTGCGTACACGATCGTCCTGCCATCGGGAGAGAATCTCGGACCCCAGAACACCTCGCCGTACCCCAGGTCGCCCAGCGTGAGGACGTGCCGGTCGTTGCGAGTCTTCAGATCGATCAGTCGAACGTCGGACCTTCTTGACGGCGCCAGCGGCACAGGCGGGCCGCTCGAAACGCACGGGTAGTAGTAGACGCCCCTGGCCGAGACCGAGAAGCCGTACGCGCACTTGACGAGCTCCTGCGGCGATCCGCCGGCAAGCGGCCGCAGCAGCACCGGTGCTCCTCGCGCGGTCCTCCACGCGCTGATACACGAGGCTCCTGCCGTCCGTTGTCTCGAAGCCTTTGTATCCACCGTCCCGCGTGACCGGCTGCTCCGGTCCGCCATCGGATGGCATACGCCAGATGTCGGAGCCCTGCGGTCCTTCCTTACCGAAATAGATCCATGCACCGTCCCTCGAATATGCAGGGATACCCGGCTGGCCTGGACCGGTCGTGAGCTGACGGAGGTTGCCGCCGTCGATATCGACTGTCCAGATATTCCTCTGGCCCGTCTACCCCGGACGAGAAGACAATCGTCCGCCCACTTGGAGCCCAGGAGGCGCCGCAGGACCCGCTGAGACCCCGGCTGAGCTGCCGCGCGTCCGAGCCGTCGGAGCCAGCCACCCAGATGTCGAGGGCCTCCCCGGAACGGGCGGAGCAGTACGCGACAAAGCGGCCGTCCGGGGAGAACACGGGCCAGCGCTCCGAGAACGACGAGGCCCCGATCGGTTGGGGATCGCCCGCGGGGCCAAGGCGATAAATGTCCTCGTTCTGCTTCGACCGGCTGAACACCAGCTGATCGCGGGCAGACACCGTCGCCGGTGCGCGCGCGCCGAGCCCCGCCACCTCGAGCCGTTCCGGCGGAAGGCGACCCTCGACGTCGACGCGCCAGAGATATCGGAACCCGTTCGCATTACTCCCGAATACAACGGTTCTGCCGTCGCGAGCCCAGGCAGCGCCCTCCATCTGAATCGCCAGGGACGTGAGCCGGCGCGGATCTCCAGCAGCCGTCAGATCGCTGGTCAAATCGAGGCTCATGACATCGCAGCCGCCCCAGCAGCAGTTGTCGCACGAGAAGTACGCGAGCCGACGGCCGTCCGGCGAAAACGCCGGATCGCGATCGCTCCTGGGCGCCACCGTTCGCGTCACCAGACGGGGCTTGCCGCCCCGCACCGGGAGGAGATGAATGCCGGTGCTCTCGCCGGGCTTCTGGGTGGACGATCGCATCGCCGCGATGTACTGCCCGTCGGGCGACCAGGAGAGCTGGCCGAATACGCCGAGACGATCGAAATGCACATCGAAGTCACTCAACTTCCGCTCATCGCCGCCGAGCGGCGACATGATGTACACGCGGCCGGCATGGTCGGTCAGCTGGCGAACGAAGGCCAGGTGACGCCCGTCCGGGGACCAGCTCGGGAAGACGTCCATCGCCGGATCGGTCGTGACCCGCCGCACTGTGGGCGAACCGATCAGCGCCACATAGATATCGACGTTTCCCGACTGCTTATCACCCTCCCAGGCGAACGCCACCTGCGTGCCATCTGGTGAAAACGTCGGCATCGTCTCGTGCCCTTCGAGGCTCGTGACCGGGACCACGCGCATCGGCGGCACGGTGACATGGCGGCGCGGCCACCAGACCGACCCCGCCGCGACGAGCAGCAGAATCGCCCCACCGGCGATCCATGGTGCGGCCCGGAATCGGCGTTCCACACCAGCCGAGGGCAGCGCGTGACTCGATTTCAGGTCCTGCTCGATCTCCAGCAGCTCGTTTCGAACATCGACCATCGTCTGATAGCGGCGCTCCGGGTCCTTTCGCAGGCAGCGCAGAATCAGTCGGTCGAGGTCGCGCGGCAGATTGGGCACGATCTGCCGTGGCGGCGCCGGCTCCGACCGCAGCACGGCTTCGAGTGTTTCGGCAGTCGACTTGCCTTTGAATGCGCGCGTGCCGGTGGCCATCTGATACAGCGTGGCGCCAAAGCTGAAGACGTCGCTGCGGGCATCGACCGTGCCGCCGACCGCTTGTTCCGGGGCCATGTACGCCGCGGTGCCCGCCGCGCGGCTGGGAGCGCTCACGCCGTCGCGACTCAGATCGGTGACGGTCGGGGGCCGCGCATCCTCGTCCTCGACCTCGGTCAGCTTCGCGAGGCCGAAGTCGAGCACCTTGACCGCGCCGTCGTCGCGGATCACGATGTTGCCCGGCTTGAGATCGCGGTGGATGATGCCCCGCGCGTGCGCCGCGGCGACGGCGTCGGCCGCCGGGATGGCAATACGAAGCAGCTCGCCAAGCCGCAGACCCCCGGCTGGAATCCGCGCGTCGAGGCTCGTGCCGTGGACGAGCTCCATCACGATGAAATCGACATCGCCCTCCCGGTCGAGCTCGTGAATGGTGACGATGTGCGGGTGGCTGAGAGAGGAGAGGAGCTTCGCTTCGCGCAGGAACCGCTGGCGGCGCCGCTCGTCGAGGGCGTAATCCGCGGGGAGGACCTTGATCGCGACCTCGCGCGGCAGACGCGTGTCGCGCGCCAGATATACCTCACCCATACCGCCAGCGGCGAGTGAGGAGATCACCTGATATGCGCCGAGCCGCGAAAGCGGGGGACGCATGCCGTGCGGATTCTAACACCCGTCTCCCGTGGGCGAGTCCGGCACTGACAACCCCGGGAGGGGGCTTCGGCGCACGTGTCCGGCTCCTCGACGGAGGATGAAGCGCTCGAACAGATTGAAATCGCTGGTGACCTCGCCATCAACGGGCTGGGTCGACGAGAACAGGACGATCGTTCCTGCTCCGTCGATCACAGGTGCCACGCTCGGTGACCACCAGTCCGCCGACGACGAGCCGCTGATTCGTGTGACGCACTGCGTGCCTCGGTCGAGGAGGTAGATGTCCGGCAGGAGGTTCGTGTCCTGGGAGGCGGGAGGGCACCCGGCGGCGGATCCAAGATTCGACGCGACCGACTGATACACGACGAGCCGTCCGTCGGCCGACAACGCCGGCCGGCGGCTCCCGCTGTTGGCCGCTTCACCTCGCGCCGTGGCGCTCACGAGCGTCGTCGCGCCCGTCGCCAGGTCATGAATGTAGATGTCGCTGTCGCCATTCCGGTCCGTGGCGCCGAGGTTGGTGGCCATCGACACGAACGCCACGTATCGCCCGTCGGCGCTCAATGCAGGCGAGAAGCTGCCGGCGTCGGCGCGTGTTCCTGCAGCGCCGCGACTGACGAGCGTGGTGCGACCGCGCCGGACATCGCGCACGTACACATCAGGGACATTATTCGTGTCCTCCGGGACCAGCCGGGCCGCCGAGACGAATGCGACCAGGTCCCCCTCGCTGTTGATGCTGGGGGAATGACTGGCGCCGCTCGAGGGTTGGACGCCCTCGACGTTCAGGCTGACGCGCTCGATCGTGTCAGCGTCCAGGCGCCACAGATACACATCCGTTTCGCCTCCGTCTGTGTCGCGTCCCTTCGCGAGATTGGTCGCGTCGGACGTGAACGCGACAGCAAGGCCGCTTCCGCTCAGCGCCGGCTGGCTCGTCTCGCCATTCGGCGCCACGCCCGCTGCGCCCGGCGTACGCATGCCGCCCGTCATGCGATCGCGCACGATGACGCGACGTCCTGGCCTGCTTCCCTGGCCAGGGAGCAGGCTCCCCGCCAGGGTCTCGAAGGCGATCACCCGGCCGTCTGCGCTGAGCCGAGGGGCGGCGCTGTCACCACTGGGGGACGTCCCGTCGGCATTGACGCTCTCCTGGGTGATGGCTCGCGTGATCCTGTCGAGCACGTAGACCTGCCGGCAGCACGATCGCTCGCGGCGATCGAACCTCCCCGCAACAAAGGCAACGAGCCGCCCATTCTGACTGAGCGACGGCGGTTCGAGCGTGCCAATGTCGCCCGAACGGATGCGTTGCCATGCCAGCAGGCGTGCCCCATCGCCTCCGGAGTCGCCCGGCGCAGAAGCAGCACCCAGCGAAGCACCGAGCAGCACTGATACGGACGTTCGTTGGACGAGCGCCAGGCGCGTTCCCGCGGCACGCATCATCGGCTCATCGCCTCGCGACCAACCGCTCGGCCGATGGCCCGTGCACGGGCAGTCTCATAGCGGGCCGCTTCGGTGTACACGCCATCCACTCCTTGTCTCGCGAGCCTGGGAAGATCCGTGCCGTCAATCTGCTCGAGCACATGCTCCAGTTCGTGCGCGAGGTGTTCGACGAACCTCTCGGGTCGTCGCAGATCGACTTGTATTGCGACCTCCAGCCGCGCCCCGCGCCTCTCCACCGTCGCTCTGGCGCCGATCGTGTTCCGCACGCGAACTGCCAGGTCGAGGCTGACCGTTACTTCCGGGTGCTCGGCCAGCTTCGCGCACTGACGTCGAAACGTGAGGGACTGCCGCCACATCCTCTCGACGAGAGGTCCTATGACCTCAGGAACGACGAGGTTCCTCGGGAGCTCCAGCGGCGTGTCGAAGCCCTGGGCGGACGCGTGGCCGGAAATGGTGAAGAGGAACAGGAGAATCGACGCGCAGCGCAGATCTCATCGCAGCCGTCCACAGGTGGTCTGGTGGGATCGACCATAGCTGCGCGAACCGCTGGAAATCCTGAGATCGGCCTGAGATTCTCCTGAGATCGGCCTGGGTGATTAAGGGGCCAGTTCACTTGTGTTGACAATGGGCCCGCCAAGGTGGCGCCGGGCTTCAGCCCGGCCAACGCGGGCCCGGGCAGGCCTAAAGTTCAATTGCCAAGACATCGTTTACAACCAGAAGTGCCAAGACATCGTTGACACCGCATGCTGTCCAGAGGACGCATGGGAGAGTCGGCGATGGAGCGTCGAGAGCAGGCCATCACCCGGTATCTCGCGGTGGTCGCCAGGCGCAATCTGCAGCAGCTTGGGCTGCTCGCGGCCCTGGTTCTACAAATGGCTGACGCGATACCGCGACGGGCGGCGCGGCCGCGTGGAGCGCGACGCAGTCCCGACGCCCGCACGGCAGTCCCCGGCGCACGCCGGCGGACATGAACGGCGATTGTCGCGGCGCGCTCGGCGTGGCGGCCCGGCAGGTGTTTGCCGGGGCCCAAGCATCGCATGGAGCTCGAGGAGCAGGGCGTGGCGGTGCCCTCGGTGCGCACCATCGGGCGGGTGCTGGCGCGGCAGGCGCTGGTCACCCGCCGCGGCGGGCCGTATGTCCCGCGGGGGACGCGGTATCCCGTCGTCCCAGCCGCCTATGCCGGCGCGGTGCATCAAACCGACTTCGTGGGCCCCTATGCGTTGCGCGCGCAGGGGCGCTTTTACAGTTTGCACAGTGTGGATGTGGCGACGGCCCGGTGTGCCGTCGAGCCCCTGGGGCGTCACGCGGCCCAAGACACATCGATGCGGTGTGGGCGAGTTGGACGCGCCTCGGCATCCCCGCCTATCAGCAACTGGACAACGAGTCAGTGTTTTACGGCTCACATTTGCGCCCGCGCGGGCTCGGGCCCGTGCTGCGTTTGTGTCTGAGCGCCGCGGTCGAGCCCTGGTTCATTCCGATTGGGGAACCCTGGCGCAATGGCATCGTCGAGCGCTTCAACGGCTGGTGGCACCAGCGTCCCGCTCCGCTCGGCGCTCGGTCCGTAGCGGCCCTGCGGGCGGTCAGTCCGGCCTTCGCGGCGCACCACAGCGGCCTAACGGTACAGCACTGCGCCACACCACCAACACAAGTGAGCTCCGGGTTTAGGCGGACTTTGGGTCCGGCTGAAGCCGGACACTACGTCAAACACCACTGCCACGAGTACAGAATTCTCGTGGCAGCCGCGTCAGCGCGTGGAGCCGTGCGACTTCTGCACCGGCTCATCGACAGACGCCGTTGACGCCGGCGGCCTGGCGAGGCAAAACGTAAACCGAACCGAACCCAGGCAGACGATGTTACCGTCGGAGAGCGTGCGTGGGCCCGTCAGCCGTTCGTCGTCTACCCATGTCCCGTTCTTACTGCCAATGTCCTCGATCGTCATCGCATCGTCCTTGATCACGATGCGCGCATGACGTCTCGAGATCGTCGGCAGGTCGATGTCGATCACGTCGGCTCCCCGGCCCAGAATGTTCTCGCCGGTGAAAAGACCCACACGTGTCGACTCGCCAATGAACCACGCAGCCGGCCGCGTGATCAGCGAGGGATCCGCCGGTTCGCCGCTGACGACGACACTTCCGGTGAATGCATAGCCAACTCCATGGACCGTCCGAATCCAGGACCGCCCCGATTCCGGCTCGTCGATGGCCTGCCGGATCTCACGGACGAGTGTCTGCAGGCTGGATTCCGTGACGAAGACGCCAGGCCAGAGCCGATCGTAGATTTGGGCCTTCGACACGGCATTCGCATGCGACTCGAGGAGAAGGATCACCAGGTCGAACGCTTTTCGCGTCAGGTGCAGCGGACCGGCATCGCTGGAGACGCTGCGTGCGTCCGCATCGACTCGGACATTGCCGAAGGCGTATTTCACTGCCTGCCCGTTCGGGGTGAAGACTCGGCTACCGGGGATGGTGGAGTGTAGCAGAACCCGCAGGAACGCGTGCCTGCTCTGGCGTAACGCGAAGGCGCCTGGTGACATATGGGAGTTGTAACGCGGCCGCCGGATACGGACACGGTCCGCCACATAAGGAGAACCCCGTGATGGCAAAAGAGCTCCAACCCGTCCTGAACACGAGACACGACTCGCCCTTCCGGTTTCTGGGGATTCCGACGGCCATGCGGGCCACCAGCGAGACGACCAATGGCGCATTCGGGCTGATCGAGCACTGGATGATGCCTCCGGGGTTTGCCTCGCCGTACCACGTCCATACTCTCGAGGACGAAGCCTTCTATGTCCTTGACGGCGAGATCGCCTTCGTGTGCGGCGGCAAGTGGATGACCGCCGGCCCGGGCACGTACGTCTTCGGGCCGCGCAACATCCCGCACGGCTTCAAGGTCGTGGGCGATGCCGCTGCACACATGCTGCTGCTCTGCGCGCCGGGCGGTTTCGAGAAGTTCGTCCTGGATCTGGGTGAACCGGAGCCCGCACCCGGGGTGCCGCCGGCGCCGCCCGATATGGCCACACTCATGGCGACCGCCGCGAAGTACCAAATCGACATTCTCGGGCCGTTGCCGGAATAGCCGGAGTCGGAGCGCCGCGGCCTTCGGTCCGAATTCGGCCAGCAGGGGGGAACGGGCGACCTCGGACCGCTCTACCAGTTCAGGAACAGACCCAGCTCCTCGAGGAACAGCGACCAGGCGGGCTCCTCCTCGAGCATCAGGTGATTGGCGCTCGGCAGTGAGACGTACCGCGCACCCGCGATCGCGGCAGCGAGCTCGTGCCCCCTCTCCGGCACGATCTGTTGATCGCGATCGCAGTGGAGGACCAGCGTCGGCGTCTTCACCTGCGACAACAGCGGTCGAACGTCGATATCGTCGGCGAGTTCCATCAGTCGCGCCGCGTTTTCCGGTGATGTGGATACGCGCTGAAGCTCATCGACCCACTGCTCGTGCTCCGGTGTGGCCTCGGGAATGAACCGGCAGGTGAACGTTTTGCAGAACGCCGGGTTGTTGAGCCCCCATCCCAATCTCACCAGGCTCCTGAGTGCGCGCCGTCCCTCGAGCTCCTTCGGCGTGGCATAGTGGTTCCAGCCCCTGGCAAACGCGCCGTAGAGCACCAATTGTGTGACGCGCTCGGGATGCTTCACCGCGTACGCGATCGCGATGGAGCCGCCACGAGAGATCCCAAGGAGCGGAAATCGATCGAGCCCAGCCGCATCGACGACCGTTTCGAGATCGCGGACCCACGTGTCGAAGCTCACATCGGGGACGTCACGCTGGGACATGCCATTGCCGCGCTCGTCGTAGCGGACGAGGCGGTGGTGAAGCGAGAGCGCAGCGTACCAATGACGCCAGATCGGGCTGCCCCATTCGAAGTCCAGATGCGTCAGCCAGTTTGACGCCTTCACGAGCGGCGGTCCGTTGCCCGATGCTGGCATACGCGAGGCGGACACCGTCACTCGTCGTGCAGTAGCGGATTTCCTGCCGCGCCTTCGCGGCTGACGCGGCGGAGGTCCCGGCTTGCGGGAGGGCGGCTTCGACCGGGGCGGCGAAGCGATAGCCCACACGCGGCACGGTCTCGATGTACTGCTGGCCCGTCGCTCCATCCCCAAGCGCCTTCCGCAGGACCGACACGTTGTGATTCAGGTTGTTCTCCTCGACAGAGGTGTCGGGCCACACCGTGTCGAGGAGCTCCTGCTTGGTGACCAGCCGGCCGGCATTCTCGACCAGCACGCGGAGCGTGTCGAACACCTTGAGACGCAGCGGGATCACGACCGGGCCGCGCGACAACCGGCGTTCGCGAACGTCGAGATGGAACGGCCCGAAACGATACACGCCTCGGGCCCCGCTGTCGGCCACCTGTCGCACCTCAGGAAAGCTTCACGACTACTCCAGCGTTCTCAAAGGACGCCGGCGCCCGTCGAATCTTAGCCTTCTATTGCGCCGGCCGACATCGCGAAGGAAGGCAGGAGGCGCCAGATTCAGGAGGTTCTCCATGAACGTCAGACGGTTCGTCTCGTCGGTGGCCAGTGCTCTTGCTCTCACCGCCCTCTGGCCCTCATTTCCACACTCGCAGCCGACCCACGCCCAGACGCACACCCCGCTCCATCACGGAGCTCAGTCGGGGGCGCTGGTCAGGGTCGTCCGCGAAGCCACCGCGCGCTTCCATGACGTGAAGGTCGCTGAGGCGGAAGGTTATGCCCTCAACTTCGGCTGCGTCAGCGGCGGCGAGTTCGGAGCCATGGGCCTGCACTACGTGAACTTTCCGCTGGTCCTCGACGGCGTGCTGGACCCGACGCGTCCCGAGATCGTGATCTATGAGCCGCTCCCGAACGGACGCCTGCGGCTGATCGGCGCGGACTATCTGGTTCGAGCGAGCGACTGGGATTCGAAGAATTCGGCGCCCCCGGAGCTCATGGGCCAGCTCCTCCACTTGTTCGAGAGTCCCAATCGGTTCGGGCTGCCGGCCTTCTACACCCTGCACGTCTGGGCGTGGAAGGAGAATCCCACCGGCACGTTTTCAAACTGGCACGCCAAGGTTTCGTGCGACGCGTTCGACGGTGGCGACTGAGCCGGCGACGCGCGAAACGACGCGGCCGCAAGCCCCGAAATCTCGAGACGCAACAGGACTCCCGGGCCAAACCGCGGAGGAGGGACAAGACAATGCTGAAACTGCTTCCAGACCAGAGCTTCTACCCGTCACCGACGATGGCCATGCAGGCCCCGGCCGAAACGCTCGCCTATGTCGCGCTGCTCAATCCTGATCCGACCGCCAAGGACGCCCTTGCGGTGTTGGACGTCGATCCCGCGTCGCCGGGTTACGGCGCCACGACCGCGCGCGTGGAGATGCCCGGCGCCGGCGACGAGCTGCACCACTTCGGGTGGAACGCGTGCAGCTCGTGCCTGTGCCCGAACTCGCCCCACCCGCATATGCAGCGGCGCTACCTCGTCGTGCCCGGCATGCGGTCGTCGCGGATTCACATCCTCGACACGGTGCCCGACCCGCGTTACCCGCACCTGGTCAAGGTGATCGAAGCCGACGAAGTGATCAGGAAGACCGGCTACAGCCGCCCGCACACGGCGCATTGCGGGCCCGACGGCATCTACGTCAACGCGCTCGGCGATGCCGATGGCAACGGGCCAGGCGGCATCTTCGTGCTCGATCCCGAGACATTCGAGATCAAGGGCCGCTGGGAGAAGGATCGCGGACCGCAGCACCTGTCGTATGACTTCTGGTGGCACCTCGGGCACGACACGCTGATCACCAGCGAGTGGGGCACGCCGAACATGGTGGAGGCCGGCGTGAATCCGGAGCTGCTCCTGGGCGGCAAGTACGGCAACGCGCTGCATGTCTGGGATCTCAACAGCCGTCGTCACCTGCAGAAGCTGGAGCTGGGCCCTGAGTACCAAATGGTGCTCGAGCTGCGTCCCGCGCACGATCCCAACGAGACCTACGGGTTCGTCGGCGTCGTCACCAGCCTGAAGGACCTGTCGGCGTCGGTCTGGATGTGGTATCGCGACGGCAGCAACCGCAGCGGGACCTGGCGCATCCACAAGGCGATCGAGATTCCCGCCGAGCCGGCGGCCGCCGATGATCTACCGCCGCTTCTCAAGGGCTTTGGCGCAGTGCCGCCGCTCGTCACCGACATCAACCTCTCGCTCGACGATCGATTCCTGTACGTGTCGTGCTTCGGCACGGGGGAGCTGAAGCAATTCGACGTGTCGGATCCCTTCAACCCGGTCGAGATCAGCTCGGTGAAGCTCGGCGGCATCGTTCGGCGCCAGGCGCACCCGGCGCGGCCGCATCAAGCGCTGAACGGCGCACCCCAGATGGTGGAGATCAGCCGTGACGGCAAGCGCCTCTACGTGACCAACTCGCTGTATCGCACCTGGGACGACCAGTTCTATCCCGACGGCATCAAGGGCTGGTTGGCCAAGGTCGACGTGCGCTCGAACGGCGGCATCGAGCTCGATGGTGCCGGGTTCATCGAGTTCGACGGCATGCGTCCGCATCAGGTGCACCTGGAGGGCGGTGACGCCAGCTCCGATTGGTACTGCTTCGCGTGAGAGGTGCGCCATGACGAGCGAGATGTCGATGTCCTTGTCCGCCGTAGCTTCAGCGAAGGCGGAGTGGGCGATGCTGATCGGGCTCGGCGCCTTTCACGGCATCAATCCCGGAATGGGATGGCTGTTCGCGGTGGCGCTCGGGATGCAGGAGCGCCGCCGTGGTGCGGTGCTTCGCGCGCTCGTGCCGCTCGCGACCGGACATGCGCTGGCCGTCGCCGGCGCAGTCGGCGCCGCGCTGGCCATTGGAGCCGTGATCCCTCTCGGCTGGCTGCGCTGGCCGATGGCCGGCGTGCTCGTCTCGCTCGGCGTCCTTCGGGTCTTTGGTCACCGGCACCCGCGTTGGGCCGGCATGCGTGTGAGCATGAGTGGGCTCGCGGTGTGGTCGTTCCTGATGGCCACGGCTCACGGCGCCGGGCTCATGGTGGTGCCGGTGTTCGTGGCCATGTCGATGGCGGGCGAGGGTGGGCACGCGCACCACATGGCCATCGCCGGGGGCGGTGCGGGAACGGCGCTCTTCGCCACCGGCTTGCACGCGGTGGGCTATCTGGCGGTGACGGCGTTCATCGCGGTGCTGGTGTTCGAGAAGCTCGGCGTGGGCATCCTGCGCCGCGCCTGGTTGAACCTCGATCTGATCTGGGCAGCGGCGCTGATGGCGACCGGAACACTGACTCTGATGCTGTAGGACGTCACCGAGAGTCCGGTTGGAGTTCCGATCGAGCATAGACAACGACACTCGGATATGTAACATCACCGCGTGTCGACAAACCGACTTCACGTCGCCGCGCTGGCAGCTGTGGCGATTTTCGCGAGCACGGCGCGAGCGGGGGCGCTGCAACCAGACGCCGACCCCGGGCAGGAACCCGCGCCGACCTCTTCCTCTGGCGCCTCCGTGACGCTCTTTCCAAGCGGGGACATCTATCCCGCCTATGTCGCTGATCCTCACCGCCCGTCGAACGTCTTCGCGGAGAGTTTCACCATCGCCGGCGGAGTTCCGGCTTCACGAAGCCCTCAAACCCGTCTCGGTGGTGGCGGCCGCTTTGGCATTTGCCGCATCGAGCCGGCCCTGACGGGCGGACGATCCTGGCAACTCAGTTTCGAAGGCGGCCTCGATGCAGTCTTCGATTCGCAGAACCGGCTCGATGTGATCGGTTGGGACGGCAACTACGGCTTGACCGTCACGACGACGTCCGACAGTCCGCTGTCGCTGAAGTTCTCCGTGCTGCACGTCTCGGCTCACCTGGGCGATGAATACCAGGAGCGGACTGGTCGTGTTCGTCTCAACTACACCCGCGAGGAGCTGAGCGTCGGCGCCGCCTGGCGATGGTCACCTCGCTGGCGTGCGTACGGCGAGACCGGCGTCGCCTATAAGATGGGCGATCCGGTGCTCGAGCCGTGGCGCGCGCAATGGGGCATAGAGCACGCGTCCAGCCACAGGATCTGGGGGGAGCGCTTCGGCTGGTTCGTCGCCGCCGACTTCTCGACCATGCAGGAGCGGGACTGGCGCCTTGATGTGACCGTCGATGTCGGCATCGTGACATGGAGCGAAGGGGGGGGCACGCCCCGGATATTTCTCCAATGGCACGACGGCCGTCCCACAGTGAACGAATTCTTCAGCGAGTCGGAGTCAACCCTGGCGCTGGCAGTCAGGATCGACATGTAGCGATGCCGATGTCGTGCCGGTCCCGAACGTTCAACACAATGCTGAGGATGGCGACGACCACGAGCGTGCAGAGCGCCACGCCATCCGCCCAGGCAGAAGTCAATTCGCTCCCGGTCAGCTCACCGAACAGGAGCTGAATGTAGGACGCCGGATCCCGGTGGCCCAGCCGCGCCCGGACCTGCCAGTGCCACTCGGTGCAGGGGCAGTAGCCCCAGCCATGGAAGATGCCCAGACCGAACCAGGACAGTGCGGTGAGCGACACGGTCGCGAGGTGCCAGGGCCGGGTCCGCCGCCAGATCCAACCAAGGCAGTTGAAGACAATCCAAGATGTGTGCAACACGAAGAAGGCGACGTTGAGTACCTCATCCATCGCTGACTCGGACGGCTGCCTTGCTCGATCCCGTTGAGATCTACGCGGTCCGGAACACTTCTACGTGATTCACTTGTGTTGACAACGGGCCCGCCAAGGTGGCGCCGGGCTTCAGCCCGGCCAACGCGGGCCCGGGCAGGCCTAAAGGCCTGCGCCACATCACCATACAAGCGAGCTCCGGGTTAGAGGTCAGCCGAGCAGCTGATGCGGTAAGATTGGCGACGCCGCTCGAGTGACCACGCGCCTCGCAAGAGTGTCCCTGATGCTGCCTCACTTGTCCCGGTCGAACCGCACCCTTCCTTTTCTGGGCCTCGCGCTCGTCCTGACGGCGACGCTGCCGTCGTGCGGCCGCGGCGCTGACACCCCGGCCAGCGACCAGGCCGCGGCCGACGCAGCCGCTCCCAGACCCGCACCGCCGCCGCCTCCTCCGCCCCCGCCGCCGCGCGAGCTCACCTGGAGCGGGAAGGTCGACATGACGCTCTGGTCGCAGGTCCGGGTGAAGGCCTACAAGGTCGCACTGCAGCGGGAAACGCCGCCCACGCTCGCCATCCTGCGCATTCCGCGGCTCGAGCTCGAGGTGCCCGTCCACGACGGCACCACGGACGCGGTGCTCGACCTTGCGGCCGGTCGGATTGAGGAAACGGCCCTGCCCGGGACGGTGGGCAACGTCGGCATCGCGGCCCACCGGGACGGCTTCTTCCGGATACTGAAGGACATCAAGGAAGGCGATGCTCTGGTGCTGGACACGCCGGTCGCGGCCGAGCAATACCGGGTCGAGTGGATCCGGATCACCACTCCCGACGACGTCAGCGTGATCGACCCGACGCCCGGTCCCTCGGTGACGCTCGTCGGTTGCTACCCGTTCTACCACGTGGGCCCGGCCCCGAAGCGGTTCATCGTGCGCGCGGTACCCGCGGCGTGAGGGAACGGAGGGGACGGAGGGAACGGTCTTAACACAGAGAAACGAAGAACGGAGGCAAGAAGGAATCCGGATCAGGATCTCTTCTCTTCGCCTCCGTTCTTCGTTTCTCTGTGTTAAGACCGTTCCCTCCGTCTCCTCCGTCCTCACGCCCACCACGTCTCCCCTGGCGCGAGATGGGCGCGGACGATGTCGGGGTTGAGCTCGATGCCGAGTCCGGGCTTTTCGCTCACCCGGATGAATCCGTCCTGGATATACGGCCCGTCGAGCAGCAGGACCTGATCCATCCAGCCCCCCTGGCCCGTGATGGTCTCGAGCGCCAGGTAGTCGCGGATCGACGCGGCCCACTGCGCCGAGGCATAGGTGCAGACCTGGCTTCCCGTGTTGTGGTTGGCCATCGGCAGCCCGAAGAGATGCGCCAGATCGGCGATGCGCCTGGTCTCGAGAAAGCCGCCCGAGTTGCGCAGGTCCGGATGCAGGATGTCGCAGGCCTGATTCAGGATGAAGTCCTTGAAGCCCTCGCGGCGGGCGAGGTTCTCACCCATGCAGATGGGCACCTTCGAGGCGGCGCACAAGCGCTTCCACGAGTCGGAGTAGTCGACCGGCAGCGGATCCTCGAGCCAGACCGGCCTCGACGATTCCACGGCGTCGGCAATCTGAATCGAGGTTCGAAGATCGTACTGCCAATGGCAGTGGACCATCAGGTCGTGATCCCACCCGATGGCCTCCCGGCAGTTCTCGAACCCCTGCTGGATGCCGATCAGCTCTTTCGTCGTCAGCAGGCGGTTCGCCGGGTCGCGGGCCTTGTCGATCGCCGGGTCCGAACGGCGAAATCCGAACTTGTGGCAGGTGAAGCCGCTCGCATGCGACTTCGCCTTCGCGGCCCAGTCGGCGACCGATGCTTTGTCGAGCATGTCGCCCGGCGCTGCGTGGTCGTAGACGCGGACCCGGTCGCGGAACCTGCCGCCGAGCAGCGTCGTCGTCGGCACCTCGAGGATCTTGCCCGCGAGATCCCACAGCGCCATCTCGATGCCGCTGACCGCCCGTATCAGGTTGTGCGCCGATCCATCGGTCCGCGTGCCGCTCAAGTTGGCGCTGCCGGCCCCCATCTGCGTGTAGAGCTTGTCGATCTCGAGCGGATCCTTCCCGACCAGCCAGGGCTTCAACGCGAGCACCTGCTCCTTGACGCCGACGCCGGGCGAGCCGTATGCCTCGGCTATCCCGTACAGGCCGGCATCCGCCGTCACTTTCACGAGCGTGTAGGTACGCCCCGGGCCCTGCAGCACCATCGCCTGCAGATCGCGGATAGCGGCCCGTTTCAGCTCGCGCGCCGCGAGCGCACGAAACGACGGCGGCAGAACGGCCACCACGCCGACACCCGAGAGAAACTGGCGACGGGACACGCCTCGCGTTTCGGCCATCACCTTCCTCTCCTGGTCGGGCTGAATTGAGGCGACTCTAGGTCACCGGTGCGCCGAGGTCAATCGTTCAGTCGACGCCGTGGCCGTGGTGACTGCGGGTATCATCGGTGCGGCCTGCGCATGATCACACCTGCCGACCTCGAGGGCGTCTTCGCGGTTCCGCCGCTTCCCCGCCAGCGCGGTGCCGGGCGCCCGCTGGATTTCGAGGCGGCCGAGCGCGTCGCCGGCCACATCCACGAGGGCGGCATCAGCCGGTATCTCTACGGCGGCAATGCGTTCCTCTACCATGTCACGCTCGACGAGTACGAGGCGCTCATCGACTGGTTGTCCGGATTCGACGCCTCGCGCTGGGCCATCCCGAGCCTCGGGCCGTCGTTCGGCCGTGCCGTCGATCAGTCGCGGCTCCTGCGTCGCCGTGCGTTCCGCGCCGCGATGCTGCTGCCGTGCGGCGATCCCCGGGATGCGCGCGGCCTCGAAGCCGGCGTGCGGGAGATTGCCGACCTCGCCGGCATCCCGCTCGTCCTGTACCTCAAGTCCGAGGATGGATTCGGAGCGGATCTCGAGGCCGGTCTCGATGCCATCGGCCGGCTGATGGGCGACGGGGTCGCCGTCGCCGTCAAGTATGCCGTCGTGCGACGCGAGCCGGCCCGCGATTCCTACCTGGACGGCCTGCTTCGCCGCGTGGACGCGGCCCGCGTCATCAGCGGCATTGGCGAACGGCCGGCCGTCGTGCACATGCGCGACTACGGGCTGCGGGGGTTCACCACCGGGTCGGGATGCATCGCGCCCGCACTCTGCCAGCAGCTCTTCGAGGCGTGTCGGGCGAAGAACTGGGCGTTGGCCGGGCGTGTGCGTGAACACTTCCTCGCCTTCGAGGATCTGCGGGACGCCTGGGGACCGGCGCGGGTGCTGCATCACGGAACCGAGCTCGCCGGCATTGCGCCCACCGGCCCGATTCCGCCGTTCGTCTCGCCACTCGACGGCGCCCAGCTCGACGCGCTCGCGCCGGTGGCGCGGGCCCTGCGGGAGCAGAGCGTCACCGACGAACGCCCTCAGACGGTCTACCCATGAGCCTGCGGCTGCAGAAAGTGTCAGGTCCGGCTAAACCGGACACTACGTCATCATGACCGTCACGGTCCGGCTGAAGCCGGACACTGACGTACTGAACAGGAGATTCGCATGGACGAACGGGCGCTGTTCACGAAATTCTGGGAGGACGAAACGAAGACCACGCGGAATGTGATCGCGCGTATTCCGGAAGGCTCCGACTACCGCCCCGATCCGAAGTCGCGCACGGCGAGCGAGATCGCCTGGCAGATCGTCTGCGAAGAGAGAATGATCATCGAGGCGCTCGAGACCGGGAAGGCTGCGTGGAATCCGTCGCCCGCACCCGCCACGATCAAGGAGATGGTCGAGATCTACGAGACGCAGAGGGCGGATGTCGTCCAGCGGTTGAAGGCGCTGCCCGCGGCACGGTGGGACGGCACGCTCGAGTTCTTCGGGAACCAGCGACCGGCCTCACCGATGGCGTGGAGCTTCCTCTTCGACATCGTGCACCATCGCGGACAGATTACGACCTACCTGCGCCCCATGGGATCGACCGTCCCGCAGATCTACGGACCGAGCGGAGACGAACCGTAGACCGACGTGGACGAGTTCCGTCCCCGCTCCGTAGCAGGCGTCGGAGGCACATGTAATGCAAGGTCGGCTGGCGTCACTTCTAGGCCAGTGGCGCGTCTGGGTGCCCACGATCCTGCTGCTGGCCGTGGCGAGCATCCAGCTCGTGCTGGTGCACTCCGCCAACCTGACGCCCTGGAAGGGCGGAGGGTTCGGCATGTTCGCCGCGGTCGATGGCAGCGCGGCGCGATCGGTGCGCATCGTCGTCGACGGGCCGCAACGTTCGGAAGTGATCGAGGTCCCGCCGTCGCTCGGACTGGATGCGGATCGCGCGGCGTCATTTCCGGTCGCTCGTCTGCTGCGGCAACTGGCGGAAGGGGTGGCAGCGCGTGAACGGCGTCGCGGCCGCCCGGTCGATCGCGTGACGGTCGAAGCGTGGACCGCATCGTTGTCAGACGACGGGTCGCAGGCAAACCGACGCCGGCTGGCGGTCCATGTCCTCGAGGTCGGCGCTGACCAGCGACCCTGACGAGTCGGGGCCCTTCACACTTGGGCTGCGCCTGACGGCGGTCCTGCTGCTGCTGCGGGCGCAGGGACCCATCGACACCTACGTCGGTCTCATCGGACTCGCGTCGCTGGCGCTGCTGCTGCCACGCGCGCTGACGACGCCTTCAATCTGGTATCTGGCGGCGGCGCTCCTGGCACGACGGATCGTGTGGGACTGGCCGCTGGCCGACAATCACATCTACCTGATGGCCTACTGGTGCCTGGCGATCGGACTGGCGCTGGGCTCGACGGCGCCGGCCGCGGTCCTCGCCAGGGCCGGCCGGTGGCTGCTCGGAGCGGCATTCGCGCTCGCGGTGGTGTGGAAGGGGCTGTTGTCGCCCGACTACGTGGACGGGCGGTTCTTTCGCACCACGCTGGTCGTGGACGCACGATTCGAGGACGTCGTCCGCATGGCCGGCGGCATGACGCGCGAGGATTTGGCGCGTCATCGCGACGCACTCGTCCCGCTCGGGGAAGGCGCCGAGCTGGCGGACGACGACATGCCGGTGGAGCCGCCGGCATTCAGGCGGCTCGCCCTGACCTTGACCTGGGGCGGCTTGATTGCCGAGGCCGCGCTCGCCGTCGCCTTTCTGGCACCGCTGCCGCCGGCACGCCGCGCGATCCGTCACGTGCTGCTGCTCGCCTTCTGCGCCGTGACCTATCCGGTGGCGCCGGTCGCCGGCTTCGGATGGCTGCTGCTGGCCATGGGCGCGAGCCAGGCGCCCCCCGGGCGAGCGTGGACGGTCGCGTACGTCGCGACCTGGCTGCTGGTGCTGGCGGGCACCGAGCTGCCCTGGGCCGGGTGGGTCGCCGATGCCCTGGGGCAGGCGTGATGCGGCTCATGCCCGAGTGAACAAGGCGGCAGGTCCGGCTGAAGCCGGACTCTATGTCAGCATGCTTGCCGGTCCGGCTGAAGCCGGACACTACGTCACCAACTGCGGCAGGTCCGCCTGAAGGCGGGGACTTCGACTACTGCTTCTCGTAGAACGAGACCACGTCCATGGGCTCTCCCTTGGCGTTGGTCCCCTTGGTGGTGGTGGTCCGTGTGCGCCCGTCAGCCGAGACGGCAATCGTCTGCGTCACGGACGGCTTCCCGGCCAGCTTGACGTCGATGCGCGTCGTCCTCTCGTCCACGCGCGTCAGGGCGACGGTATCGCCAAACGGGCTGTTGCCGGTGACCGGCACGTCCTTCCCGTCGTAGTTCGCCGTGAAGCTCCATTGCGATGCCGTGCCGTCGGTGCCCATGAGATCGACAGTGAACTTGACGCCGGCGCCCGCCGCCTCGACCTTCGTCGTCCCGCTCTTGAAGGCAATGGCCTTTGACTTCGCGGCGTTCAGTTTCCAGGTGCCGACGAGGGGGTTGTCGGCTTGTGCGAGGACCGTTCCGGTCACCAGGCCGACGAGAATCGCGATCGAGAACAGACGTTTGGTTGTCGCCATCTATGCGCCTTTCTGAGAGGAAAACTGCTGGACTGTGGACCACGTAGTCTGACTCAGCAGTAGGAGGATGGCAATTGATTTCTTGGGCCCGTCCCGGAAGCAGCGAGGCCGAAGCCCGGGTCAGAGCCCCCGGGCTCGAAGGGTTTCGAGCCCGTGCCCGTGCGCGCCCATCTCCCGCTGGCGCAGAAGGACGGTGAAGATCAGCGCGCTGAAGCTCAGGCCGGCGAACATCCAGAGCATGGGCTGATAGCCGGCCGGATGGCTCGCGCCCGCTCCGGCCAGGTCGTTCAGCGCCCCCGCCGCCAGGTTGCACACCGTCAGCCCCACCGCCTGCACCATCGTCATCAGGCCGAACGCCGTGCCGAGCCGGTGCTCGTCCACCATGTACGGCACCGCCGGCCAGAGCACGGCCGGCACCAGTGAGAACGCGACGCCGAGCAGCACGGTGGGGATCCACAGCGACCACCCCGTGCCGATCAGAATCGGAAAGACCAGCAGGAGCAGCAGCGAGCCGAACGCCATGAAGAGGCTGCGCCGGGCGACGCGATCGACGAGCAGCCCGAACAGCGGCGTCGCGACGATCGCCGCCAGGAACACGTGGCCGTTCATGGCGCCCGCCTGCTCGAGCGACAGCCCGCGGGCGTTCTGGAAGTACTCGATCGCAAACGTGCTTCGGAACGGGAAGATCACGGAATAGAACGTCACACACAGTCCGACGACGTACCAGTACGAGCGGTCGAACCGCCAGAGATCCGACCAGACGATGCGATCCGGGGCCTGCGGCTGGTGGAGCGCATA
Source organism: Vicinamibacterales bacterium (assembly GCA_963834365.1). GTDB lineage: Bacteria > Acidobacteriota > Vicinamibacteria > Vicinamibacterales > Vicinamibacteraceae > CAWJAP01. Next base: position 610,189 of record CAWIBS010000030.1, on the reverse strand, counting down.
TTGCGCCTCGGCGCGGCGCTCGAGGATCCAGTAGACCAGAGCCGCGACCAGCGCGACGCCGCAGAAGGCCGCGGCGATCAGCAGCGGCGCGCGCCAGCCCGAGGCGTAAGCATCCCGGGCCCACACCGGCGACAGGTCCGCGGCATAGGAACCGGCCCGCGCGATGCTCAGATTGAGGCCGAACGCGAACCCGAGCTGCTTGCCCTTGAACCACTGTCCGAGGGCCGTGGTCACCGCCACGATCATGGACTCGGCGCCGAGGCCGAACACGAGGCGTCCCGCAGCCATCCCGATGAACGTGCCGGAAAGCCCGGTGATGATCGCGCCGGCGAGGCAGATCGCCGTGAAGACCAGCGTCGCCGTCCTGGTGCCGATACGATCGACGATCACCCCGCCGATGAGCACCATGATGATGTTCGGCAGGCTGTAGATCGCGTTGAGCGTGCCGATCTGCGTCGAGGTGAACCCGAGCTGATTCTTCAGGATGTCCGCCAGCGGCGCGATGGAGTCGTAGGCGTAGTAGTTGCCGAACATGGCCAGGCTGACGAGCACCAGCACGCCCCAGCGGATGGCGGCGGGCGGCGCGGGCTTGTCCGGAACGGCGTCGGGCATGGCGGCTCACTGTAGCCGATCGCACGGCGACGCGTCCGGACCCCGTCCTGCCCGCCGCTGGACAGGTGCCGGTGAGGACTCGTAATGTAGCGCGCGCATCCGAAGCAGGAGATTTCCGCATGCACCGACGAACCTTTCTCGGCACACTCACCGCCGCGTCCGCCCTCGGACTCCTCCGGCCGCGCGTCGCGTCGGCGGCCCTCCCGGCCGCCAAGATCACCCGCGTGCGAATCTACCGCCCGCCCAACTTCAACCCGCTCTTCAACCAGAGCAACATGGTGGTCACGGTCGAAACCGACATCGGGATCACCGGCGTCGGCGAGGGCGGCTCGAAGGACACGCTCGAGCAGTGCGCCGGCACGCTCATCGGCAAGAACCCGTTCCGCATCGACGCGATCTGGCAGGAGATCTACATCGCCTGGTTCTACCCGCCAGGGCGCGAGAAGACGCACGCGCTCGGCGCGCTCGATCTGGCGCTGTGGGACATCAAGGGCAAGGCGCTCGGCGTTCCCGTCCACGAACTGCTCGGCGGCATGGCACGCGACTACTGCGAGTGCTACGCGACGAGCGGCGGGCGTCCCGCCGGGCGCCGGCGGACAAGCCGATCAGCCTCAAGGAGCGCGCCAGCGCGACGATGGAGGCCGGGTATCGCGCCTTCCGCATGGGCGCGGGAGACGTGCCGATTGGCGACGTCTACGACACGCGCACCGTCGTCCGCCGGATCGAGCAGGACTGCCGCGAGGTCCGCGAGGCTGTCGGCGCCGACGGCAACTGGTGCATCGACCTCCATCAGCGGTTCGATTTCAACGACGCCGTCCGCGTCTGCAAGGTCGATGGAACCCTTCGAGCCATTCTTCGTCGAGGATCCGGTGCGCGACGAGCACGCGCTGCAGGACATCCCCAAGCTGCGGCCGATGACCACGGTGCCGCTCACGCACGGCGAGGAGTGGGGGCTGCGCTGGGACTTCAACCGGCTCGTCGAGAGCCACGACATCGACTTCATCCGGGCGACGCTGCCGAACGTCGGCGGCATCACCGAGATGATGAAGGTGGCGGCGATGTGCGAGACCCACGCCGTCGGCATCATCCCGCACTTCACCGGGCCGATCGCCACCGCCGCGCTGGTCAACTGCCTGTCGACGTTCTCGGGCCCGGTGATGCTCGAGTACAACTACGGCGGCCGGCCGATCGACTACCTGCCGGAGTGTCTGGATTTCAAGAACGGCAAGGCGTACACGAACCAGCGTCCAGGCCTGGGCGCGACGCTGGATCTCAAGCTGCTGACGATGATCGGCGAGGTGACCGAGCCGGGGCGGCGCAACGTCTACAAGCGTCCGGATGGGTCGTTGACGCACTGGTGAGCCGGACCGTCGTCAACGCTGTCGTATGCGCATCATCGCCGTTCTGACTGCACTGGCCCTGACGCAAGCGCCGGCGCCGGCGCGCGACTGGTCGCTCGCGATCGGACAGCTCACGCGCGGCCCCCTGCACCACTTCTTCGGCTACATCGGCCAGTCCCGCACGATTCCCTGGAGCGGCGACGGACGCTACGTCGTCGCGCTTCGCACGTCGTTCCAGGACCGCATGCCGGACCCGGGCGAGGCGGCGGACGTCGTGCTCGTCGATACCGGCGACGGCAACCGGGTCGTGCCCGTCGAGCGCTCGCGCGGATGGAACCCGCAGCAGGGCACGATGTTCTACTGGAACCCCGCCGCGCCGGCGGCGCAGTTCTTCTTCAACGATCGCGACCCCGGGACGCACAAGACGTTCACGGTGCTCTACGACGTCGCGACGCGCACGCGCGTCCGGGAGTACCGCTTCGACGACGCGCCGGTCGCCAACAGCGGCGTGGCGCAGAACGGCGGGCGATTTCTCGCCATCAACTACGCGCGCCTCGCCCGGCTGCGCGCCGTCACCGGCTACCCCGGCGCGCACGATTTGACGAAGGACGTGCTCCACCCCGCCGACGATGGCGTGCACGTGGTGGAGGTGAAGAGCGGGAGGCGCACGCTGATCGCGTCGTTCAAGCAGCTCGCGGACCTGATCCGGCCGACGCGGCCCGACGTCGATCGCAAGGCGCTGTTCATCAACCACACGCTCTGGAGCCGCGACGACAGCGCAATCTATTTCTACGCCCGGGCCGAGTTCGACAATCGCGCCGAACGCATCGACCTGCCCTTCACCGTGCATCCCGACGGGACGGCGCTGACGATGCAGCAGTTCATCGGCGGCCATCCCGAGTGGGAATCGGCGCGCCGCGTCATCGGCGCCGACGGCCCGCGGCAGGTCGTCTACGACATCGATGCCCGCCGCATCGTCTCGACACTGGGGACGCCCGAGCTCTTTCCGCAGCCCGGGGCCGAGATCGCGCTCTCGCCCGACTCACGCTGGTTCGTCAACGGCCACAGCGACGGCGCCAGCAACTTCTACACCGTGCTGCGCCTCGCCGACGGGTCGTGGGCGCGCACGCCGGCCGCGTCGCGCGGCGTGTACACGGGCGGCAACCTGCGCATCGACACCGCGCCGGCGTGGAACCGGACGAGCGATCGCATCCTGTTCCCGGCCATCGACCCCGCCGACGGAACCCGGCAGCTCTTCGTCATCGACATCCGGCAAAAGGGGCGGTAAGTGGTGTCCGTGCACGTGCACCCGGAGGCCGGCGCCGCCAACACGGCCGCCGCGGCCATGCTCGGAAGCTGGCTCGCCGAGCCGGGAGTCGGCAGCGTGATGCTGGCTGCCGGCAACACGCCGCTCGAGCTGTACCGGCTCCTGGGCGAGCGCGGCCCCGTGTGGTCGCACCTGCACCTCTTCGCGCTGGACGAATACGTGGGTGTGCCGCTCGACGAGCCGCGCACCTGCGCCAACGTCATCCGTCGATCGGCGGCCGAGCCGTGGGGCATACGGCCTGGGCACTACCATGTGCTCAGCTCGCTCGAGCACGACGCGCTCGCGAGCGTCAGACAGCACGAGACGCGACTTGCCGAGACGGGCGGACTCGATGTGATCGTGCTGGGCCTCGGACAGAACGGGCATCTCGGCTTCAACGAGCCAGGGAGCGCGGAAGATTCGGTCGGCCGCCTCGTGGACCTCGATACCCTCTCCGTCGAAGCCAACCGGCGCTGGTTCGGCGGCGAGTACGCGCCCGACCGCGGCGTCACGGTCGGCATGCGCACGATTCTGTCGGCGCGCCGGATCATGGTGCTGGCGTACGGATCCCGCAAGGCGGCCGCCGTTGCGGCAATGCTGCGCGGACCGCGCGACACGGGCTGCCCGGCTTCGCTGCTTCAGGGACACGGGGACGTCCACGTCTTCCTCGACGAAGCGGCTGCCGCATCGGCAGCCCGGAATCTGTAGAGTGTGTCCATGAACGACGACGTCACGATCCCGGTCACCCGCCGAGGTTTTCTGCGAACCAGCGCCGCGGTCGCGGCCGCGAGCACGCTGCCCGCCTGGTTCCTGGAGGGTGAGGCGCACACCGCCGGGCGCCAGCCTGGCCCGAACGATCGGCCGGCGATCGCGCTCGTGGGCTGCGGCGGCATGGGCCGCAACGATGCGAAGAATGCGGCGCGCTTCGGCACGATTGTCGGCCTCTGCGACGTGGACGAGCGGCAACTCGCCGAAGCCGCCAAGGTGCATCCCGGCGCGAAGACCTTCAAGGACTTCCGCAAGCTCATCGAACGCAAGGACGTCGATGTGGTGATCTGCGGCACGGTGGATCACTGGCACACGCTGGTCTCCATGGCGGCGATGCGCGCGGGCAAGGACGTCTACTGCGAGAAGCCGCTCACGCTCACGATCGACGAAGGCCAGCGCCTGGTGGCGACCGCGCGCGAGACGAAGCGCCTGCTTCAGACCGGCAGCCAGCAGCGCAGCGACCGCAACTTCCGCCTGGCCTGCGAGCTGGTGCGCAACGGCCGCATCGGCAAGCTGAGCACGATCGACGTCTGGCTGCCGGCCGGCCGCGCCGGCGGACCGTTCAGCCCGCAGCCGGTGCCCAAGGGCCTCGACTGGGACTTCTGGCAGGGCCAGACACCACGGCTCGAGTACGTGCCCGAGCGCACGCCACGTCACCTTCCGCTACTGGTGGGAGTACTCCGGCGGGACGATGACCGACTGGGGCGCCCATCACAACGACATCGCGCTGTGGGGCCTGGGGCTGGACGGAGCGGGCCGGTCACGATCGAGGGCAAGCCGCTCGTCGAGATGATCCCCGGCGGGTTCACCGCGTCCAGCGAATACGAGGTGCCTACACCTACGCCAACGGCGTCACGCATGTCTGCCGCAGCACCACCGGCGACAATCCGGGCGGCGGCGTCATCGATCCGGCGGCCCAGCGGCACGGGGTGAAGTTCTCGGGTGACGACGGCTGGATCTGGGTGACGCGCGGGAAGATCCACGCCAGCACGCCGGAGCTGCTCACCGAGCCGCTGCCCGCCGGCGCCGAGCGCCTGGTTGAGAGCAACGATCACATGGAGAACTTCTTCGACTGCATCGGTTCGCGGCAGCCGCCCGTGTGCGACGCCGAGATCGGCCATCGTTCAGCCAGCGTCTGTCACCTCGGTGTGATGGCCCTGCGGCTCGGGCGGAAGCTCCATTGGGATCCGGCCAAGGAGGAGTTCGTCGGCGACGCCGAAGCCGACACCTGGATCAGCCGCGAGATGCGCAAGGGCTACGGATACGAGTTCCTGCGTTGATGGCGCCGGTCCGGCTGAAGCCGGACACTACGTTCGACAACCATTCAAGGCTCGTCGTCGTCCGGGGTCGGGAAACCGCTGGTGAAGAACTCGAGGAGCTTGCGGTAGACAGGCTTGCGAAAGGGGACGGCGCCGGCCACGACGCGTTCGAAGGGCAGCCATTCCGCCGCGCGAAACTCGGAATCGCGCGGGAGCCGAATCGTCACCGGCGTCTTCAGCGTCAGGAAGAACCAGTACCTGGACCTGCCCCATGCCGGTCTTTGGCGACTGGGCGCGCCGCGGCAGCTCGTAGGCCAGCAGCCCCGGATAGTGGGCGACGAGCGTCAGGGCATCCTTCGACAAGCCGGTTTCTTCCGCGATCTCGCGGAAGACTGCCTCCACCGGGGTCTCATCGTCCTCGAGTCCGCCCTGGGGGAACTGCCAGGCGCCCGGGATGTCGGCTCGTTCCAGTGCGAGCACGCGCCCGGCGGCATCGCTGATCACGGCCGCCGCGCCGGCACGGAAGTATCTGGCTGGACGTTTCATGGAAAGAGGATTTCGTCCTATGTCCCCTTTTCTCTCCTCTCCATCGTCGGATCGATGATCGCGACGACCTCGGCGATGCGGTTGGCTGGAAAGCCTCCGCGTGCGGCGTGCTCGCGAATCAGGTTCTCGTTGTCGGCGAGATAGACGCAGGTGATCCGGCCGTTCGAGACATAGCTCTGGATCCATTGAATCTCGGTCCCGAGCGTCCGCAGCACGTTGCAGGAGCGCGTCGCGACGCCCTGCAAGTCCTCCTGCGTCAGCTTCTCCGCGTCCGGAATCTCGCGTTCGATCAGAAATCGCTTCATCGCATCCTCCAGCGGGGGCTCGTGCGGAATTGTTGGGTCAACGTCCCGGATGCTCTTCGTCGCCGACACAGACGAACACGTCAGCCGACGTCGTCGGGCGGGAGCTTGTCGGCGAACCGATCGTCGTCTTTCAGCTCTTTCTTCAGCCGCTGGAGCTCGGCTTCGAGGCGCTTGACGGTCGCGGCGTGCGCGGGGTCGGCGTAGAGGTTGCGCATCTCCCGCGGATCGGTCTTCAGGTCGTAGAGCTCCCACTGATTGAGCTTGTTGAAGTAAATGAGCTTGTACCGATCGGTCCGAATGCCGTAGTGCGCCGCCACGTTGTGGTGCCCCGGATGGTAGTAGCGGTAGTACATGGACGTCCGCCAGTCCTTCGGCGTCCGGCCTTCGAGAACGGGCAGGAAGCTGCGCCCCTGCATGTCGGCCGGCGTCGTCACCCCGGCCGCTGCGAGCAGCGTCGGCGCGAAGTCCACGTTGAGCACCATCGCGTCGCCGACCGAGCCCGGCTTGATCCGGCCGGGCCAGCGCACGAGGAACGGCATGCGCAGCGACTCCTCGTACATGAACCGCTTGTCGAACAAGTTGTGCTCGCCGAGGAAGAAGCCCTGGTCGGAGGTGTAGATCACGATCGTGTTGTCGGCGAGGCCATTGCGGTCGAGCCAGTCGAGCAGCCGGCCGACGTTCTCGTCCACCGACGCGACGCAGGCGAGGTAGTCGCGCATGTAGCGCTGATACTTCCATTTCTTCAGCGCTTCGCCGGCCAGCTCCGGCGGCGGCTTCATCTTCAGGTCGGACTCGTTCAGGTCGCGATCGATCCGCATCGTCGCCTCGCGCGCGGCGTCGGTCCGCCCGGCGTAGTCGTCGTTGAACGTCTCCGGCTCCGGCACCTGCACGTTCTCGTATTGCTGCCGGTACTGTTCCTTGGGCTGCCAGTTGCGATGCGGCGCCTTGTGATGGCTCATCAGGAAGAACGGCTTGTCCTGTCGGCCGCTGTTTCAGGAACTCGATCGAGAGGTCGGTGATGATGTCCGTGGTGTAGCCCTTGATCGTCTTGCGCGTGCCCTGCTCGATGAAGCTCGGGATCGAAGTAGGCGCCCTGGCCCGGCAGGATGTTCCAGTAGTCGAAGCCGGTCGGCTCGCCGCCGACGCCCGGCTTGTTGCCGCCGAGATGCCACTTGCCGATCATGCCGGTGTGGTAGCCGGCCTGCTGCAGGTACTTCTGCAGCATCGGCTGGCCGGCATCGATGTGATTGAAGACGGGCACGCCGTTCAGGTGGGCGTACTTGCCGGTGAGAATGGCGGCGCGGCTGGGCGTGCAGATCGAGTTGGTGACGAAGCGTTCGACAGGCGCATGCCTTCGGCCGCCAGCCGGTCGATGTCCGGCGTCTTGATCAGCCGGCTGCCGTAGGCGCTGATCGCGTGCGCGGCGTGATCGTCCGACATGATGAAGATGATGTTGGGCAGGCGGGAGGCTGGCGCTTGCGGCGGCTGTCCGCCGCCCGCGAGCGGCGCCGACCCGGCAAGCGCCATCAGGCTGACAGTGAGGAAGCGCAGCGTCGTCATAGGCGCGTAGTATCGATCGTTTCGGCCGGGGCGTGAACAGCGGGTCACGGTGATGTGCGAGGCGGACGCGACGAGTGACCTCTGGGCTCGAACGTTGACAATATACCCACCGTGGATATAGTTGGACACATGGCGGACGCGGACGAACACCTGCCGCTCCCGGCGGCCACCTTCCACATTCTGCTGGCGCTCGCCGAGGCCGACCGGCACGGCTACGGGATCATCCAGGACGTGGAGGCGCGCACCGGCGGCGCACTGAGGCTGAGTGCCGGGACGCTGTACCGGTCGATCCAGCGCCTGCTCGAACAGGGCCTGATCGTCGAGACGCGCGAGCGTCCGGCGCCCGAGGACGACGATGAGCGCCGGCGCTATTACCGGATCACGCCGCTCGGCAGGGCAGTCGCGAAGGCCGAAGCGCGCCGCCTCACCGAGCTGGTTCGGATGGCACGGGCTGCCGGCCTTGCACCGGGCCGGGCGTGAACATGCGCTTCCATAGCCTGCTGTTGCGACTCTATCCGGCCTCGTTCCGCCACGAGTACGGCGACGAGATGCGGGCGCTGTTCGCGCGGCGGCGGCGGGACGCGAGCGGGCTCGGGATCATCGGTCTCTGGGTCAGCACGATCGGCGACCTGCTCGTCAACGCGGCCGGCGCGCACGCCGACATCCTCAGACAGGACCTCGCCTACACCGGCCGGGTGCTCACGCGCTCGCCCGGATTCGCCTGCACCGCCGTCGTCCTCGTCGCACTGGGCATTGGCGCCACGACGGCAGCCTTCTCGGTGAGCGACTTCGTCCTGTTCCGGCCTCTGCCCTTCCCTCAGCCGGACCGCCTGGTCAAACTCTGGCAGACCACGCCCGGCTACAGCCGGATGGAGCTGTCGGCGCCCAATTTCCGCGACTGGACGGCCGCCGCGACGTCGTACGAGTCGATCGGCTTCTATCACGGCGAAAAGGTCATCGTCCGGCACGGCGGGCGAGCCGCGAATCCTCCATGGCACGACCGTCAGCGCCGACGTGCTTCCCACGCTCGGCGTGACGCCGCTGCTCGGCCGCACGTTCACCAGAGCGGACGATCGTCCCGGCGCTCCGGCGACGGTCATCCTGAGCTATCAGCTCTGGCAGACCGAGTTCGGCGGCGACCCGTTCATCGTCGGCCGAAGCGTCGTGCTCGACGCCGAATCCCACGCGGTGATCGGCGTCATGCCGCGCGGCTTCCACTTCCCGCGGAGCGACCGGCTGTTCTGGAAGACGGCGCGATTCGGCGAAGGCGCCTACGCCGACGACGAGCGGACCAACAACTGGCTCGACGCGGTCGGCCGTCTGCGGCCCGGAGTGACGCTGGCGCAGGCGAATGCCGAAATGGCGGCGATTGCCGCGCAATCCAGACAGCGGTTCCCCAAGGAGAACAAGGACACGAGCGCAACGGTCATCGCGCTCCACGAGGAGGTCTCGCAGCGGTCGCGCCTGCTGCTCGTGGCGCTGCTGGGCGCGGCGGGCTGCGTCCTGCTGATCGCGTGCGCCAACCTGGCGAACCTGCTGCTCGCGCGGGCGCTCGCGCGGCGGCGCGAGCTGGCGGTGCGGGCGGCCATCGGCGCCGGCCGGGAGCGTCTGGTGCGTCAGCTCATGACGGAGAGCCTGATGCTGGCGTTCGCCGGCGGCGCCCTGGGAATCCTCCTCGCGCTCGCGGCCGTGCCGCTGCTCGCGACGCTCATGCCCACGGGGCTGCCGATTGCCGCGTCGCCGTCGATCGATCTGCGAGTCCTCCTCTTTGCCGTGGGGCTGACCGCGCTGACGGGCATCGGCTTCGGCCTGGCGCCAATCCTCCGCCGGACCCGTGGCCCGGATCTCGATGGCCTGCGTGAGGGCGCGCGGTCGGGCGGTGGCAGCAAGGAACGTCTGCGCGCGGCCCTGGTGATCGCCGAGATCACGGCCTCGGTGGTGCTCCTCGTGTCCACCGGTCTGCTGATCCGGGCGCTCCTCACGGTCAGAGCCGCCGATCCGGGCTTTCGGCCGGAAGGCGTACTGACGCTGCGCGCCGAGCTCGCGATGCCGGAGTACGCGCCGGTGGCGACGCGCGAAGCGTTCTACGCGCGGGTCCTGCAGGAGGTTCGCGCCATGCCGGGCGTGGTCTCGGCCGGCTTCGTCAGCTTCATTCCGATGTCGTCGTTCCGCGGCGGGATCTGGCCGGTGTCGGTCGTGGGCGACACACAGGGCCCGTCGGACGTGCGGAGCAGCCAGAACGTGGCCAGCCTGCGTTACGTCACCGGCGGCTATTTCCGCGCCATGGGAAGCGCCATCAAGCGCGGAAGGGACATCACCGAGGCGGACAGCCGCGAGCGGCCGTTCGTCGCGGTCGTCAGCGAATCGTTCGTGCGGCGCTACTGGCCGAACCAGAATCCCATCGGCCGCCATTTCACGTTCGCGTTCGCCGACCGGGAAGTCGTCGGCGTCGTGAGCGACGTCCGGTTCCGCGGTCTCGAGCGGGAGAGCGAGCCGCAGGTCTATCTCTCGTCGCAGCAGGTCGCAGATGGCGGCATCATCTTCTATGTTCCGAGGTCGCTCGCCGTGCGGACCAGCGGCGAGCCCGCCGCGCTGGCGAGAGCCGTCCGCGACGTCGTCCGGCGCGCCGACCCGAAGCTGCCGATCACCAACGTCGAGACGCTGGTCACCCTCGTCGATCTCGAGACGGCGACGCGATCCGTCCAGGTGCGCGTGCTCGCGGCATTCGCGGTCATGGCTATGATCCTGGCTGCCGTCGGCATCCACGGTCTCCTGTCGTTCACGGTGTCGCAGCGGACGCAGGAGATTGGCGTGCGCATGGCGCTCGGGGCGGAATCGTCCGACATTCTCGCGATGGTGACGCGGCGCTCCGTGCTGCTGGCCGCCGCCGGGGTCGTCCCCGGCGCCGCGCTGGCGTACGCCGCCGGCCGCAGCATGGAAGCGCTGCTTGCCGGCGTCAGTCCCGGCGACTGGCCGACGTTCGCCGGCGCCGTCGGGCTCTCGGTCGTCATGACGATTGCCGGCAGCGTCGCACCCACGCTCCGCGCGCTCCGCGTCGATCCGCTGACGGCGCTGCGGGCAGACTAGCCACGGACAAAAGCCACGGACAAGATCTGACAAGAGCGGACGAGCCGCGGACAGATCTGACAAGAGCCACGGACAGATCTGACAAAATCGGACAGATCAGATTCAGTTCAAGAACTTGTCCGGATCTGTCAGATGTGGCTGCCTCAGACCCACAGTTCACGTGTTGACAGTGTGGCGCAGGCCTTCCGAGCCGCCGAGTCAGTTCGATGTGATGTCCTTGGTCGCGAAACGACTCGTCGCGGCCCAAAGCGCCGTGGCGGCTATACCGAGCTGCACCAGCACGCGAAATGGCTGCAGACCGTCCACGAGCGGCGAGCCATACTGCTCGAAGATCGAGAGCTGCCGGAGCGCAGCCGGCCAGTTGAACAGCGGTGCCAGCAAGGTCAGCACGAACGAGGCGAGCACGAGCGCGATGAGCGCACCGGTGACCGCACGGGTCCGCAGCCATCCGGCAAGCACATATCCTGTCGAGACGACGACGAGGCCGACGGGCAGCATGCCGAAGGCAGCTGCCGCTACGCGTGCCGTGTCGAGCTGCAGACCCGACGCGGCGGCGGCCACCGCCGTCCCGACGAAGATGAACCCGGTCACGATCGTCAATCCCAGGGCTGATGCCGAGACGTTCGCGAGCAGCACTCGGGTTCGCGGGCTCGGCGTGGCCAGCACCAGAGCCAGCCGGCCGTCTTCTTCTTCACTCGCCCAGCGGCCGGCGAGCGACACCGCGAAGCCGGCGACGACCACGACGAGCAGCGTGAACACGCCGTTGAGGAACGCCATGTTCCCGGCGATGTCACCGCCGTGGGTGAACCGATCGATGAGCTCCGCGTACGCGGGGTTGCTCCGCCCCAGATCGGCGAGGAGATCGTCGAGGTTCTGCTGAACCTGTCGGAGCAGCGCTGTCAGCAGCAGGGAGTACGCGCCCAGGGCGGCGCCCCACCAGAGCGCCGGCGCAGCAACGGCTCGCACGCTGCGTCCGAAGAGCGACTGGAGGGACCACGCTTGCAATGGCAGACCCCGCGGGTTTCTGCGCCAGGGGAGAGACGTCGCGAGCGACATGCACGGTGCGCCGATATCGCGGCGCACGAAGAGCGCCAGGCCGATCCCCGCGAGCACAACGACGAGGGCGGTCATCACCACGAGGCCGCGGGCGCTCACGGCGTGTCCGACGACCAGCGGCTTGTTCAGCTCGAAATAATGGAGCGGTGACAGGCGCCCGATCCACTCGCCGCCCGGGACTGCCCGGCCCGCGCTCGTCAGGGCGAACGAGAGGCCGAGGAGCAGGCCGCTGATGCCGGCAGCCGGGCGCCTCTCCCGCGTGAACTGCGAAATGACGAGCGCAATCGTCCCGAAGACCAGCGCGAACAACGCCGTGTTGAGCCCGAACAACAGCGCGCGAAGGGGTTCCAACGTGACGAGCGTGGCCCGTGCGCCCGCGAGCGCGAGGACGGCGATCACCATCCCGATCAACAGCAGCGCGGCGCCGATGGCGGCGAGCTTCTCCAGGACGGTCCGCAGCGGCGACCCCGAGGCCGAGAGGAGCAGGTCGAGGGCCCCGGACTCTTCCTCCCCGCGCGTCACGCGCGTCACGGCCAGCAGGGCCCAGATCCCGAGCATCGGCAGCAGCACGGCGAGCCGCCACGTCGCGTAGCCGCCAGGCGAGAGGACGTCCACGGGCTCGGCAAACAGCTGCACCGCGGGGTTGCGGGTGAATGCGAGCACGGCCTCGCGCGCCGCGGGGCTGTCGAGCAAAAGGGGCGCGCCGGCGAAAATGGTGGGCGCGAGCACCCCCAGCCCCAGCCCCCAGCCGAGAATGGGAGCGCGGCAGTCCCGCAGCGTCTTCAGGAAGACGTTACGGAACCACACCGGCCGCCTCTGCGTCCGTTGAAGGCCCGGCGTCCCGGTAGAAGCGCAAGAACACGTCCTCGAGGCTGGGCTCGTGGCTGATGATGCGCGTGAGGGGATACCGGGCCGCCAGCTTGATGACCGGGTCGATGTCGCCGTGGACGAGAAGTCTGAGCGTGCGCCCGTCGGGCAGCACCTCGAGGCGCTCGACGCCAGTCAGCGCGCGGAACGCCTCGGACTCGGGCGTTCCGACGAAGGTCAGGTCCAGCTCGTGCCGCCTCAGGTCCTTCAACTCGGCCACGCCGGCGACGCGAACGAGGCGCCCTTCGCGGATGATGCCGACGCGGTCGCACGCCGATTCCACGTCCGAGAGGATGTGCGAGGACAGGAACACCGTGCGTCCCTCGCCGCGCACGTCGGCCACCATCCGGTCGAACTCGTGCTGATTCAGCGGATCGAGGCCACTGGTCGGCTCGTCGAGGATCAACAGGCGCGGGCGATGCATGAAGGCCTGAATCAGCCCCACCTTCTGTTTGTTGCCGTGCGAGTAATGGCGGAACCGGCGCGTCGGATCGAGGTCCAGACGTGCGATGAGGCTTTCGAGATACGCGCGATCGACGCCGCCGCGCAGGTTCGCGAAGTAGGCGAGGAGCTGGCCGCCCGTGAGATTCGGATCGAGCGCGAGCTCTCCCGGAAGGTACCCCACCACGCGCTTGACGTCCACCGACCGCTGCCAGCAGTCGAGGCCCGCGATCGACGCCCGCCCGGCGTCCGGGCGCAGCAGCGCCATCAGCAGGCGCATCGTCGTCGTCTTCCCCGCGCCATTGGGGCCGAGGAAGCCGAAGACCTCGCCCTCGACGACCTCGAACGACAGGTCGATGATGCCGCGCTTGCGGCCATAGGCCTTCGTGAGCCCAATTACTTCGATGAGAGGCGCCATGGGGATTCCCTCTGCCGGAGGATCGGCTCCTCTGGCGCTTTCCGGATCGGGGGTGCCTACTCGCGCCAGGAACTCCACCACGCCGCCTCGCGCGTCGGCAGCAGCTTCGTCCAGTTCAGCGTCGCCACGATCGGGGGCGTGAACGGCTGTTCGACGATGGTGTTGATCAGGAACCGGCCGCCGTCACCCGTCACCGTGAAGTCGGGCGCGGCGAAGACGTCGGGCACTCGTGTGTCGAACAGCCGGCGCGCGGTTCCCAGCTCGAGCGACGCGCCCGCTTTCACGGACACCGCCATCAGCGCCCGGTCGGCGGCGAGAAAGAAGAGCTCCCTGCCATCGCGGCTCCAGCGCGGTTCGGCACCGCCGTCGGTGGACACCTGCCACCGCGACCCCGCGCCAGGAAATGACTGGACGTAGACCTCGGGCCGGCCGGTTTCGACCGACGTGTAGGCGAGCCAGCGCGTATCGGGTGAGAACTCGGCCAGGGCATCGACGAAGCGGCTGGCCTGCACGCGTCGTGCGCCGGCCACGTTGTCGAGAGGCAGGACCCACACATCGGGATTGCCGCCGAGCGCGTTCGAGAACGCCAGCCAGCGCCCGTCCTGCGACCAGTCCTCCACCAGTTCCTGACCCGCGACCGCCGCCAGCAGGCGCTCTTCGACCATCCCCGTGACCGGCTTGATGAACACGTCGTAGTCACCGCTCCGGTTGGACGAGAAGGCAATCTGACGGCCGTCCGGCGACCATTCCGGATTGACGTCATTGGCCGGATCCAGCGTGAACCGCCAGGCTGCGTCCCTGCCGAGGTCGAAGATCCAGATGTCGCTGGTCCTGGTAGCCGGATCCAGGCGCTCGACGACGACGCGCCGGCCGTCGGGCGACAGCTTCGGATTGCGGTAGTAGCCCTGCGGCCCGACGTGCCCGAGCGGCTGGCCCCGCCGATCGAACCAGGTCAGACGATGGGGCGGATCCGGCTCCTGGTCGCGGGTGATCAGCACTCCGGTCGCCGAGACGTCGAAGGCGGCGTCGCCAAAGACATGGTGCTTGACGCGGTCGGCGATCGGGATCGGATCGCCGCGCAGCCGTCCCGCTCCGACGTCGAAGGGGTGCGCCACGAGCGTGCCGTCACGCACGTAGATCAGATGCCCCGACGGGTCGTAGACGGCCCGCGACGCGACGGGCGCCAGCCGCGTGCGTACGGGCGAGTCGAGCGAGGCGAGGTAGAGGTCGGCGCGGACCGGGTTGGCGCTGACGGCGACGAACAGGAATCGACGGCCATCGGGGAGGAATGCCGGCCAGGTGTGGCGAAGCTCACCGCGGGCCGGATCGACCGTCGTCACCTGAACCGGCGTGCCGCCGGCGGCGGCGACCCGGAAGATGCCGACGCCGGCCTGCGGAGAGAACAGGATGACGCCGGCGCGGTTCCACGTCCCGCCGCGCGGCGCCGGGGCATCGCAGATGGTCTGGGGCACGCCGCCGGCGATGGCGATTGTCCGCAGCTTGTGCTCCGCGAAGAAGCCGATGCTGCGCGAGTCGCCCGACCAGAACGGCGTCTCGTGCGCCTCGGTCTGCGTGAGCGGGCGCGCCGCCGGCGAATCGAGCGTCCGCAGCCACAGGACGCTCCGGCTGTCCAGCGCCGAGCCGAAGACGACCATCCGCCCGTCGGGCGACACGCGCGGCCAGGCGGCGCTGTTGCCGGGCACTCCGAACTCGAAGCGAACGAGCGGGCCGGCCGCGTCGCGCGGGCTGCGCCAGGCCCCTGCCGCGGCCACGCCCGCCAGCGCCAGCGCGCCAAGCGCCGCGGCGACGAGCCCGGCGCGGGTCCGGCGCCGACCCTTCGCAGCCGGCGGCTCGCGCAGCGGTCCGTCCGGAGCGTGCAGCGCCTCCAAAATGTTCTTCACGTCCCGCGCCGACTGCCATCGATGCTCCGCGTCCTTGGCCAGACATCGATCGATGACCCAGGCCAGACCGTCCGGCACGTCCGGCCGAATGCTCCGGATCGGATCGGGACCACCCTCGAGGACGCCGTCGATCGCCTCGGTCAGCTCACCGGGAAACGCCTGCCGCGCCGAAAGCATCTCGTACAGCGTGACGCCGAACGCGAAGAGATCGGCCCGCGAGTCCACGTCTTCGCGGAGGATCTGCTCCGGAGCCATGTAGTGGACCGTTCCCGCCAGCCCGCTCTGGGTGCTTTGCAGCACTGCGTCGAGCAGACCTGGCGCGGGCGGCTGGCGGGGCAGACGATCGGTCAGCAGGCTCGAGATGCCGAAGTCGAGGAGCTTCACGCCCCGGCGCGTCAGCATGATGTTCGCGGGCTTGAGATCCCGATGAATCAGCCCCTGGCGATGGGCATAGTCGAGCGCGTCGAGGATCTCGATCGCGAAGGCCAGCGCCTGTTCGATTGGCAACGGTCCCCTCGCGAGCCTCGCGGCGAGGGTCTCGCCGTCGAGGAACTCCATCACGAGGTACTGCGTGTCGTCCTGCTGTCCGATGTCGTAGAGCGCGCAGACGTGCGGGTGGTTGAGCGCGGAGATCATGCGCGCCTCGCGCTCGAAGCGCGCCCGGCGCTGCTGGCTGGTGGGGCTGTCGGGGTCGAGCGTCTTGAGCGCGACCACCCGTCCGAGCCGGGTGTCGGTCGCCTGGTAGACCTCGCCCATGCCGCCCCGTCCGAGCAGCCCCAGCACTTCATAGGGTCCGAGCCGCCGGCCCCGAGCAAGTGACATTGAGAAGACGGGGACGATTCTACTCGCGGCGCTTCGCCAGCGCCGGTCGGGCGGTCACGGCAGATCGATCGAGGTGCCGACCTGAAGACCCCAGCGGGAGCTCGCGTCCCCCCACCCGCCGAGCACGCCGGCATCGAGCGTCAGCCCGGGTCGAAGCACGAGATTGCCGCCCGCCTGCCAGGCGGTGAACGAGCCGCCGATGGTTGCCTTCTGCGACCACGCCGTCGTCAGCTCGGCGCCGACCTGCAGCCGTTGCGACACGGCGGCGACGAGCGAGCCGCCGCCGGTCAGGATGGTCCCGCGGTGGCGGATGCCGATCGCGCCGGTCTGCGTATTGCCGGCCAGCACCACTCCGCCGTTGAATCGCAGCGTCAGCGACGTCGCGAGGCGATGCTGCGAGATGACGTTCGCCCCGTAGTCCACCAGCCCGGATCCGAGGTTCCGCGAGCGGTTCCCGGTCGGCAGCTCGATCGACACGCTGCCGGCAAAGGCGTGGCGTGCCTCCGGGTCGCGCGTCAGCCGCAGCTTCGCGCCGAACGACACGTCCCCGATCCCGTTGATCACGCGTGGCGCGACGGTTCGATCCGAGACCAGACCGATGAAGGGCAGCTGCGCACCGACCTCGACCCGATTCAGGAGACCGTAGTTGACGTCCGACTCGAGCGTGCCTTGCCAGAGCACCGGACGGGCCGCGGGCCGCAGCCAGTCCACATGGCCGCTGATCTGGATGTGCCACTGCCGCAACGGTGTCACCTCCGCGTCATCGACGACGAAGGGTTGCTGCGCCACCGCCGGCGCCGGAAGACAGATCGCGAGGCCGGTGACGCACGATGCCAGGGTGGCGCAGGCCTTCAGGCCTGCCCGGGCCCGCGTTGGCCGGGCTGAAGCCCGGCGCCACGTATGTTGACAACGGGTCGGCAGGGTGCCCTCTCGACCCATGTTCACCGGTCCTATGGACGTAGTGTCCGGCTTCAGCCGGACCCGGGGTCCCTGAAGGCGGAGACTACGACTGTCAACGCACGTGAATTCCGGGTCAGTGTAGCCGCACGCGCGTCGCAATCTCGCGGGCCATGGCGGAGCACGAGAGCGTGGGGCGGCCGGGTTCCGCGATGTCGGCCGTCCGGCAGCCCGCGTCGAGGGCTTCGGCGATGGCACGATCGACCGCATCGGCCTGGTCCGGCACGTTGGCCGAGTGGCGCAGCAGCATCGCCAGCGACCCGATCGTGCCGATCGGGTTCGCCAGGTCGCGTCCCGCGAGCGTAGGCGCCGAGCCGTGCACCGGCTCGTAGAGCCCGGGACCGGGACCGAGGCTCGCGGACGGCAGCATGCCGAGCGATCCCGCGAGCGCGCCCGCCTCGTCGGACAGGATGTCGCCGAACAGGTTTTCGGTGAGGATGACGTCGAAGGCGCGCGGGTCGAGGGCGAGGTTCATCGCGCACGCATCGACATACTGGTGCTGCAGCGTCACGTCCGGATACTCGCGGGCCACGCGCGTCACCGTCGCGCGCCAGAGCTGCGAGGTTTCGAGGACGTTGGCCTTGTCCACCGACGTGACCTGCCGGCGGCGCCGCCGCGCCAGATCGAAGGCGACGCGGGCCACGCGCTCGACCTCGGGCGGCGTGTACCGCATGGTGTTCACGCCTTCGCTGCCATCCGCGGCCAGGCGGCGCGGCTCGCCGAAATAGAGCCCGCCGAGCAGCTCGCGCACGATCAGCAGATCCGCGCCCGCAATCCGCTCCGCCTTGAACGGCACGACCGCGTCGAGCGCCGCCCACGCCCGCGCCGGCCGCAGGTTGGCGTAGACGTTCATCGCGCGGCGCAGCGCCAGCAGGCCGGTCTCGATGCGCTCGGCTCGCGGCAGATGATCGAAGGCGGGGTCGCCGACGGCGCCGAGCAGCACGGCGCCCGCGCTCGAACAGGCGTCACGCGTGTCGTCGGGGAAGACGGCGAGGCCCGCACGCAGCGCCGCGCCCCCGATCTTCCGCTCGCGCAGATCGTAGGTCACGCCGAAGGCGCGCTCCACCGCACGGAGCACCTCGACGGCGCCGGCCACAACCTCAGGTCCGACGCCATCGCCGGGGAGGAGCGTGATCGAGCAGGATTGAGCCACGGGTGGGACTGACGGACCGTGGGAGTAGGGCTACTGGCTACAGGCTGCGGGCTACAGGCATCGGAAGGATCTTCCTGTAGTCCGTAGTCTGCAGCCCGTAGCCGATATGTTCAGACTCCGTGGCCGTAGCCGACTTCGACGCTCGAGGCGGGTGTCGGCTCCTGCGCGGGCTTCGGCTCGTCGGATGGCGCCACGTCCGCCCGGCGCTCGGTCTCGGTGACCGCGACGACGATGGCGGCGAGCTCGTTGTCGGACACGGTCTTCTGACGGTCCGCAAGCGTGGTCATCTGCCGGTAGACGCGATCCAGCTCCAGCTTCGCGAGCGCGAACCCGAGCTCCTCGCAGCGCTTCGCCACGGCGTGACGGCCCGAGTGCTTGCCGAGCACCAGCGTCGACCGCGGCACGCCGACCACCTCGGCGTCCATGATCTCGTAGGTGCGGCGGTCCTTCAGCATCCCGTCCTGATGGATGCCCGCCTCGTGGGCAAAGGCGTTGCGGCCGACGATGGCCTTGTTGGCCTGGACGTACTCGCCGGTGAGCTGCGACAGCAGCTGGCTCGTCGGATAGATCTGCTGCGTCCGGATGTTGGTCGTGAAGCTCGCCCGGTCCGGCCGGACCCTCGAGACCATCACCACTTCCTCGAGCGACGCGTTGCCGGCGCGTTCGCCGATGCCGTTGATGGTGCACTCGACCTGGCGCGCGCCGGCACGGATCGCCGCCAGGCTGTTCGCCACGGCGAGGCCGAGGTCGTCGTGACAGTGCGTGCTGAACACGGCCCGCGCGGCGTTGCGCACTTCGGCCATGATGCGGTGGAAGAAATCCTCGATCTCGTCCGGCGTGCAGTAGCCCACCGTGTCCGGCAGGTTGATCGTCGTCGCGCCGGCATGGATCACCGCTTCGACCACCCGGCACAGGAACGGGAAGTCGCTGCGCGTCGCATCCTCCGCCGAGAACTGCACATCGTCGGTGAACCCGCGCGCCTGCGTGACCGCGGCCACCGCCACGTCGAGGCACTGCGCGCGCGTCATGCGCAGCTTGCGCTCGAGATGCAGGTCGGAGGTGGCGATGAAGGTGTGAATGCGGCTGCGCACGGCCGGCTGGATGGCCCTGCCGGCGGCGTCGATATCCCCGGGCGCGCAGCGGGCGAGGGCAGCGATGATCGGCCGGGTCGTCGCCATCGCCACCTGGCGCACCGACTCGGCATCGGCTTCGGACGCGATCGGGAAGCCCGCCTCGATGATGTCCACGCCGAGCTCGTCGAGCTGGCGGGCCAGCCGCAGCTTCTCCTCGATGCGCAGCGAGAAGCCTGGCGCCTGCTCACCATCGCGAAGGGTGGTGTCGAAGACGACGACGGCGGAATCCCCCATGAGGTGTCCTCCCCGGCCGTTGGGCCGGAACGGTGAACGTTCAGTAGACCGCCCCGGGAAAGGTATAGTCAAGTTTATAATCTTTACAGAAGGATAAGGACGTGCAATGCTGACGGCGTCGACCGACAGCCCGTCAGCGGAGCGTCCGAGCAGGGCGCCGCGACCCACCGCCCTATGGATCTCGCAGAACTCCAGGTTTTCCTGACCGTGGCGTCCGAACGGAGCTTTTCGCGGGCCGCGGCCCGGCTCCACCGCACGCAGCCGGCTGTCAGCCAGGCGATCCGGCGCCTCGAGGACGACCTCGGGGAACGGCTGTTCGACCGATCCGCAAAGGACGGCAAGCTCACCGAGGCGGGGCGCGTGCTGCTCGACTACGCCCAGCGCCTGATGCGCCTCGCGGAAGAGGCCGAGAGCGCCGTCCGGGATCTCCGGGATCTGCAGCGTGGCCGGGTGCTGGTCGGCGCCAACGAGGCGGCGGTGCATGTGCTGCTGCCGCTGCTCGACCGGTTTCGCGAGGATCAGCCGCGCATCCAGCTCGACATCCGGCGGGTGCCCTCGCGGCAGATCGGCGTCGAGGTGCAGCAGCGGAGCCTCGATTTCGGTGTGCTCTCGTTCCCGCCGGCCGAGCGTGGCCTGGGATCGATCAAGCTTGGCGAGGACGAGCTCGTGATGCTGACGGCTCCGACGCACCCGCTCGCGACCCGCCGCCAGGTCACGATGACCGAGCTCGGGCAGCAGAGCGTCATTGCGCACAACGAGGCGTCGCCGGCGCGGGAGCGGGTGCTGCGGCTGTTCGAGCAGAAGCACGAGCCGCTGAACATCACGATTTCGCTGCCGAGCCTGGACGGCATCAAGCGCGCGGTGGAGATGAACCTCGGCGTGGCGCTGCTGCCGCGCCGCTGCGCGCTGACCGAAATCGCGCGCGGCACGCTGGTCGCCGTCCGCGTGGCGCAGGTACGGCTCCCGCGGCATCTGCGGCTCATCTACCGCCAGACCGGCGAGCTGTCACACGCGGCGCAGTCGTTCCTCGACGTCGCGCGCAAGTTCGAACAGGTGTTGGAGACGGTCGAGTCGTGAGTCGGTCTTCGGTCTTCAGCTTCTCAGTCTTCAGGCCGTAGTGTCCGGCTTCAGCCGGACCCCGCCCAGTCGCCAAAGTCCCCAGTCGCCCAGTCCCCAGTCCCCAGTCCCAGTCCCCAGTCGCCCAGTCGCCCAGTCGCCCAGTCCCCTAGTCGCCTAGAACCCTGTCACATACGGCAACCGTGCGGCCACGGCTTCCACGTCGCCCACGCCGTCGAGCAGCAGACCGGTGGCGTCCCAGGCGCCGGTCATCAGGGCTTCCTGTGCGGGCCTGGGAAGCGAGGCCGGGCAGGCGCGATCGCCGCACGTGACGCTGAGCCCGGCCACGTCGACCACGACCGGCGCGCCGGGCCGCTGCTGAACCTGTGCGATCAGCCAGTCGGCGGCTTCGGGCGCGACGCGCACACAAGGGACGCCGATCGCGAGCGCGTTCCCGAAGAAGATCTCGGAGAACGATTCCCCGACCACCGCCAGGATGCCCCACCGGCGCAGCGCCTGCGGCGCGTGCTCGCGCGACGACCCGCATCCGAAGTTCCGGTTGACGATCAGCACTGTGGCGCCCTGGTGAGCGGGGTCGTCGAACGGATGGACCGTGCCCTGCGCCCGGGCGTTCGCCCGATCGTCCTCGAAGACGTGCGCCTCGAGGCCCTCGAAGCTGATCGCCTTGAGGAATCGCGCCGGCATGATGCGGTCGGTATCGATGTCGTATCCGGGCACGGGGATGGCCCGGCCCTCGACACGCGTCACCAGTCGAATCGACATGGGCCGCATTGTAAGCCACGGACCAGATCTGAAAAATCAAAGCCACGGACCAGATCTGAAAAAATCTAAGCCACGGACGAGATCGGACAAAACGAGCGCGGACCAGATCTGACAGAATCTGAGCCACAGGCCGGATCAACAAGATCTGACAGGCCGGTATCTCGCAATCTATCCGATCTTGTCAGATCTAATCCGTGGCCCTTGTCCGTGGCTCTTGTAGGTGGCTCCGATCTTTTTCAGATCTGTTCCGTGGCTCGTGGCCCTGACATGGTCCGTGGCCGCGACACTCGGCGCCGCTGCCGAGGATGAGGGAGGCCCGCGGCCCCCATTCACGCTGGCGATTCTGCGTCGCGACTCGGTCCTGGTGCCGTTCGCCACGTGGACCGGCAAGGACTGGACGAACACCTGGCCGGTGCCGCGCAAGGCCGCCGAGACGCCGATCACGCTCGATGCGGTGCCGAAGCGGTGGTGGGGCAAGACCGGCCCGATCGCCGCCTGGCATGCCTGGACCCGCGACGGCGCGCAACACGAGCTGCGTCCCGCGTCGCCGACCTGGTTCCTCGCGCATTGCGAACAGGGCACCGGGATGCGCTCGAGCTACAAGTCGCCGGCGCCCGCGCCGCCGCCGATTCTCCAGCCGTATCCGAAGGACGGCATCGCCGCCTCCACCGCGATGAAGTTCCAGCCGATTGCGGTGATGGGCAGCACCTCGCCGATTTGGAAGGCGGTTGGCGAGGCGTTGCCCGAACGGCTCGCCGCCGAAGAAGACCGCCTCGTCAAAGGCCTTGCGGTGGAGGGCTGGCAGCATCCGCAGCGCGAGGCGGGCCGTGCGACAGGTGCCCGTTACCGTGGAAGCGCTGTATCGCACATCGGCAGGCACCGGCGGACAGTTCCTCTATTACTTCGAGGCCGTCAAGCGCTACTCATCGGACGAGCCGCCGAAGACGCCGAGGGAAACGCCGGTGAAGCAGGACGCCCTGGACAAGACCGCCGGGGACGCTGCACGGCAAACAGACTGCGGCGTGGTGACGTTCGTCTCCGGGTGGTTTCACGCCGGCAACGGGGATTCGGCCGTCAAGCTCGGCGCCATCACGGCCGTCCTGACGAGCTGCGACTACGCGGCCGCCGACGTGATGTTCCCGCTCGCCTACACGGACTGGAACGGCAGCCCGTTGTGGATCGTGCAGTTCTCGGGGTGGGGCCGCGAGTGGTATGCGCTGCTGCACGCGGGCGCCGAGCCGGAGCCTCGCGTGCTGCTGCGGACGCTCGGGGGCGTCTGTCCGCTGGCGTGAAGGCGAGTCGGGTCACCGGTGCGTCCGGCGGGGCTGAAGCCCCGCCCTCCTGCGGTCGGCACCCGGTCGGCGCCCACTGCCGCCGCAGGAGGGCGCGGCTTCAGCCGCGCCGTTACCGTTGACGATCGCAGGCTATTGCAGCCGCGTCGCCAGCGCGTTGGTCCCGGCCGCCCAGATCACGCCGCCGGCGTTGGTGTACATCGAGCGCTCGACCACGATCGGCTGCGGCGTCGCGCCAATGCTCTCCACCAGCGCGCCGAAGCGCTGATTCATCGCGTTCGGGAACTCGCACGCCCGTGTTGACGTTGAAGCGGCTGTTCGGAGGAATCGGGAAGTCCCGCGGCAGCGTGCCGCCGTCCTCGAGCAACAGCGTCACCCGCACCGTCGCGTTCGCGCTGCCCGTGTTGGCGATCAGGATGTAGGTCTGCGTTTCCATCGGCACCGCCCGCCTCGCCGTCGGCCAGCGCCCAGCGCGTCCCCGTCGCGGTCACGCCCGCCGACGCGTGCCCCTCGTACCACGGGTACGCCGGCCAGAAGATCGCGCGCTCCGCCAGGATCGGCACGTGTTGTCGAGGTCACCGTCGCCGCGATCGCCTCGTTGTCGAGCAGCAGATCTTCCTGCTGTACCGAGATCGTCTGCCGGCTGTTGGCCGCCACCGTGTACGGTTTGGTCACGCTGCCGGACATACTCGTGTCATACGTCACGCTCACCTGGGCATCGGTCGGATTCGGGTTGGCGAGCAGCAGGAAGAAGTCGAAGAACGGCCCCGTCGCGCCCTCGGCGAAGAACCAGCTGGTGGACGGCGCCGCGATGCCGGCCACGTCGGTGCCGGCCGCAAACGGCTGCTCCGGCGTCGACACGTACATCGCCCGCTCGGTCGAGATCGGCACGCCGTTGGTGACGCGGATGATCGCCGACACGTCGGTCTCCGCCAGCCCCGGCACTTCATCCACCTGAATCGTCTTCGACTGTTCGCCTCGACGGTCACGGGCTGCCGATCGGCGCGAGCGTCCCGCCGGCCGCAGGTACGTGATCACCACCTGGGCGTCCGTCGACGTCGCTTCTGCAGCAGGTAGAACAGCGTGAACTGGCCGTGCGTCGCGCCCTCGGCGAAATACCAGTCGTCGCCGGCGCGCTCGAGCTCGTTTCGGCGTGCGACCCGTACCCGCTCGCGTCCCAGCTCATCGTCCGATCGACGACGACGCGGACGTTCGTCTCGACCACCGTCGAGAAGTTCGCGTCCGCCATGTCTGGAACATCGAGCTCCGGATTGATGGTGATGCGCCCCATCGCCGGAATCGTCACCGGGTGATTGACTGTGACCCCCGTCGACTTCAGGAACCGCATCGTCCCGGTCGCCACCGTCGTCGCGTTCGGATTCACCAGCGCGATGCGCACGTCGAAGAATGCGTTCGTCGCACCCTCGGCGAGGTAGGTCGTGAACAGCGGCGCGCCGACGGGCGCTTCGAGGACGACGTCGTTGCCATCGCCGCCGGTGTAGGTGATGCTCAGGTTGACGCCGCCGAGATTGACTCTGGCGCCCTGGGCGAGTCCCGCGAACGTGCCCGAGACCGCGTCGGCGCCGTCGTTGTCGATGATCACGAAGCTGTTGCCCTCGACCGGAGTGAAGCCGGCCCCGAGCGTGGCATTCAGAGTGCCGCCCAGAGTGACCGTGCCGATCACGCGCACCTGGCCGAACTGGGTAGCCGGATCTGTCCCGTTGATCACCGTCGTCAAGGTCGCTCCGGCGCCGAGGTTGAAATTCCCGTTGACGGTGAAGATGCTCGACGGCTGGATCGTCCCGCCCGTCATTCGCGCCTGCCACCGCTCCGCCGCCTGTCAACGTGCCCCCAGTCACAGTGGCGGTCGACAGAATCGCCCCGCCGGCGGACGAGCAGGTGCCGCCCGTCATCGCTGGTTGGCGAGACAATCGAGCCGCCACCGTGAACGAGTAGAGTGTTCCAGCGGACAGCGACGTGGGACCGGTGTAGATGTTGGCCGCAGCCAACGTCAGCGTGCCGGCACCGCTCTTGGTGAGCCCGCCTGCGCCGCTGATGATCCCGGCGATCGTCCCCTCGGTGCCCGCAGCGCTCGACGCCCGAGCGAGGGCGACCGGACCGGTAGCATTATCGCCCCGTGCCACGGTCAGACTCGCGCCCGAACTCGACGGCGAAGGTCGCGCGGCCGGAATTCACTGGTCCGAGCGTCCCGTGTCGACGCGATGTTCAGCGTCGCGCCCGCGTCGACGGTGACTGGCGCCGCGTCCGCGAGGGGCGTCCACCGTCGCCGCGGCTCAGCGTGCCGGTCACTTGCCGTCGCGCCGCCGGTGCAGCCTGTCACCGCCGAAGACGCGAGCGAGCCAGCCCAAACTTCGCGAGTGTTCCACTCGACACGGTCGTCGGGCCGGTGTAGGCGCTCGCGCCAGCGAGCGTCAGCACCGTGCCGCTGGCGAGCGCCACCGTCGCCGTGGCGCCGGAGTCGCCGATCGTCCCGTTGCCGTGAACGCGCCCGTTCCGAGCGTCACCGTCCGCGTCCCGCTATCGCGCAATGGTCTCGGCGCCGTTACTCGCGTCAGCAGGCCGTGAGGTCACGCTGGCCGCTGTTGCGCGATGGCTGCGCCGCCGGTCATCGTGAGCTCCCCGCCCGTGACGTCGATTGTCGTCGCTGCCGCCGAGCCTGTCACCGCCAGCGCCCCGCCGTTGACCTGCACGGTCGAGGCCAGCGAACCCGGGACCGTCAGTGTTCCGCCCGATACCGTTCGTCGCGCCCGTGTACGTCTGCGCGCCGTTGAGCGTCAGCGACCCGGTGCCGGCCACGGTCACTCCGCCCGCGCCGGTGATGGCGCCGCCGAAAGTCTGCGGCGCGCCCGCGGTCTGCCAGCGTGAGCTGGCCCGAGCCGAGCTGGACCGTGCCGGCACCCGCGAGCGAGTTGAGCGTCTGGTTGATGTTGTTGAGCGAGAGCGTCGCGCCCGCTTCACGGTGTGCACGCTTCCCGCGGAAAACACGTTGGCCGCGCCGGCCGCAGCGTCCCCGCTGTCGATGGTCGTCGCACCCGTGTACTTGAGCGGGACCGCTCGAGCGTGCAGGGTACCCGTCCCTGTCTTGATCAGCGCGCCGGGGCCCGTGATGGCGCCGACCGTCAGCGTGATTGAAGCCCTGCGTGTCGATGGTGCCGGCGCCGGCCGAGCGTGATCGGCACCGCCAGCGTCGCCGCCGCCGCCGCCTGCAGTCCGCCGCCGTTCAGCGTCAACGGGCCGGTGCCAAGAGGCCCGCCACCCGCCACCGCCAGCAGCCCGCCGAGGACGGAGGTACCCCCGGCGTAGGTGTTGGCGCCCGTGAGTGTCAGTGTGCCCGTTCCGATCTTGGTAGGCTGCGCCGGCGCCCGCGATCGCGCCGCTGATGGTCACCGTGTTGGCCAGCGTGTCGATGGTGCCCGCGGCCGCGAGCGAGACGGGAATCGGCCAGCATCGCAGGCGCCGCTCGCCTGCAGTCCGCCGCCGTTCAACGTCAGCGGGCCGCTTCCAAGCGGCGCCGCACCCGCCACCGCCACGAGGCCCGCCGATGACGACCGTCCCGCCCGTGTAGGTGTTGGCACCCGTCAACGCCAGTGTCCCGGTGCCGATCTTCGTCAGGGCGCCGATGCCGCTGATGATTCCGGCGTAGATCGTCGGCGTGTTGTTGCCGCCGACGGTGAGGGCGCCGCCGAGCTACGGCGCCGGTGCCGGCGAGCGAGCCGATCGTCTCTGGGGAGGTGATGCTGAACGCGCCGGGAGCCGTGACGACCACCGGGCGCGAGGTCCCCGATTGCAAAACCGTTGGATGCCGACCAGCGTTCCGCTGGCAACGGTCACCGGTCCGGTGAAGGTGTTCGTGCCGGCGAGGGTCAGGATGGCCGCGGTGCCGTGAGCGACGCGGTCAACCCGCCCACGACGCCAACGGGCTCGTGATCGGGCCGTTGAGCGTGATGTTGTCCGCTCCCGTGACATTCAGCCCGCCCGCGAGCAGTGAGACGGGAGTCGTCAGGACGCGCGCGCCGCCGGACGATGCGAGCGCACCGCCGTCGCCCTCGATTGACGCTTCACCGCCAAACGGCGCATCGAGTCCCAGTGTCAACGTGCCGGCCGCGATCCGGAACTGACCCTGCGCGTTTGGATTCGCTGCGGTGAGGGCCATCGTCCCCGGGCCGGCTTTCCGATAGATCCCGCCGCCAGCGAGTGAGTCGGGAATCGCGAACGTCAGGGTGGTCGCGGCCGGGACGTCGATCGTCAACGGCAGGCGGCCACTACCGCCCTGAGTGAACACGATCGTGCCCTGAGCGACGCCGGGCTGCGCGGGTGGCACGGTTGGCGTGCCGACGCTGCCGGGCGTCGCGCCGCCGGGGGCGACCGTGAAGGTCCCGGTAAAGGTGGGACTGGTCATCATCAGCGTCCCGCCTTCCTCGACGAAGATCGCGCCGCCGACTGCCGAACCGCCGCCGGCCCCGTCGGTTGAGCCATTTCCAGCGCTGCCAAATGGGCCCGTGCCGGGTGTGACGCCCCCCGCACCGGCGCCGCCGAAGACCGCGTTGCCGCCTGTACCGCTGCCGCCGCCAGCGCCACCGAAGAGCGCCGACGGACCGCCCGTCACCCCGCCGCCGCCCCCGCCCCCGAACTCGGACCCGCCGGCGCCAATACCAAATGAACCAGCACCGCCGCCGCCCGACATCGATCCCGCGGCACCACCCGCCGTGAGCAAGGGATTATTGTTGAGCGGCAAGGCGTCCGCACCGCCGCCGCCACCACCGCTGTTGCGCGCTCCCGACCCGCCAACCGCGTCAGTGCCGCCACCGCCGCCACCGCCGTTGTCTGCACCCAGCTGGCCGGGAAGCCCAACGTTGCCGCCGTCGCCGCCCTCGGGGCTCCCGCCGGCCCCGGGAGCAGCTGGGGTCGCAAACACGCCGGCCACTGCGTCGCCACCGCCCTCGCCGCCGCCGAGGCAGGCCAACGGGTCGCAGCCGCCTCCAGCAAACCTGCGGCCACCGCCACCGCCGCCGCCCGCCGACCCGGCACCGCCCGCGGCGCCGAGAAGATTAGTCCCGAACGGCCCGAGCAGACCACCGCCGCCGCCGCCGCCACCGCCCGCGCCGCTGTTCCCGCCGGCGCCGGCGAAACCGCCACCACCGCCGCCACCCAGACCGAAAGCGGTCCCGCCCGGTGCGTGAATCCGCCGCCGCCGCCACCACCGCCGCTCGCAGTCACGGCGCCACCGTTGCCGCCTTGCGCCGAAGCGTTCTGAATCGCGACGTTGGTCGTGGTCAGCGTCGCGCCGTTCCCGACGAAGATCGCGGCGCCCACGGCCGCGCCGCCGCCACCGGGGAAGCTACCGGCGCCGCCGGCGCCGCCTACCGTTCTCGCGTTCAGGATCGTGAGGTTCGCGATCGTGACCGTGCCCTCCACGATCGTGAAGACGCGGCCGAGATTGGCGGCGTCGATGCTGAAGCTGCTCCCGACGAAGGTGATGTTGCTCTGAATCGGCGGGAGGGATCCGGTCAGGGTGATAGGCCCTAACAGTGTGATTGTTCCGGAGCCAGCATCGTTAGCGGCAAGGATCGCGTCTCGAAGGCCAGCTTCAGTGTTGATCTGTGCGCTTGCCGGGGAGCTGGTCAGCCAGATGCCGAACAGCAGGGCTGCAGCGCGCACACACGCACGATGCGCCGGAGTAGTGACGGGCCTCAGCATGGGAGTTGTCTCGAGAAGATCGTTTCGGAATGGTCGCGAGCTCTCAGCTCACGGCCGCTGGGGAGAGGACATTTCTGACGTCCAGCATGGCCTCTGCCATGTCGTCGCGGAACGGTCGTGCCAGATCGCGGGTCGGAACGATGTGGTCCACCGTGGCGAACGTGCGATCCGGAAAGTGTACCGGCCAGCGACCAAGCCGGAGCTCGTCGAACGCCGGCGGACTGGTGACTTCGTAAACGAGGTGCACGCCGATGAACGGCTGCGTCTGGCCGGTCGGCAGGATTCGTACTCTCCCAGACCTTCTGCAGCAGCGTCGTCGCCATCAGCGCTTACGTTGACATATATCGGTCCTTTCGCACGAGAACTTGAAGACTCGACACGAGTCTTTTCGAAGCCGGTTTGTCAGCCTGTTGGCGGACTTTCTCGAGGCAGGGGGCCCATCCCGGCAGGAGCCCCGGTCCGGGCAGGCCGGAAGGCCGGGGTCCGGCTGAAGCCGGACACTACGTCACAAAAACTCCCTGCGCCCGGTCTGCTGCTCGAAGGCGTGGACGCACGGACTGGAACGGGAGCCCGTTGTGGATCGTGTAGTTCTCGGGGCGGGGCCGCGAGTGGTCTGTGCTGCTGCGGACGCTGAGGGGCGTCTGTCCGCTGGCCTGAGGACAACGACCAACTACGAACTACCAACTTCCGAAGACGGAAGACTGAAGACCGAAGACCGACTGCGGGCTCCAGGCTACAGGGGGCTTCAGGCGACGGGCCCGCGAGAGGTCGTCTTCGCCGCCGTAGTCCCTGTGGCCCGCAGCCCGTAGCCCGTAGTCCGTAGCCCTTTCCTATTGCAGCCGCGTCGCCAGCGCGTTCGTGCCCGCGGCCCAGATCACGCCGCCGGCATTGGTGTACATCGAGCGCTCGACCACGATCGGCTGCGGCGTCGCGCCAATGCTCTCCACCAGCGCGCCGAAGCGCCTACCCATCGCGTCCGGGAACAGCTCGCCGGTGTTGACGTTGAAGCGGGTGTTCGGCCCGATCGTGTATCCTGCGGCGTCAGCGTGCCGCCGCCTTCCAGCAGCAGCGTTACCCGCACGGTCGCGACCGCACTGCCGGTGTTGGCGATCAGGATGTAGGTCTGCGTCTCGACCGGCCCGCCCGCCTCACCGTCGGCCAGCGCCCACCGGGTGCCCGTCGCCGTCACGCCCGCAGACGCGTGCCCCTCGTACCACGGATAGGCCGGCCAGAAGATCGCGCGCTCCGCCAGGATCGGCACGTTGTTGGTCGAAGTCACCGTGGCGGCAATCGCCGCGTTGTCGAGCAACGGATCTTCCTGCTGTACCGAGATCGTCTGCCGGCTATTGGCCGCCACCGTGTACGGTTTGGTCACGCTGCCGCCTTCACTCGTGACATACGTCACGCTCACCTGGGCATCGGTCGGCTGCGGGTTGGCGAGCAGCAGGAAGAAGTCGAAGAACGGTCCGGTCGCGCCTTCGGCGAAGAACCAGCTGGTGGACGGCGCCGCGATGCCCGACACCGCCGTGCCCGCCGCAAACGTCTGCTCTGGCGTGGATACGTACATCGCCCGTTCGGTCGAGATCGGCACGCCGTTGGTGACGCGGATGACCGCCGAGACGTCGGTCGCGTCGAGGCCGGCTTCCTGGTCGACGTAAACCGTCATCCGGCTGTTCGGCGGAACGACATACGGACGCGGTGCGAGCGGTCCTGACGGGAGCAGGTAGGTGATCTCGACGTTGGCCTCCGTCGCGGTCGCATTTTGCAGCAGATAGAACAGATCGAACTGACCGTGCGTCGCGCCCTCGGCGAAATACCACGTCGTCGCCGGCGCACTCGAGCTCGTCTCCGCGTGCGACGCATACCCGCTCGCATCCCAGCTCATCGTCCGATCGACGACGACGCGGACGTTCGACTCGATCACCGTCGAGAAGTTCGCGTCCTCGAGGCGAGCGTCAGCCTCGGGTTGATAGTCGCGCGGCCCCTCGCCGCGAGCGGCAGCGTGTGTGTGATCGTCTCCCCGGTCGATTTCAGGAACCGCATCGCCACGTTCGCCGTCTCGGTCGCGCTTGGATTCACCAGCGCGATGCGCACGTCGAAGAAGGCATTGGTCGCGCCCTCCGCCAGATAGGCGGTGAACAGCGGCGCGCCGACGGGCGCTTCGATGACCACGTCGTTGCCATCGCCGCCGGTGTAGGTGATGCTCAGGTTGAGGCCGCCGAGATTGACTCTGGCGCCCTGGGCGAGTCCCGCGAACGTGCCCGAGACCGCGTCGGCGCCGTCGTTGTCGATGATCACGAAGCTGTTGCCCTCGACCGGCGTGAAGCCGGCCCCGAGCGTGGCGTTCAGGGTGCCGCCCAGCGTCACCGTGCCAAACACGCGCACCTGGCCGTAGCCGGTGCTCGGGTCGGTCCCGTTGATGACGGTCGTCAGGCTCGCCACCGAGCCGATGGTGAGAGGGCCGTTGACCGTGAAGATGCTCGAGGGACGGATCGTCCCGGCCGTCAGATTGGCCCCTGCCACCACACCCGCGCCCGTCAGCGTGCCGCCGCTCACGGTCGTCAGCGTCGGCACGACGCCCCCTGCCGGAACGAGGAGCGTGCCCGCGGACAGCGACGTGGCGCCGGTGTAGGTATTGGCCAGGGCCAGCGTCAGCGTGCCCGCGCCCGCCTTGGCGAGCCCGCCCGGACCGCTGATCACGCCGGCCACGAGGCTGTCAGTCGCGCTGTTGATCGTCAGAATCGCACCCGTGCCGACGACAACGCTGCCGCCGGAGTTGATCGACCCGATCGTCTCGCTGGCGTTGACGTTGAGAGCCGCACCCGCCGCAACCGAGAGGAGCGAGGCGTCAGGGATCGCCGCGCCGCCGAGCAGCGTCAGCGCGCCGGCGTTGACCGACGTGCCGCCGGTGAAGGTGTTCGCCCCCGAGAGTGTCAGCACGCCAGTGCCCGTCTTGGTGAGCGAACCGGCGCCCGTGATCGGACCGTTCACCGTCAAGGCAAAGGTCTGCGTGTCAATCGTGCCGGCACCGCCGAGCGTAATCGGCATCGACAGCATGGCGGGCGCCGCCGCCTGCAGGCCACCGCCACTCAGATTCAGGGGGCCGGTTCCAAGCGGCCCCGGACCCGCGATCGCCAACAATCCGCCGACGACGACCGTGCCTCCGGTGTAGCTGTTGTTGCCTGTCAACGTCAGCGTGCCCGCGCCGGCCTTGTACAACGGGCCAGAACCTGCGCCCGA
The DNA here is from genome assembly GCA_963834365.1 of Vicinamibacterales bacterium. Lineage (GTDB taxonomy): Bacteria > Acidobacteriota > Vicinamibacteria > Vicinamibacterales > Vicinamibacteraceae > CAWJAP01. Next base: position 578,335 of record CAWIBS010000030.1, on the reverse strand, counting down.
GATGACGCCGGTCACCGTGACGTTGGCGAGCGTGTCGATGCCACCCCCGGCCGCACCGAGCGCGATCGGGCGCGTCAGCGTGAGGGGCGCGTGGACCTGCAGCCCACCCGCGTTCAGCGCCAGCGGGGTGATGCCGGTCCCGAGGCTGGCGGTTGAAGCCACGGCAAGGGCCCCGCCGAAGATGTTGATGCCGCCGGTGAAGGCGGGACTCGTGCCCGTCAGCGAGAAAGTGCCGGTGCCGACCTTCGTCAGCGCGCCGGCGCCGGTGATCGGCCAGGCGTAGACCGTCGACGTGTTGTTGCCACCAACCGTCAGCGCGTTGGCCCCCAGGTTGACCGCGCCGGGGACGCCGCCCGTGCTCGCGAGCGATCCGATGGTCTCGGCAGTCGCCACGTTGAACGTGCCCGCTCCGACAAACACCGGCGCCAGGTCGCCAATCGCAAAACCGTTGGTGGCAACCACCGTACCGGTGAAGACGTTCACCGGTCCGGGAAAGGTGTTCGTACCGGCGAGGGTCAGGATGGCCGGTGCCGTGAGCGATGCGGTCAACGCGCCCACCACGCCGAGCGGGCTCGTGATCGGGCCATCGAGCGTGATGTTGTCCGCGCCCGTGACGGTCAGCCCGCCCGCGAGCAGCGAGACGGGAGTCGGCAGGATGCGCGGGCCGCCGGACGATGCGAGCGCGCCGCCGTCGCCCTCGATTGACGCGTCATCGCCAAACGGCGAATTGGTTCCAAGCGCCAACGTGCCGGCCGCGATCCGGAACTGACCTTGCGCGTTTGGATTCGCTGCGGTGAGGGCCAGCGTCCCCAGGCCGGCTTTCCGGTAGATCCCGGCGCCAGCGAGTGAGTCGGGAACCGCGAACGTCAGAGGCGGTCCGGCCGGCACGTCCATCGTCAACGGCAGGCGGCCAGTACCGCCCTGAGAGAACACGATCGTGCCCTGAGCCACGCCGCCTTGCGCAGCGCTGCCTGGCGTCGCGAGGCCGGGGGCAACCGTGAAGGTCCCGGTAAAGGTGGGACTTGTCATGATCAGGGTCCCGCCTTCTTCGACAAAGATTGCGCCGCCGACCGCCGAACCGCCTCCGGCCCCGTTGGTGGCGCCATCTCCAGCCCCGCCAAACGGCCCCGTGCCGGGTGTCGTCCCGCCCGCACCGGCGCCGCCGAAGACCGCGTTTCCGCCGGTGGCCGTGCCGCCGCCACCGCCGCCGAACAATGCTGACGCACCGCCCGTCACCCCGCCGCCGCCGCCGCCCCCGAACTCGGATCCGCCGGCGCCGATGCCAAATGAACCGGCACCGCCGCCGCCCGAGGCCGAGCCGCTCGCGCCGCCTGCCGTGAGCAGTGGGTTCCCGTTCGGCAAGCCGACGTCTGCGCCGCCACCACCGCCACCGCTGCTGCGCGCTCCGGCCCCGCCAGCCGCGTCAGCACCGCCACCGCCGCCACCGCCATTGTCCGCGCCCGCCAGGCCTGCGATCCCGGTGCTCCCACCGGCACCGCCTTCGCCCCCACCCGCGCCGCCGGTCCCGAGGACTGCGGCGGCACCAGGCACCGTTGCGCCACCACCCCCGCCCCCGCCGCCAGTGCCGGCCCCGCCGTCCGCGCCCGCGCCACCGGCAGCGCCACGCCCGCCCGCACCGCCGCCACCGACCGCGCCGGCGCCACCAGCCGCGCCCACAAGATCAGTTCCGAAAGGCCCGATCAGGCCGCCGCCGCCGCCGCCACCACCACCGCCGCCGCCGTTCCCGCCGGCGCCAGCGAAACCGCCACCGCCGCCACCACCAGGACCGAGAGCGGTGCCGCCCGGTGCCGTGAAACCGCCACCGCCACCACCACCGCCGCTCGCATTCACCGCGCCGCCGTTGCCGCCCTGCGCCGAAGCGTTCTGAATCACGACGTTGGTCGTGGTCAGCGTCGCGCCGTTCCCGACGAAGATCGCCGCGCCCACGGCCGCGCCGCCGCCACCGGGAAAGCTCCCCGCGCCGCCGGCGCCGCCTACTGTTCTCGCGTTCTGAATCGTCAGGTTCGCGATCGTGACCGTGCCCTCCACGATCGTGAAGACGCGGCCGAGAGTGGCCGCATTGATGATGAAGCTGCCGCCGACGAAGGCGATGCTGGCCTGAATCGGCGGCAGCGACGCGGTCAGCGTAATGCTGGCGCCGAGCGTGATCGTTCCAGAGCCAGCATCGTTCGCGGCAATGATCGCGGCTCGAAGGCCGGCTTCATCGACGACCTGGGCGCTCGCCGGGGAAGCGGTCAGCCAGATACCGAACAGCAGGGCTGCAATGCGCACACACGCGCGATGCGCCGGGGTTGTGAGAGGCCTCAGCATGGGGAGTTGTCTCGGGAAGATCGTTTCGGAATGGGCCGCAAGCTCAGCTCACGGCCGCTTGGGGGAGAGGGGAAAGAACGTTTCTGACGTCCACGACTTCACCGGCCACGGCCGCTGCCGCGACCATCGCCGGACTCATGAGGAGGGTGCGCCCGGTCGGACTGCCCTGGCGCCCCTTGAAATTGCGGTTCGACGACGATGCGCAGACCTCGCGGCCGTCGAGCCGATCGGGATTCATCGCCAGGCACATCGAGCAGCCGGCGCCGCGCCAGTCGAACCCGGCCTCGCGGAAGATCGCGTCGAGGCCTTCCTTCTCGGCGGCCGCGCGCACCGCCTGCGATCCCGGAACCACGAGCGCCCGTACCCGCGGCGACACGCGATGGCCGCGGACGAGCGACGCCGCCTCGCGCAGGTCCGACAGCCGGGAGTTGGTGCACGAGCCGATGAACGCGACGTCGATCGGCGTCCCCTCGATGCGCGCGCCGGCCTCGAATCCCATGAAGCCGAGCGCTTCCTCGATGCCCGGCCGCTCGTCGGGCGCGACGTCCGACGGACGCGGAATCCGCTCGGACACGCCGACCGACTGCCCGGGATTGATGCCCCAGGTCACGACCGGCTCGAGGCCGGAGCCGTCGATGCCGACGCGATCGTCATAGGACGCATCGGGATCGGAGGCCAGGCTCGCCCACCACTGCGTCGCGCGGTCGAACGCCTCGCCCTGAGGCGCGAACGGCCGCCCCTCGATGTAGGCAAAGGTGGTCGCGTCCGGGTTCACATACCCCGCCCGCGCCCCGCCTTCGATCGACATGTTGCAGATCGTCATGCGCTCGTCGAGCGACATCCGATCGACGACCGGGCCGCCGTACTCGTAGGCGTAGCCGACCCCGCCCTTCACGCCGAGGCGCCGGATGATCGCGAGAATCACGTCCTTGGCGTAGACGCCGGCCGCGAGCGTCCCGGTCACGTCGATGCGGCGCACGTCCAGCGGTTCGAGCGCCAGGCACTGGGACGCCAGCACGTCGCGCACCTGGGAGGTGCCGATGCCGAACGCCACCGACCCCAGCGCGCCATGCGTCGAGGTGTGCGAGTCGCCGCACGCGATCGTCATCCCGGGCTGCGTGAGCCCGAGCTCGGGCCCGATGACGTGGACGATGCCCTGGTTGGCGTGCGCCAGATCGTAGAGCGGCACGCCGAAGTCGCGGCAGTTGCGCTCGAGCGCCGACAGCATGGCCTCGGCCATGTCGTCGCGGAACGGCCGTGCGAGATCGCGAGTCGGAACGATATGGTCCACCGTGGCAAACGTGCGGTGCGGAAAGCGCACCGGCCAGCCACGAAGCCGGAGCTCGTCGAACGCCTGCGGACTGGTGACTTCGTGAACGAGGTGCAGGCCGATGAACAGCTGCGTCTGGCCGGTCGGCAGGATTCGTACTGTATGAGCGTCCCAGACCTTCTGCAGGAGCGTCGTCGCCATCAGCGCTGATGATATCCCGGTCCTTTAGCACGAACTGAAGGTTCGAACGAATCTTTTGTCGACCGGTTATCAACCTGTCTGTGGACTTTTCTCGAATGGGCAGGAGTCTTTCGAGACCGGCCGGCGGATGCGGGTCCGGCTGAAGCCGGACACTACTCATACACCTCCGCTGAAGCCGGAATCGGCCCGCCAAGGTGGCGCCGGGCTTCAGCCCGGCCAACGCGGGCCCCGGCAGGCCTGAAGGCCTGCGCCACATCGTCACGAGAACTAACGGTAGGCACCCGACAGCCGGCGCAGGGTGAGCGCGATGACGTCGGCGGCCATCCGCAGGCCGTCCCGCAGCAGCCTGACGCTGCTGCGGCCGGTCTCGTAGCGCACGTCGACGGGAATCTCGGCCACGCGCAACCGCAGGGCGCGCGCGAGCAGCCAGACCTCGAGGTCGAACGCAAACCGGGACGTCCGCACCTGTGGCAGGAGCCGCCGGAAGGCGTCGGCCCGGAAGCTCTTGAGCCCGCACTGGGTATCGCGCACCGTCAGCCCGAGGAGGACCCTGACCGCCCGGTTGAACACCCAGCCGAGCACGTGCCGCCGGTACAAGAAGCCGAACACCCGGACGGGGACCGTATAGGTGGAGTCCGCATGCCGGCGGTTGCCGGCCGCCATGTCGGCCCGATCGAGCGCGTCGGCCGCCCGGCGAATCGCATCCTGTCCGTAGGCGAGATCCGCATCGACAATCACCACGCGTTCGCCCTTCACCGCCGCACACGCCGCAGCCACGGCCCGACCTTTCCCCTGGTTCTGCGGCAGCACGATCACGTCGGTCGCATCGTGCTCCCGGGCGAAGGCCTGCGCCACCGCCGCCGTCCCGTCGCCGCTCCCATCGTCCACGACGATCAGCTGTGCGGCCGGAAACCAGCGTGCGAGCTCCGCCAGCGTGTCGCGGATGATCGGCGCTTCCTCGAAGCACGGCACGACCAGCGTGACGGTCGTGGTGATCGCAGCGGAATCCTCGGTGGCGATCACGCCGCCCTCACCCCGGCGGCCGGTGCGGGCCTGCGGACAATCCCGAGCGCGCCGAACAGAGCGATGACGGCCAGCGAGGCGCCCGACACCCATGCCCCGGCACGCACGCTGCGTGGCCGATAGTGAAAGGTGACGACGTGGCGGCCGGCCGGAACCGCGACGGCCCGGAACGCGACGTTCGCGCGGAGGATGGGGACCCCGTGTCCGTCCACATGGGCGACCCACCCGGGGAACCATGTGTCGGTGAGCGTCAACAAACGGCGTCCGGGCGCGTCGGTGTGAATCTCGACGGCCTCGGCCTCGTAGCGCCGGATGACGGCGGCGCCAACCGCGATCGCCGAAGCGGCAGCCTCGGGCCGGCTCGCGCCGTCAGGCGCCGTCTCGAGCAGGACCTCGCGGATGTAGTCGATGCCGCCGTCGCGCAGCAGGCGTCGCGCCGTGCTGCCCGACTCGACACGATAGCGATCGACGAGGAACGCACGCGGCAGCGCGCGATCGTTGCGGTAGAGCACGGCGCGCTCACCGGCCAGCTTCGTGAAGCGGCCGGCCGGCAGCTCCAGTCCGGGCGGACCGAGCACGTAGCGGACGTTGAGCAGGTCGAAGAGCGGCGACTCGAATCGGATCGCGGCGTGGAACGAGTCGCCCCAGTGGAACGCGGCATCGAGCAGCTCGCCGTAGGCCTTCACGCCGATCCCGTCGTACCACCGCGGATCGTGCAACCCGTAGGCGAGCGCGGTGTTCGGCAGCAGCCCGCCTCCCGCCGCAACGACCCTGTAGATCCCGTCGTCGGCCTGCATCTGCGTGATCTCCGGGGTTGACGGGAACACCTGGGCCGGATCGATCAGCGGATGGAAGCCGCGCGCGAAGCCGAACAGCTCGACGATGACGACCAGGGCGAGGACGAAGCCGGTCACCCGGCGCAGCAGGCCGCGCCGGACGCGGAGCACGAGAACGCCTGCCGTCACGGCGATGAAGGCCAGCGCTCCGGCGCACGCATGGGTGACGAAGTCCGCGAGCGCATGTCGCGCCAGGAAGGCACGGTGCCCCTGCTGGAGCGCCACGAGCGTCAGGGCCGCGAGCACCAGGCTCCCAACGGCAATGACCGTCACATGCCTCCGCCACACATCCGTGCGGGACTCGAGGAGAGCCTCGACACCGAACGCCGCCAGGATCGCGGTCGCGGCCGCCGCGACGAACGCGAGGCGCACGAGCGACGCCGATCGCAGCAGCGGCACCGCCGAAATCAGGTGATGGACGAGCGGCGTCCCGTACATCGCGAGACAGCACGCGAGTGCCACGCCGGCGAAGAACCACGGCCGCCACGAACGGCCGGCAGTCGCGAGGCCGACAAGAGCCAGCACGAGCACGCTCGTGCCCGCGTAATTGAGCTGCTCGAGATAATTGAGCGGGCCGGCATAGTTGGCGTGCGACGGATGGCCGAAGAAGTCCGGCACCAGCGCCGTCGCCAGCACCTCGACCGGCGCGACGAACGGATTCAACGCGTAGGCGTTGCGCATCTCGATCGTGCGGCTCTGGGTCGCGTATTCGAGGAACGGCAGGATCTGGACGGCCGCCACACCGGCGCCGAGGGCGATCGCCAGCAGGGCGCCGGCCATCCGGGGAAGCGGCCGCGGACGACCCAGCGCGGATGCGCAGGCATAGGCGGCGCCCAGCAGCGCGCCATAGAGCGCGAGATGCGGATGTCCGCCGAGAAAGGTGAACCCGCTGATCAGCGCGAGTGCGCCGCGCGCGAACCAGCGGCCCTCGACGGCGCGCTCGACCGCGAGCAGGATCCACGGCAGCCACGGCGCCACGTTGCCGAGCGGATGCTCGAGCCAGACGATCGTCACCGGGCTGAGCAGATACGCGAGGCCGCCGATGCTCGAGGCCCAGGCGGACAAGCCGATGCGCCGCAGGAAGCAGAACATCCCGATTCCGCCGACCAGCAGCCGGCACGAAGCGAGGACGACCGTCGCGCCCGGCAGCGGAACCAGCAGCAGCAGCCAGGTGAAGGGGGAGAACAGCGCGCTCTGGTAGTTCGCGAGCACCGGCACGCCCGATCCAACGCCGGGCGTCCAGAGCGGAATCTCTCCGGCGCGCCAGCGCTCGACCGCCAGGAGGTGGAAGGGATAGACGAACATCGGCACGTCGCCGAACGGCGCGCGCGGCTGCGGACGCCAGCCCGCTGGCCGATGCTCGCTCCAGGGCGTGTGGTCGTAGAGCATGTCGGCCTGCGACAGCACGCGCCCATCCGTCCAGGCTTCGGCGAAGAGCGCCGCGACCAGGAGGAACGACGCGGCGCCGAAGAGCAGTGGCGCGACTCGTGCGATCCGATCGGAACCGGCGGGCCACGCGCGACAGATCCACGTTCCGGCCGCGAGCGCGACCGCGACGGCGACGGTCGAACCGGGATGGCCGAGGATCTCGGCGCGAAAGACAATGGCCGCTGCCAGCGCCGCGAGACCGGTGACGATCGGGAGCCACCGTTGCTGGAGGTGCGAGCGCAGGCCCGGCGGGACTGACGTCGCTGGCGCCAGCGACGCCGGCTGTGCGATCGCCGCTGCCGCAAGCACGGCGAAGAACACGACGCCGAGCCACAGCCACGTGCCGCCTGCACGTCGCGGCCACCCGCCGGTCGTCACCTCCACCGCGTCGATGAACACCCCGCGTGGCGATCCTTCCGCCGACGTCGAGACCGCGGATCGAAGTGTCAGCGTCGTCGTCTGGCCGGGCGCGGGATCGAGGGCCAGCTCCACGACGGTCCAGTCGAGGCCGAGGTCACGGGTCGCGAAGGGCTGTCCGTCGCGGAGCACGTGCAGCCGATCGGGCACGCGCGCATCGACGGTCGCCAGCCGCAGACGGACGCGGGCGCCGAGTGACGGCAGCTCCAGGCGGACGCGGCCCTCACCGGTGGTCCAGCGTCCTCGCGCGCCGCGATGTGCCGCCGCGTCGGAGACGCCGTCGAACCAGAGCACGTCGCCCGGCCGGCCGGCATCGAGCCTCTGCGTCTCGAGCGGCAGCAGTGCCAGAAGCGAGAGCAGGCCCGCGGCCACCGCCAGCCACAGCGACGCCGTCGCGCGCAGCCACGTGCCGCGCAGCGCCGCGATCGGCGGCAACCCTGTTCGCTCGATCCAGGTGACCATCAGGCGGGCCGCGTCCGGGCGAGCGTGTAGACGAGGGCGCCGTGGCGGATGCCGCGCCGGACCTCGCGCTGAACGGCCGCTGCCGCCCAGCGATCGGAGGCGAGCGCCGCCAGCGCGCTGCCGCCGTACATCGTGCCGAGGCGCAGCACCTCGAACGACTCGCGCTCGAGGAGCGCCGCCAGCGACCCGGGTCCGAAGCGCGTCACGTGCTGCGCGTCACGCATCTGCGCGACGAGGCCGCTGCGATCGGCGATCCACTCCAGGAGGGGCCACGGGCTCGGCCAGTCGTAATTGGGCGTCGTCAACACGAGGCGGCCGCCCGGCCGCAGGACGCGGGCGATCTGCCCGAGCGTGTGTGACGGCTCGGGCAGGTGCTCGATCACCTCGACGAGGATGACCAGGTCGACGCTGGCGTCGCGCAGCGGCAGCCGCTCGCCGGTGGCGCGCGCGAAATGGAACGGCGGGCCGCTCCGCCTCGACACGCAGAACTGCAACGCCGACAGGCTGGCGTCGAGGCCGATCACGGTCCGCGCCGGCAGCCCGCTCTCGAGCAGCAGATTGCCCGAGCCGCACCCGACCTCGACGACGACGCCGAGGGGATCGGCGCCGACGAGCGTCCGGAGGACGTCGATCTTGTTGCGATGCCAGAACCGCTGGAGACGCGGCCCGTGATGGAGCGCACGGTATTGATAGTCGCCGGGGATCTCCACGCCAGGTGATTCTAGCGGCTCAGGGCTCGGGTCCGGTGGGGCTCGAGGTCCGGCTGAAGCCGGACACTACGTACCTGTAGTTCGGCGTACCAGTAGTCCGGCGTGCGCGCGCTTCAATCGTAGTGTCCGGCTTCAGCCGGACCCCGCCTGGTGGTGCTCATAGATATAGAGGACTGACTTGTCGTCTTCGGGAACGAAGTAGCCGCGCAGGCCGGTCGCCGTCGGCTCGAACCACGTGGCGTTGCGCGTCAGAGGCAGACCGCCCGGCGTCCAGAGGAGGAGCGGCACCTGATGGCGCGGACGGCCGTCGCGAAGATCGACCAGCTCGAGGCCGCCGAGGCGGAACGCGGCCGCTCCGGCCGGACGCTGCAGCTCGCTGATCCCCGTGCACAGCATCAGACCGCCGGAGACGTACTTGCAGTCCTGGTAGTCCACATAGTGCGACGGATTGCGAGTGGCTGGCGGCGTCGCCGCCCCCGCGGCGCCGGTCACTCGCCCGTCGCCGCCGAGACTCCAGCGATAGAAGCGGCGTGAGCCCCAGCTCACACCGTGAAGGGTGCCCTCGTCGGTGTCGTGCACGACGGCGCCGATGTGGTCGCCCGTGCGGAACATCTCCGTCGCCGTCATGGTCCCGGGCTCGACGCGATAGACGATCGACCGGCTGTTCGGCCGGTACTCGGCGACCGGCACCCAGATGTATGTCCCGTCGTAATCGATCCCGCCCGGGTGATACTGCGCGCCTTCCCCCAGCCTGAGATCGGCGATCAGGCGGCCCGAACGATCGAACTTGAACAGATGGCCGACACCGGCGCCGGTGTCCCGGTCGTGCCCGCCAACAGGACGCGGCAGCCGTCTGGTCGGCGTCGTGATCTCGACCGACGACAGGAACAGCGTCTCGCCGATCTTCACCAGACCCTGGGGATGGTGCGCCGTGAAGGCGAGGGGCACCGCGGCGACCAGCTTCCACGACGACTCTCGCGTGAGCGAGGTCACGAGGTCGGCGAGGCGCGCGCGATCGGCAGTCTGGGTCCCCTCGAGGAGCCCAATTGCAGCGACCAGCAAGCACAGGACGCGAGTCATGGCGGCGGGGCTGAAGCCCCGCCCTACCGGATTTGAGGTACCCCTCGACGGGACCCCTCGACGGTACCCTCCGCGGGACGCCTCGACGGTAGGCCGGACCTTCAGGTCCGGCGAGTCTACTTACGTCTTGTCCGGCAGCAGATAGGGGGCGCGGTACGTGCGGCCGAGCAGCTTGTCGGCCTCCTCGTCGCCGACGAAGCGTTCGGTGGCGCCGTCGAACTTCACGGTCCGGCCAACCCGGTAGGCAATGTTCCCGAGGTGGCAGAGCGTCGACGAGAAGTGGCCTTCCTCGAGCGGCGCCTTCAGGTTTGCCGCCTTCCGCGAACGGACGCAGTCGATGAAGTTCTCGAAGTGCAGCTGGCCGGCGTCGCGCGGCTCGTCGCCCGTCAGCACGGGACCGGGCTCGTTCTTCCGTCCGAAGTAGACCTGCGCCTTGTCGTTGCCGACGCGCATCCACCCCTTGGCCCCCGAGATGAACACGCCTTGGGCTTCGGGCGGACCGCTGAACCAGTTGCGCAGATCGCAGTGCAGCTCGGTTCCGTCCGCATATTGAAAGGTGGCGTATTGCGTGTTCGGCGTCGTCTGATCCGTGCGCGCGCCCGCCTCGTACAGGCCGCCGATGCACTGGGCCGTCCGCGGATGCTCCTGCTTGCCGAGCAGCCATCGCACGACATCGAGCGAATGGACGCCGGTGTTCCCGAGGTCCGTGGTGCCGTATTCCCAGAACCAGTGCCAGTGATAGTGGAAGTGGTTCTCGTTGAACGGCCGCTCGGGGGCCGGGCCCAGCCACAGGTCGTAGTTGACACCGGCCGGCACGGGGCTGTCGGCGACGACGCCGATCGGATCGCGGGGCCGGTAGACGACGGTCTTGCCGGTGTAGAGCGGGCCGAGTCCGCCCTCGCGCAGGAACTGCGCCGTGTTGGCGAGCATGACACTGCTGCGCCGCTGCGTGCCGGCGGCGACGATGCGGTTGTGCCGCCGCGCGGCCTCGATCATCTTCCGGCCCTCGATGATGTTGTGGCTGACCGGCTTCTCGACGTAGACGTCCTTGCCCGCCTGGCAGGCGAGGATCGTCATGAGCGCGTGCCAGTGATCGGGCGCGGCAATCGTCACCGCATCGACGTCGCGGTCGTCGAGCACGCGGCGGAAGTCGGTCTCGGTCTTCGGGCTGCCGCCGTACTTCTGCTTGACGAAGGACAGCGAGTCCTTGAAGTGGCGCTCGTCCACGTCCACGACGTGCGAGATGCGGACGTTCGGGATCACCGACAGGTGCTCGTAGTGATCCTGTCCGCGTCCGCGGGCGGTCCAGGTCGGATGGCCCTTGTTGTCGCCGCGCAGCCCGATGATCGCGACGTTCACGGTTTCGTTCGCGCTCGACTGCGCACGGCTGCGCCCCGGATACGCCAGCGCCAGTCCGGCGGTGGCCGCCGCGGTCCTCGAGAGGAAGAGACGACGGTGCATGGCGGTTGCTCCTTCCTGAGGCTGGGTATCGTCCCCCAACCCGGTCCCCTAAGCCCGGAGTTCACTTGTGTTGGTCGTGTGGCGCAGGCCTTTAGGCCTGCCCGGGCCCGCGTTGGCCGGGCTGAAGCCCGGCGCCACCTTGGCGGGCCCGTTGTCAACACGAGTGAGCTCCCGGTCTAGGACGCGTCGAGGACTCGACACGACGCCGCGGGGGACCGATACTTCCGCCATCCCGATCGCGATCGGACAGAGGAGGCGGCAGGTGGCACATTCCAACGGCCCGGTGGGGCGGCGCGAGTTCCTGAAGACGACGGCCGGCGTCGACGATCGTGGCGCCGTCAGCCGTGCGCGGATCGCAGGCCAACTCGCGTCTCGAGCTCGGCATCATCGGCTGCGGCGGACGCGGCCGCTTCGTCGGCCGGCTGTTCGAGCAGCACACGAACACGAAGGTCGTCGCGCTGCACGACTACTTCGCCGATCGCGTGCAGAAGCTGGGCGACGAGCTGTCGGTGGACGCGCGCCGCCCGGTTCACCGGACCTCGACGGCTATCAAGCGCCTGCTCGATCGCAAGCTCGATGCCGTGGCCGTCGAGAGCCCGCCGTACTTCCACCCCGAGCAGGCCATTGCGGCGCTGCAGGCCGGCAAGCACCTCTACCTCGCCAAGCCGATGGCGGTGGACGTGGCCGGCTGCCTGGCAATCGAGCGCGCCGTCAAGGCCGCCGGCCCGGCGCGCCACGTGCTCGTGGACTTCCAGACGCGCCGCGATCCGCTGTTCCGCGAGGCGGCCGCGCGCGTGCATCGCGGCGACATCGGGCCGCCGTGCTCGGCCACGTCTACTACCACGCCGGCCGACTGACGCCGCAGGCGCCGGAGGGCACGGCGACGGCGCGCCTGCGCAACTGGGTCTTCGACAAGGCGCTCTCCGGCGACATCATCGTCGAGCAGAACATCCACGTGATCGACGTCGCGAACTGGTATCTGCAGGCGCATCCGCTGAGCGCGCACGGCACCGGCGGCCGCAAGGCGCGGGTCGACGTCGGCGACTGCTGGGATCACTTCGTCGTCACGTACGCGTATCCCGAACGGCGTCCTCGTGGACTTCAGCTCGGCGCAGTTCACCAAGGGCTTCGACGACCTGCGGATTCGCGTGTATGGCGCGAGCGGCACCGTGGACTCGGCCTACGACGGCGACGTCCGGATTACCGGCGACGCGCCGTGGGCCGGCGGCAGCACGAAAGGGCTCTACACGAGCGGCGCCGTCGGGCAACATCCAGGACTTCCACGCCGCCGTCACCGGCGGCCAGGCGTTGGCCGACACGCTCGGCCCAGCCTGCAGAGCAACCTGGCCGCGATTCTCGGACGCAAGGCCGCGTATCTCGGGCGCACGGTCACGTGGGACGAGATGATGAAGGACCTGCAGCGGATCGACCCGAAGCTCCAGCTGCCAAAGGACGGACCGACGTCGTCAGCCATTTGACGTAGTGTCCGGCTTCAGCCGGACCCAGGGGTCCGCCTAAGAGCGGACACTACTGAAGGCCTGTCCCACCGCGGGTCACATGACACGTCCGGGGATGGAGCAGGCGACCAGCGCCACGAACAGCGCCGTCGCCTGTCTCACCCTGCGTCCTGCCGCCGGATCCGCACCCGCCAGGCCGGCGATGATGCCGAGCACGAGGAAGAACAGCCACAGGCATTGCGGCGTGAGGAGCGGGTGGCCGAGCAGGCACGTCAACAGGAACGCGACCGCGCCTCCCGCGAGTCCGGCCAACTCCGGCGGCGAGCGAGGTTGCGCGATCGGCGTCCACGCCATCATCAGCGGCAGGCCGATGACCGCGGCGATGACGCACGCGCCCACGAGTCCCAGTTCGGCGAGAATCTGTACGAAGTTGTTATGTGCGTTCTGGCCGGTCTCCCAGTAGACGCTGCTCACCAGTCCGTCCGACAGCAGCTGCCGCGACCCCTCCCTGAATTGCCCGAGGCCGACCCCGAAGCCTGGATGCGCTTCCAGCATCCGCAGCCCGATGCCCGCCATCTCGACGCGAACTCGCAGCCCGTCGAGCAACGACAACTTGCTGACCGCAGATTGCAGTGACAATGCGATGACGACCGCGGCAAGCGACAGGCCGACCACGATGGCTCGCCGGCCGATCGCGCCGGTGCGGAGCGCTGTCAGCAGGACGCCGCAACAGGCGGCAGCAACAGCAGTCCGCGAGCGCGTCCACCAGAGCGCGAGCGCAATCGACCCCAGCGCCGCCCAGCGCCAGACGCGCCGATCCGTCACGGCGAGCCAGAGCGCAGGGACGATGAAGAGCGCGTAGAGGGAACCCACGGCGTTGACGTCGGCGGCATGGATGCCGATCCGGACGCCTGCGAGCAGGTCGGTCGTCCTCTGAAGAGACTGCTCGTTCCTGAAGAACACCTCGGTCAGCCGGTTCGCCGTCAGGAGTGCGGCGGCGGCGGCACCAATCACCATCAGCCGGCACGCGCGTTCGCCCACCGCCGGCGCCTGGCGCAGTGTCAGGCAAGCAATCAACGCGAGAACGAGGCCTTCGAGCCAGACCATGCCGTCGCGGAGCGCCTGGTACGCCGCCGCGTCGATGATGTAGCGGGTCGTCACATGTCTCCAGAGATGGGCCCAGTGACGCGGCGCCAGGATGGGCGTCCAGTCGTAGTCGCGGGCGAGACCGGTGACGATGCCGCTCGCAATCAGCGCGCCGGCCGCGACGACCGCCAGCCCAAACAAGGTCGGCGACGCCGTCGCCCGCACCGCCTGCCGCGCGCTGACGGCGACGAGCAGCGGCAGCAAGAGCAACTCCCCGGCCTGTGTGCCGCTCATCTCGGGTCTCATCAGCAGGCCCAGGGGCGTCGCCAGCGGCAGAAGTCCCGCGATGACGAGCAGCCCGTCTTCGGGCCGCCGCACGGAGACGACGAACACGAGGAGGACGACCGCGCTGATGGACCACGAGACGTGGAACGTCGAGAGCAGGGGAAGCGCGAAAAGGAGGCTGGAGAACAGGAGCGCCGCTCGCACCTCGGCTAACGGAGGGGACGGAGGGAACGGTATTAACACAGAGGAACGGAGAAACGGAGGCGAACAGAGAAGAGCCCAATTCCTATTTAGATCTGTACCTATTTTGGATTTGAATTCCTCCGTTCGTCTCCGTTTCTTCGTTCCTCTGTGTTAATACCGTTCCCTCCGTCCCCTCCGTTAACTCCTGCGCCGCGGCCGCCGGGTCCATGTATCGAAGGCGATAACAGGGGACCTGCCGGGCGAGATCGAACAACTCGCCGAGCGTTCTGCCCCGGGCGTCGCTCGCGCCGTGCGCATGGGGTGCCAGAGCCTGCGTCGCCGAGACCGCTGTCAGGCGCTCGAGCCGGGGCCGGACGGCACGCACCGAGTATCGGGGAAGACGATCGCCCCGACGATCGCCGGCGTCGACGCGACGTGCGCCGGCGGAACTCTGGCGAGCACCTTCGGCCGCACCAGAAAATCCTGCCAGTCGTCTTCGACCCCGAAACCGCCCCGCCTCACCTCGGGATTGAATGGCAACGGCAGCGCCTCCCGCCGGTGCGGCAGCAGCGCCACCACATCGTCCGACAGCATGAGCCACGCCCGATCGATCAACTGCACGAGCAGCGTGCTCTTGCCGGCTCCGGCGGGACCGGGCAGCAGGAGTGCGAAGCCGTCGCGGCTGGCTGCGGCGGCGTGGATCCAGAGCAAGTCGGGATGCGCTGAGACGAAGCCGGACGTCACCCACTTGCGAACGTGGTGGACAACGTGCTCGAACGAGCCGCGCTCGCATCGACCTGTCGAATCCCGGAGCTCGAGCCAGGATGGTTCGAGCTCGCTCAGCGTCACCTGAAGGACGGCGTCCTGTCCGGGAACCGGGCCGGTCAGGACGTGAGCCATCCGGGCTCGAAGCTCCTCGGCGAGCCAGCTCCGGTCGCACCGCACCTCGACGTGCCGGCCTTTGAAGCTTGCGAGCAGTGGCTCCGGATGGCTGGTCATGTCATCGCGGGCGCCGGACCGGACCGGAGCTCGACGAGGCCTCGCTCCTGCATGACATGGAGCGCGCGCGACACTTCATCGAGCAGCGCCTCCTTGTCCACGCCGTACCGATCCCCCAGGGCGCCCGCGATCGCGTCGATGCTGCGTGAGCCATCGCACAACTGCCAGATCTCGGTGGCCGTGCGGTTGAGCGTCGTCGCCTCGTCCCGCGCCGCGTTGTAGAGCAGGCGCTCGCCCTCGGCGCCGAAGTCGTCCACCTCGGCGCGGCGCGGCACGATCGCCGCGCCCGCCGCCGATCCGCCGGAGCTCTCAGCCGGATCCGGCACCCGGTGTTCGTCGTTCGCGGCATGCATCACGGACGGCGGCCGGAATCGCCGTGTACGTCGACGTGATTGGCGGCAGCCGCGGCCCCCGAGTCGCCATGGAAATCGACGTGGCCGGTATCGAGGTGGGTGATGTCCGTGTGCGCGTCGAGGTCGACGTGCCCGGGAGTCCGGAGCCCGTCGGAATGTTCGTCGGTATGCGAATCGATGTGCGGCGGGGTGCTGTCGGAGTGCGCGTCGATGTGCACACCGTCGGCGTGATCGTTGTGGACGATGTCGGTGTGGTCCTGGTGGCTGAACGACGAGTCGGTGTGATCGCGATGGCCGTTGTCGAGGTGATCGGAGTAGGGGATGTCGGTGTGATCGCGATGGCCGTAGACCGCATCGCCGTGGTCGCGGTGGCCGGCGTCGAGATGATCCGAGTACGGCACATCCGTATGATCCGTATGGGGGAATGCCGTGTCGTTGTGATCCCGGTGGTTGTGGTCGTTGTGATCGACGTAGGACTGTGAGTCCTTGTGGCCGAAGGCGCCGTCGGTATGGTCGCGGTGGCCGGCGTCCAGATGGTCCGAGTAGCTGCTGGTGTCGGTGTGATCGCCATGGTACGACGTATCGAGATGGTCGGCATGGCCGCCGTCGGTGTGATCGTGGAACGTGAAGTCGGTGTGCCCGTCGGTGTGATCGTCGTGGTCCGCGTGGGCGTCTCCGTGACTGTCCGAATGGGTCCCGGCGTCCGAGTGGTCGCCGTGTGCCGGCGTGTCGTCGTGCGGGACGTCGGTGTGCGGCGGCGTGTCCGAGTGGGGCACGTCGGTATGCGGCGGCGTGTCCGAGTGCGGGACGTCGGTGTGCGGCGTCGGTGTGTCCGAATGCGGCGCGTCGGTGTGCGGCGGCGTGTCGCTGTGCGGGACGTCGGTATGCGGCGTGTCGGTGTGCGGGACGTCGTCGTGGTCGCTGAAGTCGCTGTGGGGCGGCGCCGGCGTGTCGACGTGGAGGTCGGCATGGATCTGGATCTCGTCGCCGTGAGGCGCATCGCCGTGGACGTCGTTGTGCGGGGCCGGCGTCTGGGCGGACGCCGCTGGAATGTTGACGGTCGTCACCAGCGGCACGACCCACCCGGCGCGGATCAGCGCTCGGCGGGTGAAGTCCTGGCGGCGCCTGAGGGTCTCCGGATCCTCGGCATTGCCCGGCGTCTGCGGCTCTCGTCCAGACTCGTCAGCCATGCTGCCCTCCGCGTACGTGCGCGTCGTTCAGTTCGCGAGGCGTGCCAATCCCGCCGCCCCCGTGCGGTGGACCGACTCGAGCTCGAGCCCCGCTCGCTCGGCGAGGCCCGCCAGTCCGTCGTACCGCGTCAGCCACTCTCCGTATCCGTAGACCAGCAGGCGCTGGAAATGGCCGCGCAGCCATTCCCGCAACCGCTGCGCCGACTCGTCGTTGACTTCGAGCAGACGGCCCGGCATCAGGATGACGAGGCTGTAGACCGTGTCGGCGTCGAAGGGAATCCGCTCGAACATGTTGCCGGCGACGAAGTTGTCGGCGAACGCCGGCTGGAGGACGCGGGCGTGCGCGAGCTTCGAGTCCTCGGTGTCGACGCCGAACGGCATGACGCCGGCTCTCGCTTCGCAGATCTTCTTCAGCAGCGCGCCGTTGCCGCAGCCGAGATCGATCACCGTTCCGGTCTCGCCGATCGAGGTCAGCGCGAGCTCGACGATCGGCCGGTGCGCTTCGTCCATCGCGGCGCGGGCGCTGAACCCGTTGTCGCTCGCATACCACTCGGGCAGCGCCGTGTGCTGCGCGATCGGGGTCTCGAGGCCGCGACGGAAGGCCAATGAGTGGGTGAGGCCCGGGCGCTCCGGGGCGCGAAACGGGAAGTCGAGTCCGGCCGCGCCTTCGGCAGGAACGGCGCGGCCCCGACGCCGCACGACGAACTCGTGGGCGGTGGCGTCGGTCCGCGTCGAGGTCTTGAGGACGGGCGTCTTCACTTCGGCGATGCCGTGCAGCGCCGACCACGATGCCGGCCAGTTCAGGATCTCTTCGAGCCACCCCATCTCCGCGCCGTACCCGAGCTCGCGCCCGAGCGTCATCAGCGTGTCCGCGAAGGCAACGGTCGCGCGGCAGTCGAACGAACAGGGCAGGTGGGGAACCGCACGGGCGCCCATCCAGCGCCAGAGAATGTTGGCCTGGAACGGCGCGTCGTCGTCGATCTCGATCACGTGGCCGGTCGCGTCGGCGCGGCCGCCGTTGGCGGCCATCGCCCACGTCGTATCGACGCAGCGCTCGTCCACCCAGGTGCCCCGGAAGAAGGCGATGCAGCAGTCCGGGAACCCGAGCAGCCGCCCCATCGTGCCGTCGTCGCCACTGTCGATCGCACGCTTCAATTCGGCGACGTCGGCCAGCGCGCCCACGGAAACGCGGTACTCGAAGGGTTCGCCGACGCGCGGCGCGATCGACGTGCTCGAATAGCCCGCCGACGTGCCCGACATCGAGACCGGCATCGTGCTCAGACCCCGGGCGGCCCACTCCGCGCTGCGGTCCACGAGCTGCTCGGAGGAGACCGACGTCAGGGCGCAGCGGCGGATCCCGGATTCCACGGAACGCCATTCGAGGTCGGCCCACGCCCTGCCGATTCGGAAGATCCTCGGCTCCCAGACCGCGCGGGCGCGGTCGCTCACCCAGCTGATGCGCGTGAAGTCGGGCAGCACGTGCGTGAGCCGATCGCGCCGGAACACGTCAATCGGCGAAGGCGGCGGCGTCAACGTCTCGGCGGTCATGATGCGCGGCTGGCCGGCGCCTGCAGGCGCGTGACCTCCTGGTGGAGGTAGGCGTTGCGCCCGGCGGACCATTCGCGCAACGCGAACTGCTCCAGCGCGGCGCGATACGGGCCGAGCGAGATCGGGACCCGTCCCTCGGCGACGATCTCCGCCTCGAAGCGCTCGTAGAGGGCCATCCACAACCCGCACTTGCTCGACCGGTTGCGCCAGTCGCCGTCGATCGAGCCCCCGGGGCACTGGCCCTTGCACATCACGAAGAAACGGCAGCCGTGGCACCCGCCGGCGTGCTGCGGCGCGTGGTAGAGCGCCAGATAGCGTTCGAAGCCTTCGCGGTCGGCCTTGACGAAGTCGATGCCGTCCTTGTTCGTCCGTCCGCAGTTGCTGCGCTGCCCGTGCCCCTCGATCCCCTGCACGGCCCGCGTGGTGTAGGGGTCGCAGGCGTTCCAGACGCAGGTGGTGTAGTTGTCCTCGCCCAGCAGCATCTTGCGGATGTCGGAGAAGACGTCGAAGCGCAGCCCCTGGAGCTCGCCTTCGAGCGCCGCGAAGTCCAGGAAGGCGGCGACCTGCTCGTCAACCGTGAGCCCGTACTTCGCGCCGACCGCGGGGCTCTCAATCTCGAGGTCGTGCAGGCGCGAGCTCGTGATGCCGAGCATGTCGAGGTAGCGGAACCAGTCGCGCATGCGCGGCAGCTTGTCGGCCGTGGCGTTATTGCGATGGAGCGTGACGATCAGGCTCGGGATGATCCCTTCGCGCACGAGGCGTTCGATCGCCGCGTGTGTCTTCGCCGTCGCCTCGCGCGTCAGCCTCAGGGTGCCGGCCCAGCGGACGTCGTTGAGGTCCTCCGGTCCGTCCACGGAGATCCCGACGTTCACCTTGTAGCGTTTGAAGAGCTCGATATGCCGCTCGGTGATGAGCGAGCCGTTGGTCTGGATCCCGTTGGTGCCGAACTTCTCGAGCCCGAACGCCCAGAGATCTTCCAGTACCGCTTCCGGCACCAGCAGCGGCTCGCCGCCGAAGATGGTGAAGTTGGACCCTGCCCGCTCGAGCGCCGCCTTCATCTTGGGCACGTCGAACTCGGTCGCGATGTTGCCCGCATCGCGTTGCGGGTTCTGATAACGGTACTGGCACTGGATATTGCACTTGACGCCGAGTGGCCGGACTTCAATGCTCATGGTGTCCCTGCGGTTGAGCGCACGCGCGCGAGGTCGCGGCGACGTCCCGTCATGACGAACGATCGGTCACGCGCGCGGTCGGCGCGACGTGAACACGAAGTGGAAAGCTGAGCCGTGCACGAGTCATGCCTCGCAACCGCCGCCTCCACGGCGACGCTGCTCCTGAGCGTGGCGCGCGCCGCCGTGCGCGACTCGGCCCTGGAACCCGGCGCGCTGCGTCTCGATCCCGACGGGTGGGAGACGCTGGCCGGCGAGGCGGAATCGAGCCGGTTGGCCCCCCTCGTCCACGCCAGCCTCGACCCCCACCGCCACGCCGTCCCCGAGCTCACCATGCGGCAGCTCGAGGCGCTCGTCCTCCGACATCGCGTGTGGCATCGGGAACGCACCGCGGCCGTGACCGAAATACTACAAGCACTCTCACGGATTTCCATCAACGCATTGGTGCTCAAAGGCAGCGCCCTGGCATGGATGATTTACGACTCACCGACCCTGCGTCCGATGAGCGACGTGGACCTCCTCGTGCCCACGGCGGACGCACGACGAGCGCAGGCCGCGCTCGTGGCCCTGGGCTTCCAGGCGGAACGGACGTCCCGGCGCTTTGGCAGCAACGCGCATCACCTGCCGATCGCCGCCCGTTCCGGAGGCGGCCTGCCGATCAGCGTCGAGATCCACGTCAACGCGATCACGCGCGACACGCTGACCTCGATCTCGATGTCCAACCTGTCGGAGCCGCCGCGGTCGTTCGCGCTGAACGGCACTCCGGCCCGCACGCTCGGCCATCTCGATACCCTTCGCCAGCTCGTGCACCACCTGCTGGAACCGTCCTGGGACGGCCGCCTTCGACTCATCGGCGTCGTCGACCTGCTGCGCTACGCGTCGATCTTCCATCCAGAGATCGACTGGCGACGCCTGAAGGCAGAGTATCCGTTCGTCCTCAATGCGCTCGCCTGCCTGCACTACGTGATACCCCTGCCAACGGCAGTCGAAGGCTACGCTCCGCTGCCGACAGCGTCAATCCCGCCTGGGGTTGGCCACGTCATCCGTCCGCTCCGCTCGGTGCTGGCGCGTCGGCGACCGACCGTGATGTTCCGCGAGCTGTTGAATCCTTCCGACTGGTGGCTGCACGCGTACTACGGAGTGCCGGTTGAACGGTCGCTCACCGGCGTGCGACTCGTTCGACATCCCTGGCGTGTCGCCCGCTGGCTCGGTCTTCGCGCCGCGGGCTTCTGACCCGCAGTTCACTTGTGTTGACAACGGGCCCGCCAAGGTGGCGCCGGGCTTCAGCCCGGCCAACGCGGGCCCGGGCAGGCCTAAAGGCCTGCGCCACTTTGTCAGTGCAAGTGAACTCCGCACGCACGATGGCGACCCTGATAACTGTGGCGCGGGCGCCACACGTGTGACGTCCCGTCACAGGGACTTCGCAGTCCATCTGCTTCATAATCAACCGGTTAGCACTCGGCGTCCGAATTGCTCACCGGGCTCGGGCATGAGAACTCTGGGACTGCTGCTCGCATGGGTGGCCCTGTTGATCCCGGCGGCAGGCGCGCAGGAGATCGAAGCGCCGGAGGGGACCGCAATCGCATCGGCGCAGGTGTCGGGGCTCGACCTCGCCGAGCTCAGCCCCGGTTTGCAGGAAGCGATCGCGAGGCTCGCCGGCGCGCCGCTCGACCGGGAGCGGCTCAAGGAGCTCGCCGCGCGCATCGAGGCCGAACAGCCGCGCCTCGTCGCCGCGGTACGCGCGGCCCTCGATCCGTTCGGCGATCTTCGCGTCGTCTTCGTCGTGGCTCCCCTCCGCGACCAGGATCGTGAGGTCAACGTCAACGCCCGCTACATCGTCGAGCGCGTCGAGATCAGGGGCGACGCCGACGATGACGTCGGCCAGGAGTTGCGCGACGCCCTTTACGCGCTGGCCGGCAGACCGCTCGATTCCGAGGAAGCCGACCGGCTGGAAACGCGACTGGAGGAAGCGCTCCCGGATCACGAGGTGAGTCGAAGAGCGGTCCGCGGCAGCCAGCCTGGCCAGATTTCCCTCGTGTTCGAGCTGAACAAGGCCGAATCGGCCCGCTGGATCCCGTTCGAACAGCCGACCTCGAAGTTCGTCTACCACTCCAAGCATGGGTGGGGCGGCTACTTCAGCCTCCCGCTCGGCAGTCGCAACGTCCGACTCACGCCGATCGTCGCCATCGACAACGCCGACGACCTGATCGAGGAGTACTCCGGCTTCGCGCTTCGTTTCGAATCGAGGAATCTCGGCACCGAGCGTCTTGGCGCCAGCCTGGAGTGGTCGATCTTCGATCAGGACTGGGAGCCCGCCACGCTGGCCGCGATCGAGTTGAACCCGCGCATTCCCGGACCGTACGAGACGCGGACGACGGTGACGCCGCAGGTGACCTTCGGCTTCAGCCCGCACGTCAGGCTGAGCGCGGGCGTCAGCATCTCGGAGCTCGATCCGCTGTTCGGGGGTTCCGGTTCGCAGATGGCCAATGCGGCGATCGTGACGCTCGGCTATTCGCAGCAGTGGAAAGACGACTCCGATTCCGGGCACCGCCTGGAAGCGCTTGCCTCGCTGCGAGCCGGGACGGACGCGCTCGAGAGCGATCTCGAGTACGAGCGCTACTTCGTGCGAGGCAGCTACCGATCGCGATGGGCGAGGCACAGCGTGCTCGTCTCGGTCATGGGCGGCGGACTCACCGGCGACGCGCCGCTGTTCGAACGGTTCTCGCTCGGCGATTCCCAGACCCTCCGGGGCTGGAACAAGTACGACATCGCGCCGGCCGGCGGGGACCGGATGTTTCACGGCTCGCTGGAGTACCGGTACTCGGGCCTGGCGCTGTTCCTCGACACAGGCTCGGTGTGGGACCGTGACACCGATGCCCGGCTGCGCGTCGCCGCGGGCGGCGGTTTTCACGGCGACAACTTCTTCCTCACGCTGGGCTTCCCTCTCAATACCGACCAGGTCCGCGCCGTGTTCACGACGGGTATCCGATACTGATGGTGCTCGCGCAACCCAGCGACCGGCGGATCGTCTTCGCGATCGTGACGCTGCTGGCGTGGCCGGCGGCGCGAGCGTCGGCACAGGCGGTCACCATCAGCCTCGCGGGTGACGCCGTGCACGTCCGCGCCCCGGCGTTCGGCTTCATCAAGGGCGAGACGCTCGCTCGACTGAAGGACGGCCGATCGGTGTCGGTCGATCTCGGGCTGTCGGTGCTGCCGGACCGGGGCGCAACGGCGGTTGCACAGAGCCGGCAGGTCTTCGTTCTGAGCTACGATCTCTGGGAAGAACGATTCGCGGTGACGCTGGCCGGCGTACCGCCGCGTTCGATCTCGCATCTGACGTCGGCGGGCGCCGAGGCCTGGTGCCTCGAACAGCTGACGGTCTCCGTCCGCGCACTCGGCTCGCTGGGACGCGATCGCCCGTTCTGGGTCCGGCTGGAGTATCGAATACTCGACGGCGACGCCCCGGCGGCCGACGAGGACGCCGGGCTCACGCTGCGGTGGTTGATCGACAGATTGAGCCGCCGGCGCAAGGCCGAGGAGCTGACGCACGCGATCGAGGCCGGGCCGGCTGCGAGCTGACGCGCATTCGCACTGCGGTCAGATCGTTTTCGTCAGGTCGATCTCTGTCCGTGGCTGCCGTCGACCGATCTGATCTGCGATCCGTCAGAGTCGCACTGGTGACTCGTCAGATGCGTGTCACGACGTGTGACTCGACTCCGGAACCGTCTGATCGCCGCCTTCGTCGCCGCGACGGTCCTGCCGCTGGCCGCGACGATCTGGATCTCCACGTCGCTGCTCGATCGCAGTCTCGGCTACGCGACCACTGGCGAGCTCGACCGTCTGTCGCGGACGCTCGAAGCCACCGTCAGGCAGTTCTATCAACACGAACGGGAAGCGCTGAAGCAGGACGCCCTCGCCGGCCGGGTCACGCCGACGACGTACACCGTGGCCAATCCCGCCGCCTGGCCAGACGCCGGTTCGTGCGTTCTGGGACAGCGGCGAGGCCGAACGATTTGGCCTTTCCGGTTCGAGCGGCGATCGGGTGGACTACATGCGGCGCCGCGAGGATCCGGCCAATCGCGGGGTCGAGCTCTACGGCCGCGACCTGCGCGGGATCCGATGGCGCAGCTCACCAATCAGCTCCGGCAGACCCGGGCGCTCGTGGACTCGATCGAGGGGCGCGACCTCAGGCGAGGGTTCACCCTCACGCTTCTGCTGCTGCTCGGCGCGGCGTGGCTCGTCTCGCTGGCGCCGCTGATCTACATTGCCCACCGGATCAGCCAGCCGATCCAGCAGCTCACGGCGGGACTCACCGATTTCGCGGCGGGCGACTGGTCGCGGCGCGTCGAGACCGGGCGGGATCCGGCCGACGACGCCCGCGACGAAGTGGAACGCGCCGTCGACGCCTTCAACCGCATGGCCGATCAGCTGCGACAGAGCCGCGAACGGCTCGTCCATCTCACGCGCATGGCGAGCTGGCAGTCGCTCGCGCGCAAGACCGCCCACGAGCTGAAGAACTCGCTCACGCCCATCCGGCTGACGGTGGAGGAGATGCTCGCCAGGCACCCGCCGGCCGACCGTGCGTTCATGGATCAGGCCGTGCAGATCGTCGTCAGCGAGATCGACGCGCTCGAGCGCCGCGTGCGGGCGTTCTCGGAGTTCGCGAGCCGAGCCTCCGGTGAATCCGGAGATCCTCGACATCAATGCGATCGTCGCCGAGCGTGTGTCGCTGCTCCGCCCCGCCCATCCGGAGACGGCCTACCATCTCCGGCTCGATGAGCGCGGGCCGCGCGTGCACGCGGACGCGGACCTCGTGAAGGGCATCCTGACCAATCTGCTGCAGAACGCCGCAGAGGCGGCCGGACCGGGCGGATCGGTCCGCGCGCGTGACGAGAGCCGACGCGACCGCCGTGCTGATCGAGGTGCACGATTCAGGGCCCGGCCTCGGCCAGGACGCGTCGGCGACCCTGTTCGAGCCCACCATCACCTTCAAGCGGCACGGGATGGGATTGGGCCTCTCGATCGCCAGGAAGAACGCGCTGTTGTCCGGCGGCGACATCACGCTCGTCGGCGGCGAACTGGGCGGAGCGGCCTTCAGGGTGACGCTGCCTGCCGCCGGACAGGCCGCGGTCCCGGAGCCGGTCGCGTGACCCGCACCCATCACATCGTCATCGTGGACGACGAGCCGAACATCGGCTCGTCCCTTCGCTTGATCCTGGAGGGCGAGGGCTATCGCGTCACGGTCGTCGAGTCGGCGGCCAGCCTCCAGGTCGAGCGGCGCAGGGCACGGGCCGACATGTACCTGCTCGACATCCGCCTGCCCGACGGCAACGGCATCGACGTGCTGCGGTCGCTCAGACAGAGCGACGACCTGGCGCCGGCGGTGATGATTTCGGGGCACGGGACCATCCGCGACGCGGTCGAGGCCACGCGCAGCGGCGCCTTCGACTTCCTGGAGAAGCCGCTCGCCCGCGATCGCGTCCTGCTGGTCGTGAAGAACGCGCTCGAGCGGTCGGACCTGCAGCGCGAGAACCAGCGCTTCCGCGAGCTGGTCGGCGACACGCCGACGATGATCGGTTCGAGCGCCGCCACCCAGCACACCCTTCAGCAGGCGACGCAGGTCGCCCGATCGGACGTGAGCGTGCTGCTCGCCGGCGAGTCGGGGACCGGCAAGGAGCTGCTGGCGGCGCACATCCATCGCCAGAGCCCGTTCGCCTCCGGGCCGTTCGTGAAGGTCAACTGCGCGGCCATCCCCACCGAGCTGATCGAGAGCGAGCTGTTCGGGCACGAGAAGGGCGCCTTCACCGGCGCAGCGTCCCTCAGACGCGGCAAGTTCGAGCTCGCCGACGGCGGCACGATCTTTCTCGACGAAGTGGGCGACCTGCACGAGGCGTCGCAGGCCAAGCTGCTTCGCATCCTGCAGGATGGTGAATTGCAGCGCGTCGGGGGCGAGCACCCATCCGCGTCGCCGTCCGGATCGTCTCGGCCACCAACCGGCGCCTCGACGAACTTGATCGCCGAGGGCTCGTTCAGGGAGGACCTCTACTATCGGCTCAGCGTCGTGCCGATTCGCGTGCCGGCGCTGCGCGAGCGGTTGCAGGACATCGGCGAGCTGGTCCCCTACTTCCTCGCCGAGTTCTGCGCCCGCAACAACTTCCGCCGGCGCGACATCGACCCGGACGTCGTGCCCGCCCTCCAGCGCTATCCCTGGCCGGGCAACGTCCGCGAGCTCAGGAACGTCGTCGAGCGGATGGCGATTCTCACGTCCGGCGACCGCCTCACCGTCGAATCCATCCCCCTCGAGATCCGCCAGCCGCAGGCGCCCCGGACGACCACCGGGCTGCAGGAGATTCGCGACGCCGCGGAGCGGGATCGCATCCGTCAGGCGCTCGACCAGACCGACTGGAACGTCTCGGCCGCCGCGCGACTCCTGGGGTCGGAACGCACCAGCCTGCACAAGCGGATCCGCTCGCTCGGCCTGAAACGGCGTTAAGCCCAGAGCTCACTTGTGTTGGTGATGTGGCGCAGGCCTTCAGGCCTGCCCGGGCACGCGCTGGCCGGGCTGAAGCCCGGCGCCACCTGGGCGGGCCCGTTGTCGACACAAGTGAGCGCTGGGCTTGGAGGCTGAAGCCCCGTCACACCCAGGGAAAACAGGCGCTCAACTCTCGGCGTGAGGACGCGCGAGGATCAGCCGGGAGGGACGAGGGTCATGATGGTGACGCCGATCACGAACCAGAGGACGGCGAACACCACGCCGTAGCCGAAGAACGTGCGGAAGTCCACGCGCGCGATGCCCGCCAGCAACACCGGCCAGAAGGGAGACACGAGGTTGCCCACCTGATCGCCGACGCTCAAGGCAAGGAGGCCGTGCTCCGCGGTCGTGCCCACTTGTGCGGCGGCGCGCGACGTCACAAACCCCTGGACGACCCACTGCCCGCCGCTCGACGGGATGAAGATGGCGACAATCGAGCTGGCGGCAGCGGTCAGGAACGGGAAGGTCAACGGCGTGGACCAGGCGGCAAAGGCTCCCGCGAAGCGTTCGCCGACCGTCGTGAACTGCAGGAGGCCCGCGACGCCGCCATACAGGTGATACAGCACGATGACCGGCCAGCAGACGATGACGGCGTTCCGGATGGCGTGAGAGAAGGCCGACACGTTGCGATTCAGCATGAACGCGACCGCCAGCAGCATCGTGTTCATGGCGTTCAGGTCGAGGCTGGCCCGCCGTGTCACGAAGTGGTGAAAGAGCCACGACAGCAGGGCTGCGACGAGCACGCCGGTGACGAGCGGGGATCGCTCCGCCCAGCCCGCAAAGCCGGCCGTCGTGGATTCGCCGTGTCCCGGCGCGGACGACTCGCCCGGCGTGGACGCGAGCGCGCGGGCCTCGGGGAACTGCGAGAGCGGCACGCGATGCAGCGGCATGAGCAGACGTGCCAGCAGGATCAGGCAGACGGGAAACACCATCACCATCAGCAGGGCGGGCGTTGACCAGATGGTGGACCGCAGATCCATCACCCCGGTCGTGCTCTCGAGGAAGTGGCCCGGTGACGCCATCAGGAGAGGCGCGCTCGCCGAGAGCCCGAACTGCCAGACCGATTGGGCCGCGCACACGGTGGCGAGGAGAAACGGGAAGTCCACCGGGATGCCCTTCTCTTCGGCCGCGGCGCTGAAGTGAATGGCAATCAGCGGCGAAAGCGCGATGCCCAGGCCCCAGTAGAAGTACGAGAGCGCGGCGGCCAGCGCGACGCTCATCGCGATGACCTGCATGAGGGTGCGTGGCCTCCGGGCCAGCGCCATGACGATCCGGCGGAAGAGGGGCGTGGTGCTCACGACGGCGCTCAGGATCAGGATGAGCGTCATCTGCATCGTGAACGGCAGCAGCATCCAGAGGCCGCGGTAGTACGCGCCTGCGACGGCGGATGGCGAGTTGCCGTACGCCAGAGCGGCGATGGCGACGATCAGCAGCAGGATCACCGACGCGGACGTCGCGTCGGGAACGAGGGTGCCGAGGCCGTGCGAGAACCGCGTGATGCGATCGGATGGGTGCCGGTGCACGCGCGTCACCTAGCTGGACAATAACCGGATACTACACCAGAATGCGCTTCACTGGAGGAGAACAGATGAGATCTCACGTGAGGAACGCCCTGTTGATCGTGGTCGGCGTGACGGTCCTGGCCTCGCCTGGCAAGGCGCAGGCCCCGGACGGGACGATGGTGTATTCGCGCATCGCCAACTGGCAGATCGCGCGTCCCAACTGGGAGGCCTATACCGAGGACATCAAGAAGAACACGCTGCCCGTCCTCGAGAAGCTGCTCGCCGACGGTGTGATCACCGAGTACGGCGTGGTGTCGGCTGCGGTGCACACGGCTGAGGGCTACACGCACAGCACCTGGTACAGCAGCCGGACGATCGCCGGTCTCGAGAAGGCCCTGGCGGCCATACTGGCGGCCAATGACAAGCTGCCGGCGGCGGAACGCCGCCGTGGGGACACGGACTTTGCCGGGACCAAGCATGAGGACAAGCTGGTGAGATCGCGCGTCGTGCGCGGACGGACCACGAAGCTCACGAGCGGCTTCATGCAAGTCGCCATCGACCAGATACAGCCCGGGAAGATGCAGGTGTACAACGAGCGCTTCGAGAAGACGGTCAGACCGATTTCGAACCGCTCTTCACCAGTGGGGTCCTGACGACGTTCGGCATCGACACGGAATACATCCACACGGTCGACCCGAACATCCGCGTGCGGTGGTACCTCGTGCCGACCGCCGACGGCCTCGACAAGATGGCGGAAGCCGCAACAGCCGCGGCTCAGGCCGCGTCGCCCGCCGAGCGGGATGCGCGCGCCCAGGCCGGCCGCGAGATTCTCGTTGGCGGCGCGCATCGCGACGAACTGTGGCAGATCACGGCGTACGCATCGAAGTACTAGGTCTTCCATGACCACGAGCCGCTTGGCTGTCGTCGCGTTCGCCACGCTCGCCGTCGCTGCCTGCTCGACCAGCACTCCCCAGCCCGTACCCGTCGACACGCAGCGGATCCTCGCGCCGACACGGAGCCCGGCAGCTGGCTCACCCACGGCCGCACCTACGGCGAGCAGCGCTTCAGCCCGCTCACCAAGGTCAGCCACCGAGACGGTCGGGCAGCTCGGGCTCGCCTGGACCTACGAGCTGAAGACCAATCGCGGCGCACAGGCGACGCCGCTGGTCGTCGACGGCGTGATGTACGTCACCTCCGCCTGGAGCCTCGTCTATGCCCTCGATGCCGGCCACCGGGCAGGAGCGGTGGGTGTACGACCCGAAGGTCGATCGCGCGGTCGGCGCCAAGGCCTGCTGCGACGTGGTGAACCGCGGCGTCGCGGTCTACGACGGCAAGGTGTTCGTCGGCGTCATCGACGGCCGGCTCGTCGCGCTCGACGCCGAAGACCGGATCGGTGGTCTGGGAGACGGTCACGGTCGATCAGTCGCAGCCCTACACCATCACCGGCGCGCCGCGCGCCGCCAACGGCCTCGTCTACATCGGCAACGGCGGCGCGGAGTACGGCGTGCGCGGCTACGTCTCCGCCTACGAGGCCAGCACCGGCAAGCTGCGATGGCGCTTCTACACCGTCCCCGGCGATCCGTCGAAGGGACCGGACAACGCCGCCTCCGATCCCGTCATGGCCAGAGCCGCCGCGACGTGGAACGGGCAGTGGTGGACGCTCGGCGGCGGCGGCACCGTCTGGGACGCGATCGTCTACGACCCGGACTTCAATCAGCTGATCGTCGGCGTCGGCAACGGCTCGCCGTGGAACCAGCAGCTCCGATCGCCCGGCGGCGGCGACAACCTGGTTCCTCTCGTCGATCGTCGCGCTCGACGCCGCCACCGGCGCCTACAAGTGGCACTACCAGACCACGCCGGGCGAGACCTGGGACTACACCGCCACGCAGCCCATCGTCCTTGCCGAGCTCACGATCGACGGCAAGCCCCGGAAGGTCGCGATGCAGGCGCCGAAGAACGGCTTCTTCTACGTCGTGGATCGCGAGAACGGCCAGCTGATCTCCGCCCGGCCCTTTCTGCCGATGTCTCCGGCGAAGAGACACGCCGGCCGGACTGCCTATCAGCTGGGCGTACGCCGTCGACTCGGCGACGGGCCGCCCGGTCGAGAACCCCGAAGCCGCTACCCCGGGCAGCCGCGCTGGTCCGCCCCGGTCCGTCCGGCGCGCACAACTGGCACCCGATGGCGTTCAGCCCGCAGACGGGCCTGGTCTATCTGCCGGCACAGGACATGGCCTTCGGCTACGCGCACGACGCGAATCCCGTCACGCGGCCGGGGTTCTAGCAATCTCGGGATCACCATCGACCCGCTCCCCGACGATGCGGCCGTGCGCGCGGCGATCAAGAGCGCCTCGAAGGGGATGCTGCTCGCGTGGGACCCGGTCGCGCAGCGCGAGGTCTGGCGCTCGGACAGGCGCGGGCCCGTGGAACGGCGGGACGCTCGCCACCGCCGGCGGGCTCGTGTTCCAGGGCACCGGCGACGGCCAGTTCCTGGCGCTCGACGCCAGGACCGGAAAGACGCTCTGGTCCACCGACAACCAGGCGGCGACGCTGGCCGGTCCGATCAGCTACGAGATTGGCGGCGAGCAGTACGTCGCCGTGCTCGGCGGCTACGGCGGCTCGTTCTTCCTCATCGACGGCTTTCGTCGCCGCGCGGAGGGCAACACCCTCAACGGGCGCGTGTACGCGTTCAAGCTGGGCGGCACGCGCGCCGCGGCCGGCGCGTCAATCTGCAGAAGGCGCCGATGCCCAAGCCGCCGGCGATGCCGGTCAGCGCCGAGGCCTACAGCCGCGGCGCGCTCCTCTACGAAGCGCAACTGCACGGTGTGCCACGGTGTGGCCGCGATGACCGGCGGCGTCCTTCCCGATCTGCGCCGATCGATCACGGCTCCAGGATGCCGTCGCCTGGCGGCGCGTCGGTCGTCGACGGCGAGCTGGCGCCGCTGGGAATGCCGCGCTTCGGGAAGTACGTCGTCTGCCGAGGACGCGGAGCTGATTCGCGCCTACGTCGCGAGGCAGGCCGCGATGCTCTACGCCGCCGAGGCAGCCCGTTAGCAGGCTGGTACACCCGCATTCACTCCTGGGTCCGGCTGAAGCCGGACACTACGTCAACACACGGGACGCTGGTTGAAGGCGGACGGACCTACCTGTCGCCGCGGCCCGGCCGGATCTGGCCGCGAATCTCGCCGCCGGTGCTCGCTGCGGTGTGCACGTTCGCATACGCCAGCCCCTGGCGGATGAGCGCGACCACCTCGGCGAAGTCGCCCGCCGCGATCTGTTGACCGATGTTGGCGCCGCCGATCGCCACCACGTCGGCAGCCTTGAGCACGCCGCTGACGCTGCCTTCCTGCGGACATGTGCGGCGTCGTCGCGATCGGCGACGGCGACGTGCCCTGGCACAGCCAGAGCGCGATACCGCCGTTGACGTTGCGCTGCGCGATGTGGATGTGCGCCTGGGCGACGGGGGTCAGAAGGCCGGAGTACGACAGCTCATACGCGATCTCCCCGGCGTCCTCGTCGATCTCGAGCTTGATGGCGCCCCGCGCCTCCGACGACACGACCGGCACTTCCTGGTGCGGCTGGAGCACCGCCGAAAACCGCCGCCGATCGTCGTCGTCCGACGCGGCCACGCCGCTCAGACACACAGCCGTCAACAGTGCCGTCAGCGTTGCGAGCTCTCTCTTCCTCGTCATGGCTCTAGGCTCCTCGCCCGGCAGTGGACCGGCGGGGCGCCGTGATCTCGGCGCCCGCCCTCGCGCGCCGGAACGCCAGGGCGCCACGTGGGTTGCAAGGGCGGTGCCTTGGATTTGTGACCGCGTTGACCGCGCCGGCGCCCGCGTCAAAGCGCGACCGTCTTACGCGCCACGTAGGCACTTACGTGTTCCTGGCGCCGGGCGCTCTGACGTCGCGGGTCCGTCATTGCTCGCTTCCTGCGTGCGCTCGAGTCGCCGCGCGCACCTCCTCGGCGACGCGGCGACCGGCATCGTCGGCTCGCCTGGTCTCGAACCCGGAGGCCGACCGTGAAACGCCTGAGTGTGGGCGCGTGGTCTGCAACAGGTAGTTGATGCCTTCAGTGCGCTCCAACACGTGTTCGAGCTCGTGGGCAATGAGCTCCACCGCCAGGGGACTTCGACGCACGCTGACGTGCGCCACCGTCACACCGTCCGCGGAAAGCCCGATCCGAGCCTTTGCTCTGAATGTCTCTTGTGACGACCGCACGATCACCACGGCTCGCGCCGCACCGAGCTGCCGGCATTGATCGCGGAAGGTGGCCGAGTGATTCCACGCCAGCTCTGCAAACTCACGCAGATCCCCGGAGATCAGCAGCTGGGACGGCCAGGGAGTTGGCGGCGCTGCGCTGCCTCGACGATCTGCCCGTCCGGTTCTCGTCGCCACTCTGTCAGGTCTGTCCGTGGCTGACCCCTCGTCCGATCTCGTCAGATCTGTCCGTGGCTCATCTTGTCCGCGGCTCGCGTTCACGCCGGTCGAAATCAACGCCACCAACCCCACGGTCGCCAGAATCCGTCGCATCGTCCTCGCTCCTCGAGAGGCCGGGTGCTGGCCTCCTGAGCGGGACGCGAGAAGATGCCCGGGACTTGCTCACGTGCCGGGAGGGACGAGGGCGCTACTATTGGCCTGGCGATGACGCCTGACCGCTGGAACGCTTCCGAACCAGTGCGCTCAACGCACTGCCTGCGCGCTCGCGCTGACCTCGCGCGCCACACGCAGACCGGCCTTGATGGCACGCTCGGTCTCATATCCGTCGCCCAGCGTGACACCTGACCGGTGGCGATCGCTCACTCCGTCGAGGTATTCCAGGACGTGCTCCAACTCGTGCGCGATGAGCTCGACGGTTTCGGCATTGAGCGGGACGAGCACGCGAGCGACCGTGACGCCATCCGCAGCGACGCCGATCAGCGATTCGGCCCGCCGCGGCGCTTGCACCGAAGCGGCCCGGCGCAGCACTACCAGGATGCCTGCGGCGGCGAGCCGCTCGCACTGGGCCCGGAACGTCGGCGATCGCGCCCACGCGAGCTCCACGCTCGTTCTCAGGTCGGGGGCGATGACGAGCCGGCAGGGCCAGGCCGGCGCCGACCCGGCTAGCGGTGCGGATTGTCCGGACGTCTCGTGGGCCAGCCGCGACGACGTGCGTGGCGCAGCAGCCGAGGACAGCAACGGCCACGACCGGCCATCCCGAGTGGCGCGCGCATGAGGAAGCACGCATCTCGAGCCTCCTGATGGCCCGGCGCCGGGCACAATCGGCGCGAGGGGTCACGGGAAACGAGGAGGCCCGAGGCAGGCGGTCTCAGCCAGAATCCGTCGCATCGCCCACGCTCCTCGAGAGGCCGGGTGCTGGCCTCCTGAGCGGGACGCGAGAAGATGCCCGGGACTTGCTCACGTGCCGGGAGGGACGAGGGCGCTACTATTGGCCTGGCAATGACGCCTGACCGCTGGAACGCGATCACCGCGATCTTTCATGCCGCCATCGCGCGGGATACCGATGCCCGCGGGGCGTTTCTGGCCGAAGCCTGTGACGGAGACCCGACACTGCGGGCCGAGGTGGAGGCGATGCTCGCCGCGCATCGGGCGGCGCCCGCCCGGTTCGGAAGCGGTCTCGGCGACGGCCAACTGGATGAGGAGCCTGAGTTAACGCCCGGAACGACGCTCGGCGTCTACCGGATCGAGTCGCTGCTGGGCGGGGGCGGACAGGCGAGGGTCTACCGCGCGCTCGACATGCAGATTGGCAAGCCGGTCGCGATCAAGATCCTGCCGGCTGGCTGGCTGGACGATCCGGATCGCCGGACGCGGTTCGACCGCGAGGCGCGCGTCCTCGCGGCGCTGAACCACCCTCAGATCGCGACGATTCACGGTCTCGCGGAGGCCGACGGACGGCGCGGGCTCGTGCTCGAGCTGGTGGAGGGCGAGACGCTCGCTGAACGGCTGGAGCGTGGTCCGCTGCCGGTGGACGAGGCGCTGCGGCTGGCGTGCCAGATCGCGCTGGCGCTGGAGTGCGCGCACGACAGCGGCATCGTCCATCGCGACCTGAAGCCCGCCAACATCAAGATCACCACAGACGGGGCCGTGAAGGTTCTCGACTTCGGCATGGCGAAGCTGACGGCGCGGGACGGAACGCCCGCTCCCACGCCGACACCGTCGCTCGCCGGGACGCGGGAAGGCCTGGTCGCCGGTACGCCGGCCTACATGAGTCCCGAGCAGGCGCGGGGCAAGCCGGTCGACAAGCGAACCGATGTCTGGGCGTTCGGGTGCGTGCTGTACGAGATGCTCGCGGGCCGCGCCGTCTTCGAGGGCGAGTCGGTGACCGACACGCTGGCGGCCGTGATCGAACACGAGCCGACGTGGAGCGCGCTGCCTCAGACGACACCGGCAGCCATCCACCGCCTCATCCGGCGGTGCCTCGAGAAAGATCCGCGCGACGGCTGCGCGACGTCGGGGATGCACGACTCGAGATCGAAGACGCCCTGGCGGCGCGCTCGACCCCAGCGGGCCGGTGCGCCTGCCGCAAGCTCACGCGCGTCGACCAGCCCGGCGCGCCGCTGGTGCGCGCGCTGGCCTCGTCACGTCGCGGCGCTGGAGAACGGCAGCCGCCGCAGTCGTCGTGGCTGGCGCGGCTGGCGCGTGGTGGTGGTGGCCGGCGACGACTCCCGTCCCCGCGAGGCCGGCCGTCATGCGTCTCGACGTCGACCTGGGCGTGGAGTTGTCGCGATCGCAGGCGGGACCAGACGTCGGCATTTCGCCGAACGGTGAGCGGCTGGTCTTCATGTCGAACGGCCGCCTGTTCACGCGGCGGCTCGATCAGTCCGCCTCGATCGCGCTCGAGGGCACGGACGGAGCCCTGAACTTCTTCTTTTCTCCGGACAGCACGTCCCTCGCGTTCTTTGCCCATGACAAGCTCAAACGCATCAGCCTGGATGGCGGCCCCGTCGTCACGATTTGCGACGCCCCCGCCGGGCGCGGCGGCACCTGGGGCGAAGACGAGGTCATCGTCGCCGCTCTGAACAGACTGGAGGGCCTGGCTCGCGTCCCGGCTGCGGGAGGGCCGCCCGAACCGCTCACACGTCTCGCACCGGGTGAATTCACGCATCGCTGGCCGCAGCGATTGCCGGGCCGGAATGCCGTGCTGTTCACCAGTCACACGCTGCCAGACGTGGTTCGACAAGGCGCGCATCGAAGTTCTGTCGCTCGCCGACGGCCGGCGGAAGACGCTCCTGGAGAATGCGAGTTTCGGACGGTTCGTTCAGGCCGCAGACGGGACGGGCTACCTCGTGTTCCGGCGAGGTGCGTCGATGTTTGCCGCGGTGTTCGATCCGGATCGACTCGAACTTCGCGGCGCCCCGTTCCCGATTCTCGAGCAGGTGGCGTCCAGCGACATGTTCGGATTCGCCAGCTTCGATGCCTCACGGACGGGGACGTGGGTGTACCGGGTCCAGGACCATGCGACCGTGAACTGGCTCGACAACTCGGGCGCGATCCGGCCGTTGCTGGCCGAGCCTGGAGGGTACGAGTGGCTCCATCTCTCGCACGACGGCAGCCGGCTCGCGTTCGTGCTCGGCGGCGATGTGTGGATCCACGACATCGGCCGCGAGACTCGTACGCGCCTGGTGATTGACGCGTCCGTTCCACTCTGGACGCCAGACGACCGCTTCATCGTCTTCCGCCACCTGGAGGGTCTCTCGTGGGTCCGGTCCGACGGCGGAACCCCGCCGCAGGTTCTGACGAGGACGAAGCACGTACAACTCCCGCACTCGTTCAGCGGTGACGGTCAACGCCTGTCGTTTGAAGAGCTCAACGCTTCAGCACGGGAGTACTGGAACCTGTGGACCGTGCCGGTGCGGATTGACGGCTCGGGGCTGCGTGCATCGACGCCGGAACCGTTCCTCATCACGTCGTTCGACGAACGGTGATCACGTTCTCGGCCGACGGTCGATGGGTGGCCTATTCCTCGGACGAGTCGGGGCGCCGTGAGATCTACGTCCGGGCCTTCCCTGACGACGGGCGCAAGTGGCAAGTCTCGACCAGCGGCGGCGATTTTCCCCAGTGGTCACGCGACCCACAGGAGCTGTTCTTCCAGAGCCCCGACGGCCTGATCATGATGACGCCTTACTCGGCCAGCGCTGGTCGATTCATGCCCGAGAAGCCGCGCGTCTGGTCCAAAGCAGCCGATCGACAACCGGAACGAGATCAGGTACTACTCGGTGGCGTCCGATGCGAGTCGCGTCGCCGCCATCGTTCGGTACGTACCGCCAGGGCAGAGACCCGACCGCTCCGTCACGCTGTTGATTAACGCGCTGGACCAGTTCGGCCGCCAGATGCCCACGAGCCGGTAGCGTCTTCCAGAGTTGCTCGCGCGAATGAAGCCTCGCGACGACATCACCGCTCTCCTGCAGGCCTGGACCGGGGGAGACGACGCGGCGCGCGAGGAGCTGATGCCGGTCGTCTACGGCGAGCTCCGGCGTCGCGCCGCCGCCCATCTCCGGCGCGAGCGGGTCGGCCACACCCTCCAGGCCACGGCGCTCGTCCACGAAGCGTACCTGCGGCTGGTTGATCAGACGCGTGCGGGGTGGATCAACCGTGCACAGTTCTTTGCGATCGCCTCCCGGATGATGCGGCGCATCCTCGTGGACCACGCGCGCGCCGGCAAGATGGCCAAGCGCTCCGGCCAATGGAAGCGGCTGACGCTCGACGAGGACGTGGCCGGGTTCGCGGCGCGGGACGTGGAGATCCTCGATCTGGATCGCGCGCTCACGCGGCTCTTCGAATTCGATCCCCGCAAGGGCCGGGTCGCCGAGATGCGCTTTTTCGCCGGCCTTTCGTTGCACGAGATCGGCCAGGTGCTCGACATCTCGATCGCCACCGTCGAGCGCGACTGGACCGCCGCGCGGGCGTGGCTGTATGGGGAGCTCACGAGAAAACCCGGGCAGGCCTAAAGGCCCGCGCCACATTGTCAACACCAGTGAACTGTGGGGTTAGTGCTATGACGGCGATTCAGCGGACGGCGAGCCCCGGTCGGAAACCGCGAGCGCAATGGCCACGTCGGTAGGGCCCGTGCCGAGCCTCACGGAACCGGACGCGACAGGATCGGGCAACGGGGTCGTGGTCAAGGCGGCGGCCAGTGCCTGCTCGGTGAGCCATGGACCAAAGGCATCCAGGAGAGGCTCGAGGCCGCTTCCCGTGATCGACAGCACGATCCGGTCGGAGTAACGAAGCCGCGCCTGCTTTCGGAGGTCCTGAATCATGCGGTTCAGATCGCGCGCGTCGCCCTCCAGGCGCAGACCGTCATCGCGCGTGATGTCCAACAGGACGACCACGCGTCCTTCCGCGGCCGCCGCCTCGCCCTGGCCGGTGACCTCCATCCGGTACGAGTAGTCGCGGGAGTCCACCACCACACCGGCCGCGTTGAGGGTCCCGTCGGGATCGATGACGTAATCCCCGGCCGCAACGGCTCGCTGAAGCGCCGGCAGGCGCTGCTTCAGGCGTTTGCCGAGCTCCGGCGTGTTCAGTCGCACGGCCCTCGTGACGTATCGATCCGGTGCCGCCAGGACGTCCACGTGCTTGATGTTGACCTCTTGCCTGAGCAGGTCGCCATATGCGGCCAGCACCGACGGATCGACGCCAGCGACGTACAACGCCGGCAGCGGGTGCCGGTGCTTGACGCGCAGGCGTTCGCGAACGCTTCTCGCCAGGCGCACGATCGTCCGCACCGCGCCGCATCTCGCCGGCGAGCGCGTTCGTCCGTCCAGTCGGGACGCGCCGAGGGCCAGTCGGCCAGATGCACCGACTCCGGCGAGCCGAGCGATCTGGTACAACGCGTCGGCGACGAACGGCATGAACGGCGCGACCACGCGCGCCGTCGTCTCGAGCGAGAGGTGGAGCACCTCGTAGCACGAGCGTTTCGCGGCCGAGGGTTCACTGCTCCACGCCTTCGACCGGCTCAAGCGCAGGTACCATCCGCTGAGCGTCTCGATGAACGTTTCGATGGCGTCATACGCCGCGCCGAAGTCGTACCGCTCCATCGCCGTCTCGACCGACAGCCGCACGCGTTCGGTCTCGTGGAGGAGGTACCGATCGAGCGGCGACAGCACCTCCAACCGGCCGCACGGCTCGAACCCGTCGAGCGCCGCGTAGGACGTGAAGTAGTGGAACGCATTCCAGAGCGGAATGACGAACCGCCGCGCGGCGTCCCGAACGGCGTCTTCATTGAACCGGATGTCGATCCCGCGGACGACGGGCGACGAGAGCAGCGCGATGCGCAAGGCGTCCGAGCCGTGCTGCGCCACGACATCCATCGGATCCGGGTAGTTCTTCAGCCGCTTCGACATCTTGCGGCCATCCGCATCCGAGCAGCACGCCGTGGCACACGGCGTTGTCGAACGCCTGCCTATCGAACAGCGCCGCCGCCAGGACGTGCAGCGTGTAGAACCAGCCGCGGGTCTGCGCCACGTATTCGACGATGAAGTCGGCCGGGAACGTCGCCGCGAACTCCGCCTGCCGCTCGAACGGGTAGTGCAGCTGCGCGAACGGCATCGAGCCCGATTCGAACCAGCAGTCGAGCACCTCCGGCACGCGCACCATGACCGCGCCGCAGCGATCGCAGGGAAACGTGACCTCGTCGATGTACGGGCGGTGCAGGTCCGGCACGGCGCGGCCGGCGCGCGTCTCCAGGTCGTTCACGCTGCCGATGACCGCGGCGTTCGCGCACACCGTCACATCGCCACACCGGAATCGGCGAGCCCCAGAATCGATTGCGCGAGATCGCCCAGTCGCGCGCGTTCTCGAGCCACTGGCCGAACCGGCCGTCGCGAACGTGCCCGGGCACCCAGTTGATCTCCTGGTTGTGCGCGAGCAGCGCTCTCCTTCAGCGCGGTGACTCGCACGAACCAGGACCGCACGGCGCGGTAGATCAGGGGCCGATCGCAGCGCCAGCAGTGGGGATAGTCGTGCAGGTGGTCGAACTGCTCGAACAGCAGCTCATGCTGCGCCAGCCAGGACACGATGCCGGGCGACGACCTCGAGGACGCTGGCGCCCGCTGAAGTCGGCGACCTCGCGCGCAAACGTCCCGTCATCCAGGACCGGCTGAGGTCCGGCGATGTCCGGCGTCGCGGCACACCGATCTCGTCGTCTTCGCCGAAGGCTGGCGCGAGATGCACGATGCCGGTTCCCTCATCCGCCGAGACGAAGTCGGCGGCGAGCACGACGAAGGCGTTCGGCGTGGACGAGAAATACGGGAAACAGCGGCGCGTATCGCCAGCCGACGAGGTCGCGGCCTTTCGCGCGCCGCGCTGGTGCGGTCAGCTGTGGAAAGCGAGCCGCGGCATTCGCGGCGACCCACACCCGCTCCGCGCCGGTGACGAACTCCACGTAGTCGAGGTCTGGATTGACCGCGAGCGCGACGTTCGACGGCAGCGTCCACGGCGTGGTCGTCCACGCCAGCAGTGATGCGCTGCGATCATCGGCGAGGCGGAACTTGACGATGCAGGACAGATCGGTTCGCGGCCTGTAGGCGTCATCGAGCCTGGCCTCGAAGTTCGAAAGCGGCGTCTGGCAGCGCGATGCAGTAAGGAACGACCTTGTGACCCTCGTACACCAGGCCGAGCTCGTGCAGCCGGCGGAACGCCCACAGGACCGATTCCATGTACGAACGGTCCATCGTCTTGTAGGCATCGCCGAAATCGACCCAGCGTCCGAGCCGGGTGACGATCGCGCTCCCATTCGTCGGCGTAGCGCAACACGAGCGACCGGCACGCCTCCGTGAAGCGCGCCAGCCCCAGGGCCACGATGTCGCCGCGGCCGGAGAGGCCGAGCTCCTTCTCGACCTCGTACTCGACCGGCAGTCCGTGGCAGTCCCACCCCCAGCGGCGAGGCACGCGGCGGCCGCGCATCGTGAAGTAGCGCGGCACGACGTCCTTCATGTACGACGTCAGGATGTGCCCGTAGTGCGGGAGTCCGGTCGCGAACGGCGGCCCATCGTCGAACGCGTACAGGGGCGCGTCCGGCGCGTTGCTCGACCGATCGCTCGAACGTGCGCTCGCGCTGCCATCGCTCGAGCGCGGCGGCCTCGAGGGCCGGGAGATCCAGGTGAGTCGGAATCGGCCGAGTAGCGTGTCATCGCTCGAGGCTGGGCAATGCGACGGTCACGCGTCGCGGCTTCACCTGCGAGACCGCGATCCGGTCATGGTCGATCCGAGCGCGCGCACCAGTCGCACCCGCAACGTGACCGATCCGACGCGAATGACATTCCCCTCGACGAGAGGCGCTGGTGCGTCGCAGGGGCGTTCATCGATGAACGTGCCGTTCTTGCTCCCCAGATCCTCGATCGTGGCCTCCGTGCCCGAGATCCTCACGATCGCGTGACGCCGGGAGACGGTGGGGGAGTCGAGGAAGAGCGCGAGATCGGGATCGCGGCCCAGAACGTGCGCCCCGTCGCCGAGCGCGACGCGTCCGCCGCTCCAGACCAGACGGAAGCGTGCGTCCCGATTCGTGTCCAGCGCGCCCGGGCGATCGTGCCCCGATTCTTTCGACTTCTCCAGGAACGCGTAGCCGAAGCGAGGCACGGTCCGGATGAACCGTGGGTGCGCCGCATCGTCGTCGAGCCCTTCTCGAATCTCGCTGACCAGGTTCGCGAGGTTCTTCTCGAGCACGAACGTATCGGGCCACAATCGGTTCTGAAGGTCGGACTTGGACAGCGCGGTGGGACGATTGAGCACGAGAATCTCGAGGAGCTGGAGCGCCTTCGGTGAGAGCACGACCTGGTCGTCGCCGCGCAGCAGCTCGCGCGTGCGCAGGTCGAGCACGAACTCTGCGAAGCGCACGCGTTCGGTCGTCATCTGAGCCCTTCGACGAGGAAGAGTGTCGACAGAACCCGGCCGTAGTCGAAGCAATAGCACTTGCCGTCCGGCGTGATCCGCACGCTGAAGGCGTTGTCGAAGCCGACTGGATCCGACGGCACGAGTGTGAGCCACCGCGCACGGGCGCCCGTGTGGACATCGACGCGCTCAACCGCGGGCGGCCAGACGCTTCGAGGACGCACGTATAGCAGCCGGCCATCCGCGCTCCACTGGATGGGCTCATCGTCGGCGGTGACGGCCGGCAGAGGCCGTGTCTTGCCGCCGTCGATGGGATAGATGGCGCTGACGCCGTTCGATCGGCCCAGGACGGATTGGCCATCCGGCGTCGGGAGCCCGCCCGTCGTCTGAAGCCCGTCTGGCGAAATCGCGCGAACGGTCCCGTCGGCCAGCGACTGCACGTAGAGGCGCGCTGGTCGTCCCCTTCTCCGACGCGCTGAAGGAGATGCGGGCGCCGTCGGGCAGGAAGTGCGGGTCGTCGGCCTGCTCGAACGATCCGCGCGGCACTGGCTTCGGTGTCCCCGCTCCGGTCGGAATCGCCAGCCACCGTTCGGGTCCCTTGGAATCGACGAGTGCGAACCGCCCGTCGCGGGACAGGTCCAGCGGATAGGTATCCGCGAGTCGGACCGCGTCGGAACCGTCGGTCCTTCGAATGTACGTCAGCCTTGCGTACCACTCGCCAATGAGCAGGTTCGCTCCGTCAGCAGAAAGCGCTACCGGGATTGAACCCGACAGCCAGCCCAAATCGCGGGGACGCGTTTCCCCGGGCGGGAGGCAGGCAATGTCACCGCCCACGTAATGATTCACGAGGAGGGCGCGGCCATCCGGGAGCACATCAGCAAGATCCCACATGCCCGGAGGCGTCTGGAGGAGCACGCGGACGGCGCCTGACATCGACGCGGCCTTGAGCATCGGCCGCACGGTGTCGGCCGCAGCGGAGAACCAGACCTCGTCGCCCTTCGGTGACCAGCCCATCCCGCCGACATGGGCCCAGCCCGTGGACAGGACAGTCCTTCGGCCCGCGCGATCGAGCACGACGATGTCACCGCCTTCACTGAGGACGATGCGATCGCCGGCAGGCGAGACGCGCCCGCCATGGAGCGAACGTTCCGATTCGTAGATGGTCTTGCCGGCGGGAAACTCGACACGATGTCGCCCGGACGATCGCAAAGTCCTGTGCCCCCGGGATCCAGTCCGCGCCGACGACATCCTCGAGCACCTCTCGTGGCGCGCCGCCGGTCAGCGACACGCGCGAGAGCGTGCCCGCGACTGAATACAGGAGGGGCGAGAAGTGGCTGGCGCGGAGAAACGCCAGCTCGCTCGATGACGAGATGCCGACGAGCTTCGTCTGCTCGATGCCGAGCGGCCGCGATTCGACGTTGCCCTGCCGCACCATGTACAGCGCCTGCGGCCCTCCCTGCCAGGCGGCGCTGTAGACGATGGTCTGACCGTCGGGCGCGAATCGCGCGGAGATGAGCGTCCCGGCGCGAAAGGTCAGTTGGGTGAAGCGCGGTACCGACGTGGCGCTGGCGGCCAGCGGCCGCTGCCTGCCGAGCATCCAGAGCCCACCCGCTCCGATGAGGACTCCTGCTAGCGCTGCCAGGACCAGCGCGTAACGAGACCGACCCCGGCGGCCGTCCGGTGCGGAAGCGACCTGCCGGAGGCCGCTGCCTTCGCCAATCCATCGCAGCTCCGACGCCAGGTCGCGGGCGGACTGCCAGCGCTCGTCCGGATCCTTCGCCAGACACTTCTCGATGACCCGATCAACGGCTGGAGGCGCGGTTCCGAGCAGCGTGGAGACGAGCGGTGGCCGCTCCGTGAGAATCGCTGCCGTGAGGCTGGCCCGGCTGGCCCCCTGGAACGGGCGACGCCCTGTCGTCATCTCGAAGAGGACGATGCCGAGGGCGAAGATATCCGTTCGCTCGTCCGCGCCCCTTCCCTCGACCTGTTCAGGGGCCATGTAGGGCAGTGTGCCGACTGCGACACCCTCTTCCGTGAGAGTCGTGAAGCTCCTCGTCGCGTCGGTCGCATCCCCGTCAGCGCCCCGAAGCTTCGCCAGCCCGAAGTCGAGGAGCTTCACGCCATCGCGCGTCAGCATGACGTTCGCCGGCTTGAGGTCACGATGCGTGATGCCGTGGACGTGTGCGGCGTCGAGCGCTTCGGCAATCTGCGCGCCCAGGAGGAGCGCGCGGTCGAACGGCACCGGACCGCGTTCCAGGCGATCCGCCAGCGTCTCGCCCTCGAGCAGCTCCATCACGAGGAACGCGACGCCGTCCTGCTGCCCGACGTCGTACAGCGCGCAGATGTGCGGATGGCTGACGCGCGAAATCGCGCGCGCTTCGAGATGAAAGCGCTCGAGCTGCTTCGGGCTGGGTTCGTGTGCAGACGACAGCAGCTTGATGGCGACGGGCCGATCCAGCCGTGTGTCTCGCCCTCGAAACACTTCGCCCATGCCCCCGGCGCCGATTCGCGAGAGGAGCTCGTAGGGCCCGACACGCGCGCCAGCGGTGAACGCCAAGGCTCGGCTCTCAGACAGGGGGCGTAGGTCCGGAATTGTATCGCGTTCCTGCCATAAGCCTGACCAGACCCGGACGAGGGCCTGCGACTCCTCGCATTGAGCCCGGTAGCCTCGAAGCATGCGAATTCGACGGGCTCTGATCGTGCCGCTGTTCACCTGGCTCGCCTGCCTGCACGCCTCGCGCATCCTCGGGCTTCGACGGTACCGACGCCGACGGCGGGCGGCTCGAGTTGTGTGCAGATCACTCGTTGCGTGCCATCCGCGTCGAAGGCGACCTCGCGCGCGTGGTCGATGACGCGTGGCATCGATCGCCGACGTTCCGCCGCCAGTCGGCGAGGATCGCGGCCGAAGCGCCGCTCGTCGTCACGCTCGGTTACTGCTTCGACGGGTGCCCCTCGTCGACGCGAGCTGCGCACCGTGCTGACGTCGGACGGGGGGCTCCTTCGCCGGGCGGAGATCCGCGTCAATTCGCTCGATTCCACGGGAGCTCGTCGAAGTCATTGCCCACGAGTTCGAGCACATCCTCGAGCAACTCGACGGCGCCGACCTGCCGACGGCTCGCTGCGCAGGCAGGCCGGCACGGTCACGGAGTTCAAGACGTGGGCAACGGTCATTACGAGACGCAACGCGCACGCCGGACAGGTCTCATGGTCGCCGCCGAGTTTACCGGCGCGCGCGGGCGCCTCCTTTTCCTGCAGCTCGGTGCAGTGATGAAGGGCACGACGATGTCGTGGGCGTGCGCCATGGCG
Source organism: Vicinamibacterales bacterium (assembly GCA_963834365.1). Lineage (GTDB taxonomy): Bacteria > Acidobacteriota > Vicinamibacteria > Vicinamibacterales > Vicinamibacteraceae > CAWJAP01. Next base: position 534,687 of record CAWIBS010000030.1, on the reverse strand, counting down.
ATGGGTGTCCTCAACCCGGAGGCGTTGCCCGTGGTCACCGGAGTCGCGGTGCAGCGATACGCGGCTCGACACCCGGGTCCACCGACTGTCGATGTGAGTGCCGACGGACGATTCGTCGCGTTCGAGTCATGGGCCAGGTTGTCACCCCTCGACACCAACACGCTGCCGGACGTCTACGTGCTGGACAGGCTCTCGGATCGGCTGACGCTGGAGAGCCAGTCGTGGCAGGGTGAATCGGCAAACGGGTCGAGCGCGCATCCGCGGCTCAGTGGTGACGGCCGTTACCTGGTGTTCGAATCCGCGGCCACCGATCTCTTCCCGGGCCGAAGCCTTCCTGGCGTCGTGCAAGTGATCCTGCGGGATCGCCAGACTGGAACGATGGCTCTGGTCTCCAGAGGGCCCGACGGTGCACCGGGCAATCGATGGAGCACGAACCCGGACATCAACGACGATGGTCGGGTGATCGTCTTCGAGTCTTCGGCCACCAATCTCGTGTCCGGCTGACGACACGTAATGGACCGGCGCCGGACGTCTACGCGCTCGATGTCGAGCGCGACACAATCTCGCGCGTGAGCGTAGACGGCCACGGCAAGCAGCCGCCCCTCGGATCCAGCGCTTCTCCTGCGGTCAGTGGCGACGGTCGATACGTCGCCTTTTCCTCCACGGCGCCGCTGGACGATGCGGAGCCGGCTGGAACTGCCAGATCCAGCCAGTATCGGCGGGTCTTCGTCCGCGATCTCTGGAGCGGCGCGACGCGGGCAGTGAGTCGAACGAGCAAGGGCCGAATCGACAACTGGCTCCAGCTCGTACCCGGCAATCAGTACCGATGGGCGGTTCGTGGCGTTCGTCGCGACGGCCGACGAACTCGTCCCGCACGACGGCAACCGATCGGATGACGTCTTTCTTCACGACGCCGTATCGGGCCGGACCACGCTGGTCAGTCGCGGTGCCGACAACCGTGCCGGCAATCGCCACAGCCGGTTTCCAGCCATCTCCGGAGACGGGCGATATGTGGCCTTCACCTCGGACGCATCGAATCTGGCCTGCGCTCGCCGTTGTTCCCCCTCCCTGCTCGATGTGAATCTGGTTTCGGACGTGTTCGTGTTCGACAGGCTCACCGAACGTGTCACGCGCGCCAGCGGACCGACGGCCGGACCCGATCCGTGGTGGCAGGCGAGCGCTGGAGCAGCACTCGATGCGACTGGCGCCGTGGTGGCGTTCTCATCCCGGCACCCGATCGATTCCGACGACCTCATCTACGACTACGACGTCTTCATCCGGACGCGCCGCGAACCCGCGGGCGTGGCGGTCGGCGGGCACCCTGCTTCGAGGAGTCCTCACTATGACGACCGGTGAAATCGTGACGATGATCGCGGTGTACAGTCTCGCGCTGGCAGCCGCAACGTGGTTCTCGCGGGCGACAGCGCGGCGTGCGGCTGGCGCGCTCGCTGGCGGTGCAGCCGTCGGCTTGGCGCTCATGAGCGCCTTACGAGCGGGGCAGTCCCTGGGCTGGTGGCAGGCGGGCATCACCTGGAGGCCGCTCTTTCTGTCGCTCGTTTACGTTGCTTCCGTCATTTCGTGCTCGGCCCTCCTGCTCGTCGTCTGGCGGCTCGTCCGCAGATTTGGGTGGCCGGCCTTCGTCTTGGCCCTCTTGGTTGCGGCAGTCGTGGGGCCCGCACGAACCTACGCCGCCGCGGCAGTCTTTCCGAATTGGATCGCCTTTGGCTCCGGCATTGCGCCGGTGCTGGCCATCAGCGCGACGTTCGTCGGGATGATTGGGCTCGGCTACGCCGTCATGCGGCTTGCGGCTGGTCCGGCTGCCAACGACCGGCTCGCACGCTCTACGGACTGACCCGCCGTGGAGTGCCGCCGACCGCGGTGTTCACCCAACACCGAAGCTCGGCCAAGACATCCTCGAACCTGTGGCGGCAAATCCACGCGGACTTGCCGTCCGGCTGGATCTCGTGGATATTGACCGACGTCTACAAACGGCCACTTGTGACCATGCATCTGAGCGCGAGCGCCCGGCTCGGCTGCTATGAAATCCTGACGCCTCTCGGCGCCGGCGGCATGGGCGAGGTGTATCGGGCAATCGACACACGTCTGGGTCGCGAAGTGGCAATCAAGGTCTTGCCGGCCGAGCGGCTCGCCGACGAGAACCGCCGCCGCCGCTTCCTTCAAGAGGCGCGGGTCTTGTCCTCGTTGAATCATCCGAACATCGTCACCATCCACGAGCTCGAGTCTGCGGGGGACACGGACTTCATGGTGATGGAATTCGTTCGTGGATTGAGCCTCGACGCGCTCATCCCGAAACGGCTTTCGTCTGACGAAGCTGCTTTGCATCGCGATTCCGGTTGCCGACGCACTCGCCGCCGCCCACGCGCGCGGCATCATTCATCGGGACGTCAAGCCCGCCAACATCATGGTTGGCGAGGACGAGACCGTGAAGGTCCTCGACTTCGGTCTGGCCAAGCTGTTGGCAGCCGAGGATGCCTCACGGCCGGAGACCGTGACTGATCTGCGTTCTCTGGCGCTGACGGTCCCGGGCAAGGTGGGCGGCACTACCGCGTACATGTCCCCCGAACAGGTGACAGGAGGCATGGTCGACGCCCGCAGTGACGTCTTCAGCTTCGGCGCGACCCTCTACGAGATGGCAACCGACACGCGCGCGTTCGCGCGTGCGTCGAGAGCGGAAACGCTGGACGCGGTGCTCCACGCGGAACCAATGCCGCCGACGCAGCTCGTGCCGTCACTGCCACGTGACCTCGAGCGGGTGATCCTCCGCTGCCTCAGAAAGGAACCAGAGCGCCGGTATTGCAGACGCTGCTCGATGTGAAGATCGAGCTTCAGGAGATCCGGTCGGACGCTGCGGCCCACCCGTCCTCAGCGATTTCACCGCATCGGCTGCGGCGGATTGGAGCGACCGCGCTGGCGTCAGTTGCCATCGTCGTTGCTGCCGTGGCATGGCTGGCGCGGCCAGCCGTGAATGTGCCACCCATGCGCACCGTACCGATCACGAGCTTGAAGGGCTGGGAACATACCGCGTCCTTTGCGCCGGACGGCGAGCAGGTGGCCTTCGATTGGGAGCCGGAGCCGAGCAATGTCGATATCTACGTCACCATGCTCGGGTCAGGTGTCGTCCGGCGTTTGACGACCGATCCTGCCGCCGATGCGAACCCGAGCTGGTCGCCGGACGGACAGCACATTGCATTCGTGCGGCGCCACACCAAGGACACGGCGGCGCACGTGCATGTCATGTCGGCTCTCGGTGGCTCGGAACGGAAGGTGAGCGATCTCCCGGTGAGAATCGGCTACTCGAGCCGACTTTCCTGGTCGCGCGACAGTGGTCACATCGCGGCCGCCCGGGCGCCCGCGACGACCGCACAGGGCGAGATCACCGGCATCCATCTCATCTCCACACGCGGCGGAGAGCCCCGGCCCCTCACAGAGGCGAGAGCGCCCGCGGAACACCGCGATCCGGCCTTTTCCCCTGACGGACATCGGCTCGCGTTCCTCGCGTGCAATGCGCCAAGCTTCGCGACATGCGATGTGATGGTGGTGCAACTGGACGCCGGGCTCGTCGCCGCGGCTCGGCCCCGGCGACTCACTTCCATGGCGACCCACATGCTGGGCCTGGCGTGGACTCGTGATGGTGCGAACCTGATTGTCGTACTCAGGCACTTGCGGGCATCTTTCATCTCTGGCGTGTCGACAGCGAGAGCCGTCGTCCGCCGGAACGGTTGGAGGTAGCGGGTTTCGGGGCCAGTACCCCGCCACCGTCCCTTCGCGAGATCGCCTGGTCTACTCGCGAAAGCTCGAGGATGTGGACGTCTATCCAGCTCGGGCCGGATGCCGCACCGCGCGCCACGGTTGCGTCCTCGGCTTTCGACTTCCAGGCTACGTTCTCGCCGGACGGCCGTCGCATCTGTCTTCTGCTCCTCGCGATCCGGGGAAACCGTCGAGCTCTGGACGGCTGCGGCCGATGGATTGGGAGAACAGCAGCTCACGCGGAGCCTCGGCCGCTTCCAGGAGGCGCCTCGATGGGCGCCCGATGGACGTGCGATCGCGTTCAGCTCGCAGGGAGCCGACGGGCGCTGGCAGATCTGGACGATCGAGCCCGACGGCGGAAATGCGCGGCAGATTACCCATGGCACCGCCGATCACAAGTGGCCCTCATGGTCCGCCGACGGGCGGTGGATCTATTTCACCAGGGATCATGGCAGCGGCGCGAACATCTGGCGCGTCGCGCTCGACGGCGGAGGCGAGGAACAGATCACACGCGACGGCGGCATCAGGGGACTCGAATCGCCCGACGGCGCGAGTGTCATTCATGTGCAAGGGTTCGGCCCAGCTACACCGCTGCTCACGGTACCGTTATCCGGAGGCCCCTCGCGAGCGCTCGTTCCATGCGCATCCTGCGCTGGTTCTTCACTGGGCCGAAGGGCGTGTATTACCGCCCGTGCACGGCCGGCGAACCGACGGTCCGGCTGCTCGAGGTCGCGACGGGTAGGACAGGTTGGTCGGCGGGCTGGCCGATGCGATGAACGGCGACCCAGCGGGTCTCGCCATCTCGCCGGACGGTAACACCGCCCTCTACAGCAGGCTGGTGAGCGCGGGCTCGGACCTGATGCTGATCGATAACTTCAGGTAGGGCCAGACGGACCCTGCGGCCGCGACAAGATCTAGCTGACGATCTCCAATAGACCTTCGAGCGCCTTGGCCAGTTCCTCCTCAGAGGCGCGCCCGAGACGCTTGCGGAGGCGTTCGGTGGAGAGCGCTTTCGTCCGCACCCATGAGTCCTTCCTCGGCAAGTTGCTGCTCCTCGGCCGGCTCCAGCCTGGCGCACTCCTCGGCGAGCCGGGCCCGCGCGAGTCGGGCCAACTTCTCAGCCAACGCGGCCTCCACTGCCTGCCTGCGGTCCCGGAAGCGCTGCTGCGACACCCAAGTGGTCCACCCGGTGGAGCAGGTCGGCGTCGAGCGTCAGGGCAACTTTGGTCTTTGGCATGGTGGTATGAGGGATTCGGTCCGATCGCGCGAGAGCCGAGGAGGACCGGAAGACGTCTCCCTCCAACCATCCGAGCCGTCGGCTCGGATGGCGGAGGGAGAGGGATTCGAACCCCCGGTACCCTTCCGGGTACAGCGGTTTTCAAGACCGCCGCCATCGACCGCTCGGCCATCCCTCCGCAGGGAGGCGAACCGACATTATCCCACGCGCTCGATGACCGGTCAGCGCTCGCGACCCTCGATCGCCGCGACGCCGCGACGCCGGGCATCCGGTGGGCTGCAGGCCGAGCGCACACGCGCGTCCCGCACCTTATCAGCGTCGCTTCGCCGGGTCCCTGGAAGAACGTGTAGCCGCTTGCGACTTCCTTCCACGCCAGCGGCCCTCCGAGCTTCAGCCCCTGCTTCGTCGTCGCCTCGACGACGCTGGTCACCATCGCCTCGTACTTCGGATCCCCCTGCCGCAGCCCCGAGAAGCTGCCGAGATCGGTGCTCGCCACGAACACGACGTCGATGCCCGGCACCGCGGCAATCCGCTCGACGATCGCCGCGCCGGCCGGGTTCTCGATCATCGCCACGACCATCATGTTGTCGTTGGCCGTCTGCCGGTACGTGTCGCCCCACAGCGCGCCGTACTGGCCGCCGCCCTGGCTGCGCCGGCCCACCGGCGGATACTTCGCGAACCGCACCGCCGCCTCGGCCTTCTCCACCGTGTCCACCATCGGCAGGATGATGCCCAGCGCGCCCAGGTCGGCGGCTTTCTGGATGTCGCCCTCGGTGGCGTCGGGCACGCGGATGAACGGGAATCGCCGCCGCGCCCCGGCACGCGAAGACCATGCGCGCGACATCCTGATAGGTGAGCGGACTGTGCTGCATCTCGATCCAGGTGAAATCGAAACCCGCGTTGGCGACCGCACAGTAGACGTCAGGGTCCGGCACGGACACGGTTCCGCCGACGACCTGGCGGCCCTCGGCCAGCTTCTGCTTGACCGTGTTGTAGAGGCGCGACGCCGGCGGCGGCGTCTGGCCCTCCGGGCTCGACGCCGACAGCAGCAGCGCCGCGCAACAGCCGATCGACGCCGCGAACCTATGACTGGTCATACGTGCTCCTGACTGGTGAATGGGCGCCGACGGGCGACCCGGGCCTTTCGATCGGCGCGGCCAGTGTCGTCGGTCGCCCGGGGGACAGCCGCCCGCGTCATCGATCGAGCAGCCGGCCCTCGACGCCGGCACGGGACCGGCGATCGAAGTAGCCGAACGCCGTCCGGGCGATGTCGGTGATGGCGCGCTGACCCGCCGCCTGCTCGGCGAGAAACGTGGTCATGACGGCGATGGCGAACGGGCGGTTCGCGAGGTAGACGAGCCCGGCGTCCACGGCGACGCCGTCCAGCGCCGCCCGGCTTGCTCGCGACGCGCGTCCCGGGAGGCACCGCGGTGCGCAAGGCGGAGGTCAACGGCCTCGTCATGATGTCGAGCGCCGTCTTCCGCGCCTCGGCCGACAGGCCATCGCCGCGCTCGAAGGCCTCCAGCAGCCGCACCAGGTCGGCGGGCGAGGCCACGTTCTCGTCGCCGCGGCGCGCCGCTTCGGCGTCCATCATGCGGCGGCGCAGCAGCGTGGACGTGAGGCCCAGCGCCTTCATCCGCGCGTTGACCGCCTCGCGCCCGACGGCGTCGATGACGACGTTGGTGGCCGTGTTGTCGCTGATCATCATCATGAGGATCGCGCAGTCGCGCAGCGACAGCACCGGCGCCGAGAGCTGGAACAGCAGCCCGCTTCCGGCGACGCGGTGCGCCGGATCGATCGGCCTGGCGACGTCGAGCGCGACGCGCCCGTCGGCCGCCTGCCGCACCAGCTCGTAGAGAATCGCCAGCTTGATCGTGGATGCGGTGGGAAACGGCTGATCGGCCTGCCGCTCGAAGCGCTCGCCGGAGGTCGAGATCGACGACGGCGTAGCCGACGATCCCGTCCACCGCATCGGCGGCACGGGCCATCTCGCGCTCGACACGGGCGTGCAGTTCGGCGGCCTTCCCGTCCAGGGGGCTGGCAACGGTGCGGGTTTGTGCCAGCGCCGGCGCCTCGCAGACGACCGCGAGCGCGGCGAGGAGCGCGGCAGTCCGGTGGGGCGACAGGCAGCGGCCGCGAGCGGTCTGGCAGTCAGGCATCCGCAGAGCATACGCGGAGCGTGTGCCACTCGGCTGGAGCGACGCGTTCGCTGGCGAGCATCAGCACCAACCACACAGGTTAGGGCGGCTGGGGCCCCAGACTGGAACCGGGACTCACGACTCGCCAGCGGACGCGTCGGTGGCGGCGGGCCGGCACCAAGCCCAGCGTTCAGCCGTGTCGACCTCTCGCCTCAACGCGGACACTACGGCTCCGAACGCAAGTGAGTTGTTCCAGCCGCTCCAGCCGCTCTACGATCTCTTCCCGATAACCTCGAGGCCATCCATGTACGGCCGCAGCGCGTCGGGCACGACGACCCTGCCGTCGGCCTGCTGGTAGTTCTCGAGGATCGCAATCAGCGTCCGGCCGACGGCGAGGCCGGATCCGTTCAGCGTGTGGACGTGTTCGCTCTTCTTCGCCCCTTCGCGACGGTACCGGATGTCGGCGCGCCGCGCCTGGAACGCCTCGCAGTTGCTGCACGACGAGATCTCGCGATATGTCTGCTGGCTCGGCAGCCACACCTCGATGTCGTAGGTCTTCGCCGACGCAAACCCCATGTCGCCCGTGCACAGCAGCATCGTCCGATACGGCAAGCCCAGCTTCTCGCAGCATGCGCTCGGCATCCGCGGTCAGCGCGCTCGAGCTCGTCGTGCGACTGCTTCGGCGCGCGTGAACTTCACGAGCTCGACCTTGTCGAACTGGTGCTGGCGAATCAGCCCGCGCACGTCGGCGCCGTAGGAGCCCGCCTCGCTGCGAAAACACGGCGTGTACGCCGTGTACTTCAGCGGCAGCGCCGCGGCGTCGAGGATCTCCTCGCGATGCAGATTGGTGAGCGGCACTTCCGCCGTCGGGATGAGGAACAGATCCCAGTCGCCGGCCATCTTGAACAGATCCTGCTCGAACTTCGGCAGGTTGCCCGGTGCCGGTCAGCGCGCGCTCGACACCAGGAACGGCGGCTCCACTTCGGTGTAGCCGTGCTCGCGCGTGTGCAGGTCGAGCATGAAGTGGATGAGCGCGCGCGACGAGCCGCGCGCCCGCGCCGATCAGCACCGAAAAGCGCGCGCCGGACATGCGCGCGGCGCGCTCGAAGTCGAGGATGCCGAGCGCCGGGCCCAGATCCCAGTGCGCCTTCGGCGCGAAGTCGAACGCCGCGCGGCGTCGCCGCACGCGCACCTCGACGTTGTCCTCGGCGCTCGTCCCGATCGGCACGCTCTCGTGCGGCAGGTTCGGCAGCCGCAACAGCAGGTCCGATGCGCTCGGCGCTCGACGCCGAGCTCGGCGTCGAGCCGCTTGATCTCCTCGGCCGCGCTCCTTGTTGGCCTCGAGCAGCGCCGACGCGTCCTCGCCGGCCCGCTTCGGCTTGCGCGATCGCCTCGCCCGCCTTGTTGCTGCTCGCGCTTCAGCGTTTCCAGCCGCGGCAGCAGCCGCCGCCGCATGCGCATCGAGCTCGGCCAGCCGCGTCGATGCCGGCTTCGAGACCCGGCGCCGCGCGCTGCGCAGGCGCGCACCACATCTCGAAGCGTCGCGAAGCAGAGTCGGATCGAGCATGGGCCGCATTGTACTGGCGCGCGGGCTGCCGGCCGATGACCGTCATGCTAAGCTCGCGCCCGTGAGCACGCGTTCGCAAGGCCGTCTTCCCCGCCGCGGGCCTCGGCACGCGCTTCCTGCCCGCCACCAAGGCGCAGCCCAAGGAGATGCTGCCGCTCGTCGACAAGCCGACCATCCAGTACGGCGTCGAGGAAGCGCTCGCGTCGGGCATCGACAACATCATCCTCGTCACCGGCCGCGGCAAGAACGCGATCGAGGACCACTTCGACGTCAACGTCGAGCTCGAGACGTTCCTCGAGGCGCGCGGCAAGATCGAACAGCTCGAGGAGATCCGCAAGATCTCGAATCTGATCAACTTCGCCTACGTCCGGCAGGGCGAGCCGCTCGGCCTCGGCCACGCGGTGCTCGTCACGCGGGCGCTCGTCGGCGACGAGCCCTTCGCGGTCATCCTCGGCGACGATGTGATCGACGCCGATCCGCCGGCGCTGAAGCAGATGGTGCAGGTGTTCGACCAGGTGCAGGGCCCCGTGCTCGCCGTCGAGCGCGTGCCCATGTCGAGGTCAGCAGCTACGGCGTCATCGACGCCGAGCCGCTCGGCGACGACCTGATGGGCGGCCGCGTCTATCGCATCAAGGACCTGGTCGAGAAGCCGCCGCGCGAGGAGGCGCCGTCCGACCTCGCGATCATCGGCCGCTACATCCTGACGCCCGACATCTTCGAGACGCTGCCACCACGAAGCGCGATCGCACGGGCGAGATTCAGCTGACCAACGGGCTGCGGCGCTGCTCGCGCGGCGGCCGCTCTACGCCTACGAGGTCGACGGCGTCCGGCACGACACCGGCAACAAGCTCGGGTTCCTGAAGGCGGTGGTGCACTTCGCGCTGAAGCGGCGCCGACCTGGCGCGAGCCCTTCCGCGCGTACCTCGAAGAGGCTGATGGCCAACGAACCAGTTCTGACGAAGCCGTTGGCGTAGCTGTCCGCCTTGCAGGCGGACTCGCGGGTCCGGCTGAAGCCGGACGCTACGTCGACAAAGCGTCAGCGGCTCGTCGGACTTGAGTCCGAGGACGAGCGCTTTGCCGCGGTGTCGGCCGCTGGCTTCGAGGGGGCGGCTCGCCCGACTTCGACGCAGGCTCGCCCGACTTCGACGCCGGCCGTGTCGCTCGAGGCGTCGTCGTCGAGCCTGCTTCTGATCCTTTGGATCCTTCTCGCCGCCGTCCGCTCCCTTGCGGCGCGTAGTCGGTGATGTACCAGCCGGACCCCTTGAACTGATGGCCGGCGACGACAGCAGCCGGCGCACCGGCCCACCGCAGTTGGGGCAGGTGGTCACCGGCGGATCCGAGAATTCTGGATGACCTCGAACCGGCTGCCGTCGGCCTCACACTCGTACTCGTACAGCGGCATAAGTCGGTCGCGGTGCTGTTGCTCTGATTGTAGGAGGACAGGGCACGTCAGTCGACGCGCCGGCCCCGCCCCGTCGCCAACCAACGCCGCCCGCTGCAGATGGAGCGGCAGCACCCCCGCGCCCAGCACATCGTCGTGGAACGCCTTCAGGTTGAAGCGGGCACCCTGGGCCTTGCGAGCATCATCTCGGAGCTTGACGAGCATCAGCTTGCCGAGGGCATATGACCCATAACCTGGGTCGAACGTGCCGCGCTCGGCCTCGCGCCGCGCGCTCGGCTCTTCGACCAGCGCCGTCATCCCGGAAGAACCGCACGCCCTGCTCGACGCTCCAGTCGTCGGCGTGCAGCCGGATGGCCACGATGAGCCGCGACAAGCCGGACCATCGATTCGGCCAATTGCCCAAGCTTGACCAGTCCCTGCTCCCGTCGAAGCCCCCCTCGACCATCATCTGCTCGGCGTAGTGCGCCCATCCTTCGACCACCGACGTCGGCGCGAGCATCAGGCTGCGGCGGAGACGGGAGCCGACGCGCCGCAGGTGCTGGAAGTGCAGGTAGTGCCCCGGATACGCCTCGTGCATCGAGATCGACCAGAGCGTCGGCAGGTTGAAATCGCGCAGGTGCTGGCTCTGGCGGTCCTCCGGCCAGGCGGGATCGGCGTCGGTGAGGTAGTAGAACGCGCGGACCGGCCTGGTCTCGAAGGGCCCCGGGCACCAGAGGCTCGCAAACGTCCAGCGATAGAACGGCGGCGTCGGCGCGACGCGAAGCGGCTCGTGATCGGGAACCGACACCAGGGCGCTCTCCGCGAGAAACGCCCGGAGCGCCTCCACCTGCGTGCGCGCTTCGGCCACCAGTTGCCCGGCGGGCGGGTGCTCGCCCTTGAGACGCTGCCAGACCTCGGCGGGCGCCTCCCGCCCGAAGCGCTGCGCGGCGCGCGCGAACGCTTCTTCCGTGGCGCGGAGCTCGCGCTCGGCAATCTCCAGCACGCCGGTCGAGCGGCAGGTCGACCCCCTCCTCGGCTTTCAACCGGGCGGCGAAGAGCTCCTGACCGAGGCGGAACGAGCCTTTGGCTTTCGGTCCCACCTCCTTCTCGAGCCACTCGACATAGGCGCCGATCGCCTGGCTCGCTTCCGACGAGGCGTCGGCGAGATCGCCGAGCATGGACAGGTCGTCGAGATCGGCGAGCGCACGCGGCAGATCGACGTCGAGGAAGGCCAGCAGCCCTCGCAGGGTCTCGACCGCGGTCTTGACGAAGAGGCCTGGCGGGTCCTTCAGGTTCTCGCGGGCCGCCGTCAGCAGCGTCGGCGTCTGCCGGAGCTTCGACACGAGGCGCCGGCCGCGCTCGGCCACCGGCGCGTAGTCGAACACGACCTGGCTGGCGAGCGTCGTCGCCAGCGTATCGGCATAGAGCTGCGGGTTGCGCTCGTGGTTGCGCGTCCGCTCGAGCTCGAGCAGGCGCCCGTGGATGTCGGCGTCGAGCATCGCGCGGTCCAGCCGATCGTCGGCCGCGAGACCGTCGGCGCGAATCGACGCCAGCCGGCGCGCAAACCCGCCGAGCTCGCGCAACTGGCGGTCGATCGACGCACGGCTGAGATCCTCGACATGATCGTCGTGCGCGTGCACACCGTCGAACGTGGCCGCCGTCGGCCGCTGTTCGTAGAGATACCCGAGGTAGTCGTCGACGAAGTGGGGAACGGTTTCGAAGGAGTCCATGACACGCGGGGGGCGGACGGGGAGCGTTCGCATCAGATGGTACAATACGCGACCACACCTGGAACGCGTCTCGACGCCATGCCCCCCTCGCCGAGCTCGACCGGGACACTCTCCGTCGTGTCCACGCCCATCGGCAACCTCGAGGACATGACGCTTCGGGGTCTCCGGATCCTGCGGGAAGCCGATCTCATCGCGGCCGAAGACACCCGGCACACGAGCCGCCTGCTCAAGCACTTCGGGATCACGACGCGGCTCACGAGCCTCCACGAGCACAACGAGCGGGCGCGGACGTCGGCAATCATCGCCCGGCTGACGGCCGGCGAGCATATCGCCCTCGTCACCGACGCCGGCACTCCGGTCGTCTCCGATCCGGGGCTGATCCTGATCCAGGAAGCGCGGCAGCGCGGCCTGCGTGTGGAACCGATTCCGGGTCCCTCGGCGGTGATGGCGGCGCTTGCCGGCTCCGGCGTGGTTGACGGGGAGTTCCTGTATTTGGGGTTTCCGCCCAAGAAGAAGGCGGCACGGCGTGAGTGGCTGGAGCGCCACGGTCGCAACGATGTCGCGCTGGTCGTGTTCGAGGCGCCCCACCGCCTCGTTCATACGTTGGAGGATGTGCTGGACGTCCTCGGCGATCGGCCGCTGGTCGTCTGCCGCGAATTGACCAAGATCCACGAGGAGATCCTCGACACGACCGTCAAAGAGGCGATCGAGCAGTTTCGAATCCGGGACAAGATCGGCGAGGTGACCCTCCTGTTTCCTGCGAAGCCCGCTAGCGAGGCGTCCAGCGAGGCGCCCGAATCCATTTCGGATCTCCAGACCTGGCGCGAGCTCTGTCATATGACAGAATCAGGGCTCGGCCGACGTGAAGCACGTGACTCGCCTGGCCCGCCGACTGGGTCAGACCACACGCGATACGTACTCCGCGGCCGAGCGGGGCAAGCTCGCAGCGGCCCACGATTGATCCCCATGTCCACCGCCCTCCATTTCGTCGTGCTGGCCGCCGGCAAGGGGACCCGCATGAAGTCGGATCTCCCCAAGGTCCTGCATCCAATCGGCGGCGAGCCGATGTTGCTCGCTGCGCTCCGGACTGCCGCCACCTTCAAGCCGGTCACCACGACGGTCATTGTCGGTCATATGGCCGAGAACGTGAGCGCCATAGCGACACGGTTCCCTGGCGTCACTACGGCACTCCAGGAGCCGCAGCTCGGGACGGGTCATGCCCTGCTCCAGGCGGAGCCGGCCCTCGAAGGTCAATCGGGCACGGTCGTTCTCCTGTACGGCGATGTTCCCCTGCTCTCGCGCCAAACCGTGTCCCGGCTGGTGGCGCACCACCAGGCGTCGAACGCCGCCGCCACGGTCCTCACCGCCCACCTCGACAACCCCGTCGGCCTCGGCCGCATCGTCCGGAACGGTGATCAGCTGGAGCGGATCGTCGAAGAGCGTGACGCGACCCCGGAGGAGCGTGCAATCACCGAGTTCAACAGCGGCATCTACGCGTTCGCGCTCGGCGGGCTCTTCGACGCGCTGCGGCGCATCGGCACCGCAAATGACCAGGGCGAGTACTACCTGCCCGATCTCGTCGGCATCTTCCGGAAGGATGGGCGGAAGGTCGAGGCCCTCTGCCTCGACGATCCCGCGGAGCTGCGCGGCGTGAACACGCGACAGGAGCTGGCCGAGATGAACGCGAGCGTCCGCGACGAGCGCAATCGCGCGCACATGGCGGCCGGGGTGACGCTGATCGATCCGCCGGCGGTCTGGATCGGACCGGAGGTGGAGATCGGGCGGGACACGGTCATCTATCCCAACGTCTTCCTCGAAGGCCGGACGCGGATTGGCGCGCGGTGCGAGATCCGCGCCGGCGTGCGGCTGGTGGACACGACGCTCGCCGACGATGTGACGATCCTCGACTCCTGCCTGATCCGGCAGTCGTCGGCGGCGTCCGGGGCCGTGATCGGACCGTTTGCGCACATCAGGCCCGACTCACGCATCGAGACCGGCGCCCACATCGGCAGCTTCGTGGAGCTCAAGAAGACGACGTTCGGGGCGGGGTCGAAGGCGAATCATCTCGCCTACCTCGGCGACGCGACGATCGGCGCGAAGGTCAACGTCGGCGCCGGCACGATCACGTGCAACTACGACGGCGAGAAGAAGCACCAGACGATCATCGAGGACGGCGCGTTCATCGGCAGCGACTCGCAGCTCGTGGCCCCCGTCCGGATCGGCGCCAACGCCTACGTGGCCGCCGGATCGTCGATCACGCAGGACGTGCCGGCCGGGTCGCTCGCGATCGCGCGCAGCCGGCAGGAGAACAAGCCGGGCTGGCTCGAGCGCCGCCGGGCGGCGCTCAACGCGGTGAAGTAGGGGCCTGACACATGTGCGGTATCGTCGGCTACATCGGCGCCAAGCAGGTCGTTCCGGTTCTCGTCGAGGGACTGCGCCGCCTCGAGTATCGCGGGTACGACTCGGCTGGCGTGGCCGTGGTGCGCGATGGCGGCATCGAGGTGCGGCGCAGCGCCGGCAAGCTCGCACGTCTCGAGGAGACGCTGGTCGGCGCCCCTCTTGCCGGAGACTACGGCCTCGGACACACGCGGTGGGCCACCCACGGACGACCCACGGAGGAGAATGCGCACCCGCATCGCGACGACTCCGGCCGGACCGTCGTCGTCCACAACGGCATCATCGAGAACTACCTCGAGGTGAAGCAGGAGCTGCAGGCGGCGGGCCACAAGTTCCAGTCCGAGACCGACACCGAGGTGGTCGCGCACCTGGTGGCGCGCGCGCTGCGCAACGGCGCGGGATCGCTCGAAGAAGCCGTTCGGCAGGCGCTCTCGCGGCTGCGCGGCCTGTTTGCGTGCGTCCTGATGTCCGCCGACGATCCCGAGAAGATCGTCGCGGTGCGCAACGGGCCGCCGATTGTCGTCGGCATGGGCGACGGCGAATATTTCGTCGCCTCCGACATTCCCGCGATCCTCAGCCACACGCGTGACGTCGTGTTCCTGGAAGACCGCGAGATCGCCGTGTTGACGCGCGCGGGAGTCACCTTCACCGACTTCGATGGCGTCGAACGCGTCCGGTCGCCGCAGCGCGTGCTGTGGGACCCGGTGATGGCGGAGAAGGGCGGCTACAAGCACTTCATGCTCAAGGAGATCTTCGAGCAGCCCTGGGCGGCCCGCGAGACGGTGCTCGGCCGCGTCTCGGAGGAAACCGGGCAGGTGTTCCTCGACGAGATGAAGATTTCGACGGCCGACCTCCGCACGATCAAGCGCGTCGTGATGCTGGCCTGCGGCACGTCGTGGCACTCGGCGCTCATCGGGAAGTTTCTCATCGAGGAGCTCGCGCGGCTGCCGGTCGAGGTCGACTACGGCTCCGAGTACCGCTATCGCGACCCGATTGTCGACGCCCACACGCTGGCGGTCATCATCACGCAATCGGGCGAGACGGCCGACACGCTGGCCGCGCTCCGCGAGGCCAAGTCCAAGGGCGCGCGGAGCATGTCGATCTGCAACGTCGTCGGCAGCATGGCGACGCGGGAAACGGAAGGCACGGTCTACACGCACGCCGGCCCCGAGATTGGCGTCGCGTCGACCAAGGCGTTCACGTCGCAGCTCGTGGCCATTCACCTCCTCGCGCTCTATCTCGCCCAGGCCCGGGAGACGCTCTCGCCCGACGAGATCCGCCCGCACCTCGAGGCGCTCTCGCATCTGCCTCGTCTCCTCGAGGACGCCCTCCATACCGAGCCGCAGATCGAGGAGATTGCGAAGCGCTGCTACCAGTGCAGCGACTTCCTGTTCCTGGGACGCGGACGTCAGTATCCGATCGCGCTCGAAGGCGCGCTCAAGCTGAAGGAAATCTCCTACATCCACGCCGAAGGCTACCCGGCGGGCGAGATGAAGCACGGCCCGATCGCGCTCATCGACGAGAAGATGCCGGTCGTGGCCATCGCCCCCAAGGACGCCGTCTTCGAGAAGATGCTCGGCAACGTGCAGGAAGCCAAGGCACGGGGCGGGATGGTCATCGCGCTCGTGACGAAGGGCGACGACCGCCTCGATCCCGTGCTCGACCCCGTGCGCGACTCGCGCATCCCGCTGCCCGAATGCCCGCCGCTGCTCGCGCCCATCGTCACGGTCATTCCGCTCCAGTTGCTCGCGTACCACATCGCGGTCCGACGCGGCTGCGACGTCGATCAGCCGAGGAATCTGGCGAAGAGCGTGACAGTGGAGTAGGCGGACTGGGCGATTAGGCGACTTGGGGCGAATGTGCTCACCGAGTGGCAGCCTTCATCAGCGCCGCAAAAGAGTTTCGTCAGTAGGCGTCCAACGCAATCGCAACGACGGGTGAGCTTTGCGTGCGCTCGAGGCGTCGATCAGGTTCGAGCCGTCGCGCGAGTTCGAGGTGTGTTTCCAACTCCGCGTGGGATCCGGCCGCGTTGCTCACGAAGGCCAAATAGGATTTGCTGCCGCGCCGTCGATGGCCTTCCGCAATGTTGGCCGGAACCGAGGTCGCCGCGTCTCGGATCTGACGACGCAAACCGTAAACCTCCGCCGAGGGAAACCGCTCGGTCGCGCGGTAGACTTCGACGACGAGCTCCATCGAATCCTGCCAGACGAGCAAGTCCCGGTAACTGCGAATTTCGCCCTGCGTCTGCTCGACGGTGTTGCAGTTTCCGCTGTTGGGCGGCTGTCGAGGCCCCTCATCCATCGATTGCTCCTCGATCGTGCGTGACGAACGGGATCGATCGAGCAAGAAGCGATCCTGAATCGCCGCCGGGCTGATTGCTATACTCCAAAGGCTGACGGAAGCCGCCGCCCAGTCGCCCAGTCGCCCAGTCGCCCAGTCGCCCAGTCGCCCAGTCGCCCAGTCGCTCCAGCATGGACTTTCTCAACAACCTGAACCCCGAGCAGCGTGACGCGGTCGAGCAAACCGAGGGACCGCTCCTCATCCTCGCGGGTGCAGGCTCGGGCAAGACGCGGGTGATCGCGTTTCGCATCGCGTACCTCATTGGCGGAGGGTTCGCCGGCGACGATGAGGTGCTCGCGGTCACGTTCACCAACAAGGCCGCCGAGGAGATGCGATCGCGCGTGGCGGGCCTGCTCGGCTCGGATCGCCGGAAGCTCTGGATCTCCACGTTTCACGCCTTGTGCGCGCGGCTGCTCCGGCGCGAAGGGCCGGCGATCGGGCTCTCGCGCGACTTCGTCATCTACGACTCGTCCGATCAGGCAGCCGCCGTGAAGCAGGCGATGCGCGACCTGCATGTGGACGACAAGCTGGTCCCGCCGCGCCTTGCGCTCGCAAGCATCAGCCAGGCGAAGAACCGCATGGAGTCGCCGGGCGCGCTGGCGGAAACCGGCTGGAGCTACCGGGACGAGCAGATCGCCAAGGTCTACGCCCGGTATCTCGAGCTGCTCCGGGAGAGCGGCGCCGTGGACTTCGACGACCTGCTGCTCAAGACCGTCGAGTTGTTCGACCGGTCGGCCGCGACGCGGGAACGCTACGCCAAACGGTTCCGATTCGTGATGATCGACGAGTATCAGGACACCAACAGGCCGCAGTACCTGCTCATCCGCCAGCTGGCCTCCGTCCACGGGAACCTCGCCGTCGTCGGCGACCCCGATCAGTCGATCTACAAGTGGCGTGGCGCCGACCTCAACAACATCCTCGATTTCGAGCGCGACTACCCCAATGCGCGGCTGGTGAGGCTCGAGCGCAACTACCGTTCGACCCAGGTCATCCTCGATGCGGCGTCGGCCGTCATCAGCCGGAACAAGCAACGGAAGGAGAAGCGGCTCTGGACCGATCGCGCGGGTGGTGACCTCATCACCTACTGCCACGCGGCGGACGAGATCGAGGAAGCCGACTTCGTCCTCCGGTCGATTCGTGCCGAGCTCGCCGATGATGCGAGCGCCACGGTGGCGGTGCTCTACCGGATCAACGCACAGTCGCGGGCGATCGAAGACGCGCTGACGCGCGAAGGGCTGCCGTACCGCATCGTCGGCGGCGTGCGGTTCTACGAGCGCAAGGAGATCAAGGACACCCTGGCGTATCTCAAGCTCCTGATCAACCCGCATGACGATGTCAGTTTCCGCCGCGTGGTGAACACGCCGCCGCGCGGAATCGGCAAGGCGGTCATCGACGCGATCGAGCAGGCCGATCCGGCGGGGCAGGACGGGCTGCCGCCACTCGGCCAGGCCGGTCTCTTCGCGGTCAGCGAGAAGCGGTCGCTGTGGGCGCGAGCCGAGCACC
This sequence comes from Vicinamibacterales bacterium, assembly GCA_963834365.1. Classification (GTDB taxonomy): domain Bacteria; phylum Acidobacteriota; class Vicinamibacteria; order Vicinamibacterales; family Vicinamibacteraceae; genus CAWJAP01. The sequence continues at coordinate 516,626 of CAWIBS010000030.1, read as the reverse complement.
TGCTCGCCGGCCGGCGCCTGGCCCCGCGCGCGCACGCGTCGCTCAAGGCCTTCGTGGATCTCATCACGGATCTCTCATCGCAGAACCGCGAGCCCGACCAGTCGATCGGCGCCACCATCGAGCGCACGCTCGAGCGCGCAGGCTACTTTCAGGATCTCCAGGAAGAGCAGTCCGAAGAGGCGCGCGAGCGTCTCGCGAACCTCGCCGAGCTGGTCTCTGCCGCCCGCGAGTACGAGGCGCGCGAGGACGGCGCGTCGCTCGGCGGCTTCGTGGACCGCTTGTCGCTGTTGTCGGAAGCCGACGAAGCCTCGGGTTCCGAACGCGCCCGCGTCTGGCTGATGACGATGCACGCGGCCAAGGGGCTCGAGTTCCCGGCGGTCATCATCCCGGGCATGGAAGAGAAGCTGTTCCCGCACAGCCGCGCGCTGGACGATCCGAACGAGATGGAGGAAGAGCGGCGGCTCTGCTACGTCGGCATCACGCGCGCCGAGCGCCGGCTGTACCTGGCAAGCGCCGCGAGACGCCGCATCTTCGGCGAGTACCAACCCACCGAGCCCTCCCGCTTTCTCGGCGAGCTCCCGCAGGAGTTGCTGCAGTGCATCGAGTCGCCGACGCTCGCCTACGCCAGCCGCAGGCCTGCCGCCTACGAGATGCGCGTGAATCCGTATGCGCAGGCGAGCCGGAAGCCCCCGGACTCGGTGCGCGACAAGCCGACACAGGGCTACCGGTACGAAGACGAGGACCAGTCCTCGCCCGATCTGCGCCCGGGGCTCCGGGTGCGCCACCCGACGTTCGGCGTCGGCACGGTGCTCAGCGTCGAGCCGGCGGACGCGGACACGAAGCTCACGGTCCGCTTCTCGTCAGTGGGGCGGAAGAAACTGATTGCCAGGTTCGCTCGGTTGGAGCCGGTGTGACGACAGCGGCCGGCGCGGTCCGGCTGAAGCTGGGGACTACGGCGTGCTACCAGGTCCGGCTGAAGCCGGACACTACGGAACTAGCTGAAGCCGGACACTACGAGGACTGCCAGGTCCGGCACTGACTACTCTTCAGGCGGAGTCTCGTTCTCCGGCTCGCCGTCCCCGGGCTCCCCGGTCACGTCCGAACCATCCGCTGCCGTGTCGTCGCCGCCGTTCTGATCCTCGACGCGCACGACCGACACCACCGAATCACCCTCGGCGACGCCGATCAGCCGCACGCCCTGCGTGGCGCGACCAATCGCGCGCACGTCGGTGGCGTGCATCCGCAGCGTCTGGCCCTGCTGCGTGATCACCATCAACTCGTGCTCGTCCGACACGTAGGTGATGCCCACGACTGCGCCATTCCGGTCGCTCGTCTGGATGTTGATGATGCCGTAGCCGCCGCGCGATTGCAGGCGGTACTCGTCCAGGGAGGTCCGCTTGCCGTAGCCGTTGGCCGTCACCGTCAGGACCGTGCCGCCAGGCTTGACGACCTCCATCGCCACGACTTCGTCGCCCTCCCGGAGCGCGATGCCGCGGACCCCGTAGGCCGTGCGGCCCATCGCCCGCGCGTCGGTCTCCTCGAAGCGAATCGCCTGGCCCTGGCGAGTCCCGATCAGCACTTCGCTCCCGCCATCGGTGAGCTGCACGGCAATCACCGCATCATCGTCCTCGACACCCATCGCGATGATGCCGCCGACGCGGGGGTTGGCGTAGGCACGCAGGTCGGTCTTCTTCACCACGCCCTTCCGGCGTCCCCATGACGATGAACCGCTCGTCTTCGTCGGCCGGGAACTCGCGGACGGCGACGAGGGCGGCGATCTTCTCGCCCGGTTCCATCGAGACCAGGTTCACGATCGCCTTGCCGCGGTTCGCCGGGCCGACGTCGGGAATCTCATAGACCTTCAGCCAGTATGCCCGGCCGCGATCCGAGAAGATCATGATGTAGGCGTGTGTGGACGCGACGAAGAGGTGGCTGACGAAGTCCTCCTCGCGCAGATCCATGCCGCGCCGGCCCTTGCCGCCGCGCTGCTGCTGCCGGTACGACGTGAGCGACGTCCGCTTGATGTAGCCGGTGTTGCTCACCGTGATCGCCATGTCTTCCTCGGCGATCAGATCCTCGATGCGAATCTCGCCCGGATCCTCGATGATCTCGGTGCGACGCGCGTCGCCGAAGCGCTCCTGGATCTGCCGCAGCTCGGTGACGACGATGCCCATGAGCAGCTTGCGGCTCCCGAGAATGGTCCGCAGCCGCTCGATCTCCTTCAGCAGGCCGGTCAGCTCATCGACAATCTTCTGCCGCTCCAGCCCGGTCAGTCGCTGGAGCTGCATGTCGAGGATGGCCTGCGCCTGAATCTGCGACAGGCCGAACTCGCGCATCAGTCCGTCGCGCGCCACCCCGGGGTTGGCCGCGGAGCGAATGAGCTGGATGACCGCATCGAGGTGGTCGAGCGCGATCTTCAGCCCTTCGAGGATGTGCGCCCGCGCTTCGGCCTTGCGGAGCTCGAACTCGATGCGGCGGCGCACGACGTCGCGGCGGAACTCGACGAAGTGATCCAGCAGGTCGACCAGCGGCAGGACCCGGGGCCGGCCGCCGACAATCGCCAGCATGATCACGCCGAACGTGGTCTGGAGCTGCGTGTGCTTGAACAGGTTGTTCAGCACGACATCGGGCACCTCGCCCTTCTTCAGCTCGATGACCACACGGACACCCTGGCGATCCGATTCGTCGCGGATGTCGGAGATGCCCTCGATGACCTTCTCGCGCACGAGGTCGGCGATCTTTTCCTGCAGCTGCGCCTTGTTGACCTGGTACGGAATCTCCGTGACGACGATCTGCATCCGATCGGTCTTGCCGATCGGCTCGATCTCGGTCTTGGCGCGCAGCGTGACGGCCCCCCGCCCGGTCGTGTACGCCGAATGGATGCCGGCCCGGCCGACGATGATGGCGCCGCCCGGGAAATCGGGACCCGGCAGCGCCTGCAGGATGCGGCGCTGCTTCTCCAGCCGCACGTCGGCCTGGCTGCGGGGCGCCTCCTCGGCCGCCATCGTCAGGTCGATGACCCCGATCACGGCGTCGATGACCTCGCGGATGTTGTGGGGCGGGATGTTCGTCGCCATCCCCACCGCGATGCCGGTGGATCCGTTCACCAGGAGATTCGGGAACGGCGCCGGCAGGACGGTCGGTTCTTCCTTGCGCTCGTCGAAGTTCGGGACGAAGTCGACGGTCTCCTTGTCGAGGTCGGCCATGATGGCCTCGGCAAGGGCTTCGAGACGCGCCTCCGTGTACCGGTACGCCGCAGCCGCGTCGCCGTCCATCGACCCGAAGTTCCCCTGGCCGTCCACCAGGGGGTACCGCATGTTGAAGTCCTGCGCGAGCCGGACCAGCGTGTCGTAGGCCGGGGCGTCACCGTGCGGGTGATAGTTGCCGATGACTTCGCCGACGATGCCGGCGCACTTGCGGTAGGCCCGATTGGACGCCAGGCCCATCTGGCGCATCGCAAAGAGCACCCGGCGATGCGCCGGCTTGAGCCCGTCCCTGACGTCGGGCAGCGCTCGCCCGATGATCACGCTCATCGCGTAATCCATGTACGAGCGCTTCATCTCGTCTTCGATGTTGACCGGGATGCGGGATTGGGTGTCGGACATGGGTCGGTGGCACTCGGGGCGCTGCCGCAGGCGGACTGCAGGCTGCGGACTACGGGCTACGGGCCCTGTTGGGCTACAGGTGTGTTGCCTGTAGCCTGAAGCCCGTAGTCCGTAGCCCGATCAGATATCCAGATTCTTGACGTCCAGCGCGTTGTCCTCGATGAACTTGCGGCGTGGCTCGACCTGATCGCCCATCAGCGTCGTGAACATCAGGTCGGCCTCGGCGTGGTCTTCCGCCCGCACCTGCAGCAGCGTACGGACGGCGGGATCCATCGTCGTCATCCAGAGCTGCTCGGGATTCATCTCGCCGAGACCCTTGAACCGGCCGATCTCGATGCCCTTCCGCCCGGCGGTGATGAAGTACTCGATCAGATCGTCCATCGACTCGACGTGAACGTCGCCGTCCTTGCCGGCTTTCGGCTTCCGCGGCTCGGCGGCGAGCTTGGTCGCGGCATCCACCGGCGCGCCGCCGAACGTCGTGTCATCGGCGGCCGTCGCCGGCGCCTCGTCCTCGGCTGGTTCGGGCTCGGCGTCCGGCTTCCCGTCGATCGACCTGATGATCACCGGACCGAGCAGGTCCTTGACCGCACCGAAGCTGGTGAAGAGCGTCCGGTACTCAGGGCTCGAGACGAACTCGACGCCGATGATCGTCTCGCGACTGTAGCCCGCCGACCGATCCTCGATCACCAGCGCGTGCGCGTTGTGCTCGTCGTCGGCCTGGACAGTGACGTCGCGCGTGTCGTTGCCCAGGCTCGAGGCCAGCGCGCCGACGCGGTCCCGCTCACTGAAGAACGTGGCGTCGCGGACGCCGCTTTCCAGCAGCCGGACGATGACGTCGCGCGTCGGTCCGCGGCGCTCGACGAGCTGGAGGTACTTCTGCAGCGATTCGAGCTGGTGCAGGTGCCGCTCGAGCTCCGCGCCCGCCATCTCGCGCCCGCTGCGGACGGATCGCACGACCCGGTTCTCGGTCGCGCGGTGGACGAGGAAGCTCTCGAGCTCGCGTTCATCCTTGACGTAGGTCGTCTTCTTCCCGCGCTTCACATGGAAGAGCGGCGGCTGCGCGATGTAGACGTAGCCGTTGTCGATCAGCTCGCGCATCTGCCTGTAGAAGAAGGTCAGCAGCAGCGTGCGGATGTGCGAGCCGTCCACGTCCGCATCCGTCATGATGATGATGCGGTGGTAGCGGAGCTTCTCGATCGTGAAGTCTTCGCTGCCGATGCCGCATCCGAGCGCCGCGATCATCGTCTTGATGGCGTCGCTGCCCAGCATCTTGTCGAAGCGCGCCTTCTCGACGTTGAGAATCTTGCCGCGAATCGGCAGGATCGCCTGGAACTTGCGGTCGCGCCCCTGCTTGGCGGATCCGCCAGCCGAATCGCCCTCGACGATGTAGATCTCGCTCAGTGCGGGATCCCGCTCCTGGCAGTCGGCCAGCTTCCCTGGCAGCGACCCGCTGTCGAACGCGCCCTTCCGGCGGACGAGATCCCTCGCCTTGCGCGCGGCCTCACGTGCCCGCGCGGCGTCGGTGGCCTTCTGGATCACGCGTCGCGCAACGGCGGGGTTCTCCTCGAGAAACGCCCCCAGCCGATCGTTGACGATGGTCTCGACGATGCCCTTTACCTCGGTGTTCCCGAGCTTCGTCTTGGTCTGGCCTTCGAACTGCGGCTGCGGAATCTTCACGCTGATGACGCCGGTGAGGCCCTCCGCGGATGTCGTCGCCGCTGATGCTCTCCTTGAGGTCCTTCGCCAGGTTGTTCCGCGACGCGTAGGCATTGATGGTGCGGGTGAGCGCCGCCCTGAAACCCGACAGGTGCGTTCCGCCTTCGTGCGTGTTGATGTTGTTCGCGAAGGAATACATCAACTCGCTGTAGCCATCGTTCCACTGCAGCGCGATCTCGACCTGAATCCCGTCCCGTTCCCCCTTCATGTAGATGGGATCGTCGTAAATGACGGTCTTCGCCTGATTGAGAAACGTGACGAACTGATTGATTCCGCCCTCGTAGTGAAAGGCGTGGCTCTTGCCGCCCTCACGCTCATCGTCCAGCGTGATCTGCACGCCGGCGTTCAGGAACGCCAGTTCGCGGAGGCGCTGCGCCAGCGTGTCGAAGCTGAACTCGATGGTTTCGAAGATCTCCTGATCGGGTTTGAAGGTGATCTTCGTGCCGCGACGCTTCGTCTTGCCGGTCACGATCAGATCGGCGACCGGCTTCCCACGCTCGTAGGTCTGTGCGTAGACCTGGCCGTTGCGGTAAATCTCGAGCTCGAGGCGCTCGGCGAGCGCGTTGACCACGGACACCCCGACGCCGTGCAGTCCCCCGGAGACCTTGTAGCTGCTGTTGTCGAACTTGCCGCCGGCGTGGAGGATGGTCAGCACGACTTCAGCGGCGGATCGGCCGCTTTCGTGCTGATCCACGGGAATGCCGCGACCGTCATCGGTCACCGTGACCGAGTTGTCGAGATGGATCTGGACGTTGACCTGCGTGCAGTACCCGGCGAGGGCTTCGTCGATCGAATTGTCCACGACCTCGTAGACGAGATGATGCAAACCCGGCGCGCCCGTCGACCCGATGTACATGGCAGGGCGCTTCCGGACGGCTTCGAGGCCTTCCAGCACCTTGATCTTGTCCGCGCCGTAGTCGTCTCCGGGGCCGAACTCGCCGTTGAAGGTCGCGGTGGACTCAACGACCTCGCTGGGCGTGACGTCGGCCGGTAGTTGTTGCTGTGGGTTGTCCTGTTCCATTCCAGAGTCTGCCGATCACCGCGGCTACCACCAGGTCGCGCCCGGTCGGGCGCTGCCGCGTCCCTGTGGTCCAGCGCGCGCCAGACGGCCGCGCCTCAGATACGCATCGGCATGATTACGTAGGTGTAGTCATAGCCGGCGGGGTCCACGGGCTTCATGACCGCCTGGCTCATCTCGTCCTTGAACTCGAGCGCCACGCTCTCGGTGTCCGCGACCGACAGGAAATCGAGCACGTACTGCGCGTTGAAGCAAATCGTGAGCGCGGGGCCGGTGTACTCGACGGGCAGGATCTCCTTCGCGTCGCCGAACTCCGAGCTCTTGGACACGACGACCACTTCGCCAGGCCCGATCTGGAACTGGACCGCACGCGAGCGCTCGTTGGAGAGCAGCGCGACCCGCTTCACAGCGCTGGTGAGGCGATCCCGGTCGAACGTGATCGATTTGTCGTTCGTCTTCGGGATGACGCGCTCGAACGCCGGAAACTGCCCGTCAATCGTCCTCGACACCAGCACGCGGCCGCCGACCTCGAAGAACAGGTGGTTCTCCCCCTTCTCGAAGCGCACGTCCTGATCCGACTCTGCCAGCAGACGCCCGAGCTCGAGCAACGTCTTCTTCGGGAGAATGATGCGGCTCTCGATCGTCTCTGGCTCGTCCCGGGGGACGGCTCACCAATGCCAGGCGGTGCCCGTCAGTCGCCACGAGCGTCATCTCGTTCGACTTCAGCACCAGCAGCGCGCCATTCAGGTAGTAGCGCGTGTCCTCGCCGGTAATCGCAAACTGCGTCTTCGCGATCATGTGGCGCAGCGCTTCGCGGGGAAGCGTCGCGTCCACCGAGCCGACGCCCTCCGGGAGGGCAGGAAAATCGTCGCGCGGCATTGTCGTCAGCCGCGAATCGAACCGCTCGGCCGCGACCTTCACCCCCGACTTGTCCTGCTCGATCCGGACGTCGGTCTCCGGCAGCGCCTTCACGATCTCGTAGAGCTTCTTTGCGGGCAGTGTCAGCGACCCGCTCTTGGCGACCGTGGCCTCGCACCGACTTCTCAGTCCGACTTCGAGATCCGTTGCCGCAAGCCTTACCTCGCTGCCCCTGGCATCGATCAGCACGTTTGCGAGGATGGGGATCGTGTTCTTTCGCTCCACGATGCCCTGGAAGAGCTGCAATTCACGCAACAGATCGGTCTTGCGGACGACAAGTTCCATGCGGGTTGCGCCCTCGAACGAGATGGTGACCGGCAGTCCGTGTCCCGACGAGACGAGACGCCCCGCCCGAACAAGATCAGTGATCTTGTCTTTCAGACCGGATCAACAAACACGCAATTATAACAGGAACAAGGCCCTGTTGAAAAGTGAAAGCGCGTCAATTTCTCCTTCCCTGAGAATGACTTACACGGACGGGAAGCTGAGGATTTCAGGCAGTGCCGCATGCAGCATTTCACGGCGCCCACCGACGAGCTGTCGAGGCGTTCACACACGCCCGCAGCTTTTCAACAGGTGACTGTGGAAAACCTTCCCGCGCTGCCCTTCAGACTTACTGGAAGTTGGCGAGCAGGTTGTTGAGCAGCGTGTTGAACTCGGGGTCGCGCTGCCGCAGGGCTTCGACCTTCTGGATGGAATGGATGACCGTCGAATGATGCTTGCCGCCGAACGTCTTGCCAATCTCGGGCAACGACGCGCGTGTCAGCGATTTGCACATGTACATCGCGACCTGGCGGGGAAGTGCGACCGACTTCGAGTTGTTACGCGCCCGAAGCTCTCCCGGCTTGCGCTGGAAATACTCAGCCACGAACTTCAGGATGATTTCGGTCGTGATCACGCGCTCGTCGTTGACGAGCACGTTGCGCAAGACGTGCTGCGCCAGCGAGAGGTTGATCTCCGATCCCATCATCGAGGCGTAGGCGACGAGACGAATGAGCGACCCCTCGAGCTCGCGAATGTTCGACTTGATCTTCTGGGCAATGTAGATGGCGACGTTGTCGGGAAGAGGCACCGCTTCCGCGTCGGCCTTTTTCTTCAGGATCGCGACCTTGGTCTCGAGGTCGGGCGGCTGGATATCGGCAATGAGTCCCCATTCGAATCGCGAGCGGAGACGCTCCTCGAGCGAGGTGATTTCGTGCGGCGGCGAATCGCTGCTGATGACGATCTGCTTGGCCGAGTCGAACAACGCGTTGAAGGTATGGAAGAACTCGGTCTGCGTGCTCTCCTTGCCGCCGATGAACTGAATGTCGTCGACCAGCAACACGTCCACGTTGCGATAGCGCTCCCTGAAATCGAGAATCCGCTCGTACCGCAGCGCGTTGATCATCTCGTTCATGAAGCGCTCGGACGAGACGTAGGTCAGCTTCAGATTGCGCGTCTGCTGCGCAATGTAGTGACCGACGGCGTGCATCAGATGCGTCTTCCCGAGACCGACGTCGCCGTAGATGAACAACGGGTTGTACGATCCTCGCGGGCGCCTCGGCGACGGCACGGCACGCGGCGTGCGCGAACTGGTTCGAGGGGCCGACGACGAACGTGTCGAAGGTGTAGCGGGGGTTCAATCCCGAGGTGGATTGAACGGGAGGAGGGCCGGGTTCCGCCAGGTCAGGATCACCTGACCGATCCGCGGGGAATTCGGCCGAGGACGGGAGCACGGTCACGGCCTGCCGGGTGCTCGCTTCCGCCTCGGTGACGAACGTGAGCGCCGCATCGGCCCTCCCTACCTCAGCCAATGAGTCCGCCAGCACGCCCGAGTAATGCTTCAGCAGCCAGTCCCGAAACACCGTGTCGGGCACCTGAATCACGACCCGGTCGCCCAGGTCATTGACGAAGGCGGTCCGTCTGAACCAGGTGGAAAAGCTGTGGCGATTGACTTTCGTCTCAACGCGGGCGAGGACCTGATCCCACACTGTCATCGCCGACGCTCCCGAATCCCGCTCGTCCTCACCCAGGGCCCCAAACGGCCCTGACTGTCAGCGTTTCTGACACCTTCGCCTCGAGTGACGATGGTGTGACATGGCGTTGACGCTACGATGACTCGCGCAACCCAATAAAAACGGGGTATTTTCGACTTTCGCCCAGTGAGAATGACGATACAGCAACGATTCCCGGCTCACGCCGTGCGTAAAGGCGCGATTTTCCACAACTTTTTCCACAATTGTGGAAAACCTCCCCCTCGGGTCGGTCGCCAGTCTGCCGGAGGGTTCAAAAGAGCCGGGACTCTACCACACCGGTCGTGGACCGGCAATGCAACGGCGGCACCCGCGTGCACACGACTCAGTAAATGCATATTTCACTTATGTTTGCTTCGCCTGTTGCGAATGCGTGCCGAGCGCTGCCGACGGCTCGTCATTTGACACGGTCAAGAGCGTCCCATTACCATTTCAAGTTCTCCGTTCAGGCCACCGAGCGGACGGGTCCGGTCAAACGTCATCATGAAGCGCACCTTCCAGCCCAATCGCCGCCGTCGTCGCCGCACGCACGGGTTTCTCGAACGCATGAAGACCAAGAACGGTCGCCTCGTGCTGAAGCGTCGCCGGGCCAAGGGCCGCAAGCGGCTCAGCGTCTCGTCGTCCTGATGGGGTTGTAATGTCGGCCGAAGCCCTGCCGGCGGCTGAACGTCTCCGGCGGCGAGCGGACTATGAACGGATCTACAAGCAGGGCTTGAAGGTCCACGGCCGATACATGACGATGTTCCTGCTGCAGTCGGGCCGGGACGTCACCCGTCTTGGCATTGCCGCGACGCGAAAGCTCGGCAATGCCGTCATCCGCAACCGGGCCAAGCGCCTCTCGCGCGAAATGTTCCGGCGGCACAAGCCCCGGCCCGGCCTCGACCTCGTCGTCATTCCGCGCCGTGAGTTCCTCTCCGCTGAGTTCGCCGCCCTTGAACGCGATTACAGAACGCTCGTATCCATCCGACGAGAACGCGTTCCGGCCGCGCCGGCCATCAAGCGTGCCTGACCGTGCACTGCGCGCCGCGTCGCGAGTGGCGGTCCGCGCCTACCAGGTCATGTTTGCGCCTCTGGCGGGGGGTGCCTGCCGCTTTTCACCGTCGTGCTCGGCCTACGCCATCGAGGCGTTCCAACGACACCCGTTCCTCACCGCTCTCTCGCTGGCGGCAAAGCGTGTGACACGCTGCCATCCCTGGGGCGGCTGGGGGCTCGACCCCGTTCCCGACGCCGATCGTCGGGAACACGCAGATTGACCGTGCAGTAGGAGCTCATGGAGAGACGGGTCCTCGTCGCGGTACTGCTTTCGTTTGTCGGTCCTGCTCGCGTATCAGACACTGGTCGTCAAGCCCCGCACGGGCGCAACCGACACGCGGCGGCCGGTGGCCACGGGTGAGCCGGGAGCACCAGCACCAGCGCCATGTTGCTCCGGTCGAGAGCAGTAGTGTCCCCCCGGCAGGGCAGCGGTGACGGTGGCCGGGGAACCAGCGCAGGAAATCGTGGTCGACACCGACGTCCTGCGGGCCGTCGTGTCCACTCGCGGTGCGGTCATCGTCAGTTGGCAACTGAAGAAGTACCTGGATTCGTCCGGTCGGCCGATGGAGATGGTGGCCAAGGCCCTGATCGATCCGGCCATGAAGCCACTGGCCGTGTCGGTGGCCGATGCCGGTGTCACCGGGTTGCTGAACACCGCGGTCTATCGAGCCAGTGTCGATCGACTGGCGCTCGGCAAGCAGAGCGGGACGCTGGTACTCGACTTCCAGGACGCGAGCGGGCTCGTGGCCCGCAAGGAGATCGTGTTCCAGCCGGACGGGAAGCCGTACGTGCTGCGCGTCGCGGCGAGCGTGGCGATCCAGGGCCGCGACGAGCGCGTCACGATTCACGGTGGCGCCGGATTCGGCGATTTCGAGCGAGGCGTCGCGCAATCAGGCTTCCTGGCGGTGTCCACCTATCAACCGCCGCAGGCCATCTTCCAGAACGCCACCGACGTCACGCGCGTCCCCGCCGCGACGATCGCCGAGCAACCGACCCGCGAAGGGCTGTTTCGATATGCGGGCGTGGACGATCAGTACTTTCTCGCGGCCCTCGTTTCCGCGGGTCGGCAGACGCGTGTGGACTATCGCGCTCACGCCGTGCCGGCTGCCGATGGACCTCGCACGATCGTTGACTATCGCGTACGCAGCGCCGGCGAGGCCCCACTCACCTTCTTCTACGGGCCCAAGGAGTTCGATCTTCTCCAATCGGTCGATGCCGAGCTCGTTCGCACCATCCATTTCGGAATCTTCGGCTTCCTGGCGACGCCGCTCCTCAAGGCGCTCAAATGGGTCGACGCTTATGTGGGCAACTATGGCTGGTCGATCATCCTCCTGACGATCGCGATCAACCTCCTGATGTTCCCGCTCCGGCACAAGAGCGCCGTGTCGATGCGGAAGATGCAGCAGATCCAGCCGCAGGTGAAGGCCATTCAGGATCGCTACGCGAAGCTGAAGGTGACCGATCCGGCGCGCCAGAAGATGAACTCGGAGCTGATGAACCTGTATCGCGAACGGGGTGTCAACCCGGCGAGCGGATGCGTGCCGATGCTCCTCACGTTCCCCGTCCTGTTCGCGTTCTACGCCCTGCTCTCGGTGGCGATCGAGCTGCGAGGTGCGCCGTGGATCGGCTGGATCAAGGATCTGTCGACGGCCGATCCCCTGTTCATCACCCCCGTGCTCATGGGCATCTCGCAGTTCTGGCAGACCAAAATGATGCCGGCGACCGGCGATCCCGCCCAGCAGCGGATGATGATGTTCATGCCGCTCATCTTCATGGTGTTCTTTCTCTGGGCACCCAGCGGCCTGGTCATCTACTGGCTGGTGAGCAACGTCTGGACGATCGGGCAGCAGTACCTGACGAACCGGCTGCTGGCCGCGCCCGCGCGTGCCGGCAAGCGCTAGCTGAATGAACCGACGTCGAGGACAGGAGGTCATCCGTGAGCGCGCAATGGCATGACGAAGTGAAGGCCTTCGTTGGCGACATCGTCGAAGCATTGGGCATGGACGTCGAGATCGTGGTCTCGGACCTTCCGGACGGCAGTCTTGAAGTAGACGTGCGCGGAGACGAAAGCGAGCTGCTGCTGCGCAGAAAGGGCGAGGGACTGGACGCGCTGCAGCATCTGGTCAACACCGCATACCGGCGCGACATCGGGGGTAACCAGCGCATCGTCGTCGACGCCCTGGGCTTCCGGCGAGGCAAAGACGCCGAACTGCAGCAGATGGCGCGCTTCCTGATGGAGCGGGCCAAATCAACGGGCGTCGCGCAGGAGCTCGGACCGCTCAATTCGTACGCACGGCGCATCGTCCATCTCGAGGTCGCGCGCGATCCCGAGGTCTGCTCCGAGAGCCAGGGCGACGGGCAGTTGAAGCAGGTATTCATCAGCCTTCGATCGCCGAAGGAACGCGGCTGACACACCGCGGCGGTCCGCGCGCCCGCGTAGAGAATCCGTGTACGCGCCAGACGACACGATCGTCGCCATTGCCACTCCACCAGGCCGCTCAGGCATCGGCGTCTTGAGAGTCGCCGGTCCGTCTGCGCAACGCGTCGTCGGCCGTGTCCTGAGCGGTGGAGCCCTTCGGCCACGATTCGCGTCGCTCCGCCGCATCACGGACGGCGGCGGCGAGGCCGATCGACAGCAACTCGATCGCGTCATCGCCACCTTCTTCCCGGCGCCGGCGTCCTACACGGGCGACGACACCATCGAAATATCCGGGCACGGAAGTCCCGTCGTGCTCGAACGCATGCTCGCGTCACTCGTCCGAGCCGGCGCGCGTCTGGCCAGGCCGGGTGAGTTCACGCTGCGTGCCTACGTCAATGGCAAGCTGGACCTCGTCCAGGCCGAGGCCGTCGCCGACCTGATAGACGCGGTGACCCCCGCACAGGCGCGACTGGCGATCGATCAGCTCGACGGATCGCTCACCCATGCGATCGCCTCGATTGCAACGCGTCTCTTCGATCTGCGCGTGCGACTCGAAGCCTCGGTGGACTTTCCCGAGGAGGGGTACCATTTCATCGATCCCGCCGCGGTCGTGGACGATGTCGATGCGGCGCGGGCTGCGGTCGAGGCTTTGCTTCGGCAGGCGGCGGCTGGGCGCGTGATACGCGAAGGGCGGCGCGTGGTCTTCGTCGGCGCCCCCAACGTCGGGAAATCGAGCCTCTTCAACGCCTTCCTGGGAGCGAACCGCGCGATCGTGACGTCGATTGCCGGGACGACGCGCGATCTGCTGACGGAGCGGTGCGATGTCGGGGGCGTTCCGCTGACGCTCGTTGACACAGCAGGTCTGCGAGACTCTGTCGAAGTGATCGAGCGTGAGGGGATCGAACGGACGCGAGGCGCCGCACTGGGCGCCGATCTGCTGGTACTGGTGCTGGATCGATCGCGACCTCTGGCGGCAGACGAGTGGCAGGAACTCTCAGATCTGGGACAGGGCGTCCCGTGCGTCGCGGCGATCAACAAATGCGATCTGCCCGCAGCCTGGGGCCACGACGACATCAACGCAGGATCGATCGATCGCGTCGAGTTGTCGGCGACGACGGGCGCCGGGCTCGGCGCGTTGAGATCAGCGCTGCTCCAGGTCCTGCTTGGCGCTCCGGACATCGGCGAGCAGATCGGCGTCACGAACGTGCGCCATGTCACACTGCTCGAGCGAGTGCGCGAGCGGCTCTCGGAGGTGAGAGAGCTTGCCGCCGCCGGTCAACCGGAGGAACTGGTAATGGCTGTTCTGCAGGGAGCCGAGCGTGCGCTCGACGAGGTCGTGGGCAGGCGCTCGCCGGACGATGTGCTCGACGCGATATTCGAGCGATTCTGTATTGGAAAATAGGTCAAAAGACCAATGAAAGTCGATGTAGTCGTCGTGGGCGCCGGGCATGCCGGGTGCGAGGCCGCATTTGCGGCTGCGCGCTTGGGCTGCCGGGTCGCGCTGTGCACGATGAGTGGTGACACAGTGGCTGCGATGCCGTGCAATCCGGCCGTGGGCGGGACCGCGAAAGGCCATCTCGTCCGCGAGGTTGATGCGCTGGGCGGGTTGATGGGGCAGGCAATCGATGAGACGGGGATCCAGTTCAAGTTGCTGAACCGGAGCCGCGGGCCAGCGGTGTGGTCGCCACGAGCACAGGCGGACAAGCGCGTCTACTCAGAGTGGATGCGCACCAGGCTCGAGAGCGAGCCGAACATCGACTGGGTGTTTGGGCGAGTCGGGAAGTTGACGCACCGGACCGCCGGTCTCGGCGGCGTGGTGCTGGAAGACGGGCGAAGCATCGAGAGTCCGACAGTGGTTATAACCACTGGGACGTTCCTTAATGGCCTCATTCACGTCGGACCGGACCGACGACCTGCCGGCCGGCACGGCGAACCTCCATCCCACTTCCTGGCCGAGTCTCTGAAGAGCCTCGGCCTTCGATGGGGACGGTTGAAGACCGGAACGCCTCCGCGCCTCGATCGCGGCACGATAGATTTTTCGCAGCTTCACGAAGAGCGGGGCGATGCCGAAGCGGTTCCCTTTTCGTTCCTGACACGTCGGCTGTCACGGCCGCAGATCAGCTGTCATCTTCTCTACACGACCGAGCGCGTCCGTGATCTGGTTCGCGCCAACATCAGCCAATCGCCGCTATACAACGGCCAGATCCAGGGCATCGGTCCCCGTTATTGCCCCTCTCTCGAGGACAAGATCATGCGCTTCCCGGACAAGGAGACGCACCAGATCTTCCTGGAACCCGAGGGACTGAACGTCCGTGAGATCTACGTCAACGGTTTTTCGATGAGCCTTCCGGCGCCGCTCCAGGAGCAACTGGTTCGATCGCTGCCTGGTCTCGGTCGTGCCGAGATGCTGAGGCCTGGTTATGCGGTGGAGTACGACTTCATTCAACCGACGGAGCTGAGGGCGTCGCTGGAGTCGAAGGCGGTGCCGGGACTCTATCTCGCCGGGCAGATCAACGGGACGTCGGGCTATGAGGAGGCCGCCGCGCAGGGGTTGATGGCCGGTATCAACGCCGCGCGAAGCGCGCGGTCGTTGCCGCCGCTCATTCTGCTCAGAGACGAAGCGTACATCGGCATCCTGATCGACGATTTGGTCACCAGGGGATGTCTCGAGCCATATCGGATGTTCACGTCGAGAGCCGAGTATCGGCTTCGGCTCCGAATCGACAATGCCGACCTTCGACTGACGCCGCGTGGGCGCGAGGTTGGCTTGGTGGACGACTTGAGGTGGGCCCGATTCGAGCGTCGCCGCGAGAGGCTTGTCCGCAACGTGAGCTCGTTGGACGCGGTCGTTTCAGGACCAGATGGTCAGCGCGGCCCGGCCAGGCAATTGCTCAAGCGGCCCGATGTGCGGGTGCGGTCGTTGCCGAAGGAACTCTTGCTGGATCTCCGGTCCGAGACCGGGGCCCTGGACGAATCGAGTCTGGAAGCGGAAATCAAGTACCGAGGGCTACCTCCACCGCGAGAACGAGCAGATCGCGACTGCGCGGCGGGACGAAATGCGACGGATACCCGATGGGTTTCCGTTCGGCCAGGTTCCCGGCATTGGACGCGAGATCGTGCAGCGACTGACGGAGTACCGGCCAGAAACACTTGGGCAAGCGTCACGAATCTCCGGAATGACTCCAGCGGCGCTCGTCGTTCTCTCTGGATACCTGCG
This sequence comes from Vicinamibacterales bacterium, assembly GCA_963834365.1. Lineage (GTDB taxonomy): Bacteria > Acidobacteriota > Vicinamibacteria > Vicinamibacterales > Vicinamibacteraceae > CAWJAP01. The sequence continues at coordinate 500,689 of CAWIBS010000030.1, read as the reverse complement.
ACGCTTGGAGGCCGGGGGAACCCAACATTGAACGCCGCTCTGCTCGATACCGACACTCCCCGTCTCAGGAACGAAATCGAGCAGCGCCTATCGGCTTTGGGCATGAAGCCGGCAGCCGCGCAGTTGGAGCAACTGGCCCGATATCTTTCCCTACTGTTCGCCTGGAACAAACGCATCAATTTGACCGGGTTCCGAGAGGTGGACGGCGCAATCAGTCGACTCATTGCCGAACCGCTTCTGGCCGCGCGGCATGCCTGCGGCACCCGTCTGCTGGATGTGGGGTCCGGCAACGGCTCTCCTGCGATCCCGTTGAAGATAGTTCTGCCCCACCTCTCGCTCCGTATGGTCGAGGCACGAGCTCGGAAAAGTGCCTTTCTCAGAGAGGCGGTTCGGACCTTGGTTCTGCCAGACGTTCGTATCGAGACGCAGCGATTCGAGCATCTCCCCGCAGATGCGGAGCGCGCGGATATGGTTTCGATCCGAGCGGTGCGGCTCGACGACGTTCTCTGGGAGCATCTTGCGCGGTTGCTTGCAGCGGACGGGCGAGTCCTGTTGTTCCGCAGCGGAACGGGCGGACTCGGCCAGGTGCCGGCAACGTTCGGGGTCCTGGCGGAGGAGCAGTTGTTTGATCCCGGCAACCGGCTCGTCGTGCTCCAGCGTTCCACGTGGAACAGCGGGCTTTGTTGACCCTCCTCGGCTGAGTGACTATTCTCTGAGCTCTCCAGGTCTCGAGCTCTCCAAGCCTCTCCATGGGTACCATCATCGCGGTTTCGAACCAAAAGGGTGGTGTTGGAAAAACAACCACCGCGATCAACCTGGGTGCCTGCCTTGCGTTCGCGGAGCGTCGCGTTCTTCTGGTCGATCTGGATCCACAGGGCAACATGACCAGCGGGGTTGGGCAGAAGGATGCCACCGCCGGCGGACCGACCATCTACGAAAGCCTGACGGCGGAGAGCACGGCCACGATGCCGATCGTCTGCACGGGAGTTGATCGGTTGTCTCTGGTTCCAGCCAACCGCGATCTGGCCGGGGCTGAGATCGAGCTCGTACATCTGGACAGGCGAGAATCCCGGCTCCGCGATCTGCTGGCCGATACTCGCTCCGCGTACGACTACATCCTCGTCGACACTCCACCCTCACTCGGCTTGCTCACCCTCAACGCGCTTGTCGCCGCTGACACCGTCCTCATTCCATTGCATTGCGAGTACTTTGCGCTCGAGGGGATCGCGGATCTGGTTGCGACCGTGCGACGCGTCCGAGCCTTGCTGAACCCGACGCTGGACATCCTCGGTGTCCTCCTGACCATGCACGACGAGCGGACCAACCTGGCGCAGCAAGTCGCGCAGGATATTCGGGGGTTCTTCAAGGAGAAGGTATTCACGACAGCGATCCCGCGAAATATCAAACTCGGGGAAGCGCCGAGCCACGGCATGCCGGTGATTCTCTATGACGTGAAATCGCGCGGTGCAGAAGCGTATCTTTCTCTAACTAAAGAAGTTATGGCTCGAACTTCAAGGCCGGACATGGAGGCCAGTCGTGGCTGAGAAGCGTCCAGCTCTGGGCAGGGGGTTAAGTGCCCTAATTCCTGATGTCCTGCCCGATCAAAGCGCAGCGGTTCGCGAGGGGACTGTTGAAATCGACCTGGACCGTCTTACCCCGAACCCTTTCCAACCCAGAGCTCAGATGAGCGAAGCCGGGTTGGAAGAACTTGCTCAATCCATTCGAGCCAACGGCGTCATCCAACCCATCCTGGTCCGTCGGGCGGGTGAGCGCTTTGAGATTGTGGCGGGCGAACGGCGGTGGCGTGCCGCACAGATGGCAGGGCTGCTCAGGGTTCCCGTCGTCATCAAACCTGTCGCCGACGAGAAGCTTCTCGAGATTGCGCTGATCGAGAACATCCAGCGCGAAAACCTCAATCCGATCGACGAGGCGCTCGCCTATCGGCGTCTCGGGATCGAGTTCCACTTGACGCAAGAGGCAATTGCGGCGGCCGTCGGCAAGGATCGGGCATCGATTGCCAACTACCTCCGGCTGTTGAAACTCCCGGAGGACGTCCAGCAGGAAGTGGCTTCGGGTGCGCTGTCGATGGGACATGCGCGGGCGATTGTGGCGCTCGATGATCCCGCTCTCGTTCGCCGGGCCGTCGGCGAAGTGCTTGGCAGCCGGCTGTCCGTCCGAGAAACCGAAGCTCTCGTGCGCCGGCTGGCGTCGCCTCCAGCGCAGCGTTCCGACGAGGCGCCGAAGGACGTTCACACGCGGAATGCGGAAGACGCCTTGCGACTCGCACTCGGCTCGCGTGTGCGGATCGTCCGTCAAGGACCCGGAGGCCGGATTGAAATCGATTTCGTGAACGAAGAGGAGCTCATTCGTCTCTACGAGCTCCTCGCCAGCCGCCGTTGAACCATCGTCGCGACCCGTACGCGTCGTTGTTTGCCAGACATCATGAAGAGAAGGTTGACCGACTATTCGTCCTGCGCCGGTTGAGCGAGCAAACTCGCCCCAGGCGAGCTTGCTCAGGTGCTGAGCGAATTGCCCGTGCCGCACGATCCGCGGGTCCTGATTGACTTCCGGACCCATGACGATGCCGGTGTGTTCAGACTCACCGACGGCACGACCCTCGTGCAGACTGTCGATTTCTTCACCCCCATCGTCGACGATCCCTATGCGTACGGGCAGATTGCGGCGGCGAACGCGCTCAGCGACGTCTATGCGATGGGTGGAGCGCCCGCGACGGCGCTTGCGATCGCTGCGCTGCCGCAGGGGCAGATTGAGATCGAGGTCGTGCGCGCGATCTTCACCGGTGGGCACGACAAGTTGCGAGAGGCGGGGGTTGCACTGCTCGGCGGCCACACGGTCCGCGACGCCGAGGTGAAGTTTGGCTATGCGGTGACGGGGACCGTCCATCCCGACCACGTGTGGGCGAACGCCGGGGCGCTGCCCGGAGGACGCGTGGTGTTGACCAAGCCTGTCGGAACGGGGATCGTTTCGACCGCGATCAAGCGCGGGCGCGCCGCTTCCGATGTTGCTGATGCGGCGGTCGCCTCGATGCGCGCCCTCAATCGTTCGGCGGCTGCGTCTCTGGCGTCAACGGGGCCTGGGGTTGTCCAGGCATGCACGGACGTCACCGGGTTTGGTCTGGTCGGGCATGCGACCGAAATCGCCAGGGCCAGTGGCGTGACGCTCATGTTCGACCTGTCCCGCGTTCCGCTGGCTCCCCGGCGCGTTCGAATTGGCGGGCGCGAACAATACGGCCGGCGGCCGCAGCAATCGCGCCCATTTCGCCGCGAGTACCGAGATTCCGGCGGCGCTGTCGGACGAGGAAGCTGCGCTCGTTTACGATCCGCAGACCTCGGGGGGGCTGCTCGTCGTGATTTCGCCCAACCGGTTGACGGACGCGCTGGACGCCCTCCGCCGGGCCAGCGTGGATGTCTGGGAGGTCGGCGAGGTGGTGCCTCAGGAGTCGCACCGAGGTGTGCCTGACGGGGCGGATCGAGCACCGGGCGGTGCTTGCCGAGCCTGGTCTGGGAGTGGTATAAAACTGTCGTTTGTCTGGTGGCCCGGTTCGCGCGCCCGCGCGCCGGCCGCTTCCCCAGCGGCCCTTCGGGCCAGTCGGTTTCTCGGAGACCACACGTGATACCGGACCTGTCGGTCCTCTGGGTCATCGGGTTCGTGCTCCTGCTCGCGGTCGTCGTGCAGCAGCTTCTGTTTCGTCCGCTGCTGCGCGTCATGCACGAGCGTCACGGCGCGATCGCCAGGGCGCGCGAGCTCGCCGGCGAGGCCGAGCGCAAGACGTCGGCCGCCAGCACGGAGTACCGAGGCGCAGGTGGCCGCGGCGATGAGGGAAGTCGATCGCCAGATGGACGTCGCCCGTCGAGCCGCGCTGGACCGCCGGAGCGAGTTGCTGGCGATCACGCGAGAGGAAGGGGGCGAGCTGCGTGCCGCATCGCTGCTCCAGATTCGGAGCGCGACCAACACCGCGCGCGACGCCCTGTCCACCGAGGTCGAGTCCCTGAGTCAGGTCATCGCCGACCGTGTTCTCGAACGCAAGGTCTCGTGACGTCGTGTCCCCTTCAATCTTTCCGCTGGGCAAGACTGCTCGTGCCATGGCTTGTGAAATTTTCCGCAAGCAAGACTCAGTGAGTCGGCACGTCACGATGGTCGCGTTGGCGATCCTGGCCATGGCGCCGGCGGCCTCGGGGCGGGCGCCTGTTCGGCCCGAGCCGGCGCCGGTCGAGGCCGCACAGCCAGCGGCATCCGCCCCGGCGACTCGAGCTCCGGCCGGATCCGTTGAAGCGGATCCCGGCACGCCGCCTGCTGTCGAGCACGCGCCGCGCCCCGGCGCACGGCCGTCGGACGCGGGCGCGCATCAGGCACCCTCCTCCCCGGCTCCGTCGAGCGCTCACGGGCCGGAGCCGCACGGCGAATCCGGGGCGCGTCACGAGAGCCCGTGGGCGCTCGCCGCGAAGGTCGTCAACTTTGCCCTGCTCGTGGGCGGCCTGGTGTACCTGTTGCGCGAACCGGTGTCCTTGCATCTGCAGAACCGTCGCCGGCAAATCAGTGGCGATCTCGACGCCGCGCGCGATACGACGGCAACCGCCGAGCGTCAGCTCGCGGAGATCGATCGCAGGTTGGCGGCGCTCCCGGCCGAGCTCGAGTCGATGCGCGCGAAGGGAGCCGAGGAGATCGCGGCCGAGGAGGCCAGCATCCGCGAGCGGGCGGAGAGCGAACGCCAGCGGCTGCTCGCCCAGATACGGTGGGAGCTCGACCTCGAAGTACGGCTCGCGCGGCGGCAACTGACGGAGCACGCGGCCGATCTCGCGGTGAAGCTCGCGGCCGACCGCATCGCCAGCACGATGACCGACGATGATCGCGAGCGCGCCCTCGATCGCTACGTGTCGCGCATGAAGGAGCTCAATGGCTAGTCGTTCGTCGGCGCGGCGTTACGCGCGGGCGCTCTTCGACGTCCTCGTCAAGGCGGGCGATCCGGTCGCGGCGCTCCGTGACCTGCAGACGCGGTCGCGGTGCTGGACGCCTATCCGGAGCTGCGCAAGGCATTGACGAGCCCCGGGGTGCCGCTCGGCGCCAAGGTCGGCGTCATGCGCGAGCTGCAGCGGCTGCAGCCCTCCTCGAAGATCAGTCAGCCGCCTGCTGCACCTGATCATCGAGCACGACGATGTGGACGAGCTCGACGAGATCGTGTCAGCGTTCGAGCAGCGAATCATGGACTTCCATCAAGTGGTCCGTGCCGAGGTGACCGCGGCGGCGCCGCTGGCGCCGGAGCGGGCGCAGGCGCTCGAGGAAGCCTTCAAGCGGATCACGGGCAAGCGGGTCCTCCTGGAGGTGCGTGTGGATCCCGCCATCATCGGCGGCGTCGTGGCGAAGATCGGCAGTCGCGTGTACGACGGCAGCATCGCGCGTCAGCTGGAGCGCGTGCGCGAGCGTCTTCGGACGCATCCCTCGTTGTGAGTCGGACGCGGACTACCCGCGCCCGCGAGACTTCCGGCGCCCGCCAGGCTCGGAGCCTCGATTGCAAGACGTGGCGGATCGGATTGCCATGAACATCAGAGCCGAAGACATCTCACGCATCCTCCGCGATCAGATCGGGGGCTTTGCCGTCGACGTGGACGTGGCTGAAGTCGGCACGGTCGTCAGCATCGGCGACGGCATGGCGCGCCTGCACGGGATCGAGCGCGCCATGGTCGGCGAAATGATCGAGTTCCCCCACGGCCTCTACGGCATCGCGCTGAACCTCGAGGAAGACAGCGTGGGGGCCGTGCTCTTCGGGGAGTCGCAGAAGATCAAGGAAGGCGACACCGTCAAGCGCACGGGTCGCATCATTTCGGTGCCGGTCGGGGACGAGATGCTGGGCCGTGTCGTCGACGGGCTCGGCCAGCCGGTTGACGGCAAGGGTCCGGTGGCAACGACGAGGTTCCTGCCGACTCACAGTCAGGCGCCCGGCGTCGTCGATCGTCAGCCCGTGCGCGAGCCGCTGCAGACCGGGCTCAAGGCCATCGACGCGATGATTCCGATTGGCCGCGGCCAGCGCGAGCTGATCATCGGGGATCGACAGACCGGCAAGACCGCCGTCGCGGTGGACACGATCCTGAACCAGAAGGAGACCGGGGTCATCTGCATCTACTGCGCGATCGGCCAGAAGCAGTCCACCATCGCGCAGATCGTGCGGACGCTCGAGGAAGCCGACGCGATGCGCTACTCGATCGTGGTCGCCGCGGCGGCCTCCGATCCGGCGCCCATGCTCTACATCGCGCCCTACGCGGCCTGCGCGCTCGGCGAGTTCTTCCGCGACTCCGGGCGTCACGCGCTGTGCATCTACGACGATCTGTCGAAGCACGCGCAGGCCTACCGCGAGATCTCGCTGCTGCTGCGGCGCCCGCCGGGTCGCGAGGCGTATCCGGGGGACGTCTTCTACCTGCACTCGCGCCTGCTCGAGCGCGCGGCGAAGCTCTCCGACGCACTCGGCGCCGGCTCGTTGACCGCGCTTCCGATCATCGAGACGCAGGCCGGCGACCTGTCGGCCTACATCCCGACCAACGTCATCTCGATCACGGACGGTCAGATCTTCCTCGAGAGCGATCTGTTCCATCAGGGCGTGCGACCGGCGATCAACGTCGGCAACTCGGTGTCGCGCGTCGGCGGTTCGGCGCAAATCAAGGCCATGCGCCAGGTTGCCGGCACGCTGCGGCTCGACCTGGCGCAGTTTCGCGAGCTGGCGGCGTTCTCTCAGTTCGGCAGCGAGCTCGACAAGCAGACACAGAGCCAGCTCAATCGCGGGGCGCGGCTCGTCGAGATTCTGAAGCAGCCGCAGTACTCGCCCCTGCCGGTCTCGCAGCAGGTCGTCCTCATCTACGCGGGGACGACGGGTCTGCTCGACAACGTGCCGGTTGCCGATCTCGGTGAGTATCAGATCCAGCTCGCGAGGCTGTTCGAGGAGAGGCGTCCCGGTATTCTCAGGGCGATCGCCGAGAGGAAGGTCCTCGACGATGCGCTGAAGGCCGAGCTCGACGGGGCGCTCAGGCAGTTCACGAAGGACTTCCTGGCCGGCAACGCCGCGGCAGCCTAGACGTCCGCAGGCTCGGGACACTCGTCATGCCGTCACTGATCGACATCCGGCGCCGCGTTCGCGCCGTCAAATCGACGCAGCAGATCACCAGGGCCATGAAGATGGTCGCGGCGTCGAAGCTGCGTCGATCGCAGGATCGCGTCATCGCGGCGCGGCCGTTCGCGCAGCAGATGCTGCGCGTGCTGAACAGCCTGGCCTCGCGCGTCGAGGCCGGCGCGCACCCGCTGCTGGCGCAGCCGCCGGACGGCGCCAACCGGCGCACGCTGCTCATCGTGGTCACGGCGGACAAGGGGCTGTGCGGCAGCTTCAACACCAACGTCATCAAGGGCGCGTCTCAGTTCGTGAAGGATGGAGCCGATCGCCAGGTGGCGCTCGGCCTCCTCGGCCGCAAGGGCCGCGACTTCTTCAGGCGCCGCGGATTCGACGTCCGCTACGAGGACGTCGGCCTGTTCGCGTCCCTGCAGTTCTCGCACGCCCAGGCGATCGCGAAGCGGGCGATCGAGGAGTTCGTCGCCGGCCGCGTCTCGAGCGTCTATCTGGTCTACAACGAGTTCAAGAGCGTCATGACGCAGCGTGTGGCCCTCGAGCGGCTGTTGCCGATCGCCCGGCTCGACGACACGCAGGCGACGGCCGGCTCCGAGGTCGACTATCTGTACGAGCCCGAGCCCGCGCACATCCTCGACGCGCTGATTCCGCAGCACGTCGAGGCGCAGATCTACCGGGCGCTGCTCGAGTCCGCGGCGGCCGAGCACGCGGCGCGAATGACCGCCATGGACTCGGCGACGCGCAACGCTTCGGAGATGATCGACCAGCTCACGCTCTACATGAACAAGGTCCGGCAGGCGGCGATTACCCGCGAGATCATCGAAGTCGTGTCCGGCGCGCAGGCGCCCTAGGCGCAGCAGGTGGGCGCGGCGTCGGCCGCGCCGGGAGAGCTCGAAGTCATGGCAGTGGAGACCCTAACAACGACGGGCACCGTGGTCCAGATCATCGGACCGGTGGTGGACGTCGAATTCGCCGCCGGGAAACTCCCGGCGATCTACAACGCTGTCCGCATCACCGGCGACACCGGCGCCGGCGGTGATCCCGTGAACATCATCTGCGAAGTGGCGCAGCACATCGGTGAGAACCGGGTCCGGGCGATTGCGATGCAGCCGACCGACGGCCTTCAGCGCGGCCTGCCGGTCGAGGATCTCGGCGCGCCGATCTCGGTGCCGGTCGGGCCGCAGACGCTGGGGCGGGTGCTGAACGTGCTCGGCGAACCGGTGGACTTCCCGGATCGGCCGGTGGAGTCGGCGGAGCGCTGGCCGATTCACCGGCCCGCGCCGACGCTCGAAGATCAATCCACCTCGCTCGAGATGTTCGAAACGGGCATCAAGGTGGTCGACCTGCTCGAGCCCTATCTCAAGGGCGGCAAGATCGGCCTGTTCGGCGGCGCCGGTGTCGGCAAGACCGTCGTCATCATGGAGCTGATCAACAACATCGCGCTCAAGCACGCCGGCGTGTCGGTCTTTGCCGGCGTCGGTGAGCGCACGCGCGAGGGCAACGACCTCTGGCTCGAGATGCAGGAGAGCGGCGTCATCAAGCCGGACGACTACAAGAACTCCCGTGTGGCGCTCATCTACGGCCAGATGACCGAGCCGCCCGGGGCGCGTCTTCGCGTCGGGCTGACCGGCCTCACCGTCGCGGAGTATTTCCGCGACGCCGAAGGCAAGGACGTTCTTCTCTTCATCGACAACATCTTCCGCTTCACGCAGGCGGGCTCCGAGGTCTCGGCGCTGCTCGGCCGGATGCCCTCGGCCGTCGGCTATCAGCCGACGCTCCTCACCGAGATGGGGGCGCTCCAGGAGCGGATTACGTCGACGAAGAAGGGCTCGATCACCTCGGTCCAGGCCATCTACGTGCCGGCGGACGACTACACCGACCCGGCACCGGCCACCACCTTCGCGCACCTCGACGCGACGACGAACCTCTCGCGCGCGATCTCCGAGCTCGGGATCTATCCGGCGGTCGATCCCCTCGCATCGTCGTCGCGCATCCTCGACCCGCGTGTGATCGGCGAGGAGCACTACAACGTGGCCCGCCAGGTCAAGCAGGTGCTGCAGCGCTACAAGGATCTCCAGGACATCATCGCGATCCTCGGCATCGACGAGCTGTCGGAGGACGACAAGCAGACGGTGGCCCGGGCGCGAAAGATCCGGAATTTCCTCTCGCAGCCGTTCTTCGTCGCCGAGCAGTTCACCGGCCGCAAGGGGAAGTACGTGCCGATCGCCGATACGATCCGCGGCTTCAAGGAGATCGTGGACGGCAAACACGACGAGATTCCGGAGCAGGCCTTCTACATGGCCGGCGGCATCGACGAGGTGCTCGAGAATGCCGAGCGCGCGCGCAAGGCGCAGCAGTAGCCCGCCATGTCGCTGCCGAAGGCGCTTGCGCTCGAGATCGTGACGCCCGACCAGCCGATCGTCCGCGAGACGGTCGACGAGGTCGTCCTGCCGGCGACCAAAGGCGAGCTCGGCGTGCTGCCCGGTCACACGCCGCTGCTCACGACCCTGACGATTGGTGCGTTGTGGTATCGCCAGGGTGACCAGAAGCACTACGTCGCGGTGGCCCTGGGCTTCGCGGAGGTGCTGCCGGATCGCGTGACCGTGCTGGCCCGGATGGCCGAGCGGGCGGAGCGCATCGACGTCGCGCAGGCCGAGAACGCCCGCCAGCGTGCCGCCGAGCGTCTGGCCCACCCCGGACCCGACACCGACATCGAACTGGCGCGACAGTCGCTGGCCAAGGCGGCCGTGCGACTCCAGGTCGCGGCCACTTCGCACGCGAAGAAGGCGTAGGCGACTCACTGAATGACAGTCACGAGCACACCGGCGCGGGTAGTCGGGCTTTGTGGAGACTCAGGCCTATGCCGGTGACCTGGGCTGCGCGGACGGATCCGGGCATCCGACGCGCGTCGAACGAGGACAGCTTCTGCACCCGCCCCGATCTGGGGTTGTTCGTCGTCGCCGACGGCATGGGCGGACACGTGGCCGGCGAGGTGGCCTCGCGCATCGTCGTTGACGCGATCGAATCGTTCATCGGCCTGACCGTGTCGGCCGACCTCCAGACGACCTGGCCCCACGCCTTCGATCTCTCCCTCGGCGTCGCCGGGAACCGCATGAAGGGCGCGTTTCTGATGGCGAACCAGCGTCTCGCCCGCGAAGTGGCGGGCAGCCTGGATCTTCGCGGCATGGCGACGACGGCCTCGGCGATTCTCCTGAGCGAGGGGGAGCAGGCGATCGTCGCGCACGTCGGGGACTCGCGCATCTATCTGTGGCGCGACGGAACGCTGCAGCGGATGACGCAGGATCACTCGTGGGTGGAGGAACAGGTGCGCGCCGGCCTGCTCACACCGGGTGAGGCGCGCACGCATCCGTGGCGGAACGTGGTGACCCGCGCGCTGTCGGGCGGAGACGATCCCGAGGTCGATGTGCAGACGGTGACGCTCAGGGCGGGCGACTCGCTGCTGCTGTGCTCGGACGGGCTGTCTTCGGTGGTTTCCGACGCGCGCATCGCCGCCCTGCTCGCCGAGCACGCCGACCTGGGTGCCGCGTGCGAGGCGCTGGTCCAGGAGGCCAACGACGGAGGCGGCCCCGACAACGTCACCACCCTGATCGTGCAACTCGATGCTGCATAACCTCAGGCAGCTCCTGCGCTACCGCGGGCTGATCCAGAGCCTGGTAGCGCGCGAGCTGAAGGCCCGCTACCGCGGGTCGGTGCTCGGGTTCTTCTGGTCCTTCATCAATCCGCTGCTCCTGCTCCTGGTCTACTCCTTCGTCTTTGCGGTGGTGCTGCCAGGCACACACCCGCCGGAAATGGAGCCCTACGCGCTCTTCATGTTCTGCGGGCTGCTGCCGTGGACGTGGTTTTCCTCGTCCATCGCCGAGTCTGCGAACGTGCTGATCGCGCACGGGAACCTGATCAAGAAGGTCCTGTTTCCGGCGGAGATCCTGCCGCTGGTCACCGTGCTGGCCAACATGGTCCACTTCTTCCTCGGCTTGCCGATCCTGGTGGGATTCCTGGTCTGGTACTGGCGGCCGCTGACCCTCGGCGAGCTGGCGTGGTTCCCCGTCGTCGTGTTCGTGCAGTTCCTCTTGACCGTGGGTCTTTCGCTCATCGTGTCGGCGCTGACGGTCCATTTCCGCGACATCAAGGACATTCTGGCCAACCTGCTCACGTTCTGGTTCTTCGCGACGCCGATCATCTACCAGATGAATCAGGCGCCGGCGTATGCGCGCCAGTTCCTGAACCTGAATCCGTTCACGCACCTCGCGATTTCGTACCAGGAGATCCTCTTCTACAACGGGCCGTTCGGCCACTGGAAGTGGCTCGTGGCGCTGGCCGTCGGGGCGGTGGCGCTGTTCTTCGCCGGCTACTTCCTGTTCGACCGGCTGCGCGACTCCTTTGCGGAGGAGGTCTGACGGTGAACGCGATCGAAGTGCGCAACGTGAGCAAGGTCTACCGGCGCTACGGGCGCCGGCGCCAGTTCGCGACGCTCAAGAGCGCGATTCTGTCGGGCAGCTTCGTCACCGATCTCCGGCCCGACGAGACCTTCGAGGCACTGCGGGACGTCTCGTTCGACGTCGCGGCCGGTCGCACCTACGGCATCATCGGGCCGAACGGATCCGGCAAGAGCACGATGCTGAAGTGCGTCGCCGGCATCACCCGCCCGACGCGCGGATCGGTGACGGTGACGGGCCGGATTTCCGCGCTGATCGAGCTCGGGGCGGGCTTCCACCCGGAGATCTCCGGCCGCGAGAACGTCTTCATCAACGGCATCATGCTCGGATTGTCGAAGAAGGAGATCACGAAGCGCTTCGACGAGATTGTCGAGTTCGCCGAGCTCGAGGACTTCATCGACGCCCCGGTGAAGACGTATTCGTCCGGCATGTACATGCGGCTGGGGTTTGCCGTGGCGATCCACGTCGATCCCGATGTCCTGCTCGTCGACGAGGTCCTGGCGGTGGGCGATGCCGGCTTCACGCACAAGTGCCTCGACAAGTTCAGCGACTTCCGGCGGCGCGGCAAGACCGTCCTGCTGGTCACGCATTCGCTCGGCCTCGTCGAGCGCTTCTGTGACGAAGCCCTCTGGTTCGAACAGGGACGCGTGCGTGCCACGGGCGATCCCCGCCGCGTCGTTGGCGCTTACATCACCGCCGTCGAGAAGGGCGAGGAGGTGCAACTGGCGGCCGACGACGCCAGGGCGCGGGACGCCGTGGGCCAGCCGGAGGCCGCGGTCCCGGTTGAGGCACCCGACGATCCGGTCACCATCGGTGAGGGAACTCCCCAGGACATGTTCCTCGCGTCCGCAGGGCGCTGGGGATCGAAGGAAGCGGAGATTACGGGCGTCGCGTTCCTGGGCCAGGACGGGACGGCCGGGCATGTCTTCCACTCCGGCGAGCGCCTGATCGTACGCCTCGATGTCCGCGCCGCGGAGCCGGTGACCGACTTCGTCTTCGGGTTCGGCCTGTTCAACGCCGACGGCGTGTGCTGCTATGGAACGAATACCGAGCTCGAGGAGCTGACCGGCCAGGAAATCCGCGGGTCGGGCCAGGTGGACTTCGTCATCGAGTCCCTCGACCTGACCGAGGGCACCTACAAGATCGACGTGGCGGTTCATCGTCGCGACGGCTATCCCTACGACTACCACCGGCTGCTGTACACCTTCCGGGTGAAGTCGCGCACGAAGGACGTGGGCATCTATCGTCCGCACCACCGGTGGGTGTTCTCCGACGGCGTCAAGCTGCTCCCGCGCCTCTAGTTCGAGACCGGGAACCAGTCATGCGCACCGCGCCCGCTCCCGTGCTGACCGTGGACGATGCGGCAACCTGGGCCGAGGCTCAACGGGCGCGCGGCCGGCGCGTGGTGTTCACCAACGGTGTCTTCGACCTGCTCCATCCCGGGCACGTGCGCTACCTCGAGGCGGCCCGACGCGAGGGAGACGTGCTCATCGTCGCCGTGAACTCCGATCTGTCCGTCCGCGCCAACAAGGGTCCCGGCCGCCCGGTCCTCCCTGAGCACGAACGTGTCGAGCTGGTGGCAGCGCTTGCGGTCGTGGATGCGGCGCTGATCTTCGGCGACGAGACGCCGGCCGACATCGTCAGGCGCATTCAACCCGATGTTCTCGTGAAAGGGGCCGACTGGGCCGCGGACGCCATCGTCGGCCGGGACACGGTCGAGGCTCGCGGCGGCCGGGTCGTGAGGATCGACCTCATCGCCGGGCACTCGAGCTCAGCGATCATCGAAAAGATAGAGCGCTTGTAGAGCGGCTGGGAGGCCGGGCCTTGGAGTCGCGGAACCGACCGGGTCATCACCGCGCATCCCTTCCGTGGTTTCGCCCTAGCCGCACCAGCCGCACCAGTCCCCAGCCCCCAGTCCCCAGTCGCCCAGTCGCCTAGTCCCCCAGTCGCCTACAATTGACAGTTCGGACATCGCTGTCCGGCCGAGCATGGCAGTCCCCGCGGCTTCATCACTCTCACTTCGAGCGCTGCTGTACGGCGCCATCGATCGCGCACGCCTCGATGTGCTCTCGGGTGTGGTCTCGGGACTGACGCGATCGGCGCGGGCGCTCGCCGTGTCTGCACTGGCGGCCAGGGCGGCCGTCGTGGCTGTCGTCCCGGCCGATCGCGACATCGACGCGGTGGTGGACGATGCGCGGTTCTTTCTCGGTGCGTTGCAGGGATGGAGCGCGACGCAGGCAGCGCGTGCCGTGCTGGCATGCCCGTCCCATGAGGTCGATCCCTATCGAGCGCTCGAGCCGCACCTGGACGTGACATCCGCGCGCGCGCGCGCGCTCCATGCCCTTGCCACGCGCGAGGCGCGTCTCGTGGTGGTCTCCGCCGTCGCCTTGACGCCGCGCACGAGCGCGCCGGAACGGCTGCGCGCCGCGGCCGTCGAGCTGCGCACCGGCGCCGAGCTCGACCCGGTGGCGTTCGGCGATCGGCTGTCGGCATCCGGCTTCACGCGCGAGGATCCCGTCGATCAGCACGGCGAGTTCTGTGCGCGCGGCGGGGTCGTGGACGTATTCCCGCCCGGCGAGGCGCATCCGATCCGCGTCGAGTTCATCGGCGACACGGTCGAATCGATCCGGCGGTTCGACGCGACGACACAGCGTTCGATCGAAACGCTCGACGCCGTGACGATCCTGCCGCTGCGTGAGGTGCTGCCCGGCGACGTCGACCCGGTGGACGATCCACCGGACCAGTTCGACCGCTCCACGACCGTGCTCGGCGCCGCCGCCGACGCCGGCGCGCGCATCGTCGTGTTCGACGGCGCCGACGTCGATCGCCAGGGCGCCGGGCACGAGACCGACGTCAGGGCGAGCTACGAGGAGGCAGTCGCGCAGGGCCGCACGGTTCCAGCGCCCGAGGTGTTGTTCGTCTCCTGGGGGGAGGTGGCCGGCGCGCTCGCCAGGGCGGCGAGGCTCGAGGAGCTCGAGCTGGTCGATGCGGAGCGGCAGCCGCACGATCGACGACATGTCGCGTGTCAGGTCGTGCCGAAGTACCACGGCCGGATCTCCGACTGGGTGGCCGATCTGCGGCGGGCGCGGGAGGCGGGGGAAACCGCGCTTTTCGTCGCGGCGACGCCTGGCCGCGCGGAACGTACCCTCGAACTGCTTCGCGAGTACGACATCGTGGCCCTGCCGGTCGATGCGGCGGAGAGCACGCGCGCGGCCGCCGTCCTGGTCGCGACCGGCAGCCTCGACGAGGGCTTCCGGCTGCCTGACGCGGCGCTGCAGGTCTACGCGGAGACCGACGTCTTCGACGAGGAGCGCGTGCGCCGCGACCGGGCCCAGACTGCCGGGCCAGGCGGGTTGGGCGCGAAGGGACGATTCTTCTCCGACTTCCGCGACCTCAAGATCGGCAGCCACGTCGTGCACGTCGATCACGGGGTCGGGATGTTCGTCGGCCTGAAGAAGATCACAGTCAGCGCCGCCGACGTGCAGGAGTTCATGGAGCTGCGGTACGCGGGCGACGACAAGCTGTTCGTTCCGGTCGAGCGCCTCGACCTCGTGCAGAAGTACTCCGGCGGGGCGAGGCCGTCGCTCGACCGGCTGGGCGGGACGACGTGGGACAAGGCAAAGACGCGCGTCAAGAAGGCCATGCGCGACATGGCCGACGAGCTCCTGAAGCTCTACGCCGCGCGCCGCGCGATGCCCGGCCATGCGTTCAGCGCCGACACCCACTGGCAGGAGGAGTTCGAGAACGCCTTCGAGTACGAGCTGACGAACGACCAGCGGACGGCGATCGCCGACATCAAGGCCGACATGGAGTCGGGCGTGCCGATGGACCGCCTGCTGTGCGGCGACGTCGGCTACGGCAAGACCGAAGTCGCGATGCGGGCGGCGTTCAAGACCGTCATGGACGGCAAGCAGGTGGCAGTCCTGGCGCCGACGACGGTACTCGCGTTCCAGCACGTCAAGACGTTGCAGTCGCGGTTCGCGGCATTCCCGGTCCGCATCGACATGGTGAGCCGGTTCCGATCACCGCTGGAGCAGAAGCAGGTGCTGTCCCAGGTCGCTGAAGGCAAGGTGGACATCATCGTCGGCACGCACCGCCTCCTGTCGAAGGACGTGACGTTCCAGGACCTCGGCCTCGTGGTCGTTGACGAGGAGCAGCGGTTCGGCGTCGCCCACAAGGAGCGATTGAAGCAGATCCGGCGGAAGGTCGACGTGCTGACCATGAGCGCCACGCCGATCCCGCGGACGCTGAACATGTCGCTGGTCGGCATCCGCGACATGTCGATCATCGAGACGCCGCCGCGCGATCGCCTCGCGATCCAGACCAGCGTCGTCACCTTCGATCAGCGGGTGATTGCCGACGCGATCCGGCACGAGATCGAGCGCCACGGCCAGATCTATTTCGTCCACAACCGCGTCGAGTCGATCTACTCGATGGCCAACCTGCTGCACCGGCTCGTGCCCGAGGCGCGGCTCGGCATCGGCCACGGGCAGATGGGAGAAGGCGAGCTGGAGAAGGTGATGGTCGGATTCGTCGGGCGGGAGTTCGACGTCCTGGTCGCGACGACGATCATCGAGAACGGTCTCGACATCCCCAACGCGAACACGATGATCATCAACCGCGCGGATCGGTACGGGCTGGCGCAGCTCTATCAGCTGCGCGGGCGCGTCGGGCGATCCGATCGGCGGGCCTACGCCTACCTGCTCGTCCCGCCCGGCAACGCGCTGTCGGGGGTCGCGCGCAAGCGGCTCGCCGCGATCCGGGAGTTCAGCGACCTGGGCAGCGGCTTCCGCGTCGCGGCGCTGGATCTCGAGATTCGCGGCTCGGGCAACCTGCTCGGCGGCGAGCAGAGCGGCCACATCGAGACCATCGGCTTCGAGATGTACCTGCAGCTGCTCGAGGAGACGATTCGCGAGCTCAAGGGCGAGGAACTGGTGGACGATGCCAGGGCCGCGGTGAACCTGAAGGTGGACCTGCGCATCGACGAGGCGTACATCCCCGACATGAACCAGCGCCTGGGTGTCTACCGCCGGATCGCGGCGGTACGAAGCCAGCAGGAGCTGGAGGACACGATGGGCGAGGTGCGCGACCGGTATGGTCCTCCCCCGGTTTCGGTGCTCAACCTCGGCAGCTACGCCAGTATCCGATTGCTCGCGGACCGTCTGCGCGTCGATGCCATCGACCGGGAGGGCTCCACGGTCGTCTTTAGATTCAGGCCAGGTGCGGCCATCGATCCCGCACGCGTGGTCAACCTCATGGCCAGGCGTCCGGACATCACTCTTCAGCCGCCGTCATCTCTCAAGCTCGACATCAGGCAAGTTGCGATAGTGCCGTCAGTTAGACAGAGACCGTCTGAGTCTGGACAGCAAAAGCCGATAAGATTTGGTCGAAAGACAGAAAAAACTCCCGGGTCGTGGTGGACACAACGGGCGACGGCGGGAGAGGTGACACCAGGATTCACGAAAGAGAACCTGACGCGGCCGGCGGCGGAGGACCCGCGCGCCGAAGGTGGGGTGTTCGACCGAGTAATTGGTCTTCTGACCGAACTCTCGGATCTCGCGTAGGATTGAATGGATATGCGTTTGACTGGAGCGACGTGGAGGGGCGGTGAGACGATGCGGCGGTGGCGCGTCAGGAGCGGGGTGCTGGCCGCTCTGATTGTGGGCGTTGTCGCGGCCCCCCGGGCCGAGATCATCGAGCAGGTCCTGGTCAAGGTGAACGGCGAGATCTTCACGAAGACCGATCTGGAGCAGCGGCAGGTGACGGCGCTGCGGCAGAAGAACCGGAACCTGTCGGAAGCGGATCTGCGCAGCGACGAGAAGCTCAAGGAGGCCCTCGCCGACGTGACGCCGCAGCTCCTGTCCGACGCCGTGGACGAGCTCCTGCTCCTCCAGCGCGGACGCGAGCTCGGGTATCGGCTGTCCGACGAGCAGTTCGCGCAGATCGTCCAGAACATCCGCAAGGAGAACAAGCTCGAAACCGAGGAGCAGTTCCAGTCGGCGCTGAGCCAGGAGGGCCTGACGCTCGACGAGCTTCGCCGCAACATCGAGCGCTCGATGATCATCCAGCGCGTCCAGCAGCAGGACGTGATGGAGAAGATCTCGATCACCGAGGCCGAGTCCACCGCGTACTACGAAGCACACAAGTCCGAGTTCACGTCGCCGGCCTCGGTCACGGTTCGGGAGATTCTCCTGGCTGTGCCCGACAAGGCGCCGGATGGCACCCAGGGCGCCGGACAAGCCGGCGTGAACGTCGGGCTCGATGACGAGGCGCGCATGAAGGCGGCGGCGCTGCGGGCGCGCGCGGTGAAAGGCGAGGATTTCGCGGCGCTGGTCACGGCCGCCTCCGACGCTCCGTCGAAGGCCAACGGCGGCTTGATCGGTCCGATCAATCGCGACGAGCTCACACCGGCGCTGCAGAAGGTGGTGGATGCGCTGAAGCCCGGCGAAGTGTCGGAGGTCGTCCGCGGTGCGCGCGGGTACCAGATCTTCAAGCTCGAAGCCAAGAGCGCGACCAACGTGCTCCCGCTCGATCAGGTCCGCAGCCAGGTGGCCGACAAGGTGTTCCGCGAGAAGGGCCGGCCCGAGCTCGCCAAGTACCTCAAGCGACTCCGCTCCCAGGCCATCATCGAGTGGAAGAACGACGAGATCCGCAAGATCTACGAGCAGCACGTGGCGAAGCTCGACGCCGCTGCGCCGCCCGGCAGCTGACATCCGCATGCGCATCGGATCGCTCGACATCGCGCCGGCCCTGGGCGTTGCGCCCATGGCGGGAATGACCGACACGGCCTTCCGGCGCCTCGTGAAGCGCCAGGGCGGCTGCGGGCTCGTCGTGAGCGAGATGGTGAGCTCGGAAGGCCTGGTGCGCGGCATCGATCGCACGCTCGAGTACGCCGAGTACACCGAGGAAGAGCGACCGGTCTCGATCCAGATCTTCGGCGGCGATCCCGTGAAGATGGCGGATGCGGCGCAAATCGTCGAAGGCATGGGCGCCGATGTCGTGGACGTCAACATGGGATGCCCGGTCCCGAAGATCGCGAAGCACAACGCCGGGTGCAGCCTGATGCGCGAGCCGGATCACGCGGCGTCAGATCGTCGGCGCGATGGCGAAGGCGGTTCGGATCCCGGTGACGGTGAAGATGCGGGCCGGCTGGAACGAAGACCAGGTCAACGCGCCGATCCTTGCGCGGATGGTGGAGGACGCCGGAGCGGCCGCGGTCACCGTGCACGGGCGGACGGCGAAGCAGGCGTACACGGGAATGTCGGACTGGAAGCTCATCGGCCGCGTCGCCAGCAGCGTGTCGATTCCCGTGTTCGGCAGCGGCGACTGCGTCGAGCCGGCGCAGATCGTCGAACGCCTCGATCGGACGGGTGTCGCCGGCGTCCTCGTCGGGCGCGGCGTGCTGCGCAATCCCTGGATTCTCGCGCAGGCGGCCGACCTGGCCTCGGGACGCATCGCCCGCCGGATCTCGGATGAGGAGCGCGGCCGCTTTCTCCTCGAGTACGTCGATCTGCTCCTGCGGGAGCGCGTCAACGAGTCGGCCGGGTTCCGGCACGAGGCGCCGATGACGCCCGAGGAACGCGTGCGCGTGGCGTCAGGGCCGGCGCAGGGGCGCGAGCGCTGGGTGGTCAACAAGCTGCGGGCCTTGATGTCCTGGTACAGCAAGGGACTCGACGGCGGGTCGCAGCTGCGCACCGCGATCAACATGGCCGCATCGGTAAGCGAGGTGCGCGATCTCGTCGCGTGCTTCTTCGTCGATCGCCGGGACGTCCTGCGCCACGAGCCCGCTCCGGTCAACCCCGCTCCGGTCAACAGCGTCTCGCTCCGCTAGGCGCTGTCGCGACGAACGTAGTGTCCGGCTTCAGCCGGACCCGGACGACGGCAATGCGCGATCGTCCGCAGGCAACAGGAAATCGCCGATGCCCTCACCGGCGTCTCGCACCTCGTAGTCCACGACCAGCGCTGCGGCGAGCCCCGACCCGAATGCACGTCCCAGCGCCGCGTGCGCGGGATGGGCGAGATACGCCTCGAGGCGGTCGCGATCGTCGAGCTCGATGATCGCGAGAAAGGGGAAGTCCGCGGCCGCGCCCGAGTCGTATCGGGGTCCATCGATCACCCGTTTCCCGACCCGGAACCGGCGCACCGCCGGGATCGAGCGTGCCGCGGCTTCGAGGCTGGCGACCAGAGCCGCGGCGTCGGCCGTTGACAGATCGGCTCGCGGGCGAAACAGGACCACGTGGGTGATCATCTCGGGCGGTTACTTCGCGGTTCTTCCCCCTGGGCCCTCCGCTGCGTGGGCCTCGAGGTCCGCGAGGCGACACCGGGCCGCGCGGGTTGCTGCCAAAGGGCTTGCCTTGTGAGCTTCCCGAACGGGGAGACGCCGGCCGGGAGCCCGACGGGCGCGGGCCAGTCCGGCGCGAGGACATCGGACGATCGCCCCCGGAACGGGGTTCCGGCCGATGGGACCAGGGCTTCCGGTCGGAGAAGGGCCGCGGCGACGGCGTACGTGGGGAAGGGGGGCGGGGTGCGTCGCGTTGCTGTTCGGCGGAACGCCCGTGCGGTTCACCTTCTCGTGGACGATCAGCCGGACGCGGGCGGCCGTCTTCCGGTCTCCGCCAGCCCTTCCCGTCGTGCGGCCGTCCACGTGAGTCGTCGCGCTCGGACGATGGACGCCGGGTCTCGGCCCGCGCGCGAATCGCATCCTTGAATCGCGTCCACTTGGCCTTCTTGGCGTCCTTGTATTTCTGGCGGGGATCCTCGTGGCGGCCGCCCGGCCGCCAGGTGTCCGGTCGCCGCTTCGACACTTCCCGGTCACGTTCGCGGGCCGCCCGCGCTTCGTCCGGCGACGTCCAGAGGCGTCCGCGCTGGAACCATCGCAGCATGGCCTCCGGGTGCTTCCGCCGCAGTTGCGTCAGCGTCGGCTGCAGATCAGCGGCTTCCCGGGCGCGAAACGCCGTCGGCTGATCGCCGATCACGATGGTCCAGTACAAGAATCGCGACATGCCCGATCACCCCGCGCGCTTGTGGCGGTTCACCCGTTTCAGCTTTTCGACGAGCGTCGTCCGTTTCAACCCGAGCAGCGCCGCCGCCTGACGCTTGTTGCCGCCGCTCCGCTCGAGCGACTGCGCGATCAACCCGCGCTCGAGGTCCGCAATGTAGGCGTCGAGATCGATGCCTTCCTCCGGCAGCATGCGGTGCCGGGTTGACGTCCGCCACCGTGGACTGAATCTCCACCGGCAGCATCGCCGACGTCGATCTGCGTACGGCCGCCGCCGAGCGTCAGCGCGCGCTCGATCGTGTTCTCCAGCTGCCGGACGTTCCCCGGCCAGTCGTGCGCCATCAGACGCCGCATCGCTTCCTGCGAGAACGTCACGCCCGTCCGCGGCGGATCGAGATCGCGTCCCGACGCGATCGAGGAAATGCTGGACGAGCACGGGAATGTCCTCGCGCCGCTCGCGCAGCGACGGCATGCGGACGGGAATGACGTTCAGGCGGTAGAACAGGTCCTCGCGGAACGAGCTCTCCTTCACCATCTTCGCGAGATCCGAGTTGGTGGCCGCGATGATGCGCACGTCGATCCGCGTCGGCCGCGACTCGCCCAGCCGCTCGAACTCCCGTTCCTGCAGCACGCGCAGCAGCTTCGTCTGCACGCTCAGGCTCATCGTCCCGACCTCGTCGAGGAACAGCGTGCCCTTGTGCGCCTGTTCGAGACGGCCGATCCGCGGTCCGACGGCGCCGGTGAACGCGCCGCGCACATGGCCGAAGAGCTCCGCTTCGAGCAGTGTCTCGGGCAGGGCGCTGCAGTTGATCGCGACGAACCGTTCGTTCCGCCTCGGACTGTTGTGATGAATCGCGCGCGCCACCAGCTCCTTTCCCGTCCCGGTCTCGCCGGTGATGAGAATCGTGCTGGGCGTGGCGGCGACCGTCTCGAGCACGTCGAAGACGGCGCGGATGGCAGGGCTCTGGCCGATGATGCCCTCGAACCGGTGTCGCGCGTCGAGCTGGGAGCGGAGGTAGGCGTTCTCGCTGCGCAGCCGCCGCTGTTCGAGCGTGGCGGACAGCACGTGGAGGAGCTCGTCGGCCTGGAACGGCTTGGTGATGTAGTCGGCGGCCCCGCGCTTGATCGTCGCCACGGCGTCCCGCACCGTGCCGAACCCCGTCATCACGATGACGATGATGTCGGGATAGCGGTCGATGGCCGCATCGAGGACGGCGTCGCCGCTGATGCCAGGGAGCCGGAGGTCCGTTATGACGACGTCGAACGCGAACTGCGCCAGTGCGTGGACGCCCTCCTCGCCGGTGTGGGCCTGCACGACGTGGAACCCCGCGTCCGCGAGCTGGTCGGCGACCGCGGCCCTGAGGGCCGCTTCGTCCTCCACGAGCAAGACATGGGCTTTCGTTTCAGCCATTTAGCTGGTACGACAAGATTTTGGCACCCATGAGGCGATCTCGTCAACGCTACAGCTAATCGCGCACAGTGCCGATAGTGTTGCGGAGCACCAATCTTTCGTTTCGGGGAGGATGAGTCCCATGGTTGGAGATAGGAAGACGCTGTCGATCCTGCAGGCCTGCCAGCATGTCGGTGTGAGCCGGCGCACCATCTACAATTGGATCAATAGCGGCAAGGTCGCATACGTCCGCACCGCCGGCGGGTCCGTGCGGATCTTTGCCGACTCGCTGTGGCGCAAGCCCGAAGGTGGCAGCGAGGATCTCGCCGTCGGAGTGGCCGAGGTCTCGTCACCGTCGGTGCCGTAGGGCGCCCAGGTTCCGATCGCCCCTGCGATCGGACGAGCAAGGATTCGCGCTTCGGCCGGCGGTGCCGGCCCGCAATCCTTCGTTGAGACGCTCAGAGAGGCGGCCTACGTATGGCGCACGCCCGATCGAACCACGCGGCCGATCCGCGCGACCCGAGGCCGGGGCCGCCCGACGAGGTCTCCGAGCTGTTTCACCGCCTGAACAATCACCTCGGCATCATCCTGGCCAACGCGGAGCTCCTCGAGTCCAAAGCGCTCGACGAGACGACCCGCTCGCGCGCCGCGCAGGTCGTCACGAGCGTGCTCGACGCGCTGGCAGCGGCCCGCCTCCTCAGGAGCCGCTTCGAGTCCTCCTGACTGCACGCCACACCTATTGAGAATGCGCACGGTTCCGTGATCGAGGGGTCAAGGAACTGTCAACCATGTACGCAGATTCGTCAATGTTTTGACGGCTGGGCGCGATGTGCCACATCGTTTTTTTACGCCGTTTCACATCATGGCAACTCGCGTAAGTCCGTTGTCTCGTGCGGGTTGTCCGGATTTTCCCGCAGTGGCACCGGCCCGGTTTCCTGTGGCTGACCTTCCTGGTACCTGAGTTGCTCAATGGTTCGCCGCTTGCTGGCGCGCATGAGGCTCGCATCAGAGGCGCGAACCACGGAGACGCTCATGTCTTGTTGTTCCATCGACACTCTCACTCCTCAGGAGCGCATCGTCGCCAGCCTGTCGTTCGTCGAGTCCGTGGCCCGGCGTGTCGCGTCGTCGATGCCGCACACGATCGACCTGGGCGACCTGGTCCAGGACGGCATGGTCGGCCTGATCGACGCGGCGCACCGCTTCGACGAAGGGCGGGGCATCAAGTTCGAGACGTTCGCCGAGCGGCGCGTTCGAGGCGCGATGATCGACGCCCTGCGCAAGGAGGCCTGGCCGCGCGGCGTCCGCCGCCAGCGCCGGGAGATCGAAGCGGCGCGGGAAGCCCTGCGTCGTGAGACCGGCGCCGAGCCGTCGCTGGCCGATCTCGCCGCGCGAGTAGGCACGGACGAAGTGCGCCTGGGTCGGACGATCGTCCGCATCACGACGATCGAGTCCACGTCGATGCTCTGCACAGCGGAGGCGACCAGCGACTCGTTGCTCCCCGAGGTCTGCCTGCCGGCAGAGAGCCCGACGCCCGACCGCGTCTACGAATCGGGCGAGACGCGCAACCGCGTTCGGCAGGCGATTGCGACACTGCCGCCGCGCGAGCGCAAGGTGATCGCGCTCTACTATTTCCGTGACGTCACGATGAAGCAGATCGGCGCGCAGATCGGGGTGAACGAGTCGCGAGTGTCGCAGCTGCACGCGCGTGCCATCGGGCGGCTTCAGAAGATGTTCGGCCACGTCGCGACGACCACCTCGCTCGCGGCCTTCAAGGCGGCCAGGGCCCGGCAGGCCGAGCGGTTCGCCGCCGACCTCGTCACGGGGCCGCGCGGCGTAATCGTGCCCTACCCGGTGACCTCGCGGATGGCGCGCAGGAGCTCGGACAGCCGGAACGGCTTGGGCAGCCAGCGGCAGCCGCTCTCCTCGAGGAACCGGTCGGCCTCGGCCCCGGCCACGTCGCCGGTAACGAAGATCACGCGACGCGCCAGCGCCGGCGCGCTCGCGGTGATGGCCCGGTAGAACGCCGGACCGTCGAGCCGCGGCATTTTCAAGTCGCAGACGATGACGTCGAACGTGTGCGCGGCGACGCTGGCGAGCGCAGCCTCGCCATCGCCGGCATGCGTGACGGCGTAGCCCACGTCGGTCAGTCCCTCCACGACAGCGGATGCCAGCGCCGGCTCATCTTCGACGATGAGGACGGCGGCGCCAGCCTGTATGGACTCCGGCATCGGCAGCGCGGGCTTTGCGGCCGGCCGCGCGCGCGGCCGTCGGCAGCTCGATGCGGAAGGACGCGCCTTCACCCGGCGGCGAGCTCGCCGAGATTCGCCCGCCGTGTTCCTCGATGATGGCGTAGACCACCGTGAGGCCGAGGCCCGTGCCCTTGCCGACTTCCTTGGTCGTGAAGAACGGGTCGAAGATCTTCGGCAGCACCTCCTGGGGCATCCCGGGACCGTCATCCGCGATTTCGAGCAGCACCATGTCGCGCTCGGCGTCGTGCCAGGAGCGGACGACCAGCGCGCCACGGCCATGGGCCGACACCATCGCCTGTTCGGCGTTGATGATCAGATTGAGGACGACCTGCTGCAGTTGATGCGGGTCGGCGAACACGTTGGGCAGCCCGGCGGCCAGTCCGTCCACGACCGAGACATTCGCGAGCCGCTGTTCGTGTTGCCGCAGCGCCACCGTGTCACGGACGACGTGGTTGACGTCCACCGTCGTGCGAGTCGTGTGCCGCTTGCGTGCGAACGTCAGCAAGTGGCGGACGATGCGCGCCGCCCGTTCCGCTTCGTGAAGGATGGTGTCCAGCCCCTGGCGGATGCCTTCGGCCGCGGGCTTGCGGGCCAGCCGCTCCGCCCACGTCAGGATCGACCCGAGCGGGTTGTTCAGCTCGTGCGCCACGCCTGACATCGTCTGGCCGAGGACCGCCATCTTCTCGGCCTGCAGCAGCTGGTGATAGAGCTCACGGGCCTGGTCCTCGAGCTTCTTGCGCTCGCTCACGTCACGCAGCAGCGCGTCGATCTGCAGGTGGCCGTCGGGTTCGGTCCGTTGCGCGTGCGCCGTGAGCTCGATCCAGAGGGGCGCGCCGTCCACGCGCCGCAGCCGCACGAGAAAGTCGGCGACGGCGCCGTCCCGCGCCAGGCGGTCGAGCAGCGCGCCGCGAGCCTGGGGATCCACGAAGCCGGACGGGTCCAGCGGACGCACCGCCATCGACGGCGTGTCGGCGGCATGGCCGAAGAGCAGCTTGAGGTGAGGGTTGGCGGCGTGCGTGACGCTCGATTCAGGCGTGAGCGTCCCGAGATAGACCCCCTCGTGGACCATCTCGAAGAATCGCACCAGGGCCTCGGCTGGTGGCGGAGCGCCGGTCTCGTGGAATCGTCGTTCGGACACGGTCGGAATTCCGTTTGGATCTGTGGCTGCGGACGTATTCGGCCGATTGACAGGCGAACGACCCGTCCCTACCCGGAACCGGGTACTGATGACTTTCGGCCTTTTTGGAGGATATGACGCATGACACGCAGGCAATCCATCCTGTCGTGCGCGACGCTCGCCGCCCTCGTGGCGCTGGCCGGGCCCGCGCACGCCCAGAGTTCGCGGCCCACGGTAGCGATCCTGGACCTCGATTACGGCGCCATTCACCACTGGTGGGAAGGCAACTGGGACATCGGCAAGGGGGTGGCCGACCTGATCGTCGACGGGCTCGTGGAAGACGGCTCCTACCGCGTCATCGAGCGTAAACGCCTCGACGCGATTCTGGCCGAGCAGAACTTCTCGAACAGTGAACGCGCGGATCCGAGCGCCAAGGCGGTTGCCCAGATTGGCAAGGCGCTGGGCGTCAAGTACCTCCTCGTTGGCTCCATCACCAAGTTCGGGACCGAAAAGAAGGATGTCGGCATCAATGCCGGCGCGTTCGGCGGCGGCCGCTATGGCCTCGGCAACGTGGGCACCCAGAAGGGCAAGGCGACGGTGGCCATGGCGTTGCGCGTGGTGGACACGACGACCGGGGAGATCATGGCGAGCGCCAAGGGAGAAGGCGAGTCGAAGCGAAGCGGTCTGCTGCTCGCCGGGGGAGGCGGCGCAGGTGCCGGCGGGATGGGCGGCGTGTCGATGGGCTCGTCCGAGTACCGCTCGACCATTCTCGGCGAAGCGACCGAAGCGGCGGTCAAGATGGTCGTGGACAAGCTCGTCGCCGTCAAAGGCCGAATCGAAAACCCGTAGGCCGTCGCCAGCGGTAATCGAGCCTCGAGGGCCCCGCCGGCCGTCACCGGCCGGCGCCAGGCCCACACTCGTGAAGGCGCGGGGCGTCCCGCCCCGCCAGTCAGACCACACGCCGTCCTGACACGAGCCGCACCAGAATCAGAATGATCGCGATCACCAGCAGCACATGGATGAAGCTGGAGACCGTGTAGCCGCTCACCAGCCCCAGCAGCCACAGCACAATCAGAATCACGGCAATCGTTTCGAGCATCGCGAGTCCCTCCTTCACGAACCCCGGCGATTCCGGCGCGTCCGCGTGCGCCGGTCACTGGCAGCAACGACCGCGCCAGCCCATTGCAGATGCACGCGCAATCGTGCAACCGCAATCCCATCATTCTGTTAGAGCCCAGCTCTGCTGGCAGGAGTCCAGACGCCGGCCGAGCGGAGTGTAGCACTTTTGGACTCAACTGATGGCCGACGAGACGGCCGGCCGATCTCAAGACGGCCGCTCGCCCTTGTCGCTGAGCGCGAAGGTCATTCGGCCGTCCATCACGACGCGGCCATCGACACGAGCGTGCCCTTGCAGCACCCCGACGCGGCTGCGGAGACGCTGGACGCGCGCCTCGATGACGACGCTGTCGCCGGGCCGGACGGCGGAGCGGTAGCGCACGCGCTCGATGCCCAGGAAGAAGATCAGCTTCTCGCGGTTCTCGAGCTTCGCGAGGATCAGGATCGCGCCGACCTGGGCCACGGCCTCTGTGAGGATCGTCGGGGGAAGCGCCGGACTCCCGTCGGCATCCCGCCAGAGGAGGCGATCGTTCAGCGTGACGTTCTTGATGCCGACGATCCGCTTGTCCACTTCGAACTCGGTGATGCGATCGACGAGGAGGAACGGATATCGATGCGGCAGGATCCGCTCGATGGCCTGGTAGTCGAAGGGAAGGGGCAGCGTGTCCATGGTCATTCGTCAGTAGCCCAGCGTTCGCCCGTCGAGCCGCGGGTCGGACGCGCCGTAGCGGACGCCGGTGGCCCGATCGATCAGGATGGCGTGCACATCTCCCATGTCTTCGCGCTCGACGAGGACATGGCCACGCGTCGCGAGGGCGCGCCGCACGTCGAGCGGGAACCCCTGCCGCTCGACGCGGAGCTCGTCGGGCAGCCACTGATGATGGAAGCGCGGGGCATCCACGGCTTCCTGTACGTTCATGCGGTGATCGATCACGTTCATCACGACCTGCAGGACCGTCGTGATGATGCGCGGTCCGCCGGGTGACCCGACGACCAGGAACAGCTTCCCGTCCCTGGCGAGGATGGCGGGCGTCATCGAGCTGACCATGCGCTTGCCGGGCGCGATGGCGTTGGCGGCTCCCGCGACCAGGCCGAGCATGTTGGGGCTTCCTGGTTTGACGCTGAAATCGTCCATCTCGTTGTTCAGCAGGAACCCGGCGCCGGTGACGACCTGCGCATTGCCATAGCCGCCGTTGATCGTGGTGGTGGCCGACACCGCCGTGCCCGATTCGTCCACGATCGAGTAGTGCGTGGTGTCGGACGACTCGAAGCCGACCGGTGCGCCGGGCTTGACCGACGAAGAGGGCGTGGCCTTCGCGGGATTGATCGAACGCCGGAGCTCCTCGGCATAGCGCTTCGAGAGCAGGCCGGTAACGGGCACCTTGAAGAACGCCGGGTCACCGAGCCACTCCGAGCGGTCGGCATACACGCGCCGCGTCGCCTCGGCGACGAGGTGCATCGTCTGGGATGAATTGTGCCCGTACTCGCGGAGCGGGAAGTCTTCGAGGATGTTGAGCGCCTGGATCAGGGCGACGCCCCCGGCGCTCACCGGCGGCATCGCGATGATGTCATGTCCCCGGTACGTGCCGCGCAGCGGCTCTCGCTCGATCGCCTGGTATGCCGCCAGGTCGGTCTTGCGTATGAGCCCGCCCGAACGCAACATCTCGGCTTCGATCAGATCGGCGGTTGGCCCGCGATAGAAGCCGTTGGCGCCCTGTTCGGCGATCAGCCGGAGCGTCTTTGCGAGATCGGGCTGCACGAGCCGGTCGCCTTCGACGAAGGGTTGACCATTCCGCGTAAAGACCCGGACGGATTCGGGAAAGCGTGACAGACGCCGTTGCGCACGCGCGAGCGAACGCTCGAGGGCCGTGCTGACCTCGAACCCCTCGGATGCCAGCCGGATGGACGGCGCCATGACCGCGGCGAGCGGGAGCCGGCCGTACTTCCGCTGGGCGTAGGTCAGGCCTGCCACCGAGCCGGGGACGCCGGCTGCGAGCGGCCCGATCCTGCTGCGATCCGCCACTGGCTTGCCGGCACCGTCGAGGAACATGTCGCGAGTGGCGAGCGCCGGCGCCACTTCGCGATAGTCGATCGTGGTTGCGCGACCATCTCCGAAGCGGATCAGCATGAGGCCACCACCGCCGAGGTTGCCCGCCTCGGGGTACGTGACAGCGAGGGCAAATCCCACGGCGGCGGCTGCGTCGATCGCGTTGCCCCCCTTGCGCAGGACATCCAGACCCGCTTGGCTCGCGAGAAGCGAGGTCGACCCCACCATGGCTCGCCGGGCCCGAACCGGCGCCCGTGACGCGGCGTCGGGTCGAATGGTCGCGCCAGCGCCGAGAAGCAGCGCGACGGCGAGAATTCGGCGAGAGATCGAACCGGGCATGCGGGCCAGCTGAACAGTTGAGGGGTGCCGCTCCAAACGATTGACTATCAACGACAAGCTGGCCTGGTCGCCGACGCGTGGGACAGTGTTTCCAGCCTGTGCGATGGCGTCGAAGGCCAGGAGGCGAGTATAGCCGAGGGTCCGGGTGTCGGGGCTCAGCTTACAGAGGCCGTATAATCAAGAGGTTGTACCGACC
Source organism: Vicinamibacterales bacterium (assembly GCA_963834365.1). Lineage (GTDB taxonomy): Bacteria > Acidobacteriota > Vicinamibacteria > Vicinamibacterales > Vicinamibacteraceae > CAWJAP01. The sequence goes on along the minus strand of CAWIBS010000030.1, from coordinate 471,657 downwards.
GCGGTCTTGCGGCCGGCGTCAGGAAGTCAGTGACACACCTCATACCAGCCGCGCCACCCGCCTCCAGGGCCAGCGAGCACGAGCTGCTACAGACCCTGTTGGATCTCGCGCAGCAGGTGACCTCGGTCCTCGACCTCGACAAGCTGTTCTGCAAGATCCACGAGCTGTTGGGCCGGGTGCTCCGGTTCGACGCCTTTGCCGTCTATCTCCTCGACGCGTCCCGTCAGGAGCTTCGGATCGCCTATCCGTTCGGCTACCCGCCGGGGGTTGCGGAGCGCGTTCGGCTGCGAGTGGGGGAAGGGCTCGTCGGGACGGCGGTGGCCGAGCGGCGCCCGGTGCTGAGCAAGGACGTCGCCAGGGACGCGCGCTACAAGAACCTGGTGCCGGGCGTGCGGACGGCACTCGTCATGCCGCTGGTCTACAAGGCGCGGGTGATCGGCGCGCTCAACATTCTCCGGTTCGAGGAGGACGCCTTCGACGAAGTGGACATGTCGCTGCTCGGCCACTTCGCGGCGTTCGTGGCCGTCGCGCTCGAGCATGCCCGGCTGTTCGAGGGGGAGCGTGAGAACACCGAGGCCTTCGAGACGCTCGCCGAGATCGGGCGCGAGCTGGCATCGATCCTCGATCTCGACGAGCTCCTGCCCCGGATCGCACAGCTCGTCAAGCGTGTCATCGACTATCGGACGTTCGGTGTGCTGCTGCTGAACGATGCGCGGGAGCTCGAGCTGCGTGTGGCCATCGAGTTCGGCGAAGAGTGCCAGAAGGCGCGCGTGAGCCTCGACGAGGGCCTGGTGGGCTATGCGGCGCGGCACAAGACCCCGGTCCTGGTCGACGATGTCGACGACGGATGCGCGGTATGTGCCGTGCGTCGCCGGCGTGCGGTCGGAGCTCGTGATTCCGCTGATCCACCAGGACCGGTGCATCGGCGTGTTCGATCTCGCCAGCCCCGAGCTCGCGGCGTTCACCAAGCGGCACGTCGAGATCCTCACGCCGCTGGCGAATCACACCGCCGTGGCGATCGAGAACGCGCGGCTGTACGAAGCGGTGGCTGCCAACGAGGCGCGGCTCGAGAAGGAAGTGCGCTTCGCGCAGCGCGTGCAGATGGCGTTGCTGCCGCAGGAGCTGCCGAAGCGGTTGCGGGGCGTGGACGTCGCGGCGCGGTTCGAGCCGGCCCGCGAGCTGGGCGGGGATTTCCACGACTTCCTCGATCCGGAGCCGAGCTGTCTCGTCGTCGCCGTCGGAGATGTCTCGGGGAAGGGGGCCCCGGCGGCGCTCTACAGCGCGTTCGCCGGCGAACTGCTGCGCGGCCGGACCTTCCGCCGCCGGTACACGACGGTCCGGTCGACGCCCGCGGGTGTGCTGGCGTCGATGAACACGATCCTTCACGAGCGCCAGCTGGAAGAGTACTTCTGCACGCTGTGCTACGCGTCGTTCGACTTCAAGCGGCGAATCGTGACGGTCGCCAATTCCGGCCTGCCGTATCCGATTCGCTGCACCGTCGGACTCGTGCGCGCAGATCGACATTCCCGGCGTGCCGCTGGGATCGTTCGCCGATTCGGCGTACGACGAGGTGACGTACCCGCTCGCAGCGGGCGATGCGTTCGTGATCTGCTCGGACGGCATCTTCGAGGCGATGAACGAGCACGGCGAGGAGTTCGGCTCTCCCCGGCTCCTCGACGTCGTCGAACGATCGCGGGGAATGAGCGCCCGGGCGATCGTGGATGCGATTTACGCGGCAGTCCAGGACTTCCGCGGCACGGCGGCTCAGAACGACGACATGACCGCCGTCGCCGTCAGGATCCTTCACTGCACTCAGGCCTCAGGCACCAGGCCTCAGGCCCCAGGGATCAGGGATCAGACGCCCAGAGACCACAAGGCCCAGGGGTCATCTTCCTGTAGCCCGTAGTCCGTAGCCTGTAGTCCAGCGGGATCACGCGTGCGTGACGGCCTGCGTTCGTACATGCGAGAGGAGCACGGGCGTGCCCATGCTCCCTGACGAGCGGAAAACGAGCGGATGAAAAAGCGGATGTTCTGGAGGAAGCTGACCACTAGCGAAGCACGTCGACGTCCCGCTCCTGGATGTGCAGCCCGACGGACTGCCCGAAATTGGCGACGTCACGAACGACTCCGGTGACCCGCACGCGCGCCCCGCGCCCCGGCGTGTGCCGCGCACGCGAGAGCACGGTGACTTCACCGCTGTCGTCCTGAACCTTGTAGAGTCCCACGTCCACCAACGGCACGTGCCACGCGCTCGTCACCGTCCCGTGCACGGTGACGTTGCGGTCGTGATAGCGGCCCGGATCGCGGCGAATCGCGGCGATCTCCGGGGCGCGCACCGCGCATCCCGTCAGAACTCCCGCGAGCACGACGCCGACGACACACGTCCGTAGCCTTCGCATGTCCAGTTGCTCCCGTGGGTGAACCCGCTCGCCCGACCAGATTGATCAGGACTCGCGGGCGTCGAAGAAGTCGGTCGCGACCGGATCGCCAATGAACATGACGGGATGCGGCGATGCCAGCGCCTGCCTGTGTTGAACGCACCCCGTTGACCCGACGCGACCTGTCGCCTCCGAAGTTCAAATCGCGTGCCGCCATCGCCGGCATGTCGTCCGCGATTTTCGCGACCGTCTGCGGCTGCGTCCCCACCCATCGCGTCCTGAATAAGTGACCGCGCAGGGGACACTGGGTCTCCAGGGGGACACCACGAGCGGACGGGCGCCCGTGACGAGTCGGGTGCGGCACGCGTCATAGCGTTCACCCGTGCCGTCGGACACCATGCCGTCGATCCCCGCCCTGCGAATTCGCGCCGTCAACGACCTGCCCAAGCGGCTCGACCGGCGCTTTGTGATCTATTGGATGGTCGCGGCGCGCCGCACCGCCAGCAACTTCGGGCTGCAGCGCGCCGGCGACCATGCCAGGCAGCTCGGCAAGCCGCTGCTGGTCCTGGAGGCGCTTCGTTGCGGGTACGAGTGGGCGAGTGATCGTCTCCACGCGTTCGTCATCGCGGGCATGGCGGACAACCAGGCGGCGCTGGCGGGGCGGCCCGTGCGCTATTACCCGTACGTCGAGCCGTCACCCGGCGACGGCCGCGGCCTGCTCGAGACACTCGCCTCCGATGCGGCCGTCATCGTCACCGACGACTATCCGGCATTCTTCCTGCCGCGCATGGTCGCACGAGCCGGTGAAGCCCTCGATGTCAGGATCGAAGCGGTGGACTCGAATGGCTTGCTGCCGTTGCGCGCGGCGGAACGCGCCTATCCGACCGCGCATGCCTTTCGCGCCTTCCTGCAGCGTGAGCTGCCGGCTCACCTCGGCGCATTTCCGCTGGACGATCCCCTGGCCGGTGCCGGACTGAGCGCTCCTCCGCCGTTGCCTCGCCACATCCAGGAGCGCTGGCCACGCGCGCAGCTGGCACGAGCCAGCGGGTCGTACGCGCTCGGGCGGCTGCCGATCGACCACGCCGTCGCGCCCGGCCCGCTGCGTGGCGGTGCGCGTGCCGCGCGCGCCACGCTGACCACATTTCTCGATCAGCGACTTGCACGGTACCCGGCGGCGCGCAACCAGCCCGATCAGGATGCGTCGAGCGGCATTTCCCCCTATCTGCATTTCGGACACGTGTCGGCTCACGAGATCTTCTCGGCGCTCATGACACGGGAAGGCTGGACGAGGCGTCGGCTCTCGCGGCCGCAGGGCGGCCGGAAGGAGGGCTGGTGGAACGTCAGCGCGGAGGCCGAGGCGTTTCTCGACGAGCTCGTCACATGGCGCGAGCTCGGCGGGAACATGTGCGCCCTGCGCCGCGACCATGATCGCTACGAATCGCTGCCCGCGTGGGCGCAAGCCACCCTCGAGGCGCACGCCGCCGACGCGCGCCCCTGGCGCTATTCACTCGCCAGGAGCTCGAGCGCGGCAGGACGCATGACTCCCTGTGGAACGCCGCACAGACCCAGATTGTCCGTGAAGGGCGCATGCACAACTACCTTCGCATGCTGTGGGGCAAGAAGATCCTCGAGTGGTCGGCGAGCCCCCGTGAGGCGCTGGCGGTGATGTTTCACCTGAACAACAGGTACGCGCTCGACGGCCGAGACCCCAACTCCTATAGCGGCATCTTCTGGTGTCTGGGTCGCTACCGATTGCCCGTGGGGGCCGGAGCGCCCCGTGTTCGGCACTGTCCGGGTATATGAGCTCCGAGAACACCGCCCGGAAGCTCCGGGTGAAGGCTTACATCAGGAAGTATGCCGGGGACGGGAGCCTCCTTGATTCAGTGGAGGCTCCCGTCCCCGCTCGCGTCCCGCGCAAGCGGCGGGCGCCGGTGTAAAAGTACGAGGATGCGGTCGTTCTTCAACAAGCTGACCGGCCGAGCCACGGCCGACCCCGACGCGAGCGAATCGAGCGCACCGGCACCTCTGCCGCCGATGGAGGTGCCCGAGGCAGCCCCCGCGACCAGTCTGAACGTGGACGCCCTGCTGGCTCCGCCGGCACCGCCTCCAGCCGAAGAGGACTACGGGCCGACCGATCTCGAGCGGACCGCGGCGCTGCAGCCTGCCATCGTCGCGGCCATCAGCACCGTCTTCGATCCCGAGATTCCGGTGAACATCTACGAGCTCGGGCTCATCTACGACATCACCGCCGATGCCGACAGCAGGGTCCACGTGCGCATGACGCTGACCAGTCCCGCGTGTCCGTCGGCCCAGCAGCTGCCGAGCGAGGTCCGGTACAAGGTGAAGGCCGTTGACGGGGTCGCCGACTGCAAGGTGGACGTGGTGTGGGAACCACCCTGGACGAAGGACATGATGTCCGAGGCCGCCAAGCTCTCGCTCGGAATGTTTTGAACCCGGGGCCGCAGGCGATCTAGGCGATCGTCAGCGGATCGAACTGCGATCGGTCCTCGCGCAGCCGCCACGCCGTCGTCGCGTCCACCCGGCGCTCGAGGACGGACGCAATCACATACACGAAGTTGGGCCACGCGTGATCGAGGTCGTGCTGTGACGGCCGCGCGGGATGGTCTGGATGCGAGTGATAGAACCCGAGGAGCGCGCGGTCTGCTCCTCGCGCGTGCGCCTCTGCGGCTTTGTAATCCGACGGACGCACGAGGAAGCGCCGGCGAGGACCTTCCTCTGTCGTGTTGGCGAGCGGCAGCGCTTCGACGATGACCCCGTCCTCGGTGCCATAGAGCGCACCGCAGCATTCGTGGGGATAGGTCTCGACGCCGTGTGTTTCGATCGCATGGCGCGCCGCGGGGGCCAGCCTGACCATCGTCATGCGGCCGCTCAGTCCCTTGGCCAGATCGGAGAGGTAGCGCTCGCCGCCGTCGGGGATGATGGCGACGATGACCCCGTGGTCGATGGAATCGGCGACACGCTCCGCAGCGATCAGGGCCGCGCCACCCGACAGTCCCGCGAACACCCCCTCCTCACGCGCGACACGGCGCACCATTTCCACCGACTCTTCGCTGCTCACGCGCAGGTCGTCGTCTGCGAGCGCAGGATCGTAGATGCTCGGCACCAGCGCCGACTCCATGTGTTTCAGCCCTTCAAGCCCGTGCAGTGGCGAATCGGGCTGCACCGATATCAGGCGGACGCCCCGCTTCTCCGCGCGCAAACGACGCCCGGTTCCCATGAAGGTTCCGCTGGTCCCGAGGCCCGCGACGAAGTGCGTGATGCGGCGTCCCGTCTGAGCGAGGATCTCGGGCGCCGTTGACTCGTAATGCGCGCGCCAGTTGGCGTCGTTGCTGTACCTGGTCCGGGTAGAAGTAGCGGTCCGGATCCTCGGCCGCGAGCCGCCGGGCTTCGCGGATGGCGCCGTCCGATCCCTCGAGGGCGCTCGTCCAGATCACGGATGCGCCGAAGACGTCGAGCAGGCTCCGGCGTTCGGGAGAAACATTCGCCGGAATGCAAAGTCTGACGGGATAGCCGAGCGCGGCGCCCAGCATGGCGTAGGCGATGCCGGTGTTGCCCGAGGACGCGTCGAGAATCGTCTTTCCTGGCTGGAGCGCGCCCGTGCGGAGCCCGTCGCTCAGCATCGCCGCGGCGGCGCGGTCCTTGATCGAGCCGCCCGGATTGCGGGACTCGAGCTTGGCGTGGATCTCGACGCGTGGATTCGGCTCCAGCCGACGGAGGCGTACGAGCGGCGTTCGCCCGATGAGCTGCCAGACGGCGGGCCGCTCGCTGACGGCGGGTCCGAATCGCGCGAGGTCCACCTGGGTCATGTGCATGTCGAGTTCCTGGGGTTGCCCGATTGTCCGACTCGCTGGTCCCGCGACCCACCGACGGCCGAAAAACAAAAAGGCCCGGGGGTGTGCCCCGGGCCTTGGCGTTTCGTGTGCCGAGTGAGGTATCAGACCGCTCGCTCAGGCTCGTACAGACGACACCAGGGCCGTGGGGGCGCAGGGCGCCCAACAACACGCGCAGGTGGTCGTCGCGAACATGGCCTTTCACTTTGAGGCAGAACGCCCGGAAACGTCAAGAGGACCGTCCGGTGTTCCTCCCTCGGGATCGCGTCCGCCCGCCGCTGGCAGGCCGCGTCGCACGCTGACCGCGAGTGGCGCCGCTCCGAAGAAGACCAGCAGCATCCGCATCAACGAACCACCCCAGGCGCGATTCCAGACGGTGAAGTGCACGTGATCGCCCGGTTCGACGTGGAACCGCACCGTCTTCCAGACGAGCGTGTTGTTCACGGTGAGGGTGTGATCGCCGGCGGCGATGGTCCGCGTGAGGGTGCCGCCGTACAGGAGTTGGCCGACGTAGGTCCCGTCGATCGAGCAGAGGATCTGGCGCGACTGCTCGTCCTCGCCGGATGTCCGGTGGATTGTGAGCTGACCCGGAACAGGATCGGGTGTCGGCATCGATCCAGCTTATCCGTAGTGACGGGGGTCGCAGGCCGGACGTCCCGTCACACGGCGGCGGGCGGGCCGAGGGCCACGCCGACACCGAGCGGGGCGACGCCGAGAAAAGCCAGCAGCAGCACGTGTCCGCCCAACGCGCGGTTCCAGACCGTCACGTGGGCGTGCGACCCGGGCCGCACGTCGAGCGCCAGCGTTTTCCAGACGAGCGTGTTGTGCGCGCGGAGCAGGTGCGGACCCGGGACGATCTCGAAGGTCAGGATCTCGCCGAACAGGAGCTGTCCGACGCGCTTTCCGTCCAGCGCGCAGATGATCTGGCGGGTCTGCTCGTCGGCGTCGCTCGTCCGATGGATCGTGAGCAACGTCGCGGGCAGCACCGGCCACAGCTCGTCGTCGACGGTGGTCGAAATCCCGTCGCCGCCGACGTCCAGGACCGCGGTGCGGATCATGGGGAGTGACATCACAAAACAAATTCCCGCCCGCTGCAAGCTCAGGCTATGAGGCTGTCCCCGAAACGTGCGGGGAACGCCCTTTCGGGGACAGTCCCCACTAGAATGCCGCGGAGGGAGGACGAAATGCTTTCAGTCGGGCGCTGGATCGCGATGGCTGCGGTGTGCGTCGGCGCGGCGCTGCCGCCGCCGGCGGACGCGCAGCAGGCTCAGCTCAACATCATTGCGTTCGGCGCGCACCCGGACGACTGCGACATCCGCGCTGCCGGCACGGCGGCGAAGTGGGTCGCTGCCGGTCACCGCGTGCGCTTCGTCGCTGTCACCAATGGTGACGCCGGGCATCAGTCCGAGGGTGGCGGCATGCTGGCCGCCCGCCGTCGCGCCGAGGCTCGCGAAGCCGGCCGTCGCGTCGGCATCGACTACGTGGTCCTCGACAATCATGACGGCGAGCTCGTGCCGAGCCTCGAGGTTCGCGAGCAAATCATCCGGCAGATTCGCGACTGGAAAGCCGATTTGGTGCTGAGCCCCCGTCCGAACGACTACCATCCCGACCACCGCTACACCGGCGTGCTCGTCCAGGACGCCGCATTCATGGTGACGGTGCCCAACGTCGCATCCGACACCCCTGCCCTGAAGAAGAATCCGGTGTTCCTCTACTACGAGGATCGATTCCAGAAGCCGCAGCCCTTCTCGCCTGACATCGCGGTGGCCATCGACGACACCTTCGACAAGAAGATCGCGATGCTCGATGCCCACGTGTCGCAGGTCTACGAGTGGCTCCCGTGGCACGACGGGACGCTGGACCAGGTGCCCAAGGACGCGACGGCGCGCAAGGCCTGGCTCGCGAAAGTGCGTGGGAACCAGCCGTCACCAGCCGTGCGCGCCACACTGGAGAAGTTCTACGGGAAGGAGGGCGCGGCAAAAATCCAGCACGCGGAGGCGTTCGAGATCTGCGAGTACGGGCGCCGGCCGAATGCGGAGGAGATCCGGCGGCTCTTCCCGTTTCTCCCTCGCGCCCCGAGTCCGGAGAAGTAAGCGTCGGGACGTTCTTCAGCGCGTCAACGCTGACCGCGCGGCCCGTGCAATGCGGGCCGCCTCGCCGGGAGTCTCGGCCAGGGCCGTCAGGTGCCCCATCTTGCGCCCGACCCGCGGCTCCGTCTTGCCATACAGATGGAGCTTGACGTCCGGAAACGCACACGCAGCCGACCAGTCCGGCTCGCCCTCGCTCCACAGGTCGCCCAACAGGTTCGCCATCGCGGCCGGTCGCAGGAGCGCCGTCGAGCCGAGCGGCAGGCCGCACACCGCCCGCAGCTGCTGCTCGAACTGACTCGTGACCGCCGCGTCGAACGTCAGGTGCCCCGAATTGTGCGGCCGCGGCGCCAGCTCGTTGACCACGAGCCGGCCATCGCGAGTCAGGAACATCTCGACGCACAGGACGCCGACGACGTCCAGCGCCTCGAGCGTGGCGTGCGCGATCCGGACGGCTTCGCGCGCCACCGCCGGAGGCACGTCGGCCGGCGCGATCGAGACGTCCAGGATGTGGCGCGCATGCGTGTTCTCGATGACGGCGTAGTGCACGAGCTCGCGGGCCAGTGAGCGGGCCGCGACGACCGACAGCTCGCGCTCGAAGTCGATGAACGCCTCGAGGACTGCTGGCTGGCGACCAATCGCCCCCCACGCGTCCGCCGCGGCAGCGACGGATTCGATGCGCACCTGACCCTTGCCGTCGTAGCCGAAGCTGGCTGTCTTGAGCACCGCGGGGCAGCCGATCCGGGCCATCGCCGAGACGAGGTCTGCATCCGTCTCGACGATCGCGAACGGCGTCACGGGCAGTCCGGCCTGCGCCAGAAAGGTCTTTTCGCGCGCCCGGTGCTGCGTGGTGTGCAGCACCGACCCCGACGGCCGTACGGCCACTCGTTCGGCGACCGCGGCAACGCTGGCGGACGGCACGTTCTCGAACTCGAACGTGACGACGTCCACGCGCGAGGCGAACGCCCGGAGTGCATCGAGATCGTCGAAGCCGGCCGTGATCTCGACGTCGGCGATCTGTCCGGTCGGCGTATCGCGGTCCGGCGAGTAGGCGTGCACGCGATAGCCCATGCGCCGGGCGGCGATGGCGAACATGCGACCGAGCTGGCCCGTCCCGAGGACGCCGACGGTCGATCCCGGCGGGATGGTCCGCCTCACTCCAGCGTCTCCTCCCGCACCGCCCTCGCGCGTTCCTCGCGGAACGCCTTCAGTCGATCGCGCAGTTCGGGCCGGGTGGCGGCCAGCAGCGCCACCGCGAAGAGGCCGGCGTTGGTGGCGCCCGCGGTCCCGATCGCCATCGTCGCGACCGGGACGCCGCCTGGCATCTGGACGATCGACAACAGCGAATCGAGGCCGTTCAACGCCCGGCTCTGCACCGGCACGCCAATCACGGGGACGGTCGTCTGCGACGCCACCATCCCGGGCAGATGGGCCGCGCCGCCCGCCCCGGCGATGATGATCTGCAGCCCGCGCGCGTCGGCCTCGCGCGCGTACTGAGCCATCCAGTCGGGCGTGCGATGTGCCGACACGACGCGGCACTCGTGCGGCACCTCGAAGCGCTCGAGGATCTCCGCCGCAGCCTTCATCGTCTCCCAGTCGGAGCGACTGCCCATGATGACCCCGACGAGCGGGGAGGCGTCCGGCGTCATGGGCAGAGTGTATCCGCACTATCCTTCCGCGCGTGGAGCGCTCGAGCCTCGAGCCTGAGCCCTCGACCCCTTGTCCTCGAGTCCCCTGAGCCTTGAGCCCAAGCCATGAGCCTTCCAACGCTCACTCGCCGATTCGGCCTCTTGCAGGCCACGGCGCTGAACATGTCCAACATGATCGGCGTCGGACCGTTCATCACGATCCCGCTGCTCATGTCGGCTCTGGGCGGCCCGCAGGCGCTGCTCGGATGGCTCGTCGCGCTCGTGATTGTGATCGCCGACGGCCTCATCTGGGCTGAGCTCGGCGCAGCGCTTCCCGGCTCGGGCGGCACCTATCGCTACCTGCGCGAGGGATTCGGCGAGCGCTGGGGGCGGTTTGCCGCGTTCCTGTTCATCTGGCAGTTCATCCTGAGCGGCCCTCTCGAGATCGCCTCGGGCTACATCGGGTTCGCCAGCTACCTGCGGTACGTCTGGCCCGACCTGACCGCGACCGGCACCACGCTGGTGGCGATGGGTGTCGGGCTCGTCAACATCGCGCTGCTGTATCGACGCATTGGCGCCATCGGCACGCTGACCGTGAGCCTGTGGATTGGCACGCTGATCACGACATTCGCGGTCATTGCGACGGGAGCCGTCCATTTCGATGCCCGCGTGGCCTTCGACTTCCCGGACGGCGCGTTCGATTTCTCCCTCGGGTTCCTCCTGGGGTTGGGCGCCGCGGCGCGTGTCGGCATCTACGACTACCTGGGCTACTACGACATCTGCTACATCGGCGACGAGGTCAGGGATCCCGGACGAGTGATTCCACGGTCCGTGCTCATCAGCGTGTTCGCCGTCGCGCTCATCTACATCGGCATCAACCTGTCGATCATCGGCGTCGTGCCGTGGCGTGAGTTCGTGCCCGCCGCCGAGCACCCCGAATCGAGCTTCATCGTCTCGACGTTCATGGAGCGCATCTATGGATCAGGCGTCGCGACGTTCTTCACCGTGCTGATCCTGTGGACCGCCTTCGGATCCGTGTTCGCCCTGCTGCTCGGCTACTCACGGATCCCTTACGCCGCGGCCGTGGACGGAAATTTCTTCCAGGCGTTCGCTCGCCTCCACCCGACCAAGGGATTCCCCACCGTGTCGCTCCTGGTCGTGGGCGCCATCGCCATGGTCTGCAGCGTGCTGTCGCTCGACATGGTCATCAGCGTGCTGCTGACCACGCGGATGCTGGTCCAGTTCATCGGGCAGATCGTGGCGCTGACGATGCTGCGCCGTGCCCGGCCCGAGCTACCCCGGCCGTTTCGGGTCTGGCTGTACCCGCTGCCGAATCTGGTCGCACTCTTCGGCTGGGTGTTCCTGTTCACCACCTCGGGAACCGACGCCATCCTTTATGGACTGGCGACGCTCGGGCTGGGAATCCTCGCCTTTCTCGCCTGGTCCAGGCACGTCGGGACGTGGCCGTTTGTCCCGGCAGTACGCTGAAAATCGCCCGACTCACGGGTCGCGGCCGGGGACGTCGCCGGGTGGCGTCCAGCTTGCAAGGCCGACCAGAAAGGTCGTATATTGTGAGGTCGCTCCGGCGTCCGCGTGCGGACAACCGGGGCCGGCGGAATGGGGCCCACCCCGCAGGGGGATCCGGTGCTGTTTCAGCATCGCACCCGATTGCGGGCGGAGGCCAATCCGCGGGGGACCTCATGAGCACTGCCACCGAAACCATCGAACAGCTCGCCACCAAGGAATACAAGTACGGCTTCGAAACGCTCGATTGAAGCCGACACGCTGCCCCCGGGGCTCAACGAGGACGTCGTCAAGGCGATCTCGGCCAAGAAGAACGAGCCGGAGTGGATGCTCGAGTGGCGCCTGAAGGCCTACCGGGCGTGGACGGCGATGACGGTGCCGACCTGGCCGAACGTCACCTACCCGGCGGTCGACTTCCAGAAAATCCGCTACTACTCGGCGCCCAAGGCCAAGAAGCAGCTGTCGAGTCTCGACGAGATGGACCCCGAGATCCGGAGCACGTTCGAGAAGCTCGGGATCCCGCTCGAGGAACAGAAGCTGTTCGCCGGCGTGGCCGTTGACGCCGTGTTCGACTCGGTCTCCGTGGCGACGACCTTCAAGGCCAAGCTCGCCGACCTCGGCATCATCTTCTGTTCGTTCTCCGAAGCCGTGACCGAGCATCCCGAGCTCGTCCGGAAGTACGTCGGGTCGGTCGTGCCCCACACCGACAACTTCTACGCCGCGCTCAACTCCGCGGTCTTCAGCGACGGCTCGTTCGCCTACATCCCGAAGGGCGTGCGCTGCCCGATGGAGCTGTCCACCTACTTCCGCATCAACGCCCGTGACACCGGCCAGTTCGAGCGGACGCTGATCATCGCCGACGAAGGCTCGTATGTCAGCTATCTCGAAGGGTGCACGGCCCCGAGCCGCGACGAGAACCAGCTGCACGCGGCCGTCGTCGAGCTGGTCGCGCTCGACGGCGCCACGATCAAGTATTCGACCGTGCAGAACTGGTATCCGGGCGACAAGGAGGGCAAGGGCGGCATCTACAACTTCGTCACCAAGCGCGGCAAGGCGATGACGAACGCGAAGATCACCTGGACGCAGGTGGAAACCGGGTCCGCCATCACCTGGAAGTACCCGAGCTGCCTGCTCGTCGGCGACAACGCCGTCGGCGAGTTCTATTCCGTCGCCGTCGTCAACAACCGGCAGCAGGCGGATACCGGCACCAAGATGGTGCACCTCGGGAAGAACACGCGCAGCACGATCGTCTCGAAGGGCATCTCGGCCGGCGTCGGCCAGAACAGCTACCGGGGCCTCGTCAAGATCGCGAAGGGCGCCACCGACTCGCGAAACTACACGCAGTGCGACTCGCTGCTGATCGGCGATCGCTGCGGGGCGCACACCTTTCCCTACATCGAGGTGAAGAACACCTCGTCGATCGTCGAGCACGAGGCCTCGACGTCGAAGATCGGCGAAGACCAGATCTTCTATCTGCGCCAGCGGGGTCTCTCGACCGAGGACGCCGTGAACATGATCGTCAACGGCTTCTGCAAGGACGTCTTCCGCGAGCTCCCCATGGAGTTCGCGGTCGAAGCGCAGAAGCTGCTCGGCGTGAGCCTGGAAGGATCGGTCGGCTAGCGCCGCCCGATCGGCTGCGGGCTACAGGCTTCGGGAAGGATTACCTGTCACCGCCCGCGACCGTGCAGCCGACGCAACTTTGGCCCGCAGCCTGTAGTCCGTAGCCCGTAGCCATGCTTCAAATCAAAGACCTCCACGTCCGCGTCGAAGACAAGCCGATTCTCAAAGGCATCTCGCTCACCGTCCCGACGGGCGAGGTGCACGCCATCATGGGTCCCAACGGATCCGGCAAGAGCACGCTCGCCCAGGTCATCGCCGGCAAGAGCGAGTACGAGGTCACGGCCGGCGAGGTGGTGTTCGACGGCAAGGACCTGCTCGAGCTCGATCCCGAGGAGCGGGCGCGCGAGGGCCTCTTCCTCGCGTTCCAGTACCCGGTCGAGATTCCGGGGGTCTCGAACAGCTACTTCCTGAAGGCGGCGCTGAATGCCGTCCGCAAGCACCGGGGCGAGCAGGAGCTCGACGCGATCGAGTTCATGAAGCTCGTGAAGGAAAAGCTGGCGCTGCTCGGCATCGATACGTCGTTCCTCAGCCGCTCGGTCAATCAGAACTTCTCGGGCGGCGAGAAGAAGCGCAACGAGATCTTCCAGATGGCGGTGCTGCAGCCGAAGCTGGCGGTCCTCGACGAGACCGACTCCGGTCTCGACATCGACGCGCTGCGCATCGTCGCGGGCGGTGTCAACGCTCTGCGCGCACCCGATCGCTCCATCGTCGTGGTCACGCACTACCAGCGGCTGCTGAACTACATCGTGCCCGACGTGGTCCACGTGCTCTCGGAGGGCCGGATCGTGAAGTCCGGCGGCAAGGAGCTGGCGTTGGAGCTCGAGGAGAAGGGCTACGGCTGGATTGACGCCGCCTGAGGTTTGCAGGAGGGCGCGGCTTCAGCCGCGCCACACGAGCATCGCACGCACGATCCGATGACCCCAACCACCGAGGCACCACAGGCTCCGATGACGGCCACTCCGACCGCGACCGATCCCCTTTCGTCCTATGCCGCCCGTTCCGAGGCGCTGCGCGCGGCATCGGGCCAGCCGCCGTGGCTGGCGGACCTGCGGGAGGCCGGGTCGCGCCGCTTCCTCGCCGAGGGGTTCCCGACGACCCGGGACGAGGAGTTTCGCTTCACGAGCGTCGCCCCGATCGCCGAGCGGGTGTTCGGTCCTGCCGCCGGCGACGCCAGCGCCGCTGGCGCCGCGCTCAAGGGGCGCTTCGTCGTGCCCGGACTCGACGCGCACGAGCTCGTGTTCCTGAACGGCAGCTTCGCGCCGTCCCTCTCGAACGTGACCGGGCTCCCGAAGGGCGTGCGTGTGGAGAGCCTCGCGGCCGTCCTCTCCAGCGAGCCGGCGCTGCTCGAGCCCTGGTTCGGGCGGGCGATCAAATTCGCGATGAAGGGCTTCACGGCCCTGAACTCGGCGCTCGCGACCGACGGCGCCGTCATCGTGCTCCCGAACGACGCGGTCATCGAGCGGCCCATCCATCTGTTGTTCCTCACCGACACGAGGACTCCAGCCGGAACGCATCCGCGGACGCTCATCGTCGCCGGCCGCCACAGCCAGGCCCACATCGTCGAGAGCTATGCCGGCGCCGAGGGCCAGCAGTACTTCACCAACGCGGTGACCGAGATCCTCTGCGGCGAAGGCTCGCAGATCGAGCACTGCCGCGTGCAGCGCGAGAGCCTGTCGGCGTACCACGTCTCGAGCACGCACCTCCACCTGTCGCGCAGCGCGGTGTTCGCCTCCCAGAACATCACGCTCGGCGGCGCGCTCGTGCGCAACGACATCAACGCGGTGCTCGACGCCGAGGGCATCAACTGCACGCTCAACGGGCTGTACCTCGTCGATGGCCGTCGCCTCATCGACAATCACACGACGATCGACCACGCCAAGCCGCACTGCGAGAGCCACGAGCTCTACAAGGGCATCCTCGACGATCACGGCCGCGGCGTGTTCAACGGCAAGATCTTCGTGCGGCAGGACGCGCAGAAGACCGACGCGAAACAGACCAATCAGGTGCTGCTGCTCTCCGACGATGCGACCATCGACACGAAGCCGCAGCTCGAGATCTTCGCCGACGACGTGCGATGCACGCACGGCGCCACGATCGGCCAGCTGGCGGAGAACCAGCTGTTCTACCTGCGTGCCCGCGGCATCGCCGAGGAGCATGCGCGCGCGATTCTGATCCACGCGTTCGCCAGCCACATCGTCGGCCGGATCGAGGTCGAGCCGCTGCGCAACTATCTCGAGCAGATCCTCGTCGAGCGCCTCCCCATGGATTAGGCGCCACCCGATGCGAACGTCCATCGCCCTCGATCCCGTAAAGCTCCGAGAGGACTTTCCCATCCTCCGCGAGCTCGTGCACGGGAAGACGCTCGCCTACCTGGACAACGCCAACACCACCCAGAAGCCGCGCCCGGTGCTCGACGCCATGGCCGGCTTCTACGAGCACGACAACGCGAACATCCATCGCGCGAGCTATCTGCTCGGCGAGCGAGCCACTGCCGCCTACGAGGGCGCCAGGGCGACGATCGCCCGGTTCGTGAACGCGCGCGAGACGGCGGAGATCGTGCTCACGAAAGGGTGCACCGACGGCCTCAATCTCGTGGCCCACAGCTTCGCCCGCCCGCGGCTTCGGCCTGGCGACGAGGTGCTCGTCACCTGGCTCGAGCACCACTCGAACATCGTCCCGTGGCAGCTCGTGTGCGAGCAGACCGGCGGACACCTCCGTGTCGTGCCGATCTCGGACCAGGGCGAGGTGGATCTCGACGCCTTCGACCGGGCGCTGAATCCAAGGACCCGCCTCGTGTCCGTCATCCACGTGTCGAACGCCCTCGGCACGATCGTGCCCGTCCGCGAGATCATCGCCCGGGCGCATGCGCACGGCGTTCCGGTCCTGGTGGACGGCGCCCAGTCGGCGGCGCACCTGCCGATCGACGTGCAGGCGCTCGACTGCGACTTCTTCGCCTTCTCGTCGCACAAGATGTACGGGCCGACGGGATCCGGGGCGCTTGTACGGGAAGCGGGCGTGGCTCGAGGAGATGCCGCCGTACCAGGGCGGCGGCGACATGATCGCGTCGGTCACGTTCGAGAAGACGACCTACGCCCAGGTGCCGCACAAGTTCGAAGCCGGCACGCCGAACATCGCCGGTGTCGTCGGCTTCGGCGCCGCCGTCGACTATCTGCGCCGGTTCGACATCGACGCGGTCGCGGCGCACGAGCACGACCTCCTCGACGTACGCGACCGAGCGCGTCCGCAGCGTCGCCGGGCTCCGCATCATCGGCGAGGCGCGCGACAAGGCCGGCGTGCTGTCGTTCGTCATGGACGGCGTCCATCCGCACGACGTCGGCACCGTCGCCGACCGGGAGGGCGTCGCGCTGCGCACCGGCCAGCACTGCGCCCAGCCGGTCATGGATCGCTTCGGCATCCCCGCCACCGCCCGGGCGTCGTTCGCGATCTACAACACGCACGACGAGGTGGACCGGCTCGTGGACGCGCTGCACCGGGTGCGGGCCCTCTTCGGCTGAATCCGCGATGAGCGATCTCCGCGAGCTCTATCAGGAAGTCATCCTCGATCACCATCGCCGGCCCCGCAACTTCGGGGCGATGGACCAGCCAACCGGCCGCGCCGAGGGCCACAATCCCCTCTGTGGCGACCGCGTCACGGTCTACGTCAGGCTCGCCGGCGATCGGATTGCCGACGTGACGTTCGAGGGATCGGGGTGCGCGATTTCGAAGGCCTCGGCGTCGCTGATGACCGACAGCGTGAAAGGCCGCTCGGTGGACGAGTCGTCGGCGCTCTTCCATGCGTTCCAGGCGCTCGTCACCGGTGCGGTCGCCGTCGCCCGACGCCGACCTCGGAAAGCTCGAGGTGTTTGCCGGCGTTCGCGACTATCCGTCGCGCGTGAAGTGCGCGACGCTGGCATGGCACGCGCTGCAAGCGGCGATTCTCCAGCCGGACCGTGACCGTTACCACCGAAAGCTCAGCTGACTAGGGTGGGGTCGGGGACGGTGAGCCTCCCCTGCGGCAAGAGGAGGCTCCCGTCCCCGTTCTACTGCTCAGGCCATTCCCGACGCTTCTCACGTCACAATGAAGTATGAGTCTGGCGGGGCGCGTCCGTCCGGTCGTGCTGGCCGTGCCGCTGGTGGCGGCAGTCGTCGCCGGGCCTCTGGGGCAGGGCGTCGATGCGCCGCTGCCACAGCGCGACGAGTTCGCGCGCCGGGTTCGCGAAGGCGTGCAGCTCGATTACGAGCTGCAGACCAGCTACACCTACATCGAGAAGCGGCGCGACGTGAAGCTGTCGAAGTTCGGGAAGGTCACCGTCGGTCCGATGCGGACCTTCGAGGTGTACCCCTCCAAGCACCCCGGCCGCACCTACAAACGCCTGGTGGCCATCGACGGCAAGCCGCTCGATCCCGAGGAGCTCGCACGCCGTGACGAAGCGCATCGCGCCAACGTCCTCGGGCAGATAGAGCGGGAGAAGTACGAGACGCCTGCGGAGCGTGCGTCACGCTTGAAGAAAGAAGCCGATGAGCGTCGCGAACGTGAGGTCCTGATCAACGACGCGTTTGCCATCTATGAGTCGACGCTCGCGGCGCGTGAGTACATCGATGGCCAGCCTGTCATCGTCGCCACGCTCACCCCGCGACAGCACGTCGAGCCCAAGACACGCGAAGGCCACTGGATGAAGAAGTTCAGCGGCCGCATCTGGGTGTCCGAGAACGAGCACCAGGTCGTGAAGATCGACATGGTGGCCAGCGACGACGTCAACATCGGGTGGGGCCTCGTCGGTCGCGTGCATCGCGGCAGCCGGCTCGTGTTCTCGCGCCGCCGGGTCAACGGCGAGGCGTGGCTGCCGGCCGAGGCGCGGATCGAAGCCAGCGGCCGGACGCTGCTGTTCCGCCCGTTCCACATCAGCATGCGGACCGAGTACTTCGACTACAAGAAGTGGTCGGTCGATACCTCCGTGACCTTCGGCGCCCCGCCGGGACAATGATCAGATCAGGGGTCAGGCTCCAGGATCAGCCAGGCTTCAGGCATCAGAGCCTCAGACTCCGAGCCTCAGGCGCCGGCTGATCCCTGTCTGAGGCTGGCCCTGATCCCTGGTGCCTGATGCCCGTCTGGGCCTGACGCCTGATGCCTGACCTGACATAATCGGCCGCCATGACGCGCTGCCGTATCAGGAGCGGAATCCCGGTCGTTCTGTTGCTGGCTTCGGCTGTCGTGTCCGGCCAGGACGCCTTGTGGCGGCCGGACCGCACCGGGGACACCGAAGATGTCCGCGCGCGCGCGCCGCGCCATCTCGACGATCCCGCGACCTTCACCCCCGCCTTCAAGACACGCGCGGAATGGGAAGCGCGTGCCTCGGCCCTGCGTCGCCAGGTGCTGGTCTCGCAGGGGCTTCTTGCCGATGCCGGAGCGCACACCCCTGGCGCCGACCGTCCATGGCCGCATCGCGCGCGACGGCTACACCATCGAGAAGGTCTACTTCGCCAGCCTGCCGGGGCACTACGTGACCGGCAACCTGTATCGGCCGACGGGACCCGCAGCGAAGCGGCCGGCCGTGCTCTCGCCGCACGGGCACTGGGAGAACGGGCGGCTGATGGCGAATCCACGGGCGCGGGCGGAGAAGGATGTGGCGCTCGGCGGCGAAGGCACGCTGGAGAGCGCGACCTACCCGCTGCAGGCGCGCGCCGCCGGGCTGGCGCGGCTCGGCTTCGTCGTCTTCATGTACGACATGGTCGGCTATGCGGACAGCGGCCCGATCCGCCACCGCGAGGGCTTTCTGGACGCGCAGGCGGAGCTGCGCCTCCAGAGCTTCATGGGCCTTCAGACGTGGAACAGCGTCCGGGCGCTCGATTTCCTGGCATCCCTCCCCGACGTCGATCCGACGCGGATCGGCGTGACCGGGGAGAGCGGCGGCGGCACGCAGACGTTCCTGCTGACGGCGATCGATCCCCGGCCCGTGGCCGCCGTGCCGGCCGTCATGGTGTCGGGCAACATGCAGGGCGGGTGCATCTGCGAGAACGCGACGTTGCTGCGGGTCGGCACGAACAACATCGAGCTCGCCGCGCTCTTCGCGCCGAAGCCGCAGGCTGCGATCGGGGCCGACGACTGGACCCACGACGTCGTGACCCGCGGGCTGCCCGAGCTGAAGGCGATCTACGGTCTCTACGGCGCGGCCGACCGCGTCGACGCGAAGAAGTTCGCGTTCGAGCACAACTACAACCAGGTGAGCCGCGAATACATGTACGGCTGGTTCAACCGGGCGCTGGGGCTCGGCAGGCCCGAACCCGTTCGCGAGGCGCCGTTTGCGGCTGTCCCCCCGGCCGAGCTCGCCGTGTTCGACTCCGCGCACCCTCGTCCGGCCGATGCGAAGGAGTCTCCAGCCCTCCGGCAGTACCTGACGACCGCCTCGGATGCGCAGCTCGCACGTCTCGCGCGCCGTCCCGACGCGTTTCGCGAGACGGTGCGGGAGGCGCTGTCGGTCATGGTGGGCGATCACGTCTCGCGGCGAGTTCTCCGTGGTCGAGGGCAGCTCGAGCACGGCCCGGGGCGATGGATTCGAGGTTCACCAGCGGGTGTTGACGCGCCCCGGCCGTGATGCGCGTGTGCCGACGATCGCGATCACGCCCAACGCGTGGAACCGCGACACCCTCCTGATCTGGGCCGATCCGGCCGGCCGGCGCGCCGCGTTCGACGACGATGGCCGGACGCTGTCGCCGACCGCGCGCGCCATCGTGGATGCCGGGGCGGCCCTGCTCGTGCCCGAGGTGTTCCTCGCCGGCGATCCGCCTGGCTCGCGGACACCCGTGAAGGACGAAGAGAAGTACGCCGGCTACTACACCGGCTACAACCGATCGATCGTCGCGAACCGGGCGCACGATCTGCTGACGGCGGTTGCTGCCGCGAAGACGCATGGCGCGCGCCACATGCGTCTCGTCGCGTCCGGTGGCGCCGGCGTGTGGGCGCTGCCGGCCCGAGCGCTGGCGGGCGCGGAAATCGAGCGGGCGGTGATCGATCTCGGCGGGTTCGACTTCGATCAGATCACGCGCGTCGATGACGAGCGCCTGCTGCCGGGCGCGCTCAAATACGGCGGCGTGACGAGCCTCGTGTCGCTCTGCACCGAGGGACGGACGACCCTCTTCGGGATGCCGCGCGAAGCCGGCCACGTCCTGGGCGCCACGCCCGTCCCAGGTCACGCTCGCGACCGGAGACGCCTCGCCCCTGGCCCTGGTTCGCGCGGTCCTGCGGTAGAACGGTGCCATTTCAGCCGCTCCGCATGTCGATTCACGGCCGCTTCATATAATGGCCCTCGTGCGCCCGCGCCGTCTGCCCTTCGCCGTCGTCCTGCTGGCCGTCTTCTTCCTCGTCCCGTCGCTGGTGCAGTTCTACACGGACTGGCTCTGGTTCGGCGAGGTCGGCTATCAGCACGTCTTCGTGCGTGCCTTCTCCACGAAGAGCACGTTGGGGGCGGCGGCTCTCGGCCTCGGATTCGCGTTTCTGTTCGTCAACTTCCGGCTGGCGTTCCGCACGCTGACGCGGCGCGAGATCGTCGTGGTCACGCCCGACGGCCCGCGCGTCATCGCGGTCGATCCCTCACGGCTGAAGCCGTTCGTCGGCCTGGCGGCGGCGCCTGGGCGGTCTGGTGCTCGCCGTCTATGCCGGATCGCACTGGGAGGACTGGCTGCTTCTATCTGGCAACGCGACGCCGTTCGGCAAGGCCGATCCCATCCTCGGCCGCGACGTCGCGTTCTACCTGTTCGAGCTGCCGTTCCTGCAGCGGCTGCAGTCGCTGGCGCTGCTGGCGCTGGGACTGGCCACCGTCGGCGTCGGCGTCCTCTATCTCAGCGCGGGTCGCCTCGGCCTGGCGCTGACGCAGGGGTTCTTCGTCAAGCCGCCGGCGCTCGGCCATCTGTCGGCGCTGGCCGCGCTCTGGCTGATCGTCCTGGCCTTCGGCGCCTGGCTGGCGATCCCGGGGCTCCTCACGAGTCCCTCACCGCTCATCCACGGCGCGACCTACGCGGACGTGCACGCGCGCATGCCCGCGCTGCGCGTGCTGAGCATCGTCGCGGCGCTCGGCGTGCTGCTCGCCGCCTACCAGGCGTTCCAGGAGCGCCTGTGGCCGATCGTCACCGCCTTCGGGCTCTATGTCGTCGTCTCGCTCGGCGGCGCTGGCATACGCCGCCGCCCTGCAGCGGTTCGTCGTCGCGCCGAACGAGCAGGTGAGGGAGACGCCCTACATCGTCCACAACGTCGCCGCGACGCGCGATGCGTTCGCGCTCGATCGCGTGGACGAGCGGGAGCTGTCGGGCGATGCCGAGCTGACGCGCGCCGACATCGAGCGGAACGCCTTCACGCTCAAGAACGTGCCGCTGTGGGATCACCAGCCGCTGCTCGACACGTTCGCGCAGCTCCAGGAGATCCGCACGTACTACGACTTCGTGTCGGTGGACAACGATCGCTACACGATCAACGGCGAGTACCGGCAGATCATGCTGTCGGTGCGCGAGCTCGACTCGGCCTCGCTCCCGAACCGCAACTGGATCAACGAGCGCCTCACGTTCACGCACGGCTACGGGCTGACGCTCGGCCCGGTCAATCAGGTGACGCCCGAGGGGCTGCCGGTTCTGTTCATCCGGAACCTGCCGCCCGAGTCCACGGTCGACCTGCCCGGTCACCGAGCCGAGCATCTATTTCGGCGAGCGGTCGAACGACCACGTGTTCGTGCGGACACGCACGAAGGAGTTCCACTATCCCCGCGGCGAGGACAACGAGTTCACCGTCTACAACGGGCGGGGCGGCGTCAGCATCGGCGGGCTGCTGCGCAAGCTGCTGTTCAGCATCCGGTTCCGATCGCTGAAGACGCTGCTGTCCGACGATCTCACCTCCGACAGCCGCATCCTGTATCACCGGCGCATCGCCGAGCGCGTCGATCTCATCGCGCCGTTCCTCGCCTACGACCAGGATCCGTATCATGTCGATCGACAAGGGCCGGCTGTTCTGGATCCAGGACGCCTACACGACGAGCGGACCGCTATCCGTACGCGACGCGTGCCGGCGGCGTCAACTACATCCGCAACAGCATCAAGGTCGTCATCGACGCGTACCACGGGACGACGACCTACTACCTGATCGACGACAAGGATCCGATGGCGCGCACGATCGATCGGGCGTTCCCCGGCCTGCTGCGGCCGGTGTCGGCGATGCCCGAGGGACTGCGCATCGCGCATGCGCTATCCGCAGACGATCTTCGCGCTGCAGGCGGCGATGTTCTCGACCTACCACATGAACAACCCGGCGGTCTTCTACAACAAGGAAGACCAGTGGGAGGTGCCGGCGATCGGCACCGGGAACGAGCCGCAGCGGATGGAGCCGTACTACGCCATCATGCGGCTGCCGGGCGAGGGGCGCCCCGAGTACATCCAGATGCTGCCGTTCACGCCGCGGCAGAAGGACAATCTCGCCGCCTGGATGGTCGCCAAGAGCGACGGCGACCAGTACGGCCGGCTGGTGGTCTTCAAGTTCCCGAAGCAGAAGGTCGATCTTCGGGCCGCGCCAGGTGGTCGGCGCGGATCAGCCAGGACCAGGTGATTTCGCCGCAGATCACGCTGTGGAACCAGCAGGGGTCGGAAGTCATTCAGGGCACGCTGCTGGTCATCCCGATCGAGGAGTCGCTCATCTACATCCGGCCGCTGTACCTCCGCGCCAAGGGCGGCCGCATCCCGGAGCTGAAGCGGGTGATCGTCGCCTACCAGAACCAGATCGTGATGGAGGAGACGCTCGAGCAGGCGATCGCGCGCATCTTCGGCGGGGGCGCCGGTCGCGCCCCGGCCGCGCCGATCGAGGCCGCGTCGTCGGGTCCGGCGTGCGCCCCAGCCGGCAGCCGCAGCCCAGGGAACGCCGTCGGGACCCACCACGCCGGCGTCGCTCGCCGCCGAGGCGCGCGCCCACTACGACCGCGCCATCCAGGCGCAGCGCGAGGGGAACTGGGCGCTCTACGGCGACGAGATCCGCAAGCTCGGCGAGATTCTGAAGCAGCTGGATCGGGCGAAATAGCTGTGCGGCGGAACCCGGCAGCATAGGATCGCAGGCATGATCCTCGTGGCGCTGTTCCGTTCCCGGACGTCCTGCTCGATTGTCCTGTCGCTGGTCGCGATTCACAGCGCGTGGGCCTCGGCGGCGTTCGCCCAGGCCGCTGCGCCAGCCGACGCCAGCCGCACCCGCAAACACGTCGAATTCCTGTCGTCCGACACGCTCGAAGGCCGGTTGACCGGCACGCCCGGCGAAGACGCCGCCGCCCGCTATCTCGTGGCCGAGCTCGAACGGCTCGGCGCGACTCCACTGCCCGGGCAGCAGGACTTCCGGCTGCCGTTCGAGTTCACGTCGGACGTGGTGGACGAGGGCACGACGCGTCGAGGCGCGCCGCGCCGGCGAGCTCGTCGGACGATGGACGGGCAAGGCGCAGGCGCTCGCGCTGTCCTTTTCGGACGCCGCCGAGGTGACCGGCAGCGTGGTGTTCGCCGGCTATGGCCTTCGTATCCCGGGGGAAAGCGGTTTCAGCTACGACAGCTACGCCGGCCTCGACGTGAAGGACAAGATCGTGCTCGTCCTTCGCTACTTTCCCGAGGACGCGTCGCGCGAGGAGCGCCAGTCACTGGCGCGCTATGCCGGCCTGCGCTACAAGGCACTGGCCGCGCGTCAACTCGGCGCCCGGGGCATGCTCGTCGTGACCGGCCCGAGATCGCCGCGGCCGGGCGAGCTGGTGCCGCTCACCCTCGACACCGCCGCAGCCGGATCCGGCATCGCTGCCGCGACGGTGGCCGGCGAGGTGGCCGAGCGGATGTTCCAGGGCGGGCCTCGCACGCTGGCCGAGGCGCAACAGGCGCTCGACGGCGGCAACCCTCACGTGTCGGGATTCGCGCTGAGCGGCCTCGACGTCACCCTGACGACGAAGCTGTCGCGGCGAACGCGGACGGCTCACAACGTCGTCGGATTGCTGCGCGCCACGTCGGCGACGGCGGCCCTCAAGCCGTGGCTCATGCTCGGCGCGCACTACGACCATCTCGGCCGCGGTGCGCAGGGCACCTCGCTCGCCAGCGAGCAGGAGCGCGAGCAGGTCCACCACGGCGCCGACGACAACGCCTCGGGCGTGGCCGCCGTGCTCGCCGCGGGCGGCGCGCTCGCGCGGAGGTCCGCGTCCCCGCCACGTCGTGCTCGCCTTCTGGTCCGGCGAGGAGATCGGCCTCGTCGGATCGACGGCGTTCACGGCGAAGCCGCCGTTTCCGCTCGACCAGCTCGCCGCGTACGTGAACTTCGACATGGTCGGCCGCCTGCGCGACAACCGGCTGACGGTGCAGGCGGTGGGCTCGAGCGCGGCCTGGCCGGCGGCGATCGAGCGGGCCAATGCGCACGCCCGGTTCACGCTCGCCACGCAGCCCGATCCCCACCTGCCCACGGATTCCTCGGCGTTCAACCAGGCGGGCGTCCCGACGCTCTCGCTCTTCACCGGCAGCCACGAGGACTACCATCGGCCGAGCGACGTGGCCGCCAAGATCGACGTCACCGGCCTCGATCGCATCGCCGCCTTCGCGACGGCCATCGTCAACGACGTCGCCGGGCGGCAGGAGCCGCCGGCGTTCGTTCGCGTTGCGCCAACCAGTCAGGGCGCGCGGGTCGCGGGAGGGACTCCGGGTGTTCACCGGCACCATCCCCGACTACGCGACCGCGGTCGAGGGGTTGCTGCTGGGCGGTGTCGTCGCCGGCGGCCCTGCCGAACAGGCCGGACTCCAGAAGGGCGACGTCATCGTGGAGCTCGCCGGGCAGAAGATCGCGAACATCTACGACTACACCTACGCGCTCGACGTGATGAAGCCGGACGTCGCCGTGCCGGTGGTCTATCTGCGCAACGGCCAGCGTATGCAGGCGACGCTGACCCCGCGCCTCCGCCGCTAGCTGGCCTCGCCAGGCCTTGGCTCGACGAGAGGCTCGTCCTCGGCGAGCTCGCAGGCGACCGCCATTCGCGTGCACACCGCGTTGCCGAAAATGGTGGCCACTGCGGCATCCGCGGCGTCCCGGCCGGTGCCGGTTCGCACGAGATCCGTCGCCTGCGTGAGCCGCGTGGCATCGAACACCATCCAGCTGCCGCCGAGGAAACACTCGAAACACGCGTGAAAATCGGGCGGCTCGAGCCCGTGGGCATACCCGGAGTAGTAGCGGGCCGGCACGTTCAGGGCTCGGCAGAGCGCGATGCCCAGGTGGGAAAAATCCCGGCACACGCCGGTGCGTTGCGTGACGGTGTCGTACGCCGACGTCATCGAGTCCGTCGACCCGGGCACGTACTCGACGTTGTCGTGGATCCAGTTGCTGACGGCCAGGACCCTCTGGTAGGTGTTCTCAATCATGCCGAACAGGTCCCAGGCCAGACGGTTCAGCTTGTCCGACTGGCAATAGCGGCTCGGAAACAGGTAGGGGATGGTCGATGCCCGCAGTTCGCCGACCGGTGTCGGCTCGATTGCGCCGCGGGGAGCAGCCTGTACGGCGCAATCGACCAGGGCCGAATAACTGATGGCGAGCTGCTGGTTCCGACCGGTTTCGAGGCGTACGAAGCGACTGTCGTTGCCCTCGGACGGGAACGCCTCGACGGTGACCTCCGGCTCCACGGAAAACTGCTCGTCGACGATGGTCTGCGACGCGCTGCGCTGCGCGTGGACGTTCAGAATCAGAGTGGATGGGAACCGCGCCGCGTACTCGAGTCGAGCGGAGACACGAAACAGCATTCCCTACCGTTTCTTTGTCGTCCGGTTCCAGTAGATCTTCACGTTCGCCGTCTTGCGCCCCGAGGCCACGAGATCCGGCCGGCCGTCCGCATCGAAGTCGCCGACGGCCACGTCTTCGGTCGCCATCCCGCCAGCGTCGATGATCGAGCGGGCGCGGACCGCGCCGTCGGGCGCGAAGCCATGGACCGCCAGGCCGGGCTGTGCACCGTCACGCCACCCGGCGGCGAGCTCGTCGTTCCCGTCACCGTCGAAGTCCGCCCAGGCCAGCGCGTGTCCGCCGGCCACCTTGTCCTCGAGCGCGCGTCGCGTCCACAGGGCGTCCCGGGCGCCGCCTGCCGGCTCCACGTAGACGACGATCGACTCGCCGTGCCAGGGTTCGACCGTGGCCATCACGCGCCGCCCCGCGACGCGTCCGATCTTGATCTCACCCGGGGCACCCTCGCCGATCTTCGTCCGCGTCCACGTGCCTTTCGCGTCGCGCTTCAGGACGTGGAGACCTTCGCGGCTCGCCGTGACGAGCTCGTCGCCCCGATCGCCGTCGATGTCGGCGGGGATGAAATTGTGCAGGATGTGAAGGCTCTCGTCGGCAACCTCGGGTTCCCACGGGCCCACTGCCGGGTCCCTGGGAATCCGGTAGACGAGCAGCCGCGCCCCCGGGCCGGTCCACTCCGGCGGCGCCGTACCGCGGCCGTGGAGCGGCGCGACGATGAGTTCGGGGGGACCGGCACCATCGACGTTCGCCCACCGGATGCGATGCAGCGTGGGTTCGGAACCGACGTCCCGCAGCGTCCATTTTTCGCCGGGCGCGCCCTGCCGCACCCAGTGCAGCGTGCCGCCGCCGTTGGTGTCCTTCGGATTCCACGCGGCGCCGAGCGCGATGTCGAGCCGCCCGTCGCCGTCGATGTCGTGCGCGGCGATCGTGACGTTGTCCTTCGGCGTCTGCGCGTCGAGCACGACGTGCATCTGCCAGGAGGGATTCTCGAACCAGACCAGCTGCGTCCCGTTGATGGCGACGATGTCGGCGCGCTTGTCGGCGTTCACGTCGGCGACGGTCACGGCGTAGCCGACGCCGAATCCGGTTCGGATCTCCTGGGCTTCGAATGACCAGGGTGCAGAGGCCGGCGAGGGCGATGGTGAAGGCGTCTGACCGGCAACGGCGAGCAGCGGAAGAGCGAGGAGCAGCAGTGTGCGCATGCCAGCGGTCCTCGAGTCAGCGCACGACCAGCTGATCCTGCACCGTGTAGCCCGGCGCCTTCTCCGCGGCGATCCGGCCGATGGCCGTCTTCTCGCGAGCGGACCGGACGCGACCCTTCAGGACGACGATCTTGCGGGCTTCGTCGGTGTCGATGTTCACGTCCGACGTGTCGAGCGTTTGATCGGCGAGCAGCGCTGATTTGATCGCACTCGTTCGCAGCAGGCCGGCGGCCTTGACCGCGGCGACCTGCGTCGCTTCGCCTGCCACCACTGCGGCCTTCGCTCCCGCGTCGGCCGCCGCCGAGGCTCCCTTCAAGGCGGCGTCACGGGCATTCTCTCCCAGCTTCGACGCGGCATCCTTGGCGCGGCCGCGGCCTTGTCGGCCGCCTTGCCGGCTTCCTCTTTTGCTCGAGCGGCCGATTCGCGGGCCTTGCGTTCCGCCTCCTGCTGGTCCGATTGCGAGCACGCGATCCCGGTGCTCAGTACGGCGACGAGACAGGACACGGCCCACCAGGTCCGCGATCGGATTCCGGACGACGGAGTCTGTTGACGCATGACGGGCCTCCCGCCCACACGTTACCTCCCGAGCCGCTGGAGGCTCAAGACGCTCGAGCCCCCAATCCCGGCCGGGCTCACGGCGCCGTGACGGGCTGGACGACCGGCTCGTAGGTGAACGCGAGCCTGTCGTCCTCGAGCCCGATGCGGACCGTGCCCCCGCGCTCGAGCCGTCCGAAAAGGATCTCGTCGGTCAGCGGATCCCGCACGTCGGTCTGGATGACACGCGCCAGCGGCCGCGCGCCGAACACGGGGTCGAACCCCTTGCGCGCCAGCCACGCCCGCGCCGCGGGCTCGAGCACGAACGCCACCCGCCGCTCGGCGAGCTGCACCTCGAGCTGCAGGATGAACTTCTCGACGATTGTCTCCATCACGTCGAAGTTCAGCGGGTTGAACGTGACGATGGCGTCGAGCCGGTTGCGGAACTCGGGGGAGAAGAGCCGCTCGATGGCGTCCTTCGCGCGGCTCTTCGCCGCGCTCTTCTGCGACGACGAGCTGAAGCCCATCGAGCCATGGCTCATCTCGCGGGAGCCGGCGTTCGACGTCATGATCAGCACCACCTGCCGGAAGTCGGCCTTGCGGCCGTTGTTGTCCGTCAGGGTCGCGTGGTCCATCACCTGCAGCAGGATGTTGAACAGATCCGGATGCGCCTTCTCGATCTCGTCGAGCAGCAGCACGCTGTACGGGTGCTGACGGATCGCGTCCACGAGCAGGCCGCCCTGCTCGAAGCCGACGTAGCCCGGCGGGGCGCCGATGAGGCGTGCCACCGCATGCTTCTCCATGTACTCGCTCATGTCGAAGCGCGATGAACTCGTTCCCGAGGTGGCGGGCGAGCTGCTTCGCGAGCTCGGTCTTGCCGACGCCGGTCGGCCCCGTGAAGAGGAAGCATCCGGCCGGCTTGTCCGGCTGGCCGAGGCCGGCCCGCGCGCGCTTGATCGACGTCGCCACCTGCCGCACCGCGTCGCTCTGTCCGAACACGACCCGGTTGAGTGCTTCCTCCAGTCCCTTGAGCCGCTCCCGGTCGGAGGCGGTCGCCTGCTTCTCGGGAATGCGGGCCATCCGCGCCACGACGTGCTCGATGTCCTCGATCTCCACCGTCCTGGGCGGATCCGGAGCAGGCGCACTGGGGCCCGGGGTTGCCTCGGTGCTCTTCCCCGCCACTCCCTTCGCGCTCCGTGGTCCCGAGGGCTTCGCCTCGCCGTCGATTCTGGCAGTCCCCGGCTTGGCCGGAAGCGCGTCAGGACCGGCGGGTGTGGCGGGCGCCGGCTCGCCACCGGTGGCCGCTGTCGTCGTCTCCGGCTCCTGCTGCAGTCGCAGCATCGCGCCGGCTTCGTCGAGGATGTCGATGGCGCTGTCGGGGAGGCGCGAGTCGCGCAAGTGCCGCGCCGCGAGCTTGGCGGCGGCCTCGAGCGTATCGTCCGGGTACTTGACGTTGTGGTGGACCTCGTAGCGCGAGCGCAGTCCCTTCAGGATCCGCACTGTCTCCTCGACCGTGGGCTCGTCGACGGCGATCTTCTGCAGCCGGCGCGCGAGACCGCGATCCTTTTCGATCTGCTTGAACTCCTCGAAGGTGGTCGAGCCGACCACGCGCAGCTCGCCCGCCGTGAGCACCGGCTTGATGAGCGTGGCGAGGTCCATCGTGCCGCCCGTGGTCGCCCCGGCGCCGACCGTCGAATGGACTTCGTCGATGAACAGGATCGGTTTCGGTCTTGCGCACGAGCGCCGCGACGACGGCCTTGAAGCGCTCTTCGAAGTCGCCGCGGAATCGTGTGCCGGCGAGGAGCGCCGTCGTATCCAGGGAATAGACCTCGGCGCCCTCGAGGATCGGCGGGACGTCGTCCTGCAGCAGCCGCTGCGCCAGTCCTTCGGCGAGCGCGGTCTTGCCCACTCCCGCTTCGCCGACGAACACCGGGTTGTTCTTGCGCCGGCGGCAGAGAATCTCCATCGTGCGCCGCAGCTCGTTCGTGCGTCCGATCAGCGGATCGAGCTCGCCCGCCCGCGGCGCGTGCCGTGAGGTTCACGGCGTACGCCGCCAGCGGATCGCGGCTGGACCCGCGGCCCTCCTCGCCCGTGCCTGCCGGAGCCGAGTCCTTCCCGGGCTCCTCCGGTGGTTCGGCGGGGCACCTTCGAGATCCCGTGGCTGATGTAGTTGAGGATGTCCAGGCGCGTCACGCCCTGCTTCTCGAGCGCCCGGGTGGAGAACGACTTGGACTGCTGGAGCATCGCGGCGAGCAGGTCGCCGGCCTGGACCTCGGCCCGGTTCGCGCTCTGCACGTGCAGGACGGCCGTCTGCAGGGTACGCCGGAAGGCCAGGGTCTGCTCAGGCTCCTGCTGGCGGCCGCGCGGGAACTGCTCGACCTTCTCGCCGAGGTAGCTGTCGAGCTCGCGACGGAGCACCGGAAGATCGGCGCCGCACGCGGCCAGGATCCGTTCGCCCTCGGCGTCGTGCGCCAGGACGTACAACAGATGCTCGAGCGTCAGGTGCGTATGTCGCCGCGCCGTGGCCTCGCGATAGGCGATGCTGAGAATGAGTTCCACCGAGGAGCTGAACATGCGACCCTCAAACTTCTTCCATGTCGGCCCGCAGCGGGTATCCGTGCTCGCGGGCGAGATCGTGCACCGTGGCGATCTTCGTCTCCGCGATGTCGTGCGGATACACGCCGCAGAGCCCTTTGCCCTGCGTATGGACCTGCATCATGATCCGGAAGGCCTCGGCCGGAGACTTGTGGAACACCGACTCGAGCACCTGTACGACGAACTCCATCGTCGTGTAATCGTCGTTGATCAGGATGACCTTGAAGAGCGGCGGCTCACGCAGCTCCTCACGGGGACGTTCCTGAACCTGGTCGCCGAACTGCGGTTTCGATTCGGGCATTCCACGCGCGGAGTCCTGGCAACAGGGTCTGCAGGGGCGCCGCGGCTCGTTCCCGCTGCGTGGCCATGTCTGCAGGCCGGGCCGAGCCCGGTGCGGCCGTCTCCCTTCCGAGTATAGGCCACTGGCCGCCGGCGGGCCTGCCCGTTCGACGGATGCGGCACACCACGCTCGTCGGCCGCACCAGTGGCCGGGGCCCCGGTGGTACCATCCCCGCATGATCGTCCTGGCGCCGGGGCTTCGGTACGCCGATCTGCACTTCCGGGGCGCCTCGTCGGTGATCGCCACGGCGGTCCTCGAGGCCCGCGGAACCGTCGCGCTCGTGGATCCCGGGCCGACGAGCTGTCTGCCGCGGCTGCGCGAGGAGTTGGCGGCGGGCGGCATCGGCATCGCCGACGTCGGGGCGGTCCTGCTGACGCACATCCACCTCGATCACGCCGGAGTCACGGGCACCCTCGTTCGCGAGAATCCCCGCCTCACGGTCTACGTGCACGAGCGCGGCGCCACGCACCTCATTGATCCGACGAAGCTGCTGTCGAGCGCGACGCGCCTGTATGGCGATCGCATGGACTCGCTGTGGGGCGAGTTCCTGGCGGTGCCGGCGGCGAACATCGTCGCGCTGGCCGGCGGCGAGACCATCGACGCGGGCGGACGGCGGCTCGCGGTCGCCTACACGCCCGGCCATGCATCGCACCACGTCGCCTACTTCGACCCCGAGAGCCGTGTCGCCTTCGTCGGCGACGTCGGCGGGGCGGCACTCCCGGGCGCGGGATTCGTCGTCCCACCGACGCCTCCTCCCGACGTCGACGTGGAGGGCTGGCACGCGAGCGCCGATCGCGTGCTCGCCTGGCATCCGGACACGCTGTTTCTCACCCATTTCGGCCCGCACGACGCGCCGGCCACACACCTGCAGGCGATGCTCGAGCGTCTCCGCGGCTGGTCGGCGCTCGCCCGCGAGTGTGTCGAGATGACCGCGACCGACGACGACGAGCGGCGCGATTGATTCGTGCGTGCCATCACGCTCGAGTTGCGCCGTGCGCTGCCAGAGGCGCAGGCGCGTGCCTGCGAGCTCGCTGTCCCGCCCTGGCAGTGCTGGCTGGGGCTCGAGCGCTACTGGCGGAAGAAGGCAGGACAGCTGACGTTGCAGCGCCCTGAGCCGGCCCCTGAAGCCCGGGCACTACGCCGGAACTGACAGGCCCGGCCTGCCGGACGCGTGACGAGCTGACTCGTTCGTCCGCTGAGCTCTCGGCCTTGAGCCCTGACCACTCGAGCCACGCGTATGGCAGAATCCCGCCATGGCGGCTGTCCCATCCACGCGCACCTACGAGCTGCTGGGGTCCTTCTATCTGGGCCGGGTCTACGATCTCGCGACCTCTCAGCTCGGTGACGAGCCGGTGCTGTACGACTCGCGCGACCTGGTGACGCACGCCGTCATCGTCGGCATGACGGGCAGCGGCAAGACGGGCCTCGGCCTGTCGCTCATCGAGGAAGCCGCCATCGACGGCGTCCCGGTCCTGGCGATCGACCCCAAAGGCGATATCGGCAACCTGCTGCTCACGTTTCCCAACCTCGCCGCCGCCGATTTCCGGCCGTGGATCGACGAGGATGAAGCCGCGCGCGCCGGCATGACGGCCGACACGTTCGCCGAGCACGAGGCCGGGCAGTGGAAGCAGGGCCTCGCCGAGTGGGGGCAGGATGGCGCGCGGATCGCGCGGCTCCGCGAAGCCGCCGACTTCGCCATCTACACACCGGGAAGCCGCGCCGGGATTCCCGTGTCGATCCTGAACTCGTTCGCGGCGCCGCCGCCAGCCGAGCGTGAGGACGTCGAGCGAATGGCCGAAGCCGTCACGACGACGGCGACCGGGGTGCTCACGCTGCTGGGCATCGACGCGGATCCGGTGCAGAGCCGCGAGCACATCCTGCTGTCCGGGATCCTCAACGAGGCCTGGTGCAAGGGCGAGGACCTCGATCTGACAGCTCTGATCCAGCGGATACAACAGCCGCCATTCACGCGCGTCGGCGTGCTCGACGTCGAGGCTTTCTACCCCGAGAAGGATCGCTTCGGGCTGGCGATGCGGCTGAACGGATTGCTCGCTGCGCCCGGCTTTGCGCTGTGGCTCGAGGGCGCGCCGCTCGACGTCGCCCGCATGCTCTACACCCCCGAGGGCAAGCCACGGGTGGCCATCGTCTCGATCGCGCATCTCGCCGACGCGGAGCGCATGTTCTTCGTCACGCTCCTCCTCAACCAGGTTGTGAGCTGGATGCGGGCGCAGTCGGGCACCTCCAGCCTGCGTGCGCTCCTCTACATGGACGAAGTCGCCGGCTACGTACCGCCGGTGGCGGCGCCGCCGTCGAAGCAGGCGTTGCTGCTGCTGATGAAGCAGGCACGGGCGTTCGGGCTCGGCGTCGTGCTTGCGACGCAGAACCCGGTGGATATCGACTACAAGGGCCTGTCGAATGCCGGGACGTGGTTTCTCGGCCGGCTGCAGACCGAGCGCGACAAGGCGCGACTGCTCGACGGCCTCGAGGGCGCGCTGAGCGGACAAGGCCGCGGCTTCGATCGCGGGTCCACCGATCGCGCCCTCTCGTCGCTGCAGAAGCGGACGTTCTTCCTGCACAACGTGCACGACGATGGCCCGATCGTCTTCCAGACGCGGTGGGCGATGTCGTACCTCCGCGGGCCGTTGACGAAGGATCAGATCAAGCGGTTGCAGCCGCCGGTCGATGTCCCCAAGGCTGAAGCAGCCTCGGGGCTGCGAGGCGCTGGTGACCCGGCAACGCACGCAGCATCCGCCGCCTCGCAGGCCCCACCGGCAGCCCGGCGCGTCAGCCCCGGGGCGCCCACGCGCCGCCCCTGCTTCCGCCGCAGATCGAGCAGTTCTTCGTTCCGGGCGAACCCGGCACGTCCGGGCTGGCGTACGAGCCCGCGCTGTTCGCGTCGGCCAGCGTACGGTTCGTGGAACCGAAGCGTGGCATCGAACTGACGCGGACGGTGACGCGGCTCGTCCCGTTCGGATCAGGCGCGGTGGTGATCGATTGGGCGGCTTCCGAAGAAACCGACATCGCGGCGGACGACCTGGAGACGGCCCCCGCGGGCGCCGCGACGTTCGGCGAGTTGCCGCCCGCCGCGGCGAAACCGGCGAGCTACCAGGCGTGGCTGAGGGACTTCGGACGCTGGCTGCAGCAGGAGCAGATCCTGACGCTGCACTTCGACGAGGCGACCGGGCTCGCCTCGGCGCCTGACGAGTCGGAGGCGCAGTTCCGCGCTCGAGTCGCGCTGAGGGATCGGGAGACGCGCGATGCCGCGAAGGAGAAGCTGCGCCTGAAGTTTGCGCCGAAGCTCGCCATGCTCGACGAGCGGATCCGCCGCGCCGGGCAGGCCGTCGCCCGCGAGCACGAGCAGGCGTCCGAATCGAAGATGCAGACCGGCATCTCGCTCGGGACCACGATTCTGGGCGCCCTGTTCGGCCGCAAGACCATGAGTGCGAGCACGATTGGACGGGCGACGACCGCGGCGCGCGGCGTCGGCCGCAGCATGCGGCAGTCGCAGGACGTCAAGCGTGCCGAGGAGACGCGCGAGGCCCTGCAGGCCCAGCGCACCGAGCTCGACCACGATTTCGAGGCCGAGATCGCCGGGCTCGAGGCCGCAGCGCCGGCGGCCGGGCGCCCCTTCTCGACGATTGACATCAAGCCGAAGAAGACGCACGTCACTCCCGAGCGCGTCGTCCTGGTCTGGCGCCCGGCCTGAGGACGAGGGGCGTATCATCATCCCTTCACCATGTCTACCAACGCGTCGTCGGTTGCCGCACCATCCACATCGGCTTCAGCGGCCGGCCTGCCCGTTGCCGGAGCCGCGACCAGCAGCGTGACGGCGCGGCGCCGCGTACCGGTGCCTGTGAACGAACCGGTGCGTTCCTACGCGCCGGGGACGCCGGAGCGCGCGGAGCTCAAGACGCGCCTCGCGGCGATGTCCAGCGAGCGCATCGAGATTCCGGTCGTCATCGGCGGCGAGCGCATCCAGACCGGCGAGATCGAGCATGCCGTGATGCCGCACGATCACGGGCACGTGCTCGCCGACTGGCACAAGGCGTCGCCCGAGCTCGTACACAAGGCCATCGACGCCGCCGCGGCGGCGCACCGTGAATGGGCGAGCTGGCCGTGGGAGGATCGCGCGGCCGTGTTCCTCAAGGCCGCGGAGCTGCTCGCCACCACGTGGCGGCCGACGATCAACTCGGCGACGATGCTCGGTCAGTCGAAGACGGCGCACCAGTCCGAGATCGACGCGGCGTGCGAGCTCGTGGACTTCTGGCGCTTCAACGTGTCGTACGCGCAGGAGATCTACGACGATCAGCCGCTGAGCGATCGCGGCGTCTGGAACCAGCTCGACTACCGTCCGCTCGAGGGCTTCGTCTACGCGGTGTCGCCGTTCAACTTCACCGCGATTGGCGGCAACCTCTCGGGCGCGCCGGCCCTCATGGGCAACACCGTGCTCTGGAAGCCCGCCTCGAGCGCGATGCTGAGCGCCTGGTACGTCTTCCGCCTGCTCGAGGAGGCCGGCCTGCCGCCGGGAGTGATCAATTTCCTGCCCGGCAACCCGGCCGAGATCTCGAAGGTCGCGCTCTCGCATCCCGATCTGGCCGGTGTGCATTTCACGGGCAGCACCACCGTGTTCAATGCCATGTGGAAGACCATCGGCGAGAACATGGCCGGCTACCGGTCCTATCCCCGCATCGTCGGCGAGACGGGCGGCAAGGACTTCATTGTCGCGCACCCGTCGGCCGACCCGCACGCGCTGGCGGTGGCGATCGCGCGCGGCGGCTTCGAGTATCAGGGACAGAAGTGCTCGGCGGCGAGCCGCGCCTACATTCCGCGATCGCTGTGGCGCGAAGTGCGCGACCGCACGGTCGGCATCATCGACAGCATCTCGATCGGGGATGTGCGCGACTTCCGCAACTTCATGGGAGCCGTGATCGATCGGAAGGCGTTTGCGAAGATTTCCGAGTACGTCGATCACGCGCGGGAGCACGCGCACATCGTCGCCGGCGGCAGGGTGGACGATGGGAAGGGCTTCTTCATCGAGCCGACGCTCGTCGAGACGCAGGATCCCGGCTATCGGCTGCTGTGCGAGGAGATCTTCGGCCCCGTGGTCACGGTGCACGTCTATCCGGACGCGCAGTACTCGGAGACGCTCGCGCTCGTCGATCGGACCTCGCCGTATGCGCTCACCGGCGCCGTGTTCGCCCGCGAGCGCAGCGCGGTGCGCGAGGCGCTCTCGGCGCTCCGCCATGCGGCCGGGAACTTCTACATCAACGACAAGCCGACCGGCGCCGTCGTCGGCCAGCAGCCGTTCGGCGGCGCCCGTTCGTCGGGCACCAACGACAAGGCCGGCTCGAAGCTCAATCTGCTGCGGTGGGTCAGCGTGCGGACGATCAAGGAGACGTTCGTGCCGCCGACCGACCACAGGTATCCGTTCATGGCCGAGGAGTGAGGCGGAGCCCTGCAGGCAGGACGGAGGTTCAGTATGCGCACGCGAGGGCGTTTCATCACCGGAGGGCGGTTGTCGCGTCGCGAGGCGGCGCGGATGCTGGCCGGCGCGACCATGGGGGCCCCCTTCCTGACCCACGCCGTTGCCGTCGCAGGTCAGTCCGCCTCCCGGCTCGTCGAGACGGCTCCGACGATCAGGCTCGGGAGCAACGAGAACCCGTTCGGCC
The DNA here is from genome assembly GCA_963834365.1 of Vicinamibacterales bacterium. Lineage (GTDB taxonomy): Bacteria > Acidobacteriota > Vicinamibacteria > Vicinamibacterales > Vicinamibacteraceae > CAWJAP01. The sequence goes on along the minus strand of CAWIBS010000030.1, from coordinate 435,469 downwards.
TCGGTCCGAAGGCGCTGGCGGCGTTCGAGGCCTTCCGGCCCGAGGTGAACCGCTATCCCTTCGGGGTGACATTGACGCTGCTCGAGAAGATCGCCGCACTGCACGGCGTGTCCCGTGCCCAGGTGCTCATCACGCCCGGCTCGGGGGAGATTCTCCGCTCGGCCACGCTCGCGTTCACCTCGCCGAGTCGAGCGCTCGTGACGGCCGCGCCCACGTTCGAGACACCTGCGAATGCCGCGCGCGCGTCCGGCGCCCCGGTTCACGCCGTCCCCGTCGCCGCCTCGGGCTCGCTCGATCTGACGGCGATGGCGGCAAAGGCCGACGGCGCCGGCCTGTTCTTCGTCTGCAATCCGAACAATCCGACCGGTGGGGTTCGGACGGCGTCCGCCATCGCCGAGTTCGTGTCCGCGGTGCGCGGCGTGAACAAGGACGCGGTCATTCTCGTGGACGAGGCGTATCACGAGTACGTCGAGGATCCGGGCTACGCCACGTCGATCCCGCTCATCGAGCAGGATCCCGCGGTTGATTGTGTCGCGCACGTTCTCCAAGGTGTTCGGCATGGCGGGTCTTCGGCTGGGATACGTCCTGGGCCGCGCCGAGACCGTCGCCGACATCCGGCGGCTGGCCGGCATGGGGACGGTGAATGGACTGGCGGCGGCGACCGCGATCGAGGCGCTCGACGATCTGGCGCACCTGAAGGCGCAGCGCGCACTGAATCACGAGGCCCGCGCGTTCGCCCGTCAGGCGCTGGAGGGCGCGGGCTACAAGGTTCTGCCGTCGGAAGCCAACTTCCTGATGGTGGACGTCCGCCGGGACGCGGGACTCTTTCAGGCACAGTGTCATCAGGTCGGCGTGGCGGTCGGACGCGCGTTCGCGCCGCTCACGACCCACTCGCGAATCTCCATCGGCACCCCGGACCAGATGCGCCGCGCGATGACCGCCATCCTGCCCCTGTTGGGGGCGCCCGCATCCGCCGACGCGCGGCGGCTCGCGCGCAGCGGCGCACTTTCCATGTGGCAGCCGGGCGTTTGCTAGGGACCAAGATCAACTACCAACTACCAGCGACCAAAGACCAAGGACCAAAGACCACGAACAGGTCCCGGCTCAGGCTACCGGCTGCAGGCTGCGGGCCGGTCAGCAGGCCTTTGCAAGCCCTGTAGTCCGCAGTCCGTAGTCCGTAGCCCAGACCGAAGACACGGAAGACTATCTCCCAATCGCTTCGTCGTAGGCGGTGATGAGACCATCGGCCAGCTCCTGCAGCGTGCGCAGGCGGCTCTCGATGCGCAGCAGCACGGTCCGCGGGTGCTCTCCTCCTGCGATCGCGCCCCCGGACACGCCCACCTCGGCGAGCGCGCTGTCCTGGGCGGCCACGTAGGTTCGTTGCAGCTCGTAGGTCCGGCCGATTCGCACCAGCCAGTCGAAATCCACGAACTGCGCCGCCTGCGTCGTCTGCGCGGCCGTGAACGCGGCAGCGGACAGCTGGGACAGGTTCATGCCGGTTCTGACCTCGCCATCCCGGCCGCCGCCGAGCGCTGCGACCTGCTTCGGTATGCCTTCGAGCGTTTGCGCATTGGCCGCTCGCGTCCCCACGAGCTCGGTCCTGTTGGCGGCGAGCTCGGCCACGATCGTCCGTCGCGCCCGTTCCGCGAGCGCGTGCTGAGACCGCTTCTCGCGCCATTCGTCGACGCCGAACGCGAGCAGAATGGCGATCACGATCGAAGAGGCCTCGAGGACGATCTCGGGCAGCTTCTCCCGGATGTGCACACGCAGCCTGAGCGGCGCCGGCGTGCCGTCATCCTTGACGGACCGCGGCGCCTCCGCCGGTTCGGTCATCGCAGAGATCCTTGAACGTCGGCTGAAGCGTGCCGAGAACCGCCGAACGGCCGGCCCATCCGCGCCAGTCTACCGTGTCGTTCCGCGCAATCGCGGGGAGGGACGACCCGGTCGCCTTGGCCAGACGACATCTCACCGACGAGCTGGCACGACGACGTAAGCCGCGTCGCCAGCGTGTCATTTCTGCCCGGTCTACGCGTTGGCGCGGCGCCCTGACCGCGCCGTCTGACAGCGCAGGCCGCTCTGGCCGAGTTGGTCTGAACCTTGCCCTGCTGAGTCTTGGGAGGTCCACCCATGAAACTCAACAGCTTGTTGGCGGTGCTGTGTCTCGGCTCGCTGGCAACTCCGGTTCAGGCACAGACGACGGCGCCCAACCCGACCCAGCAGGGCGTCTCGGAGAGCCGCGAGCCCGTCCCCCTGTTCAAGGTGTCGGTCGTGGCACGGACGACGCCAACCATCAACTATCGGCATCGAAGCGGTGCAACCACCATCGACCTCGAGGGCACGCCGCTCCTTCCCCGGTCTCATGGCGAGGCCAAGGTCGAGAGCAAGCAGGGCTACATCGAGATCGAGGTCGAGTTCGACGAGCTCGAGTCGGCGACGCGGTTCGGTCCCGAATACCTCACGTATGTGATGTGGGCGATCACGCCCGAGGGCCGTGCCACCAACCTCGGCGAGATCCTGCTGAACGGCAGCGAGAGCAAGCTGAACGTCACGTCCGAGCTCCAGATGTTCGGCCTGATCGTCACCGCCGAACCGTACTTCGCGGTGTCCCAGCCGAGCGACGTCGTCGTGATGGAGAATCGCGTGCGGGAAAGCACGCGCGGCAGCGTCGAGCTGATCGAGGCGCGGTACGAGCTGCTCAAGCGCGGCACCTACACGATGAATGCCGATCCGCGTCGTGCTCACGGCGCCGCCGAGACGATGACGACGATACGCCGCTCGAGCTGCTGGAGGCCCGCAATGCGCTGCTGCTGTCGCGACTTGCCGGCGCCGACAGATACGCCGGCAGCGCGTTCGCGACGGCGCAGCGGCTGCTGGTGGACGCAGAGGTCGCGCACGACAAGGACCGCGGCAAGCGCGCGGTGGCGGGCATGGCGCGCGAGGCGGTCCAGCGCGCCGAGGACGCCCGGCTGATCGCGATCGAACGTCAGCAGGAAGAACGGGTTGCGCTCGAGCGCGCGGCGGCGGCGAAGCGTGAGGCGCAGGCGCGGTCGGATCTCGAATCCGAGGCCGCACGACGGGCGCGTGCCGAGGACGATCGCCGGGCCGCCGAGCAGGCGCGCCTGGATGCGGAGCGCGCCGCCGAGCGCATCCGTCGCGATGCCGAGATGGCAGCCGAGAAGGCCCGCCGTGAAGCCGAGGCACTCACGGCGCAGAGCGCGCGTGAGCGCGCCGCCGCCGATGCCGCTCGCCTCGCGGCCGAGCGCGCGCGGGCGGACGCGGAAGCCGCGGCGGAGCGCCTGCGGCAGGAGAACGCCGCCGCCGAAGCCGCGCGGCGCGCAGCCATGGCGGAGTCCGAGCGCGCCCGCCAGGCGGCCCTGGCTGCCGAGCGTGCGCAGGCGGAGATGCGGGCCCGGTTGCAGACGCAGTTGAACAGCGTCCTCGAGACCCGCGAATCCGCACGCGGCCTGATCGTCAGCATGCCGGACGTGCTGTTCGACTTCGATCGCCACACGCTTCGCCCGGGTGCGCGGGAGAAGCTCGCGAAGGTCGCGGGCATCGTCCTCGCCTACCCGGACTTGAGGCTCGAGGTCGAGGGCCACACCGACAGCCTCGGCACCGACGAGTACAACCAGCGCTTGTCCGATCGGCGGGCGGAATCGGTGCAGAGCTACCTGACCGAGCAGGGGATCGCAGCCGCGTCCATCGTGGCGCGCGGCTTCGGCGAGGCACGGCCGGTGGTGACGAACGACACGCCGGAAGGCCGGCAGCAGAATCGCCGGGTCGAGCTCATCGTCTCGGGTGCGTCGATCGGCGTGACGGAATCGACGACGAGACGCGAGTAGGCCAACCCTTCGAGGATCACGCGAGGGTATTTGTCGGTTGCTCGAGTCCAAGCACCTTGAAGTACCCGAGAGCTGACCGCGGTGGTGGGCTTCGTGCTCGACCATCAGCCCGAACATGTCCCACAACTGCACGCGAAGCGCGAGCAGCGGGTGGTCCAGCTCTCGGGTGAGCGCCGCATCGGGAATGGCGGCGAGCTCACGCTCCGTCTTCACCTGAATCTCGTCCCACCGCGACAGGCAATCCGCCACGCTCGATCCCCACTTCTCGTCGCGCGCACCCGTCAGGAACAACGGACGCTGAATGCGGAGCCGCTCGTCGGCCGTGCCCGTCCGCTGGAACGGATCGAAGGCCTCGCCGCGCGCACCGGCCACCAGCAACTTTCGCCAGAAGATCTCGGACTGCATCAGGTGACGCACGATATCGCCGCACGAGAGCGCCTCGTCGTGCGGGCGCCAGTCGAAGTGCGCGTCGGGAATGGCCGCGACCAGCGCCCTGGTGCCGCGTCGCGATCGCCGGAATCGATCGAGGAGGGCCTGCGTAGTCATCGCGTCGTACTCCCTTGGCAGCGAGCCCCCTGGCTTCGAGCCCTGAGCCTCGAGCCCGAGATCAGCCGGCTCGCACCCAGCGGACCAGCTCGCCGAAGGTCGCCGACTTGCCCTGCATCAGGATGCCGACACGGAAGATGCGGCCGGCGGCCCACACCAGCGCAGCGGTCGTGGCCAGCGTCAGCACGAACGACAGCGCAATCTGCCAGAACGCCGGCCCGGGCTTGAGCGCCAGCCGTAGCGTCATGATCATCGGCGTCGCGAACGGGATGAGCGAGAAGATGACCGCCATCGTGCTTTCCGGCTGCCGCATCACCGGCATCCAGACGAACATCGGCATCATGAAGAGCAGCATCACCGGCGTCATCATGCCCTGCGCATCCTTGAGGTCGGTCGAGGCGGCGCCAATCGCGATGAAGATCGATCCGTAGATCAGCATGGCCAGGACGAGATAGACCGCGAACCACGCGAGCTGGCCGACCGTGACCGCGTCGCCGTACCCGTTGTAGACCGCCACGCCGTAGGCGCCCGAGACGTAGATGGCGGCGAGGAGCACCGCGACGCCGACGACCCCGAGCAGCTTTCCCATCATCAGCTGGAAGGGCGTGACCGATCCGAGCAGCACCTCGCTGATGCGCGTCATCTTCTCTTCCATCACGCTGTTGAGCAGCGGCGACGAGGTGGAGATCACGATGGTGAAGATCAGGAACATCATCACCATCGGCGTCACGAACGTCCGGACCATGTCGATGTTCGACGCCTCGAGGATGCGGCCGCTGCCGTCGCGCTCGAGCAGCCCCATCGACTGGAGCTCGATCGGCCGCAGGAGCCCCATGAGCGTCTCGAGATCGACGTCGGACGATCGCAGGCGCTCGACGATGACGAGGCGCGCGACGGCCTGCTCGAGCCAGTTGGGCAGCGCTTCCATGGCCGTCGAGTTCGAGTGATAGCGAATCGTCGGCTGGTCCTTCAGCAGCGCCGCCGGCAGCTCCGCGAAGGCGAAGAGCTCTTTGCGGCGGACCCGGTCGGACAGCGCGAGTCGCAGCTGGTCCACCGCCCCGCCGTCGAGCCTGGCTTCGGTCAGCCGGTATCGCGGCCCGGTGATGGTGCCGTCCGCCGCCACCTGGGTCGCGTTCCAGGCGTCCGCCGCCTGGGCGAGCATCGGGTAGAGCCGGCCGGTCTCGTCGATGACCGCCAGCGAGCGCTCCTCGCGGTCGATTCGATCGCCCGTCACCTTCTGGATGCCGATTGACGCGAGGATGAGAATCGGCATCAGCGCGACGCCGACGATGAACGCCTTGCTCCGGACGGCGGTCTGGAACTCGGAGGACGCGACAGTGAGCATCTTGCGCATGACGACAGTGACCAGCGAACCAGCGACCAAAGACCAGGACCAGAAGGTCAAACCAAGGACCGCACCAGGACCTGAGACCGACGCCAGGCCTACACGCTACGGCCCGCCATCAACGTGCCGCTTCGGCGAATGGCCGACGGGTCGGCCTCCGGACCCGCGATGCGGACGAAGATGTCGTGCAGCGAGGGACGCGTGACTTCGAAGTGGAAGACCGGAGTCCGTTCGGCCAGCCGGCCGAGGAACCGCTGCGCATCCCCCGTCAGCCGCACTTCCTGCAGGTTCCCGTAGTCGCTGAACGACTCCACGTCGTCGAGTCCCGTCAGCACGGCGGGCCGGCTCCGGTGCGGACACGCACCGTGTCGTGGCCGTAGCGCGACTGAATCTCGTCGAGCGTGCCGTCGAGCACCTTGCGGCCGCGGAAGATCATGAAGATGCGGTCGCACATCCGCTCGGCGACGCCCATGTCGTGCGTGCTGAAGACGATGGTCTCGCCGCGCCGCCGCAGCTCCAGCACCGCGTCGCGCAGCACGTCGGCGTTGACGGGATCGAGCCCGAGAACGGCTCGTCGAGGATCACGATCTTCGGCCGCGCGACCACGGTGGCGATGAACTGCACCTTCTGCGACATGCCCTTCGAGAGCGCATCGATGCGCTGGTCGGCCCAGCCGGCCAGGTCGAGCCGCTCCAGCCAGAACGCCGACTCGCGATCGATGTCTGCAGGCCGCGCACCCTTGAGCCGCCCGTAGTACTGCAGCAGCCGCCGCACCTTCATCTTGCGATACAGTCCGCGCTCTTCCGGCAGGTATCCCACGTCGTCGCGCGCCGCCGCCGACCGATCCTGCCCGAGCACGCGGATTTCGCCGCGGTCCGGCAGCAGGATGTTCATGATCATCCGGAGCGTCGTCGTCTTGCCCGACCCGTTGGGCCCGATGAATCCGTAGATGGATCCCTCGGGCACGTCGAGACTGAGATCGTCCACGGCCAGGTGCGTCCCGAAGCGCTTCGTGACGCCGCGGATTTCAATGGCGGCCATGGAGGACAGGATACCTAGCTATCGGCCACCAGCCTCCACGTTCGCAACGGCGCGGCTGAAGCCGGCACCCTGCAGAGGACGAAGCCACGCGCGCCGGTGGCACGGCAGGAGGCGGAGCTTCAGCCGCCGTCATCACCGGCCTGAGCGCGCCCGCTTGCATCACGGCATCCACGAACACGTCTTCCGGCTGGGCGCCGAGGAGCTCGACGCGCTCGTTCATCACGATCTTGGGCACGCCGGTGACCCGGTAGCGGCGGATCAGATCGGGGTACTCGATGGCGGAGACCGCGGTGGCGGAGACCAGCGGACTCTCGATGGCCATGCGGTGAGCGAGGCTGACCGCCCGCGGGCAGTGCGGTCAGGTCGGCGTCGAGAACACCTGGACGTGCACGGGCGAGGTGAGCGTCGCGAGTCGCTCGCGAGAGGACGCGCTCAGGCCTGAGTCGCGCTGCGAGACCGCGACCAGCGCGTCGAGCAGCGAGGCGAACTCGTATCCGAGGGGCGCGCCGAGCAGCCGCACGCCGTGGTCAGTGGCGATCGCGGCCGCCGCCGGGGCCGCTCCGTCCACGCTTTCGACGACCAGGGCGGGAGCGCGATCGACACCGTGCGTCGCGGCGGCGTCGCGATCGAGCACCAGGTTTCGCTCCTCCAGGGCCAGGCGGGCGTCGAGCGAGACGACTTCGGCGACCAGCCGGCGCGTCTCTTCACAGGTGTCGCAGCCGAGCGTCTGGCCGTAGAACACGAGCCGCACAGGGTTTGCGAGTCCCGACAGCCGGTCTGCCACCTGTGCGCGCTGCGCATCCGTCAGGATGGCCATGTCGAAGGATAGCGCGGGCTGGAGCGGCTGGAGCGGCTGGAGACGGCTGGAACGGCTGGACGCCTGGAGCGGCTGGATGGAACGGGTCGAGCGGCGGAACGAAGTCGCGATGGAGGCAGGTCGTCTTCCAGCCGCTCTAGCCGCCCCAGCCGCTCCAGCCCCTAGCTCCGCCCCAGCCTCCAGCCCGCGCATTGACACGTTGTGAAATATTTCACATAATCCGCCGCGATGGCCGAAGTCAGCCGCATCCCGTGCTTTGCGGCGGCAGGCGACCCCTTCAGCTCCGGACAGGATTGGTGATATTGTCCCGGCGACTTGCGACCGCGCCGCCTCCACGCGCGGTGTAGTTCCGCCGGGTTGGGCGGCATCCGTTACTGCCCCGAGCCATGAGCCAGATCTTCAGCAAGAGCGCCAATGCCATTGCTCGCCTGACCCTTTGGGGCGGCATCGGCGCCGTCGGGTTCCTGCTCTGGATGCTGCTGCTGCTGATGCGGTCCGACTTCGTGACCGGCGCCAATACGAACATCGCCCAGCCGGTGCAGTTCAGCCACGCTCACCACGTCGGCGGGCTCGGCATCGACTGCCGCTATTGCCACACGTCGGTGGAGCAGTCCTCGTTCGCGAACATCCCGCCGACCAAGACGTGCATGAACTGCCACTCGCAGATCTGGCTCGATAGTCCGTATCTGGAGCCGGTGCGCGAGAGCTTTCGCACGGGGACTTCGCTCGAATGGACGCGCGTCCACGACCTGCCCGACTTCGTGTACTTCAACCACAGCGTGCACGTGAAGAAGGGCGTGGGCTGCGAGACCTGCCACGGGCGCCTCGATCAGATGGCGGGCATCTACCAGGCATCGAGCCTCCAGATGGAGTGGTGCCTGCAGTGCCACCGCGAGCCCGAGCGGCACTTGCGCCCGCGTGCGGCCGTGACCCAGATGGGCTATCGGCCCGAAGGAGACCAGCTCGAGATCGGCCGTCGCCTCGCGAAGGAGTACAACGTCCGGAGCCTGACGAACTGCTCGACGTGCCACAGGTAGCTGTCAGCTATCAGCTGCTCGGACGGCGCCTTTGTGACAGGCAGCTGGCCGGAGCTGATGGCTGCTGAGAGCTGACGGCTGAGAGCTGACAGCCGAGATCTTCCACCCATGCGCGACATCGATCTTTCCGCGATCCGGGCGAAACTCGCAGGCAAGCAGGGGCCGACGTTCTGGCGCAGCCTCGAGGAAGTGGCCGCGACCCCCGAGTTCGAGGAGATGCTGCATCGGGAGTTTCCGGTTGGCGCCTCGGAGCTCGACGATCCGGCCGGACGCCGCGACTTCCTGCGGCTGATGGGCGCCTCGCTCGCGCTCGCCGGCGCCGCCGCCTGCACGCGTCAGCCGGCCGAGTCCATCATTCCCTACGTGAGCGCCCCGGAAGAGATCATCCCGGGCAAGCCGCTGTTCTTCGCCACCGCGATGCCGATCGGGGGCGCCGCGATCCCCGTCCTCGTCGAAAGCCAGATGGGCCGGCCCACCAAGGTCGAGCCCAACCCCGATCACCCGTACACGCGCGGCGGCACCGACGTCTTCGCGCAAGCGTCGGTCCTGACGCTGTACGATCCGGACCGTTCGCCGACGATGACGTGGCGCGGCGAGATCACGACCTGGTCGGCGTTCCTGAACGCGATGACGGGCGTGATGGCGAAGCACACGGCGACGCAGGGCGCCGGCTTCCGTCTGCTGACCGAGACGGTCTCGTCACCGACGCTCGCGTCGCAAATCCAGCAGCTGCTGGCGGCGCTGCCGCAGGCGAAATGGATTCAGTTCGATCCGGTGTCGCGGGACTTTGCGCGCGCCGGCGCGCGCCAGGCATTTGGCGCGTTCGTCGAGCCGCAGTATCGGCTGGATCAGGCGGACGTGATCCTGTCGCTCGAAGCGGACTTCCTCGACAGCGGCCCGGGCAAGTTGCGCGACGCGCGGGATTTCGCCGCGCGCCGCCGCGTCGCCGAGGGCGGGCCGGCGATGAACCGGCTCTATCTCGCCGAGAGCGTGCCCTCCAACACCGGGTCGAAGGCCGACCATCGACTGCCGCTCGCCTCGCGCGACATCCCGGCCCTCGCCCGTGCGGTCGCGGCCGGCCTCGGCGTCGCCGGCGCCTCGGGCGCGGCCCCGGGCGCGGCCGGCGCGTTCGTCGCGGCGGTCGTGAAGGATCTGCAGGCCCATCGCGGCCGCTCGCTGGTCGTCGCCGGCGATACGCAGCCCGCGTCCGTGCATGCCCTGGCGCACGCCATGAACACCGCGCTCGGCAATGCCGGCACCACGGTCGTCTACACGGCGACGCCCGAGGCCGTCCCGACCGAGCAGCTGCCCGCCCTGCGCGAGCTGGTCGCCGACATGAACGCCGGCAGCGTCGAGACCCTGGTCATCATCGGCGCCAACCCGGTGTTCACGGCGCCGGCGGATCTGGCCTTCTCGAAGGCGCTCGACAAGGTCGCCCTCCGCGTGCACGTCGGGCTCTTCCACGACGAGACCGCGGCCCGCTGCCACTGGCACGTTCCCGAGACGCACTACCTCGAGACGTGGAGCGATGCCCGCACCGGCGACGGCACGGTGACGATCTGTCAGCCGCTCATCGAGCCGCTCTATGACTGCCGTTCGGCACACGACATCCTGGCCGCGTTGCAGAACCAGTCGCAGAAGCCGTACGAGATCGTCCGCGCCTACTGGCAGAAGGCGTGGGAAGGGCGCGCATCCGGGCCCTTTGGTCCGCTGACGGATCCGAAGGGGCAGGACTTCGACACCTTCGATCGCTTCTGGCGGCGCGTCGTCCACGACGGGTATGTCGCCGGGTCGGCGTTTACGGCCAGCGCCGACGGTGCCAGCGCCCCCGGTGCGGAAGCCAAGGGGCCACAGACCCGGCAGGCCGGGAGCCTCGAGGCTCCAGCCTCGGGCCCCCCGTCGGGCGGCCTCGAGATCACCTTCCGTCCAGACCCCACGGTGCTCGACGGCCGCTTCGCCAACAACGGCTGGCTGCAGGAGCTGCCCAAGCCGTTCCACAAGGTCGTCTGGGAGAACGTGGCGTTCGTCAGCCCGAGGCTCGCGGAGAAGCTCGGCCTGCGGCACGACGACCGCGTCATCCAGGGCGTCGAGGTGGACATCATCGAGGTCGTGCACGACGGCCATGCGCTGCAGGCGCCGGCCTGGATCCTGCCCGGCCAGCCCGATGATTCGATCGGCCTGCAGCTCGGATACGGCCGCACGGCGGCGGGCCGGGTCGGCAACGGTCTCGGCTACAACGCGAACTTCTTCCGCTACAGCTCGACGCCCTGGACGCTCGGCGGCGTCGAGGTCCGCAAGGCGGATCTCACGCACCGGCTCGCCAGCACGCAGGGACACTTCCAGATGGAGGGCCGTCACCTGGTGCGGACGGCCGGAGTCGAGGAATACAAGAAGGATCCCGAGGTCTTCGCCCACATGGGTCATACCCCGGCGAAGGACATGACGCTCTACCCCGACGAGTGGAAATACGAGGGGCACGCGTGGGGGATGACGATCGATCTCAACGCGTGCGACGGCTGCAACGCCTGCGTCGTCGCGTGCGTGGCCGAGAACAACATTCCGGTCGTCGGCAAGGCGCAGGTCCTCAAGGGCCGCGAGATGCACTGGCTGCGCATCGATCGCTACTGGTCGGGAGGCGTCGACAACCCCGACGTCCACTTCCAGCCCGTGCTCTGCCAGCACTGCGAGAACGCGCCGTGCGAGGTGGTCTGCCCGGTGGGCGCCACGGTGCACAGCGACGAAGGCCTGAACGACATGGTCTACAACCGCTGCGTCGGGACGCGGTATTGCTCGCACAACTGTCCCTACAAGGTGCGGCGGTTCAACTTCCTGCTCTACGCCGACTGGGACACGCCGACACTCAAGATGCAGCGGAACCCGAACGTCACCGTCCGGAGCCGCGGCGTGATGGAGAAGTGCACCTACTGCGTGCAGCGCATCAACGCGGCGAGGTCGCAGGCGAAGCTCGAGGACCGCACCATCCGCGACGGCGACATCGTCACGGCCTGCGAAGCCGCGTGCCCGACGCAGGCCATCGTCTTCGGCGACATCAACGATCCGGCGAGCCGGGTGTCGAAGGCCAGGGCCGACAAGCGCAACTACGGGCTGCTGGCCGAGCTGAACACCCGGCCGCGGACCAGCTATCTCGCGGCCGTGCGCAACCCGAATCCGGAGCTGACGCCGGCCGCCGCCGCCGCGGCGCCCGCGCATTCCTGACGGAGGATTGATGTCGTCTCCGCACCATCCGGGCGCGCCGCAGCACATTCCGGTTCTCGGGCCCGGGCACACCTACGCCTCGATCACCGACAAGATCAGCAACATCGTCCTGCACTTCAAGGCGCCGATCCGCTGGTTCATGGGCTTCACCCTGGGCTTCCTGATGCTCCAGGGGCTCCTGCTCGCCATCTACATGCTGCTGTTCGTCGGCGTCGGCGTGTGGGGCATCAACATCCCGGTCGGCTGGGGCTTCGACATCATCAACTTCGTCTGGTGGATCGGCATCGGCCACGCCGGGACGCTGATCTCGGCGATCCTGCTGCTCTTCCGCCAGCAGTGGCGGACCTCGATCAACCGCGCGGCGGAGGCGATGACGCTGTTCGCCGTCGCCTGCGCGCTGCTGTTCCCGATCTTCCACACCGGCCGGCCGTGGCTGGCGGCGTACTGGCTGCTGCCGTATCCGAGCACCATGGGCGTGTGGCCGCAGTTCCGCAGCCCGCTCATCTGGGACGTGTTCGCGGTGTCCACCTACGGCACCGTCTCGGCGCTGTTCTGGTTCACCGGCCTCATTCCCGATCTCGCGACGCTGCGCGACAAGGCGAAGCAGCGAGTTCGGCCGGCGGATCTACGGCATCCTGGCGCTGGGATGGCGCGGCTCGGCGAAGCACTGGCAGATCTACGAGACCGCGTATCTCATCCTCGCCGGGCTCTCCACGCCGCTCGTGCTGTCGGTGCACACCGTCGTGAGCTTCGACTTCGCCGTCTCGCTCCTGCCGGGGTGGCACGCGACGATCTTCCCGCCGTACTTCGTCGCCGGCGCCATCTACTCGGGGTTCGCGATGGTGCTGACGCTGCTCATCCCGATGCGCAGCATCTACGGCCTGCAGGACATGATCACCCTCCGCCACCTGGACAACATGGCGAAGGTGATGCTGCTGACCGGCCTGATCGTGTTCTACGGCTACATGATGGAGGCGTTCTTCGCCTGGTACAGCGCGACCGAGTTCGAGAAGTACATGATCTACAACCGGACGACGGGCCCGGTACTGGTACATGTACTGGACGCTGATCTTCTGCAACGGCATCATCCCGCAGCTGCTGTGGATCCGGAAGATCAGGCTGAACCCGGTGCCGCTGTTCGTCATCTCGATCATCGTCAACATCGGGATGTGGCTCGAGCGCTACGTCATCATCGTCACCAGCCTGCACCGCGACTTCCTGCCCTCGTCGTGGGGGATGTATCAGGGCAGCCGCTGGGACTGGTCGTTCTACATCGGCACGCTGGGGATGTTCCTCACCGCCTTCTACCTGTTCGTGCGGGTGCTGCCGATGATCGCGATCTTCGAGATGCGCATGCTGCTCCCGGGCAGCCATCCGCACAAGGAGGCGCTCGACGAGGCCGGCGCCGGCGACATCGAGGTGGGCGAGTCGGGGCTGCCGACGGCGGCCGACGAAGCGTAAGGACGCGACATGGCGGAGACGAACCTGGGCGACTCCAACCTGCACGGCCTGATGGCCGAGTTCACGACGCCCGACCTGCTCGTGCTCGCGGCCGGACGCGTGCATCGCGAGGGCTACACGCACATCGACGCCCTGTCGCCGATGCCGATCGAGGGGCTGGCCGAGGTGATGGGCTATCACGATCGCCGCATCCAGAAGATGATCCTGGCGGGCGGCATCACCGGCTGCCTGGCAGGACTCGGCCTGCAGCTCCACGTGAACCTGCTGGCGACCAACGTCAGCGTCGCCGGGATCTACCTGACCGGCTACCCGCTGAACATCGGCGGGCGGCCGCTCGTGAGCCTGCCGTCGTTCATCGTGCCGGCGTTCGAGACCACGATCCTGCTGGCGGCACTCACGGCCGTCTTCGGCACCATCGCGCTGTGCGGACTGCCGATGCCCTACCATCCGGTCTTCAACGTGAAGCGGTTCCGCGAGCGCGGGGCGATCGACGGCTTGTTTCTCTGCGTCGACGCCACCGATCCGAAGTTCGACGTCGCGAAGACGCGCGACCTGCTGAACGGACTGGGTGCACGAGGGGTCTATGACGTCGAGAAGTAGGGTGCGTCCCTTCGCCTTCCTCGTGCCGTGGGCCCTGTGCCTCGTGCCGCTGATGTCGGCCTGCCGCCAGGACATGCACGACGGGCCGCGGTACAACCCGCTGCAGCAGAACGATTTCTATCCCGACAAGAGGGCATCGCGTCCGCTCGTCGAGGGAACGGTCCCGCGCGGGCATCTGCGCGACAACGACGCGCTCGAGACCGGGGCGGTGGCGGGCGCCCAGGTGGAGAGCATTCCGGCCCCCGTGACCCGCGCGTCGATCGAGCGCGGCCGCGATCGCTTCAACATCTACTGCACGCCCTGCCACGGCCTGACCGGCGAGGGCAACGGCATGATCGTCCAGCGCGGCTACAAGCAGCCGACCTCGCTCCACGATCCCCGGCTGCGCGGCGTCGCGGCCGGCCATTTCTTCGACGTGATGACGAAGGGCTTCGGCCAGATGCCGGACTACGCGGCGCAAGTCAGCGTCCAGGACCGCTGGGCGATCGTGTCCTACATCCGCGCGCTGCAACTGAGCCAGAACGCGACGATCGCCGACGTGCCGGAGGCCGAGCGCGGCAGGCTCGACGGCGGACCGGCCGCACCAGCGCCCGGCGCCGCGGAAGGAGCGCCGAAGCATGAGTGACTATCGCGCCGCCGATCTGCAGGCGCCGCCGCAGATCGATCGCCTGCAGCGCTCCGGCCTCATCGTCGGCGTGGTGGGGCTCGTGGCCGCCGCGATCGGCTACGTGACCAACCCCGATCAGTTCTTCCAGTCGTACCTGCTGGCGTTCATCTACGTGCTCGCGTTTCCGCTCGGCTGCCTCGGCCTCATGATGGTGCATCACCTCTCGGGCGGCGGCTGGGGCATGCCGACGCGCCGTATCTTCGAGGCCGCGGCGCGGACGCTGCCGTTCGTCGCGATCCTGTTCGTGCCCGTCGTCTTCGGCATGCACTCGATCTTCGAGTGGACGCACGCCGACGTCGTCGCGAAGGACCCCATCCTCACGCAGAAGGCGCCGTATCTGAACACGTCGTTCTTCCTGATCCGCTTCGTGATCTACTTCGTGATCTGGTCGGGCCTCGCCTACATCCTGTCGAACTGGTCGCGGGCACAGGATGCCGGATACGTGGCCGGGTCGGAGCGCAAATTCCGTCTCGTGAGCGGGCCGGGCCTGCTGCTCTACGCCGTGACCGCCACCTTTGCGTCGGTGGACTGGATCATGTCGCTCGACCCGCACTGGTTCTCGACCATCTTCGGGCTGCTGTTCCTCATCCAGCACGCGATGGCGGCGATGGCCTTCACGATCATCATGCTGTGCGTGCTCGGGAGCGCCGGCCCGATGGCGGCGGTCATCAAGCCGATCAACGTCCACGACTGCTCGAAGTTCCTGCTCGCCTTCGTGATGATCTGGGCCTACTTCTCGTTCTCGCAGTTCCTGATCATCTGGTCGGCGAACCTGCCCGAGGAGATCCCCTGGTTTCTCGAGCGGCTGAGCCACGGCTGGCAGTGGGTGAGCCTCTTCCTGCTGGTCGGCCAGTTCTTCGTGCCGTTCCTCCTGCTGCTGTCCCGGGATCTGAAGCGCAACGCCCGCCGGGTGGCTTTCGTCGCCGCCTTCGTGCTGGTGATGCGCTACGTGGACTTCTACTGGAACATGATGCCGGCCATGCACCGCGCCTCGCCGATGGTGCACTGGATCGATCTGGCGACGGTGGTGGGGCTCGGCGGCGTGTGGCTGGCGCTCTTCGCCTGGCAATACCGGGGCGGGGCGCTGCTGCCGGTCGGGGATCCGTATCTGAAGGAGGCGCTGTCCAGCCATGGCGCACACTAGCTCGCACGGTGCGCACGATCACGGATCGTACGGCGCGCACGACCATGGGCACGGGCCTGCCCACCAGGCCAATCATGAAGTCACCGACATCCCGCTGACGGGGACGACGCGGGTGGCGATTCTGTCGCTGGTCATCATCGCGATGATCATGGCGGTGATCTACGGCATCTGGGGGGTCCTGGCGTCGCGGGTGCGGCAGCAGGACACGCGGCCGCCGCCGATGGCCGACTCCGCGTACGGGAACCGGCTCCCGGCGGTCCCGCGCCTCCAGAGCGTGCCAGGGACCGATCTGGCCGCCTATCGGAGGGCGCACCAGGAAAAGCTCGCGAGCTACGGGTGGGTGGACAAGAACGCGGGCATCGCGCGCATTCCCATCGATCGCGCCATCGAGCTGATGGCCGAACGCGCCTCGACGATCGCGGCGCCGCCCCCGGCGGCACCAACCGGAACGCCGGCGCCGGCGGCCCCCGAGCCGAAGCCTGCCGACGCGAAACCCGCCGCCGCTGCGGCCCACTGAGCGATGACCGAGCGCAGCACTCTTTGTCGGAGGGGTCGCCCCCATGGGGGAGCGGGCCGGGTGAGGGGACTCTTCTGCCTGCTCCTGCTCGCGGTGACGGCCGATGCCGCCGCGCAGGAACGGCCGCGCCTCGACGCGACCCTGCCCGCCGGTGAAGCGCCGCGGATTCTCGATCGGGTGCAGGTGAACCAGCGGATGGACGGGCAGGTCCCGCTCGCGCTGCCGTTCCGTGACGAGTCGGGCAGCGAGGTCCGGCTCGGCGACTTCTTCCACCACGGCCGTCCGGTCATCCTCGTGCCGGTCTACTACGAGTGCCCGATGCTGTGCACGCAGGTCCTCAACGGCCTCGTCACCGCGCTCGGCGTCGTCACGCTCGACCCTGGCCGGCAGTTCGACATCGTGGCCGTGAGCTTCGATCCGCGCGAGCCGGCGGGGCTCGCCCGGGACAAGAAGGCCGCCTACATCAAGCGCTACGATCGGCCGGGGACCGAGGGCGGCTGGCACTTCCTGACCGGCGACGAGGAGTCGATCGCGCCGCTGATGGCCTCACTCGGCTACCAGTACGCCTACGACGCGGCGATCGACCAGTATGCGCACGCGGCCGCCCTCGTGGTGCTGACCTCCGAGGGCCGCATCTCGCGCTACTTCCTCGGCATCGAGTTCTCGGCGCGCGACCTGCGGTTCGGCCTGATCGACGCGTCCGCCGGCCGCATCGGATCGGCCATCGAGCGGGCCGTCATCACGTGGTGCTATCACTACGATCCGAAGACCGGCAAGTACGGGCTGATCACCATGCGCCTCGTGCAGGCCGGCGGCATCCTGACCGTCCTGGCGCTGGTGGCGTTCTGGACGGTGATGTGGCGGCGGGAGCACGCGGACGGACGTCGGCACGCGCTCACCACGGGTACGAACTAGACATGCAGTTCAACGTCCCCCTCTTCCCGCCCCAGGCCTCCACCGGCGCCGTCAGCGTCGACGCGCTCTATTTCTTCTTCGTGGCCGTGACGGCGTTCTTCTCGCTGCTCATCGCCACGGCCGTCGTCACGTTTGCGGTCCGCTATCACCGCCGCTCGCCGGACGAAGTCGGGGCGCCGATCCACGGCTCGCTCCTGCTCGAGCTGACGTGGACCTTCATCCCCCTGGTCATCGCGATGGTGATGTTCGTGTGGGCCAGCGCCGTGTACTTCCAGATCACGACGCCGCCGTCGAACGCGATGGAGATCTACGTGGTCGGCAAGCGGTGGATGTGGAAGGCGCAGCACATCAGCGGGCAGCGCGAGATCAACGAGCTGCACGTGCCGGTGGGTCAGCCGGTGAAGCTCGTCATCGGATCGGAAGACGTCCTGCACAGCTACTACATCCCGGCGTTCCGCGTGAAGATGGACGCCGTCCCGGGCCGCTACACCACGATGTGGTTCGAGGCCACCAAGGCCGGGAGCTACCACCTCCTGTGCGCCGAGTTCTGCGGCATGAGCCACTCGAAGATGATCGGGCGGGTGGTGGCGATGGCGCCGGCCGACTTCCAGGCGTGGCTGGGCGGCGGACGTCCGACCGGGTCGCTGGCCGACGCCGGGCTGAAGCTGTTCGCGGAGCGCGGCTGCGCGACCTGCCACTCGGAGTCGAGCAAGGGCCTCGGCCCGCCGCTCAAGGGCCTCTTCGGCTCGATGGTCAAGCTCGCCGACGGTGAGTCGGTGAGGGTGGACGAGGCGTACCTGCGGGAGTCGATCCTGACTCCGACGGCGAAGCTGGTGGCCGGCTACAAGCCGCTCATGCCGCCGTTCCAGGGCCTGCTCAGCGAGGAGCAGATCCAGCAGCTCGTCGCCTACATCAAGTCGCTGAGCGCGGAGCCGGGAGCGGCCCACACGACGGCCGCCTCGGCAGCGGCGCCGGCGGCCGGCACGAATTGACGCCCGGTGCCATGTCGGCGGGGCTGAAGCCCCGCCCTACCGACATGGCGCGGGCTTGACCGAAGAGCGGTAGGCCGGGGCTTCAGCCCCGGCGGCCAGAAGGACGAGATCATGGAAGCCTCCATCACACGGCGCACGAACTACCTGAACGCCACGCACGGCATGGCGTCGTGGCTGCTGACGAAGGACCACAAGCGCATCGCGCTGCTGTATGTCATCGGCGTCTCGTTCTTCTTCCTGGTCGGCGGCATCTTCGCGACGCTCGTGCGGCTCGAGCTCCTGACCCCGCAGGGCGACCTGGTCACGAGCGAGACCTACAACAAGCTGTTCACGCTGCACGGCGTGATGATGGTCTTCTTCTTCCTCATCCCGTCGATCCCGGCCACGCTCGGCAACTTCCTGGTGCCGATGATGATCGGCGCCAAGGACCTGGCGTTCCCGCGCATCAACCTCCTGAGCTGGTACATCTACATGGTGGGCGGCCTGTTCGCCTTCGGCGCGATGCTGATGGGCGGCGTCGACACCGGCTGGACCTTCTACACGCCCTACAGCACGGCCGTGTCGAACGGACACGTCATCCTGACCGGGCTGGGGGTCTTCATCTCCGGCTTCTCGTCGATCCTCACCGGGTTCAATTTCATCATCACCATCCACACCATGCGCGCGCCCGGGATGACCTGGCTGCGGATGCCGCTCTTCATCTGGGCGCACTATGCGACCAGCCTGATCATGATCATGGGGACGCCGGTGATCGCCGTCACGATGCTGATGGTGGTGCTCGAGCGCGGCTTTGGCTTTGCCATCTTCGATCCCGCGCGCGGCGGCGACCCGGTGCTCTTCCAGCACCTGTTCTGGTTCTACTCGCACCCCGCGGTCTACATCATGGTGCTGCCGGGGATGGGCGTGGTCAGCGAGCTGATCGCCGGGTTCAGCCGCAAGCCGGTGTTCGGCTACTCGTTCGTGGCCTTCTCGAGCCTCGGCATCGCGTTCGTCGGCTTCCTGGTCTGGGGCCACCACATGTTCACGAGCGGCCAGTCGGTCTACGCCTCGCTGGTCTTCTCGTTCATCAGCTATCTCGTCGCGATTCCGTCGGCGATCAAGGTGTTCAACTGGACGGCGACGCTCTACAAGGGCTCCGTGTCGTGGGCGTCGCCCATGCTCTACGCCATCGGCTTCGTCGGCCTGTTCACGATTGGCGGGCTGACCGGCCTGATCCTCGCCGCCATGGGCCTCGACCTCCACGTGCACGACACCTATTTCGTGGTGGCGCACTTCCACTACATCATGGTCGGCGGCACGCTGGCGGCGTACCTGGGCGGGCTGCACTACTGGTGGCCGAAGATCACCGGCAAGCTCTATTTCGAGCCCTTCGCCAAGTTCTCGGCGCTCGTCGTCTTCGTCGGGTTCAACCTGACGTTCTTCCCGCAGTTCCTGCTCGGCTACCTGGGCATGCCGCGCCGGTACCACAGCTATCCCGACGAGGGCTGGCAGGTGCTCAACGTGCTGTCGACCGCCGGCGCCTCGATTCTCGCGGTGGGCTTCATCCTGCCGGCCTTCTACCTCACCTATTCGTGGTTCCGGGGGCCCGACGCCGGGGACAACCCGTGGGGCGTGAAGGGCCTCGAGTGGGAAACGTCCTCGCCGCCGCCGACCGAGAACTTCAAGCAGACGCCGATGGTGACGACGCCCGCCTACGCCTACACCCGAGAGGAGATCCACGTTGTCTGACGCGGTCACCTCCAGCGGCGCGGTGGCGCACGCGCACCACCCGCGGCTGCAGCATCACTTCGACTCGCTCGAGCAGCAGCAGCACGCCTCGCAGTTCGGGATGTGGGTCTTCCTCGTCACCGAAGTCCTGTTCTTCGGCGGCATGTTCATGGCCTACATCCTGTACCGGGTCTGGTATCCGGAGATGTACGTCGCCGCCAGCCACCACCTGAGCATTCCTCTCGGGGCGTTCAACACCGCCGTCCTCATCGGCAGCTCGCTCACGATGGCCTACGCCGTCAGAGCCGCGCAGACGGGCGAGGCGCCGCGGACCCAGGTGTTCTGGCTCCTCGCCACGATGTTCCTCGGCGCGGTGTTCCTCGGCGTGAAGGTCATCGAGTACACCGACAAGTTCAACCATCATCTGGTGCCCGGCGCCAACTTCCACTTCGACAACCCGGTCCACCAGCAGACGGCGCAGATCTACTACTCGCTCTATTTCGGACTGACCGGGCTCCATGCGAGCCACATGATCGTCGGGCTCGGCATCATGGCGGTCATTGCCTGGATGGCGGCCAAAGGCCAGTTCACGCGGGAGTGGTACACCCCGGTCGAGATCACCGGGCTGTACTGGCACTTCGTCGATCTCGTATGGATCTTCCTGTTCCCGCTCCTGTACCTGATTGGCGGGCTCATTAGGGAGCAGCTGGCACGGCTAGAGCGGCTGGCACGGCTGGACCGGATGGAACCGTCGGCTCCACTTCCCTGGGCACGAGAGCCGCTCTAGCCGCCCAGCCGCTCCAGCCGCTCCAGCCGCTCCAGCCGCTCACAAGGTTCAGCGATATGTCGCACATCGCCTCGAAGTCCAGCTACTTCATCGTCTTTCTCGCGCTGATGGTCGGCACGGCCATCACCGTCGCCGTCACCTACCTGGACCTGGGACTCATGAACCTCACGGTGGCCATGGCCATCGCGATCACCAAGGCCATGCTGGTCATCCTGTTCTTCATGCATCTGAAGTACAGCCCCAAGCTGATGAAGGTGGCCTTCGGCGCCGGGTTCTTCTTCTTCCTGATCCTCGTGGTGATCACGCTGAGCGACTATCTGACGCGCGGTCAGCCGGGGATGCCGCCCTTCCCGCCGTCCGGCATCGGCTAGGAGGCACGGAGGAGACGGAGGGAACGGTTTTTAACAGGAGGAAGGGAGCAACGGAGACGAACAGAGAAGATCTTGGAAGATCCTGATTTTTCCTGGATTTTCTCCGTTCGCCTCTGTTGCTCCGTTGCTCCTGTTAAAACCGTTCCCTCCCTCTCCTCCGTTCCCTCCCTGGTGCGAGGGTTGCACGTGCGGTTGGCGTGGGTGTACGCTCGGCCCATTCCACGACGGACGGAACGCATCGTCGAACGGTGACGACGGGGATGAGGTTTGCGATGACCAAGGAGCCAAGCATGAGCGGAACAGGGAACAGGGTGTGGCTGGCGGCAGTGCTGGTCGCGGGATTGGTGTGGCCGGGCGTCGCCGTCGCGGCCTCGTCCGTCAGCGGAACCGTCACGTTCGCCGGGAAAACCCCCGCTCTCAAGCCGCTCGCCATGGACGCCGATCCCGCGTGTGCGAAGAAGCACTCGGGACCTGTGGCGAACGAGATGCTGGCCCTCGGCAGCGGCAACACCATGGGGAACATCATGGTCTGGGTGTCCAAGGGTCTCCCGGCCGGGAAGACGTGGCCCGCTCCCAAGACTCCGGTGGTCCTCGATCAGAAGGGCTGTCAGTACGTGCCGCACGTGATGGGGATCATGGTCGGCCAGCCCTACAAGATCCTCAATTCCGACGGCATCCTCCACAACGTCCACACGCTGCCGAAGGTCAACAAGGCATTCAACCGGGCGATGCCGGCGACGCTCAAGGAGGCGACCACGACGTTCGACAAGCCGGAAGCCGTGTTTCACACCAAGTGCGACGTCCACCCATGGATGAGCGCCTACGTCGCCGTCTTCACCCATCCCTTCTACTCGGTGACGGGCACGGACGGGAAGTTCACGATCGCGAACCTGGAGCCGGGGACCTACGAGATCACCGCCTGGCACGAGAAGCTGGGGACGCAGACGGCTTCGGTCACGGTTGCTGCCAGCGGTACGAAGACGCAGGACTTCAAGTTCGCCGTCGCTGGCGCGAAATAGCGTCCGGAGAACAGCTGCAATGACCCAGCCAGGAGCTGTCGCCGCCCCCCCGCACCACGCCGCGCACGAAGCCCATCACGAGGAGCTCGGCTTCTGGCGCAAGTACGTCTTTTCCACCGATCACAAGGTCATCGGCATCCAGTACGCCATCACCGGCCTCCTGTTCCTGCTCTTCGGCTTCTCGCTGATGATGCTGATGCGCTGGCAGCTCGCCTACCCGGGCGCCGCGCTGCCGCTGATCGGCAACCTCTTCGGCGAGGCGCGCATGCCGGGCGGGACGATGCTCCCTGAGTTCTACAACGAGCTCGGGGCGATGCACGGCACGATCATGGTCTTCCTCGGAGTGGTGCCCCTCGCCGTCGGAGGGTTCGGGAACTTCGTCGTCCCGCTCCAGATTGGAGCCCCGGACATGTCGTTCCCGAAGCTGAACATGGCGAGCTACTGGTTCTTCTTCCTCGGCGGCGTGACGATGCTCTTGAGCTTTTTCGTCCCCGGCGGGGCGGCCCAGTCCGGGTGGACCTCCTACGCGCCCCTTGCCAACATCGCGGGCACGGGTCAGACGTGGTGGCTCATCGGGATGATCTTCCTGATCACCTCGTCGCTGCTCGGCGCGGTCAACTTCATCACGACCATCATCCAACTCCGCGTGAAGGGGCTCACCTTCATGCGATTCCCCTTCTTCGTGTGGGCCCAGTTGGTGACGGCCTTCCTGCTGCTCCTGGCCTTCCCGCCGCTCGAGGCCGCGGGGGTGATGCAGCTGATGGATTGCGTGGCCGGCACGAGCTTCTTCCTCCCGAGCGGCCTCGTCGTCAGCGGCCAGGTCCTCGAGGTGGCCGGCGGAGGCAACCCGCTCCTCTGGCAGCACCTGTTCTGGTTCCTGGCGCACCCGGAGGTCTACGTCCTGATCCTTCCCGCGATGGGCATCGTGGCCGAGGTCATCGCGAACAACACACGGAAGCCCCTGTGGGGCTACCGTTCGATGGTCTACTCGCTCGTCTTCCTCGGCTTCATGTCGTTCATCGTCTGGGCGCACCACATGTTCATGACCGGCATGGGGACGACGATGGCGGCGTTCTTCCAGACGACCACGATGATCATCTCGATTCCGTCGGTCGTGATCCTCACGTCGCTGCTCATCTCGCTCTGGGGCGGATCGATCCGCTTCAACACCCCGATGCTCTTCGCGGTCGGCTTTCTCCCGATGTTCGGCATCGGCGGGCTGACGGGGCTGCCCCTCGGCTTCAACATCGCGGACATCCCGCTGCACGACACCTATTACGTCATCGCCCACTTCCACTACGTCGTCGCGCCGGGGACGATCTTCGCGCTCTTCGCGGGGATCTACTACTGGTATCCGAAGGCGACGGGAAGGAAGATGAACGAGACGCTCGGCAAGATCCATTTCTTCGGCTCGTTCGTCTGCATGAACGTCGTCTTCACGCCGATGTTCCTCATGGGCCTGGCCGGCGTCTCGCGGCGACTGTTCGACGGTGGGCAGAGCTACGACTTCGCGCAGCCGGTCCTGCACTGGAACGTCGTCTCGTCGTGGGGCGCGTGGATCATGGCGCTCTTCCAGATCCCCTTCATCTTCAATTTCTTCTGGAGCATCCGGAAGGGGGAGAAGACCGACGACAACCCGTGGCAGGCGACGACGATCGAGTGGGCCGCTCCCTCGCCTCCCCCGCACGGCAATTTCCTCGTGCCCCCGCAGGCGTACCGCGGGCCCTACGAGTACAGCGTTCCGGGCGCGGCCAGGGACTTCCTGCCGCAGCATGAGGCCTGATCCAGATGGACATCCCGTACACCGTAGAGGTACGCCGCGACACCGGTCTGACCAACGGCAAGATCGGCATCTGGCTGTTCCTGGCCTCGGAGGTCATGCTCTTCGGCGCCCTGTTCGCGAGCTACATCCTGATCCGGACGGGGGCGCCGAGCTGGCCGCGGGGAGACACGATCCTGAACGTCCCGCTCGCCACGTTCAACACGATCGTCCTGATTCTGTCTTCCGTCACGATGGTCATGGCCTGGGCGTCGCTGATGCGCCGCCGCTTCGGGACCTATCGGATCTACATGGGGGCGACGATCCTGCTCGGGTTCGTGTTCCTCGTGGTCAAGTACTTCGAATACAGCCACAAGTTCCACGAGCACCTCTATCCCGGCACCAACAACTTCCTCGCCATCTACTTCACCCTGACCGGCCTGCACATGCTCCACGTGGCGGGCGGGATGGCGGTGAACGCCTATTTCTGGGGTCCCGGCGCGAAGCTCTGGAAGACGAACCCGGTGTGGTTCACCAACCGGGTCGAGCATTCGGGCCTCTTCTGGCATTTCGTGGATCTGGTCTGGATCTTTCTCTTCCCGACCCTGTACCTTCTGTAGTGGAGCATCCATGACGACCGACCACGGCGCTGAGATGTCGGGCGACCACGCCGCTGACATCGACAGGCACGTCAGGGTCTACATCAGCGTCTTCGTCGCGCTGATGGTCCTGACCATCATCACCGTCGCGATCTCCCGCCTCCACCTGTCCGTGCCGATGGCCGTCACCGTGGCGTTGCTCGTCGCGACCATCAAGGGATCGCTGGTGGCGTGCTACTTCATGCACCTCGTCTCCGAGAAGAAGCTGATCTACGCGGTCCTCGTGCTGACCGCTGTCTTTTTCGCCGCGCTGTTGGCCCTTCCCGCACTGACCCACGGCAGCGGCTACTGGATTCACGAATGAACCTCAGGTGGGTCCACGCGCTGCTGATTCTCCTCTCCGCAGCCCTCGCGGTGCTGTTCGGTGTCTGGTGCCTGGGCCAGTACGGGCGGGAGGACACGGTTGGCAGCCTGGTCGCGGCCGTGGCGGCATTCGCGGTGTCGTTCGGCCTGGTCGTCTACGACTCGTGGTTCCTGCGCAAGACGAGGACCCTGCGATGATCCGCCTTCGCTTCGCTACGGCGCGACAAGCCGTGATGACCGCGGCGCTCGTGGTGTTCGGTGGCGGCTCGAGGGTCTTCGCCTGCCCCCAGTGCTTCGGGGCGGAAGAGACCTCGATGATTGACGGGGCGAAGCTCGGCGTCATGGTGATGCTGGCCATCACGCTGGCGGTGCAGGGCGGGTTCGTGGGCTTCTTTCTCTATCTCCGCCAGCGCGCGAAGCGCATCGCGGACGCCGAGCTCGACACCGAGTGGTCGGAGCTCCAAAGGTCGCCTAAAACATCATGACTGACTGGCTTGGACTCCCGGCGCTCGCCGCGGCTCACGGCGGGCAGATTGACGGCATGCTCGGATGGGTGCACGTGTTCATGCTCATCCTGTTCGTCGGGTGGGGAGGATTCTTCGTTTACTGCCTGGTCCGTTTCCGGCAATCGCGGAATCCGGTGGCGAACTACGCAGGGGTCAAGTCGCACAGGTCGACCTATCTCGAGATTGGCGTGGCCGTGGTCGAAGCGGTTCTTCTGTTCGGGTTCGCGATCCCGCTGTGGGCCGCGAGGGTCGAGGCCATGCCCCCGGCAAGCGAAGCGCTCGTCGTTCAGGTCACCGGCGAGCAGTTCGCCTGGAACGTCCACTATCCCGGCCCCGACGGGGTATTCGGCCGCACGGACATCAAGCTGCTCGACCTCCAGGCGAACCCCCTGGGACTCGATCGCTCCGATCCTGCCGCGAAAGACGACGTCACGACGCTCAATCAGCTCTATCTGCCCGCGAACAAGCCGGTCATCGTGAGGCTCCGGAGCAAGGACGTCATCCACAGCTTCGGCGTGCCCGAGTTTCGCGTGAAACAGGATGCCATCCCCGGCCTCACGATTCCCATCTGGTTCGTCCCCAACGTCACGACTGCGGAGATGCGGACCCGGAAGGGAAATGCCGAGTTCCAGTACGAGATCGCCTGCGCGCAGCTCTGCGGCCTGGGCCATGCCCGGATGCGGGGGTTTGTCACTGTCCAGAGCGCCGAAGAGTTCCAGACGTGGATGGACGAAAAGGTCAAGGAACAGAGCGAAGCCGAAGCGGATCCGTTCCGGTAGGGAGCGGAGGGGACGGAGGGAACGGTTTTAACACAGAGGAACGAAGTAACGGAGGCGAACGGAGAAATCCAAATCCGTAAAATGGAAATGAAATAGGTTCTTCTCTGTTCGTCTCCGTTTCTCCGTTGCTCTGTGTTAAAACCGTTCCCTCCGTCCCCTCCGCTAACCGAAGATCTTCGGCGTAGGCATCCGCGCGCGGATCCTCTCCAACTCCTCGACCGTCACGCGGTCGAGGCCGCTCTTGCGGCAGGACTCCTCGACGGCCCTGACGACCATCCCCCGGACGAACGCGGGGATCTTCTTCATGCGCGCGGCCGCCGCATCGTCCCACGCGATGGTCGGCGGCGACTCGGAGCCGTACTCGATCACCGCAGTGCCGGGCGCCCCCGAGCTGGGCGGGGAGCCTGCCTCGCCGAAGCGCCGAAGGCGCGAAGGCGGGGCGAGTAGGGGGGACCCGGCGAACGTGCCGGGGGTGTGGGTGCAGAGGGGGTCTTCGGCCATCAGATCGCCGGTCATCCCGTAGGCCCGGGCGCGACAGCCCCCGCAGTGGCCGTTCATCTCGCACGCCCCGCACCGGCCACCGAGCGAGGTGCGGCGGCGAATGCCGGTGAAGAGCTCCGACGAGGTCCACAGGTCAGCGAGACTCGAGCTGCGAAGAGTCCCCGCGAAGACCGGGAGATAGGGACAAGGCGTGACATCGCCGTTCGGCCGTATCCCCATGTAGTGCGTCCCCGCCGGACACCCGCCGGCCCCCCCGGAGTAGGTCCTGATCCGGGACAGACCGGACAACGAGGACGCCGAGATTGGTTCTCCATCCGCTCCAGCCGCACCATCCGTCCCAGCCGCTCCAGTCGCACCATCCGTTCCAGCCGCTCCAGCCGCTCCAGTCGCCTTCTCCAGAACCGTCTTGATGTAGTGCGGCGCGCACTTCGCGTTCACGAGCATCCGGCGATCGTACTTTCGCTGGATCCGGTAGAGCGAGGCGAGAACCTCGTCGTACTGAGCGGGGGTGATGTCCGACACGAACTGCCCGCGCCCCGTCGGCACCAGGAAGTACAGGTTCCAGACCTTGGCAGCGAGGCGATCGTGCGCGAAGTCGGCGATCGCTTCGAGCTCGCCGAGATTGTGCGACCCCGCGGTCGTCTGCACGATGAAGGGGAGCCCCGTCCTGTTGAGGATCTCCGCTCCCTCCACCGTGTTTTGCCAGGCGCCACGCACCTTCCTGAAGCGGTCGTGACAATCGGGATCGAGAGCATCGAGGGAAAGGGACAGTCCCCGTGCTCCGGCCTCCGCGAGGCGCCCCGCCAGGTTCTCCGTGATGCGCACGCCGTTGGTGCCGACGACGACCCAGAGCTCGCGCTCGGAGGCGCGGCGGACGATCTCGAGGATGTCGCGACGCAGAAGCGGCTCGCCGCCGGTCAGGATCGTCAGGCATTCAGGCGCGAACGCGGCGATTTCGTCGATGACCTTGAAGCATTCCTCGGTGCCGAGCTCGCTCCGGTCGGCGAAGTTCCCGGTCTCGACCAGAGGCTTGCCGCCGGCATCGAGATAGCAGTGCTCGCAGGCGAGGTTGCAGCGGTAGGTGAGATTCCAGGAGATGACGTAGGGCCTGGCGAACGTGTTCGCGTCCGGATGCGGCATGTTGATCGCCACGCTCGCTGAGCTCATCGTCTGCGGAGCCAGAAGCGCCAGTCAGTTCATGTCGATGACCTCCCAGAGGGCTACATGCCGAAGAACTCGCGGGCCGCATCGAGGATCTTCTCGTCCACTTCGAGGGATCCTCGCTCCCGGGCGAATCTCTCGATGCCGGTCCGCGCCATGGGGCGGACGAACTCCGGGATATTCGCGAGTCGCGCCTCGGCATCCGGCGTCCACCGGATCGGGATTGGCTCTGTGCGTCCCGAACCCTCGAGTGCTCCGTCCATGCCGGGCATCATCGCGGGGAATGGGCACCTGGAACCTGCGCCGCTCGACGCGCCCGCCTCCGCTGAAGCTTCGGCGGGGCCGATCCGTACGCCGAGTGACTGCACCATCTGTGTCTCGTAGGCGTTGGTCAGCATCGCCATCTCGTAGCCGCACTCGGGACACGAGTAGACGACCGACAGCGAGCCGCCTTCGGGCGGACCGACGGTCTGGAGCTTCATCTGGCTGTCGCAGGGGACACAGAGGAATTTCATCGGGGAAGCTCCAGGACGTCCACGAGCCGCTGCGCGATCTGCTCCAGGGACCGGCCGGCGGGGGTTTCGCGCAGTTCCGCGAAAGGGATCCCCCGATCGCAGTGCCGTGCAAGCTCGGGATCGAATGGAACGGTCCCGAGGCAGGGGATCTCCAGGTCCGCCCATTCTGGTGAGACAGAGTCGGATGAGACGAAGAGCGGCTTGATGGCGTTGCAATCGCGGCAGTAGTAGCCGCTCATGTTCTCGACGTAACCGAGGAGACGATTGGGTCCCTTCGACAGAGCGGCCACCGAGCGCGCGACCACACCCCGTGCCACCTCGGACGGGATCGTCACGAGCAGGAACGAGGTCCGGGGCCCGAGAAAATCGGCGAACTGGACGGTCCGCTCGGCTCCCGGCGGCAGATCGAACAGCAGCAGATCGAGGGCTCCCCACTCGCAGGACCCGAGGATCTCGCCGAGCAGAGCGAACTCCCTCGTGGCGCGCCACGTGTGGGACTCTCCGTGCGCCGCGCTCTCGAACTCGAGCGCCTCCGACTCGGGGATCAGCGAGCCCATCGAGAAGACCGCGATCCCGTTCGTGGTCCGCGGAAGCGCCACCTTGTGCGTGCCGGGAACCAGCAGCGCCCCCTGGACACCTGCCATGCGCGCCTGCGAGGGGCCGTTGAAGTCCGCGTCCAGGATCGCAATCCGCAGCCCCCGTGCGCGCAGAGCGCCCGCGAGATGCAGCGTCAAGGTGCTCTTGCCGACCCCGCCCTTGCCGGAGCCCACGGCCACGAGATGGCGCACCCCCGCGAGCCCGTCGGCGATGCGGGTGCGCTGCTCGGCAACCTGCTCGAGAACCCTGGACCCTCCATCGCCGGCGATGTCGTGATAGCTCTTCACCTTGGGGGCATAGCTTACACCGCGCGCGCAAACATGCGGGCTCGCGTCCTGGCGGCCGCGCACGTCTCTTTACATCGATCCGAAAGACACGGAGAGTACCCGGCATGCCTGCCCGTTTTTCGCCGGCTCCCATTCTCTACCTGGTTCTCGGAGCCGCCATCTGCTCGGCGCCACCGAGCCAGCCGCGGGGACAGGTTCGGGGAGCAGCCCTCTCGTTCGACGCGGCTGCACTGGCTGCCGTCGAGGTCGAGGCTCAGCCGCTTGCGGCGAACCTCGAGCGGGTCGCCAATGCCCTCGAGTATCTGGGCGCGCCGTTGCCCCGCGATCTGCGGGCTGAGTTGACGGCGGCCGGCCGGTTGCGGGACGCCAGGCGCCTGCAAGCGCTGATCGATCCTCGGGTGCTGTTGGCCGTGCACATCAATCCGGAAGCCCGCGTGAAGCTGACGCGTGGACCGGCACCAGCCGTATTGCAGCAGGCCGGCTACACCCCTGTCCTCGTGAAGGTCGTCAACGAGAGCCGCGGTACGCAGCGGCTGCGCATCGGCAGCCCGCAGGCCGGCCCCGTCTACGCAGGCATGTCGCAGCTCGCCGGCGAACGCATGCAGCAGCAGCATCTGCGCGTCAACGAGAACACGGAGGGCCGTACGGATCGTTTCCTCGAGGTCGAGATGTTCACCGCGGCCCCGATGGTCGCGAACCTCAGCGGGCTCGACGTGGAGTACGCGATCGCCCTCGTCCACTCGAGCGAGCCGGGCCGCCGCGAGGCCACGCTGACGATGGACGTCGGACAGGGCACCGAGGATCTCGGGTTCCGCGCCGAAGTGCCCGTGCTGTTCACGGTAAAGCCCGCCATTGCCGTGACGCTCAACGTCTTCGACCACGATGGCACCACGACGACGGCCCGGTTCCAGTTCGTCGATCGTCATGGCCACGTGTTCCCGCCGCAGGCCAAGCGGCTGGCACCGGATCTCTTCTTTCAGAAGCAGATCTACCGCGCGCACGGCGAGACGGTGCTGCTGCCCCCGGGGGAGCTCACGATGTTCTATGGCCGCGGTCCCGAGTATCGGTGGATCGAGCGTGCCGTGACGATTCCGGGACCAGGCGACGCCTCCCGCAGTCCCGCGGGGAAGGTCGAGATCACGGTCAAGCTCGAGCGCTGGGTGCACCCGGCGGCGCGCGGCTTCTACAGTGGAGACCATCACATCCACGCGGCTGGCTGCGCGCATTACACCTCGCCGACCGAGGGCGTGGATCCGGCGGACATGCTCCGGCAGGTCAAGGGCGAAGGGCTCAACGTGGGCAGCGTCCTGACGTGGGGCCCCGGGTTCGACCATCAGCACCGGTTCTTCGCGGCCCGGCCCGACAAGCTGAGCGAACCGCTGGCGCTCGTGAAGTACGACATCGAGGTCAGCGGGTTCGGGTCGGAGGCCCTTGGCCATGTCGTCCTGCTCAACCTGAAGGAACAGATCTACCCGGGCGCCAACGGCAGCAAAGGCTGGCCGACGTGGACGCTTCCGGTGCTCCGCTGGACGAAAGCGCAGGGCGGCGTCGTCGGCTATGCCCACTCCGGCAGCGGACTACAGATCGATCCCGTGGCCGCAACCGCGCGTCTTCTCGAGCAGCTCGATACCAGCCGCGACGGCAGGCTCGACGCCGCTGAAGCGTCGCGCGGTCTCCTGCCGGAGCCCTTTGTCGAGATCGACACGACCCGAGATGGGGCCCTCGCCGGGACCGAGCTCGAAGCGAGCCACGATCGAGTGGACGATCGCCTGCCGAACCTCGCGATTCCTGAGCTCAACAGCGTCGGCGCACAGGAGATCTTCGTCACGGCAGCGCACGGCGCGACCGACTTCATCAGCGCGATGGACACCGATCGCATCCGGGAGTGGAACGCCTGGTATCACCTGCTGAACGCCGGCCTCAAGGTCAAGGCCAGCGGGGAAACGGATTTCCCGTGCATGAGCGGCACGCGCGTGGGCCAGGGACGGAGCTACGTCCACCTCGGGGCGCAGGCGCGCGTGGATTACGGGCAGTGGTGCCAGGGACTCGCGCGCGGGCGCAGTTACGTGAGCGACGGCTACGCGCACGCGCTCGACCTCCGTGTCGACGGCAAGTCGTCCGGTGACGTGCTCCAGCTGGAAAAGCCCGGAGCCGTGACGGTGCGGGCGGCGGTGGCGTTCTCGCCGGAGACGCCGCTCGAGCCGAGGTACGGCGGTGCCATCCCCGTGGGCGGCCCCCGTCATGTCGGCGATACCGTCATCATCCACGAGGCGCAGACGATCAACCCGCTCTATCAGCGCGGGCAGCGGCTGGTTGAAGTGGTCGTGAACGGGCGCGTGGCCGCCAGTCGCGAAGTGCCCGCGGACGGCCGCGAGCACCAGATCGAGTTCTCCGTCCCGATCGCGCAAAGCAGTTGGGTGGCGCTGCGCCAGTTCCCGCAGCTGCACACGAATCCGGTCGATGTCCTGGTCGACGGTCGGCCCATCCGCGCGTCACGGGAAAGTGCGCTGTGGGCTCTCGCCTGCATCGATCAGCTGTGGCGAGTGCGCGCGCGCCGGATCGCAGAAGGCGAGCGCGCCGAGGCGGAGCGGGCGTACGACGAAGCGAGAGCCATCTACCGTCGCATTGCAGCCGAATCACCCCGAGATCCACTACCGAAATGACCGAGAGGTCCAGCCAGTTGGACCGCGCTGCGTGGGGAACAGAGGGGACGGAGGGAACGGTTTTAACACAGAGAAACGGAGAAACGGAGGCGAACAGAGAAGAGTTCTCAAATATATTTTTGGATTTCTTCGTTCGTCTCCGTTTCTTCGTTGCTCTGTGTTAAAACCGTTTCCTCCGTCCTCTCTGTTGCCTCAGCAGCGCAGAGCTAATCGGCCCGCGCCCTCGCTGCGTAGAGCCGATGCCCGCCGGCGGGGCGGAAACCGAGCGTCTCCAGCAGTTCCATTGAGATCTCCAATGGGTGGACCTTCGGGAACCGGAACGCCCGCATGCCCTGCGCGCTGAGTCGGGCCAGCAGGTGCTGCAGACGAGACCCACCGTCCTCGACGAGGGTGCGGAGCGACAGAATGTCTCCGCCCTCTGCGTAAAGCACGTAAGCCTCGATTCGCTCGTCGGATGCAACGGCGAGTCCCTCGACGTCGTCCTTCCTTGCCGTCAGCGTTTCGACCGAGCGCTCCCAGCACACCTGCGGATCAGCCTCTCCAAGGAGGCCATTGGCGGCGAGATCATCCACCGTGACGGGGATCGCGAACCTGCCGGCGGACATCCCTGCTGCCTCGCGCGCATCGGTCTCGTCACGCTGCAGGACGTAGTCCGTCAGGAGCGTCTCCTGGCGATATCCGCTCGCGGCGAACAGCTCGCACGCAGCGGCGAGCGTCTCGGGGACTTCGGCGATCATCCGAGGGGGGCCGAGGATCGCGAGCTTCGAGCCGAGCGAGGCGAGCAGGTGCCGGCCATGTCCCTGCCGGCGATGATCGGGATGCACGGCGATCTTGTGGACCAGCGTCCCGGACGGCCGCTTGGCGCCGATCAGGACGCCGATCGGGTCGGAGCCCGAGAACGCGACCATGCAGCTGCTGCACCAGACCTGCAGGTCGCGGATCGCCCGCTTGAACGCGGCCGGCGTCGTCGGCGGCTCGTCGGGAACGTACGGAGCCCAGCAGCGATTCAGCGCGTCGACGAGCAGCGCGATGTCGTCCGTGCGGCAGAAGCGATACGACGACATCCTCCGCTCCTGGGTAACAGAGGGGACGGAGGGAACGGTTTTAACACAGAGCAACGAAGTAACGGAGGCGAACGGAGAAATCCAAATCCATAATAAAATAGAAATAGGTTCTTCTCTGTTCGTCTCCGTTTCTCCGTTGCTCTGTGTTAAAACCGTTCCCTCCGTCCCCTCCGTTCCCTCCCACAAGTGGGTTTCACACGCTCCGCAGTCGCACCTCGTTGAGGTAGCCGCCGCCCGCCGCGTCCGGGGCTTCCTGAGCGGGCGCGGCGGAAGGCCCCCCCGAATCCCGCGCCGCCGTCACGCCTCCGGGGCTCGCGCCTGCCGTGGACGGCGGGGCGGAGTAGGTGGAGATCATCTCGGCCATCATCTGCTTGCCGAACTCGATTCCTTCCTCGACGAGCGCAAGATCGATCGACGCGGCGCTGCGCCCGCGTGCCAGCTCCTCGATCCGCTCCTGCGTCTTGCTCCGCATGAAACCGGCCGGCACCCGGAAGATCCGCTGCGTGGCGTCGTTGGTCCACTCGAATGTCGAGATCAACGGGTTCTTCCTCTCGTCACGCGCGATGAGCCTGGCCTCGGTCCCTGCCACGGTGCCCTCTGGGGCCCCGGCTTCGCCGGGTCGCGCCGTAGCGCCTCGCGCGGAGGCGGACTGGATCTCGAGCGGCGTCCCCGTCTCCTCCTCGATCACCTGCCGGGCGAATTCGAGCGTGATTGCGTCGAGCTTCATCATGCGCGCGCGCTTCTCGACGCGCGCCTTCACGCGCCGGCGCTGATAGGCGTTCTTCATGGTCCAGAGGCCCTTCCTGGCATCCTCCGACCAGCGGAGCTTGCGCCCGTCGTAGGTGGTCTCCTCCTGGAGGCCTCCCTCCACCTCGGCGATCTTCTCGATCATCTCGCGGGAGATCACGTCGAAATCCGTGGCGCCGCAGACGGTGCACCTCACGGGGTCGCTCTGCGTGGCCGTGACGCCGCACGACCGGCACATCGACACCGGGCCGGACTTCGCCCGCTCGAGCGCCACGGCCTCGGCCAGCGCCGTGGTCGCGGCCGACGCGCTCTTCGGCATGAACCGGTCCATCGCTTCGTCGATCACCGCGTTCGTGATCACCGAATGCCCCTTCTCGAGCGCCAGGCGAAGGACCCCCGTGCGGGCGATCCCCTTGACCTGCTCGGGCACGTGCGTCATGCGCGCCTCGGCCTCGGGCGTCCAGCGGACGGTCTCCTCGGCGCGCACGTCGAGGCGTGGGATCTCGAGACGCGTCGAGAGCAGGACATCGCAGTTCGCGGCGCGGAGCACGTTCTCGGCGTTGCTTCCGAGCCCCGTCTCGTCCTTCGGGCTGTGAACTCCGATCCGCCCCATCACGATCAGCCACGGATTCGTCTTGCGCGCGTGGTCGAGGATCTTCTGGAAGGGCTTGCCGTCGAGGAGCGTCTTCTTGATCGCGAGGCCCTCCTCGCCCCCCATCCGCTCGGCCACCTCGAGATGAGACTGATAGATCTGCGCCAGCCCGGTGTCGATGATTTCCTCGTGGAGCTGATTCTGCTCCTCGAAGCGGAAGACCTTCGCCGCCTGCTCGGTGAGGACGTTGACGATGCCGTTGAAGACGGAGTAGTGCAGATAGGGGTCGTACACGGCGATCGTTTCGACCTTCTTGCCGAACGTGCGCGCCAGGTCGACGGCGGTCATGAGCGCGCCGAACGACTGGGGGCTGCCGTCCATGCCGACCAGGATCGTGTCCCGCTCCGCCTCACCCGCCTCCGGGACGTGCTTGACGACCCAGACATCGCGGTCGGACTGGCGGGCGACGCGTTCGCAGACCGAGCCGATCACGCTGTCCCGCGCGCGGCCGATCCCCAGGGCCCCGATCACGACCAGGTCGTGCTGCGAGCCGGCGAGATCCTTGAGGATCTCGATGTGATGTTTCCCGTCCATCATCCGCGGCTCGAACGCGAGGCCCGACTCCCCGCAGAGGCGCGACATGCCATCGAGATAGCTGTCGGAGATGAGCTTCAGGCCCATCGTGATGAGGCTGTCGTGGATCTTCCGCTGGCGCTCCAGTTCCACTTCGTCGATGTACTCCTCGGGCAGGGTGTACTCCATCTGCCTGAAGCGATAGTCGTGCAGCTTTGCCGCGTAGACGTGGCAGCCGACCAGCTTCGACGAGTACGCCTTGCCCAGTCCGAGGGCGCAGGCAACGGCGCGGTTGGAGTGGTCTGAGTTATCGACGGGAACGTAGATGCTCTTGTACATCGGATCCTCCGGATAGCCCGATCACGCGCTGGTGGCTGCCGGTTTGCTCGGCTCTTGGCCGAGCTCCCCGCGGGCGCGAGAACCGTAACGCCAGCGCACCCAGCCGATCACGGCCAGCTCGATGGCGAGAATGAACAGCGCTGTCTTCACCATCGGGCCGACGGCCGATGGGACCACTTGTGGCTCGACGTAGAGGGAGTACCAGACCGTGAGCCCTCGCCGGTTGCCGCGCTCGCGCGAGAACCCGTCCCAGACCGAGAAGGCGATCGGCAGGAACTGCCCGGGCGAGAACGCTGCGCCTGAGGCCGGGCGAAGGGGCCGCTTGAAGATCACCGACCATTCTCCCTGGTCGTAGCTCGCGACCCCCGTCAGATCCCCGGTTTCGTTGGGCGCGATGTCCGCGCTTCCCTTGCCGGTGAACTGAAGGGGAGCGGGCGTTGCCAGATCGAAAAACCAGAGATCCACGGAGCTCTGTGCGTCGCCGAAGATGAAGTACGGCTTGCGCGCGCCGGTCGGCACCTCCGTAGGAATCTGGACCGACACGGCGTCGGAGAACTCGGATGGCTGGTCGGCCGGCGCCGCTGGCTCCTCGGCAAACGGGTCCGCTGCGGGCTGCTGCGCAGCTCCTGGCGCCTGCGCCTGACCGGGTGGGGTCGGGGCGACTTCCGCCTCGCCAAAGACACCCCCCGTCGTCGAGTCGCCGCCCGCGGCGCCGCCGGCCGCTGGCGCCTCTTCCTCCTCCTCCGGCGGTACGGGAAGCGACAGCCCGTTCTTTCCGGTCTTCTGCGCGCCCATGTCGTGCCATCGCACGAGCACGGCGATCGACTCGGCATCGTAGATGGCCTGAACCGTCACCGAGGTCGCCGGAGGATGGAACGCGCGTCCGGGTTCCATGATCTGTCCGACGATCGGAAAGCGAGCCGCCCGAGCGGATCCGAAGCTCGCCGTCCCCTTCTTCAGATCGATCGGATCCTGAACGTGCTTGGCGATTACGAGGTTGGTATAGCCAGGTTCGGTGCCGCCCGAAAGAGAGAGGATGAAGTCCGTGATCGCCCATCGCTGCTCGGGCTGGAGGGCTTCGAGGAACGACGGCATCGGCGTGCCGTTCAACCCCGTGCTCATCGTCCTGAAGATGTCCTCGCGGGACGACCCTCCACGGAACGTCCAGCTCTGCGAGAGGTCTGCGGCGCGTATCGCGTGGCCCAGGTCGTCCTTCAGGGTTGGCGCCGACGGGCCGTCGCCCCGACCGAGCGTGCCGTGACACTTGACGCAGCCGCTATCCACGTAGAGCTTCTTGCCGAGCTCGATGGACTCGTTCGTGGTGGACGGCGCGCTCGGGAGCGGCACGGGCTGGGGGACATTCTCGCGGTTCGAGAAGTCGGGGGAGAAGGTCGTCAGGAAGTAGGCGAGATTCCGACACTTCCGAATCGGCGAGGTCGGGCCAGGCGGGCATCGAGGTGTAGGGCATGCCCCGCCTGATGATGTTGACGAGATCCTGATGGGTCGGGAGCGCCCCGTTGGGAGTCGTGCGGATCTTGTACTTGCCGGTCGTGAAGTCCCGGGGCCTGGGGTTCAGGTGCGGCGTGGCGTAGCCTTCACCGTCCCCCTTCTCACCGTGGCACTGTGAACGGTACCTTGAGGTAGAGCTTCTTGCCCGACTCCCGCTGCGCCTCGGTCCCGATGTCGGGAGCCTGCGCGCGCACCGATCCCGTCTGCGACGCGCATAGCGAAGCAATCAGAACGGCGAGAGCCGCGAGATACGAGCGCGCACCGATCGGGCGAGAGGTCATTCCTAGTGGACCTCCTCCTTCGCGCGGGGCTTCTGGCCGGTGAAATCGTAGAGAAAGAGGACGACTTCCCACATCTCCTCCTCCTTCAGGATCTTCTCCCAGACCGGCATCGCCGTGTCCCACGGACCCCCTTCCTCGGGAAGTCCCGGGCCTCCCTTGGAAATCCGCCAGAAGAGAAACGTGTCGCGCAACATCGCGATCGCACCCTGGTCGTTGAAGTTGGTCGGGATCGGGTCCAGCCCGTGCACGAACATGCCGTTGCCGGTCATGTTGTCGCCGTGGCAGAAGACGCAGTTCCGGTAGTAGACCCGGCGGCCGTTCTCGACATGTTTGCGGAACTCTTCCGGATTCGATTTCTCGAGCTGCAGGAAGGGGTTTTCTCCGGCGTCGAGCTCGATCTTCTTGTCGTGGACCGTGATCTCGGAAGGCGATGCAGGGTGGACCGTTCGCGGAAAGAACGGAGGCTCGAGGGGGACGTTCATCCGGACGTAGACGTTCGCGGCCGCGAGCGCCGGGATGGCGACGACGGTTGCGCCGAGGAGCGCTGTGTACCGCTTGTCCGTCATGAACCGGATGAGCGGCCCGGAGACCTGCTCGCGGCGCTCCTCGCTGGAGGAGACGTACGCGAGGATCGAGGCCGACACGATCGCCATGTACATCGCGACGACGGTGGCGGGAATCGGGGCGGTGAATCCAAATCGGAATAAGACGTAGAGCCCGACCCACCAGGCGCCCGCCCACACCAGCAGGTTGGCTCGACGGAACCGGAGGAGCCCGAACACGGCGGCCACGCCGAGGACGACCAGGATGTTCATCGGGCTTCGCCCTTCTTGGGATCGGTCAGCGGCTGCGCCTCGCCTGGCGCCGGAGCAGCCGCGGGCGCCGCCGTCTCGCCCGGAGCGGCGGTGCCGCTGTATTTGTGAGTCGTCTGGAGCGTGACCGTGGGCGTGCCGCCGAGACTCTGGAGGGCCGCCATCACGCAGAGGATCTCCCGATCGTTGAGGCCGATCGGAGGCTGATTGACCGGGGGCATCGCCGGAGGGAATCCCGGCACGACGAAGGCGGTGGGTTCGTACATCGACTGGGCCAGGTACTCGACATCGCTCAGGCCCGGGACGCGGCTCTTCGCCTGGGCGCCGATGCCCCCGAGGTCGGGGAACCGGAGCGCGCCGGTCTGGCCGATCGTGTGGCAGGTCAGGCAGATTCCCTTGCCCGCCATGATCTCGCGGCCGACCTTGATCATGTCCGCCGTGGTCATGTCGCTTCCCAGGGCGGTCTCCTGGGGAGGCTGAACCTCCTTCTGAGGCACCATCTGGCCGACATAGGTATAGAACCCGGTCGTCGCGATGACGAGCGCGCCGATCCGGACGATGTGCGGGATCCTCATGACGTCCGCCTACGTTCCCGGAGTGGCCACTGGAGCCTCCGGCGAGACCTCGCCGGAGCCTTGGCGAAGGCGGGCAGTCCGCGCCGAGAAATCGGGCCGGTCGTGCAGGCTCGTGATCCAGAACACGAAGCCGATCAGGAGGAAGAACAGAAGCACGGTCACCGAGACGACCTGCGTCGCGAAGCCGAGCGTGGGCGTGAACGCGTCGGCCGACTGGTCACGAATGACGCCGTAGACATGCCAATGCTGGCGGAGCCCGGAGCGAACGTAGCCCATGAGCCCCATGAGCCATGTGAAGGTCACCGCGATGAAGATCAGCACGTACTGCGAGATCACCGGGATCCTGCCCCAGCGCACCTCGCCGGTCTTCTTCGCTCCGCGGAAGAGAAAGAGGTCGATGGCGGTGATCGACACCATCGCGAACAGGACCGAGAGGACCTGCGGCACGGAGAGCCCGATCCGGACCGTCGCCTCGACGAAGTACCCGTAGACGCCGAGGAAGATCACGAAGATCGCGACCGCCGCGAAGATGGTGAGCTGCGCCGCATGGCCCTTCTTCGCCCACGCCACCGCGGCGACCTTCCCCGTCCGGCGGTAGAGGAGGAAGCTCATGAAGGTGGTGAGGATCAGGATGTTCACGGCCGTGTTCTTCGCGGACATGACACCGAGGAAGCCCAGAATCGGGTGCGACGACCCTCCCATCGCCCGGATTTCGGAGACGGTCGCGATGACCGATCGCGGCGTCGCCCAGACCATGAAGCAGAGCGCGATCCCGATGAGCAGGTACTTGATGAACTTCTGAACCGGCTGCACGCCCTCGACCCGCCCCATCCCGAGCCAGAGATAGTAGTTGGCGGCGAGGAAGAGGTTCCCGATCAACACCGCCTGGATGATGAAGAGCCACGAGAAGGCCCCGCCCATCATCGTCAGTCCGAGCGTCTGCGAGTACGCGTAAATCTCTTTCGCGAGCCAGTAGCCGGCGAAGGGAAGCGGGAGGAAGGCGATGATCGCGACGAAGTTGCCGATGTATCCCATCCAGTCGTAGTGCGCCCGCTCTTCGTCGGTCTCCGCCTGCAGGAACTTGAACGCCGCGTAGGCGGCCGCGACCGATCCGCCGAACGCGACGTTGGCGATGACTCGATGGACGTTGATCGGCATCCAGGTGAAGTTGTAGACGGCGTCATAGAGGGAGACCACCGCCCCGCTACTCGAGATCCCCTTCGGCGACATCATGAACGTGAGCCAGGAATTGGCGATGAACATGATCGCCGTGCCGACGACGTTGAGGCCGAGCCCCAGGCCGAGATGAACCACCGGATGGAACTTCCCCCACCCGTAGTAATAGGTGTAGAGGAAGAAGGCCTCGCCGAAGAAAAGCAGGACGTACGGGAGAAACGTGGGGGAGAACACGCTCATCAGGTAGTTCGAGAACTTCGGATACAGGATGATGAGCATGAACGTCAGAGCTGCTCCGAAGGTCGCGGTGAGCGAGAAGGACACCGAGAGCAGCTTCGTGAACTCGTGCGCGAGCCGGTCGTATCGGAGATCTCCAGTCTTGTAGCCGATCGCCTCGACGATGAACGCGAAGATGGGGATGGCCAGGACGAACGCCGCAAACAGCAGGTGCAGCTGCGCCACCATCCAGATGGCCACGCGGCTGCCGATGACTGGAACCGTCCGGTACGCAGCCTCCTCGTAGGGCTTGTCCTGGGCCGGTTTGGCTGCGGCGGCCGCCGCATCTCCTTGTCCCGCGGCGGGGGGTGTTTGCTGTGCGGCCGCGGCAGAGGCTCGGTAGGGCTCCTTGTGCTCGCGGCTCAGCACCGAGGAGACCAGCTTGGCCGTGCCCGCGAACATCGCGAGCGCGACGACGGGACCGAGAAGGATCGACAGTTTGCGTTTCGTCACGGCGGGTCCGTTCAGCTATCGCCCGCGGGCGCGCCCGTGGCGCGTGCGAGCCGCGTGCGCTCGAGCTCTCGCACGCCGGACCGAGACTGCCGGCGATGGCGGCCACGATTCGGGAGTTTGTTCCACCAGGGCGGAAAGGTCGGGGCCAACGGCTAGGACTCCGGGGCGCTGGAAAGTTGCCCCGGCCGCGAAACCGCGTTGGAACGGTGATGCCGCATCCGCACGCACCCAAGGCATTCGTCGGAGGGAACGACCGAAACCCTGTCGATTGAGGGCGCATCTTATCCACGAACTCGGGACAGGGTCAAGCGCGCCGAAGCCGCATCGCGGCGGAGGCGGGGGCCCTCCCGAGCGGGACGATTCGCAGGAAGACGATCAGGTACGGACGCGCGCGAATTTCATCGAGGGCGACGTGATGAGAGACTCGCACATCGCCGCCGGTGGCGCGGCGCTGCCAGAAGCGGCTGCCATTCCGCGCGTCCTGCCCTCATTCCTGGCGGAGCGCGACCGTGGGCTCGACCCGGGCGGCCCTTCGCGCCGGCACGTAGCTCGCGAGGAGCGTCGCCGCGAGCACCACCCCCGCGACCAGGACGAACGTCGTCCCGTCGTGCGGCGCAATCCCGAACAACTGCGCGCGCAGCAGGCCGGCGAGCGCCGTCGCCGCGACCGAGCCAGCCGTCAGCCCGACGAGCGCCAGCAACAGCCCGCTGCTGACGACGCGTCCGACCAGCTCGCGCGGTGACGCGCCGAGCGCCAGCCGGATGCCGAACTCCCGCGTGCGCCTCGCCACTGCGAAGGCCACGACGCCGTAGACCCCGGCGATCGCGAGGACGAGCCCGAGGACGGCGAATGTCGCCATCAGCAGCAGCGTGAATCGCGGTGACGCGGTCGATGCCGCAATCAGGCTGCGCATCGACTGCGGCGGCGTGCTCGCGAGCGTCGGGTCCAGCTCGAGCAGCCGCGCGCGGATTGCCGGCGCAAGGGCCGCGGCATCTCCCTTCGCGCGCACCACGATCGTCATCGCCCGCCTGAGCCGGTTCAGCGTGTCTCCCCAGGTCGCTTGCGCGTGCGGCCAGTACATCTCGGGCTGCGGCGACGCGAGCAGCCCGCCGTGCCGGACATCGCCGACGATGCCGACGATGGTCATCGAGCGGATCTCGGGATTGTCTCCGGCCTGCCGCAGCCGCTGCCCGATCGGATCGCGATTGGGGTAGTACCTGGCGGCAAACGACTCGTTGACGATGACGGCGCCCATGGAGCCCGCGACATCGGCGTCGGTGAACGCCCGTCCGCGCCTGAGGGGAATGCCGAGCGCGGCAAAGTAGCCGGGGGTCACGAGCCGGTACTCGCTGACCGGCGCGTCCGCGCGCGGATTGTCGATGCCTTCACGAACGAAGGGCCGGAGGCTGTTCATCGCAGAGAACGGAAGCGCGTGCGATCCGCCGACCGCGACGACACCCGGGAGGCCCGCCAGCCGCTCGCGCAGCTGATCGTAGTACCGGGTCACGTCCTCGCGTGCCGGGTACGACGCCTGCGGCACGCCCACCTGGAAGGTCAGCGCGCCGTCGGGCTCGAATCCGGGTTCCTGCGCCGAGATGTTGAGGAAGCTGCGGATGAGGAGTCCGGCGCCGACGAGGAGCACGAACGCCAGGCTCGTCTCGAGGACGACCAGGGCCGAGCTGCCACGCAGCCTGGCGGAGGACGCCGTGAGCGACGTCGAGCTGCCCCGCAACACGGGGTCGAGCGGGGCCCGCGACGCGCGCAGGCCAGGCACCAGCCCGAACAGCATGGCCGACGTCAGCGCGACCGCGGCGCCCACCCCGAGCACGCGCCAGTCGACGTCCACTTCGTGCAGCCGCGGCAGCCCGGCCGGCGTCAGCGAGAGCAGGAGGTCGCGTCCCCAGACAGCGACGAACAGGCCCAGCACACTGCCGGCGATCGCGAGAACCAGGCTCTCGATGAGCAGTTGCCGCGTGATCCGCCACCGGCTGGCACCGAGCGCCGTCCGGATGGCCACCTCGCGGCTCTGCGCGAACGCCCTGACCGACTGCAGGTTCGCGACGTTGACGCACGCGATCAGCAGCAGGAAGGCGGCGGCACCGAGCAGCAGGTAGAGCCGTCGCTTCACCGTCGGCCCGACCACGGCCTCTTCCAGCGGCTCGAGCGTCACGCCCCACCCGCCATTGAAGGCCGGGTAGGCCAGGGCGAGCCGGCTGGCGATGGCCGTCAACTCCCGCCCGGCCGCTTCGATCGTCTGCCCGTCGGCGAGACGGCCGAGGCCGGTGAGGCTGCGTCCCCCACGCTCACCCGACGCCCGGTCGATCCGGAGGGGCCTCCACAGATCGTTCGACGGCGCGCCGAAGCCCGGCGGCATCACGCCGACGATTGCCGTGGACACGCCATCGATCGTGATGCGCCGGCCGATCAGGTCCTCGGCCCCGCCGAACTGTCGCTGCCACAATCCGTGACTCACCACGGCGACCGGCGCCGCCTGCGGCGTGTCGTCGCCCGCCTCGAACGTCCGCCCGCGCATCGCCGGGACGCGCA
Source organism: Vicinamibacterales bacterium (assembly GCA_963834365.1). Classification (GTDB taxonomy): domain Bacteria; phylum Acidobacteriota; class Vicinamibacteria; order Vicinamibacterales; family Vicinamibacteraceae; genus CAWJAP01. Next base: position 392,771 of record CAWIBS010000030.1, on the reverse strand, counting down.
GGACGCGGAAGTACTCCGCCGACGCCTGGATGGTGGGGATGTGCTCGGCGCCGGATCGCCAGGCGACCGTGGACCGCCCCTGGATGAACACCGCCAGCGCGTCGAACGTGCGGGCCTCTCGCGCCCAGTCGACGAAGTTGCCGGGTGCGACGCTGAACCGCGTCCATCCCCGCGGCCGGTTGCTCTCCAGGACGAGGACGAGCCGGTCGCTCCGCTCGTAAGGCAGCGGCCGGAGCGCCACGGCGTTCACGACGCTGAAGACCGCGGTCGTGGCGCCGAAGCCGAGCGCCAGCGTCAGGATCGCCACGGCGGCGAAGCCCGGCTCCCGGTAGATGACCCTGATGGCCTGCTGCAGATCCCGTCGGAGCCCGATCATCATGCCCAGCCTCCGTATGGCCGCCAGCGAGAAGCTTGCCAACCGACCGTCTCGGCAAATGCGCGCAAGCCGCGGCGTTCCGTGGCGGCCGGGTCCGATGTGCTGTCCGCTTGTGGGAATCGCGTGGACGGCCGTAGCGCGACAGGAGTCGTAGTGTCCGCCGGCTTTTAATCCTTCAGTTGCATCGCGAGCTGCTGGAGGAACAGTCCGACGTCCGTCACCAGCCCGATGGTCTGGCTCGATCCGCGATCGGCGAGCTTGGTGACGACCGCGGGGTTGATGTCCACGCAAATCACCCGGACCCACGACGGCAGCATGTTGCCGACGCCGATGCCGTGCAGCATCGTCGACAGCATCACGACGAGCTTCGCATCCGCCAGGACCTCGGCGTAGCGCTCCTGCGCGGCAACGAGGTCCATCACCGTGTCGATGATCGGCCCATCGTCCCGGATGCTGCCCGCCAGCACGTACTCGACGCCGTGCTTGACCAGCTCGTACATGATCCCCGAGCGCAGCACCCCGCTCTCGACGGCGGCCTCGATCCCGCCGGCGCGATTGATCATGTTGATCGCCCGCATGTGGTTGCGGTGGCCTTCCTTGACCGGCGCGCCGGCCTCGAGATCCACCCCGAGCGACGTGCCGAACAGCGCGTGCTCGACGTCGTGGACGGCGAGCGCATTGCCCGAGAGCACCGCGTTCACATAGCCGCGGCGGACGATCTCGGCGAAGTAGCCGGTTCCGCCGGTGTGGACGGCGACCGGGCCCATGACGAAGACGATGCGGCCGTTCGTCCGCCGGATGTCCTGCATCATCGCGGCGATCTTCGCGATGCTCACCTCGACCCGTCGTTCGGACGAGATCTCGTTCGTCATGAACGCGAAGCCGTGGCGGTCGCGCTCGCGGAACTCGGGGACGATGCGGATGCCGTCGTTGCCGCAGACGATCGAATCCCCGGCGCGGATGTCGCGGAGCTTGCGGCAGGTGGCGCTGCCGTCCCGGAGGACGATCGACCGCGTCCATGCGCTGGTGATTGACCTCGATCCAGCGTCCGGCGTGGCGGATCAGGGTGCGATGGTTGGTCGTCGAATAGAAGTCCTCGGGCGCGCAGCCGTCCCTGTCCGCGGTGCGGACGAGCGCATCGCGCTCGGCCTGGAGATGGCAGCCGAGGGTGACCAGCTCCTCGAGCAGTGCGTCGAGCGTCGCCTGGTCGGGCGCGGAGACCTTCAGGCGCAGGCGCGAGAAATCGTCGTTCGTGCGGCCGATCTCGAACTGCTGCACCTCGAACGCGCTGTCGTGGCGGATGACCGTGTCGAAGACCGAGGTGAGGATCTGGGAGTCGACCAGGTGGCCTTCGGCTTCGACGATCTCGGAATGGTGAGGCGGACGGTTCATGGCGCGAGCCCGCTATAGGCTGGAACGGGCCGAACGGCTCCGCTCACCTAGCCTACCGCAGGAGGGCGTGGCTTCAGCCGCAGCCTGTAGCCCGTGAGCCGGCCGGATCCGTTCTACCGCCCGTTTTCGTTGTGCAGGACGGCGGTGAGGATGAACTTGTCGCCGCGGAAGTACGACTCGAGATGCTCGAAGGGCCGGCCTTCCGCGTCGAAGGTCGTCTGCTCGATGCGGAGCACCGGGGAGCCCGGGGGCACTTCGAGCAGGTCGGCGTCGCCCTCGGGACACGGCACGGCCTGCCACTGCTGCTGCGCCCGCGTCGGGACGATCCCGTACTCGCGGCCGAGCGTCTCGTAGAGCGAGCGGTCGTTGAGGTTCTCCGCGAGCAGGCCCGGGCATCGTGAGACGGCGAGGTGGACGGTCTCGACGGCGATCGGCGCGTCGTTGGCATAGCGCAGCCGCTTGAGCAGCACCATCTGTTCGCCGGGCTTCAGCTGCAGGGCCGCCGTCGCCGTCGGCGCCGGCGGAGCGATCTCGAACTGCAGCACCCGCGCCCCGGGTTCCATGCCCTGCTCCCGCACGTCCTGGGTGAAGGACACGAGCGGATGAACCGGCTTGCGGATTGCTTGCTCCGCGACGTAGGTGCCGCGACCGTGGCTCCGGACCAGCCGTCCGTCGCGTTCGAGTTCGGACAGGGCCTGGCGCACCGTGATGCGGCTGATGTGGAACTGCTCGCACAGCCGCCGCTCGGACGGGACCTGCGTCTCGGGCGGCCAGTCGCCGGCGTCGATGAGCTGCTCGATCGTCTGTTTCAGCTGGAAATACAGCGGGACCGGGCTCGATTTGCGAAGGCGCGGGAAGCCGCGAGACCCGCCGCGTGCGCTTCTGAGCGCGGCGTCGTCGGCAGGGATGTCCGTCGGCCGGTGGGTCGGTTCTGGGCATCGCGGAGGGCCATTCTCCGGGGCAGCGTTTCGGTGCCGCACATTCTACACAGCTTCATCACAATTCGGCGGTCTGGATCGACAGAATCCAAAAAGATGTCCTTGACATCTGGATGGGGGACGCTACCATTCGCAACCAATCTGGTCATGACCAGTTTCAGGGACCCGCGGACGGCCCTGAACATCGAGAGGACGCTGTCATGTCTCTAACGCGATTGCTGAAGACGAGCTGGTGCGTGCTTGCGCTCTGGGCCTTCGCCGCTGGCCCGGCGATGGCACAAACGGGGCTGGCGACGATCACGGGAATCGTGACCGACAACTCCGGCGGCGCGGTGCCGGGCGTGACCGTCACCGCGACCAACACCGCCACCAACGTGCCCTACACGGGCGTCACGACCGACGCCGGCACCTACGTCATCACGAGCGTGCCGATCGGCGCCTATGTCATCAAGGTCGAGCAACAGGGATTCAAGACCACCCAGTCGAACATCAGCGTCTCGGCGGCACAGACCGCGCGCGTCGACTTCAGGCTCGAAATCGGCACGCGTCGAGGAGAGCGTCGTCGTGGTCGCGACCGGCGCCGTGCTGCAGACCGAGAACTGCCGTCGTCGGCAACAAGCTCGAGCGCGATCAGGTGGAGAGGCTGCCCATCCAGGGCCGCAATCCCGGGACGGTGTCGCTCTACACCGCCGGCGTCACCACGCCGAACCCGAGCTCGTTCAACAGCCTGAAGAACACCGGCGGCGGCCGGCCCTTCGTCAACGGCCAGCGCGAGCAGGCCAACAACTTCACGATCGACGGCGTGGACATGAACGACGCCATCGACAACCTGGTGGCGTATCAGCCGAGCCCGGACGCGCTCGAGCAGATCAGCGTCGAGACCAACAACTATTCGCCCGAGCTCGGGAACGTCGCCGGCGCGCTGGTCAACATGGTGATCAAGTCGGGCACCAACCAGGTCAACGGCAACGGCTTCTACTACTGGCGGGACAACGATCTGGCCGCGACGCCGTGGGCGACCAACCGCGCCGGCGGCCGGAAGTCCGATTTCAACCGCAAGATCTTCGGCGGCACGGTCGGCGGACCGATCGTGAAGAACAAGCTGTTCTTCTTTGCCGACTACCAGGGCGGCCGCCAGGAGTCGCCGCCCGCCGATTCGTTTGCGACGGTCATGCCCGACGAGTGGCGGAACGGCGATCTGAGCAGCCTGCTGCCCGCGGCGCGACCTTCATCATTCGCGATCCGCTCACGGGCCAGCCGTTCCCGAACAACCAGATCCCGGTTTCGCGCTTCAGCCCGTTCGCGCGGAACCTGCTCGCCGACGAATCGCTCTACCCGCGTGCCAACGTGAGCCGCCCGCTGAGCGACTTCCGCAACAACTACCTCGGAACGGCGGCGTCGGAAGAGCAGACCAACCAGTTCGACGGCAAGGTGGACTGGAACGTCTCGTCGAACGACAAGTTCTACGTCCGGTTCTCCAAGCAGACGCATGAGTCCACGCCCCTTCAGACGGCGATGCCGCTGTTTTTCGCCGGCTTCAGCGAAAACCCGTTCTGGGGTGTGGGCGCCAACTGGAACCGGATCATCGGCACCGCGCTGGTCAACGACCTGCTCGTCGGCTACAACGACAACAGCTTCAACAACGGGCTGCTCGACATCAACGGCCTCGGGCCGCTGAACAACCAGCTGGGCATCGCCGGCTCGCAGCCGATCCCCGGACTGAGCAGCGTCACGATCGGCAACGACGTCTCGAACATCGGCAGCGACCGGCGGCGCGAGCAACACGAACAACCAGTTGTTCCAGATCAACGAGCGGCTGACGTGGGTGAAGAGCCGCCACACGTTCAAGTTCGGCGCGTCCTGGAACTACTACCGGATGAACCGCTACTACGCCGGCAACAACGGCCAGCTCGGACTCTTCGAATACACCGCCCGCTTCACGGGCGCCACGGTCGGCGACTTCCTGCTCGATCAGCTGAGCCGGAAGGGTCGCGGGTCGCTGTCCGAGCCGTGGACGCACCTCCAGCACCGCACCGCGTTCTATGGCGGCGACGACTACAAGATCACCGACAGCCTGACGCTGAACCTCGCGCTGCGGTGGGGCTACACCTCGCCGCTGGTCGAGCAGGACGATCGGCAGGCCAACTTCTCGCTGGTCAACGCCGAGCAGCAGCTCGCCGGTCAGAACGGGAACAGCCGCGCGCTCTATGAGCCGTACTACAACGGCTGGGAGCCGCGCCTCGGCTTCGCATACCGCACGGGCGATCGCTGGGTGTTCCGCGGCGGCTACGGGATCACGCAGTACATGGAGGGCACCGGCGCGAACCTGCGCCTGCCGCTGAACCCGCCGTTCTTCTTCGAGTCGCGAGCGTCAGCTACGATCGCGACCAGCGGTGCCGGAACGCATCGCGACCGGCTTCGAAGGCCTCCAGGCGCTCGATCGGCCGTCGGGGCAGCTTCGTGCGTGGGACCCGAACCTTCGACCGCAGTTCACGCAGCAGTGGAACGTGTTCGCCGAGTACCTGCTCGGGTCGCGGTCGTCGATCAACTTCGGCTACGTGGGCAACTCGTCGAAGTACCTGGTGACGCCGATCGAAGGCAACCAGCCGCTGCCGGGCGTGGGCGATCCGAGCACCTGGGCGCCGCTGCAGAACCGCCGGCCGCTCTTCGCGTTCAACCCGCTCATCACGAACATCAGCACGACGATGTCGCGTGGCCGTTCCAACTACAACGCGCTGCAGACCACGTTCAAGCAGCGGCTGTGGAACGGCCTCGACTTCCTCGCGAACTACACGCTACGGCAAGGCGCTGTCGAACAACCTGGGCTACTACGGCTCGGGCGGGCGTGGCGGCAGAGGGCGCGTATCCGATGAACAGCTACGACATCGAGCCGAACTACGGCCCGGCGTTCTTCGACGCGAAGCACATCTTCTCGCTGGCCGGCAGCTACGAGCTGCCCTTCGGCAAGGATCGGCAGTACGGCAACGACTGGAACCGCGCGCGTCGACGCGGTCGCCGGCGGCTGGTCGGCGAGCTTCGCGGTGACGGCGCACACGGGCTTCCCGATCACCGTCAGGACAGCTCGAACCCGTCGCTGCAGGCCACGCGCTCGACGGATCGGCCCGATCCGGCTCGGCCGACGGCTCAGGTGGACAATCCCGACGCTCGACGCGCTGGCTCGATCGCTCGGCGTTCGTCTCGGCGCCGCGCGGCCAGTTCGGCGATGCCGGCGTCGGCATCGTGCGCGCGCCCGGCTACTGGAACGTGGACCTCTCGGTCAGCAAGCGCTTCCTGACCTTCGGCCGCCAGTACCTGCTGTTCCGCGGCGAGATGTTCAACTCGCTGAACCACCCGAACTTCGGGCCGCCGACCGCAGACATCCAGAGCCAGACGTTCGGCACGATCACGAGCACGATCGGCGACGCCGCGCATCGTGCAGCTGGTGGTGAAGTACTACTTCTGAGGCTGCCGCCAAGGCGGGGCTGAAGCCCCGCCCTCCTTCTGACGCCCTGGTCTTCGGTCGTCGGTCTCAGTCTTTGGTCATCGTGCCGGCGGATGGGCTGCCATCCGCCGGCGTTTTCTTGGCATGCCAAGGCGGGGCTGAAGGCCCCGCCCTCCTGCGGTGGGGACGGCATCTCCGACCGCAGGAGGGCGCGGCTTCAGCCGCGCCATCGGGCCGCCGTAGGCACCGAGGACCAAAGACCAGAGACCAACGACCAACGACCGAGACCCGACAAGCCCGACAGACCGAAGACGACCGCTACAGACCCGATCAGCCCGAGCCGTTCCTACCATCTGTGGTATGCCGGATGTCCCTCCGTCACCGCGACGAAGACGCCGCGGCACGTCGCGGTCACCCTGCCTCCCGCCTCGAGCTCGCCTTCGACCGTCGCGCGATCGTCCGATGCCTCGACGACGCGCGCGCGGAGACGGACCACGCCCGATGTCGGCGTCGGCTTGCGCATCGTGATCGTGTATTCCGCGGTGACCGTGCACGGAGGCGCATCGAGCCCTGCCCGGCGCATGAGATGCCAGGCCGCCACCCAGTTGCAGTGGCAGTCGAGGATGGTGCCGATGATGCCGCCGTTCAGCATCCCCGGGAACGCCTCGTGGTGAGGCGCCGGCCGGAACTCGGCGACCAGTTCGTCGCCATCCGGAAAGCTCCGCACGTGCAGTCCCGACGGGTTGGCCGGCCCGCAGCCGAAGCAGACGCCCGAGGGCGAATAGCGTTCCTGTAGCGGTCTCATGAGAGTGTCCATGGTTCTGAGCGTGGCGAGCCTGCGCCGGGCCTGCGATCCGAGTGTCCGGCTTCAGCCGGAGGCCGTGTCTTCAGCCCCGCCGACCCGCCGATCACGCTTCGCGCAGCGCCGACGTGATCGGCAGCCTGGCCGCGCGGAGCGCCGGCAGCAGCCCCCCGACGACGCCCATCACCAGCGCGAAGATCATCCCGATGAGGAGCGCCATCGACGTGATCCGGAACGCGAACGCAATCTCGCTGAAGTTGGCGCCGCCGGTCGCCGTCGTGAATCCGTTGGCGGGCAGCGCCAGCAGGCAGCCCACGAGTCCGCCCGCGAGCGCCAGCAACACCGACTCGGCGACGAACGAGACGAGCACGCTTCGCCGGCGGAATCCCAGCGCCCGCAACGTTCCGATCTCACGCGTCCGCGCCGAGACGATCGCATACATCGTGTTCATCGCGCCGAAGATCGCGCCGACGCCCATCACGAACCCGACGAAGCCCGCGAGTGCCAGGATCGCCGCCGAGATCTGCGCCGACTGCGCCTCGTAGAACGCCCGCTCCTGCTTGAGCTCGACCCGCATCGCCGGATCGCGGCCGAGCTCGTCGTTGAAGGCCGTCAAAGTGGTCGGGTCCTTCAGCCGGAGCGTCAGCGACTGGAATCCGCCTTCACGGTTGAAGGCCGGCGCCATCACGTCCACGTCACCCCAGATCTCGCTCTCGAACCCGCTGCCCTCGGCCTCGAACACGCCGACGATCTTCCAGTCGCGCTTCTGCAGCCGCAGGACGTCGCCGACGTTCGCGTTCTGCATCCGCTGCTGCAGCTTGCGTCCGACGATGATCTCGTAGAGTCCCGGCTGGAAGCGTCGCCCCTCGACGACCTGCACGACCGACCGCACGGCGAACGCCATCGGCGACACGCCGCGGATCGTCACGTTGACCTCGACCCCCTCCTGCTTCCGCGTCATCGCCCCGACGATCACCAGTTCGGGGGAGGCGAGCGGGCGCCCCTGTCCGTCGCGGGCCACGCGATTGTCCACCAGCACGCGGTTGGCGTGCTCGCGCGAGAAGCCCGACGTCAGCTCGGCGTCGGCCCCGCGCTGAACCAGGATGGCGTTCTCGGGTGAGCCCGTGGCGCGCAGCGCCAGCCGGAACCCGTCCGACATCGCGACCAGGATGATGAACACCGCGACGACGAGCGCGATGCCGCTGATGGCGAGCAGCGTCACCTTCCATCGGACCTGGAGGTTGCGGGCGTTGTAGGAGAGTGGGAGTGCCATGGAGAGTGACCAGTGACGAGTGACGAGCTGACCAAGACCAACGACCAACGACCAGACCAGACCAACGACCGTCACGCTGCGCGCAGCATCTCGGTGATCCGTGCGCGATACGATCCCCATGCCGGCATGAAGCCGGCGACCAGCCCCAGCGTGACCGCAATGGCGAAGGTGAGCGCTGCCACCCATGGCGAGATCGTCAGCCGCGTGATGCCGAAGAACGACAGCGCCCCGGCGCCGGGCATGCTGGGAATGGCGCCGACGAAGAGCGCCGCGAGGCCGATGCCGACAATCCCGGCGACCACACCGATGACCAGGGCCTCGACGAGGATGAGCGCCATCACCAGCCAGCTCGGGAAGCCGAGCGTCTTCAGGACCGCGATTTCGGTGCGCCGCTCGCGCACGGCCATGCTCATCGTGTTGGCCGTGACCAGCAGAATGGTGAACGCGACCGCCAGTCCGATGCTGTTCAGCAGCAGCGCAAGGTTGCCGCCGAGCGCCGCGAAGCTGCCGAAGAACGCCTTCTCGGTCTCGCTTTTCGTCTGGACGTCGCTGTTCTCGAACGTCGAGTCGATCAGCTTGGACACCTGCGCCGAGGCGCCGGGATCGGCAATCTGGACGACGAACAGGCCGACGCCCGCCCGCTGCCCGGTGCTCTCGTACAGATACTTGTAGTGAAAGAACATCATCGTCTGATCGAAGCCCGGGTGCTTCGCGACGTCCACGTCGTAGATGCCACGCACCGTGAACTCGAATGGGCGTCCGATCTGGTACGGCGGGATGATGCTCTGCATCGGGATGACGTCGCCGACCTTCCAGCCGAACTTCGTCGCCGTCGCGCGGCCGATGATCGCCCCCTTCATGTCCTTGAGGAACGCCTCCTTCTCCGCCGCCGGGACGATGATCTCGGGATACATCGCCAGGTACGGCTCCGCCTCGACGGCGAAGTTGGGGAAGAAGTTCTTCATGTCCTGGTAGTAGCCGCCGAACCAGTTGCTGACGGCGACGCCCTTGACCCCGGGAACGCGCTCGATCTTCGGCTTGTAGGCGTTCGGGAGGTTGAAGACCAGGCTGACGCTGTGGCGCGTCACCAGCCGATCAGGCGCCGCCGCCTCGAGCCCGATGCGCATCGCCTCGGTCATCGTCTGCAGCACGCAGACGAGGAAGATGCACACCGCCATCCCGAGAATCGTGCTGATCGTGCGCACGCGGTTCCGGCGCAGGTGTTTGAGGACGTAGGGGAGGAACTTCATGGCAACGACCAGCTACTAACTACCAGGTACCAATGCAACTACCAACTACCAGCGCTACGGTTGCCCAACCACCTGGTAGCTGGTAGCTGGTACCTGGTAGCTGAATCAGTCCTTGAGCACACCCTTCTCCAGGTGATGCTGGACGTGCGCGCGCTCGGCGGCGCGGGGGTCGTGCGTCACCATGACGATCGTCTTCTGGAACTCGCGGTTGAGCGTGTCGAGCAGGCCGAGAATCTCTTCGGCGCTGCGCGCGTCCAGGTCGCCCGTGGGTTCGTCCGCGACGAGCACGGACGGATCGGTCACGATCGCGCGCGCGATGGCGACCCGCTGCTCCTGTCCGCCGGAAAGCTGCCGCGGGTAGTGCTTCGCGCGATCCGCGAGCCCGACGACCTTGAGCGCGACCAGCGCGCGCTCGCGGCGCTGGGCCTTCGACAGGTTCGTCAGCAGGAGCGGCAGCTCGACGTTCTCGGACGCGGTCAGCACCGGGATCAGGTTGTAGAACTGGAAGATGAAACCGACGTTGCGGCTGCGCCACTTCGCCAGGTCGCTCTCGGACAGATGGCCGACGTTGGTGCCCGCGACGATGACGTCGCCGGAGGTCGGCCGATCGATGCCCGCGATGAGATTGAGCAGCGTCGTCTTGCCGGAGCCCGACGGTCCCATCAGCGCCGTGAACTGCCCCTTCTCGATGCCCAGGCTCAGCCCGTCGAGCACGACGATCTGCTGCGCATCGCGCTTGTAGATCTTGCGGACCGATCGGACGTCCACCGCGTAACCGTTTGCGCCAGTAGTCATGGTTGATATTCAGCTATCAGCTATCAGCTATCAGCTCAGTCGCCCAGTTCGCCCAGCCGCTCCAGTCGCTCCAGCCGCTCCAGTCGCCCAGTCGCCCAGTCGCCTACGTCCCCTTCACCCTTACGCGCGTCCCCTCCGTCAGATCTGACGGCGGCGTGGCGACGAGCGTTTCCCCTCCCGACAGGCCCTGCGTGACGACGATGTCCGAGCCTCGCGTGCTGGAGGTGACGACGGGCCGGATCTTGATGACGTTGTCGATGATCTCGAACACGCGCGGGCCGCCGTCGCGCGAGACGACGGCCGACTGCGGCACCAGCACCTGCGGTGTCGTCGGCGCGGTCGGCGTCGGAGCGTTCGCGGCCGCCGCGGTCGGTTCGAGAAACGTGACTTTCGCGCTCATCTCGGGCTTGAGGCCCTCGTCCTTGTTGGAGAGCGTGACCTTCACCTGCACGGTCGCCTTGGTGCGATCTGCGGTCGGGATGATCTGGCGGAGGACGGCCCGGTACCGCTTGTCGGGGAACGCTTCGACTTCGACTTCCGCGGGCTGTGTTTCCGTGAGGCGGGCGACGTTCGACTCGTTGACGTCCGCTTCCATCTCGAGCGTCGCCAGGTCGGCCAGCGCGACGATGGCTCCTGAGGAGGTCGAGATATTGACGCCGGGCGGGATCGGGGCGACGCTTTCGCCGACTTCCGCCATCTTCTTGACCACCGTCCCTGCGAATGGCGCCCGGATCACCGTGTTGGCGAGCTGCGCCTGGGCGTACCTCACTTCGGCCTGAACGCGCGCGCGATCGGCATCGACCTGCTGTCGATCGGCGCGCGCCTGTTCGAGCGCGGCTTCGCTCACCCGCACGCGGCTCTGCGCGGCCTCGAGCGCGTCGCGGGCCACGACCTGATCCTTGCTGAGCAGCTCGGCCTGGCGAAGGAGGCGCCGCGTCTCGGACAGATCGGCCTCCGCCCGCGAAATGGCGGCTTCGGTGCGCGCGTGCTGGGCGTCCACCTGCACCCGCTGCGCCTGCGCCCTGGCGAGCTGTGCCTCGTAGTCCGCGCTCTCCAGCCGTGCGAGCACGTCGCCTTCCCGGACGACCGATCCCTCTTCCACGCGCAGCGCCGAGAGTCGGCCCTGGATCTTCGCCGAGACCACCGCTTCGCGCCGCGCGACCAGGTAGCCGGAAGCCGTCAGGACCGCCGTGCCGGAGGCCGCGGCCGCGGCGCCGGCCCCCTGCACGCGCGTCGCCTTCACCGAGTCCACATCGACCGCGCCGAGCCGGCCGCGGGTCAAGTAAAACGCGCCACCGAGCACCGCGAGCACGAGCACGCTGGCGACGAGCCATCCCCGGCGGCTGCGCGGCTCCGCCTGCGACGCATCGAGCCGCAACGATTCCAGTTCGCGCTTCAGTTCGCTCGACACAGATTCCTCGGGATTCGGGTCGTGAAAGTGCTCAGCCTATCACTCGGCCGCGACGCTGAGCTTCTCACCGCAGTGCCGCCAGAGTTGAAAGACGTAAACCTGCACTCGAAGGGTCCGACACCCCGGCGAGCGCCTGTTCTGATAGGGCGAACGACCTTTGGCGGGGTGCGGAGGCCAACCAGGAAGAAACGTCGGGTGCGGCGTCGGCGTCCAAGACACGGGGAATGGAGGCACGGCGCCGTTCGATCGTGGCGGCCGTCTGTTTACGGGCCAAAATGCGGACTCCGGCGCCTGGCATCGGCGTTGCACTAAGGGGAGGCGGTGCGCAACAGCGCGCCCGGTTTGACCCACCAGCTTTCCGGCCGGCATCCTCTGCCAGCATGCCGGGACGCACAACGCCTTCCACCACGCCCGGGGACACAGCGAAACGTCCCCGGGGCCTACCTTCTGACGATGGATGGCTCAAAGCTCAGGGCTCAGGTGACTCAGGACCAAAGACCAAAGACCGAAGACCGAAGACTGAAGACCGACCAAGTCTCTGACACGTCGATGTGGCCGGCGCCGTTCGTCGAATACATGGGGCCGACACCTGACCGTTCGGCCAGTGGCGAACCGACTCGCACAGCTGACAGCGGGTGGCTCGGGGCGATAAGATACATATCTAAGTATCAAAGCTCATGGATGACGTGCAGCTCGTTCGCATCTCGAAGGCGCTTGCCGACGGCACCAGGCTCGGCATTCTGCGCACGATTGCCCGCCGGGGCGAGCTGTGCTGCGGCGACGTCGCGCGGTGCTTCGACGTCACGCAGGCGACCGTCTCGCATCATCTCAAGGTCCTGACCGACGCCGGACTCATCGAGACCCGCCGCAGCGGTCAGTTCATCCACGTCCGCCTCGTCCGAGGCACGATTGACGATTACCGGCGGCGCCTCGGACACGCGTTCGAGCGGGAGGCGTGATGGCGGGATCCTCGTCCACGCCGGCGGCGCTCAGCGGGCGCCAGGTCTCGCACTACGCCGTCGGGGAATGCCTCGGCTCCGGCGGGATGGGCGACGTCTATCGCGCACGCGACACCCGGCTCGACCGTGATGTCGCGCTCAAGTTCCTGCACCGGGCCGCCGACGCCACGACCGAGCGTGGCCGGCTGCTTCAGGAAGCGCGGGCGGCCTCGGCCCTCCGCTCGTCCGGCATCGCCGCGATCTTCGACATCGGCGAGCACGAGTCCGTCCCCTTCATCGTCATGGAGCTGGTCGAGGGCGAGCCGCTCTCCGCGCGTCTGGCCCGCGGACCGCTGCCGATCGACGAGGCCGTCGCCATCGGCAGCCAGGTCGCCGACGCGCTCGACGAGGCGCACGGGCACGGCATCATTCATCGGGACATCAAGAGCGCCAACGTGATGGTGGACAGCCGCCGCCGGGCCAAGCTGGTGGACTTCGGCCTGGCGAAGTTCCTGGAGCAGCGCGAGCGTGCCGAGCTGGCCATGACGCGTGCGCCCGACACCGTCGTCGGGACCGTCGCCGGCACGGTCATGTACATGTCGCCCGAGCAGATTCGCGGACGCACCCTCGACGCGCGCACGGATCTGTTCTCGCTCGGGGTCGTCCTCTACGAGATGCTCGCCGGCCGACTGCCCTTCGACGGCGCGACGCTGACCGATGTGGCCGATGGCATCCTGAACGCCGAGCCGCCGGCGCTCGCGCGCTTCAACTACGCGATCCCGGCGGCGCTCGACGGGATTGTCCGCAAGGCCATGAGCAAGGACGTGGCGCTGCGCTATCAGTCGGCGCGCGAGCTGCACATCGACCTTCAGCGCGTCGCGCGTGAGCGGGATCGCCACGACTCGGGGAGGCACCGGGCGGACGCGCGGCAGTCTACCGGCATCGCCCGCGCCCCGGAGATGCAGCCCGTTTCCGGCCCGATGGCGACGGTACCGGCCGTGGCCGTGATGACCTTCTCGAACATCACGCGCGAGCCAGGCGACGACTGGATCGGCATCGGCATCGCCGAGACCGTCACCGCCGACCTGAAGAAGGTCCGCGGCATCGGCGTCATCGGGCGCACGCAGGTCTTCGATGCCATCAAGCACCTGAGCGACGCGTCACTGGCACGCATGGAGGAGTCGCTCGCGATCGACATCGGCCGCCGGCTGGGCGCGACCTGGATCGTCGGCGGCGGCTATCAACGGGTCGGGCCGATGATCCGCATCACGGCCGAATGCGCCGACGTCCGCACCGGCGAGCTCGTGCGATCGGTGAAGGTGGACGGCCGCGTGGACGACATCTTCGCGCTCCAGGATCGCATCGTCCGGGATCTGAGCCAGGGCTTCGACGTATCGCTGCGTCCGGCGGACCTCGAGGCGATCGCAGGCAAGGAGACCGAGTCGATCGCGGCCTGGGAGGCCTGCTCGCGCGCCATGATGCACCTCCGTCTCGCCACGCGCGAGTCGATGGAGCGCGCAATCGTGCTCTTCGAGCAGGCGCTCGGCCACGATCCGGGGTACGCCACCGCATGGGCGCTCCTGGGGACCACGTTCATGCTCCAGGGCACGTTCCTCACGGAGCCCGCGCTGCTCGACCGGGCCATCGACGCGTTCACACGCGCGCTCGCCATCGACGGCCGCAACATGTACGCGCTGACCGGCATGGGCGGCGTCTATGTCGGCCTCGGGCGGGTTGACGAGGCCATCACCCTGCTCACGCGTGCGATCGAGCTCGAGCCCTCCAACGTCATGGCGCGGGGCACGCTGGCCCGCGCCCACTGGGTGGGGAAGGGGCAGTTCGACGAGGGTATCCGCATCCTCACCCGGGCGCTCGCGGACAACACCGAGAACGGCTACCTTCGCCAGCAGCTGGCCCTGCTCCTCACGCTCCAGGGGGATCTGACGCGGGCCGAGGAGGAGGCCGGTCGCGCCATCGCACTCCAGGAGTCGCTGAAGTCGGGCGCCGACGGCGTCCAGCTCGTCGGGAGCTACGTGCGACTCGGCTACGTGCGGTATCGGCAGGGACGATACGCCGAGGCCGCGGCGCTCTTCGAGCGCGAACGGGCCTTTCTCGACACGCACAATCACGCACTTGCGGAGCGTCTGTCGATCGAGATCGCGCAGAAACTGAGCGCGGCCTCGTGGCGTAGTGATGATCGCGGCAAGTCGGATGCGGCGTTCGCCGACGCCGTCGCGGCGTTCGAGGCCCGGCGCGCTCGGGGGACCGACGACGCGTTCACGACGTACTACGTGGCTTCGCTGTATGCCCTGCGCGGGGACGAGGGAGCGGCGGTTCGTTTGCTGAGCGAAGCCATCGCGAAGCAGCCGCAGCTCAACCGTGCACGTGCCCGGATCGACCCGGACTTCGATCCGATTCGCCAGCGCCCCGCATTCCGCGAGCTGCTGGAAGGCGGCGAGGAGCACGGCGTGGGTGCCGCCGCTTCGGGTGAGACCCGGACGTGAACGGCAAGACTAACCCCAGGGTTCACTTGTGTTGACAACGGGCCCGCCAGGGTGGCGCCGGGCTTCAGCCCGGCCAACGCGGGCCCGGCAGGCCTGAAGGCCTGCGCCACGTCACCAACACAAGTGAACTCCGGGCTCAAGGAGAACGAGACGAAATGCGAACGAATTCGATGCTGAAGACACTGCTGGCGCTGGCTCTCGCCGCACCGCTGTACGCCCAGGCCCCTGCCACTTCCCCTGCCCAGGCGCCGGCGCAGGCCGCGGCTTCCTCGACGACGTGGGAGATCGACCAGGCGCACTCCAACGCCAGTTTCAGCGCGCGTCACATGATGGTGACCAACGTCCACGGCACCTTCGGCAAGGTCGCCGGGAAGATCAACTACGACGGGAAGGACATCTCCACGATCTCGGCCGATGTGACCATCGACGCAGCGAGCATCGACACCAACAACGAAAAGCGCGACGCGCACCTGCGCAGCCCGGACTTCTTCGACACGACGAACAACCCGAACATCACGTTCAAGTCGAAGCGCGTGGACAAGGGCAGCGCGTCCGGCACGTTCAAGCTGATTGGTGACCTGACGATTCGGGGCGTCACCAAGGAAGTGACGCTCGACGTCGAAGGTCCGACGCAAATCGTCAGCACTCCACAGGGCGCCAAGGTCGGAGCGACGGCGACGACCTCGATCAACCGCTTCGACTATGGCGTGAAATGGAACCGCGCCATCGAAGCCGGCGGCGTCGTCGTCGGCGAGACGATCAAGATCACGATCGAGATCGAAGCGAATCGCCGCAACCCGACGGCACCGTCGAATCAGTAGCTCGTCGTGACCGGGCTAAGCCGGCCCTCCTGCGGAGCGACCGGCTCCCGGATGGACCGCGGCAGGCGCCGGCTTCGGCCGCGCCGCCATGTTCACCCTCCACGACCGTAGCTGGACGAACAAGGCCGCTGGTTACCAGGCGCTCGCGTCGGATCTGACTGCCCTGCTGCAGGGCGAACGCGATCTCATCGCCAATGCGGCCAACACGGCGGCGTTGCTCTGGCACGGCCTTCCCGGCATCAACTGGGCCGGTTTCTACCTGCTGAAGGACGACGAGCTCGTGCTCGGGCCATTTCAGGGGAAGCCGGCCTGCGTGCGCATCGCGCTCGGGCGGGGCGTATGCGGGACGGCCGCGGCGCGGCGCGCGTCGATCATCGTAGACGACGTGGACCAGTTTCCCGGCCACATCGCCTGCGACAGCGCCTCGCGCTCCGAGCTGGTCGTCCCCATCGTCGCCGGCAGCCGTCTCGTCGGCGTGCTGGACATCGACGCCCCCGACCTCCGGCGATTCGACGACGTGGACCGCCAGGGCTGCGAGCGCCTCGTGGAGATCTTCGTCGCCGCTACTGAATTGACGTAGCGTCCGGCTTCAGCCGGACCGAGAGTCCGCGCTACGAAGGCGGACGCTACCTTCAGCGAACATATGCAGCACCCTGTCCAGTACTTGGCGTATCGCTCGCGATCGATCCAGCGACCCCCGACCATCACCCGTGACACGCTTCTCACCGCGCGAATGTCTGCCAGTGGATCTCGTTCGACGACGATGAGGTCCGCGAGCTTTCCAGGTTCGAGCGTGCCGAGATCCTTGTCGCGGCCGAGGAAGGCGGCGCCGTTCTTCGTCGCCGCGACGACCGCGTCCATCGGCGAGAGCCCGGCATCGACCAGCAGCTCCATCTCCCGCCACGGCGCTTCGCCGCGCGCCGCGTGCGGCACGCTGGTGTGGCCGCCGACGACAATGCGGGCGCCATGCGCGTGGAGGCGCGCCGTGAGCGCCTGCATCGCGGTGAAGCCGCGCCGCCGGACGGCCGTCGTCAGGGCACTGCCCTTCGGCGGCGCATCACCATCCCGGACCTCGTAGACGGCCAGCGTGGGGTCGATGAACGGCCGCGTCTGCTAGACGACGTCGTAAAGCGAGCGCGCCTGGGGGCCGTCGAGATCGGCCGTCGCGAACATGCTGTAGCGGCCGTCGCGCCGCGCCGCGCTGTCGGCGAGCACGGCCTGGCGGTAGGCCTCGGCCTGTAGCGGCGGCAGCAGCCCGATGCCGACCGACGTGATGTGCTCGAGACCGGCAAGGCCGGCGCGCAGGAGCTCGCGCGCGTCGAGAATCTCGAGGTGCGCCGTGCACGGCACGCCACGGGCCTTGCAGACGTCGATGACGGCCAGCGCGCTCTCGAGCGGCAGCCGGAAATAGATCTTGATCGCGGTGGCCCCCTGATCGATCGCGCGGGTGGCGGCCTGCCGCGCTTCGACCGGGTCGCGTGCCACGATCGAGTCGCGCGGGTAGGCGGGCCGCTCGCCGTCGATGTGCGGACCGCACAGATGCAGACGCGGCCCGGGCAGGCCGTCAGCCGCGATCATCCGCTTGAGCTCGTCGAACCGCTCCATCCACTGGCCGGGATCGCGGAACGAGGTGACGCCATTCGCGAGCTGCCGGAGCGCGACCTTCGGCTCGTCCTCGACGTGATAGTGGAGGTCGATCAGCCCGGGCATGAGGGTCTGCGCGCCGAGATCGATCCGCTCGGCGCCAGGCGGCGCCGCCACGCGATCTCGCGGACCGACCTCGGCGATCCGCTCGCCACGCACGACGACGCGGCCCGAGGCCACGGGAGGACGGCCAGTGCCGTCGATCACGCGGCCGGCGTCGATGACGAACGTCCGCTCCTGCAGGGCGCGGACTGGTGGTGTCGATGCGGCAACGGCGCCGGAGAGAGCGGCGATGAGGAGCGGCATTCGCATGGTGGGGCGGTCCGGCGGAATCGTCGCATCATCGCGACCGGTATCAAAGCTCGTCGAAAAAAACGTGGCGCCTACTCGAAACATATGAGGTGCACCGGCGCGCGGTGTCCCGGCATCGCCAGCGACCCTGATACGATCGCTCGTCTTGGCCAGCCATCGCTCTCTGCTTGCCTGGGCGCTGCTGTCGGCCCTGTTGCTCGTCCCGGCCTGTTCGACGTGCCGCCGCACGCCGGCGCCGGACGAAAAGGTCTACCGCGAAGCGGTCACGGCGTTCCACACCGGCCTGGCTGCGATGCAGACGACGCAGGAAGTACTCGCACGGCAGAAGCTGGACCAGGTGACGACGCTGGTTCCCGACGAGCCCGCCGGCTGGGCGAACCTCGGCTTGCTGCTGCTGCGCCAGCAGGAGCTCGACGCCGGGGCGAAGGCACTGGCCCGGGCCGCCAGCCTCGCGCCCGACAGTCCGGAGATTGCGCGCCTGCAGGCGCTGGCATCGAGCCGCCAGGGCAACCTGCCAGAAGCGATCGGTCACTGGCGTCGCACACTCGAGCTCGATCCGAATGACCTCGAAGCCGCCTACGCGCTCGCGCTCGAAACCGAGCGGCAGGGCGGCGAGTCGAACGAGCGCGACGCGCAGCGCCTGCTTGCACAACTGCTCGGCCGTCAGGACAATCTCGCCGCCCGCATCGAGTATGTCCGGCTCGCGGCCAAGCGCGGTGACGGCGCGGCGCTGACGAGCGCCGTCGAGCCGCTGGCCGCCGCCGCCAGGACCTGGTCGCCCGACGCCCGGGCACAGCTCGATTCCGTGCTCGATGCGGCGGCCGACAACCCGCGCGCCGCGGCCACACGTGTCGCGTTCCTCAAGAACTACCTGCTGCGCGAGCCGGTCTATCGCGCGGCGCTGGCCGACGTGAGCACCCCGCGCGAGGAGGTCGGACGTCCGCTGACGCATTTCGCGCGGCTGAAGAACCCCGATCCGCAGCCGGCGCCCGCCGATACGTCGCTCGCCTTCAGCCTGGACGTCCCCGCAGGAGCGGCGCCGGGCGCCTCGTGGGTGGGCGCGGTCCACCTCACGGGAGAAGGCGGCGCGGTCGTCGCCTCGGCCGGACCGACGGGCGTATCCGTGTCGGACGCGATCCCCGGCGCGCTCGGTCGCGGCGTTCTCGCGCCGGAGTCCGGCCTCGCCACGCCCGATGCCGTGGCCGCCGCGGACTTGAACTACGACTTCCGCACCGATCTCGCCATCGCCGGTCCCGGGGGTGTCCGTCTGCTGCGGCAGGGCGTCACGGCCACCTTCACCGACGTCACCGCCGAGGCGACCTTGCCGTCCGCGTTGCGGGCCGCGGCAGCTCACGGGATCTGGGACGCCGACGCCGACACCGATGGGGACCTCGATCTGGTCCTCGCGCTGCGCGACAGTCCTCCCGTCCTGCTGCGCAACAACGGGGATGGCACCTTTGCCGTCCGCGAGCCGTTTGCCGGCGTGCCCCGCGCTCGTGGGTTCGTGTGGGCCGACATCGACGGTGAAGGCGTTCCGGATGCCGCCTTCCTCGACGACCAGGGGCGTCTGCACGTCTTCCAGAATCTCCGGGGCGGCGTGTTTCAGGCGATGACGGGGGCCGTGAGCCAGGGATCGTCCGGCCAGGCGGCGATTGCCGTGGCGGAAGTCACCGGAGACTCGCTGTTCGACCTGCTGATCCTCGGGACGGATGGCGGAATCGCACGGTTGTCGCGCCGGACGACCGACGGGCAGTGGGACGGGCCTCACCAGATCGCACGTGCCGACGGGCTGGCGGGCCTGGAAGCCGGGCGCGCCCGTCTGCTGGCGGCGGATCTCGACAACAACGGCGCCGTCGATCTGGTCGCCGCTGGCCCGCGAGGGTCGCGGGTGCTGCTCGGAGCGCCCGGCGGCAAGTACGCGCCGCTGGCGGCGCCGCTCGACGTCGGCGTCCAGGCGGCGGCGGACCTCGACGGGAACGGGCGTCTCGAGCTGGTCGGTCTCGGCCCGGATGGACAGCCGCGCCGCGCAACCAGCCGTGGCGCCGCGCAGTATCACTACCAGGTGGTCCGCACGCGTGCGGCGACGGCGACCGGCGATCAGCGGATCAACCCGTTCGGCATCGGTGGCGAAGTCGAAGTCCGGAGCGGACTGCACGTGCAGAAGCGGCCGATCGCCGCGCCGGTCGTCCATTTCGGGCTCGGGACGTCACGCGGCGCGGAGATCGCCCGCATCGTGTGGCCGAACGGGGCCCTCCAGTCGGAGTTCGACACCAGGGCCGACACGACGGTGCTCGCGACGCAGCGGCTGAAGGGCTCGTGCCCGTGGCTGTTCGCCTGGAACGGCCGCGAGATGGCGTTCGTCACCGACGTGATCTGGCGTTCGCCGCTCGGCCTGCGCATCAACGCGCAGGCGACGGCCGACGTGCTGATGACCGAAGACCGGGTGAAAGTGCGAGGTGATCAGGTTGCGGCGCGGGACGGCGTCTACGATCTGCGCATCACGGCGGAGCTCTGGGAGACCCACTTCTTCGATCTCACGTCGCTGATGGTCGTGGATCATCCCGAAGGCACGGAGGTGTTCGTGGACGAGCGCTTTGCGGTGCCGCCGCCCGGGCTCGACGTCGTCGCGACCGGGCCCGTGCAGCCGATGCGGGCGGTGCGCGACGATCGCGGCGCCGACGTCTCGGCGCTGGCCCGCGCGCGCGACTCGCGGCATCTCGACTTCGCGGGGCGCGGCCCCTTCCAGGGCATCACGCGGCGGCACTTCGTCGAGGTCGAGCTGCCGGACGAGGCGCCGCGGACCGGCCCGCTCTGGCTCGTTGCGCAGGGCTGGGTGCATCCGACCGACAGCTCGATCAACGTCGCGATCGCGCAGGGATCCCACGCCGCCCCCGAGGGGTTGTCGCTGCACGTGGCGGACGCGTCGGGCCGCTTCCGCGAGGTGCGTGCCGGCCTGGGCTTCCCGGCAGGCAAGGACAAGACGGTGCTGATCGATCTGACAGGCCTCTTTCCCGCGACCGGCGCCAGGAGGGCGCGCCTCGCGACGAATCTCGAGATCTTCTGGGATCGTCTCGGATGGGCCGCTGGCCGTCCCGACGTCCGGCCCGCGCCGCGCCGTCTCGCTCTCGTTGGCGCGGACCTCGCACCTCGCGGATACTCGATCACCGGGCAGTCAGGTGCGGCCTCGCCCGAGCGCCCGCGCTATGCGCTCAGCGGGACCGGCCAGGCCTGGCGCGATCTCGAGGGGTACTACACGCGGTTCGGCGATGTTCGCGAACTGCTCCAGCGCGTGGACGATCGGTACGTGATCATGAACGCCGGCGACGAGCTGAGACTCCGGTTCACCGAGGCGCCACCACCGCCGCCGGGTCTCGTCCGCGACTTCCTCTTCGCCGGTGACGGCTGGGTCAAGGACGGCGACTACAACACGAGCTTCTCCCGCACGGTCCTCCCGCTGCCGACGCATCGGAGCGCACGGTACGACACACCGCCGCGCCGGCTCGAGGACGACCCGGTCTATCAGCAGCATGTCGGCGATTTCGCCGAGTATCACACGCGATATGTGAGTGCCGACCGCGTGCGCGATGCGCTGCGCACGACTCCTGGCGGCAATCGACGATGAAGCGCTACGCACGACCGCTGCTGGCGGTCATCTTCGCGGGTCTGCTGGTGACGCCCTACCTCGTGCGGCGGTTCGGCGCTGTGCCGTCTGCCAGCGCGGGAAGCCGGTCGCCGGTCGCCCAGTACGGTTTCCGACTGACCGAGGCGTCGAAGGCCGCGGGCCTGAGCTTCGTCCATCAGGCGCCGACGCTCGATCCGAAGCTCGCGCACATCATGCCGCAGGTGGCGTCGATGGGCGCGGCCGTGTCCGTCGTGGACGTCGACGCCGACGGTCTGTCCGACCTCTATGTCACGAACAGCGGCGAGGGCTCGAAGAACACGCTGTTCCGCAACCGCGGAGACGGGACGTTCGAAGACGTGGCCGATCGATTGGGCGTCGCCGACATGAACCGGCCCGAGACCGGCGTGTCGATGGGCGCGGTGTGGGGTGACTACGACAACGACGGCTTCGAGGACCTGTTCCTCTATCGCTGGGGACGTTCCGAGCTGCTGCACAACGACGGCGGCCGGGCCTTCACGCGGGTCACCGATGCGGCAGGGCTGCCGGCCTGGGGCAACATCAACACCGGACTGTGGCTCGACTTCGATCGCGACGGCGATCTCGATCTCTTCATGGGCGGCTACTACTCGGAGTCGGTGAACCTGTGGAAGCTCGCCGACACGAAGATGATGCCCGAGAGCTTCGAGTACGCGAACAACGGCGGGCGCAAGTACCTGTTCGAGAACCTGGGCGGCGGCCGCTTCGCCGAGGTGAGCGAGCGCGTCGGCCTGGTGTCGCGCCGGTGGGCGCTCGCGGCCGTCGCCGCCGACGTGCGGGGCACGGGCTATCCCGACATCTTCATCGCCAACGACTACGGCGTCTCGGAGCTGTTCGTGAACGAGGCGGGACGGTTCCGCGAAGTCGGTCGCGACGCGGGCGTGGGCTTCGCGCCCAAGAGCGGCATGAACGCCACGGTCGGCGACGTGCTCAACCAGGGGCGCTTCGCGATCTACGTCTCGAACATTTCGGAGGAAGGCATCCTGCTGCAGGGCAACAACCTCTGGGTGCCGACGGGACGCGCCGGCAGTGTCCCGACGTTCGAGAACCTGGCGCGGCCGATGGGCGTCGATCTCGGCGGCTGGAGCTTCGGCGCGCAGTTCGGCGATCTGAACAACGACGGCTACCTCGACATCTACCTGGTCAACGGCTACGTGTCGGCGTCGCGCCAGGAGAGCTACTGGTACGACTTCTCCAAGGTCGCGGGCGGCCACGAGATCGTGATCTCCGACGCCCGCAACTGGCCGGCGATGGGCTCGCGCAGCCTCGCGGGCTACCAGCAGAAGAAGGTCTGGATCAGCGACGGCGCCGGCCGGATGGTGGACGTGGCACAGATGGTCGGGGCGACCGATCGCTACGACGGCCGCTCGGTCGCGCTCGCCGACCTCGGCAATCGCGGCGCGCTCGACGTCATCGTCGCCAACCAGCGCGGGCCGCTGCTGATGTATCGCAACGAGGTGGCTGCCGACCGCGCGTGGGTGGCCTTCGATCTCGTCGGGTCGTGCCGGACGCCCCGGCCCTCGTCCGGATCGGGCGTGGCGCAGGTGGCCTCCTGCTCGAACCGCAGCGCGATCGGCGCCCAGGTCACCGTCCATTGGAGTGGCCAGCAACAGTTGCAGGAAGTGCTGGGCGGATCCGGGTTCTGCGCCCAGAACCAGCGCCGCCTGCACTTCGGGCTGGGTGCCGGCGGGTCGGCGGAGAAGGCCGTGGTGCGATGGCCGTCGGGTAAGATTCAGGAGCTGACGCGTCCGGCGGTGAACCGCATCCACCGGATCGAGGAACCGGCATGACACAGGCTGGAGCGGCTGGGGCGGCTGGCACGGCTGGAGCGGCTGGAGCACGGCTGGAACGGCTGGAGCCGTCGCGCGCGCGCCGTTGCGGGCGCGCTTCGATCACCGGTATCTCGCCCCGGTCCTCGTGACGATCGTCCTCATCGTCGGCCAGGTGACCTTCGGCTTCCTCGAGAGCTGGTCGCGGACCCTGCTCGCCATTGCGGCGGCGATCGGCGTCGAGCTGGCGATCGGGCGGCTGCTGTTCGGACGGTGGCCGCACCTGGCGAGCTCCTACGTGTCGGGCATCAGCGTCGGCATGCTGGTCCGGTCCCCGGCATTCTGGCCGTTCGCACTCACCTCGGCGATTGCGATCACCTCGAAGTACGTGATTCGCGTCGGCGGACGACACCTGTTCAACCCGACCAACTTCGCGATCGTCGCGATGCTCGTGCTGGCCCCGGACGCGGTGGCGAGCCTGAGCGTGCAATGGGGCAACAACCTCCTGCCGATGGCCATCGTGTGGCTGTTCGGCTCGGTGATCCTCCACACCCTGGGCCGGCTGCACATCACGGTCACGTACGTCATCGCGTTCATCGTCTTCGCCTTCGTGCGCGCGACGGTCACCGGCCATCCGTTCCTGGCCGAGGTCGCCCCGATCACGGGGCCGATGTACCAGCTCTTCATCTTCTTCATGATCACCGACCCGAAGACGACGGTGCGGCCGCGATGGGCGCAGTGCCTCGTGGCGTTCCTGGTCGCCGCCGCCGAGGCCGTGTTCCGGCTGCTCGAGTTCGTGCACTCGCCGTACTACGCGCTCTTCGTCGTCGGGCCGCTCGCCAATCTGGTGGAGATCTACGTCAGCCGGCAGAAGCCGGTCGTCTCACGGTAGGAGGGCGCGGCTTCAGCCGCGCCGAGTGCGGAGGATCAATGTCCGATACCCAGTTGCTCGCGAATCAGAAGAAGATCCTGCAGAACCAGGGCAAGCTGCTCGCCAACCAGAAGAAGCTCGATCGGGTGCTCGCCAACCAGAAGACGATCGAGGCCAACCAGAAGAAGATCCTCGCGAACCAGGCGAAGATTCTCGCGCGTTGATCGAGGCGGGCTTGAAGCCCCGCCCTCCTGCGGTTCCATCCCCGAGGCCGAACGCTCCGCAGGAGGGCCGGGCTTCAGCCCGGCCGCCGCGCAACCGGCCCTGAAACCGCAGCGTTCGAGCAGCCGCTCGATTTCGGCGGGGCTCGCCTGCAGCTTTCTGGCTGACGCCACCAGGTCGTCGGCGAGCACCGGATACCAGTGTCGGCGCGACCGATCGCGGAGGCCGGCGATGTCGAACGGCTCGATCGCCCGGCTGATGCGGTCGAACAGGGCGGCGCGCGCGATCCCCGAGCGTGCGGAGCTCGCACGCGATGCGCACGCGATGAGCTCCGGGCCGAACGTCGGGTGCCGGTGGAGGAGGAAGCCGGGTGCCAGCTCCGGCCGCCCGAGCCGTCGCACCATCTCGCTGAAGCTCGCAGCCGCAAAGTAGAGCAGCGCGAGCTGCTTGAAGAGCAGCGGATCGGCCATGGTCGCATACAGCGCCGCAACCAGCCGTTCGGTCGCATCGAGCTCCGCCAGCGTATCCGCGTCGTACGCCCGCAGCGCCGCCTCCCGCTCTGGCACCGGCTGACGTCCGCGTCAGCACGTCGACGAGCCGCAGGATTCCGAGCAGCGTCAGCGGAAAACCCGTCGAGAGCAGCGGGTCGATGACACCGGCGGCGGAGGGGAGGAGCGCCCAGTTCGGTCCCGACACTTGCGCGCTCCGAAACGCCAGCCGCGGCGCATGGACGAACGGCAGCGTCGCGCGGGCGCCGCGGAACTGATCGCCGACCGAAGGCAATCGCTCGAGCAGCCGATCCCACGCCGGCTCTCCCTCCGGCGCGCCGATCGCCGCGGCACGGCGATCGGTGAGCGCCGCGCCGGCGCTCGTCATCCCGTTATTGAACCGAAGCACCCAGATCCAGCCTCCCGGAAACACATGGTGCAGCGCGGCTGCATCCATCGGATACGGCGGCGACTCCGACGGCGGGATACAGCACCTCCCAGTCGGTCACCGATTCGAAATGGGAATAGAGTCCGTGCGTCGGCGGCAGCCACCGGAGCGGCCCTTCCTCGAGGCCGAGCGCGCGCTGCAGGAAGCCTCGCGATCCGCTGGCGTCAACGACGAATCCAGCCGTGACGCGGACAGGACGCCCTTCGCGATCGCCCTCGAGCGTCGCCCGATCGCCTTCGAGGCGTATGTGCTCGAGGCGGGTGGCGTCGAGGAACTCCACACCTTCCGTCTCGGCCTCGGCGACGAGCGCGCGATCGAAGTCGGGACGGTACCAATGCGTGTCCGCGATCTCGTCGCGCGGGCTGGCCGCCACCAGCAGTTGCCGCTCTCGTCCCATATCGTCCTCGAAGACGGCGTCGGGAGCGTGGAACAGGAACGTGAACCCGCGCTTCAGGCCGCAGGCGATCGCGGGATGGTGACGTTGCCACGTTCCCCACTTCGAGAAGTGACGAATCGCGAGGCAAATCGTAGCGGTCCGCCAGCTCCTCGATCAGCAGGTTGGCCAGGGGCGTCGTCGATTCGCCAATCGCAAACCGCGGGTGCCGGCCGCGCTCGATGAGCGCCACGCGCCGTCCACTCTTCCGCAGCGCCAGCGCGGTGAGCGACCCGGCGAACCCGCTGCCGACGATGGCGATGTCGGTGTCGAGATGGAGGGCGGGCCCTATTGGCACGATGGACACGCCAGGAGCGGGAGTACGCGCTGCTCGAGGTTCATGCGCACGAGACGCGCGCGTCGCGCCGCGAGACAGTCGCGGCACCCCGCGAAGCGATCGAGATCCCAGGCGTCCATGAAGATCCGGCCTCGATGACCCGCGTGGTCGAGCGCCAGCGCCGCGCTGCGCTCGATGTCGGTGAGTGTCGGAGGACGAAAGAGGCCCGCGGCCTCGAGGGCCTCCATCGCGCCGTTGCCGGACCGGGTCGGGATGAGCGAGACGACCGTGGCGCCGCAGGCAAACGCGGTGTCGATCGAGCGGAGCAGCCACGCGTCCTGGCTCTCGTCCGGTCTCGTCGGACCAGTCAGGGGCTCGAGGAACGGCGGCGCGACGAGCAGGAAGACCCGCAACGCGACGCCGCGCTCGCCCCAGCGCCGCGGAGGCTGCGGCGAACCCATCCAGCGTCAACCCCTTGTTGAGACGATCCAGGACGCCGGGATGCGCCGACTCCAGGCCCATGGCCACCTCGAGGCGCGGCGCGTTCGCGGCGGCGGGTCGCGCGCGGGCCAACGCGTCGAGAAAGCGATCCAGTCCGGCGCCAATGAGCGCCGGGTGCGATTCGACGATCACGCGCGGCAGTCCAGCGAGCTGCGCGGCGATGGCGTCGTAGTCTGCCTGGGGGACCGCGCGCGGGTCGAAGAAGCTGCCGGCGTTGTAGAGCTTCAGGCAGGTCACGCCGCGCGCAGAGCGAGCCAGTTCCGTCCGCGCCGCGGCGATTTGCGCCGGAATCGCGCCGGGCGGCGTGTCCGCGACCGTCGTGTGCTGCCAGAGATCGCACATCGTGCAGCGCCACGGGCATTCGCGGCCCGTGAGAAACACCGTCGCCGTGGCCCGGATCGCGCCATCGTCGGCGCGCTCGTCTTCGACGTGAAGGCCCTGGTGCCGCCACGGATCGTGGCGCGGCCGGCCGCCGCGCCGATCGAGGACGAAGCGCGTGCGCGCGCTCGAGGTCAGCGGGAAGATCGGGGACTCCTCGGTGCCGAGGCCGACGTGCCCGGAATCACGCATGGAGGTCAGGCATGAAGACGCTCGAACACCTGCCGGTAGGCGCGCTCGGTCTGCGTCAGGCTGCCGGGCATGGCTGCGGCGTCAATGGCGCCATGCTGGAATCGCCTCTTCGGGAAGACCGGCATGTCGATCCCCGTCACCGCCCGGACACCGCGCCGGACGATCTCGCCCTTCAGTGCGTAGAGTGTCGCGACGTCGTACCGGGTGAGCGCCGCGAACGGGATGGCTTCGGCGACTTCGACGACCCCGGGTCGCGTGTAGGGGCTGAAGCCCTCGAACGCGTACCGCCTGGCGGTCGCGTAGGTGCGGACGTAGCTGCGGCTGAGACCGCCGCTGTAGGTGAGCGAGTGCTTGATGCGCCCGACGCCCCAGCCTTCCTGATAGAGCAGCGGGTTGTCCACGACGCTGCGAATCGTCAGCTCCGGATTGTCCTCGATCGGATAGTCCTTCAGGTTCTCGTCACCGCCGTCGCCGTCCACCAGATGCCGCCAGTCGGGGTAGCGGGCGCGGATGCCGGCGCAGAGCCGCAGCCCCATCGACGCGCACTGGACGTCGAGCACCTTGTAGTCCTCGATGACGCGCAACGTCTCGTCGGGGTCGAGCTCGTCCGGCGCCGCGTCGATCTCCTCGAGAAACGGCGACAGGCCGACCCGCGAGAAGAACGCGCGCGCCTGCGCGGTGTCCGGACCGGTGCCGAGATTCAGCACGAAGGCCTTCAGGCGCGACGGCGCGAGACCGAGCCGCAGCATGGTGTGATAGGTCACGAGAAACACCGACCCGCTGTCGATGCCGCCCGAGCAGCTGACGCCGACGGGCTCCGCGCGATCGATGCTCCGCAACCACTTCTCGATCTCGACCGCCAGCGCGCCGATGTACTGCCGGCCGATGGCATCGAGATCGGGCTCCAGCGTCGCCCGGGGCGGGGCGAAGTATCGCGTGTACACCGGGTCGGGATCGGGACACCCGACGAGCGCCAGATCGACGATATAGTGCGCCGGCACCATGCGCGTGTACGAGGGATGGAACTGCCCGTGCAAGCCCTCGCGATCGAGGGCGGCGGCCAGCGTGTCGATCCGATCGGCGACGAAGAGCGCCGGTCCCGCCTGGCGCTTCGCCAGGAAGTAGCGCATCGGACGGTCCATCGATCGGGCGAGCCTCACGACTGTGCCCTGGCTGGCGACGATGGCAAACGACCCGTCGATGGCGCGCACGGCCGAGGGATCGCCGCTCAACACGCGTGCCCGCGCCTCGTCGAGCGACATGTTGTGAAGGCGGGTGAGCCCGGGCTCCAGCAGGTTGACGACGCGCTCCAGGGGACGGTGCATGGGAAGATTCTAGGCGACTGGGCGACTGGGCGACTGGGCGACTGGGCGACTGGGCGACTGGGCGGACTGGGGCGGCTGGAGCGGCTGGGGGCTGGAGCGGCTGGAGCGGCTGCGGACCAAGTCCGCCTGAAGGCGGAAGCCTGGGCGACTGGGGCGGCTGGAGCGGCTAGACTTGTGCCGGACTCTACTTGGGGGATCTGTGACCTGGATCAAGACCGTACCGTTCACCGGGGTCGATGAAGCGCTCACCCGGGCGCGTGAGCAGCAGAAGGCCCTCTATCCGGTCGAGTATGCGACGCCGGTCGAGGCGGTGTTCAAAGGCGAAGGCTCGTCGATTGTCGCCTCGCACAGCCTGATCCCCGATGCGCTCTTTCATGCCTTCGCGACCTTCGGCGTGCTGATGTCACCCGACTTGCCCCTGGCGCGCCGGCAGCACGAGATGATCGCGACGATGGTCTCGGTGACGAACCGGTGCCACTATTGAATCGAGTCGCACGCAGAGTTTCTGCGTAGGGTGACGCTCGACGACGACCTGATTGCCGCGCTCCGGCGCGACTACACCACCGCGCCCATCACGAGCGCCGAGCGTGCCATGCTCGACTACGTGGTGCAGCTGACCAAGGATTCGACCCGGATCACACCCGTGTACCACGATCGGATGCGCGCCGAAGGGTTCGACGACAAGGCCATCCTGCAGATCACGCTGATCGCGTCCTGGTTCAACTACATCAACCGGGTGGCCGATGCGCTGGGCGTGGGGCGGGACGATCCGCAGCTACCAGCGACCAGCGACCAACGACCAACGACCGGACTGAAGACCAAAGACCAATGACTGGCTTCAGGCTACAGGCTACGGGCTACAGGAAGAACTTCTGTGGCCCGCAGTCCGTAGCCCGTAGTCCGTAGCCCTGAGACGACCGAAGACCGAAGACCGAAGACCGAAGACCGCCAGCCTTCCACGATCTTGCGCACCTCCCTTCAGTACGGAACCACCGGACTCGAGCTCGACCTGCCATCCGCACACGTGGATGTCATCGTCCCGCGCCATGTGGCCGGGCTGGCCGACGAAAGGGCCGCGTTCGTCGACGCCGTTCGTCATCCCATTGAATCGCCGCCGCTCCGCGCCTGTGTGGCAGCCGGCGAGCGGGTCGCGGTCGTGATTCCCGACATGACCCGGCCGCTGCCGAGCGACCGGCTCCTGCCCTGGCTGTTCGCGGAGCTGTCCCATGTCCCGGCCGATCGCGTCACGATCATCATCGGCACCGGATCGCATCGCGCGGCGACGCCGGCGGAGATTGACGCTCTCGTCGGCCCCGGCGTGGCCTCGCGCTGGCGGGTGATCAATCACGACGCGCACGATCCGTCGACGCTCGCCGTCGCCGGCCGGTCGGCCGACGGGCGCGACCTCCTCCTGAACCGCAGCTACGTCGAGGCCGATCGCCGCATCGTGCTCGGCTTCATCGAGCCGCACTTCATGGCGGGGTTCTCCGGCGGCTACAAAGGCGTGTTTCCCGCCGTGGCCGGCATCGACGCCATCATGCATTACCATCGCGCCGCGGTCATCGGTGATCCGCGCAGCACCTGGGGCCGCATCGACGGCAATCCGACGCAGGATCAGATCCGCTTCAACGGCGCATTGCTCCCCGTCGCCTTTCTGATCAATGTCACGCTGAACCGCCGGCGCGCGATCACCGGCTACTTCTGTGGCGAGGCGGGCGCCGCGCACGCCCGCGGCTGCGCCTTCGCCAGGGAGACGGCGATGGTGGCCTGCGAGGAGCCCTACCCGATCGTCGTCACCTCGAACAGCGGCGCGCCGCTCGATCAGAATCTCTACCAGACCGTGAAGGGGATGTCGGCGGCGGCGCAGATCGTGACGGACGGCGGGCTGATCCTCGCGGCCGCACGCTGCCAGGACGGGTTCCCGGCGCACGGCAACTTCCGTCAGCTGCTGCACGGACATGCGTCGCCGCGCGCCCTGCTCGACACGATCCTCGCGGACGGGTTCTCGATGTTCGATCAGTGGCAGGCGCAGCTGCTCGCGCTCATCCTGCTGAAGGCGCGGGTGGGCCTGCAATGCGAGATCGATCGCGACGCCATCCGCCAGTCGCACATCGAGCCCGTCGCCGACATCGCCGGCCGGGTCGCCGAGGAGCTCGAGCGAATCGGTCCAGACGCCCGCATTGCCGTGCTCCCCGAAGGCCCGATGACGATTCCCTACCTGGCGAAGCCGCCCTGAGCCCTGAGCCCTGTAGAATCACCCCGTGTCCCTCGACTGCGAGGCGCGGCGCTCGTTCGGCCCTCACGTCTGTTACGAGGCGTGCCGCGCCCGGTCGAGCGGCGCATTTCTATACGCACGCGTGGACGGGCCGGAGGACGCCCCGGCGCCCGATCCGCGGATCGTCGACCTGCACGTGCTGGACATGAATCACGGCTGGCCGAACGTCGGCCACGACGCGATTGTCATGGCCGTCCGGACGGCCGTCTGCGACCTGGCGCCGGATCTGAAGAAGTCGGGGATTCGGGTCCGCGCCGTCTCCTGGGACGTCCGGCGGGGACTGGCCATTCCGCCCCGGCCCGGCGCCGGCGGCGGACTGTATGTCGGGACCGGCGGGCCCGGTCATCTCGACCCGTCGATGAACGACGGCGTGTCGGAGGGCACCCAGGGCATCGTCGAAGATCCCGTCGTGGGAGGCGCCGCTCTTCGGCCTGTTCGACGAGATCCGGGCGAATCCCGAGTCGGCGCTGCTGGGCGTGTGCCACAGCTTCGGCATCATGTGCCGGTGGCTCGGCGTCGCGCAGCCCGTGCTGCGTGGCGCGGCGAAGGGCGGGAAGAGCGCCGGCATCGTCGACAACCTGTTGACGCGGATCGGCGATCACGCACCCGTGGTTCGGCGGGCTCGCCGCCGAATCTCCCGGCGGCTCGCGCGTCCGCGTCCTCGACAGCCGGCTCTACGATCTCATCCCGACCGAAGGCTGGAGCGAGCGCGTCACGCCGCTGGCGTTCGACACGCTCGCGCGCGATGGCCCTCCGGGCGAGGCGGTCACGATGTGGGAGCTCGACCGTGACCGGACGACCGGCATGCCCCGCGTGTTCGGCGTGAATCACCATCCGGAGATCGTCGATCCGGCGCGGGTGCTGATGGTCCTCTGGGAGAAGCGGACCCGCGGCGAGGTGTCACACGACTGGTACACGGAGCGCGCCGAAGCGATGACGGTGACGCTGCGCGACGAGGACGTCGAGCGCCGGCTCGACCTGACGTCGCGTTACACGCTGTATGGACCGTTGCGGTATCACATGCACAGGCAGGTGCGGCTCAGGGCCGCGTCGCTCGGTCACGCATTCCCGGACGACAGCCGCGCCTGGGCGTCGGCGTCCGTCAGTTGAGAGCCTCCCGTGATTCCCAAGCCGCCGTTCGCCGACGACCTCACGCTCGAACAGGAGCTCGCGGCCTTCGAGCGCCTCAAGCCGCGCCTCAACGAGATCTGGGACGTGCTGATGGCGCAGGAGGACCAGCCCGCGACCTCGGTCGTCGTCCCCTCCTTCACGCTCGATCAGGAGGAGCTGCGGAAGCTCGAAGGGGCCACCTTCTATGAAGAGCGCATGCTCTTCCTGCTGATCCGGCTGCGCAACCCGCGCGCGCACGTGGTCTACGTCACCTCGCAGCCGGTCCATCCGCTGATCCTCGACTACTATCTGCACCTGCTCGCCGGCGTGCCGGCCAGCCACGCCCGCGCGCGGCTGACGATGCTGTGTGCGTATGACGGCTCGCCGCGCCCGCTCACCCAGAAGATTCTCGAGCGGCCCCGGCTCATCGAGCGCATCCGGCGCGCCATCCCGGATCCGGAGGCGGCCTATCTCACGGTGTTCAACTCGACGCCGCTCGAACGGCGCCTGGCGGTGCTGCTCGGCATCCCGCTGAACGGCCTCGATCCCGAGCTCAACTACCTCGGCACCAAGTCCGGCAGCCGCAAGGTGTTTCGCGAAGCCGGCGTGCCGCACCCAGAGGGGTTCGAGGACCTGAAGGACGACGCCGACGTCGAGCGCGCGCTCGTCGAGCTGGCGCGCAAACGCCCCGGACTGGCCCGCGCCGTGGTCAAGCTCAACGAGAGCTTTTCGGGCGAGGGGAACGCGCATCTTCCGCTATCCCGCCACCGTGACGCCCGGATCGGTGCGGGACGGCCTGGCGACGATGGAGTTTGCCGTGCCGAGCGAAACGCGGGAGGTGCTACTTCCGCAAGTTCGCGCCGGATGGGCGGCGTCGTCGAGGAGTTCATCGACGCCGCCGATCAAGCTGTCACCGAGCGCGCAGCTGCGGACGACGCCACGCGGCGAGGCGCTGCTGACCTCGACGCACGATCAGATCCTCGGCGGGCCGTCCGGCCAGATCTATCTGGGGTGCACGTTCCCCGCGAACGACGAGTACAGAGCGCAGATCCAGCACGCCGGCATGGCGATCGGGCGCGTGCTCTGCCGTCACGCGGTCGTCAGCCGCTTCGGCGTCGACTTTCTCGTCTGGAAGCACGCGCCCGGCGAGCCGTGGCAGATGGCGGCGCTCGAGATCAACCTGCGGGTGCTCGGCACCACGCATCCCGTACCTGGCGCTGCAGTTCCTCACCGGCGGCCGGCTCGACCCCGAGACCGGGCTTGTTCGTGTCGCTGAGCGGGCGGGCCAAGTACTACATGGCCACCGACAACCTGCGGGCCCAGGCCTATCGTGGCATCCTGCCCGAGGACCTCATCGACATCGTCACCAACAACGGGCTGCACTACAGTTACCGGACCGAGTCCGGCGTGCTGTTCCATCTGATCGGCGCGCTGTCGGAATGGGGCAAGCTGGGGCTGACGGTCATCGCCAACAGCCGCGACGAGGTCAACGACCTCTACCGGCGCACCCTCGAGGTGCTGGATCGCGAGGCGAGCGTCGGCCACGGGGAGAACGTGACGGCGCCGCCGCCGCAGGACGCGGCGTCAGCGGTGCCGAAAGGGAGCGGTCGATGAAGATTGGGCTGATGGTCGGTCGCGAGTACAGCTTTCCGCCCGCGTTCATCGAACGCGTGAACGCAGCATCGGGCAGCCGCACGGCATCTCGGCGGACTTCGTCAAGCTCGCGGGCACGAAGTTCGACGAGCCGCCGGCCTACAGGGTCATCGTCGATCGCATCTCGCACGAGGTCGAGTACTACCGCGGGTTCCTCAAGTACGCGGTGCTGAACGGCACCTACGTCATCAACAACCCGTTCTGGTGGACCGCCGACGACAAGTTCTTCAACTACTCGTTGATGGCGCGCCTCGGCGTGGCGATTCCGAAGACCGTGCTGCTGCCGCAGAAGGCGTATCCGGCCGACGTGGACATCCTGCCGGCGTCGCTGCGCAACCTCGACTACCCGCTCGACTGGGACGGCCTGCTCGACTACGTCGGCCGGCCGGCGATCCTCAAGCCCTTCTCGGGCGGCGGCTGGAAGCACGTCTACAAGGTGAACACGCGCGAGGAGCTCATCGCGGCCTACGACGGCACGGCGCCGTATCCGATGACGCTGCAGCAGTTCGTGCGCTTCGACAAGTACGTGCGCTGCTTCACGTTCGGCAAGACCGACATCGTGCCGGTCGCCTACGATCCCGTCGACCGCCGCTACCTGGTCGAGCACGACTATCTGTCCGCCGAGCTCGGCGCGCGCATCGTCAAGGACGCGCAGACGATCAACCAGGCGCTCGGCTACGAGATGAACACGATCGAGTTCGGCGTCGAGGACGGCGTGCCGTACGCGATCGACTTCCTCAACCCGGCGCCCGACTTCGAACGCGATCGCATCACGCCGTTCTATTTCGACATGGTCGTCGACCGGATGTCGACGCTCGTCGTCGATCGGGCGCAGAACGGCGCGCCGTCGGGGCCCTGGCCGCAGCTGGGAAGAGATGCTGGGCTGGGGACGAAGCGGCGGGATTCATCGGCCAGCCGGCGGGCGGTAACCGACAGCGACCAATGACGAGTCGACCGAACGACCAGCTACGAGCTACCAGCGCTCCGAAGCGTCCCAGCGCCCAGTCCGTGCCCGTAGCCCGCAGCCTGTAGCCCGTAGCCCAGACCGAAGACCAAAGACCGATGAGACCGAAGACCGACCCGACGCCCCAATGTCCCCGATCGCCCACTGGCATTCGCTGCTCCGACCGGACGTCGAGCTCGGCGAGCGATTCTGGCTCGAGCTGTCGCAGCGGATGCGGGAGGCACGGCTGGTCGTTCGGCGATCGCCCGCTCTGTCCGTTCCTGCGGCCGTTCTTCCTCGACGCGGCCGACGAGGCGCGGGTGCGTCGTCGCCGCCGAGGCGATTGCGGCGGTCGGCGAGCGTGTCGTGCGGGCGGCGATGGCGTCGCCGGACCTGCTGCGGCAGGTGCGGCTGACCGACGAGGAGGAGCGGCTGGCGCGCATCGACCCCGGCTACGCGCGCGCGAGCACGGCGTCGCGGCTCGACGCGTTCATCCTGCCCGACTCGCTCGAGTTCGCCGAGTACAACGCCGAGTCGCCGGCCGGCCTCGGCTACTCGGAGAACCTCGCGGAAGTCTTCGACGGGCTCGAGATCATGCGCGCGGTTCCGCGAGCAGTTCGAGGCGCGCTTCTACCGGCTGCTGCGAGGCGATCCTCGACGCGCTGCATCGAGAGCTATCGCGAGTGGGGCGGCACGCCGAGCCCGCCGACCGTCCTCATCACCGACTTCCGCGGCGTGCCGACGTGGAGCGAGTTCGAGATCCTCCAGGCGCGGTTCAAGGCGCGCGGCGTCCCGACGGTGTCGCCGATCCGCGCGATCTGACGCTCGACGGCCGACGCTTGCGTGGCGGACGGCCGCGCCGATCGATCTCGTGTATCGGCGCGTGCTGATCGCCGACCTCGTCGCGCGCCCCGACGACGTGCGCCACCCTCGTGCGAGGCATACCGCCGCGGCGTCGTCTGCATGGCCAACACGCTGCGCTGCAAGATCCCGCACAAGAAGGCGTTCTTCGCCGTGCTCACCGACGAGCGGAACGCCGCGCTGTTCTCCGGCGAGGAGCGGGACGTCATCCGCGGCGCACGTGCCGTGGACGCGCGTGATCGAAGACGTCCGGACGCACATCGACGGCCAGCCGATCGACCTGCTGGCGTTCATCAGGCGCGAGCGCGAGCGGCTGGTG
Organism: Vicinamibacterales bacterium; assembly: GCA_963834365.1. Taxonomy (GTDB): domain Bacteria; phylum Acidobacteriota; class Vicinamibacteria; order Vicinamibacterales; family Vicinamibacteraceae; genus CAWJAP01. The sequence continues at coordinate 357,150 of CAWIBS010000030.1, read as the reverse complement.
ATCAAGCCGAACGACGAATACGGCGGCAGCGGCGTGCTGCTCGGGTGGGAGACCGGCGCGGCGCAATGGGACGCGGCGATCGACAGCGCGCTCGCGGATCAGGCCAACGCCTGGATCGTGCAGGAGCGGATCCACGTCCGCCGCGAGCCCTTCCCGACCGTGACCTCGAACCGCATCGCGTCGAGATGCGCGACATGCTCGTCGATTTCGCGCCGTATCTCTTCCGCGGCCGGCAGGTCGGGTATCTCACCCGCTTGAGCAGCTCGGGCCTCGCCAACGTCACGTCGGGCGGCGGACAGGCGGCGGCGTTCGTAGATCGAGTAGGAGGGCGGGGCTTCGAGCCCCGCCGTCGCGACAGTCCGCGACCGCCCGCGGCGAGGCTGAAGCCTCGCCGTCCTGCGGAGAACTCGTACAGCTGTTCGCAGTACGACCACATCTGGTGGTGCCAGTAAGGCCAGTCGTGGCCGCCTTTCGGGCCCCAGTCGTCGAGCGAATGCGGGATGCCCTTGCTCTTCAACAGGCTCGCGAAGTGGTACGGGGCCCGCTGTTCTCGCACGGGCCGCTGCCGGTCGCGATGTGGATGTCGCAGGTCGCGAGGTTCTCGTAGGTCCACGGATCCGACAGGTTGGGCACGTAGTCGACCGGGTTGTTGAAGTAGAAGTTGTCGTCGTACATCCCGCCCATGAATCGCGCATGTCGTAGACGCCCGACAGCGCGAAGCACCACTTCACGGCGTCGGGATACTTGAGGATCGTGTTCGCGGCGTGGATACGCCCCGAGCGACGCCCCCATGACCGCGATGGGTGGGAGCCCGTGGCAGTGGTCGTGGATGAAGGGCATGACTTCCTGCCGGATGTAGGCATCGTAGTTGCGCAGCACCCAGCTGCGGTGGAAGGGATGGGCCTGCTTGTTGTAGAGCCCTTCCCGTGTCGACCGAGCGCACACAGAACACCTTGATCCGCCCGCCCTCGATGAACGGCGTGAGCGTGCGGATCATGCCCTGCCCGTCCTGCTCCCATTCGTCGCCGAGACTCGTGGGGAAGAAGAGCAGGGGCGATCCGTAGTGGCCGTAGACGGTCACGCCCATCTCCCAGCCGAGGTTCCAGGAATGCCAGCGATGATGTTCTCGATGCATGCTCAAGGAATCACAGGAATCGAGGGAAGCGGATCGAGGCTCCCCTCGTACTTCGTACCTCGTACCTCGTACCTCCCATCTCGTGTCGCCTTCTTCCCCCGTCCCCAGAGCGCGCGGCCCGGTGTGGCGCCGGTGTGCGCGCCGGACCGCAGCACCGCGGTGCCGTTGACGAACACGTGCTCGACACCGACGGAGTACTGGTGCGGCGCCTCGTAGGTGGCCCGATCGGCGACCGCCTGCGGATCGAACACCACGACGTCGGCGAAGTAGCCGGGTCTGAGAAAGCCGCGCCGGTCGAGGGCCAGGTTGGTGGCGGGGAGGCCGGTCATCCGCCGGATGGCCTCGGCCAGCCCGATCACACGTTCTTCACGGACGTACTTGCCGAGCAGCCGGGCGAAGTTCCCGTAGGCGCGCGGGTGGACCGCGCTTCGCAGGAACACGCCCTCGGGCGCGATCGCCGCCGCATCCGATCCGATGGACACCCATGGGCGGGCGAGCTGCTTGCGGATGTTGTCCTCGGACATCAGGAAATACACCGCGCTCGGACTGCCCCGATCCTCGGCGACGAGATCGAGAATCGTGTCCACCGGGTCGCGGCCGCGCGCGTCGGCGATGGCACCGAGGGTGCGGCCGATGAGCGGACGAAGCCCCTCGGATCGAAAGCCGACGAGCAGCACGCGGTCCGGCGAGCCGGCGGCACGATAGAGGTTCTCCCACGCGTCCGACGGCGTGCGCATCGCGAGCGCGATGGCGCCGCGCTGCGCCGGCTCGGCGAGGCGCGCGAGCAGGGCATCGAGGCCGCCGTCGAATGCCGAGGGTGGAATGGTCGCGTCGAGGCCGGTCGCCCCGGCTTCATACAGGTACATGTCCGCGGTAATCGCCAGCCCGGCGCGGCGCGCCTGCTCGATGCGCGCGAGGGCCGCGTCCATCTTCGGCCAGTTCTCGCGTCCCGCGGCCTTCAGGTGATACACCTCCGCCGGGATGCCCGGCCTCGCGGCTGATGTGCACCAGCTCGTCGATCGCCTCGAGCAGCCGGCGGCCTTCGCTCCGGATGTGGGAGATGTACCGGCCGCCCGCCCGCGCCGCCACCCGGCACAGCTCGATCAGCTCCGCGGTGCTCGCATACGCTCCCGGCGCGTAGATGAGCGCCGACCCGATGCCGAGCGCGCCCGCGGCCATCTCGCGTTCGACGAGCGCCCGCATCGCCGACAGCTCGGCGGGCGTCGCCGGCCGGTTCTCGAGGCCGATGACGTGCTCGCGAATCGTCGCCGCGCCGATGAACGACGCGACATTGGCCGACACGCCGCGGCGCTCGAGCTCCCAGAGATACTCGGACAGCGTCGTCCAGGTGATGGCGAACGACGGCGACGGAGTCGTCGGGTCGTCGGTGCGCTGGGCCGCGAGCATCCGGGCCTTCATCGCCGCGTTCAACGGCCCCATCGACGTCCCCTCGCCCATGATCTCCGTCGTCACGCCCTGGCGAATCGTGCTCTGGGCGCGGCCGTCGGTCAGAAGGGACTCGGTCGACCACGAGAGCATGTTGATGAAGCCGGGCGCGACGGCGAGGCCGGTCGCGTCGATCGTGTGGCGCGAGCGGGCGCCCTGCAGGTTTCCCAGGCGCGCGATCCGATCGCCGCGCAGCCCGACGTCCACACGTCTTGCGGGGCGTCCCGTGCCGTCGTACACGTCGCCGTTGCGGATGACGACGTCGAAGTCGAAGGCGCCGGGCTGATCGCGGGCGGCGGCGCTGAGCCAGACGGTGATCGAGCCGATGGCCGCGAGCAGGGCCGCGGCCCACGCGACGAGCCAGCGGCCCCGCGAGAGCGTCGAAGCGGCAGGCTCGATCATGGCTTCGGCCTGGTCGCGCTGGCGCGGCGCATCGCCACCGGAATCACGAGCTTGAGCCCGCTGAGCTCGTCCGAGAACGCCATCACCTTGACGTCCACGAGGCCCTGAGCGAGGGCCGCCCGCCGGACGTGGTCCTCCGTCAGCGCCTTGCGTCCTTTCGTCCAGACGACCCAGATGGCCCCCGTCTCGGCCAGTCCACCTCGAAGCGCCGCCAGCGTGTCGAGATCGGCGAGCGTCGTGGCGCGATAGATCACGAAGTCCGCAGCCCTCGGGCGCCTGCCTGTCGTGACATGCTGCGTGCGCCCCTGAACCTCCGCGAGGAATCCCGGATCGTCCAGGCCGACGATGGAGACGACGGAATCGGCCCCGATGCCGAGCTTGTCGAGGCGCGTGCGCGAGGGCTGGACGGCATCACAGGGGCGGCTGGGGGACATGGGCGGACTGGGGGACTGGGCGGCTGGAACGGCTAGAGCGGCTGGAAGGGCTGGAACGGCTGGGCGACTGGGCGACTGGGCGACTGGGCGAAGCCGATCCTATGCGCAACTGCGATTCTCGCTCGAAAATGGACTCGCGCGCCTTCCAAGCGTCCTGCCGCCTCGCCCACGCCGCCCGGCCAGCCGCCCATTCGCCGCGTCGCCCATGCGCCGATGTCGCCCAGTCGCCCAGTCCCCCAGTCCGCCCAGTCGCCCAGTCGCCCAGTCGCCCATGCGTCCAGCCCCCGTCCCGTCCATCCTCCACTTCATCCCTTTGCCATTGCTGACGAGCTATGACATCGGTGCACAATCATCTTTCTCGGTCCGGTTCGAACCGCCGATGGGCCTGGCTGTGGCGCCGAGGCGCCCCTTGGTCCCGGTTCCCGCGGGTGTCGCGACCCGAGCGTCAGACTGACTAGGCTGAGAAACAGGTTCATGTCGTCCGCGACCCCGACAGCTTCGCCGGCCTCCTGGCAGACGCGCGAACCGCGTCTGCCGTGGGGCCCGCTCGCCGCCTCGCTCGGCGGTCTAGCCATCTTCACCACTGTTCATCTGCTCTTCGCGTACCGCACTCGCGGCATGGATCTCACGCTGCGGGAAGCCGTGTTCTCCGGCCTCGCGACGTGGCTCCCCTGGCTGGCGCTCGGCCCGATGATCTTCGGACTGTGCCGCGCGTTTCCGTTCGAGGGACGCCACTGGGTCCGGTCGTTCCTCGTCCATCTGCCGGCGAGCTTCGTCTTCGGCCTGCTCTGGAGCACGTTTCGCTGGAGCTTCAGCTATCTCTCCTGGGTGGACGAGAAGCCGCTCGTGTTCTCGAAGGTGGCGATGAGCCACCTCTATCTCTGGTTCCTGTCGTATTGGGTCCTCGTCGGCGTCCACGAGGCCTGGCACAACTACCAGCGCTTCAAGCAGGGCGAGCTCAGGGCGACGCAGCTCGAAGCGCGCCTGGCCCACGCCCAGCTCGAGGTCCTCAAGGGCCAGCTCCATCCGCACTTCCTCTTCAACACGCTGCACGCCATCTCGACGCTGATCCACCGCGACCCGGACGCCGCCGACGAGATGCTGGCGCAGCTGAGCGACCTGCTCCGGATGACGCTCGCGAACATCGGCGTGCAGGAGGTGCCGCTGCAGCAGGAGCTCGAGTTCCTGCGACGCTACCTCGACATCCAGCAGATGCGATTCCAGGACCGCCTGCGCGTCGTCCTGGACGTGCCGCCGGACACGCTGGACGTCCGGGTGCCGAACCAGGTGCTCCAGCCACTCGTAGAGAACGCTATACGGCACGGCGTGGACGCCCAGCGCGGCGAGGGCCTGGTCGAGATTCGCGCCCGGGCCGATGGCGACTCGCTGCACCTCACGGTGCGCGACGATGGGCCCGGCATCAGCGCGGAGGCGGTCGATCGCGCGCCCCAGAAGGGGCGCGGTATCGGGTTGAGCAACACGCGGGCACGGCTGCGCGAGCTGTACGGTCCCGCCTCGATGCTGGGACTCGACAACCATCCCGCCGGGGGCGCCGTCGTCTCGCTGACGATTCCGCTCCGCCGCGAGCCCGCGGCGGCCGCACGCGCGTGAACACCTCGCGGAGGAACGCTGCCATGCGAACGTTGATCGTGGACGACGAGCCCCTGGCGCGTGAGCGCCTCCGGACGCTCCTGCAGCAGGAGTCGGACATCGACATCATCGGCGAGTGCGCCGACGGCCGTCAGGCGGTGCAGGCCATCACCGAGCACGCGCCCGACCTGGTCCTGCTCGACATCCAGATGCCGGGGATGGACGGCTTCGAGGTGCTGCAGGCCGTCACCGACCGGCCGCTCCCCGCCGTCATCTTCGTGACCGCCTACGATCAGTACGCGCTGCAGGCGTTCGAAGTGCACGCGCTCGACTACCTGCTGAAGCCCTTCACCGCCCGCCGGTTCCAGAAAGCGCTCCAGCGGGCGCGGCAGGAGGTGAAGACCGAGGCGCCGAACGACAGCCCGGTCGAACGCCGTCTCCTGACGCTGCTCGACGACCTCGGCGGCGAACGCCGGTACACCAAGCGCATCGTCGTCAAGTCGTCCGGCCGCATCCACTTCGTGAAGGTGGACGAGATCGACTGGGTCGAGGCCGAGGGCAACTATGTCCGCCTGCACATCGGCGCGCACTCCCATCTGCTCCGGGAGACGATGAAGGGCATGGAGGCGGCGCTCGATCCCGAGCGCTTCATCCGCATCCACCGCTCGACGATCGTCAACACCGAGCGCATCAAGGAGCTGCAGCCGCTGTTCCACGGCGAGTACGCCGTGCTGCTCTACGACGGCACCCGCCTGGTCGCCTCGCGCGGCCCCGAGAACCGTCTGCGCCGGATGCTCGACGTCGCGATGGTGAAGTAAGGCAGGGATCAGGCATCAGGGATCAGGGATCAGGGATCAGGAAGAGCGGTCCGTCGCGCGAGCCAGAGTCCCCAAGGGCCGGAAAGTTGGACCTGAGCCCTGATCCCTGGCGCCTGATCACTGGTCCCTGATGCTGATAGGATCCGCCCATGTCCCTCGGCGTTGGACTGGTCGGTATCGGCTGGTGTGCCGCGCAGCACATCGCCGCGTTCCAGAAGAACCCGCACACCCGCGTCGTCGCGCTTGCCGGCCGCGACGAGAGCCGCGTGCGCGCCTCGCTGGCGAAGAACGGCGTCGAGGCGCCGGGTGCCCGTGTCACCGCGCGCTTCGAGGATCTCCTCGAGGCCGATGACATCGACATCGTCTCGATCGCGACGCCGAACGACCTGCATGCCGAAGAGGCCGTCGCTGCCGCGAAGGCAGGCAAGCACATCCTGCTCGAGAAGCCGACCGGCATGAACCAGACCGAGCTGGTGGCGATTGCCGACGCCGTCCGCGCGGCTGGCGTTCGCACCATCGTGTCCTTCGAGCTGCGCTACAACCCGTTCCTGAAGTTCGTGCACTGGCTCCGCGAGAGCGGCCGGCTGGGCGAGATTCGCTTCGCAAGGACCCAGTACCTGTCGCGCGTCACCGACTGGTATTCAGGATGGGAGTGGTGCAGGACGAAGAAGGGCGGCGGCAGCCACCTGCTGGCCGCCGGCTGCCACGCCGTTGACGCGCTGCGCTGGTGCTCGGGCCTGGAGGTCACCGAGGTCTCGGCGTACCACACGCACTACACCGCCGGCTACGAGTGGCCGACGACAATCGACGTCAACGTCCGCTTCCAGGGCAAGGCGCTGGGCCACGTCACGAGCTCCACGGATTTCCAGATGCCCTACACCTTTGGTGTGGAACTCATGGGCGACAAGGCCACGGTGCGCGACACGGCCATTCTCTGGAAGGACGCCGAGCTGTCGCTGGCCGAGCTGCGCGCGGCCAATCCCTTCCCCGACGTGACGCTGCACGAGGGCACATACGGATCGGCCGGCCGCTCGATCCGCATCGAGTGCATCATGCCGGACTCCGCCGACGTCAGCCACCACCCCTTTCAGGCGGAAATCGACGATCTCGTGGACGCGATCCTCACGAGCCGCGAGACGATGCTGAACGTCTTCGACGCGCAGAAAACGATGGAAGTGTGCCTGGCCGCCGATCAATCCGCCGAACGAAACGGCGAGGTGGTCAAGCTGTAACCGCTCCAGTCCCGCTCCAGCCGCTCCAGCCGTTCCAGCCCACTAGACCGCCCCCACGATCCGTCCGGACGTCCCATCCCAGCGCCAGTCTGCGTCGTGGCCCACGAGATGGACGCCGCCGATCCAGCGATCGACGCCGTTCATGCGGATCGCATCGCCGCGTCCGCTGAGGACGCCCCGACCCGCATCGGTGAGGCTGGCCGGTCGAGTCGCGACGTCTTCCAACGCGCCGTTCGCGTCGAGTGCGATCAGCGGCACCTCGCACTGCGCCCAGGCGCGCATGCGAACGAAGAACGTCAGATCACCGAGAAACAGCGCCGGCTCCGCCTGTGTCGAGCGCGGGAACGCCTCGCTGAGCGTCCTGGCACCGGCGGCCAGCGCTTCGAGGCCCTGACGCTCGGAGCGGGCGAGCCCGTCGCGCGTCCACGGATACTCTTCGAGAAGCCGGTGAAACGCCGCGGGGACGAAGCGAAGTGGCGCCGTGGCCGCGGCGGCCACCGCCTCGAGGCCCGAGGGGTCCTCGGCCGTGAAGGCGGCCCACGCGTGACGGGCGAACGCCGTGTCCTCGTCGGTCACGCCCCGGCGTGTGGGCAGCAGTTCGGTGAACCGTCCGGGGGGCAGCAGCCCGAGGTACTCGTCGTTGCAGACGAGGCTCAGCTTCCGCGGTGGCGCCGGTTGTCGGGCGAACCAGTCGAGATGCCGCACCAGCAGGAGCTGATCGAACAGGTCGTGCTCGAACCAGAGGACGACCTCGTCATGCGCGTCGAAGCCGGCGAACAGGCCAGTCAATCCCTGCTGCCAGCGTTCGGCCTCCTCGAGCGTCGCATAGCCCTGCGACGCGAGAAACGCGCTGCGCACGTGGGCGAGCGCGCGATCCTCCAGACCCGCGAGCACGGGGCCCTCGTGCAGCACGTCGTCCCACGCGACGACTTCGCCCGGGAGGTGTGCCGACCGCATCGGATTCTGCCGCCGAATCGCCGTTGGTGACGTGGAGCACGAGCGTGAGTCTTCGGAACGCGCCTACACCCTTCCTCACCCTGGTTTCACGGCGAACATGTTCAGCCGCCAGTAATCGAGACGAAACGGTACCGGGTCACCCGCTGCCTGCTCGGTCAGACGCGCGATGAACGGATGGCGCAGGGCCTCGGGCAGATAGGCGAGGTGTCCGCGCATGATCACCGTCGTCAGATAGTCGTGATACGTCGATGCGTCGTCGAGTGTGACGGGTGTCTCCTCGAGCCACGACTCGATCGCGGCGAATCCGGCGTGTTCGAGGCGTGCCGTGGTCGTCGCGGCATCGGCGAAGTGCCAGTGCGGCGTGAAGGCCGCGAAGCTGGGGGCGAAAGGCTCCGCGCCCATCAGGACTTCGGCCCGCTCGTGGAGGCGGGTGAGGTTCGGCCCGCCCCCGCACTGCGCCAGCAGCCGGCCGCCCGGACGCAGGGCACGGAAGATGGCCGCGAACAGCGCGGGATGGTCGAGCACCCAATGGAACGTGGCCGTGCTGAAGACGACGTCCAGCGTCGCGTCGAATGGCAGATCGGGCAGTGCGGCGTGGATGCCGGCGAACCGCCGGTCGCGCAGTCGCGCCACCGCCTCGTCGATCATGTTGCGCGATCGGTCGAGACCGACGACCAACCCTCCGGGCAGGCGATCGGCGAGCGACGCCGTCAGCCGGCCGGTGCCGCACCCGGCGTCGAGCACGCGCTCGTCGCCGTCGAGATCGAGACGGGCCAGCACCCGCCGGCCGAAGTCCACCATCGGGTCCGACAGCCGGTGGTACGCTCCAGCATTCCACTCAGCGGGGGCCTGGCTCTCCATCGCGTCCCGGCGCGTCACTCGACCCGAGTTGGTTTCAGTTTTCGCCACGCTGTGCCGATTTGCGACCCACCGACAATCTGAACGAAGGCACGCCCGGGACTTTCGCAGACGGCGTAAGGGCGGCCGCGTGGTCCGGCTGAAGCCGGACACTACGTACACAAGTACAAACGGAGATACCTTCGCGGCCGTAGTGTCCGGCTTCAGCCGGACCCGCTGCTTCTCACGCTTCATCCCGGAGTGAGGAACCGCCGGTACACGTCGTTGTCGGCCTCGCGCAGATACGGATAGCCCAGCGTGTCGAGGAAGGCGTTGAACGCGCCGAGCTCGGCCTCGGGGACCTCGAAGCCGACGAGCACCCGTCCGAAGTCCGCGCCGTGATTGCGGTAGTGGAACAGGCTGATGTTCCAGCGCCCGCCGAGCGTCTCGAGGAAGTTCATCAGCGCCCCGGGCCGCTCGGGAAACTCGAAGCGGTAGATGCGCTCGTCGCGGACTTCCGGCGCCGGGCCGCCCACCATGTGGCGCACGTGCAGCTTGGCCATTTCGTTGTCCGACAGGTCGAGGGTCTCGTAGCCGCGCGCGCGCAGGGTGTCGGCGAGCGTTCGGCCATCCTGGCGCGACTCGATGCCAATGCCGACGAAGATGTGGGCCCGCGTCCGGCCGTTCAGCCGGTAGTTGAACTCGGTGACGACGCGACGCCCGAGCGCCGAGCAGAACTCGCGATAGGCGCCGGGCCGCTCGGGGATCGTCACCGCGAAGAGCGCTTCGCGCGCCTCGCCGAGCTCGGCACGTTCGGCGACGAAGCGCAGGCGATCGAAGTTCATGTTCGCGCCGCTCAGGATCGCGACCAGGTGCCGTTCCTGGAGGCGCTGCTCCTCGACGTAGCGCTTGCAGCCCGCAACCGCCAGCGCGCCGGCCGGCTCCATCACGCTGCGCGTGTCGTCGAAGATGTCCTTGATCGCCGCGCAGATCTCGTCGTTCGACACGCGCACGATCTCGTCCACCACCTGACGGGCGATCGCGAAGGTCTGCTCGCCCACCGTCCGGACGGCGACGCCGTCGGCGAAGATGCCGACTTGATCGAGCGTCACCCGGTGCCCGGCCGCCAGCGAACGGAACATCGCGTCGGAGTCCAGCGGCTCGACGCCGATGACGCGCACCTGCGGCAGCACCGACTTGATGTAGCCGCCGATGCCGGCGATCAGTCCGCCGCCGCCGACCGGGACGAACACGGCATGGAGCTCGCCTCCCTGCCGATGGCGGACGATCTCCTCGCCGATCGTGCCCTGGCCGGCAATGACCAGCGGATCGTCGAAGGGATGGATGAAGGTGAGGCCGGTCTCCGCCGCCAGCCGATCGCAGTGCGCCTGGGCGTCCGAATAGCTGTCGCCGTCGAGGACGACCTCGGCCCCCCGGGCGCGCACCGCCTCGACCTTGATCGCCGGGGTCGTCTGCGGCATGACGATGACGGCGCGGAGTCCGAGCTTCTGGGCCGAGATGGCCACGCCCTGGGCGTGGTTGCCGGCGCTGGCCGTGATCACGCCGCGGGCGCGCTCGGCCTCGGTGAGGTGCGCGATCCGGTTGTAGGCGCCGCGCAGCTTGAAGCTGAAGACCGGCTGGAGATCCTCGCGCTTGAAGTAGACGGCATTGCCGATCCGCGCCGAGAGCCGCGGCGCCAGATCGAGCGGCGTCTCCCGGGCCACGTCGTAGACGCGGCTCGTCAGGATGTGGCGCAGCAGCGAGTCGAGCGGTGCGGAGCACGAGGGGATGATATTTCAAAGGCACAAGGCACAAGGCACAAGGAAGGCAGAAGGTGAGAGGCGGCAGGGCGGCCTATGCTCTGGCATGCGGATTCTGCTCGAGGCCGTCTGCTGCTCCGTGCTCGACTGCGAGGAAGCCGAAGCGGGCGGGGCCGACCGGATTGAGCTCTGCTCGGCGATTGAGCTCGGCGGTCTGACGCCGTCGCTGGGCACCCTCCAGGAAGCGCGGGCACGGACCCGGCTGCCGATCGTCTGCATGATTCGCCCGCGGGCAGGCGCGTTTGCCTACGGGGCGCTCGACTTCGCGGCCATGCGCCGCGACGTCGCCCTGGCCCGCGCGCACGGGGCGTCCGGCGTGGTGTTCGGCGTCCTGACCGGAGCGGGAGAGATCGACGTCCAGCGGATGCGCGCGCTCGTCGCCGATGCGGCGCCCCTCGAGGCCGCCTGCCACCGCGCCTTCGACGTCACACCCGATCGTGATGCGGCGCTCGAGTGCCCTGGCGGACTGCGGCATCCGGCGAGTCCTGACGAGCGGCGGCGCCCGGTCCGCGTCGGAAGGGGCCGAGGCGATTGCCTCGCTGGTGCGCCGCTCGGCGGGCCGGGTCCGGATTCTCGCCGGCGGGAGCATGCGAGCCGCCAATGTCGCGGAGGTCGTGCGTGCCACCGGCGTGACCGAGGTGCACGCGGGGCCGTTCGTGCGGCGAGACGACGAGTCCGGGCGTGCCAACCCTTCCGTGTCGTTCGGTCTGGCGGGCGGCGCGTATCAGGTCGCCGACCGCGAGGCCCTCCGCGCGATACGGCTGGAGCTCGACGCGCTCGAGTGAGACGGGGACGGGAGCCTCGGAGGTCGGTGCGAGGCTCCCGTCCCCAACCCCAGTCCAGATCGCCCGTCTAACCACAGGAATGCTCGTGGAGAGCGACGCCTCTCTCGTTGACCGGGCCCAGGGAGGCGACCGCGAGGCCTTCCGCCAGTTGGTGGAACGCCACAGCCGCAGTGTCTTCCGCCTGGCGTTCCGGCTGACGGGGAACGAGCACGACGCGGACGAGGTGGTTCAGGAAAGCTTCATCAAGGCGCACAGGCAGCTTCCGCGGTTCGAAGCCCGCTCGAGCTTCAGCACGTGGCTGTATCGCATTGCGTCGAACTGCGCGGTGGACCTGCTCAGGACGAGGCGACACCACGAGCCGATCGAGACGGAGCCGGGCGACGCCGCTGCTCCGCTCGCGAGCAGCCTGATGCGCGCGCCGGAGCAGGACCAGAAGGTGCTGAGCGGACAGATTCAGTCGCGTATCCGATCGGCGATGGTCAGCCTGACCGAGCGCGAGCGCGTGGCGTTCGTCCTGCGGCACGTCGAGGGACTGTCGATCGAGGAGATCTCGGAACAGATGAACCTGAAGGTCAACGCCACCAAGCACAGTATTTTTCGCGCGGTTCGCAAGATGCGCGTCGCCCTCGCGGAGTTCGTCTAGCGCCCGTAGTCGTGGTCGTGGTCATGAGTTGGCGAGTTGTAACTCGTAACTGGTAACTGATAACTCGTAACTCGTAACGTAACTCGTAACTCGTAGACTGGTAGCTGGTAACCGTCCATGTCCCATCTCTCTCCCGCCGACCTCGTGCTGTTCCAGACCGGCGACGATGCCGCTGATCGGGCGGATCTGTCGGCCCATCTGGCGAACTGCGCGCATTGCCGCGCGGAGCTCGACGCCATTCGGCGAACGCTCGAGGCATTCGATGCTGTCGAAGCGCCGGACGTCGATCCCGGTTACGGCCAGCGCGTCTGGAATCTGATCGAGTCGCGGCTCGATGTGCCTCCGGTGCCGACGCGTCTCGAGCGGGGCTGGTCCGGGCGCTTCCGGGACTGGTGGCCGTACGCGGCCATGGCCGCCGCCACGGCGGGAATGCTCGCACTGGTCGTGTCCGCACCCCGGCGGAGTGAGCGTTGGCGTGCCCGCGGCGCAGGAGTCCCGGCCCGAGTCCGGGCCCGCCGTCTCCGAGCGCGTCCTGCTCACGGCCGTCAGCGAACACCTCGAACGGACAGGCATGATGCTGACCGACTTGAACACGGCCGAGGACGCGGCGGAGGTCTTCGACGTGAGCCGCGTCGCCGCCGACCTGGCCGAGCGCCAACCGCCTCTATCGTCAGTCCGCCGCGTTTTCGGGCGAGACCGACGTGGCCGACATGCTCGACGATCTCGAGCGGGTCCTCATCGAAGTCGCACACGTGTCGCGCGACAGCACCGACCTCGACGGCCTGCGGGGCCGTCTCGACACCGACGACGTCGCGTTTCGCGTGCGACTGGCGGGTGTCGCGCTGCGCGAACGTGAACACGCCCTGTAGCCCGCAGCCGGTAGCCACCGTAGCACCCGTAGCCTGTAGCCCGTAGCCCGAGCACTGTTAGTCCAAGGACGAGAGATATCGAGATCGAACACGGCGTTGCTCATGACCCCCTGCCTGATTCGCGTGGCTCACGGCCGCGCGGCAGCGCAGCCCGAGAAGTCTGCTGCGAAGGCCGACCAGGAGGTCGTGGCCAAGGACAAGGCCTTCGCCATCAAGGAGTCCACTGACAAGATCGAGAAGATCCTGGAGGCCAAGGCCCACGCGATGGAGAAGGCCGAGCACGAGCGGTGGGCGGCGGAGGACTGGCACATCGCGAAGGCCGACAGGATGTACTCGCTGGCCGTCGGGCAGCCCGAGCCGGGCCGTGGCCGCGATCGTCCGGGACGCGACAAGTGGGGCGGTTGCCGCGTCGTCGTCATCAACGATGTGGACGATGCAGACTCGACGTACACCTGCGGCCGCCGGGCCCTCGATCGCGCGGAGTGGGAGGATGCGCTCAAGGCCTTCAATGCCGTGGCCACCTCGAAGCAGGGCCCCCGCGCGGTCGGCGCCTACTACTGGCGTGCGTATACACAGAACAGGCTGGGCCAGCGTGCCGAAGCGCTCGCTTCGTTGAGCGAGCTGAAGAGCGCGTATCCCACCAGTGGCTGGGCAGCCGAAGCGAATGCGCTCGAACAGGTCATTCGCCAGTCGAGCGGTCAGCCCGTGTCCCCGGATGTGGCGGCCGACGATGACCTGAAGCTGCTGGCGCTCCAGGGTCTCGCCGCGAGCGACTCCGACACGGCCGTGCCGATGATCGAAAGCCTGCTCAAGGGCCCGCACCCGCCGCGCCTCAAGGAGCGCGCGCTGTTCGTGCTCGCCCACAGTGGCAAGCCCGCCGCCCGCGACGTCGTCATCCGCGTGGCCAAGGGCGGAGGCAATCCCGATCTGCAGCTGAAGGCCGTCGAGTTCGTCGGCATCATGCGCACGGCCGAAAGCGGTCGTCTTCTCTCGGAGATCTACGCGTCGACGCAGGATCCCGCGGTCAAGCGGGCGATCCTTCGCGGCTACCTCGTGGCGCAGGATCGGGAACGGCTGCTGGCGGCGGCGCGTCAGGAAACGGCCCCCGAGCTGCGGCTCGAGGCGGTGCGGCAGCTCGGGGCGATGAAGGCTGGCGCCGAGCTCGCCGATCTCTACGCCAAGGAAACCTCGCCAGAGGTCAAGAAGCAGATTCTTCGTGGCCTCGCCATGGGCGAACAGACCGATCGGCTCGCGGCGCTGGCGCAGACCGAGACCGATCCGGAGCTGCGTCGCACGGCGATTCGCAGTCTGGGACTCAAGCGCGACCCGGCGACGGCGCAGTTGCTGCTGACGCTCTACGCCAAGGAGCAGGCCAGGGAAGTCCGCTCGGCCATTGTCGATGCGCTCTACACGCAGAACAACGCGGCGGCGCTCGTGTCCCTGGCCCGCCAGGAGAAGGACCCTGAGCTCAAGCGTGCGCTCGTCAGCCGGCTCTCGACCATGCGGTCGCCGGAAGCGACGACCTACTTGATGGAGCTGCTCAAATAGGACGGGGCGCGGGGGTGCCGGGGACTCGTCCCCATGCGCCTTGTGCCTTTCAAACCGCCACCGTACACTCGTGTTCTGGCTGATTCGAATCCTCCGCTGATTCCGATCCGGGAGCTCACCCTCCCGGGAGTGGCACTCGACTGGTACGAAGCCGTGGCCCTGACCGCCGCGCTTGCGGCGGCCGTGCGCGAGCTGCAGCTGGCGCAGGCGCCAGCCTTCGATGCGATCGGGCTGGCGCTCGATGGGGAGATCGGGGTGACGAGCGCGGCGGTCCAGGAGGGCACGGCCGCGCAAGGGGTGACTCGCGTCCTGGAGCGGCTGCTCGAGGCGAAGCCCTGCCCCGCGGAGCTGAAGCAGGTCGTCGGGCGGCACACCGCTGACGTGATGCCGGCGACCGAGGCCCTCGACGACCTCGTGCGCGACCTCGCGTTCTTCCTGCGGCCGGGGCGCGATGAGATGCTGAGGCAGCTCGCGCAGCGGGCGCTGGTTGCCGTGGAAGAAGCCCGGACGGCGGAGGAGATCAATCGCCTGACTGAGCGCGCACGCCTCCAGGAGGGTCTGGCGGCGCCATTCCCGCTGGCGCCCATCGTTGGCGCAGCCGAGCCGCTTGGCCAGATTGCGCGCCGGCTCGCCGTGCCGGCCACCGGGGCCGTCCTGGTGACGCTGGTCGTCGCGTTCGCGACGACGAAGCTCCTCAACACGGCGGAGGCGCCTCCCGAGCTGTCGCCGGTCAGCATGGTCGACGACGAGGTCACGCCCGACGCAGCGCGCCCCACGCCTGGCGTGCCGGCCGCGTCGCCCTCCCCGGGCCGGCCTCCCCGGGAGACCCCCGATTCATCTCCAGGGGCTGGACAGTCCTCTCCAGAAGCGGGTGGTTCTACTCCGGCGGTGCGACAAGGTTCCCCGCCGCGGGACAGGGCTCTCCTCCGGTCGGACAGGGCTCCGCGGGGGTGGCCCCGTCAGTAGGACAGGGCTCCCCGTCGGTGGGACAGGGCTCCAGCCCTGTCCGCCCTGCACCCGGCCGGGCTCAACAGCCGCCGTCCGCCGGGTCTGGCGAGGTGGATGTCCGAGTGACGGATCTCGGGGGCGGGGCGCTCCCCGCGGAGCCCGACACGCGATCCGGCGCCTCGTCCCGGCAGGGGATCGTCTACGGACCGGGCGACCGCGGGGTGGTGCCGCCGATCCTGATCCGCCCTCGCTTGCCGGAGCAGCCGCCCGCCGACGTGCCGGCGGCATCGGTCGGAACGCTGGAGCTCGTGGTGAGCGAGACAGGCACCGTCGAGCACGTCCGGCTGATCTCGCCGGCGAACCGGTTTCAGGAGCGGATGCTGATGGCCGCGGCCAAGGCCTGGCTCTTCCAGCCGGCGACACGGGACGGTCTGCCGGTGCGCTTCCGCATCAATATCCGGGTGACGTTGTAGCCCTTGTTCGCATCGCCAACGACATTCCGTCGAAAGTCCTGAGATTTGCCGACTTTCTCCCCCGAAAAGCCGCACAACCAGGGTGTGACGAACGGTCCAGCAGTCGAACAAAAAAGCTGCGACGGCCTTACGAATCTGGTGTATGTTGGCGATTCGGGCGAGGAAAATCGAAGGGATCTGGACGGGGCCCGATCCTGACGCATCTCTGACGCTCGCACCGCGCCAATGGTGGCATGCGGTGTGCGTCCGAGTGTGAACCTCACTACAACCAACGCTCGAATCCGGGGTTGCCGGTCACTGGTACCAATCCGGAAGGAGAATCGGGATGATGCGACTGATTGGTCGTCTCTGGCGCGAAGAAGACGGTCAGGACATGGTGGAATACGTCCTGCTCGTGGCCTTGATCGCGCTCGCCGTCGCTGCCGCCTTCCCGCCCGTGGTTGCGGCCATTGGCGGGGTGTTCGACGAGGCCGCCGCCGCGCTCGGCGGATAGAGCCTTGGCCGGGTGTCAGGACGACAGCCTGGGCGGAGGCGCGGTGAACGCCCTGTGCAGGCTCTGTCGTGAGACCGACGGCCAGGACCTCGTCGAGTACGCGTTGCTCGTCACGTTCTCCGCCGTGGCGCTGGTCGCCGTGTGGGATACCGTGACGACGGCGCTGGGCGTGTCGTTCTCGAATACGAACGCCGGCGTGCAGGGTCTCTGGGATCCGCCGAATCCGGGCGGAGGTCCGTGACAGGATCGGTCGGAAGTGAGGTGACCGTGGCCGCGGTGATCGCTCTTGGCTTCGCGGCTGCGGCGATCGACCTTCGCACGCGTCGGATCCCCAACGCCTTGACGCTGGGCGCTGCGGCTGCAGCGGTGGTCTGTCTCGGGGTGGTCGGCGGCTGGCGCGCGATGGTTTGGAGCGCCGCCGGCTGGACGGTCGGTCTGCTGATCTTCCTGCCGCTCTTCCTCTCTGAGGGGTCTCGGCGCGGGCGACGTCAAGCTGCTCGCCGCGTTCGGCGCCTGGCTCGGACCGTCAGGCGCCTGGTGGGTGGCGGTGTACGGCGCAATCGCCGGTGGCGTCATTGCCGTGCCGTGGCTGCTGATGCGCGGCGCGCTGACGAGGACACTGGGCAATATCTGGGCGCTCCTGGTTTTCTGGCGACTGGTCGGGCCGCGTGCCCATCCTGGACTGACGCTCGACTCGCCACACGCCATGCGGCTGCCATATGCGCTGCCGCTGGCGCTCGGTGCGCTCGCGACACTGTGGTGGCGAAGGTGATGGTGATGGTGCGCGGACGGCGGCGTCTGTCGGTCGCCGTCGGAATCGGGAGCCGAGCTCGTCGAGTTTGCGCTGGCACTCCCGCTCCTCCTGGTCGTGTTCGGCGGCATCGTCGATTTCGGCCTGCTGCTGTCCCGGCAGCAGGTGCTGAGCAACGCGGCGCGCGAAGGGGCGCGCATCGCGGTGTTGCCCGGCTACACGACTCCGGACGTGCAGGCGCGCGTCCTCGCCTTCGTCCAGGAGGGCACCAACAATCCCTCCGCGTCGCCCGGTCACCGCGGTGAACCCGGTCGTCATCGATCCGGGCAGCGGGCCGCCGTTCACCGCCGCGCAGGTCACTGTGACGCTGGCCGATCAATTCATTGTGCTGGGCCCGATCATGGCGCTGGCTGGCGGCACGGGCACGTTCGGAACCATCACCCTGACCGCCACGTCCACGATGCGTGTCGAAACCGTCTCGAGCGGAGTCACTCCATGAGTCGCAACACCCGCCTCCTCGCGGTCCTCGCGATCGCGTTCGTGTGCGCCACCGTCGCGAGCTGTGGCCGTCTACCGTGGCATCGGCCAATCGATCCCGCCAGCCCGGCCCGAAGCTCACGACGGCGCTCGTCGCCGCGACGCCGATCCCGGCGGGCGCGCTCGTGACGCGCGAGATGGTCAAGGCGGTCGTGTGGCCTGCCGACAGCCTGGTGCCCGGCACTTACAGCGATCTCCGGCAGGTCGTGGACCGGGGTGCCGTGGACTCGATTGCGATGAACGAGCCGATCACCGAGTCGAAGCTGGCGGCGGTCGGCGCGGGGGCCGGGCTGCCGCCGACGATCCCGCCGGGGATGCGCGCCATTTCCGTCAAGGTCAACGAAGTGATTGGCGTCGCGGGGTTCGTGGTCCCCGGCACGCGGGTGGACGTCCTCGTGACGCTGGCCAAGCAATCCGACAACGACGAGAGCGTCGCGCGCGTCATCGTGTCGAACGTGCAGGTGCTGACCGCGGGGACGCGGTTCGACCAGGAGAAGGCGCGGCAGGACGGCCGCCCGATGCCGACCTCCGTCGTCACCCTGCTCGTGTCCCCCGAGGACGCCGAGCGCATCGCGCTCGTCCAGGCCGAGGGCCGCATCACGCTGACGCTGCGCAATCCCCTGGATACGCTGCCGACGGATACGCTCGGCGTCCGCATGGCGGGCCTGATGGGCGGATCGCCCGAGCCGCCGCCCGCGACCAAACCGGCGTCGGTCCGCAAGGCGCCGGCGCCGGCGAGTCGTGACGGCGCGCCGCCCGAGCCGCCGAAGCCATACACGGTCGAGGCGATCCGCGGCGCGAAAAGGACCGAGGAGCAGGTGCGCTCGGGCACGGGCGAGGAGCCGATCAAGGAATGAGTGCCGTGCGAGGGATGCCGGGGTCCTCTCCCGGAGGTCGCGGGCTGAGCCGCGTGCTGCTGGCGCTCATGGGGGCGCTGACCGGTATCGCCGCGCTGTCGGCGCAGGCACCTGCGCCCGCGCCGGGGGCGCCCCAGGCGGGCACGCCCGCGCCGCAGGGCACACCAGTCGCGCCGCAGCCGATCACCGGCGCCGTCGATCGCGATCGCGTCCTGATTCTCACGGCCGGCCGTTCGATGGTGCTGCCAACGCCGTTTGCCATCACGCGCATCGCCGTCACCGATCCCAAGATTGCCGACGCCGTGGTCGTGCAGCCGCGCGAGGTGCTCATCGACGGCAAGAGCGCGGGGACGGTCAGCCTCATCGTGTGGGGCGCCACGGAACGGCTCCAGTACCGACGTGGTGGTCGATCCGGGCGTCACGACCCTCCAGCAGACGCTGAATCAGGTGTTCCCCGGCGAGGACATCCGGGTGTCGATGAACGACGAGGCGATCATCCTCAACGGCCAGGTGTCGTCCAACGCGGTCATGCTCCGCGCGGGCGAGATTGCCGGCGGGACCAAAGCCAATGCGCGGGTCATCAACCTGCTGCAGCTTCCCGGGGGAATGGCCAGCCAGCAGGTCATGCTGCAGGTGCGCTTCGCCGAGGTGAATCGCACGGCGTTGCTCCAGGCCGGGTTCACCTTCTTCGCCAACGCGCAGCGTTACAGCGCCCGGACGACGACGCAGCAGTTTTCAGGCCCGGACCTGACGGCCGATCCGACCGGCGTCACCGAGACGATTTTCACCGACCTGCTCAACCTGTTCTTCTTCGATCGCCGGGAAGGTATCGGGGCGGTGTTGAAGGCGCTCGAGTCGAAGGGCTACTTCCAGAGCCTGGCGGAGCCGAACCTGATCGCCTACAACGGCCAGGAAGCCAGCTTCCTCGCCGGCGGGGAGTTCCCGGTGCCCGTCGTTCAGGGCGTCACCGGATCGGTCACAATCACGTGGAAGGAGTTCGGTGTCCGCCTCAAGTTCCGGCCGACGATCGCCGGCGACGTCATCCGCCTGCACGTGGAGCCCGAGGTGAGCTCGCTCGACTTCAACAACGGGATCACGCTCGAAGGCTTCCGCATCCCGTCGCTGATCACGCGCCGCGCGGCGACCGACGTCGAGCTGCGTGACGGGCAGTCGTTCGCGATTGCCGGCCTGCTGAACAACATCACGCAGGACGACAAGGCGGCGATCCCGATCCTGGGCAGCCTGCCGATCATCGGCACGCTCTTCAGGAGCCGCTCGGATCGCGCCGAGCGGACCGAGCTCATGGTACTCATCACGCCCCGGCTCGTGCGTGCGCTCGATCCGGACGAGGTGCCGCCGCTGCCGACGCGTCCCAAGTCGTTCCTGCCCGCGCCGGGCATCGAGAACGAGGGGCGCGGGACCGTGTCCGATGCGCCGCCCCCGGTCATCAAGCCGGACGACCGGAACTGACGAACAGCTTCAGTCGAAACGCCCGTGCCCACTGCCTCGCGCTCCATCGTGTCGTCGCCGCGCGCCGGCCGCGCGCCGGGACGCGATCCGCGCGGGCTCCGAAGCGAGCGCGGCGCCATCCTGGTCCACGTCGCGGCCGCGTTCATCGGTCTGCTGGGCTTCAGCGCCCTCACGATCGATCTCGGCATTCTCTGGGTGGCGCGAACCCAGGCGCAAAGCGCGGCCGACGCCGCCGCGCTCGCCGCGTCCGTGACGTTTGCTTACAGCGCCTCTGAAGACGCTGCAGTCGCCGAGCAGCGCCGCCAGGGCCATTGCCGCGACGCACGAAGTGTGGGGACAGCCGGTGAGCTCGGCGGGCGACCTTGGGTTCTCGGTCATCGAATGCCCGCCCGGCCCGCCGGCGGTGGCGGGCACGTGCATTCAGGCACAGGTCTTCCGCGGGGCGGGTGGCGGCACGTCCCTCACGACGCTTCTTGCGCCGATCCTGGGTGCCATGAACCAGCAGGTGCGTGCGACCGCCGCCGCAAAGGTCATCGTCGGCAATTCAACGAACTGCCTTCGGCCCTGGGCAGTGGCTGACAGTTGGAACGAGAACCAGGTTCCAGCGAACGAGTTCAACCCGCCCGGCGACACCTATCTCCCTCCAGACGACTCCGGGCCTGGGTCGGGGTACACGCGCGCCGGCGTGGTTCGGTACCCAGTTGTCGCTCACTCCCGGGAACCTCGACGTGCCGGTGGTCGCCAACGACCAGTTTTTCACTGTGTCGGTTCCGCGCGCCGACGGGGAGACGGGGCAGGCCGGCTACGCGTTGAACGTCACGTCCTGCAACGACCAACCGACAACGCTCGGAGACGCAGTCGACACGGTTCTGGTGTCCGCCAGTGACGGCATTGACGAGCTCATCGCGCTGGATCCGGGCGCGACCTGGGACGCTGGGACGGGGACTGTGACGGGCAGCGCGTTCGTCGTAAGTCCGCGCATCGTCCCCATCGTGCTGTTCGACCCGTCCGAGCTCGCGGCGCAGGGCAATCCCCCTACCACGACGTTCAGTCTGCACGTGCGGAACATCGTCGGGTTTTTCGTCGAGGCTTGGACGGGCGAGCTCGTGGTCGAGTGATCCCGATGCCGGGCAATCTGGTTACCGACGCCGGGGCGCAACACGTGTCCGACGAGGCTTCGTTTCTCCGGAACGTGGTGTTGGTCCGCTAAGCACGGGACCGGGCAACGATCGTAGAGGTAATGGTGTCACAAGAGGTTGTCATCGTCGGACCGAGGGATCGAGAGCTGGAGCGGCTGCTGTCCGCCTGCAACATGCGCTCGAGTGTGCTCGCCTCGGCCGAGCTCGGAACGCTCGCGCACCCGGTCGCGCGCCAGCCCGACGTCGTCCTCGTGGACGTGCGCGGCGGGCAGCCGCTGCCGGGCGGCCTGGCGCTGTTGAAGCGCCAGCACCCCACGACCCCCGTGCTGCTCGTCGTGACCGCGCTCGAGCCCAGCCCTGGTGCTCGAGGCCATGCGGGCGGGGGTGAACGAGTGCGTGGCCGAACCGCTCTCGACGACCGAGCTCGAGACGGCGATCCTGCGGCTGCTGGCGCACAAGACTCCGACCGTGGCAGGACAGGTCCTGGCGTTCGTCGGCGCCAAGGGCGGCGTCGGGACCACGACGGCCGCCGTCAACGTGGCGACCGAGCTCAGTCAGACGGAGCCCGCGCGCACCCTGCTCGTGGATCTGCACCTGTCGCACGGCGATGCGGCGCTCTTCCTGGGCGTGGAGCCACGTTTCTCGGTCGTCGACGCGCTCGACAACATCCACCGTTTCGACGAGTCGTTCTTCAAGGGCCTGGTCGTGCAGACGCCGGCGGGGCCGCATCTGCTCGCTTCTTCCGATCGGGCGCTCGTCCAGACGAGCAGCGTCCAGCGTGTGCGCAGCCTCGTCGAGTTCGCGACACAGCTCTATCGCTACGTCATCCTCGACGTCCCGCGCTCCGATGCCGCCGCGCTGGACGCGCTCGACCATGCCGGCCGCATCGTCGTCGTGGCGAACCAGGAGCTGGCCACCGTCCGCAACGCGAGCCGCATTGCCGCATCGTTCCGTCAGCGGTACGGCAACGATCGGGTCCTGGTCATCGTGAACCGGGTCGATCATCAAGCCGAGATTGGCCGTGACGACGTCGAGAAAGTCATCGGCACGCGCGTGCTCCACAGCGTGCCGAGCGACTATCGCATGGCGCTGCGGGCCCTCAACAAGGGCCGGCCGCTCGCGCTCGACAACCACAACAAGCTGGCGGCGAGCTTCCGGGAGCTGGCGCGCGATCTGGCGGGCCTCAAGGCCGCGCCGCCGTCCAGGCACGAGCCGGGCGGCTTGTTCGGAATGCTCAAGGGACGCAAATAGCCTATGAAGCCGTTGTCTCCCGATTCAGGGTTCGCGACTGCGATCGGGCCCTCCCGCCCGTCCTCGGCTGCCGCGGACATCCGTCATCCGCACTACCAGCAGATCAAGAGCCGGATTCACCAGGAGCTGCTCAACCGCCTGAACCTGGAGCGGCTCGCGCGCACACGCCGCGAGCAGGCCGAGCCCGAGATCCGCTCGCTCATCCAGAGGCTGCTCGAGACCGAGACCCAGACGACACCGCTCAGCCTCTACGAGCGCGAGTCGATGACGGTGGACGTGCTCGACGAGCTGTTCGGGCTGGGGCCGCTCGAAGCGCTGCTCAAGGATCCGACGGTGTCGGACATCCTGGTCAACCGCTTCAACCAGGTCTTCGTCGAACGGGAAGGCCGTCTCGAAGAGAGCCCGGTGTCGTTTCGCGACGACAAGCACATGATGCAGATCATCGAGCGGATCGTCAGCTCCGTGGGGCGGCGCATCGACGAGTCGAGCCCGATGGTGGACGCACGTCTCGCCGACGGCTCGCGAGTCAACGCCGTGATCCCCCCGCTCGCGCTCGACGGCCCCGTCCTGTCGATCCGGCGCTTCCGCACCGACCGTCTCGGCGCGATCGACATGGTCGATCGGCAGACGCTGACGCGCCCGATGCTCGACTTCCTGATCTCGGCCGTCGCCTGCCGTCTGAACATCGTCGTCTGCGGCGGCACCGGCGCCGGCAAGACGACGTTCCTCAACGTCCTCTCGGGGTTCGTGTCGGAGAACGAGCGTGTCATCACGATCGAGGATGCGGCCGAGCTGATGCTGCGGCAGCGCCACGTCGTGCGGCTCGAGACGCGGCCGCCGAACATCGAGGGGAAGGGCGCGGTCAAGCAGCGCGACCTCGTGACCAACGCGCTCCGCATGCGGCCGGATCGCATCATCGTCGGCGAGGTGCGCGGCGCCGAGGCGCTCGACATGCTCCAGGCGATGAACACCGGACATGACGGCAGCTTGACGACGATTCACGCCAACAGCCCGCGCGATGCCCTGTATCGACTCGACACGATGGTCGCGATGGCGAGCCTCAGCCTGCCCGAGCGTGCCGTGCGTCAGCAGATTGCCTCGGCCGTCGATCTGATCGTCCAGCTGACCCGCCTCTCCGACGGCACGCGCAAAGTGACCGCCATCTCCGAGATCACGGGGATGGAGAACGACGTGATCACGATGCAGGACATCTTCGTGTTCGAGCGAACCGGGCTGACGCAGGGGGGGCGCGTGGTGGGCCGGTTTCGTGCGACCGGTATCCGCCCGATGTGCTCCGAGCGTCTCGCCGCCTCGGGCCGCCCGCTGCCGTCCGGCATGTTCGAGCACGTCATGCAGGTGGCCTGATGTTCGCCGCGGTCGTCATCTTCGCGCTCGTCGTCGCCATTTTCCTGGCGGTGTACTGGCTGATCGTCTATCGGCCGGAAGCCGCCGTCCAGGCGCAGCTGCGGCGCCGGCTGCGGCCGACCGCCGAACAGCAGGTCTCGCCTCAGCAGACGGTCATCGAGAAGCCGCGCGAGGCCCAGATCCGCCGCTTCGAGACGCTGGCGCGCGCCGAGGGTCCGACGGCGCCGCTCGCCCGCCTGCTCGATCAGGCGGGATTCGACATGACGGTCGCGAAGTTCCTGACGATTTCCGCGGCTGCCGCCCTCGGCGGTGGCGTCGTGCTGGCGCGCATCGCCGCCTCGCCGCTGATCGGGTTTCCCGTCGGCCTCTTCGCCGGCCTCATTCCGTTCCTGTGGATCCGGCGCCGCGCCGACCGCCGGGCCCAGGTCTTCGAGGAGCAGTTTCCCGAAGCCATCGACCTGATGGCGCGGGCGCTGCGTGCCGGGCATGCGCTGTCGACCGGTCTGGCGCTGGTGGCCGACGAGCTGCCCGATCCGGTGGGCGCCGAGTTCCGGCTGGTGTACGACCGCCAGAACTTCGGCATGTCCCTGCCCGACGCCCTCCGGCTCTTCGCCGCGCGCATCCCGCTGATCGACGCGAGGTTCTTCGTCACGGCCGTCCTCACCCAGCGTGAGTCGGGCGGCAACCTCGCGGAGATCCTGGACAATCTCGGGTCGGTCATCCGGCAGCGCTTCAAAGTGCGCCGGCAGATCAAGGTCGTCACGGCACATGCGAGGCTGACCGGCTGGGTGCTCACCGGCATGCCCGTCGCCATTGGCGTGGCGATGGCGGTCGTGGCGCCCGATCACGTGCGCCTGTTGTTCCAGGACCCGCTCGGACTGCAGATGCTGATCGGCGCGGTGGGTCTCTGGGTGATCGGCTATCTGGTCATCCGCCGACTCGTCGCGATCGGTACTGAGCCGCATGCCCACGGACCTGACCCTGACGATCGGCATCGTCTTCCTGGCGACGGCGCTGCTGGCCGGATCGGTGGCGGCGATGTTCCTGCTGCGCCTGGGGCCGGCACGCCGCCGGCTCGAGCAGCTCACGTCGCCGCAGAAGGGCGATCTCCGCGTTCAGTCCCCGCTGACGAATCTCGCGCTCACCGATGCGGTGAATCCCGCGATCGAGCGCGTGTCGAGGCTCCTGCCGACCTCGCCGAAAGAGCTGTCGCGCATCCGGCGCCGTCTCGCCCGGGCCGGCTACCATGCGCCGGAGGCGCCGATCCTCTACGCCGCTCTCGAGGTCGGCCTTCCAGTCCTGCTCGGCGGAACCGTGTTCCTGCTGACGGGGCCCGGACGCGGGCTGCTCGCCGCGAGCTTCGCCGCCATCGTCGGCTACCTGTTGCCCGGCGTCGTGCTCGGGCGGATCGTCACCCGTCGCCAGCAGCAGATTCGCAACGGGCTGCCGGACGCGCTCGACCTGATCATCGTGTGCGTCGAGGCGGGACTGTCGCTCGACCAGGCAGTGCTGAAAGCGAGCGAAGAGCTCGAGATCTCGTATCCGGCGCTGACCGAGGAGCTGCAGACCGTTACCAACGAGATCAGGGCCGGCAAGCCTCGGATGGAGGCATTCCGCAACTTCGCCGATCGGACGAAGGTGGACGACGTGCGGGCGCTCGTGGCGATGCTGATCCAGACCGATCGGTTCGGCACCAGCATCGCGCAGGCGCTGCGCATCCACGCCGATACCGGGCGGACGATGCGGCGGCAGCGAGCCGAGGAGAGGGCGGCCAAACTCGGCGTGAAGCTGGTCTTTCCGCTGGTGTTCTGCCTGTTTCCGTCGCTCTACGTGATGACGTTGGGGCCAGGGGCCATTCGGATCATACGGGTGCTGATACAGGGGTTGGGGACACGCTGAAGAGGCTCCGGGCCGGCCGTCAGGCCCGAATTGTGAGGTGGAGCTCAAATGGACACGCAGTTGATGCTGTGGATTGCGGCTGGTGTTGTTGGCGTGTTGTATCTGTTGAAGCGGCGCTCACGGGTACGGTCGGACGACTAGCGGATCGCTGAAGAGACCAGGGTTTTCCGGCCAGAGGGACGTTGCCTGACGTGAGGCGTTTGCGAATTGGGGTGGTGTGGGCGCTGCTGGCGTTGTCCGGCGGAGTGGCCGGTTGCGCCGCAGCGCGCCGGCCGCCTCAGCCCGTGGCGCGCGACCCGTTGGCCGACTTCGTGACGCGCGTCCGGGCGCGCGCGGTGCTCTCGGGCGTCCAGCGCTCGAGCAGCAATGTCCAGATGGCGGAGACTGCGGATCCTGCGCTGCGCGCCGCGCTCGGCGCGTTGGCGCAGGGCCGGACCGCGGCTCGGCATGGCGCCGTCGCGGCCGCCTATCTTCAGGCGGGCATCCGCGATCTCGCCTTCGAACACTTCACGGCGGCGACGCGGCTCGACCCGGCCGCGGGCGCCGCTTACGACGGATTGGCCCGCATCTGGCGTGACTATGGGTTCTTCCCGCTCGCGCTGACCGATGCCCACCGGGCCGTCTATTGGCTTCCCGAATCGGCTGCCGCCCGGAACACGCTCGGGACCGTCCTCCAGGCACTCGGCCTTCACGCCGAAGCTCGCCGGGCGTATGAGGCCGCGCTCAGGCTCGATCCCTCGGCTGCGTGGGCGCACAACAACCTGTGCACCCTCGACCTCGAGCAGGGCAGAGCCGCCGATGCGGCGCGGCGGTGTCGTCAGGCGCTGGCGCTGAACCCCTCGCTGCTGGCGGCCCGCCGCAACCTGGTGCTGGCAGAGTCCGCGGGCGCTGCGCGGCCGCCGCGAACCGTCGCCGACGTGCAGCCGCCCCGATGACGGCGATGCCGGTGTACCACCGATCGCCGATTCTCGGGCACCCGCCGGCGCCGGGGACGCTGGCGGAGACGGGGCTGCCGCTCGATCTGATGGTGCAGCTCACGCTCAAGACGCTGCACTTCGGCGGAGACCTCACCGGCAACGAGCTCTCGCGTCGCCTGGGGCTGCGCTTCAGTGCCATCGAGCCGGCGATCGATCTGCTGCGGAACCAGCATCAGGTCGAGGTCATCCGCGGGTCCATGGTCGGCCCGCCGGCCTACGACTATCGCGTGACGGATGCCGGCCGCCGGCGCGCGGCGCTCTTTCTCGAGCAGAACCACTACGTCGGCGTGGCGCCGGTCCCGCTCGCGCATTACACGAGCTATCTCCGGGCATTCCGCCAGGCGCTGCCGCGGCGCGCCTCGCGCCACGAGGTCCGCGCGGCCTACTCGCATCTCGTGCTCAGCGACCGCGTCATCGACGAGATCGGCCCGGCCGTCAATGCCGCGCACTCCCTGTTCGTGTATGGCCCGCCCGGCAACGGCAAGACCGTCATCTGCCAGGGCCTGCGGAATCTCCTCCAGGGCGAGGTCGCCATCCCCCACGCCATCGAGGTCGAAGGCCAGATCATCCGGATCTTCGACCCGGTCGTGCACGAGGAGCTGCCGATTGCCGAGCCGACCAGCCTGATCGACGAGCACGCCCACGATCAGCGGTGGGCGCGCTGCCGGCGGCCGGTCGTGACCGTTGGCGGTGAGCTGACGCTCGAATCGCTCGAGCTCGCGTACCTGCCGGCGGCCGGCTTCTACCGCGCACCGGTGCAGGCGCTCGCGAATGGCGGGGTGCTGGTCATCGACGACTTCGGCCGGCAGCGGTGTCACCCGCGGGACCTGCTGAACCGATGGATCGTCCCGCTCGAGAGCCGCGTCGACTACCTGACGCTGCAGACCGGCCAGAAGTTCGAGCTGCCGTTCATCGTGCTCGCGGCGTTTGCGACCAACATCCGGCCGCGCGAGCTCGTGGACGAAGCGTTCCTCCGCCGCATCCGCTACAAGGTCTTCGCCGAGAGCCCGTCGGTCGACGACTTCGTCCGCATCTTCATCAACTGCTGCGACGAACGCGGGATCGGATTCGACCGGTCGCTGGTCGATCGGCTGCTGCAGGAGGTCTACCGCCCGCGGCGCATCCCGATGCGCGGCTGTCAGCCCCGCGATCTCATCGACCAGGCCCTCTCGCTGGCCGACTACCGCAACGAGTCCCGTGCGCTGACGTTTCCGCTGCTCCAGGCGGCCTGTGACAGCTATTTCATCGATGACGGCGAGGAGTGACCCGGGGACCGGCCTGGCCAGGCGGGTGTGGCGCGGGGCTCCGGACCGGCTCCACTCGTTGGTGGGCGCCGCCAGCCTCGGGATTGCCGTGGCCGTCGTCGTCCTCGCCAGCGCGCCCGTCTCGTCGCACGTCGAGCCATCGCCCCTGTCGGTGCGCATCACCTCGCCGCTCGGCCGCACAGGCGTCGCAGGTGCGGTTCGCATCGTCGCGCGCGTCGAGCACGAAGCGGACGCCGCCGTCCAGCTCGTGCGGTTCTTCGTGAACAAGACCGTCGTCGCCGAGGACACACAGGGCCCCGTCTACGCGGTGGAGTGGGTGGACGACAATCCGTTCGTGGCGACCGAGATTGCCGTCGAGGCGATCGACAGCAAGGGAAGATCGGCCACGGATCTCGTGGCGCTGGCGCCGTTCGACTTCGTCGAGACCGCCGAGGTGCTGAGCGTGCTGGTCGAGGCGACGGTGCATGACGCCGAAGGCCGCTTCGTCACCGGCATCGAGAAGTCGGGCTTTGCCCTCGCCGAAGACGACGTCCCGCAGGCGCTCGAGATTGTCCGGCCCGAGACGCTGCCGGCGACCTACGTGCTCCTCGTTGACGGCAGCCAGAGCATGAGCCGACGGGTGGAGTTCCTGAGGCGTGCGGCCGCGCGGCTGATGGGGCACCTGCACAAGGGCGATCGCGTCCTGGTCGTGCCGTTCACGAAGACGCTGGGCGCGATCACCGGGCCGACCGAGGATGCCGCCACCGTGGCTGACGCGCTCGCCTCCATGCAGGCGCGCGGCGGGACGGCGATCAACGACGCGCTGATTGCGACGTCGAAGCTGCTCGAGGGCCGCGAGGGCCGACACGTCATCGTGCTGCTGAGCGATGGCTACGACGAGCACAGTACCGGCCAGCGTCGAGGAGGCGATTGCCGCGCTGCAGCAGCGATCCGCGACCGCCTATGTCATCGGGGTCGGCGGCGTCGCCGGCATCTCGCTGCGGGGCGAGCGGATGCTGCGCCGCCTGGCTGCCGAAACCGGGGGGCGGGCGTTCTTCCCATGGCGCGAAGAAGAACTGCCGATCGTGCACGACCGGGTCGCGGCAGACGTGGCGAACCGCTATGTGATCACCTATACGCCTCGCAACCAGCAGGTGGACGGTACGTTCCGGCGAATCAGCCTGGCGACGACGACGCCGGGGCTGACGGTGCGCGCCAGGCCCGGGTACTTCGCGCCTCGGCCGCCGCCGGTCCGGCCGACCATCGAGTTCACGGCGACCGACAGTTCGCGGCAATACCTGGACCTCACACGTGAGGACCTGGCGGTCACCGAAGACGGCGTCGCGCAGCAGGTGGAGGCATTCTTCGAAGCGACCAGTCCGGTGTCGATCATGCTCGTGCTCGACGAGAGCGGCAGCATGCGGAAGAGCGCCGATGGCGTGAAGGCAGCGGCGCAATCGTTCGTGAAGGCCCTTCGCGACCAGGACAAGCTGGCGGTGATCCGTTTTTCCGATCGCCCTGTGCTCGCCCACGACCTGACGCTCTTCCGCTCGGACGCGCTCAAGGCGATCGACGAGTACACCGCGAACGGAGGCACAGCGCTGTACGACGCCATTCACGATGCGCTCGGCCGTCTCAAACGCGTCGAGGGACGGCGGGTGGTCGTGGCGCTGACCGATGGTCGAGACGAGAACAACGCCGGCACGGGTCCGGGCAGTCTCCTCTCCTTCGAGGAACTGATGGCCGGCATCAAGGACGTGGACGCGCTCGTTTACGCGATCGGCCTGGGAGGGAACGTGGACCGGGCCCGGCTCGAGCAGATCGCCTCGACGACCGGCGGCGATGCGTATTTTCCCGACAGCGTGGAAGCGCTCGCCGCCGACTATGCGCGCATCGTCGAGAACCTGCGGCGCCGCTACGTCATCAGCTACGAATCGACGAATTCGACCCGCAACGGCGCCTGGCGCAAGGTCGAGATCCGCAGTCCCCGCGGCGAGCTGCGCTTTGCCAGTCGGGGCGGCTACTTCGCGCCCGTGAGGTAACGGAGGGGACGGAGGAAACGGTCTTAACACAGAGGAACGGTCTTGTCTTAACACAGAGTAACGGAGCAACGGAGGCGAACGGAGAAAACCCAAATTCAAACAATTAAGAAATAGGAATTCAGGCTCTCCTCTGTTCGTCTCCGTTACTCCGTTGCTCTGTGTTAAGACAAGACCGTTCCTCTGTGTTAAGACCGTTTCCTCTGTCCCCTCCGTTGCCTCACTTGTCGGCGACGCGGTGCTGGACGGTCGCCGACTCCGCGTTCTCGAAGCTGCGGCTGCCGCTATAGCGGGCGCGCAGACTGTAGGTCCCCGGCTTCATCCCGACCAGCCGGAACTCTGCCTGGCTGGTGTCCCCCTGGACGCGCGCGAGCCTGCAATCGACCACCTCGTCACCGACGAGGAACTCGATGTAGCCGCGGACCGGCCGGCCATCGCCGCGCAGCTGTGCGATGAGGACCACTCCCTCTCCGGCCCGGGAAACACCCGATGACAGGTGGAGCGTGACCCGCGGCGTCCCGCGGCGGCCGTCAGCCGGGGCCTCGGGAGTCTCGGGCTCCGGGGACGGGTCCCGCCGCAGCAGATCCCCGAGCGGCGATCTCGGTTCTTCGTCCGGCGAGGGCGAGCCCAGCGACGACAACGGCCCGCGTGATCCGGCGGGACGGAGCTCGAACGGATCGGGAGGCTCGCTCGGGACCCGCAGGGGGCCGAACCCGAAGTTCTGCAGCTGACGGGGCCCGGCGGCAGCCAGCGCGAACCAGGCGCCGAACAGCACCAGCCCGAGAATGACCATGCCCCGCTGCGGACCCGCATGTTCCGCGACCCAGTCGCTCGCCGTGCGAAGCAGCCAGGCGAGGCCGCTCAGGACGATGACGAAGACCAGCAGGTGCCGGCCGAGCGGGAACACCGCAACGGTGACACCGATCGTCATGCCCAGACCGATCGCAATCAGCAGCCAGATCGGCAACCGCGATCGCGAGGCAGTCATCTTCGCCAACGATCGCTCCGCTTCAGAGCCTCGTGGACTACGGCGCGGAGCACGACTTCAGCCGGAATGGCACGACGACCGAGCATATCGGCCAAACCCGGCAGAGGAACAACGGGGAACACCACTCCATTATGCGTCCAGCCGAAACAGGCCTCGTCCGAAAGACCCGGTCTGGCCTTCCGGCGCGAAGCGAGTAGCCCCGGGAGGGCGTCGCGTGAAAGACGGGACGCGTTGGGTGCTGAGTCGATGAAGGCGCGAGCGCTGGCACGGCATCTACCTCGAGCTTGACCCCGCCGGCGCCAAGGTACATCGCCGTGGCGTGAATGGGGTGCAAACAGGATGTGACGGCGCTTATCGAGCCGAGTGAG
Organism: Vicinamibacterales bacterium; assembly: GCA_963834365.1. Taxonomy (GTDB): domain Bacteria; phylum Acidobacteriota; class Vicinamibacteria; order Vicinamibacterales; family Vicinamibacteraceae; genus CAWJAP01. Next base: position 325,835 of record CAWIBS010000030.1, on the reverse strand, counting down.
TTCCGGATCGACGTGATGGCGCACGGCGCTTCCCACACAGCGAAGGAAGGACCTCGATGAAGAGCCAGGCGGGCCAGGCCGAGCACCAGCACACTCCAGTCGAGCTGCCGGCCAGCCAGGAAGAACAGCTAGAATCCCAGAAGGATGTCTTTTGCGCCCGAGTACGTGCAGCACGTGCTCAACGAGAACTTCGAAGATGCCAAGGCGCTGTTCCTCGAGCCCCTGCTCGCGATTCACCGCGCCCACCTGGTGATGCTCGCCGAGTCGGGCATCGTCTCACGCGACCATGCGCGCACGCTGCGGTCGGCGCTGGCCGCGATCTGCTGTGACACCGTCCGCGGCACGGCATACGACGGCGCGACCGAGGACCTGTTCTTCCACCTCGAGCGTCTGCTCGTCGAGCGTGCGGGCGAGGACGTGGCGGCCCGGCTCCACACGGCGCGAAGCCGCAACGACATCGACATGACGATGTACCGGATGCGGCAGCGCGGGTTCGTCCTGGATCTGGTGGCCGCGTCGCTCTTTCTGCGCACGACGCTCCTCGAGATCGCGGATCGGCACCGCAGCACGATCTTCGCCGCGCACACGCACACCCAGCCCGCACAGCCGACGACGCTCGCGCACTATCTGCTGGGTGCGATCGAGCAGCTGGAGCGCGACACCAGACGACTGCGCGCCGCGTACGCCACGACCAACTACTGCCCGCTGGGCGCCTGCGCCATCACCGGGACCGGCTTCGCCATCGATCGCCAGCGTACGAGTGACTTGCTCGGCTTCTCGGCGCCGACGGGCAATACCTACGGCAGCATTGCCACGGTGGACTACATGCTCGAAAGCCTGGCCGCGACCGCGGTGTTGCTCGCCGGGCTCGGACGGGTGGTGCAGGACCTGCTGCTCTGGTGCACCGCCGAGGTCCGCTATCTGCGGCTCGCAGACGGTTTCGTACAGGCGAGCAGCATCATGCCGCAGAAGCGCAATCCCGTGGCGCTCGAGCATGCCCGATCGATCGGGAGCAAAGCGCTCGGCCAGGCGACGGCGGTGATCATCGCCGTCCACAACACGCCGTTCGGTGACATCGTGGACACCGAGGACGACCTGCAGCCGCTCGTGCATGCGGCGTTCCGCGATGCCGTGCGTGCCACCACGCTGGTCGGCGCTGCGCTGCGGGGAGCAGTGTTCGACACGGCCGCGATGGCGAACCGTGCGCACGAGAGCTGGGTCACGACGACCGAGCTTGCCGACGGCCTCGCGCGCGATCACGGAGTCGCCTTCGGGCGCGCCCACAAGGTGGCCGCCGCACTCGTGCAGGCGCGGCGCGAGCGGCCCGACGCCCCCCTCGACGCGCAGCTCGCCGAGGTGTCGCGGCAGCTGCTGGGGACGCCAATACGCGAGACGTCCACCCGGCTGGATGAGATGCTGAGTCCCGAGCACTTCATCGCGGTGCGCCGGACCCCGGGCGGACCAGCGCCTGAGCGGACGGCCGAAGCCATCGGGTTGTCGCGGAACCTCGTCGCCGCCGACGAGGGCTGGCTCGAGGAAGCGCGCACGAGCCTGGCTCTCGCGAGCCAGCGCCTTGACGCGGCGGTGGGAACCCTGTGAACGATCTGGAAACTAACGTCGAGCCAGCCGAGGATCGCCAGCGGATGCGGCGCACCTACCTGACCGTGCTCGCGGCGGAAGCCGCGGTCCTGCTCGTTCTCTGGATCCTTCAGATCGTCTTCAACCGGTCGTAGCAAGGATCGTGGCGGGTGGTCCGGCTAAGCCGGACACTACGAGCGACCAACGATGCGCGAACGTCGTGTCCGGCTTTTGTGGCGGACCAACCATGGATGAACGTAGTGTCCGGCTTTTTAGCCGGACCCACCGGACCAACCACGGGTGAACGTAGTGTCCGGCTTGAGCCGGACCTTCGGCAATACTCTCCGACTGCCGTTCATCGTCACCGCCGCCATCCCGTTCGTCACATTGTCGACGCGTTCCCTTCCCGGGCGTACGCCGTGACACGAATCCGGTAGTGGCGCCGTTTCAGCGGCTTACCAGCGAAGTGCGCGCGGTCGAACAGGCCGTATCTCAAAAACGGACATCGAACGTCCTTCATGGCCCCTCCGTCTACGCGGACATCAGTCCAGGGAACGGAGAAGGGCGATGCGATACCGCGTATTCGTCGCGATGTTCGTCTGCGCGTGGCTGCCGGCCTCAGTGGGTGCGGCTCCACCGGCGTGGGCCGAAGGCGATTGGATCGGAGGGTTCCGCGGCCGTGACGGTACCGTCTATGTCTCCGCCCACGTGGAGCGGCAGGACGACAAGCTTTCCGGCACTCTCGACCTCCCCCTGGCGGGTGACGTAGCGCTCGAAATGCAGCGCTTGAAGGCGGACGACGATTCGTTGAAGTTCGACGTGCAATCGTCGCGGACGACCTTGCGCTTCGAAGGCCATCGCCGGCCAGGCCGCGTGTCAGGCATCGTGCGACAGTCCTACGCGTCGGCCAGCTTCGAGCTGCTCAAAGTCGCGCCGCTGACGCCCGAGCGCGTCGACGCTATCGCCGGCACCTACGAACTCGAGCCGGGGCACATCGTCCTCATCGCCAAGAACAATGGCGGACTGATGTACGTGGACCATGCAGCCGACCGGGTTGGCGCCCTCTTCGCGCTCGAGGATGGGACGCTCGTCGCCGGCCCCACGATCGGCTCCGGCTACCCCGTGGCCGTGAAGATCGCCGTCGCCGGCGAAAGCGGCGGAGCCGTCCAGACGATTACCTGGGATCGCAACGGCCGTGCGCCGGTCGTCGGTGTGCGCCGGACCTTGTATCGCATGGAGCAGATCGGCTTCTACAACGGCGACGTCCGCCTGTCGGCAACGCTGGTGCTGCCGAACGGTCCCGGCCCGCATCCGGCCGTGGTCATGGTCCAGGGATCGGGTTCGGCGACCCGGGACGCATTGCGGCCGTGGGCCGACGTCTACGCGCGAGCCGGAGTGGCGGTCCTCATCCACGACAAGCGCGGCACGGGATCGTCGACCGGCAGCTGGGCACGGGCGACCTTCGAGGATCTCGCGGGCGATGCGATCGCCGGATTGCGGTATCTGCAGTCGCGATCCGAGATCGATCCCGCACAGATCGGCCTGCACGGCATGAGTCTCGGCAGCTGGGTCGCGCCGCTGGCCGCCCAGCAGTCCGGACAGGTCGCGTTCATCATCGCCGAATCGGCGCCGGCACTGACGCCGCTCGAGCACGAACGGGTGCGGGTCGAGCACCAGATGCGAGCCGACGACGTGCCCTCCGAGATCCTGAAGCGCGCGCAGGCGTTCATGGACCAGAAGTTCGAGGTCGCCAGGACTGGCCAGGGATGGGAAACACTGCAGACCGAGATCGATCGCGCGAAGCGCGAGGGCTGGGCCTACTACGTCAATCCGCCGCCCTCGCTCGAGAACCTGCAGTGGCATTGGCAGCACGTGCTGACCTACGATCCGCGCCCGGCGCTCGAACGCCTGAAATGCCCCGTGCTCGTCCTGTATGGGGCACTCGACAGGATCGTTCCCGCGAGCGTGAACCGGGCCGGCATCGAGGCTGCGCTGGCGAAGAGTCCGGCGCGCGACGTGACGATCAAGGTGTTCGAACGTGCGAATCACTCGTTTCTCGAAGCGGGCAACGGCGGCCGCCATGAAGCGCCGTCGCTGCGGGGCTTCGTCGCCGGCTATCTCGATACCCACGTCCGCTGGCTCGAGAGCCGCGTGCAGAAGGCATCCGGATTCGCGCCGTCGATGAGCGTCGCGACGACGCTCTTCGACGAGTCGCTCGATTCGTTCAAACCCTTCCTGGCGCTTCCCGGCAACGCCGATCCGTCGTACCTCCCCCGGTCCGCCGTGCGGGTGCCGTGACGGGAGTTTCGACCCCGAGACGTCGCGACTCGGCGACTTGGGGGACTGGGCGACTGGGGGACTGGGCGATACGGCGAACCCGGCGCCGTCGCGCGATCTCGTCGCATTTGTCGCCTCGTCTGCGTATTCGGAATTTACACCGCGGTGTAGAACGGGACGAGATTCGGGCGTCTGCGCGTCCAGACATCACATCCGGCCCGCCAGTCCTGGCCCTCTTTTCGGGCCGATCGCGGCCGGTTTGCCACCTCCAGTCGATGGAACGGCCCATGCAATGCCGCTGGGCTGGACGTCCGTGTGCTCCGGGCGGCCTTCACCTGTCCGCGTGAACAGAGAGGACCCCCAATGGACCCACGAACGTGGCAAGGCCGGATCGTCGGAGCGCTCACCGTGGCAATCGCGCTCGGCGCGGCGCGACACGCCGGCGCGCAACTCAGCACGGTTCCTTACGTCTCCGGGCTTTCGAGCCCCGTCGGCATGGTGCAGGACCCGTCAGACCCGGCCATCCAGTACGTCGTCGAACAGACCGGCCTGATTCGCGTGATTCAGAACGGCGCGTTGCGAGCGACACCGTTCATCGACCTGAGTCAGGAATCGCTGTGCTGTGGGGAGCGCGGGCTGCTCGGCCTCGCATTCCCTGCTGACTATGCGCGTTCTGGCCGCTTCTACGTGAACTTCTCGAGTGAGGCCAGTGGAAGCGTCCCGGCCGGTGCGACCGTCGTCGCGCGCTTTCGCCGATCGGCGGCCGACCCCTTCGTCGCCGACGAAAGTACGCGGTTCGACCTGGTGTGGCCGGCGATGCCCGACATGCACACCCCGAACTCCGGGGCACCCGCCTGCACGAGCCTTCAGCAGACGCCCCAGCCGTTCATCTGTCAGCCGTACAGCAATCACAACGGCGGAAAGATCGTCTTCGGCCCCGACGGATACCTCTACATCGCGATGGGCGATGGCGGCGCGGGGGGCGATCCAGGGAACCAGGCGCAGTTGCCGGGGACACTGCTCGGGAAGATCCTGCGCCTCGACGTCGGCGTCCCGGACAGCGACCCGCGCGGATACAGCATCCCTGCCGACAATCCCGTTCGCCGGCGCCGACACGCTCGGCGCGCTCGACGAGATCTGGGCGTTCGGCGTTCGAAATCCGTGGCGCATCACCTTCGATAATCCGATGCACGGCGGCACGGGCGCGCTGACGATCGGCGACGTCGGTCAAGGGGCCTGGGAAGAGATCAACTACGAGCCGTCGCGGCGGGGCGGGCGCAACTACGGCTGGCGGATCCGGGAGGGCCAGCACGATTTCAACACCGCGACCGCCGCTGGCTTTCTGCCGCTTCGCGAGCCGATTCACGAATACGGCGACGCGTTCGGCACGAACAACAGCACCTCGATCACCGGTGGCTACGTCTATCGCGGCAGCCTGCTCGGCGCCTTCTACCAGGGCCGCTACTTCTACGCCGACTACATCTCCGGCCGCCTGGGCTCGATCGCGCTCGCCATCGATCCGGTGACCCGCGAGGCCTCGGCTTCCGGTTTCATCGAGCACACCGCCGAAATCGCCACGCCCGGCAACATCAGCTCGATCGACGTCGACTTCTTCGGCGAAATCTACATCGTCAAGTACGGAGCTGCCGGCGTCCCGGCGAGATCCGGCGCCTGGTGCTGACCAATGGAGACGGAGACAGCGACGGTCTCCCCGATGCGTGGGAAGCTGACCTTCGGGCTGAATCCCGCTTCGGCGGCTGGCGCCGACGGGTTCACGGGAGACCCGGACGCCGATGGCGTCCCGAACAACGTCGAGCTCGCGAGCCGCACGCACCCGCGCGGATTCACCCAGTTCTCCCGCCTGCTCGCTGAGGGGGCGAGCTCGGTGTTCTTCGACACGACCATCGCGCTCCTGAACCCGGACACGCAGCCGGCCCGCGTTCTGCTGCGCGTGTTGAAGGACGATGGATCGACGGTGCCGTGGGCGGTGACGATTGCGCCGAAGCGCCGGCTGACGATCAACCCGGGCCAGCTCCAGAGCATCGTCTCATCGGCGTTCTCGACCATCGTCGAAGCCGATCGCCAGGTCGTCGTCGAGCGGACCATGCGCTGGGATCAGACCGGCTACGGAGCGCATGCCGAGAAGGCGCTGACCGGGCCCGCCACCACGTGGTACTTCGCGGAAGGCTCGCAGGGCTTTTTCTACACGTTTGTCCTGCTGACCAATCCGAGCACCCTGCCCAATCGGGCACGTGTCCGGTTCCTCATCGAGGGAGGCGCGCCGTTCGAGGAGACCGTCACGGTGGCGCCGCTGGCGCGGTTCACGTTCGATCCGGGGGGCTACGCGCCGCTCCGCAACCAGTCGTTCGGCATCGAGGTGACGTTCCTCGATCAGCCGGGCGCCGCCGAACGCGCCATGTACTTCGGCACGCCGCCCGATGTGCTCTGGAAGGCCGGGCACGAATCCGCCGGGGTGACCGCCCCGGCCACGGAGTGGTTCCTGGCCGAGGGCGCGACGGGGCCCTACTTCGAGACGTTCATTCTCGCGGCGAATCCGGGGACGCAGCTCGCGAATGTGACGCTGACGTTTTTCACCGATGCTGGACAGACCGTCACGCGGCAGAAGACGATTGCCCCCGGCGGGCGGCTCACCGTGAACCTCGAGGAGGCGCCGGAGCTGGCGAACGCCGCTGTCGCGACGCGCGTCACGTCCGACGTTCCCATCGTCGTCGAGCGCGCCCAGTATTGGCCATCGGTCCCCAGCCTCTGGCAGGAGTCGCACAACAGCTTCGGCGTGACGCAGACGGCGCCGCGCTGGGCGCTGGCCGAAGGGCAGGCGGGCCTGGCGGACTTCGCGCAGACCTACATCCTGCTGGCGAACACCAACGCCTCGGACGTCTCGGTCCAGGTCGAGTTCATTCGCGAGCTCGACGCGCCGATCGTCCACACCTACAACGTCCCGTCGAACTCGCGGTTCAACGTCCCGGTCGGGTCATTCGGCACCGTCGTCGCAGAGCTCCGCGAGGAGCGCTTTGGCGCGGTGGTCACCAGCACGGGCGGCCCGATCGTGGTCGAGCGCGCGGTCTACTACACGCGCGACGGCAATATCTGGAGTGCGGGGACGAATGCCACGGGGACGCCGCTGCCATAGGCCAGGGCTGCAGGGCGCGCGGAGTGCCTGCTGGCGTCGGCGGCGAAGGTAGCCGGCGGCCAGGCTGCGAAGCCGACTTTCTCTAACGATCAGCGGTTTGCGCCGTCTGATCCTCCGACACCTGGGCTCGCTCGGACAGGCCGAGGTGCTCGTTCATCGCCGTCCGCGCGGCATTGGCGTCGTGGCCGCGGATAGCGTGGTAGATGCGGCGGTGCATTTCCGCCGATTCGCGCAAGTCGCGAGCCCGGTGGACATTCGCCTTGCGCGATTCGTAGAACAGGCTCGACACCATCTCGACGAGCGACGCGAGGATCGGATTGCCCGACGCGGCGGCTACTGCCCGGTGGAACCGGATGTCGTGCACCAGGAAGGCCTGGGGGTCGTCGAGCGAGGCGAACATGCTGGTCACTTCCTCGGCAAGGGTCACGAGGTCGTGGCCGGTCGCCCGCTCGGCGCTCAGCCCCGCAACGCCGACTTCGAGGAGCCGCCTGGCTTCGAACATCGACTGCCGATTGACGCCGTGCAGCGCGGCGAGGAACTGAAGCGGCTCGCTCTCGAGGGCCGGAGGCCCGTCGGTGATGAATGTACCCGGACCCGTGGCGGGACTGGATGACACCCATCGCTGACAGCGCACGAAGGCCGATTCGGACGCTGGATCGGCTGACCCCGGTCTGAAGGGCGAGCGCCCGTTCGGCCGGTAGACGGTCGCCCGGACTGAGGGCACCCCGTTCGAGAAGCCCTCGAACGTGGTGGACTACTTGCTCGGCCGCACTCGACGCCACGCGAGCGGGCGAACGCACACTGAACTCCTGAATGGACGGACCACTTGCCGTCGTGATGACGGTCTTCTGGGGAGTGGACTCGTCACGCGAACTGTTCCGTGCTGCGGGTGGGCGGCATGGCTCTGACTCTGAGAGGTTGGAACGCGCGGATAGACGGCCGCGAGAGGGTTATTTTACCCCGCTCGACCGTGCGCACGCCCGTGGATTGGTGCAACCAATCGCTCGCGTCGTGGTGGAGCCAGCCGACCGCGTGCCGGCGAGCCTGCCGAGGGCGAGGCGATTCAGCGCGCGGGCTGGAGGGCTGGCCGCCGATGGCCCTGCGGGGGCCATCGGCCAGAAGGGAAGTGGGTTGGCGGCCCTACGATCCTGGGGGGACGACGCCCGCCGCCGGCGGACCTTCCGGGCGATCGACCACGGTGGTGGGCTTGAGCCCGGGCTCGTTCCCGAGCAGCCAGGTGCGCTGCGTCCGCGCCGGCTCGGGATTGAAGGGCACGTCGGTCGCATACGCCGGACCTGGCGTCGCGTCGCCGCCGTGCCGGCACTGCCCGTGAACCGCGCGACCGGAGGTGTCCACGACGGTGGAGGCGCAGGGCCCTGCCGGACCTTCGTCGAAATGAAAGAGCAGGGCGGTCTCGGCATCCGGGACGAAGGCTCCGGTCGGCCGATCGAAGGGGACGGTGTAACGCAGCTTCGTCGAGAGACGCAGTTCGTCAATCCATCCCGCGAAACCCTGACGGCTTTCCGTGGCCTCCTGCTTGGCCGCGCCAAGAATCAGATAGGGGTCCTGAGCGGCTGCCGTGGGCCGGCCGTCGCGATAGCTGATGTCACCGATGGGGCCGACGCCCTGGCCGCTTTCGGTCCCATCCACGTAGACGCGCATCTGGCCGTCCGCCGAGCGGCGCGTGAGGGCGACGTGGTGCCACCGTCCGTCGGCGACGTCGATGAGCCCGCAAATGGTCTGGCTCCGGCCGGCGCGACCGACGCCAAAGGCGATCCGGCCGCCCGACAGCGACACGCCGTACTCGCCGAAATCCCCATCTCCCGCCACGTCCCGATCGAGGATGGCGTTCCCGTAGGTCCAGCCGTCGCTGCCCGCCTGGCACGTGGCGCTGGTGTTTGCACCTGGCTCCGCCTTCAGCCAGAACTCGATCGTGAAGTCGCGCCCGATATCCGCGGCGACAGGCGGGTCGATCGGAATCTTCACGCGATCGACCTCCGACGCGCCGTTGCCGTGGAAGCGGAGGGCGTGACCGCGGGACGAGGCGGCGTTCGCGGTCGGGGTCGTGCCCGACGAGCTGGGTGTCGGGGTCGTCGTGGTGGTGGTGGTCGTGCTCTGCGGCGTCTGCGTGGCGGCGGGTTGTGATGCACTCGCGACGGGTGTGGACGGGCTCGTCGGGCTCTCCGCGCACGCCGACACCACGAGCGCCACGGCGATCGCGCTCAGCGCGTGCGCCGCCGTCAACCAACGGCCGGATCCGAGCGCGGCTGAAGCCGCGCCTCTCTGCTGCATCACCACCCAACGCTCGCGTTGCCTGAACGCGGCCTGAAATCCCGGGCACCGACACTTCGTGGGGAGCGCGAATATTCTAGCAGGTGGCTGGACGACTGGGCGACTAGGGCGACTGGGCGACTCGGGGACTGGGCGACTCGGGGACTGGGCAGCTCGGCCCGGGGACTTCGCTGTTGTGCGCCGATTCGCCCTTGGGCTCCCGCCTCAGTCGCCCAGTCGCCCAGTCCCAGTCGCCCAGTCCCCCAGTCGCCGATACTTGTCCTGTGCCCTTCTCCAGCCGCCTGCCTAGTCTGCGTCCCAACCGCCTCTCCCAGGCGCTGCAGGAGATGCACACTCGAGGCGTCGCGTTCCTCGACCTGACCGACACCAACCCCACGCGCGTCGGGTTGGCCTACCCGTCGGACCTGCTCCAGGAGCTGGCGTCCCCGTCAGCGCTCGCCTATGACCCCGAGCCGCGGGGGCTGCTTCGCGCGCGAGAGGCCGTCGCGGCCGATCTCGCCCGGCTGGGAGTGCAGGTGGATCCGGACCACCTGGTGCTCACCGCGAGCACGAGCGAAGCGTATGGCTTCCTGTTCAAGCTCCTCTGTGATCCTGGCGACGACGTGCTCGTACCCACCCCGAGCTATCCCCTGTTCGAGCACCTCACGGCGCTCGAGAGCGTCCGCGCCGTGCCGTACGCCCTCGATGCCAGCGGTGGATGGTCGCTCGACATGACGGCTCTCGAAGCGGCCGCCGGCCCCCGTACGCGGGCCGTCCTCATCGTCAGTCCCAACAATCCGACTGGATCGATGGTGCGCCCTTCCGAGCTGACTCGGCTCGCCACGTTCTGTGCATCGCGCGGGCTCGCGATCGTCGGCGACGAGGTCTTCGCCGACTATCGCTTCCCGGGAACCGGGGCGACCGGCGCGGCGAGCGTGCTCGCGGCGCGCGACTGTCTGACGTTTGCCCTGGGCGGACTGTCGAAGTCGATCGGCTTGCCGCAGATCAAGCTGGCGTGGATGGCGATCGGCGGGCCGGCGTCGCTCGTTTCGGAAGCGCTGGCTCGCCTCGACGTCATCACCGATGCCTACCTGCCAGTCGCGACTCCCGTCCAGCTCGCGCTGCCGAGTCTGCTCACCCGCGGGGCGCCCGTGCGCGCGGGAATCCAGGCTCGCGTCGAGCAGAACCTGGCGCAGCTTCGGACCCTGTGTCGCGAGCTCCCTGCGTGCACGCTGAGCGAGCCGGCTGGCGGCTGGTCCGCCTCACTGCGGGTGCCGGCCACCGCGGCCGAGGAGGATCTCGTCGTCGAACTATTGACCCGGCACGCCGTGCGTGTGATGCCGGGTTACTTCTTCGACTTTCCGACAGAGGCCTGGGTCGTGGTCAGCCTGCTCGGACGGCCGGAAGAGTTTCGCGAGGGGATTTCGCGTGTGGCGTGTGCCATCAGCACCGGGTCCGGCTAAAGCCGGACACTACCTTCAGCCGCCGGCAGCCGGACACGACGAGTAGCACACGTCAGGGGCGCTCTGTCACGGGACTGACCTACGGAATCTGACAAGATCAGGCACGATGGACCTGCACGTGTCATCGATCGGAACGTCTTTCTGCGCCGAGCGCCACGCCGGCTTGCTGCTGCCGCTGTTCTCCGCGGTGTCGCGCCAGAGCTGGGGTATCGGCGAGATCCCCGATCTCGTGCCGCTCTCGCGCTGGTGCCGATCGGCCGAGCTCGATTTCCTGCTGATGCTGCCGGTGAACGAGATGGCGGCCGGCCATTCGCCGTATTCCACGCTTTCGGCGATGGCCGTCGATCCCATCTTCCTGCGTCTGGTCGACGTACCCGAGTTTGCGGCGCTTGGCGGCGAGTCCGCCTTGACTCCGGGCGAACGGCGCGCGCTCGGCGGGCTGAGACGCCGCGGGCACATTGCGTACGATCGCGTGCGCGCGCTCAAAGTCAGGGCGCTCGAGGCGGCGTTCGCGCGATTCGACGAAGAACACTGGCATCGGGACACGCCACGCGCCCGGGAGTTCGAGCAGTTCCGATCGCGCGAGTCGTGGTGGCTCGACGATTACACGTTCTTCCGGGCGCTGCGCGATCGATACGACGGTGCGGCGTGGTGGACATGGCCGCCGCCGCTCGCCTCGCGCGACGCCGCGGCGCTCGACGACGCACGTCGCTCGCTCGCGCGGCAGATGCGCTACGCCGCGTATCTGCAATGGCTGGCCGACGCGCAGTGGACGGCGGTGCGTGCGGCGGTCGCGCCGTTCCGGCTGTTCGGCGACCTGCCGTTCATGGTGGGCGCCGACAGCGCCGACGTCTGGGCCAACGCCGCCGCCTTCTCCCGCGACGTGACCGTGGGGACGCCGCCAGACGCCTTCAGCGAACAGGGTCAGGACTGGGGACTGCCCGCCTATCGCTGGGACATCGTCGTCCAACAGGACTTCGGCTGGCTGCGCGCGCGCGCGCGGCGCGGCATGGAGCTCTTCGACGGCTACCGGATCGATCACGTGATTGGTTTCTACCGCACGTGGGTGCGCGGTGCGGAGGGCACGGCGGGGTTCACGCCCGAAGACGAGGCGGATCAGCGCGAGCTGGGCCGGCGGATCCTGCGCGTGTTCCAGGACTCCGGCGCGTGTCTCATTGCCGAGGACCTCGGCACGGTTCCCGACTTCCTGCGCGAGTCGCTCGCCTCGCTCGGGGTGCCGGGCTACAAAGTGATCCGCTGGGAACGCGCCTGGCACAGCGAGGGCCACCCCTTCCTCGACCCGCGCGAGTACGCGCCGCTCTCGGTGGCCACGACCGGCACGCACGACACCGAGACGCTGGCCGGATGGTGGGACACCGCGCCGCCCGCCGAGCGCAAGGCGGTGCTGGCGCTGCCAGGGTTGCGGGGCATCAGCGCCGGCGGCGCCCCGCTCACTCCCGAGCGGCCGTTCGACGATGGAGTGCGGGACGCGCTCCTGACGCTGCTCTATGCGGCACGGTCGAACCTCGTCATCGTGCCGATGCAGGACATTTTCGGGTGGACCGAACGCATCAACACGCCGGCCACGGTGGGCGACGCGAACTGGACGTGGCGGCTGCCCTGGCCCGTCGACACCCTCGAGTCGCGGTCCGACGCACAGGAGCGCGCCCAGACACTGCGCGCGTGGGCGGAGCAGACGGGACGCTGAGCAGCTACCAACTACCAACGACCAACGACCAACGACCAACTACCGGGCTAACAGATTGAGGTCGCGCGGCCAATGAACCGATCTCTGGTAGCTGGTAGTTAGTCGGTGGTCGCTGGTTTCAGTGTTACCGCGATGAGGTCGGTGCGGCGCGAGCTCGGGAGGCGCTGGGGCTGCGGCTTCGGCAGCGTCTTGCGCGGCAGAGGCTCGTCGCGGTTCGCCGCGTGGTAGACGAACGACGCCATCACGATCGCGTTCTTCATCACGTCCTCGGGCAGCACGCGATCGTAGAGATCCAGGTTCGTGTGGTGCGTGCGCGAGCTGTACTCCATCGGATCCTGGATGAACTGGAAGCCGGGCAGCCCGACGGCGTCGAACGCCAGATGATCCGTGCCGCTCGTCGGACGAATGGCGAGCGTGGTCATGCCGAAGTTCGCGAAGGGCTTCATCCAGGCCTCGAAGATCGGGGCGACGGCTTCGTTGCCCTGCAGATAGATCCCGCGGTAGGCGCCGCCGCCGTTGTCCTGGTTGAAATACGCCGCCAGCCTGGCGTGCGCGGGTTTCAGTTGCATCGTCTCGCGATCAGCGAAGTGCTCCTTCACGTAGGCGCGTGATCCGAGCAATCCCTGTTCCTCGCCCGTCCAGAGCCCGACGCGGACGGTGCGCCGCATCCGCAGCCCCGACGCCTTGAGGATGCGCATCGCCTCCATGACGACGGCGCAGCTCACACCGTTGTCGGTCGCCCCCGTGCCGGCGTGCCAGCTGTCGAAATGCGCACCGAGCATCACGAGCTCGTCCGCCTTGTCTGTGCCCGGCAGATCGGCGAGCACGTTGTAGACGCTGAGGGTGTCGTCGTAGAACCGGTTCTGGACGTTGACCTCGAGGGTGACCGGCACCTTGTTGTTCAGGGTGCGGAGGATGCGGTTGTAATGCTCGGCGGCGAGAACCACCTGGGGCAGCCCGAGCGGATCCTTCGGATCGCGGGAGCCGTCGCCCTGCGCCGGCCCCTGGACGTTGACCGATCCGCTGTCGCCGCGCGTGCCGGGCGAGGGCTCGATGATCGCGACGGCGCCTTCCGCCTGGAGGAACGCCATCCGCTTGCGACGGAACTCCGCGGCCGCGCCGCCCGACGCCCTCGGACCGCCGGGACGGCCGCCGGACGGCGAGCGGGGTCCCACCTCCTGGCGGGAGAGCTCGACGAGGTCGTTGTCGGTGAAGCGGCGCGCCGGCGGGTCGAAGAGGAGCTTGATCTCCCGCAGCGGTGCGAGGAGCACGAACTTGCCTTTCAGTGTTCCCTTGACCTTCTCGAAGTCCTCGACGCGATCGAGCGTGGCGGCGGTGGCCTCGCCCGACACCGGTCCGTTGGTACCAGCGGTCCAGGCCTTCGGATAAGCGATCGCCGCCCACGTCTGCGGCGCCGTGATCTGCACGGACGTCCGCTCGTTGGCCCAGCCCCGGCCAAACGGTCCCCACGCTTCGAAGCGCGGGTTCGTCAGCCCGATCTCGGTCATGTAGCGCTTCGCGTACTCCGCCGCTGCATGCATGCCCGGCGAATTGGTGAGCCGCGGACCATGGATGTCGGTCAGGTAGGACAGGGTCTCCATTGCCCGCGATCGGTTGAGGCCTTCGTCCTTGATCCGATAGATCGCATCGAAATCGACCGCCTCGACCTGCGCGACGCTCGGGCCCTGGCGATCGGCGACGGGGCGTGAGGATGGGGCGACCCCCTGGCCAGCGACCGGGATGACGACACAGAGCACCAGAGCCAGCGGACCGACGATCGACACGCGGCGCCGGCCTCCGGTGTGGGACCATCGGACGAACATGGGCGGACTCCTTCCGGTGTGTGACGAAAAAGACCCGATCTGATCGGATCCGTCACGCGGGATGAGGCATCCCGGGCAGCTGACGAATATTTTACGGTACGGGCACCGTCGCTGCTTACAGCCCGGACGTCGTAGAATCGCCAGGCTTTTCACCCGTGATCGGGTGTCGAGAGCGACTGCCGCACGAAGCGGATCGGCGGGCGAGGAGGTGTGCAGCATGGCAGGAAGTCGCTGGCTGGCGACGGCTTCGGCCGTCTTCGTCATGTCATGGGCGCCGCAAGCCGCTGGACAACAGACCCCGACCGGCCCCGCCGGGCCGATCAGCGCCGGCGCCCACTGGGGCTACGCCCAGATCGCGCGCAATCTGACCGAGGGTGCGGAGAAGATGGCCGAGGCCGACTACGGCTACCGGCCCGTGGACGGCGTCAGAACCTTCGGCGAGCTGGTCGGTCACGTGGCCAACGCGCAATACCTCTTCTGCTCGGCGGTCAAGGGCGAGCCGAATCCGAATCGCGGGCAGAATGCCGAGAAGGCCGGCACCAAGACCGAGGCTGTCGCCGCGCTCAAGAAGGCGATCGCCTACTGCGACGAGGTCTACGCGTCGATGACCGACGACAAGGCGAACCGGATCGTCAAGCTGTTCGGCATGGAGATGTCAGCAGTCACCGCCCTCTACGGAAACGTCGCCCACAGCTTCCAGCACTACGGCAACATGACCACGTACCTGCGGATGAAGGGTATCGTGCCGCCCTCGACCGACAGGACGAAGTGAAGGACGAGGTACGGAGGATGAAGGACGAAGGATGAAGGTCCGTCGAACACTGTCTGTGGTGGCACTTCTTGCCGCCGTGATCGCGGCGGGCTGCGGCGAGGCGCCGTCAGCGGCGCGACCGGTGCGGACCGCTGACATCCGGTTGCCCGCGGACTCGGAGCGCGTCGCCGGCCGCGTGCCCCCGGGAGCCACGTTCGCGGATCTGCTCGAGACGCACGGCGTCGAGCCGGCGAAGGCCGAAGTCGTGGCGGCCGCCGTCGAGCCGGTCTTCAGCTCGCGCCGGATGCGCGCACATCAACCGTATGAGATCGAGCGCACGCAGGATGGCTTCGTGCGCGAGCTCGTCTACCGCATCGACGCGGACCGCTTCCTGAAAGCGGCATCACCGGACCCCGCCGCCCCTTACGCAGTGGAGATTGCGTCGTATCGAAAGGAACGCGGGCTCGTGGCCATCCGCGGCGAGATCGATCGCGACCACTCCTCGCTCATCGCGGCGGTGACCGGAGCCGGCGAGGATGTCTCGCTCGCGATTGCGCTGGCCGACGTCTTTGCGGGCGATATCGACTTCAACCACGACGTCCAGCCGGGTGACCATTTCGAGGTCGTCTTCGAACAGGTGCTGCGCGAGGGCGCGCGCGTCGGGTACGGCGACGTGGTGGCCGCCACCTTCAGCAACGACGGTCGCACCTACACCGCCTTCCGCTACCAGCCGCCGGGGGGCAAGCCAGGCTACTACGATGCCCAGGGCCGCTCGCTGCACCGCTTCTTCCTCGCCTCACCGCTCAAGTTCGAACCGCGCGTGACTTCGTCGTTCTCCTATCGGCGGCTGCACCCGGTGCTTCGCATCCGGCGGCCGCATCTGGGCGTGGACTTCGGCGCGGCACGCGGCGCGCCCGTCGTCGCCATCGCCGACGGGACCGTCGTCGGCGCGCGCTACATGGGCGGGGGCGGCAAAACCGTCGTGCTGCGCCACGCGAGCGGCTACGAGAGCCGCTATCTCCACCTCTCGTCCTTCGGCAAGGGACTGCGCCGCGGCGCGCGCGTCCAGCAGGGACAGATCATCGGGCGTGTCGGCTCGACCGGACTCTCGACCGGCGCGCACCTGCACTACGAGCTCAAGCGCAACGGGTCGCACGTCAACCCGGTCGCCGAGCACAAGAAGCATCCGCCCGGCGAGCCGGTCCCAGTCGCCTTTCGCGCCGCGTTCGAGACCACGCGCGCCGGCCTCGAGCGCCAGTTCGTGAGCGCCGTCGCCAGCGAGCTCGCAACCGCCGCCCCGTAGGTTGCCGGGCAGGTCCGGCTGAAGCCGGACACTACGCCAGGCAGTCGTGCCGGTCCGGCTGAAGCCGGACACTACGTCGGGCAGGACCCGGACGCCGTTCAGCCAACGGTTGCCGTAGTGTCCGGCTTCAGCCGGACCCCGACGCCGCCACCCGTTCGGCGCCCCGAGACCGCAGCCTCCGGGCCCCCACGCCACCCGGCCGTCGGTTTTCGCCGACTCCATCGTTCTCAATAAGAGAGATGGCCGAGCGAGACGCCGCCACATCCTGGGCGCTCCCGCCCAACGCAACCCCCTGGGGGATTGCGGCCCTCGCCGTGCTGACCGTGCTCCTCCGCGCCCTCGGCGGTGGACCCCAGCCACCCGTCGAAGTCGCAGCTCCGGAGACCGTTCCCGCCCCATCGCCGTCCGCAGCCGGCGGCGGCGCCGCCGAGCTCGACGCTGGCCGCGAGGCCATCAGGCTGATCGCGCGGTTCGTCGGCGTGACGTTCCAGCCCGACGCGGCAGCGAGCACGTTGGTCGATCGCGCCAGACCTGCGCTCGCGGCCATCGGCGACGTCGAATTCGTGATCGCGACGATGCCCGACTACGTCGATTCGAACAGCCGGTGGACGGCCGACGATGTGCTCGGCACGATACAGGCAGCGGCCGGCGCGGCGCGATACACGCTCGACAGCTTCTACCTGCCCGACTGGCCGGCGACCAGGCAGGACGGCGGCGCCAGCGGTCCCAGGCGCCACGAGCAGGAGCCCGGCGCGCTCCTGTTCCGCGAGCTGCGCTTCGAGAACGGTGCGCAAAAGCCACGGGTCCAGTTGCTGTTGGTACTCCTCGTGCCGGAGGCCGCAACGGTCGGCCTGCATCGGCCGGCGTTCGTCACCGCGGCGCGGATCGCCCTGACCTTCAAGCCGAAGGACCGGCTGCGTGTACCTCGGCCCGAGCTATTCCGGGTCCACGTTGTCGATGCGGCAGGCTCTCGAATCCCTTCCCGCGCTCTGCCTGCCCGATGTCGAAACGGTACACGTCCGCATCGTCACCGGCACGGCAACCAGCCCGCGAAACCCCACCGTGCTGCAGAATCCGCTCGGGTCGGCCGCGCCGGCGTCCTGCCGCGGCAAACCTGTTCCCCTCGACGTGACCTACACGGCGACGGTCCATGACGATGGGACGTTGCGTCGGGCGCTGCACGACGAGCTCGCGCGGATCAATCCTGCGTGGCGGAACGGCAATCGTGTGGCCCTGCTCGTCGAGTCCAACACGCCGTGGGGCGCCGGGCTCGAACCACCGAAGAACGGCACGCAGGCGGGGGCGGCCGCTGCGGCGACCGACGTCTTCCGCGAAGCGCTTCGCCTGCATTTTCCGCTGCACGTGTCACACCTCGCGGCCGTTCCCGATCGGCGGTCGATCGCGCCGCAGCTGTCCAGGGGCATACCGCTCGTGCCGAAGGCCGCGATCCTGAGGCTCGAGGATTCGGTCACGCCGATGGACAAGCTGCCGACGTTCACCCCCGACACGTCGGCGCCCACGATCGACCTCGTGCTGCTGCGCACGCTGGACAACCTCGAACGCCAGGGCATCGGCGCCGTCGGGATCTTCGCCACCGACGTGAGGGACTTCCTGTTCCTGGCGCGCGAGATCAACCGCGTCGCCCCCAACGTGCTGCTCTTCGGCGCCGAGCCGAACATCCTGATGCTGCACCACGAGTATCAGCCCTTCGTGCGCGGTGCCATCGTCGCTTCGACCTACCCGCTCTACAGCCGGACGCAGGCGCTCACCGGACGCTCCAAACGACGCAAGCAGTTCACGTCGATGGGGGCGCAGGGCCGTTACAACGCACTGCTCCATCTGCTGGGGCGAGACGAGCTGCTGCTCGACTACGCGACGCCAGCCGCGGCGTCCGAAGAGGCGGGGCGCCAGAAGCCCGACCCGTGGGTCCTGGTCGCCGGCCAGCACGGGTTCCTCCCGCTCGGCACGCGGCGCGTCGCCGGGGGTGTCTATCCCACGATGATGACGCCCGCGTCGCGCGCAGAGCCGCCGGACGTCGATCCGCCGGCGTATCTCTTCGCGACCTGGCAGAAACAGGTCTTTTGGATGTTGCCGGCGTTGCTCGCAGCCGCACATCTCGGATTGATCGTGGTCAGCCGCTATCACCGTGTCCCCGGGCTCACCGCCTTCGCGACGCACCGGGTGCATCGTCCGCTTCACGCCTCGGCGGCGCGGCTGCGCGGCTACCGCTGGCGGCAGCACAGCCTCGAAGCCGAGCGGCGTCTGCTCATCCTGGTCAGCGCGCTCTGCCTGACGCTGTTTCTCGGGTGGCAGCTCCGTCTCTGGAGCCTGGTGTACGCGTCGGACCCCCGCGGCTACGTGCTGATGGCGCTCAGTGGCGCCGGCGGCGTCGCCGCCCTGCTGCTAGGCATCGCGCTGGCGGTCGTCTCGGCGCGGCGCGTGATGCTCGCGGGGCGCTACCGGCGTTCAATCCGCAAGGCGCGCGCCGGTCCGGCGCGACGCTGGTACGACGGGCTGCGCGATACGGGACCCGAGCTGCTGTCGTTCTTCGCGGTGATCCTCGGCCTCACGATGGGTGCGTTCGTCTGGTATTACGCGATCGTCTGGCCGTTCACCGACGCCACCGGACTCTTCACGATCGAGCGGACGATGCGCGTCGGCAGTCTGACGTCGCCGGCGCCGCAGATCATCGCGCTGCTCGCCGTCCCCTACGTCTGGTCGGTCTGGAGCCTGCGGACCCTGCATTTTCACGCGGTGACCGCCCCGGACGCGATCGTGATCCTGCGGTACATCATCTACTTCGACCAGCGGGACCGGCAGCTCGAACGCGAGCTGCGCTGGGCCATTGTTTCGAGCATTCACCAGATCGGGAAGTATCAGTTCGCCCCGCTCCTCTGGGTGATCGGGGTCCTGCTGCTCGTCGGCCCACGGCTCGCGTCGATCGACGGACCGGTGATGGGCGCGGCGCTCATGACCGGGACGGCGCTCGGCCTGATGGCGGTCATCATCGAAGTCAGTCAGGCGGCCTGGCTCGGGCGCCGTGTGAAGGTGGTGCTCGAGCGGCTCCGCCTGCATCCCCTCGGCGCCGTCGTCGGCTCGCTGTCCGGCGGCCCCATGGACTGGCGTCCCTCGCTGCAGCCGCCCCACGGCACGGCGAGACGGCTGCTGCTGCGCGGGCTCGTCGAGTTGTCGCCGGGTGCCGCCACTCAGCTCGCGTCCGAGGATCCGAAGCTCACGCTGCTGCGCACCGACACGTGGCAGGCCGCCCTCGAACATGCGCGCCTTCGGGCCACGGTGCTCCATCGCCTGTACTGGAGGCAGCAGCGCACGCCGGAGGATCAGTGGCAGCGCGCAGAGCAGTTCGTCGCGCTGATCATCGCCCTGCTCGTGCGCACGCTGGTGACGCGCGTCGTCCGCGGTCTCGGAATCGCGGTCGGCCTGGGCCTGGTGCTGTTCGGAGGGCACCTGCTCTACATGTTCTCGGGGCGCAACCTCGCGCTGATGATCGATCTGGCCGCGCTGTGCGTGACGGCGATCATCGCCGCACGGATTCTGATCAAGATCGAGCGCGACCACGTCCTCAGCGTGTTGTGGAAGGGCACTCCTGGCGCGCTCGGGTGGAACAGCGGCCTGCTGCTCCGCGCGCTGACCTATGTCGCGATTCCGCTGCTCACCCTCTTCGCGATCCGCTTCCCCGAAGCCGGTGGACAGCTGCTCGGCTGGATTGAGCCGCTTCGCCAGTTGCTGCCGACGCCGTGATTCTTCAGTCTTCAGTCTTCGGTCTTCGGTGGGCTACGGACTGCGGACTGCGGGCGACAGGGCTTGCGAAAGCATGGTCGCGGCCGTAGCCTGCAGCCGGTAGCCCGTGGCCGGAACACGGCGTCGGTCTTTGGTCGCTGGTCGCTGCCCGTTGGTCGTTGGTCGTTGGTCCTGAACCCCTTGTTCCGGAGGCGTACAATCGAACCCATGCCGACCTTGCACGCGCGACGGCTGATCGCCCTCGTTCCAGCGGCGCTGTTGATCGCGACGATCACGCCGTTCGCCGACGAGGGCATGTGGACCTTCGACAACCTGCCGCGGGCCGCGCTCACGGCCAAGTACGGATTCGAACCGTCGCAGGCGTGGCTCGACCACCTGCGGCTGTCCAGTGTGCGCTTCAACGACGGGGGATCCGGTTCGTTCGTGAGCCCGCGCGGCCTGGTGATGACCAACCATCACGTGGCGCTGGGCCAGCTGCAGAAGCTGTCCACGGACAAGAAGAACTACGCCAGGGACGGATTCTTCGCGCCCACGCCGGCAGACGAGCTCAAGTGTCCCGATTTGGAGCTGAACGTGCTCGTGGCGATGGAGGACGTGACCCGGCGCGTGACCGGCGCCGCGAAGGCGGAGATGCCGGCTGCCGCGGCCCTCGAGGCACGCAAGGGCGCCATCGCCGCCATCGAGAAAGAGAGCCTGGACAAGACGGGGCTGCGATCGGACGTGGTGACGCTCTACAGCGGCGGCGAGTACTGGCTCTATCGGTACAAGCGCTACACCGACGTCCGCATCGTCTTTGCGCCGGAGCAGCAGATCGCATTCTTCGGCGGCGATCCCGACAACTTCACCTACCCGCGCTACAACCTCGACGTCACGCTCTTCCGTGCGTACGAGAACGGCAAGCCGGTCGCGAGCGAGCACTTTCTCACGTGGAACGCGAAGGGCGCCGGGGAGGGCGAGCTCGTCTTCGTCTCGGGCCATCCCGGATCCACCCAGCGGCTCCAGCCGTTGGCGAAGCTGCAGACCGAGCGGGACCACACGCTCCCCGGCACGCTCGAGATCATCGAGCGCCGGCTCGGCGCACTGGCCGCGTACTCGGCGCAAGGGGCCGAGCAGGCCCGACAGAGCCAGGAGCTCGTGTTCAGCTTCGAGAACGCCAGGAAGGCGTTCACCGGTGAGCTGAAGGGCCTCCGCGACCCGGAGGTCTGGGAGAAGAAGGCGCGGGAGGAGCGCGAGTTCCGCGCCAAGGTGGATGCGAACGCGGACTGGAAGCGTGAGGTACGCGACGGCGTGGGACGAGATCGAGGCCGCGGAGCACAAGGCTCGCGATCGGGCGGCCGACCGCTACAAGGGCAGCTTCGGCTCGCCCCTCACCTCGCTCGCGCACATGCTCGTGCAACTGGTGGAGGAAAAGGTCAAGCCTGACGCGCAACGGCTGGAGGAGTTCAGGGACGCGCAACTTCCCGCGCTCGAGTTCCAGCTGTTCTCGACTGCCCCGGTCCATCCCGGCGTCGAGGAAACGTTGCTTCGCGCTTCTCTCGAGCTGGCCCTCGAGAAGCTTGGTCCCGACGATTCGTACATCAAAGCGGCGCTCGAGGGCCGCACGCCCGCGGAAGTCGCGAAGGCGGCGATCCAGGGCACGGCGCTCGGAGAGGCCGCGGTGCGCAAGGCCCTCGTGGCTGGCGGACCCGACGCGGTCAGGACGTCGGCCGATTCGCTCGTGGCGCTGGTCCGCCGGGTCGATCCGTTCATTCGCGAGACGCGGAAGCGGTTCGAGCGCGAGATCGAGAGCGTCGAGACGCTCGCGGGCGAGCGCATCGGCCAGGCGCGATTCGCGGTCTACGGCAAGTCGGCCTACCCTGATGCGACCTTCACGCTGCGGTTGTCATATGGCGCGGTGAAGGGCTTTCCGATGAACGGGACGCAGGCGCCCTGGCGTACCACGTTCCACGGTCTCTACGACCGCGCGTTCGGCTTCGACGGCAAGCCTCCCTACGATCTGCCCGCGCGCTACATCTCGCGCAAGGCCGCGCTCACGCTGGCGACGCCGTTCAACTTCGTGACGACCAACGACATCATCGGCGGCAATTCGGGGTCGCCGGTCGTCAACCGCAAGGGTGAGCTCGTCGGACTCGTCTTCGACGGGAACATCGAGAGCCTCGTCGGCAACTACGTCTACGACGATCGCGCGAACCGTACCGTGGCCGTCCACAGCGCAGCCATCGTCCACACCCTCCGCACGATCTACGACGCCGCCAGCCTCGCCGACGAAATCGAAGGCCGGCTGACCCGGCCCGCGACGTCGTCGCGCTGAGCTCGGGGAGGCAGCGGAGGAGACGGAGGCAACGGTCTTAACACAGAGCAACGAAGGAACGGAGGCGAACGGAGAAATTCAAAATAGGAACCAAAACTCTTCTCTGTTCGTCCTCCGTTTCTCCGTTTCTCTGTGTTAAAACCGTTGCCTCCGTCCCCTCCGTTCTCCGACCGAAGTGAGCTCTGGCCCTAGAACAGCAGCCGCACCGCGAGCTGACCGATCCGCGGGCCGCTCGAGGCGAGCGGCTGGGCAAACGTCGTTCCCGGCCGGAGCACCGTGCCGGCGACCGTGTACAACGTCGTGTTGACGGCGCTGAAATTGTCACCGTTCAGCAGGTTGAACGCCTCCGCGATGAGCTGCAGCTTCGTACGGCCGAGCGGGATGTCGCGGGTGATGCGCGGGTCGAGGGTGATCTGGTTGTCCAGCCGGTACTGGTTGCGGGTCGTGCCGGGCGCGATGTCGTTGCGGGTGTTGGCGTCACCGTTGACGTCGGTGTTGACGTAGGCGCTGTAGGGCTGCCCTGATTGCGCGGTGAAGATGCCGCTGATCGTCCAGCCGCGCGCGAGCGCCGCTCCCAGGCCATCCTTGCCCTCGACCAGCCGGTCCGACGTCCAGACGGCGCTGACCACCAGCCGATGCCGCTGGTCGTTGTTGCCCGGTGCGCGGTCCACCTCGAAATCCGCCGGATTCGACGCGAACTTCGCGTCGTCGCTGCCTTGCGGCACGACGGCGGTCGCGTCCGGCACCGTGTCTTCCACCTTGCCGAGCGTATAGGCCGCGCGCGCCTGCAGCCCGCCGCTGAACCGGCGGTTCAGCTCGACGGTGATGCCGTTGTAGAGCGACTCCGCCGTGCTCTGGAAGGAGATGACGCGGGCGAAGTCGGTGAACGGGCCGGCGGCAAAACGGTAGTGCGGCAGCGTCTCGCCCGTTCCTTCGACGGTGAACGTGATCGGCGCGGCGGCGCCGAAATTGATGTCGGTCGAACGCGGCAGCTGGTCGCCCTTCACGAACAGGTAGGTGACGGCGAGCGAGGTGTTCGGCGAGGATCTGGTACTCGCCCGCGACGCTCGCCTGCTGCAGCCGCGCGTTCTGATAGCCGCCGTCGAAGGTGAAGATCGTCGGCCTCGGCAGCGTCACGCCGGTGGGGAGCTCGGCGAACGTCTGGGGATAGGTGGGCACGAGGCTGCCCGTGAACGTGATGGTCTGGACGTTGATGCCGTTGTTCGAGTGCGCCGTGCCGACCATGATCGACGGCGTGCGTCCGTAGAACAGGCCGTAGCCGCCGCGGACGACGTAGCGGGCGCCGGCCGGGCTCCAGGCGAGACCGAGGCGCGGACCCCAGTTGTTCGCATCCGTGTTCAGCACGCTCGTGTCGATGCCGGCGGCGGCGAGCTGCGCGTTCGGGTTGCGCACCGGCGGCTGCGCGAACTTCTGGACGTCGTAGCGCAGACCGGCGTTGAAGGTGAGGTCGGGCCGCAGCCGCCACTCGTCCTGCGCGAAGAACGAATACTCCTGAATGTCGGGCCGCGTCGTCGCGCCGGTCGTGCCGTCGCCCCCGAACGCCTGGACGTAGCGCTCGCCCGAGCCGGTCGGGCGGCCGCCTTGGAACGACGCCAGGCGTGTTGAACGTGTAGGAGCCCGAGAAGTTGCCGGGGAAGAAGTTGAGGATGTCGTCGAACTGGAAGTCGAATCCGCCCTTCAGCTTGTGCGCGCCGCGCGATCCAGGTGAGCGTGTCGGCCACCTGCCAGCGCTCGATCGTCGTCTCGCGCGGGCTGAAGAAGTTGCGGCCGATGGTCAGCACGCGCGTCGTCCCCTGGTTGATGAGCGCCTCGGGATTCGCGCTGTTGGCCTCGCCCGGCTCGCGGTCTTCGCGCCACCTGGACGCGCGCCTCGTTGAAGAGCGCGGCCCCGAAGACCGACGCCAGCGTGACGTTGAACGACCGCGTGAAGACGTTCGACGCGCCGGTGTGCTCGAGCGAGTTCTGGGCGCCGCTCGACTCGAGGTTCTGCGCCCTTGAAGTTCTGATGGTTGTAGCGCAGCGTCAGCCGGTGCGCCGACGTGAGCTGCGAGTCGCGTCTTGATCAGGAACACGTCCTGATCGAACTTCTGCTCCCAGCTCGTCGGCCAGCGGCCGCAGCCGCGCGATGGCCGCCTGCGTCGCGGGATCGGTGGGCGTGCCGGCGGGCACGTTGAGGAAGACCGTGTTCGGGGTCTTGTTGCGCTGCCCGTCGTAGTTGAAGAAGAAGAAATGACTTGTCCTTGCGGATCGGGCCGCCGACCGTGCCGCCGAACTGATCGAAGTGATACGGCGACTTCGGCAGCCCGCGCAGCTCGTTGATGGCGTTGTTGGCGTTCATCGCTCTTGTCGCGCACGAACCAGAACCCCGACCCGTGGAGGTCGTTGGTGCCCGACTTGGTGACGACGTTGATGACGGCGCCGCCGGCGCGGCCGTACTCGGCCGAGTACGAGTTCGAGTTGACCTGGAACTCGCGCACGGCGTCCTGGCTGAACTGATACGGCGCGCGGCCCGAGCCGGTCCGCCCGAGCGCCTGACCGAAGAACGTGTTGTTGTTGTCGGCGCCGTCGACGACCAGGCTGTTGAGCGTGCCGCGCTGGCCCGCGAAGCTGATGTCGCCGGTGCGCACGTCCTTCGTCACGCCCGGCGTCAGCAGCGCGAAGTCGATGAAGTTGCGGCCGTTCACCGGCAGGTTCTGCACCGCGACCTCGTTCGACCGTCGAGCTGACCTGCGAGCGGCCCGTCTCGATGATCGGCGTCTGCGACGGTCACGCACGACGTTCTCGGCGACGCGTCGCCAGCGCCATCTCGATGCGCAGCGTGAGCGTCTGGCCGATCGTGAGCGCGACGCCCGTCTGCCTGCGCGGCGTGAAGCCCGCGAGCTCCGCGGCAACGTCGTAGGCGCCGACCGGCAGCAGCGGCGCGCGGAACAGGCCCTGTTCGTCGGTGACCACCGGGCGCGAGGCGCCGGTTGCGGGCAGCGTGATGGTCACCGTCACCCCGGGCAGCACCGCGCCCGACTGATCGACCACCTGGCCCTCGATCGAGCCGGTGGCGCTCTGCGCCGAGCCGCGGTCGGCGGGAGGCAGGCGATGACGGCCAGGACGAGGAGCGCCAGGCGGAACGTGATCAGACGAGAACCTCCAGAGAGCGGGCGTGCTGAACGATCGATACGTGCGGCGGGGCGAGTGAGACGGTCTGGGGCTGCGCGTCGAGGCAGCTTAGCAGGAGCGGTACGTGCAGTGGGCAATGCGACGGCCGCCGCCGCGGCGCGGCGACGCGTCGGAGGTACGAATTGACCGGCTGCGATGTCGATCGTCCGCTCCGTTCGCCGCCCTTCGCCCGAACAGAGAACCTCGCCTCCCGCATCGCGGCCGTTCCCTACGATGTCGTCAACACGGCCGAAGCGCGCGCGCTCGCGTGCCGATCCGCTCAGTTTTCTGCACGTCTCCCGCGCCGAGATCGATCTGCCGCGACGACACGGATCCGTACGCCGACGCCGTGTACGCGCAGGCGGTCGAGGCACTTCGTCGGCGCTGCGGCGCGAGCAGCCTCGAGCAGGAGGCCCGGCCGGCGGTGTACGTCTACCGGCTGCGGATGGGCGCCACGAGCAGACCGGCGTGGCCGCGTGCTTCTCGGTCGACGAATACCGGCGGGACCTGGTCAAGAAGCACGAGAAGACGCGGCCGGACAAGGAGAACGATCGGACGCGCCACATCGTCGAGACGCGGGCGCAAAGCGGCCCCGTCCTGCTGACCTACCGGCGCGACGCGTCGATCGACGCGCCTGGTCGCGCGCGTGGCCGACGGCGCCCCGCTCTACAGCTTCACGGCGGCCGACGGCATCGAGCACACGATCTGGCGGGCGCGAACCGGCCGCGGGCGAGGCGATCGTCGCGGCGTTTGCCGCGCGTCCCGGCGCTCTACATCGCCGACGGCCACCATCGCGCGGCGAGCGCCGCGCGCGCCGACGAGCATCTGGCGGCGGGCCGCGCCCAGGCCGCCGGCCATGCCGGCGGTGCCGACGCCCGCGACCTGGAAACGAAGGAAGCGTCGTGGTTCCTCGGCGTCGCCTTCCCCGATTCCGAGATGCAGATCCTGCCGTATCACCGCGTCGTGAAGGATCTCGGCGGGCCGGACGCCCGACGTGTTTCTCGCCGAGTTGCGCGACCCGCCTCCCCGTCGAGCCCGGCGGCCCGACGCGACGCGCAAGGGTCGATGCGCGATGTATCTCGCGGGGCGCTGGCACGCGCTCGACGCTCGACGCGCAGCCGGTCGCGCGATCCGGTGGCGTCGCTCGACGTGCAGCGGCTGCAGGATGCACGTCCTCGCGCCGCTCCTCGGCGATCGGCGATCCGCGCACCGACAAGCGCATCGACTTCGTCGGCGGCATCCGCGGCCCGGCCGAGCTGATGCGGCTCGTCGACAGCGGCGCGGCCGAAGTCGCCTTCGCCATGTATCCGACGACGGTGGACGAACTGATCGCGATTGCCGACGCGGGCGGAATCATGCCGCCCGAAGTCCACCTGGTTCGAGCCGAAGCTGCGGGATGGGTTGCTGACGCATCTCATCTGACAGCGACGAGCGACCAGCGACCAGACAAGACCGAAGACCGAAGACCGAAGACCGAAGACGATGAT
This sequence comes from Vicinamibacterales bacterium, assembly GCA_963834365.1. Taxonomy (GTDB): domain Bacteria; phylum Acidobacteriota; class Vicinamibacteria; order Vicinamibacterales; family Vicinamibacteraceae; genus CAWJAP01. The sequence goes on along the minus strand of CAWIBS010000030.1, from coordinate 298,782 downwards.
CGTCCTCGTCGCTGACAAGTTCGAACAGAGCGGTCTCGACGGCCTGGCTTCCGCCGGGTGCGAGGTCGTCTATCTGCCGGACGTCAAGGACGAGTGCGCTGCTGGCGGCGGTGCGCGACACGCGTGCCGACGTGCTGATCGTCCGATCGACGAAGGTCACCGAGGCGATGCTCGACGCGGGACGGCTGGCCCTGGTCGTGCGGGCGGGCGCGGGCTACAACACGATCGACGTCGCGGCGGCATCGCAGGCGCGGGATCTACGTGTCGAACTGTCCCGGGAAGAATGCCGTCGCGGTGGCGGAGCTGACCTTCGCCCTGCTGCTCGCGCTCGATCGCCGCATCGCCGACAACGTCGCGGACCTGCGCGCAGGGCCGCTGGAACAAGAAGGCCTATTCGAAGGCGCAGGGCCTCTTCGGGCGGACGCTGGGCGTCGCTCGGCGCCGGCAGCATCGCCCGCGAAGTGATCCGTCGCGCCGCCGCGTTCGGCATGCCGGTCGTGCTGTGGAGCCGCCGCTTCGACGGCCGCGATTCCCCGCTGACCGCCGCCGAGCTGACCGACCTGGGTCTGGACGATGTCGCCCGGGCTGGAGCTCGACGCTGGCGCCGTCGCCCGCGCGACGTGGCCGCACGCAGCGACGTGCTGACCGTCCACCTTGCGCTCGGCAGCGGAAGCACGCGCGGCTTGATCGACGCGGCAGTTCTCGCCGCGCTGAAGCCGGGCGCCATCTTCCTGAATACCTCGCGCGGTGAGCTCGTCGATCAGGACGCGCTGGCCGCGGCGGTGCGCGAGCGTGGCATCCGCGCCGGGCTGGATGTGTTCGACAGCGAGCCGGCGGCGGCGGAGCGCCGTTCCAGACGCCGCTCGCCGCGCTGCCGGGCGTCTACGGCACGCACCACATCGGCGCGAGCACCGACCAGGCCCAGGACGCCATCGCCGCCGAAACGGTTCGGATTGTGCGCGCCTTCAAGGACACCGGACAGGTGCCCAACGTCGTCAATCTGGCCCGGCGCACGCCTGCCACGCACAGGCTGGTCGTACGGCACCGCGACCGGCCCGGCGTGCTGGCGCACGTGTTCGGTCATCTCCGGGCCCGTTCGCTCAACGTCCAGGAGACCGAGAACGTCGTGTTCGAGGGCGCCGAAGCTGCCGTGGCCCGGATCAATCTCGACGGCGCCCCCGACGGGGCCCTGCTCGAGGCCATCCGGTCGGGCAGCGACGACGTGCTCGATTTGCAGGTCGTGCCAGTGACAAGCGACAGTGAGCAGGGCCGACCAGTGCCAGTGGCGCAGTGAATGCCGCGCCATCCGTACTGCAGGTACGTCATTCGAGCAGCCGGGCTTCAGCCCGTGCCATTCATCGTCTCGCAGAGGTTCTCCATGCCGACAACCGTTCACCGCATCTTCAACTTCAGCGCCGGGCCTGCCGTCCTGCCCGTGTCCGTCCTCGAGGAGGCGCAGCGCGATCTGCTGACGCTGCCGGGGATCGGCATGTCGGTGCTCGAGATCAGCCACCGCTCCAAGCCGTTCGACGCCATCATCGCCACCGCCGAAGCGGACATTCGCGAGCTCGCGGGGATCCCGGCCGACTACCGCGTGCTCTTCCTGCAGGGCGGCGCCAGCCTGCAGTTCTCGATGGTGCCGATGAACCTGCTGCCCACGGGGGGCACGGCCGACTACATCGTGACCGGCGTCTGGTCGCAGAAGGCCGTCAAGGAGGCGAAGCGCCACGGCACGGTGCATATCGCCGGCACGACCGAAGCCGGCAACTTCGTCGCGTGTGCCGCGGCAGGACGAGCTCGCGTTCTCGACCGACGCCGCCTACGTGCACGTGACGTCGAACAACACCATTTACGGGACGCAGTGGCGGGACATGCCCGATGTCGGCGGCGCCCCGCTCGTCTGCGACGCCTCGTCGGACATCTTCAGCCGGCCGATCGAGACGGCGCGGTACGGCCTCATCTACGCTGGTGCACAGAAGAACCTCGGCCCGTCGGGTGTCACCCTCGTCATCGTCCGCGACGATTTGGTGAAGCGCTCACCTGGCGTCGCTGCCGACGATGCTGAGCTATGCGGTGCAGGCGGAGAACGAATCGCTCTACAACACGCCGCCGGTGTTCGGCGTCTACATCCTGGGGCTGGTTGCGAAGTGGCTGAAGGCGCAGGGCGGTCTCGCGGGCATCGAGGTCGTCAACGAGCGCAAGGCCGCGAAGTTGTATGCCGAGATCGACCGCACCGGGTTCTGCCGCGGGCACGCCGAGCCCGGGTCGCGGTCGCGGATGAACGTGACCTTCCGACTGCCGTCCGAGGCGCTGGAGAGCGAGTTTGCGAAGGCGGCGACCTCGGCGGGCTTCGACGGGCTCAAAGGCCACCGGTCGGTCGGCGGACTGCGCGCCTCGATTTACAACGCGTTTCCCGAGGAGGGCGTCGAGGCCCTCGTGCAGTTCATGCGCGAGTTCGAGCGGACGAAGGGGTAGGGGACGGGAGCCTCCTTGGACATTGCGGAGGCTCCCGTCCCCGTTTGCCGTTATGGCCCTTCCCTGCTACCCTTGTAAGGTTTACCTGCGTGCCGACTCACGGTCCGTGGGATCCTCGTTCATCCAGGACCTTCGGAGGTCGGCTTGCTGTTCTCGTTCCTCATCGCCCTGCTGGTGTCCACGCTCGTCACGCAGGCGACCGTGTTTGCCACCACCATCTACCTGCACCGGACGGCGACGCACCGATCGCTGGTGCTGCATCCGGTGGTCGAATGGCTGTTCCGCCTGGTCCTGTGGCTCACGACCGGACTGATTCCGCGTGAATGGGTGGCCGTCCACCGCAAGCATCACGCGTTCACCGACGAGGATGGCGACCCGCACAGCCCGCATCTCGAAGGGTTCTGGTCGGTGCAGCTCGGTAACGTCTTCCACTACGTCCAGGAGCTCCGCACCCCGGGGCTGGTCGAGAAGTACGCGAAGGATCTCAAATCCGACGCGTGGGATCGCGTGCTGTTCGATCGCGGCTTGCTCGGCCTGGCGATCGGCATCTCGTCGCTGTGCATCGTCCTCGGTATCGGCTGGGGGCTGTTCGCCGCCGCCTTCCACGCGTTCATGTACGTCTTCGTGCTGTCGGCGTCGATCAACGGTCTCTGCCACTACCACGGCTACAGGAACTTCGACAACACGGCGACCAACATCCGTCTCGTCGCCTGGCTGACCGGCGGCGAAGGGCTGCACAACAACCATCACGGCTACCCGCGCAGCCCGAAGTTCAGCTTCCGCCGCGGCGAGTTCGATCCCGCGTGGCCGATCATCCGCGCGTTGACCGCGCTCAACCTCGCCCGGCCCTACAAGACGATCGAGCAGCACCAGGGCGCCGAGGCGGCATAGACGAGCCTTCTTATCGTCCAGGGACCATCTTCCCGACGTCGAGCCCGAATTTCGGCTTCTTGCGCGGCCCCTCGATCTTGATCGGGATCTCGGCTCCCGCGCCGTTCTTCCGGAACAGCGGATCGACGAGCCGCAACAGCACCGACTTGAAGCCGGTGACGGTCTGCGACACCGGGGCCTGCAGCCGAAGGATTCCCCGGAACTGCAGCTCTTCGGCCCGCAGGGCGTAGACGCCCCGCAGGCTGACCGAGGCGCCGGGAATCGAGAAGGTCAGCCGCGAGAAGTCGAGGCGGCCCTTCTGCAGCGTGAAGCGGCCGCCGAAATCCGAGACGACCGACCCGCCGCTCTCCGCATCCACCAGGCCCGCGGCTGCGTGCGCTGAGCTTGGCAATCGTGCGCTGGACGTCGAGATCCGTGAACGTGGCCGAGGCGATGCGGAACTCGCCATCGAGCTCCAGCTTGTCGATCACGTCCTCCTCGCCCGGAGGGATGCGCAGCTTGGTCGCGACGACCGCTGCGCCCGTCATGATCGACTTTCCCTTCATGGCCAGCTTCAACAGGTCCTCGATGCGGGCCTTGTCGATGGCGACGTCGAGGGAGATCTCGCGGCCGGTCCCCTTCGCGCGCTGGAAGACGCCGCCGCGCGCGGTGAGCGACGTCTGCAGGAACGATCCCTTGACGGGTACGAGGAACGTATTGCCGTTGGTGCCATCGACGACCGCGCTGAACGTGGTTTCGAGCGGCACGCGATGGCCCGCGACCGTGACCTGGAAGTCGGGGGTCGAGGTCTGCCCGTCGACCTCGATGCGCTCGAGGACGCCCTTGAAAGTCCCCTTCGACGAGAGGATGCCGGCGATGCCCTTGAAGACGCCCAGGTCGGCGCGCTCGAACACGTAGCGGCCGCCGAGCGGCGTCCCCGACGGCTCCTCGCGATCGAACGGCCCGAACTCGCCGGAGGCCTCAATCGCGCCCGGCGGTTTCGGATTGGTGAGCGTCGCCGTGAAGCGCATGGGGCGGTCGGTTGCCACCGATCCCAGCGCCAGCGTATGGATGTCGAACAGCTTCACCGGCTTCGCGGGATCGCGCGGCGCGATCTCCAGGCGCGCACCCGGCGTTTCCATCCGGTCGATGATGACGGGCGTCTCGGGCCGGCCCGGCTCGTCGCCTCTCGCCGGTGCGGGTGGCGGCACGTCGGGATCCTTGTCGCTGCCCGTCACGTCCGGCAGCCGCTTCTCGCCCGGCCGGCGCGGCGGGATGTGAATGCGCAGGCCCTCGAGACGCACCACCTCGACGCGCCGCGGGCGCCTGAGCAGCCCCGACCACGAGGCGGACGCCGCGAACCGCTCGATCTGCACCAGCGGCGGGACATCGGTACGCCCGCGATGTCGCAGGGCGAAGCCTTCGCCGGTCACACGAGGGCTGGGGAAAATGGAGACCTGGATGCCCCGCAGCTCGGCCTGACCACCGAAGTAGGTCGCGAGCGTCTCGCGAACGTGGCGTTCGAAGTGCGGCGAGAGCAGCGGCCCGACCGCCATCCAGCCGATGATGGCCAGCACGCCCAGCGCGATTCCAATCGCCGTGAGCCATCGGCGCCGCATGCCGCGGAGCGTATCAGACCATCATCGGGTCCTGACAGTCGTTGTTTCGCTCACGCGTCACCGAGGAAGCCGGCGAACCGGGCGCGATCGACGGCGAACCCGGGGAAGATCGGCCGCGGATCGCGGACCCCCAGGTGGCGGACGACCACCTCCCCGAACACGTCGCGGAAGTCCGTCGTCACTGCGAGATCGCGGCGCTCGAACCGCTGCTCGACGGCGAGTCCCGGCCAACGGCCATACACCTTGCCGCCGCGAACGCCGCCGCCGAGGACCAGCATCGCGTTCCCATGACCGTGGTCGGTGCCGCGGTTGCCGTTCTCCTGCACCGCCCGGCCGAACTCCGACATCGTCAGGATGACGACGTCCTGCATGAGGGAGCCGAGGTCTGTGGCGAGCGCCGCAATCCCCCGCGAGAAGTCGTCGAGCCGGTTGGCGAGCTGACCTGTCGAGGCGCCTTCGTTGGTGTGGTGGTCCCATTGCCCGGATTCGGCGAACGCCACCTCGAGACCGACGTCAGCCTTGACGAGCTGCGCAATCTGCTTGAGCGCCTCGCCGTAGGCCGAGCGTGGATACTGGGCGCCGTGCTGCGGCTGGTAGCGGCGCAGGTCGGCGCTCTCGAGCAGGTGAATGGCGTTGAAGGCATCGCGCCCGGTCTGCTTGAGCACGCTGTCCGCCGCCGAGGCGTACCTGCTCCTCGAAGGAAGTCTGGGCGCCGGCGCCGCGCACACCGAACCGGCCGATCTCGGTCATCGCGATCGCGGGCGACGTGCCCTGGAGCGTCCGCGGAAGCTGTGACGTGAGCGACACGGCGCGGAACGGGGTCGCCTGCTCGCTCGCCTTGGTCTTGAGGTAGCGATTGAGCCACCCGTCCCGCGTACTCTTCACACCGGGGGTTCCGCTCTCCATGTAGTCCTGGGCGTCGAAATGCGAGCGCGTGTGATCCGGCGAGCCCGAGGCATGGACGATCGCGAGAGTGTGCTGCTGCCAGAAGGGTTGCAGCGGCGCCATGCGGGGGTGCAGGCCGAAGAAGCCGTCGAGATCGAGCGCAGCGCCGTCGCGACCGCGCCCCGGCTGGGGAATCGCGATCGACGGCCGCGCCGCGTAGTACGCCCGCTCGCCGAACGGCACCACCATGTTGAGGCCGTCGACGGCCCCGCGCTGGAAGATCGTGACCAGGACCTTGCGGCCCTGCGCACCGGCGGCCGCGGCACGCGTGACGAAGCCGGGCGCGAACCCGAGGCTGACGAGCGCCAGCCCACCATTTCTCAGGAAGATGCGTCGGGAAATCATCTGAGCCTCCGCCCGTGGGCTGTCGGTCAGCGCCGTTGAAACTCCGGGGCGCCGAGCGTCAGCGCCGCGACCTGCGCGATCTCGGTGCTCCTGGCGAGCGTCTGCTTCGTCGCCTCCGAAACCTGGCCGTGGAGCATCGTTGCCGGCACGCGTTCACGCGCCAGGTCGATCGAGGCGTCGCCGACGAGGGCCGTGAGATCGGTGCGCACACCAGTCAGGCGATTGTTCACGAGGGCCACGGCGAAATTCAGGCGGCCGACCAGCGCCCCGGTGTTGACCCACGACGCGGCGTCGTCGGCGTAGCCGGTCGGCGGCTGGGCGAAATAGAGCGGCATGCCCAGCTCTCGCAGGTTCCGCAGGAGCGCCGCGCCGTCCGAGATCTCGGCGCCCGAGGCACGGAGCGCGCTCGCGACGAACTCGAACGGTGTCTTCACCTTCGCGCGTCGGGCGTCGGGTGCGACGAACTCTGGTGAGGTGAGAATCGTGCGCGTCACCGCGCGCAGGTCGCCCTTGCTCGTGCGAAAGGCGTTGGCGGCGCGCGTGACCAGTGCCGCTGGCGGCTCGTCGGAGACGAACCGCCGTGCGAGCTTCGTTGCGATGAACGTCGCCGTGGACGGATGGGCCGCCAGCAGATCGAGCACCGCCTCCCCATCGGCCTGTCCGCCCTTGTCGATGGTCGTCCCGAGCACGTGCTTCGCTCCCCTGACGTGCCGGCGCTCGTCGAACCAGAAGCCGCCGCCGGCGCGCGGCAACCGGATCGTCCAGCCGGTGAACGCTTTGGCCACTTCGACGACGTCCTTCTGCGTGTAGCCGCCATCGACGCCGAGCGTGTGGAGCTCGAGCAGTTCGCGGGCGTAGTTCTCGTTGAGGCCCCGCGGCATGCGCTGTTGGAGCTGCGCCATCGCCCGCTCCCGTTCCTCCTCCGACATCCCGGCGAGCCGGCCCGCGCCGCGTCGTTGCCCCGGCCGCGCGCCGAGCCGAGCCGCCTGGCTGGTCCGGCCTGTCCGTGTCTCGAGGCGACTGGCCATCTCGGGATCCGCGCTCTGCCAGTTGTCCAGATAGAACAGCATGGCGGGGCTGGCGGCGACGGCGCCGAGGAGCTCCCGGAAGTTGCCGAGCACGTGCGGACGGATTGCGTCACGCTCGTACTCCGTCAGGTAGACCCGCACCGGACCCTTGCCGGCAAACACGTTGAAGTGGTTGAACCAGAAGTCCACGAGCACTTCCTCGAGCTGCCGCTCGGAATACACCGCGCGCAGGATCTTCTGCTGGCCGAGCTCGCTGAGGATCTTCTGTCCCTCACGGCGAAGGGTCATGGCCTGACGACGTTCGTCGGGCGACAGGTTGGCAAGGGCCCGTGCCGCCTCGGCCGAAGGGGCCCCGTCGGCAGCAGCCATTTCCGGCGATGCGGCCGTGGCGTTCCTGCCGTCCGTGTCGCCCGCGGACATCTGGCCCGGGGGCACATTGTCGGTGCCGGCGCCCTGCCGGCGCTGTAGTTCGCGCCGCGTCCGGAGCAGTGGCACGTAGTACCTCTCCGCGATCTCGCGCGTCGGCAATGTCAGCGTCGCGAGCGGGGCGAGACGTGCGCGGACGGCGGAGTCGGTGAGCCGCTCGGGGTGCAGTTGCAGCTCGATGTAGCGGGGGAGGCCGATGGCGCGCACGCGCTCGACGTCTCCCGGCGCCGGCCCGAACCCCATCCGGTTCAATGCGTGCACGATCGTGAGCTCGTCGGTCGGCGGCGACTGCCCGTCACGAAGTGCGGTTGTGGCGCTCGCCTCGGCGAGCAGGACCACGGCCAGCGCCGCGATCAGGCGAACACACTGCGAAGAAAAAGAACTTGGATTCCGCACGTCAGCACCCCTCGTCGATCCTCAACCCGCTGCTGGATTGGACCGGGCGCAGGGGCCGCCGAGTTTAAGCGGGGGGATTTTGAGGGCTCTTTTGTGTGTTAGCCGTAGCGTCGGCTTCCGACACTACGACTGGCCTACGTTCGGGGCGCCGGTTCGAGCACGGCGACCGGACAGGTGCGGAAGACGTCGGCTGCGCGCAGGACGGGCACGCCCTGGTGCTCGACCGGGGCGACGCGCTCCCCGGTAATGAGATGCACGAACGGGCCATCGGCATCGTCCGGGACCGCGATGCCCATGTCCAGCCAGACATCGGATCCGATCGGCCGTTTCGGGGGACTGCCCAGGCAACGGCTCAGAAGCCGCGGCACCATCACGACGATTGAGGCGCCGGAATCGCGTCGCGCGAATGCGACGAGCTGCTGATGGCTCCTCTCATCGTGGCCGGCGAGCGGCTCGTAGTCGCCGTTCGAGGAACAGCCCGGACCTCGCTCGCCGGGCTCGCTGGAGCGCCGCGAGCACGAACAGCTTCAAGCGTCCGTCATGCCAGGTGTCGAGCAGCGACGAGACGACGTGGCAGCGGTGAGCGGCGTCGCCGCTCGAGAGCGCTGGCTCGAGGTCGCGTAGCAGCGCCCGGCGAAGGGCGAAATCCACGGGGCGCCGGTTGTCGGGATCGACGAGCGAGAGATCCCACAGCTCGCTGCCCTGGTAGAGATCGACGACGCCGGGCGACGACAGCGTCAGCACGAGCTGCGAGAGCGAGTTGTAGAAGCCCAGGCGGGCCACGGGCCTCTGGAACTCCAGGAACGCCGGCAGGAATGCGCGGGCGCCCGGCCCCGTGAGCGTCCGTTCGACGAAACGCCGCAGGGCGGTTTCGTAGGCTTCGTCCAGGCTCACCCAGCTCGTATGCATCTTCGCTTCCTTGATCGCCTTCTGCATGTAAGCCGTCACGCGGTCCACCAGCGCGCGCGGCGCCTCGGCGGGGACCGGTGCCGTCTCGGGTTCGGGCGGCCACACGCCGAGCAGCGTCTGGTAGAACAGATACTCGTCGTTCCGATCCGGCGACGTGGCCGTCGGCCATCGTCGTGCGCGCCGACCGCGTTCAGCCGCATCCAGCGGCGGCACGCGCGTCCCCACGCGTCCGGCATCTCCGAGAGCACGTCGATGCGCGCGCGCACGTCGGCGCCGCGCTTGGTGTCGTGCGTGGACATGCCGATCATCTCGAGCGGCCAGCGCTGCCGGCGCGAGGCAGGTTGGCGGCGTGGAACTCGTCCGGCGAGCGGCCGAACTGCGCCGGGTCGCCGCCGACCTCGTTCAGCGACACGAGCACGTTGTGGCGGTAGAACGCCGTGTCCTCCACGCCCTTGGCGTGGACGGGGCCGGTGTACTGCTGGAACTTCATCGCGAACGCGAGGCGCCGGGCGCCGCCGATCGGATCGCGCTCGGGCGTGGCCGCCCGGCGTCGGCCGAGGCGCAGCAGCACGCTGCGGAGGAAGTCGAAGATCGTCGCTTCGAGCGCCGGGTTGCGGCGGCGCGCGCGCGCGAGCGCCGTGTCGATCACGTCGCGATCGCGGGCGGACATGCCGCGCTCGCTCACGTAGGTGCGATAGGCGGGGAAGCACGCCACCATTTCGAGCAGCGCCTTGCGCAGGCCGTTCGAGCGTGAAGTCGCGCGAGCGGCGATCGCTCTCCGACAGATCGTTCGAGCGCGTGCGCCAGGACGTTCAGCTCGCTCGCCATCGACGGTGAGCATGATGAGCTTCTTGCACTCGTAGACCAGGTCGCCGAACGACTCGCGACGGCCGGTGAGCCGCGCGTAGAGCCGGCGCATGGCCGCGGCATTCGACCCGTCGACGAACAGGCTGTTCACGAGGTTCAGGAACCGGTAGGTCGTCGTGCCGTGGACGGCCCAGTCGGCGAGCAGCAGCTCCCCGGTGAGAGGATCTTCTCGACCGCGACGTAGAGCGGACGCGCGGGATCGGTGCCGCGGATGCCCCGCGCCGCGATGCGCGCCTGCAGCCGCGCGACGTAACCGACCGGATCGGCGAGGCCGTCGGGATGATCGAGCCGAAGGCCGGTGACGATGCCGTCGGCCGATCAGGTCGAGGACGAGCGCGTGCGCGTGGTCGAAGACCTCGGGCTCCTCCATGCGGATGGCCGCGAGATCGTTGACGTCGAAGAACCGCCGATAGTTGATCTCGTGCGCGGCCGTCCGCCAGTAGGCGAGGCGATAGTTCTGGGCCTGCAGCAGATCGTGCAGCCGGTCGAAGCTGGCGGTCTGCCCGCTGGTGCCGCGCCACCCGGCCACGGCGCGATCGACGTGGGCGCGGATCTCCGGCGAGGCGTCGGCGAGCCGGGCGAGCCGCCCGCGCGTCACTTCCTTCTCACGGTGGCGCTCGGCAACCGCCTGCCGCCTCGGTCGTCCCGCACGGCGGCAGGTGCTGCAGCGCCGTCAGGATGCTGAGAAACTCCTGGAGAGCCGGCGCTTCCGGTCCCAGCTCCCGTTCGAGCGCGCTCGGTCTCGTGGCGCAACACGGCGATCGCGGAGCGGGGTTCGACCGGCAGGACGTGCGAGCCGTAGCGTGACCGTGAACCCGCCGTCGGAGAATGCGAGGTCGAACTCCCCTCGCTCGAGCACCACGCCGTACTGATCGCCCAGGATCGGCAGGAGCACCTTGCCTTCGAGCTCGCGCTTGACCGGCGACCAGTCGATGTCGAAGTACCGCGCATACATCGAGCTCGGTCCGTTCTCGAGCACGTCGCGCCACCACACGTTGCGTTTCGTATCGACGCTCATGTGGTTCGGCACGAGGTCCATGACCAGGCCCATGCCGCGGGCCCGCAGATCCGCCGCGAGCCGCTCGAGCGAGGCCTCGTCGCCGAGATCAGAATTGAGCTGGCTGTGGTCGGAGACGTCGTAGCCGTGTGAGCTCTCGCGGCTCGGCAGCAGGAAGGGCGAGAGGTAGCAGTCGGTCACGCCGAGCGCCTCGAGGTAGTCGAGGCTCTCGCGCAGGTCGGCAAAGGTGAACGAACGGCTCATCTGAAGCCGGTACAGGGAGACCGGCACGCGGGAAGGCTGGCCACGCGGCGGCAGCTCGGCCGTAGAAGAGCCAGCCGGTATCGGCAGAGTCTCGACAACCATGGATTGCAGGCAGGTTACAGCAATGGCGGGGCCAACGCGTGAACGCCAGTCAGCGCGGGGAAGGCGCGGCCTGCCGCATCGACAGCGACGCCGTTCCATACGCGGGGTCTCGTGTTGCTACTCCCCCATCAGCTTGCCGATCGGCTGAAGCTCTTCCACGTGGTCACAGATGACCTTGACCATCGTCGTCAGCGGAACCGCCAGCAGGAGGCCCAATCGGCCCCCACATCCAGCTCCAGAAGAGAATCGCGATGAACACCGCCACCTGGTTCATCTGCGCGGACTGGCCCAGCAGGTACGGCGTGAGCCAGTAGCCTTCGAGCGACGTGATGATCAGGCTCGCCGCCGGCGACCCAGAGCACCATGTCGAGCGTGCCGAACTGCACGAGCGAGATCCCGGTCAGCGCGATCGTCGCCAGCAGCGGGCCGAAGTACGGCAAGGTGTTGAGCACCCCGGTCACCAGTCCCCAGATGCCGGCGTTCTCCAGTCCCAGCCACCACAAGGTCAGCCCCGTGAGCGTCGCGACGAACGCGCTCGTCAACAACTGGACGACGAGGAAGCGCTGAATCTGTCGCGCGATCTCGTCGAGGATCTGCACGGTGACCTTCTTGCTCGTCAAGGTCGGCCCCGCGATCTCCACGACGATGCGCTTGAGGCGATCCGAGCCGACCAGCATGAAGGTCGCACAGACCAGCACCAGCACCACGCTGCCGCCGACGACGATGACGTTGCGCGCGCCGCCGAGCACGACGTCGCTCCCGCGCAGCATCGGCTGGTCGACCTGGACGCGGGTGACACCGCGCGGAGCCTGCTGCTGGCCCATCGCTTCGCTGGCCGTGGACTCGAGCTCCTTGGCGACTTCCTGGACCTTGTCGGTGAGCGACGGGCCACTGCTTGGCCCGACGCTGCGCACAATTGTGCGTAACCGCCGCGCTGCCTCCGGCAAGTGCTGCACGACGGCTACCGCGTCATCGGTGAGTGACCATGCGACCGCGCCGCACGCCCCGACGAGGGATGCCATCGACGAGCAGGGCCGCCAGCGCCCGCGGCAGGCGCCACTTCACCAGCCGCTGCACGAACGGCGCGAGCAGGTGGAACACCAGCAAGGCCAGAACGAGCGGCATGAAGACGTCTCGCATCGCGCGCACCATGTAGATGGTGGCGATCGCGGCGAGCACGACCAGCGCGAGGCTTCGGACGTTGGTGGGTCCGGAGATCTCGATTGTCGTTGGTGGGGCTGGCTCGGAAGGCGAATTGTCGCGCGGCGTGGAAGGAGGCTCGGGTGGGGCGGGCATTGTCGCGGCTCGGGGCGCGCCTGATTGTGGAACGAAGGGCCCCGGTTGTCACACCGGGGCCCGGCCATGCGCGCCTGCCGCCTGTATCAGCGGCCCGCGACGCTCGTGCGTTCAGCACCTCTCAGGAACTCGTCCACCTGCCGCTGGGCCTCGTCACGAGCGATGCCATAGCGTTCCTGGATGCTCCCAATGAGCTGTTCGCTCCTCCCCTGAATCTGGTCCAGGTCGTCGTCGGTCAACTTGCCCCACTGTTCGCGAATTCGGCCCTTGAGAGCCGTCCACTTGCCGGTCAGGATGTCTTCGTTCATGAGCCTACTCCTCGCTCCTCGTTCGGATTCGTTCACCGTTCTGGTCCGGCTAAAGCCGGACACTACGGTACTTGTCGTAGTTGGGCCACCCGTAGTGTCCGGCTTCAGCCGACCTGTTCCTGCGTAGTGTCCGGCTTTAGCCGGACCCCTCTGCGAGTGTCCCGGCTTCAGCCGGACCCTGCACCGCACCCTGCCGCTAGTTCGTGGCCACCGGTGCCGCCACGCGATCCTCGATCACGAATGCATCGAGCGCCGGCGCGCCGCTGGTCTTGCCGGCCACGATCACCGTGTACGACTTGCCCGACTCGAGCTTCACCACAGAGCGTGCGAGCACGCGCGCCCCGTCCGCCGACCGCAGTTCGAGCGTCGTCGTCGACGGATCGACCTCCTCGTAGCTGGTGGTCTCCTTGAAGTCCACGTCGTCGAACAAGGCCTCCTTGACGTTGCGTGCATTGACGTCGAGCGCCTCGACATCGGCTGCAGCTTGGATGATGCGCACGCGGGCCTTGCCATTCGTCGGCTCCGCGAAATTGTCCGTGACGACCTGCAGCGACGCGCGCTCACCGTCCTTGCCCGGAAACGCAATCAGTGTGTAGTGGTGGCCGCTCGTCACCGACTCGGAATTCTCAGCCAGCGGCGTCGATCCCTCCTGCCCTGCCCCCCGAATGGCGAAGTTGTCGACGCTCGCCGGCAGCTCCTTGTACGGCGTCACCGCACCGTAGCTCACCGCCGATGCCACCGGGGCGTTGTCCGCGACGACATCGATCGCCGTGGTTCCGGGAACAGCGTGAACGACGCGCACCAGCGCCTGACCGCGATCGTCGGCGGCAGCCGCCGAAGGCGCGCTGGACGTTCCCGAGGGGGTCTGCGAAGCAATGGACTTGTCATCGGTGTTGCGCCCGCATCCGATCGCGACGATCGAAGCCGAGAGCGCAAGCACCATCGGAAGGCTCTTGTTCATAGCTCCTCTCTCCTTGGTTCCCTGTTGGCGCCCACGTCGTCATGGACGTGTTGCGCCGACCGATCACAGGAAGGAGCAAGCGAAGTACCAAGAGCCGCAAAGCAAACCGGTTGAGAAGCTTGGGCCGAAAAGGGTGATGGTACAGACCAGTCCGCCAGCCGATCCCGTCAACCGTGCGGACACCGCGAGTAGCAAATGCGAACGGTCATCGCTCGAGCGTGTCGGGCGTGGCGCCCGCGCGCCACTGTTCGGGAAAGCGGAGCGACGAGATGGCGACGATTTCGTTCGTATCCGGCTGGATCACGCGGAAGTCGAACTCGCGGCCGTCTTCGAGCACCAGGCTGTGCCGCCCGAGCAGATGCTCGGCCGTATAGAACGGACCGATGAGGCGGCCCGTAATGTCATGTTCCGCGCTTGCGGCAGGGCTGTGCGCACTGTCGGGTCCGGCGGACTGGCTGCGAGGTGCGATGGTAATGTCGTAATCGGTCTCGAGCAGGAGCACCCCGTCGCGGTGCACCTGACCATGGCCAGTCAGACGCTCGACTTCGGACGGGAGTGGGCTGTGCGGCGGCGGCGAAACCGGCGGGTGGGGATCGTTGGTCATACGTCCTCCTACTGCACGAACTGCAAGAGCTGGTCCGCAGCCCGGGTGAACTTTCCCGAAGGGCCGGCCGTCTCAAGGGAGTATCCTGCCGAGCTATTCGTGTGGGCATCCCGACGCGCGGCCGCGGGTCGGTCCTTGCGGAGGTTGACGTGACGACATTGGCATTGGCGCCGGCGCGGCGCAGGTACTTCGGGGCACTCGTCGTCGCGGTGTCGCTCTCGGGCGTTGCCTGCGATGTCGCGCTGTCGGGCTTCAAGGAAGAAGCGACCGACACCTGGTCGAAGAGCTACCCGCTGTCGGCCGCCGGACGCCTGGAGATCGAGAACACGAACGGCGAGATTGACGTGTCGGTCGGCGAGGAACAGCGTATCGAGGTCAAGGCCGTTCGTGTCGCGCGCGCGGGCTCGGTTGAAGCCGCCAAGGACCTGCTCGCGAAGACGGTGATCAAGGAAGAAGTGTCGCCGGATGTCGTCAGGCTATCGCTCGAGCGGCCGCCGGGCGGGTTCCAGCGCGGGAACGTCGAAGTCCGTTACTCCGTGAGGGTCCCGGCCTCGGCGCAGCTCGCGCTGCTGAACACCAACGGCCGCATCGCCGTCGCAGGCGTGCGCGGCGACGCCAAGCTCGGCACGACCAACGGTGAGATTTCAGCCCGCGATCTGGGTGGCAAGCTCGATGTCTCGACCACCAACGGGGAAATCAGCCTGGATCTGGCCAAGGTGACCGGCGACGTCGAGGCCGCGACGACCAACGGTGGGGTCACGATTCGGATCCCCGCCGAGACCAAGGCGTCGCTCTCGGCGCGTGTGACCAACGGCGGTATCGACGTGCAGGACCTGAATGTCGAAGAGATCGAGAAGTCGCGCCGGCGCCTCGAAGCCAGGCTCAACGGCGGCGGCACCCGCATCGACGTCTCGACGACCAACGGCGGCATCACCTTCGCCCGGCGATAGTCCGCCGATCGGGGCTTGCGGTGGGACAGGGCTTCAGCCCTGTCGCGGAGTCAGCGCCGAAGGGATGTTCCCCTTGTCGTGGACGGTCCGCATCAACAGCAGATACAGAACGAAGCTGAGGCCGAAGGTCACGAACCAGGCGTAGGTGTACAGCGCGTCGAAGATCGTCGGGTTCGCGACGACTCCGCCCGGCGTCGTCGCGGCGCGTACAAAACCGGGCAAAACAGGCGCGATCGCGAGCCCGAGCGCGAGCACGGCGCGAGGGTTGACCCCGTTCACGTACGAGTAGCGTCCACCCGGCGCGAAGAGGTCGGGCAGCGACAACTCCTGGCGGCGGAGGACCCAGTAGTCGGCAATCAGGATCCCGCCAATCCCTCCCATCAGGCTCGAGTAGCCGATCAGCCACGTGAAGATGTACACCGATGCGTCGGCATAGAGCTTCCACGGCAGCATGAGGACGCCGATGACCGCGGTGATCAGCCCACCGGCCACATAGCTGATGCGGCGCGGCGCCAGACTCGAGAAATCGTTGGCGGGCGACACGACGTTGGCCGCCATGTTCGTCGTCAGCTGCGCGGCGAGCACGACGAGCGTGCCGGCGACGATGACCGCCGTGTTGCCGATGCGCGCGATGAGGGCCACTGGATCCCAGATCGCCTCACCGAACAGCACGATCGTGGCGCTCGTGACCGCGACGCCGATGAACGCGAAGGCGGTCATCGTCGTCGGCAGGCCAAGCAGCTGGCCCATTGCCTGCGATCGCTGGCTGCGGGCGTAGCGCGTGAAGTCCGGGATGTTCAGGCTCAGCGTCGCCCAGTAGCCGACGTTGGCGGTGAGCGCCGCCGGAAACAGCGTCCAGAACGACGCCTCGCCCTTCTGCAGCCGCACCGACTCCGAGAGGATGCGGCCCAGACCACCTCCGCGATCGACCGCCCACCAGAGCAGCGCCGCCCCGCCCGCGAGCAGCAGCGGCGCCGACCAGGCCTCCAGCAGCTTGATGCCTTCGAGCCCGCGCAGGATGATGGCCACCTGGATGATCCAGAAGAGGCCGAAGGCGATCCAGATCGCGCCCGGCAAAGCCTGCCAGCCGGGCCAGGCGGCCGTCAGCAGCGCGTGCAGCGCCAGACCGCCGATCCAGGTCTGGATGCCGAACCAGCCGCAGGCCACGATCGCCCGGAGCATGGCCGGGATGTTCGCGCCCTTCACGCCGAAGCTCGCCCGGCACAGCACGGGGAACGAAACGCCGTATTTCGTCCCCGCGTGTGCGTTGAGAATCATCGGGACGAGGACGATCACGTTGCCGAGCAGGATCGTCGAGAGGGCCTGCCACCAGGCCATGCCTTGCTGCATCAGGCCCGACGCGAGCGTGTAGGTCGTGATGACCACGCTCATGCCGATCCAGAGCGCGGCGATGTGGTAGGTGGACCAGGTGCGCCGCTCGAGCGGCGTCGGCGCGAGGTCGGCGTTCCAGAGCGGGCTCGCCGACACGTCCTCGGTCAGTTCGACGAAGTCGCGGGAAGGGGAGGCAGACGCGTCGCGCACGGTCGCCATCATCCGCGAGCGGTGCGCCGGCCCCGGGGTGTCTGGATCATCTGGCGCGTCCGGCCGGTTCCGCATAGCCCTCGGCTTCGTGCCCGCCGAAGTCCTCCTTGGTGTCGGGCCGCTTGATTCTGGGAATGCGGGACGATGCGGTCCCGCCGCAGCCCGCGGATGTCGTCGAGGGACGTCCAGCCATCGGCGGCGCGGCGCTCGAGGAACGCCGTCATGCCCTCGACGAGGCCACGCACGACGTTGGGGCCGATGGCGTGATCGAGCATCGCCGCGGTGCAGACCTGCACCGTGCCGCAGCCCAGGAGGAAGTAGTTGAGCGCGTGCGCGAACTCGGCGATTCCGCCGATGCCCGAGAACGCCCTGTCCGGGAATGCCTGTGCGAGCTGGCCCATCTTCGCCAGCGACAGCGGCAGGATGGCCGGGCCGCCCAGGCCGCCGCTCGACACATAGCCGTCCACGTTCATTTCGAACTCGAGCGTCTCGGGGTCGATCAGCGGCAGCGACGGAAACGTATTCGACGATGTGATGGCATCGGCGCCGCCGAGAAACGCCGCGCGCGCTTCCTCGACGATGTCGGTGGTCGAGGGCGTGAGCTTGGCCCAGACCGGGACCCGGGCCACTTCCTTGACGACCTGCGTCACCGTCGAGATGAGCTGCTGGTCCTTGCCGATGTTCGAGCCCATGTCCTTGCGGTCCATGTGCGGGCAGGAGAGGTTCAGCTCGAAGGCATCGGCGCCGGCATCCTGACAGGCACGGGCCAGCGTCTGCCAGTGCCCGAGCTCGCGGTCGCTGCCCGAGCCCGCCATGATCGAGGCGACGAGGATCTGATCGGGGTAGGCCTGCTTGATCCTCTCGATGCGCGGGATCCACCAGTCGAGCGCCTTGTCCGAGATGAGCTCCCAGTTCCACGACGAGTGCAGTGCCGTCCCGGGCCGCTTCTGCATCGAGAGATGCGGGGCGTCCGGTGTCGCGCGAAGGAACTTCGTCTTCGGCCCCCGCACGTTCACCACCGGATGGAGGCCGATGGTCTTGGTGACGACCCCGCCCCACCCGGCGTCGAAGGCCCGCATGATGTTGGCGTCGGATTCGGTCGGCGGAGCCGAGGACAGCAGGAACGGATTGCTGAACCGGAGGCCGGTGAAGGTGGTGGCCAGCGTCACGCTCATGGCGGATCTCCTGCGCAGAACGGTTGGAAGCGTCCTCGATGCTTCGACTATAACGCAGGTGTGCATCGGCAACGGAGGAGACGGAGGGAACGGTTTTAACAGGAGCAACGGAGCAACAGAGGCGAACGGAGAAATTTCCAAATCCATACTGATAAAAAAAAGAGCTCTTCTCCGTTCGTCTCCGTTTCTCTGTTCCTCTGTGTTAAGACCGTTTCCTCCGTCCCCTCCGTTACCTCATGCCGCGGCATATAATGGCCTTTCAACCACGGAAGCGAGGCGATCGCCATGTCCGAATCCACGCTGATCGCATCCGGCAGCCGGGGCTCCGGTGCCGACGTCGAGGTCCTGCGGAACTTCGTGGGCGGCCGATGGATAGCGTCGTCGGCGGCCGAGCACATCGACGTGCGCAACCCGGCGCACGGCACGCTGCTGGCGCGCACGCCGCTGTCCACCGCGGCCGATGTCGACGCCGCCGTGCAGGCGGCGGCGCAGGCCTACCCCCTCTGGAGCGAGACTCCGCCCGTCATCCGTGCGCGGGCGATGTTCCGGTTCAAGGCGCTTCTCGAGGAGCACTTCGAGGACATCGCCCGCCAGGTGACGATCGAGCACGGCAAGACGCTGGACGAGTCGCGCGGCAGCGTCAGGCGCGGCATCGAGTGCGTCGAAGTGGCCTGCGGCGGTCCGTCGATGCTCATGGGCTACAGCCTCGAGAACATCGCGTCGCACATCGACTGCACGGTGATGCGTCAGCCGATCGGCGTGTGCGCGGCGATCGCCCCCTTCAATTTTCCGGCGATGGTGCCGCTGTGGTTCCTGCCCTTCGCGGTGGTCTGCGGCAACACGTTCGTGCTGAAACCGTCCGAACAGGTCCCGCTCTCGCAGCGCACGCTGTTCGAGCTGCTCGCGCAATGCGATCTGCCGCCGGGGGTCGTGAACCTGGTGAACGGCGGCCGCGCGGTCGTGGAGGCGATCTGCGATCACCCGGGGATCAGGGCCGTGTCGTTCGTCGGCTCGACCCCGGTGGCACGGTTCGTCTACCAGCGCGCCACTCACGCCGGCAAGCGGGTCCAGGCCCTCGGCGGCGCAAAGAACTTCATCATCGTCATGCCGGACGCGGACCTGGATCGCAGCATCCCGGTCATCAGCGAGTCGTTCTACGGGTGCGCCGGGGAACGGTGCCTCGCCGGCAGCGTGCTCCTTCCAGTCGGCGAGGCGCATGCTGCGGCCCGGGATCGCCTGGTCGAGGCCGCGCGTGCGCTCAAGGTCGGAGATGGTCTCGAGCCCGGCATCACGATGGGCCCGCTGATCAGCGCAACCGCCCGGGATCGCGTCACCGGCTACGTGGAGCGGGGCGTGACCGAGGGAGCGCGGCTCGTCCTCGACGGCCGGCAGTCCGACGTCGCCGGGCCGCGCGACGGCTATTTCCTGGGCCCGTCCGTCTTCGACGAGGTGTCGCCGGACATGGCCGTGGGGCGCGACGAGATCTTCGGCCCCGTCGCGTCGGTGTGTCCGGTCAGGAACCTCGACGAAGCCTGCCGCGTGATGGAGGCGCATCCGAACGCCAACGCCACGTCCATCTTCACGTCCAGCGGCAAGGCCGCGCGCGAGTTCAGCCACCGCGCCACGGCGTCGATGGTCGGTGTGAACATCGGGGTCGCGGCGCCGATGGCGTATTTCCCGTTCGGCGGCGCGCGCGACAGCTTCTTCGGCGATCTGAAGGTGCACGGGCGCGATGCGTTCGATTTCTACACCGACAAGAAGGTGACGATCACGAGGTGGTTCTAGGCCGGCGTCGGCCTCGGAGCCGGCCGGGCTGAAGCCCGGCCCTCCTGCGGTCCGACGGCTTCGCAGACGCTACCGCAGGAGGGCGGGGCTTCAGCCCCGCCGGCAAGGACACCGATGCCCCGAAAAGTCCTTGGCGGCCTCATCCAGGCCGCTGTTCCCCTGACCGATCCCGGCGCACCGATCGACACGGTGCGCGATGCGGCGATCGAGACGCACCTCCCGCTCATCGAGGAAGCGGGCAAGCGTGGCGTGCAGATCCTCGGCCTGCAGGAGGTCTTCAACGGACCGTACTTCTGCCCGTCTCAGGATGCGCACTGGTACGACATCGCCGAGCCCGTGCCCGGTCCGACGACCGACCTCATGGGCACCTACGCGAAGCGGTTCGGCATGGCGATGGTGGTGCCCGTCTACGAGCGCGAGCAGGCGGGCATCTACTACAACACCGCAGCCGTCTACGACAACGACGGCACCTACCTGGGCAAGTACCGCAAGAACCACATCCCGCACACCAGCGGGTTCTGGGAGAAGTACTTCTTCAAGCCCGGGAACCTGGGTTATCCGGTGTTCAAGACGCGTCACGCGACGATTGGCGTCTACATCTGTTACGACCGGCACTTCCCGGAAGGCGCGCGTCTGCTGGGCCTGAACGGCGCGGAGATCGTCTTCAACCCGTCAGCGACGGTCGCCGGCCTCTCGCAGTACCTGTGGAAGCTCGAACAGCCGGCCCATGCCGTCGCCAACGGCTACTTCATGGCCTGCAGCAATCGTGTCGGCACCGAGGCGCCCTGGAACATCGGCCGCTTCTACGGTACGTCCTACTTCGTCGATCCCCGCGGCAACTTCCTGGCGACGGGGTCCGAGGACAGGACCGAGCTCGTGACCGCGGAGATGGACCTCGACATGATCGAAGACGTCCGGCGCGTGTGGCAGTTCTATCGCGACCGACGGCCCGAGACCTACACGCCGATGGCGGAGCTGCAGCCGTGAGCGTGCTCATCAGGAACGGGGACATCGTCACCGCGAGCGATTTCTACACCGGCGACATCCTGGTCGAGGGCGAGAAGATCTCGACGATCGGCACGTCGCTGTCCGTGACCGCCGATCGCGTCATCGATGCGCGCGGCAAGCTCGTGCTCCCGGGCGGCATCGACGTCCACACCCACCTCGACATGCCGTTCGGCGGCACGACGTCGGCTGACGACTTCGAGTCGGGGACCATCGCCGCGGCGTTCGGCGGCACCACGACGATCGTGGACTTCGCCATTCAGTATCGCGGTCAGACGCTGCACCACGCCTGGGAGACGTGGATGCGGAAGGCCGAGGGCAGGGCCGCGATCGACTACGGCTTCCACATGATCATCACCGAGCTGACCGATCAGGTGGAGCAGGAGATGGACGCGCTGGTCGGACAAGGCGTGACGTCGTTCAAGCTGTTCATGGCCTACCCGGGCATCTTCATGCTGGACGATGCCAGCATCTTCAGGGCACTGCTGAGGACGGGGCAGAACGGCGGGACGATCTGCATGCACGCCGAGAACGGCGGCGTGATCGACGTGCTGGTGAAGAAGGCGCTGGCGGAGGGGAAGACCGCCCCGAAGTACCACGCCCTGACCCGGCCGGCCCGCGCCGAGGCCGAAGCCACGCACCGCGCGATTGCGCTCGCCGAGATCGCCGACGTCCCGATCTACATCGTCCACCTGTCGGCGGCCGAGGCGCTCGAGATGGTCACCGAAGCGCGCGACCGCGGGCTCCCGGCCTTTGCGGAAACCTGCCCGCAGTACCTGTTCCTGTCGTACGACAACTACGAGGAGCCGGGGTTCGAAGGCGCGAAGTACGTGATGAGCCCGCCCCTCAGGCCGCGGGCGACGCAGGACCGGCTCTGGCGCGGCCTGGCGTCCAACGACCTGCAGGCGATCTCGACCGATCACTGTCCGTTCTGCATGAAGGAGCAGAAGGTGCTCGGTGAGGACGACTTCTCGAAGATCCCGAACGGCGCGCCCGGTATCGAGACGCGGATGAGCCTGGTGTTCGACGGCGGCGTCCGCACGGGTCGAATTTCGCTCAACCGGTTTGTCGAGCTGACGTCCACCTCGCCGGCGAAGATCTTCGGCCTCTTCCCCCGCAAGGGCACGATTGCACCCGGGTCGGATGCCGACATCGTCATCTTCGACCCGAACCGCACGCAGACGCTCTCGGCCCGCACGCACCACATGAAGGTGGACTACAACCCCTACGAGGGCCGTGAGGTGACGGGCGTCACCGAGACCGTGCTGTCTCGCGGCCGCGTCGTCATCGAGAACGGAGCGTTCACGGGCCGGGCCGGCGGCGGATCGTTCCTCAAGCGGGAGGCGAGGTGAGCATGACCGGTGACGAGATCGTCGCGCTGTCGAAGCGCCACACGATCTTCGAATGGTCGGTGCAGGGCGCCGTCGATCCGATTCCAGTCGCCGGGGCAAAGGGCGCGTACTTCTGGACGCCCGAAGGCAAGCGCTTCCTCGACTTCAACAGCCAACTGATGTGCGTGAACATCGGGCACGGCGACGAGCGCGTCATCCGCGCCATCCAGCAGCAGGCGGCGGTGCTGCCCTACGCGAACCCGTTCATGGCCACGGAGCCTCGGGCGCGGCTCGGCGCGAAGCTGGCGGAGATTGCCCCGGGGGACATCGACTGCTTCTTCTTCACCAACGGCGGGGCTGAAGCCAACGAGAACGCCATCAAGATTGCCCGCTGGGTGACCGGTCGCCACAAGATCCTTGCCCGCTACCGTTCGTACCATGGCGCGACGGCCGGCGCCATTTCCCTCACCGGCGATCCGCGACGCTGGGCGGCCGAGCCCGGGATGCCCGGGATCGTCCGCGTGCTCGACCCGTATCACGGCATCGAGCGCGGGTGGGATTCGGCAGACGAATCCTTGAGGTATCTCGAGGAGGTCATCCAGCTCGAGGGAGCCCATACCATCGCCGCGTTCATCATCGAGCCGGTCACGGGCACCAACGGCATCCTGATTCCGCCGGATGGCTATCTCCAGGGCGTCCGTGCGCTGTGCGACAAGTTCGGCATCCTGCTGATTGCGGACGAGGTCATGTCCGGCTTCGGCCGTACCGGTGAATGGTTCGCCGTCGATCACTGGGGCGTGGTGCCCGACCTGCTGACGATGGCGAAGGGCCTCACGAGCGCGTACGTCCAGCTCGGGGCCGTGGGACTTCGGCGGCCGGTTGCCGATCATTTCAAGGACAAGGTGTTCGCCGGCGGGCTGACCTACAACAGTCACACGCTGGCCTGCGCGGCGGCGCTGGCGACGCTCGAGGTCTACGAGGACGACGGTCTGATCGAGCGGGCGCGGCAGATGGGTGCGCTGATGGCCGAGCTCCATCGGGACCTGGCGGAGCGGCATCCCTCGGTCGGAGCCGTCCGGTCCATCGGGTTGTTCGGGCTCATCGAGCTCGTTCGCAATCGCGCGACACGGCAGCCGCTCGCGCCATTCAACGGCACGTCGCCCGAAATGGCCGCGATCGGCAGGTTCTTCCGCGAGCAGGGCCTCTACACGTTCGTCCGCTGGAACTACTTCTTCACGAATCCGCCGTTGTGCATCACGGAGGACGAATTGCGCGAGGGCTTCGCCATCATCGACCGGGCGCTCGAGCTCGCCGACCGGGCCGTCGATGGCGTAACGTGACCCGAGGCTGATGTAGGGGCGCCGGTCCGGCTGAAGCCCGACACTACGGGATCGCGTAGGGGTCCGGGACCGCGTAGGCGGCTGGGGGACTGGGCGACTGGGGGACTGGGTCCGGTACGTAGTGTCCGGCTTTAGCCGGACCGGTACGTAGCATCCGGCTTCAACCGGACCTGGCCGAAAAGGCTCATGCCGTGAGACCTTCCGAGATCACGCTCTCGAACGCGGCGGCCGGTGCGGTGCTGCTCGGGCTATGCGTCTGCCGGTCGCCTGCGCTCGAAGCGCAGCCGTCTGGTTCATCCGTGGAGTGGCCGGAGGCGCGCGGATGGCGCTTTCTCTGAGCTTCGACGATGGGCGCGACAGCCAGGTGCTCGTCGGGACGGCGCTGCTGGCGCGGCACGCCGCCGCGGTCACCTTCTTCGTCGTGCCGTCCGCCGTCGAGCGACAACTCGACGGATGGAAGAAGGCGGTGGCTGACGGCCACGAAATCGGCAACCACTCCCTCACGCATCCCTGCAGCGGCAACTTCCCCTTTGCGCGCGCGAAGGCGCTGGAGGACTTCACCCTCGATCGCATGCAGAAGGACCTGACCGAGGCGAACCGCCGCATCCAGGCGCTGCTCGGTACGGTTGCCAGGACGTTTGCGTATCCGTGCGGACAGACCTTCGTCGGGCGTGGCCGCGACACGCGCAGCTATGTGCCGCTGGTCGCGCGGCTGTTCGTCGCCGGCCGCGGGTGGCTCGACGAGTCGTCCAACGATCCAGCCTTCGCGGATCTGGCGCAGTTGATGGGCGTCGAGATGGACGGCCGCGATTTCGCCGATCTGCGGCCGATGATCGAGGAGACGCGCAACCGGGGCGGCTGGCTCGTGCTTGCCGGCCACGAGATCGGCGCGTCGGGCCGTCAGACGACGCGCGTGACCATGCTCGACGAGTTGCTGACCTACTCGAAGGATTCCACGCAGGGCATCTGGCTCGCGCCGGTCGGCGTCGTCGCCGAGCACGTCCGGGCGCGACAGCGAACCTCCGGCAAACGGTGAACCTACTCGAACCGGAGCGCGACTGCCGGGTCGACGCGCGCCGCACGCAATGCCGGCACGAGCGCGGCAATGAGCGCCACCACGCTCAGCGCCCCCAGCGGCAGCGCCAGGCTCCAGGGATCGAGCGGCGCGACTTCGTAGAGCAGCGAGCGGACGAAGCGCGCGAGATACACGCCGGCGCCGAGGCCAGCCGCGGCACCGGCGCCGATGGCGGCCGCGGTCCCCGCCAGCACGGACCGGACCACGCGCGCCTGGCCGGCGCCGAGGGCGGCGCGGATTCCGATCTCCTTCGTGCGCTGAACCACGGCGTAGCTGAGCACACCGTAGAGCCCGACGCCCACGAGGACGAGAGCGAGCGAGCCGAAGAACGCCGACAGGAGCGCGAGCAGCCGCTCGCGGAGCAGCGTGTTGTCCACGAGCGTCGACTGCAGGTTCACGCTCGACACCCGGAGCGTCGCATCCAGGCCTCGAATCGACCGCTCGAGCATCGGCGCGACGGTCTGTGGAGCGGCGACGGTTCGAACCTGGAACGTGCCCAGGCCCCGCAGCGGCACGTAGACCGTCGCGGGCGCCGGATCGCGCAGGCTCCGGTATCTCGCGTCGGCGACGACGCCGAGGATGTGATGGACGATCGGGCCGTCCCGATCCTCGTGCGAGAAGGTACGGCCCACCGCACGGTCGCCCGGAAAGTAGCGACGCGCGAACGCCTCGTTGACCACGACGCCCGCCGCGCCTGGGACGCCCGAATCGTCGCGCGTGAACGCCCGGCCGTCGCGCAGAGCAATCTGCATCGTGTCGAAGAACCCGTCGGACACGGCGAGGAAGTGCGATTCCATCGAGTCGATGGCGCGCCCCGGCAGCCTGATCGCGCCCGACCACCCATATCCGCTGAACAGCGGCCGGGTCGACGCGCTCGCGGACGCGACGCCGGGCAGCTGCCGCAGGTGGTCGAGGACCTGCTGGCCCAGACGGGCCGTCGCATCCTCGGCGAGCCGTGCGCGCGACTCGACCGACACGACGAGCAGACGGTCCGTCGTGAAGCCCAAATCCACGCGGGTCAGGCGCACGAACGAAACCAGCAGCAGGCTGGCCACGAAGAGCACGACGATGCTGAAGGTGACCTGCAGTGCCAGGAGTGGACGCAGCGTGCCGAATCGGGTCGCCGTGCGGCCGCCCGCGCGCCCGAGCACCGCGATCGGCGACAGCGCCGCCGCCTTCATCGCCGGCGCGAGCCCGAGCAGGAGCGTTGCCGACAGGCCCACGAGCGCCAGGAACGCGAGCGCCCGCCAGTCCATGCCCAGGTCGAGGAACGCCGGATTGTCTGCTGGCGCCAGCATCCGGACGATCGCCGGCGCGACCACCGAGGCGAAGGGCAGGGCGAGTGCGCAGGCGATCAGCGAGAGCACGCCTCCCTCGATGAGCACCTGCTGGACGAGGCGCGCGCGACCGGCGCCGATCGACAGACGCAGCGACATCTCCCGCACCCGCGACGCCGCGCGGGCGAGCAACAGGTTCGTCACGTTCGATCCCGCCACCAGGAGCACGAGACCGATGATGGCGGCGAGTATCCAGAGCGGCCGCTCGAAGTCGCGCCGCAGCATCGACGGCCCGGTGGCCGCCGGGCGAATCCGCAGCGGCGTCTGCAGGAACCGCTGGAGCAGGTCGCGCGGGGCGTCGGGCGGGAAGGTCCTCGCGCGATCGTGGAGCGACTGGGTGAAGGCGGCCTGGAGCGGTCCGTGAATCTCCGCCGGCTCGACGCCGGGCGCCAGGCGTCCCATCACCCGGAACCACGACCAGCCGGGATTGGTGAGCGCGGCGGCGGTGAACATGGCCGTCGGCACCCACACGTCGATGAACGTGCCAGGCTCGACACCGGTGAACCCGGGGCGGGCGACGCCGACGATCTCGAAGGTGTGCCCGGCGAACGCGATCGTCCGGCCGAGCGCCGACGGCGCGCCGCCAAACCGCCGTTGCCAGTAGGAGTGGCTCACGACCGCGACCGGATGCGCGCCGGGCGTCACATCGTCGGAAGGCGCCAGCAGCCGTCCGACCGCGGGCCCGAGTCCCAGCGTCGTGAACATGGCGCCGGAGACGTATTGCACGCGGAGCCGCTCCTCCTGCCCCGGATCATCGGATGTGGCCGCGGTCTCCCGGAAATCGAAGCTGGCGGCAAACAGATCGACCCGTGACCCGGCCGCGGCGCGCAGTTGCTGGAACAGCGGATAGTTGAACGAGTCACGGTCGGGGAGCTCGGGTCTCTCGAAATTTGCGAACGTCAGATGGACCAGCCGATGCGGCTCGCGCACGGGCAGCGGCTTGAAGATCAGCGCATCGACGAGGCTGAACGCTGCCGCACACGCGCCGATGGCGAGACCCAGCGAGAGGACGGCGGCGCCGGTGACGGTGCGGTCCTTCCACAGGAGACGGACGGCGAAGCGCAGGTCCTTGCCGAGCGACTCCAGCCAGGACACCAGCTTGATCTCGCGGCTGGCCTCGCGCGCGCGGAGCGGGCTGCCGAAGCGACGCGCAGCCTGGACGGCCGCCTCGTCCCGCGCCACGCCGCGGCGCATCAGCGCCTCGGCTTGCGATTCGAGATGGAACCGATGCTCGTCCTCGAGATCGCGATCGAGCGCCGACGTGCGAAAGAGGTTGGCGAGTCGGGACCACAGGGACATGGTGGCAACCCTCTCCCGGATCGGGCTCGATCAGGCGTGCTTCAGGATGTGGCCGACGGCGCCCGCGACCGCGAGCCAGCGCGATTCCTCGACCTCGAGCTGACGCTGACCGGCCGGCGTCACCTGGTACATGCGCACCCGGCGGTTGTGCTCCGTCACGGCCCACTGCGCCTTGATGAAGCCCGCCTCCTCCATCCGGTGGAGGGCCGGATAGAGCGAGCCTTCCTCGACGCGCAGCACGTCCTGCGACATCGTCTCGATGTGGACGCTGATCGCGTAGCCATGCAGCGGTCCGCGCCGCCGCAGCACCTTCAGGACGAGGAGTGGCAGGGCGCCCTGCAGCGTGTCGTAGCGTTTCATACTAAGAAATCTTAGTAAACGAACTGAGCATACGCCCGGCAAGACGCGATTGTCAAAACGACGACATCGTGAAGGACGTCGGTGCTAGTCCCGGCTCACTTGTGTTGGTGAAGTGGCGCAGGCCTTCAGGCCTGCCCGGGCCCGCGTTGGCCGGGCTGAAGCCCGGCGCCACCTTGGCGGGCCCGTTGTCAATACGAGCGAACTCCGGGCTTAGGGCGTCGTCGTGCTGTCCACGCTGATGATCCGGACGACCCGCCACTGTCCCGGCTTCGCGGCAGCGGGCTCGAGGAGCATCAGCCGACCGCTCGACCCAACCGACAGGGTCGGTCCCTTCCACCGCTCCCAGGACGGCAGCTCGATGACGTCGCCCACGGCGGGCTCGGGATCCGGAAGCGGCGCCGCCGTCAGGCCCGTGGCGTCGACGGTCTCGAGCGCGCCGAACACGCGGAGGTCGCCGAGATCCTCGATGCGCGCCGCATACGCGATCTCGCGGCGGCCGTTCTGTTCGCGGACCACCCGCGACGCGCCGATGCCGACGTCCGCCGTGAACGGGCCGACGCCGGTCCCCGTGATGACCGACGCGTTCTGCACGAGGGTGTGAAGCAGCCGCGAGCCGTTCATCGGCAGCGACTCGTAGCGTGCCGGGTCGGCCGCTTCGACGCCGCCGCTGGCCAGCGCCTCGAGGGCCGTGACCAGCGCGACGAAGTTGACGCGAACCAGCGCCGCATCCGGGCGATCGCCCTGCAGCGGGCCGGTCTCGATGAGCACGACCCCGGTGCCCCACCGGGCGATGTTGTCGCCGAACGCCCGGACCTCGAACTCGTCGCTGTAGCGGCCGATCTGCCCGGGGATGAACGGCTCGATGGCGTCGCGGATGACCGCCGCGGTCTTCCTCGCGAGCACCCGCCGCGGATTGTCGCTGCGCGCCTCGTCGTGAGCGACCGCGAGCAGCGAGATCGACGCCGGCTTCGGCGGGGTGCCGACCGACGTGCTCCAGTTCTGGTTGTGCAGGTTGAACCCGAGCACTGGATCGAACCGATCGCGCAGGGCCTTCAGCGTCCGGCCCTCGGGCGTCTGGAGCTGCAGCGCGTCGCGATTGACGTCGATGCCCTGCGCGTTGCGACGCTGGTAGCGCTGCGCCCCGTCTGGATTCAGCATCGGGACGAGGTGGACCGTGAGCCGATCGAGGAGCCGCAGCATGTCCGGCGAGGAGCGCTCGCGACGGACCCATTCCATGAGATCGAAGAGCGCCGAGGTCGCCGTCGGTTCGTCCCCGTGCATCTGCGACCAGAGCAGGACGTGCGTGGCGCCGCGGCCGAACCAGACGTGATGGAGAGTGCGTCCCTCGACCGAGTGCCCCGCTATCTCGGCGCTGAACAGATCCGGCGACGCCTGGACGGTTCGGGTCACGCTGTCGACGACATCCGCGTGCGTGACGAGCGGCGCCGGCGGGAGCGTGGTGTGATGCTCGTCCCAGAACCGCCCGAGTGCCGCCACCCGATCCGGCGTCTGCGCGTCGGCGATCCCTCCCACGACACGCCAGGCCACTGCAGCAGCGGCGATCGCGAGCGCGAGCGCTGCCAGGGCGAGCGCCGGTCGGCGGGTCCGGTGTGGCCGCGAGCGCAGCGTGCGAGCCATTACGGGCCCGTCCTCCGCCCGTACTTCAGGCGCACCACCGAGGGCTCGACGGCCGCGCCACGCGGGACGAGGAGAAAGACGTTGTCGTAGTCCTGTTCCGAGAGATTCACCGTGCCCGTCCAGCCGAGGCCCGTGAGAATCTGCGGGACCGTGTCCGAGTGCGCGACGACGAGTGCGACGGCGTCGGCCGGCAGCGCACGGAGCCTGGCGACCAGCCCCGCGACGTCCTGTGCCTTCGACGTCTCCGGCGTGACCTTCAGGAGGGTGGCCAGAGGCCCTGCGGTCAACTGCGTGCGCCGGTACTGGGTCGTGAAGATGTGGGTGATCGCCGAGCTCCGAAGCAACTCGGCGAGCGCCCTGGCGCGGCTGAGACCCTGCGCCGACAGCGCCGCGTCTTCCGATTGATCGAGCTTCTCCGCGTGGCGCACGACGAACACCGCACGCTGCGCCGACGATTCGGCGGCGCACACGGCGAAGCAGAGTGATGACAGGACGATCGCGCGGGCGAAGCGCGTCACTGGATGCGACCGCGAAAGGCTCATCGGATCAAATCCGTTTCACGAGGCCGGCTTCGGTCGCGGCGTCGTTGCGGACGAGCAGCAGCACCGCCGCCATCGCGACGAGCGGAATGAAGCTGGCGCCGATGAGGATCGGCTCGAACGAGTAGTGATCGGCGACATACCCGATGGTCAGCGTCGCTGTGATGGTGCCGATGCCGGCGCCGGTACCGCCCATGCCGCTGACCGAGGCGACCGATCCGGACGGGAACAGATCGGCGGGAAGGTTGAGCACGATCGTCGAGAACGCCGCGTAGGCGAACGTCGCGATGGCGAAACAGGTCACGATCAGCGCGAAGTTCGACGACGAGGCCGCTGGAATGAGCATCATCATGCCGAGCCCGCCGATGATCGCGATCGTCTTGCGTGCCCACCCCACGCTCATTCCCCATCCGATGAGCAGACTCGAGACCCCGCCTCCGAACAGGTTGCCGAGGTCGGCCGCGAGGAACGGCACCCAGAAGCCCATGAGGCTCTCCTCGAGCTTGAAGCCTTTGGCCACGAGGAAGATCGCGAACCAGTCGGTGATGAAGAACCACACCGGGTCGGTGAACGACTTGCCGAGGATGTATCCCCAGGTCTGCGGCAGGCGCAGGAGCGTCGAGTACGGGAGGCGCTTGCCATCGACGGTCGCGCCCGCGTCGCGGTCCGACAGGATGTGCTGCCGTTCTTCTGGCGACAGCCGGGGGTGCAGCTCGGGTGGGTGGTACAGCCAACGGAAGACGATCAGCCACAGGAAACCCAACGCGCCCGTGATCAGGAAAGCCGGCCTCCAGTCCTCGAAGTGGTGGTACGCCCACAGCACGATGAACGGCGCGAGTGCCCCGCCGATCGACGAGCCACTGTCGAACAGCGCCACCGCCCAGCCGCTCTCACGTCGCGGGAACCATTCCGCTACGGCCTTGGTGGCGCCTGGCCAATTGCCTCCTTCCCCGATCCCCAGCATGAACCGGCAGGTCCAGAAGCTTTTCCAGCCGGTCGCGAACGCCGTCGACATCGCCCAGACCGAGTACCACAGCACCGACAGCGTCAGTCCGGCGCGCGTGCCGACGGCATCGAGCACGCGGCCCACCAGCGTCTGCCCGATCGTGTACCCGTAGCGGAACGCCAGGACGAGCGCCGCGAAGTCCTGGTTGTTCCAGCTGTACTCGACCTTGAGGTACGGGCCGAGCACGTTAAGCGTCTGGCGATCGATGTAGTTGATGACCGTCGAGAAGAACAGCAACCCGCCGATGTACCAGCGAAGCTGCCGGATGGGGCGCGCCATGAGGAACGTCAGCGCTCGACAGCGGGCGGCCGTGAGAGCTTCGACGCGGCGGGCGGATCCACGTAGAGCGTCGTGTGCTCGTGGCGCCTGAGGATGGAGGCAGGCACCTCCGGTGTGACGGGATCCTCGACGGTGGCGCGCACCGCGTCGGCCTTCCTTGCGTCGGGCACGATCACGAGAATCTCGCGCGAACGCAGAATCTGGCGGCACGACATCGAGATCGCCGTTGGCGGCACCTCGTCGAGCGAGCCGAACCACCCTTCGCCCACCTGCTGTCGCCGGCAGGCCTCGTCGAGCGTGACGACGAGATACGGCGCCTCGGTCTCGAAGTCGGCGGGCGGGTCGTTGAAGGCGAGGTGCCCGTTCTCGCCGATGCCGACGAACGCCACGTCGATCGGCTGCGCGAGAATGGCCTCCCCCGCCTCCTGGCAGACCTGGGCGGCGTCCCGTTCCCCGTCGAGCAGGTGGACGCGCTCGAGCCCGACACGATCGATCAGACGCTCACGCAGATAGCGTCGGAAGCTCGCCGGATGGTCGGCATCGAGGCCGACGTACTCGTCGAGATGGAACATCTCGACGCGACTCCAATCCACCCCCGGCGCGGCGGTCAGCGCGTCGAGGAAATCGAACTGCGAGGCGCCCGTCGCGACGATGATCCGTGCGACGCCTCGAGCCTCGATCGCCCGCGCCATCCCATCCGCCGCATGGGCGGCGGCCGCCCGGCCCAGAGCCGCCCGATCGGGGAGGAGCTTGATGTCCACGCGGGGGATTCTACTTGCAACCTGTGCCTTGTGCTTCGACGCCCGGCCTTCGAGACTGCCAGGGGCTTCGGGGAGTTAAGTCTCCCTGTCGCGGCTCTTCTGGCCTTCGCGGAACGCTCGCCACGACCCGCCACGACCGCCGAACACGTGTCGCGCTGTGACGTATTCTGCAAATACCGCAGAGCTTACAACCGGGCCCCGGCATCGGCACCTCGCTGCCAGGCCGAGCTGGCTGCGTCCTTGCAGGTGCCGGTCTGCCGACACTTTTGCGATGTCGGCGACGAGAGACAGCCTGACTCCCCAGCCCTTCGCGGCCCACCGGTCGTCGTCCCACGAGTCCCTCCGAGGCGAGCCTTCGTCCTATGCCCAGATCGGGGCAGAGTCCCTGCGCGATATCGAGGCGCTGGGGCGCGTGGCTTCGGTGGTGGGACACGAGCTCACGAACGTACTGCAGATACTTTCGAGCAGCGTCGATCGACTCAGCGACCCCCTTTCCGCCGACAGCCCCGTCGTGCGCATGGCCCGCACCGGCCTCGAGCGGGGTGTTCGTCTTGCGCGTCAGTTGCAGGCGTTCGGACGCGCGAATCCCCCTCACGTCCGGCGAATCGACACCCACCAGGCGCTCGCCGCGTGGCTCCCGTCGCTGGAGCTGGCTGCCGGTCCGGATCGACTGGTCGAGCTGCGGCTCCGCCAGGCGTCGGAGGTCCTCGTGGACCCCTCGCAGTTCCAGTCGGCCATCCTGCACCTGCTGGCGAACGCGCGCGATGCGACCGCCCCCGGCGCGGCGATCGTCGTCGAGCTCACCCGCGTCGAGCGGGCCGCAGGACCGGCATCCCGGATTGCCGTCGTGGATCAGGGCGAGGGGATGACGGAGGCCGCGGCGCGACAGGCGGTCGAGCCGTTCTACACGACGCGGGCGCCCGGGCACGGGCTCGGTCTGGGCCTGACCATCGCGCGCATGATCGCCGAGTCGCACGGCGGCTACCTGGAGATCGACTCCGCCGTCGGCGTGGGTACCACCGTCGCGATCTCTCTCCCGCTGGCGGGGGCAGAAACGCTCGGCGTGCCTCCGCCCGTCGAGCCGCTCCAGATCACGACCGCGCCCGCTCCGATCGCGCCGGCCCCGGCGACGGACGCGCCTGGTCTCGAGCTGTCGCGTCCATCCGAGAGCGCGCCACCCGATCGTCTGCCACCAGCGCCCGCCGTCGCCGGTCGCGTCCTGGTCGTGGACGACGAGGAAGCGATCGCGGAGTACTTCCGGATCATTCTCTCGGCCGAGCGCTACGACGTCACGGTGGTGACATCGATGGAGCGGGCGACCGGGGTCTTCACGGAGGATCCTGCAAAGTTCGACGTCGTCCTGCTCGACATGATTCTCGGTGACGGGACGGGGCTCGACCTGTATCGCCGTGTCCGCCAGGTGCGGCCCACGCTGCCGATCGTCGTCTGCACGGGGTTTGCCGAGAACGATGTGCTCGAGCTGATCCGGAGCGACGGGCACGAGATCCTGCTCAAGCCCTGCACGCGCGACGACGTCGTCCTTGCGATTGGGCGCGCACTCTCGCGCCGCGCCGGCTGACAAGTCGGGCTCTAGAGCGGCTGGGCGGCTCGAACGGCTGGAGCGGCCGGAGGTGTCCGCCCTCAGCCCGGCCATCAGATTCGGCGCAGCGCCAACAGTGGATCCGTGCGCGTGGCCCGAACGGCAGGCAATAGCGACGCGGCCGTGGCGACGGCCAGCATCATCGCGACGACGCCCATGATGACCGCGGGATCGTAAGGGGTGACGCCGAAGAGCAGCGACGCGACCGCACTGGCGCTCGCCACACCTCCTCCGATGCCCAGTATCAGACCACCGACGATGGGGCGGAGCCCCTGAGCGATCACCGCCCGCGCGATGGCGGCTGGCGTCGCGCCGAGCGCGAGCCTGATGGCGAACTCCGGTGTCCGCCGTTCGACGCCCGCCGAGACGACCGAATACACGCCCAGGCACGCGAGCAGGACACCCCCGCCCGCGAACGCCATCATCAGTTGCATCTGGAAGCGCCGCGTGCCCAGCGTGCGTTCGAGCACGGCTTCCATCGTTCTCAC
This sequence comes from Vicinamibacterales bacterium, assembly GCA_963834365.1. GTDB lineage: Bacteria > Acidobacteriota > Vicinamibacteria > Vicinamibacterales > Vicinamibacteraceae > CAWJAP01. Next base: position 264,860 of record CAWIBS010000030.1, on the reverse strand, counting down.
GCGCTGCAGCGGCAGTTGACGATCGAGCGCGGCCACGGCCGCCCGCACCGCCCCTGACGCGCTCTCGGGGTCGGCGGTGGTCCTCACCGCCAGCGAGAACTCAATGGACGTCGCACTCCAGTACGGCACGTAGGTGACCAGCCCCGGCGGCTTGTCGAGCCCGAGGAGACGCGCATCGGCGACGACACCCACGACTTCCCAGTGGCGTTTCGGGCCGCTTCGCCGGAACCGCTGGCCGATGGGATTCTGGTTCGGCCAGATCGCGCGGGCGGTGCGTTCGCTGACGAGCGCCACCTCGCGGCCGCTGTCCGCTTCGGTCAGCAGGCGGCCGGCCACGAGCGGCAGTCCCAGCGCCCGGAAGTACCCAGGGCTGACCTGCAGGTGGTTCGCCACCGGGTGCGCCGTCACGGGGCGTGTGTCTCCGGCCGTGGCGACCACGTCCACCGTCGCCTCGCCCTCGAACGGCAGCACCCGGACGATGCCTGCCGATTCGACGCCCGGCGCGGCGTGCACCGACGCCAGCAGGCTGGTAAAGAACCGCTCGCGGTCTTCCGCGGTGGGGTAACGCGCGTCGGGCAGCTTCAGGTCCACCGCCAGAATCCGCGAGATCTGGAAGCCCGGATCGACGTGAAGAACGTTGCGCAGGCTCGCCACCAGAAGCCCGCCGACGACGAGCAGGGCCGCGGTGAGCGCCACCTCGGCGCCGGCGAACCACGTGCGGATCGTGGCCGAGCGCCGCGTGTCGGTGGTGGTGTGGGCACCGGCCTTGAGGGTCTCGCCGGCCCCGCGCCGCAGGCCATGCCATGCCGGGAGCAGCGAGCACACGATGCCGCACGCAACCGTCGCCAGCACGGCGACGCCGAACGCGGCCTGGTCGAGGCGCGCCGAGTCGAGGCGCGGGATGGCAACCGGCGCGAGTCGTACGAGCACCTGCAGCCCGGAGAACGCGAGCAACAGGCCGGCCGCGCCGCCTGCCGCGGCGAGCAGGCCGCTCTCCACCGCGATCAACCGGAGGAGGCTTCCCGTCGTCGCGCCCATCGCCGCGCGAATCGCCACCTCGCGACGCCGCGCGACCCATTGCGCGCCGAGCAGATTGGCGACGTTCACGCACGCGATGACGAGAGTGGCCACGACCGAGGCCAGCAACAGCGACATCGGCCGCCGGGCCGGTGCGAGGATGTGGTCCTCGAGCAGGCGCACGCGTGTGGTCGGATGTATCGGCCCGTCCCGGAACTCGGTGGCGGTGATAGCGGCGAGCTCGGCCTCGGCCTGGGCGACGGTGGCGTCGCGTGCCAGGCGGACGATGGCGATCGTGTCGTAATCGCCGGGCGACCCGAGCAGATCGTCCGACCACGCGGACGGCCGAAAGAACTCCGGCACGCCGGTCATCGCCGTGACGGTGGAGAGGTGCTCGAGCCGCGGGAGCACGGGTGCCGGCGCTGCGACGCCCACGACCTGGGTTGCGCGGCCGTTGAGCTCGATCGAGCGCCCGACGATGCCGGCATCGCTGCCGAAGCGGCGTGCCCACAACCTGTGGCTCAAAACGACGACGTCATCGGCGCCCGGCCTGTCTTCGGCAGGGGTGAAGCCGCGGCCTGCGACGAGCCGGATGCCCAGCACGTCGAAGAACCCGGGGGAGATCCGCGCGCCCGTGACCCCTTCGGGCTCGCCGCCACCGGTCAGCGTCCCGGCGGTGCCCTTGATCGCCGCGAGTTCCTGGCACGTCGCCCGACACGCGCGCTCCCAGGCGCGGAAGGATCGCGGGTTCGCGCCGAGGACCGGATAGCGGTCCGCAATCTCGGGTTCCGTCTGCTGCACCAGCGCGAGGCGTGACGGCTCGCGGTAGGGCAGCGGCGCCAGCAGGACGGAATTGACCAGCGAGAAGACGGCGGTCGTGACGCCGATGCCGAGCGCGAGCGTCAGCAGCGAGGTAGCGGTGAACAGCGGGCTCGCCGCCAGCGCCCGCACGGCGTGTTTCAGTTCGCGCACGATCGTGAGGGTGAGGTCTCCGAGCGGTGGCCGACCCTCGACCTCTTCGATCCGCCGGACCTGTGCCTGGGCGGCTCGCCGGAGCGGCGCCGTGCGCGGGTACTTCGATGCCATGACGGCGGCCGCGAGGTCGTGCCAGTCGGGCACCTCGTCCACGACGCGCGCGAACGCCTCGTCCTCCGACGCGCCGGCGGCGCGCGCGGTGCGATAGATGCCCTCGAGCTGCAGGGCAATCTCTTCGACGATCTCCGCCTCGCATTCGGGTGCGCAGGCGAGGGCGGGAAGGTGCTGCCGGACGTAGGCTTGCCAGTCGCGCATATGACGTTCACGCGTGGCGGAACTGCGCCACCTTGTCGAGGGCTTCGAACAGCGTGCGCCAGCCGCGCCGCTGCGCGGCGAGGGCCTGGCGGCCAGCGGCCGTCAGCTTGTAGAACCTCCGGCGTCGCTCGCCCGCTTTCTCGACCCAGCGGCCCTCGACGAGGCCGCGGCTCTCGAGCCGGTAAAGCAGCGGATAGAGGGAGGGGATCCGGAAGCGGATCTCGCCGCTCGAGCGCTGCTCGATGAGCAGCGCAATCTCGTAGCCATGGCGCGCCCGCTCCTCGAGGAGGGCGAGCACCAGCACCTCGGCGCTGCCCTTCTGCAGGGTCTTCCGGTCCATGCTCTCCGGCGCCATATATATGAACGCTATATGTATCGTAGAGAGCTGTCAAGCACACGAATGAAGATAAGCGACGAGCGACCAAAGACCAGCGACCAAAGACCAAAGACCAGCGACCAAAGACCAAAGACCAGAGACCAGCGGCCAAAGACCACGTCGCGCTCCTTGACACTCCCGGCAGCCTGCGACACTATGCCCGCGGTCCGTAGCCCATGCATTTCGACTTCGTTTCCGGCCTGTTCGTCCTGATGCTGGCCACCTTCCTTGGGCTGGACATCATCCGCCGGGTCTCGCGGCTGCTGCACACGCCGCTGATGTCGCTCACGAACGCCATTTCCGCGATTGCGATCGTCGGCGCCGTCATTCTCGCGGGCGAGCAGAAGAGCACGCTCAGCACCGTGCTCGGCGCCGTCGCGGTCTTCGCCTCGATGACCAACATCGTCAGCGGGTTCCTCATCACGGACCGGATGCTGAAGATGTTCAAGCGGCGGGAGCCCGGCAAGTGATCGAGCAGTCGATCAGCGTCATCTACCTCCTGTCGGCCATCGGGTTCATCTTTTCGCTGAAGTGGATGAACGACCCGAAGACCGCCCGGCAGGGCGTGCTGGCAGGCGTCATCGCCATGGTCCTGGCGGTTGCGGGCACTCTCCTCCACGAGGGCATGAAGAGCTACGAGTGGATTCTCGTGGCGATGGTCCTCGGCGTTGCGGTGGGCGTTCCGCTGTCGTGGGTTCCGCTGACGGCGGTGCCGCAACGGACCGCGCTCTCACACGCGTTCGGCGGCCTGGCTGCCGGGCTGGTGGGCACGGCCAAGTTTTTCCTGTGGTCGGGTACCCCGGAGCTCACGACATTCCGCATGGGGGCGATTGCGGCCGAAGTCATCCTCGGCTACCTGACTTGCACCGGCAGCCTGATGGCCGCGGGAAAGCTGCAGGAAGTCCTGCCGACGCGGCCCATCACCTACAAAGGTCAGAACGTCGTCAACCTCCTCCTGCTGGCGCTGGCGGTGGGAATCGGCGGGTATCTCGTCTACGACTCGTCGCAAATCTGGCTGTTCCCGGTGCTGATCTTCCTCGCACTGGCCTTCGGCGTGCTGCTCGTCCTCCCGATAGGCGGCGCGGACATGCCGACCGTCATCTCGCTGCTCAACTCGTATGCGGGTCTTGCGGCAGTCGCGATGGGGTTCGTGCTCGAGAACAAGCTGCTCATCATCGCCGGCGCGCTCGACGGATCGTCGGGCCTCATTCTCTCGATCATCATGTGCCGGGCGATGAACCGCTCGTTCACCAACGTGCTCTTCGGCGCGTTCGGACAGGTTCAGGCGAGCGCCGTGTCGGGCGAGCAGAGGACGGTCAAGAGCGCCACGGCCGAGGACGGGGCGCAGATTCTCGAGAACGCGAGCAGCGTGGTCGTCATCCCCGGCTATGGCATGGCGGTCGCGCAGGCCCAGCACCGCGTCCGTGACTTGTACGAGCAACTCAACAAGAAGGGCATCGACGTCAAGTTCGCGATTCATCCCGTGGCCGGCCGAATGCCGGGCCACATGAACGTGCTGCTCGCCGAGGCCGAAATCCCGTACGACCGTCTGGTCGAGATGGACGACATCAACCCGGAGATGGGCCAGGTCGATGTCGCGCTGGTGGTGGGGGCCAACGACGTCGTCAACCCCGCCGCCCGCCACGACAAGAGCAGTCCGATCTTCGGCATGCCCATCATCGACGCCGACCGCGCCAAGACGGTGCTGGCCATCAAGCGGACGATGAACCCCGGCTTTGCGGGGATCGACAACGAGCTCTATACCGGAGACAACACGCTCATGATTTTCGGCGACGCCAAGCAGGTCATCGGCGACCTCGCGAAAGCCGTCGCGGGGCATGAAGGACACTGAAGGCTCGAGGCTCAGGTTTCGAGACCGTAGGGCTTCAGCGCGGGCTCAGGGCTCACGGCTCAGGGGCTGGGCCGGCTGAGGGCGTGGCTCAAGCTCATGGGTTGGGCCTCTGTTCGTTGTCTTTGCGGGCTGAATGCATTACGCTGCTGCGGTCAGGAACTGCCGCCTCAAGCCTCACCTGCGTTGAAGAGGACGTAACCCGAGTTGCGCCGCCTCTCCTGGACGTGACTGGCGAGCGGAGTGGACAGGCCACTCGGGCGAGTTCTCTTCGCGCCCCCGAAAGCGGGGGGCGCAGGGTGCTCCCGCACCCGGAAAGTCAGGAACGTGGGTCGCAGGCTGTTTGTGGGGAACCTTCCGTACGAGACCGGTGAGGCCGAACTGGAAGAGCTGTTCGGAAAGGTCGGGCCCGTGGATTCCGTCCGCGTGATGCGCGACATGGCCACCGGGCGCGCGCGTGGGTTTGCATTCGTCGAGATGACCAACGACGACGATGCGCAGAAGGCAATCGACGAGCTGAATCAGGCGCAGCTGGGCGGCCGAACGCTGGCAGTCAACGAGGCGCGCCCCAAGCCAGCAGGGGGCGGATTTGGTGGCGGCGGAGGCGGCTACGGCAATGGGGGCGGCAGCGGCCGCGGCGGCCGTGGCGGTGGCGGCGGACGCGGGGGCGGTGGCCGTCGCGAGCCGCGCTGGTAGTCAGGGGACTCCTGTCAAGGCAGCCTTCGGGTTGCTGGATCAAAACTCAGGGCGCAGGGAGGCATCGGTGCTGAATCCGATGCCTCCGCGTCTTTGTGCGCCCGCCACTTCGTTCCTCGTACTTCGTCCTTCGTACCTCTAAGTGTCCTGGGACGTCGTCGGCATCGGCGCGAACTCGGTTGACTTCGTCAACCTGCTGCCGGCGGTGCCGCAGCCGCACGGTCCGCATGCGAAGATGCGGATCCATCGCCAGATCATCTCCTGCGGCGGGCAGATGACGACCGCGATGGCCTGCTGCGCCCGTCTCGGGCTGCGGGCGAAATACGTCGGCATCACCGGCACCGACGAGAACGGGCGCCGCATCCGCGCCGAAATGGCGCACCATCACGTGGACATGACCGATTCGGTCATCCGCGACGTCCCCAACCAGTTCGCCGTCATCATCGTCGACGAATCCACCGGCGAGCGCATCGTCCTGTGGGACCGCGACGAGCGGTTGGCGCTCCGCCCGCGCGAGATCCCGGTTGACGCCATCCGTGCCGGACGGCTGCTGCACGTCGATGACGTCGATCAAGGCGCGGCGATCGACGCGGCGCGGGTCGCGCGCGAGGCGGGCGTGCGCGCGACCAGCGACATCGACCGGCTCACCGACCGGACCGAGGAGCTGGTCGCCGCGGTGACGATCCCGATCTTCGCCGAGCACGTGCCGCTGGCGCTCACGGGCCAATCCGACGCCGAGTCGGCGCTCCGCGCGCTGCGCAAGCGCCACGACGGCCTGCTCTGCGTCACCCTCGGCGCCCAGGGGGCGCTGTGCCTCGACGGGGACCGTGCCGTGCACTCGCCGGGATTCGCCGTCCATGCCGTGGACACGACCGGCGCCGGTGACGTGTTTCGCGGCGGCTTCATCTACGCGACGCTTCAGGGGTGGCCGATCGACCACGTGCTGCGATTCGCGAATGCCGCGGCGGCGGTCAGCTGCACGCGTCTCGGGGCGCTGGCCGGCATCCCCAGCCTGGCGGACGTCGAGACGCAGCTGGCGCACGCTTCACCCTGACAACAACTACCAGCGACCAGCTACCAGTGACCAGCGACCAAGACCAAAGGCCAAAGACCGAAGACTGAAGACCGAAGACTGAAGACCGACGCCGTGTCCCGGCTACCGGCTACCGGCTGCAGGCCCGGGCCCGCCCCCATGCTTTCGCAAGCCCTGTAGCTCGCCGGACCTGAAGGTCCGGCCTACGACGAGGGATACCTGCAAGAGTCCTGGCCTACCGACGAGGGATACCTCAAAACCGGTAGGGCGGGGCTTCAGCCCCGCCGTCATGACCGAAGACCGAAGACCGAAGACCAATCCCGGACTGCAGGCTACGGGCTGCGGGCCCTGGCAGGAATCCTTCACAAGCCCGGTAGCCAGGAGCCCGTAGTCCGTAGCCCTGACCGAAGACTGAAGACCGAAGACCAGACAGAACTCCGCAAGCCGACGTTCCGTCATCTGGTCTTCCGGTGGATCCACACGCTGTCGTAGAGCGGCGTCGGAGCGCCCCGAACGTTGGCGATCGTGACGTGACGAGACTGCTCGAAGGGCAGACCGACTTCCGCCGAGACGTCGCGAAGGAGCGGGCGCGCCTCGTTGTGCAGGAAGACCCCGCCCGGCGCGAGCATGGCCGCGCCGTTGGCGATCGCCAGGATCAGCGCCGGATCGTCGAAGTAGGGCAGGACATTCGTCGCAAGGATGAGATCGAAGGCGGGCCCCTCCAGGCGCTCGGTGACGATGTCGAGCCTCTCGGCGCGCAGGGCGCGTGACGCCTCCGCGCCGACCTGCAGTGACTTGCGCAGGTGTCCGTTCTCGATCTCGTCAACCGTCGCGACCCGCCCGATGGCTCGGCCGAGCTGCGCAAAGTAGTCACGGAAGACTCCGTCAGCGTAACCTGCTCGCTGCCGGCGATCTCGCTCACCAGCGTCAGCGTTGGCGGGCTGGCCCGCGAGCGCCGGAGATGCTGGACGACGCGCGGGTTGATGTCCGCCGCCACGACGTCGAGGTCATCGCCGCGGGCCAGACCGAGCGCGAGCAGCGCGTCGATGACGGCCCAGGGCTGATAGCTCTCGGGGGCGCCACTTTCGAGCAGGGCAGTACGAGGTGCCAGGTCCAGACCAGGTCCAATGACCAGCACGCGCCGCACGCGGCGCACGGGATCGAGCGACTTGACGACGCCGAGGCCGTGATACACGAGAAACCCTGCCTCGACGGCGGTGTCGGTGCTGAACCCGCGGGTTCGGTACAGCGCGGCCACGGCCTCGGCACCCCCGGCAGACGGCTGTGCCACGAATTCCTTCTGGTACACGAATCGCATCACCCTCAGGTACTCGTCGAGCAGCCTGGCCTTGCGTTCGCGCTTCTCAGGGACTGTGACCCCTACCAGCTCGCGGAAGTACGCGAGGCGAGGATCGCTCGAGCTCGAGTCGAGCGCCGTGACGAGCGCGGCCGCGCGAGCCTGCACCGCCGGCGGGACGTGAGAGCGACGTGTCGTGCCGGTCCGCAGGAAGGCGCCGCGCTCGCTGAAGTCGAGGCCTTCGACGAGGGCCTTCGCGCTCAACGCCGGCTCAATCGCCGGCTGTCCGGTGAACCGCGTTGACTGGAGCAGATAGAAGACCAGGTGATCCGAGATCGCCTTCGCGCACGCGACGATCGTTGTCGCGACGGATTCGCTCGATGTGCGAGGCAAACCCGGCTTCCGTGATGCCGTGGGGTTCGAGGCGGGAGCGGAGCTGGGCGATGTCCTGCCAGGCGATGCGCCGGGTCTCGAAGCGCTCCTGCGTGGATGCGGCTCGCGTGCCCGACATGGCACACAGTGCGCAGGCGGCGGCGAGTGCGGAGAGGTGCCTGCCCACGGCCTCATTGTGCCCCGGTTGCGCGGGGAGTGCTGAAGCTGCAGGAGGCCGAGAAGCGTGTGCGCCTCGGCCGCCTGCTCATCGACACTGTGTGATCTTCGTAGTGTCCGCCTTCAGGCGGACCCGGTCCGGCTGAAGCCGGACGCTACTGGCAACATCCGGATCAGAACAGCAGCTTCAGTCCGAGCTGTCCGTAGCGCGGGAAGTTCGACTGGCGAACCGCGCGCCGGTCGATCGTGCCGAACGCGGCGTTGGCCGCGTTGTTCTCGTAGTGCCGCTCGTCGTAGACCACCTGGTTCAGCACGTTGTACAGCTCGAACCGGATCTGCAGCGCGCAGCGTGTCGTGAAGCGGCAGGTCTTCGCGAAGTTGATGTCGAACTGATAGAACGGCGGCCGCCGGATCTGGTCGTCGCGGAACGCCGTCGTCGCGGCCGGTGAAGTTGGGCCGGATGATGAAGTTCGGCTCCGTGCAGCCCGCGCGACCGAGAAGCCCTGCATCGTCACGACGCCGGCGTCGCTCATCTGCGCCACGCACGGCGCCACGCCGCGGATGCTATTCGGATCGCTGTAGTCGATGTCGCGAATCGTCGCGTCCTTCACGTAGAACACGTTGCCCGGCAGATCCCACGGCCGGCCGGTGTTGAACAGCCACATCCCGGCGACTTCCCAGCCGCCGGCCAGCGCGTCGACGACCGGGTTCGCGTCCGCGCATGTACTTCCGGTCGCGGCCGAACGGCAGGTGATACACGCCGGAGATCGTGACGCGTGCCGGCGATCGCTGCATACGGCGAGCGCTGGACGATGCGTCCGCCTCCGTGAAGACGATCTGTCGCGCCGGTGACGCCGTCTCGTTGCCGCCGCCGTTCTCCTCGATCATCTTCGCCAGCGTGTAGGTGCCCGTCGAGCGAGATGCCGTCCGACATGCGCTTGTTGACCATCACCTGCGCCGAGTTGTACCAGATCTGCCCGTCGTTGCGGTCGAACTCGTGATCCCGGTGAACTGCGGGAACGGCCGGGACAGCTCGAAGCGCGACAGCGTCGGGCTCGTGAAGCGCGCTCGTGCCCTCGAACCCGGCACCTGGTAGAACGGATTCGGTCAGCAGCTCGTTGCAGAACGCCGGCCGTCCGCCCTTCGTCACGTCGCACTGATTGCGGAGCTCGACGGGCGCCGTCGTTGAAGCCGGCCCACGAGTTCTGCTCCTGCGCGTCCGGCTGCCGACGTAGGTCAGCTCGACGCGACGTCCGCCACGGCAGCGCGCGCTGGACGCCGAACGAGAACTGGTGCACGTACGGGTTCACGAAGTCGAGGTTCGAGAAGCTGAGGTCGCGGCCGAGGAACGTCTCGAGGCCGAGCGCCGAGCCCGGCGCCTGCGGCGATGCCCTGCGAGAACGGGTTGTTCAAGCGGCAGCGTCGACGTGCGGTCGCCGTCGAGCGACGTGATGAGCGGCGTCTGGATGCCGAAGCCGTTCGAGGCGGAGATGCCGACGACGTTCAGGTAGTAGAGGCCGTAGCCGCCGCGCAGGATCGTGCGGTCGTTCAGCATGTAGGCGAAGCCGACGCGCGGCTGGATGTTGTTCCTGTCGAACTGGTACGGGTACTTCGCGTTGCCGTCGACGTCCACGAACTCGAGGCCGCCGCGCACCGACGAGCCCGGGAGCAGCGCTCCCTGGTTGATGCGGCCGACGACCGGGTTGATCGTCTGTGTGTCGAAGCCGTAGTTCAGCCGATCCTGCTCCTCGAAGACCGGCGAGTTGAGGTCCCAGCGGAGTCCGAGGTTCAGCGTCAGCCGATCGGTCAGCTTCCAGTCGTCCTGGACCCAGGGCGCGTAGTAGTTCCAGCGGAACGTCGGGTAGAAGTTGTTGTCGATCGCGCCGCTGTTGGCCGCGCCGAGCAGGAACGACGCGATCGAGTTGCCGCTCGAGCGCGTCGCCCGGAGTTGAACGCGCGCTGCGTGAAGCGGCGGTCGAAGCTCATGACGAACAGGTTGCCGTTGATCTCGCGCGTGTACCAGGTCAGCCGCATGTCGAGGCCGCCGCGCAGGTTGTGCGTGCCCTTGGTCCACGAGAAGTTCGGCTGCAGGCTGAAGCCCGTCGTCGTCTCGCTGTTGCGGCCGTTGCGGCCGAGCGCGCTGGTAGTCGGTGACGTTGATGCGCGGGAACACCTGGTTCGGCAGCTGGTTGACCAGCGACGCGGGAAACCCGAGCTCGGCCGGGTTGAACGCGAGGCCCGGATCCGAGCGCGCCAGCTCGAGGTACTGATTCAGGCCGGCGCGGATGTTGAAGACGAGCGAGGAGCCCATCGTGCGCACCCAGTCGGCGACGCCGGTGTGGTTGATGCGCTCGAGCGGCAGCTGGCCGTCCTGCGCGGGCCCGCTCGTGATGCCGTTGGTGTAGCGCTCCTCGGTCCGCTTGTTGTAGGCGTAGCGGAAGAACATCCTGCGTCTTGTCGCTGAGGTTCTGATCGACCTTGGTCGCGATGTTGTGGAACGTGTCGAACGCGAGGTTCGGCGCGAAGAGGAAGTTGTTGCGCCACGGATCGGTGCCGGCGGCCGGCGTCGTGTTCGGCCGCAGGAAATACTGCGTGAACTGCCGCGCCATCGGGTTGATGCGGTCCGGCGGGATGACGTTGCCGGGGAACGGATCGCGCACCCACTGGCCGTTCTCGAGCCGCCCGGTCGCCGGGTCGTAGATCGTGATCAGCCGGCCCTGCGCGTCGCGCAGGTTGCTGAAGTCGCCGCGCAGCTGCGCCTCGTCGGGCACCGTGTAGGTCGCCGGATTCGGCGTCGCCTCCTTGTAGCCCTCGTAGTTGAACATGAAGAACGTCTTGTTCCGGCCGTCGTACAGGCCGGGAATGCGCACCGGGCCGTCGATCTGGAAGCCGTACTGATCGAGCTTGTGATCGGGCTTCTCGCGGTTGTTGCAGCTTGAACAGGTACTCGTTCGAGTCGAACGCCTTGCGGCGCGCGAACTCGTAGACCGTGCCGTGGAAGGTGTTCGTGCCCGACTTGAGCGAGACGTTGATGACGCCGCCCGCGGTGCGGCCGTACTGCGCGTCGTAGCTGTTGGTGACGATCTTGAACTCCTGCACCGAGTCGACCGGCGGCACGTAGGCGATGTTGTTGCCGCCCTGGATCGAGTTGTTCGGCGCGCCGTCGAGCAGGAACTCGTTGTTGCGGTTCTGGCCGCCGTTGATCGACCAGTCGGCGATCGCGCCGTTGTCGAACGGGCGCTGGTAGATCGCCGGACCGTTGTAGGTGATGCCCGGCGAGAGGTACGACAGCATGAACGGATTGCGCGCGTTCAGCGGCAGCTCCGTGACGCGCGGGTTGTCGATGACCATGCCGCGATCGGCCTTCGAGGCTTCGACCGCTTCGCTGACGACGGTGACCACCTCGGTGAGCGCTGCCGACCTGCAGCGCGATGTTGATCGTCCGCGCCTGGCCGACCTCGAGCTGCACCTTTTCCTGCTCGTACTTGCGGAAGCCCTCGAGCTCGGCGTTCACCTTGTAGACGCCGGGCTTCAGAAACGGCAGCGAGTACACGCCTTCGGCGCTGGTGATCGGTGGTCGCGACCTCGTTGGTCTGCGTGTTGACCGCTGTGACCGTGACGCCCGGCATGGCCAGACCTGCCGGATCCGAGACGCGTCCAGTGACCGTGGCGCGGAACTCTTGCGCAAACGCCGGCGCCGTGCTCGCCAGCGCGATGACGCAGAGCAACAGGCGTCCGATGGCAGTGAGACATGTCATGGCACCCTCCAAGTTGCAATCGTGGCTGCGTACAACCACCACAAGGCACCGCACGGTTCGGTGATTGCGTACGAACACCGCCAGCGTGCTGCGTGAGCGTGTAGGAGTGCCGGATTTATACTCCCCGCGCGATTACGGACGCAATCGCTTTCTGGCCAATCGAACCAGGCTCGCAGCTCAGGTGAGTGCGATCCAACGATCGGTACACACGAGTGCCGTGCGAATGGATCCGATCCATCACTACGTATCGTCGGCCGTGGGGAGACCTGAGGAAGCGAGGGAGGGACTACACGCTCGACGTCTGGTCGGTGAGTCTCCAGGAGGCCCGCCAGCCGTCGCAACTGATGACGAGCAGGCTCAGGACGACACCGGCAGATGCCGCGAGCAGGGTGAGGAACAGAAAGCCCGGTGCGAAGGATCCAAACGCCGATCTCGCCTGACCGAGGACGATGGGCACGACGAAGCCGCCGATACCGCCGACGGCGCCGATGACGCCGGTGGCCATCCCGATCTCCTCGCGAAAGCGCTGCGGCACCATCTGGAACACGGCCCCGTTGCCGAGACCGAGGCACAGCATGCCAAGCCCCAGCGCAACCGTCATGCCCCGGAGCCCCGGCAAGGTTGCACCGGCGGCGTAGACCGTCGCGACCCCCATGATCAGGATGGAGAGCAGTCGGGCTCCACCCCAGCGATCGGCCAGATGTCCGCCAGCCGGACGGGCGAGGCTCCCGGCGCACGCCAGAACGGCCGTGAAGGTGCCGGCCACGACCGGAGACAACGCATATTGATCGCGCAGCAGAATCGGCAGGAAGCTCGACAGCCCGACGTATCCGCCGAACGTCACCGCGTACAGGGCGCAGAACCACCAGAGATCCGGCGTCGCGAGCATGCGCCGCCACATGCCTGGCGGACGTGGCCGACCGGTGCCCGGTGCATCGCGTGCCATCACCAGAAAACCGATGAGCGCCACGGTCAGCGGCAGCATGGCCAGCAGCATCACGTGCTGCCAGCCGTGGATCGCCGCCAGGCGTGGGGCGACGAGATTGGTGACGACCGTCCCGCTGTTGCCGGCAGCGGCGATACCCATCGCGAGTCCCTGCTTCTCGGGCGGATACCAGCGGCTCGCGAGTGGGAGCGCCACGGCAAACGAGGCGCCTGCCACTCCAAGCAGCAGCCCGACGCCGACGAGCGCGCTCAGCGTCGGGGCCGCCATCGAGCCCGCGAGCAGCGGCACGTAGAGTGCCGCCAGCATGATCGTGCCCACCCGCTTGCCGCCGAAGCGGTCGGCGGCGAGCCCGAGCGGCACCCGGAGCAGCGATCCGCTCAGGATCGGGATGGCGACGACGAGCCCCTTCTGGGCCGGGTTCAGACCGGCAGCCTCGCTCACGAAGACGCCGAGCGCCCCGAGCAGCACCCAGAGCATGAAGCTGACGTCGAAATGCAGAAAGCTGGCGAAGAGCGTCGGCCAGTGGCCCTGCTGTCTGCTCGTATGGCCTCCCATCATGCGCCTGCAAACCACTCGGAGACGGCGGCCACCAGTGCGCCCATCTTCGGCCGGTCGGGCACGATCGCCGGCCGCACGCCGGCCGCGACCAGCGCCGCCGCGCACGTCGGCCCGATGGCCGCGGTCGCGGTCCCGGCCGAGAGCGACGCGCGCAGCGCGGCGTCGCGTCCTTCTCGTCCGGCGATCTCCATCAGGTGCCGGACCTGGATCTGCGTCGTGAATACCACCGCGTCGAGTCGCGTGGCACAGACCTCGTCCACCAGCGCCGACAGCGGACCGAGATCGTCCGGCAGCGCCCACTGGTAGAGCATCAGCTCGTCGAGCTCGGCGCCGGCGGCGCGTATCGCGTCGGCGAGCGGCGGGTTCGCCTCGCCGTAGTGGAGGAGCGCCACGCGTCCCCCCGCGATCGGCAGGGCGGTGACGGCGTCGCGGCACTCGGCCGTGGTCCACGGCGCGCGAACGTTCACGTCCACGCCGATGCCCCGCGCACGCAGGACCGCAGCAGGCTTGGGGCCGCGGCTGACCACGCGGGTCCGTCGAAATCCCTCGAGGGCGACGTCGGCGCGGCCCAGGCGATCGATCGCGTCGAGCAGCCGCGTCGCCCCGGCGCCGGTCTGGAAGATCACCGCGGCGTAGGCGCCCGACGCCAGCCGATCGACGAACGCCGCGATGGCTGGCGGCTCGACCGCAGGCTGCTCGGCAAGGGCCGGCGCCGCGACGATCGTCGCGCCTTCGCGCTCGAGGAGCCGGGCGAGCACGTCACCCATCCGCGCTTCGAGGATCCCGACCCGGCGGCCCGCCAGCGGTGGCGGGGAGCGCTGGACGAGCGGCTGCTCAGACATGCACGGTCACCACGATCTCGCCGCGCGCGGTGACGGTCACCGGGTAGACCTGCAATCGCTCGCACTGATGTCCCTGCGGAAGACCCGAGCGCAGGTCGAACCGGAGGCCGTGCATCGGGCAGATCACCTGATCCCTGCCGATGAGGCCGTCGGCGAGCGGCCCGCCCTGGTGAGGACACCACGCCGACGTCGCATGAATCGCACCGCCGCGGCCGCGGAACACCGCGATGTCATGGCCGCCGGCCTGGAAGGTGCGCCCTTCGCCTTCGGGAATCCCCGAGACCAGCCCGAGATTGAACAGCCGGATGGCCGTGCCGCTCGCCGCGCTCGCCGCACTCATTACCGTCCCTCCATCTCGGCCGAGGGCAGCGTCGTGGTGAACTGCGCGGGGTGCACGGGCGCCGACGCCTCCACCCAGGGATCGACATAGGCGTCCACCGCCTCCTGCATCGAGGCGTCGAGCGCGGCGGTGATGCCTTCGCTGTCGTCGATGAGCAACTGCCTGAGGTAATCGATGCCGACCCGTTCGACGAAGTCGTACGTGCGCTCGAGGTACTTGGCATGCTCGCGGTAGTACTGCATGAAGCGCCCGGAGATCCGGAGCACCTCCTCGTGGCTGTCCACGACCGCGAGCACATCGCCCTTGCGCACCCGGGAGCCGGCGGCGCCGCCGACGTAGATCTCCCAGCGGCCGCCCTCGATCGCCACCACGCCCACGTCCTTGGTCGTCGCCTCCGAACAGTTGCGCGGGCAGCCCGCAACCGCGAGCTTCATCTTGTGCGGCGACTCGAGTCCCTGGTACCGGCGCTCGATCGCGATGCCCAGCGTCGTCGAATCGCCGACGCCGAAGCGGCAGAACTCGCTGCCCACGCACGTCTTGCAGGTCCGGAAGGACTTCGTGTATGCGTGTCCGGACGGCATGCCCAGATCGCGCCACACCTGCGGCAGCTGCTCGCGCGTGATGCCCAGAAGGTCGATCCGCTGGCCGCCGGTGATCTTGACCATCGGCACGGCGTACTTGTCGGCGACGTCCGCAATTCGTCGCAGCTCGTCGGCCGACGTCACGCCGCCATAGATGCGCGGGACGACGCTGAAGGTCCGGTCCTTCTGGATGTTGGCGTGGACTCGATCGTTGATGAACCGGGCATCGCGCTCGTCCACCCAGCCGGCGCCCCAGATTGTGCGCAGCAGCGAGGCGAGCCCCGGCTTGCTCGACGGGTCGTCGCGCCCGTCGCCGAGCACGGCGAGCACCTCGGAGACGCTGCGCAGGCCCTGCGCTCTTATGGCCGACACCAGCGCGGCCTTCGCAAGCGGTACGCCGGGCACGTAGTAGTGTGCCGCCGGATCGTCCTCGACCCCGTCGCCGGCCTCGGCCTCGAGAATCGCCCGCACCTGCGGCTTGCACGATCCGCAGCCCGTGCCCGCCCGCGTCGCGTCGCACAAGGACTTGAGCGTCCGGCGTCCGGCCCGCACCGCCTCGCACAACACCCCCTTCGTGACGCCGTTACAGTTGCAAATCTGTGTGGACTCGGGCAGGTCCGCCACCGAGGGCGCCCCGTCGCCGGCCAGCGGGAAGAGCACGCTCGCCCGTGATTCGGGGAGCTCGTCGCCACGATCGAGCAGCCGCTGCAGCGTCGGCGCCGCCGTGCTGTCGCCGAGGAGGATGGCGCCGGCCAGACGACCTTCCCGCACGACCAGCTTGTGATAGATCCCGCGCGACGGCTCCGACCAGGTGACCACTTCATCGTCCGGCGATCGCGCGTCCCGATCTCCCATCACGGCGAGATCGACGCCCATCACCTTGAGCTTGGTCGAGACCCGCGAGCCTTCATAGACCGCTTCGGGCCTTCGTCCCGTCAGCCGATCCGCGAGGGCTGCCGTCTGCTCCCAGAGCGGCGCCACCAGCCCATAGACGAGACCCCGGTGCTCCGCGCACTCGCCGACGGCGCAGATCGCCGGGTCGTCCGGAGTCCGCAGATCGTCGCCGACGACGATGCCTCGTCGCACGGTGAGGCCGGCTTCCCGCGCGAGGGCGACGTTCGGCCGGATGCCGGCGGCAATGACGACAATGTCGCAATCGAGCGTTGCGCCATCGCGGAAGGCGAGGCCGGTGACGTGACCGTTCCCGCAGAGCCCTGTCGTCTGGTGCTCGAGCCGTACGCGCACGCCGAGCTTTTCCATCGATCGCTGCAGCATGAAGCCGGCAGCCTGATCGAGCTGGACCTCCATCAGGTGGCCCATGAGATGGACGACGTCCACCGGGACGCCGTGAGCGACGAGTCCACGCGCGGCTTCGAGGCCGAGCAGACCGCCGCCAATGACCACCGCCCGCGTCGCGTCATGGACGCGTTCGAGTATCCGCTCGCAGTCCTCGAGGGTGCGGAACACGAACACGCCGTCCTTCCACCGGCGAGCGGGACCAGCCCCTTCGTCGGCATCGCTGTACAGGTTCTCGAGCGGCGGCACGAATGGCATGCTGCCCATGGCCAGCACCAGCGTGTCGTACGGCTCGACGCGTCCGTCGGATCCGTGCACGGTCCTGTTCGCGCGATCGATC
Organism: Vicinamibacterales bacterium; assembly: GCA_963834365.1. Taxonomy (GTDB): domain Bacteria; phylum Acidobacteriota; class Vicinamibacteria; order Vicinamibacterales; family Vicinamibacteraceae; genus CAWJAP01. The sequence goes on along the minus strand of CAWIBS010000030.1, from coordinate 248,092 downwards.
GCCGTCACCTTCATGCCGGCGTGCAGGGTCACGCCCTGCTCCGCGTACCAGTCGAGCGGATTGATGAAGATGTCCGTGGGCTTCTGCGCACCCGCGAGGACGCCCGAGAGCAGGATGCGGTTGTAGTTGCCGAACGGCTCCTCGCCGAAGATCGCGATCTCGTGAGTGTCGCGACCGCCGCGCGCGAGCACATCTTCGACCAGGCGGGCGCCGGCCATCCCGTTTCCGACGACGACCAACCGATGTTTGCTGTGCATGTGGGTGGACAATCTCTGGGCTACGGGCTGTCCGGTCTTTGGTCTTCGGTCTTTGGTCCTCAGTCCGTTGGTCTCTAGTCGCTGGGCTTTGGTCCCAACTGATCATCCCTGATCGCCTGAGGCCTGACGCCTGACGCCTGCCTAATCTTCTGGCGCTGGCGCCTTTCGCACCGACGCCGCACACACCTTGAACTCGGGCATCCGGCTCACCGGGTCCAACGCCGGGTTCGTCAGGCGGTTGGCCGACTGCTCGGCGGGCCAGTGAAACGGCACGAACATCGTGTCCGGCTGGATGTCGCGCGTGACGCGCGCGAGGAACGACGCGGCGCCGCGCCGGGTTTCGACGTGAACTCTGTCGCCCGCCGCGATGCCGTGCCGGGCGGCGGCGCGCGGATGCAGTTCGACGACCGGTACGCCGGCCGCCGCGTTCAGCCGCGGCACACGGCGAGTCATCGTCCCCGACTGGTAGTGCGCCAGCACGCGGCCGGTCGTGAGGAACAGCGGAAATGCGCGGTCGGGCGTCTCGGCCGGGGGCTGATGGCGCACGGGGTGGAAACGTGCGCGGCCCGACGGCGTCGCGAACCGATCGAGAAACAGGCGCGGCGTCCCGGGATGATCGGTCGAGGGACACGGCCAGAAGACGCCGCCGAGCGCGTCGATCTTCTCGTAGCTGATGCCCGAGTAGTCCGCCAGGCCGCCGCGACTCGCGCGCGCGAGCTCGTCGAAGACCGCTTCGGGCCGGTCGAAGGTGAGACGCTCCCCCTGGCCGAGACGCTCCGCCAGGCCGGCGATGACGCCGAGGTCGGTGCGGATTCGCATCGGCGGCGGCACGACACGGCGGCGACGGATGACCCGCCCTTCGAGGTTCGTCATCGTCCCGTCTTCTTCCGCCCATTGCGCGGCAGGCAGGACGATGTCGGCCAGTTGCGCGGTCTCCGACAGGAAGAAGTCCGTGACGATCAGGTGGTCGAGCCGGCGAAGGCCGGCTTCGACCTCGAGCGCGTCGGGCGCTGATACGACGGGGTTGAAGCCCATGACGAAGAGCGTGCGCACGCCTTCGGGCCGCCCCAGCGAGGCCAGCATCTCGCCGGCCGACATGCCCGGCCCCGGGATCGATCGCTCACTGACGCCCCAGATTGCCGCGACATGCTCGCGCGCGTCCGCGTCGTCGATGCGGCGGCAGCCCGGGAGCTGATTGGCCTTCTGCCCGTGCTCGCGGCCTCCCTGGCCGTTGCCCTGACCGGTCAGGCAGCCGTAGCCGCTGCCGGCGGTTCCGGGCAGCCCGAGGGCCAGCGCGAGGTTGATGAAGGCGAGCGTGTTGTTCACGCCCTGGGCCTGCTGTTCGGGTCCACGGCCCGTCAGCACGATGGCCGAGCGGGCCTTACCGAGGATCGACGCCGCGCGCAGGAGCTGAGCCTCCGGTATGCCGGTGACGCGCTCGACCTGCTCGGGCCAGTAGCAGTTCAGGATGCCGGCGAGCTTCGCAAAGCCCTCGGTGCGCGACGCGATGTACTCGTGATTGACGCGTCCGTCGCGCACGAGCAGGTGGAGCAGCCCGTTGGCGAGCGCGGCGTCGGTGCCCGGTTGCGGCGACAGATGCAGCGAGGCGAGCTGCGCCGTCGCCGAGCGGCGGGGGTCCACGACGATGAGCGTGCCCCCGGCGCGGCGCTGGGCGTCGAAGTACCGCATCAGCGGCGGCATCGTCTCGGCCGGATTGCCGCCGACGAGCAGGATGACCTCGGCGTCCGCGAGATCCTCGAGCGGAAACGGCAGGCCGCGGTCGAGGCCGAACGCCCGCATGCTGGCCGCCGACGCCGACGACATGCAGAACCGGCCGTTGTAGTCGATGTGGCGCGTGCGGAGGGCGACGCGGGCGAACTTGCCCAGCAGATAGGCCTTCTCGTTGGTCAGTGCGCCGCTGCCGAGCACGCCGACCGCATCGCGGCCGTGCTGCTTCTGCGTCCGGCGCATGGCCGCGGCGGCGCGGTCGAGCGCCTCGCGCCAGCTCACGGGCACGAGCGCGCCCGACTCGTCGCGGGCGAGCGGACCGTCGAGCCGATTGGGGTGGTTGACGACCTCTGTGGCAGTCCAGCCCTTGATGCACAGGGCGCCGGCGTTGACCGGGAAGTCGCGGTTGCCGACGAGCGAGAGTTCTGTTGGCCGGTCCGCGGGACCCCGATCGACCAGCACGCCGCACTGCAGCGCGCAGTACGGGCAGTGCGTGGCAGTCTTCGAATAAGCCCCGGCCGTCATCAGGCAGTGTCAGGGGAGCAAGCCCGCTGCCAGTCGGTCGCCGCCAGGTGCCGGAGGACTGCGCCCGCGTTTTGACGGGATATTCAGCGGTCGGCGCCGCACGGATCCCGACTCGTTCGAGCAGACAGAATTGTCGCCAAGGCCGCCAATTGGCGACCCTTTTGTCGAGATGCGTCGCGACAGGCTCCTGGCGCGGGACGGCTCACGCCGAGGGCGCGCCGCCTCGCGCGCCTCGAAATCGACACGATTGGCCCCTCACGGCGCGCTGCCGACATTTCCGTTGCGAACGTCGTGGCGGGGTCCGGCTGAAGCCGGACACTCCGACGGCGACCGAGGCGTCTCGCGCTGGGACCTTCACGAACGTAGTGTCCGGCTTCAGCCGGACCTGGCAGCCGGTTCGCGAGACGCGTGTCAGGTGCGAAAGCGCTGGAAATCGATGGCGTACTTCTGGACCTTGTAATTCAGGATCCGCTCGGTCGTCTGCAGCAGACGGGCCGCCCGGGCGCGATTGCCTCTGGCGCTCTTGAGCGCGTCGGTGAGCAGATCCTTCTCGTAGGCCGACACGGCTTCGACCAGCGGCTGCGCGAGCGATGTCCCCGAGGTTTCGGCCGTCTGCAGGGTCGGCGGCAGGTGATGCGCGTGCACCACCTGACCCTCGCAGACCAGCACCGCGCGCTCGATGACGTTCTCGAGCTCGCGCACGTTCCCCGGCCAGTGATAGCTCATGAGCATGTCGATCGCCGGCGTCGCGATGCGCCCGATCGGCTTGCCATGCTCGCGCGCGAAGCGCTGCAGGAAATGGTCCGCGAGCAGCAGCACGTCCGGCTTCCGCTCGCGGAGCGGCGGAATGAAGATCGTGAAGACGTTGAGGCGGTAGTACAGATCCTCGCGGAACGTGCCGTCGGTCAGCGCCGTTTCGAGGACCTTGTTGGTCGCGGCGATCAGCCGGACGTTGGCCTTGATGGTCTCGGTGCCGCCGAGACGCTCGAACTCGCGCGCCTGCAGCACCCGCAGCAGCTTCACCTGGGTCTGCAGGTTGATGTCCCCGATTTCATCGAGGAACAGCGTGCCGCCCTCGGCGAGCTCGAAGCGGCCCTTCCGCCGCGCCTGTGCGTCGGTGAACGCCCCCTTCTCGTAGCCGAAGAGCTCCGACTCGATGAGCGTATCGGGCAGCGCGCCGCAGCTCACCTTGACGAACGGTTTGCTCGCCCGGAGCGAGGTGTAGTGGATCGCGTGCGCGATCAGCTCCTTGCCGGTGCCCGACTCGCCGCGAATGAGGACGGTCGTGTTCGTCCGTGCCACCTGCGCGACCTGGTCGAAGACCTGGCGCATCGGCCCGCTCGTCCCGATCAGATTCGGGTAGTCGTAGCGTGATTTCAGCTCCTGCCGCAGGTGCGTGTTCTCCTCGACGAGGCGTTGCCGCTCGGCCTCGACCATGCCCTGGACGCGAAGGGCCTGCGCGATCATCGAAGCCACGACGCCGAGAAACTTCGAGGCCCGGTCGTAGAGCCGGCCTGGTTTGTAGCCGAGCTCGACGGCCAGCGCGCCGACGGGCCGCTTCGCGAGCAGCACCGGCGCCACGACGACACTGAGCTCGTCGCTCTGGCCCTGACGGTCGGCAGGCCGCACGCCGAGCGTCGGCTCCTGCGTGACGCGCGGCACCACCACCGGCCGGCCGGAGTCCACGACCTTGCGCGCCAGTTCGTCGAGCGCGCGGACACGGCCGCGGGGACCGCTCGCCACGCGATCGACCCCGGTGCCGTCGCCGCCCGGACGCGCCAGGAGCACGACACCGAACGTCACCGCGTGGTGTCGCTCGAGAATCTCGAGCGTGCGATGCAGACCGGAGCGGAGGCTCAGCGTGCCGGACAGTGCCTGGCTGATCTCCACCAGCGAGCTGAGCTTGCGGATCTCGTCCCGCGAAGAGACGTGGTGATCGACGGACGGTACGGACGGCGCCGTTCTCATAGGTGACGAAAATGTCGTGAACGAACTAATCAGGCAACAAAACTGTCCGCAGCATAGCACCGGTCGCCGGATGCGCCGCCGTCCCGGAAACTGCCCGCCCTGCCAACCCGACAACGATGTGGGCCCGATTTCACGGGGCTCACAGCTTTGTGGCTTTCCGGGGCCTCGACGCTCCGGCGCCGGAATCAGCCATCAGCCGCCTAAAGTGCTGATATCTCCGCAGTTGTGAGGAGCAACCTCCGTGCCGCCTTCGGGCCCGCGGCTTGCTCGATGCTGACGGGCATCATGCCCATTCATCCTTTCGAGTTCCGGGTCCACGCTCCGCGCCGACGCCTTCATCCGGTCTTTCGCCGCCTCGCTCGCCAGGCCGCGGCGGCCGGCGTCCTCATCCTCGTCGGCTCGGGCCCGGTTTCCGCGCAACACGTCGAGTCCGCGTTCGCAGGAAGGAGTGCCGATCAACCTGACCGTTGACGCCGCGCTGCAGGACGTCGTGGCGCGCATGGTCCGCCGTTCCCCGACGTTCCGGCGTCAGTGTGCCCGCATCGACCAGACGCGCAACCTCATCGTCCGCATGCGTGAAGACGGTCCGCGTGGCGAGCGCGCGTACTCGGCGCGGACGGTGATTCGCCGCCATCAGTACGGGGCCATCGTGGCGCACGTGCGGCTCTATTCACCGTTCGACGCGGCGGAGATCATCGCGCACGAGTTCGAGCACCTGCTCGAGCAGATCGACGGGGTCAACCTCCGACTGCTATCGCTCATCGCCGGCAGCGGCGTCACGGAGACGAACGACGGCAGCTACGAGACGCGACGGGCCGTGTTGGCCGGCCGGCGCGTGGCCAGCGAGTGCGCCAGTTTCGACGAATCCAGCCTCGCCGTCGAAGCGACCTATTGATTGGAGATGGCGCGCCGGATGTCGGGCACCGTCAGGATGCGCGAACCGCGAGGAGGTGTCTCGACCGCTCGCACCAGCGTCTCGAGCAGTTCGCCGATGGTGACCAGGCCGAGCCGCAGGGCGCCGGCCCGCGTCGCCGGGATGCGCTCGAGCAGCGCATAGAGCGGCTGGAGGACCATCGGCCACCGGTGGCCAGGGCCGAGCACGTACCACGGACGTACGATGGTCGAGGGAAGGCCCGTCCGAGCGAGGTGCTCCTCCGCGTTCGCACGCGCCCGCTGGTAGGCCTTCATCACCGGAGCCGGTTGCGCCACGCTCACATAGATGAAGTGATCGACACCGCGCGACTGGGCCGCGTCGATCGAGGCGCGCGCTGACACGAGGTCGATGTCGTTGAACTGCTGCGCCTTCAGCGGCGACGGATGTGGAACGCCGACGAGCTGTACGAAGGTACAGCCAGGCTCGACCGCGAGCTCGAAGGTCGTGCGATCGAGCGGATCACCGATGATGATGTCCGTCACCGCGCGCGGAAGCTTGCGCTCGGAGCCCCCGCGCACGAGCGCCCGGACGGCGTGTCCGCGCTCGAGCAACCGCACCGCGAGCCGGCTGCCGATGTATCCCGTTGCGCCGGTGAGGAACACGGAGGACATGATCAGTCAGCTCCCAATGCACGCCGGACCTAAAGGTCCGGCCTACCGGTGAGGCCGCGGCAGATCGGTAGGGCGGGGCTTCAGCCCCGCCGACGGGGACCAAAGACCAAAGACCAAAGACCGAAGACCGAAAGCTACTTCCTCGGTGCTTCGACCAGGATTCGATCGCTCAGAAGCTCGGTGAACGTGGCCGTGAGCTCGGAGCCGTCCTTTGCGGAAAGGAGCAGGCCGCCGGCCTCCTTGATTGGGGCGAACACGTCGGCGGCGATGTCGAAGGCGACGAAATACAATCCCGCCCGGACCTCGTCGTTCTGCCGCTCCAGGGCGCGCACGACGTCGGTCGGATCGCGGCCGTCCGTGTTCTCGCCGTCCGTCAGGACAATCAGGTGCCGGCGTCGCAGTTGCGAGGCGTCGAGCGCGCGGCGTGCAACGACCACCGCGTCGCCGATCGGCGTCCCGCCCTCGGCCGTCATCGTCTCGATCCTGGCGCGCGCAACCGCTTCGTCCGGCGCATCCAGCGCCACCACGACGCGTGCGGCCGGCTCGCCGCGACGTTTGCTGAACTCGTAAATCCCCACCTGCACGCGCTCGTCGCGATGGTCGCGGGCATAGCGGGCAAACGCGGCCACGAGATCCACGGCGGTCCGGCGGGCGATCTCGATCTTGCGCCGCCTTTCGCCGTCACCGTCACGGACGCGGTCCTTCATGCTTCCCGACACGTCCACCAGGACGATGGCCGCGAGTCCGTCCTGCCAGACCTGGTTGGCCGGCGGTGCCAGCTCGGCGGCCAGCGCCGTGTCCGCCGCTATCGGCGTCGCGGCGGCCGGCGACGGCTCGTTGTCGGAAGGCGCCGCCGCACCCTGCCCCTTCCTCACGGAGGGCAAGATGATGCTGGCCGCGATGCCGACAATCGCCAGGGTGACGAGAAGGTTGATGCGCGAGCAGCAGCGACGGGCCATGACAGTTACCAGTGACCAGTGACGAGTGACGAGTGACCAGTGACAAGTGACGAGTGACGAGTGACGAGTGACGAGTCGAGCGACCAGTGACCAGTGACAAATGGCAATCGATCGTCACGTGTCACTTGTCATTTGTCACTTCGTAACCCCGTCGCGCTCGGCGAGCCGGCGCGCGAGGGAGACACCTGAATTGAGCGCGCCCTCCATGTAGCCGACGAACGCATAGCAGGTGTGCTCGCCGGCGAAGTGCACGTGCCCGACGCCATTGCGCAGCAGCGGTCCCATCGTCGTCACCTGGCCTGGGGCGGGGAACGAGTAGGACGCTTTCGTCCAGGCGTCGCCGGGCCAGTCCATGAAGCGGCTCTTCACGAAGTTGGCGCGCAGGCCGGTGTAGACCTTGCCGAGCTCGCGCATGTAGCTGGCCGTGCGTTCGGCGGCAGGCCACTCTCGCACGGCGTCGGCGGAGGTCGCGCCCGAGAAGGCGCAGATCGACGCGCCGGCGCCCTTCTGTCCGTCCGTCTGGTGCCACGTCCAGTTGATCGGACCGTCGCTCAGCAGATCGGGCGCGAGCTCGGCGCGACGCCAGAACGGGCCGCGGAGCGCCATGAGGTACTTGACGTTCGTGCCCATCTGCGGCGCGAGCTGGCCGGGGAGCGCCGGCTCGACGCCGATCTTGCTCCAGACCGACGGCGGCACGGCGAGCACCACGTCGTCGGCGCCGAGCATCTCGCCGGACGCCAGGGTCACGCGAACGCCGCTGGCGCCATGGTCGATCCGTCGGACGATGGTGCGAAGCTTGATGCGATCGGCGCCGATGGCTGCGGCCAGCCTCGTGGCGAGCGACTGATTGCCGCCGGCGCAGCGGTAGACCTCGCTGTCGGTCCAGAACTTCTCGCCGCCGCCGCCCTTCACCATGGCGAGGTTGCCGAGATAGCTCTGCCACTCGCTGCGCACGCCGTTGTCGGCGCTCATCATCGCGTCGATCGCCGTCTTGCAGAGCGGCGACGCCTGCAGCTCCGCCACCCACGATCCGAGCGTCCGCCGATCGAGGGCCTCGGCGCCCGGCGTGAGCCACGGCTGGAACGCGTCGGTCACCTTTGCGGCGTCAGCGTTCATCGCGTTGACCGTGGCGTCGATCTCCTCCCACAGCTTCTCGGACTCGTCGCCCGTCAGCCGCTTGCCGCCGAGGACGATGGGGAACTCGAGGTCTTCTTCGGTGACGTCGAGGAAGGAGAGCTTGAACTTCTCGGCGTAGGACACCCAGGTCGGGTGATTCGAGCCGATGAGCTCACCGCCGCCCTCGACGTGCTTGCCCGGCACGAGATCGGTGAAGGTGACCACGCGGCCGCCGACGCGATTGCGGGCTTCGAGCACCGTGACGTCGTAGCCGGCGCTGCGGAGCTCGTGCGCGGTGGCGAGACCCGAGAACCCGGCGCCAATGACGAGAATGCGCTTGCCCGGCTTGTTCTGGCCGAACGCCACCGAGTCGCTCAACAGCAGCCCGGCCGACGCCGCGAGCGTGGCCTGCAGCATCTCGCGGCGGGTCATGCCATCCCGGGACCTGGCGTGACGACGACGAAGGACGTTGTAGAAATGAGGCATCGATTTCTCGGCAGGAGGGCGCGGCTTCAGCCGCGCCGCCAGGGACCATTGACGATCGTGCGCGTATGGCGGGGCTGAAGCCCCGCCCTCCTACATCCCGTGCCGCAGCCCGCGAGCCGCCAGCAACCCGACCGGGTCGCTGAACAGCGGCGAGCGTCAAAGGCTACCCGCCGGCCGCTGAGCGCGGCCGGCGCTACTCGATCGTGAACCACTGGACTTCCACGCGGCGGTTCTCCTCCGAATTCGGCGAGACGGGCTCTTCCCAGCCGCGTCCAACGACCTCGATCCGCTGCGAGTCCACCTTCAGACGCTCCGACAGCGTCCGCTTGATCTCGGCGGCGCGCCGGCGGCTCAGTTCCATGGCCTTCAGCGCCTGGCTGCGCACGAAGGCCTCGCCGCCCTTCTTGCGGAACTCCTCGACGAGCGCGTTGTCGACATGGCCGCGCAGGAGGATGGTCGAGCCCGGGCTCACCTGGAGCAGCTTCTTGATCGCCTCGAGGTTCGACTGGTTCGACTGGTTCGCCATGTCGAGATCCGCGGAGTTGGGCTCGAACAGGAACCGGATGTCCTTGCTCAGAAGTGGACTGCCTTCGACGGTGCCGCTGCCGCCGGAACGGATCGGGGCGATGGCCACCTTCTGGTCCTTGAAAGCGCCGGAGGCGTCGATGGCCTTCAGGGAGCGCAGGTCGAGGAAGCGTTCGGAGTCTGGCGGATCCTTGATCAGGTCCGATCCATACGCGAGGACAGCCGACTGGTAGATGCCGCCGAAGCTGCCGGCGGCGTCGATTGCGCCCGAGAAGAACGCGAGACTCTCGGGCAGGTTGGAGAGGTGCACCTTGCCGAGCTCCTCGCGCGCATCGTCGCGCGTCCACTTGAAGGCGCGGGCCACCGTGTCGAGGTGCGCGTCCCGGTTGTCACGCACCATGCGGTTGCCCTCGAGCAGGCCGCGGACCAGGCCGTCCACGATCTTCGGGTTGGCTTCGGCGAACCCGCGATGCAGCACGAGCACGTCCGCGACCACGAGCAGATTCTTGTTCGTCGTCAGGACCTTCGCGACGCCGCCGCTCTGCTCGACGACTTCCGAAACCGTCGGCTCCCAGGTCATCGCGCCCGCCAGCCGGTTGCGGCCCGATTTGAGATCGCTGAGGAACAGCTCGCCCGCCTGCGGCCCTTCTTCGGTGTAGACGAGATTGACGCGATCGGCGCTGGGCGTGGCGTCGAGGCTGTTCAGCGGGTTGACCTGAAGGCCGGCTTCCTGCGCGAGATAGCGCATGAAGAAGTCGGCCTCGGTGAACTGCGAGGTGGCGATGACCTTGCCCTTGAGGTCGTTGATCTTCTTGATCTCGTTGCGGACGATCAGGCCGTCGGCGCCGCGCGAGTAGCCGATCTGCGCCGGCACCACGGCATGAAACTGACGGCCGTACGCGGCCAGGACGTCCACGGTGGTCACCGAGCCGGCGATCTTGCCGGTGTTCAGGTCGGACCAGCTCTCGTCCTCGCTGACCGTGAGCTTCACCTTGAAGCCATGGTTCTTGAAGAAGACGGAGCTCTCGCTCGCATCGAGCCCGCCGTTGGCGGCGATCAGGCCGGCATACCCGGCGTATTCGCTGATCTCGATCGGAACCGTGTTGTCCTTGAGCGTGAACGGCGCGGCCGCTTCGAGCCGCGGCACTTCCGCCTTGTAGTCGGCGACCGCCGGAGCCGGACCTTCGGATCCCGAAGGCGAGCCGCTCGTGGCCGGCGCATCCTTCGTTTTGAACCGGTCGCTCACGAGATAGACACCGAGCACGATCAGGCCGGCGACCATCAGCAGCGAGATCAGGCGCCCGAGCGGCGTGAGTCCCGAAGGTTTCTGGGTCATGGGGCAACTACCAGCGACCAACTACGAACTACGAACTACCAGTACGAAGTTACCAACTACGAACTACCGACTACGAGGCCACCAACGGCCCTCGGTCACTGAGGGCGCTCGTCGCTGGTCGCTGGTCCCTCGTCGTTGCCTACGAGGGCCCCATCTGTTTTTCCGCCGCCGGCGTCGTCGCGGCCGGCGTGGCGGACTGGATCCCCTGGCTGGCGAGGAACTCGGCGAGCGCGTTCTGCTCGAGCGCCCGGCGCTCGTTCTCCTTCTCGACGACCGTGTCCATGTCCACCATGTCCTTCGCGACGCGCGCCTTCCCGGCGGACACCTCGTACCGCTTCTGAAGGACGCCCTCGACGTCCTTGAGCGTGTCGCCCAGATCGCCGACCTTGAAGGCGGTGTTGCTCAGCGCGGCAGCGGCTTCGGCCTGCGCCTCTTTGATCTGCACCTGCGAGAGCTGCTTTTCGAGCCGGCGCACCTTGTCCTCGAACTCACGCTGCACCAGCTTCGCCTGGCGCATGTTCGCCTGATAGGCCTCCTCGGTCTCTTTCAGCTCCTCGGCGTCGGTCGCCAGATCGGCCTTGAGCTCCTGCAACTCGCGCGCGAGCGTGCCGGCGAGCTCGAGGTTGCCGGCGGCGTGGTTGGCGAGAATGCGGCGCTCCAGATCCTGCGCCCGCGACGTCTTGCCCTTCACCTGCCCCTTCAGGCGCTCGGCGACGCCGGCCATGCGCGCGAGGGCGATGTTGTATTGCGTCATCTTGGCGCGGAAGTCATCGCGTGCTGCCGCCATGAGCGCCTCGGGATTGGCTTCCTCGATGCCGCTGATGAACATGCTCAGGAAGCCGCGGAACAGCCGGCCGATGCGTGAAAACATCTGTAGACTCTCCGATCATTGATGACGAGTGCGGCGCCGAGTTTACCGCAAACACTCGGCGTGCCGGGTCGGGAGCCCGGTGGATGCCCGCGGGCTCCCGGTGAAAGGCGGCTACGGACTTCCGGCTACGGACTACGGGGAGGGCGACTTCGGGCCGGCCTGTAGCCCGCAGCCTGTAGCCCGTAGCCCGATTTACACAAACCGCCGCAGCTCGTCGATCCGGGCTTCAATCGCCTCCGGTGTCATGTCGCGGAAGCGCGGCGGCAGGAACCGCACATCCGTGCACTCCTTGACGGCGACGAGGTCCATGTATTCGAGCTTGCGCGTGTGCGCGCTCGGCCGGATGTCTTGCAGCACCTCGGCGAGGAGGTCCTTGAGGGCGCGCTTCGGCTCCGTCTGTAGCTCCCAGGTGCGGAGCGCGCGCACCAGCACGCCCTCGATCTCGTTGCTGCCGAGGCCGGTGTGCGCGGCCAGCGGCGGGAGATCGGCCTCGGCGAGCGGGAACTTCAGCTTCTTCGCGATTGCCTTGAACAGGGCCGTCAACTCTTCCGGCGTCTCGGGTGCGAAGAGCGGGATGTGCACGTCGAGACGGCCCTGCCGCTTGAGATCGACTTCGAGCAGGTCCGGGCGCGACGTCGCGAACACCCACAGGATGCGCCCGCGGTTGCGCGTGTCGGACATCTCCTTCGCGAGCATCGCGTAGACGCGGCCCGAGAGCCCGCTGTCGCCGTCGCCGCCCTCGCGCTTGCCGGCAGCCTGGTCGGCCTCGTCCACGAAGACGAGCACCTGGCCGATGGCCTTGAGGACGGCGAAGATCTTCTCCAGGTTGGACTCGGTGGCGCCCACCCATCGGTCGCGGAAGTTCTTGAAGACGACGCACGGAATGCCGAGCTCGCCCGCCCAGCACTGGACCAGGTAGGTCTTCCCGGTGCCGATCCGGCCCGCCACGAGATACCCCATCGGCAGCGCGTGGAGCGCACCCTTGCGGAGCAGCGCCGCGTCCTCCCGGAGCCACGCCTTCACCGGCTCGCTGCCGGCCATGTGATCCAGCGTGAGCGACGACTCGATGAAGTCGAGCAGACCCTGGCACTCCGACTCGATCAGGTCCTTCTTGACCTTCGAGACCCAGTCAGACGTGAGGCGCTGGCCCGACTTGAGCGCCAGGGCCACGAGCCGCCTTGCGCCGACGCGGCTCAGCCCGGTCAGCCGCTGGCCGAGCACCGGCAACGTGAGATCGCTCTGCCCGGACAGCTCCGGCATCTGCGATTGCGGCGAGCGACTCGATGTACTCGCCCATCTCGGCCTCGCCGGGCAGGGGCAGCTTGACCTCGGCCGCATGCGGGTTCTCGGAGACGAGCGGGTTCAGATCGGCGAGCCCTTCGGTGATGAGCACCGTGACGATGTTCGCCTGGAGCACGGCGGGATCGTTGGCCCAGCCCAGGACCTTGACGACGTTGGCCGCGAACGGGCCGCCGAGCTGCGCGGCGTCGGCGCGCGGGACGACGAATTCGGCGAAGTCGATGATGACAGCTACACGTCTGGGGGACTGGGCGACTGGGCGACTGGGCGACTGGGGGACTGGGCGACTGGGCGACTGGGGGGCGACTGGGCGGCTGGGCGACTGGGGGACTGGGCGACTGGGGGACTGGGCGACTCGGCGGCGGGGCGACTGGGTGGCGGAGCGTCCGCCGCGGGCGCCGCCGCCTGGATGGCAGCGAGGTTCAGCGTGCGAAGCAGGTAGCGATCGACGAGTTCGAGCGCGACGCCGGGCTCACGCGTCGAGGAGATTGGGTTGGCGTCTCCCAGTGCCTGGCGGAGCCATGCCGACCAGTCGTCGTTGCCGCGGGTCGCCCGCACGCCACGGCTGCGGTCGTAATGCAGCACCGTGTCGTAGCTGCCGAACATCACCTCGTCGAGGAACGCCTTCAGCGACAGCAACTGGTCGCCGTTCGGCACGAGGTCGAAGACGTTGCCGTGCAAGAGGAACTGCGAGACCGCTCCCGAGCGGAACAGGTCGCGCATGTGTGCAGACCAGGCGGGAAGGGAACTCGACAAAACGGTCATTGCAATTCCCTCGCGCGCGTCTGGGTCGTGAGCGGCGGCGGCTCCGAAATGAGATCGTCCAACGCGCCGAGCGTCTGCTGCTGTTCCGCGATCCACTGGCCGGTGGACCCGAGCGTGGCGCTGATCTCGTCGATCCGCTGCGAGAAGTGCTCGGGATCGGTCGAGAGCACGGCCTGTTCGCGAATGAGCTCCACCTGTTCCTCGATCCGCGAGAGCTCGGCGTCCAGGAACGCGAGCTTCTGGTCCGCTTCGGCGCGGCGCGCGACCCGCTGCCGCAGCAGATCGAGCTGGCTGGTCAGGGACCGTCGCAGATCGTCGGTCATCGACGCGTCGAGCAGGCGCCGCTCGAGGTCGGCAATCTTCTGCTCGATGCGGTGCGAGCCCGACGAGCCCGGAATCGGCGGCGGATCGCCGGGACTGCGCACGGGCGCGCCCTCTCGCACGACTCGCTGGATGGCCTGGCGCGTGACGAGCAGCCGCAGGTACATCCACGTCAGCCGCCCGAGGCTGTCGCTCTGCGCGGCGAAGCCGGGCGCGTCCTGCTGGCCGGGGAACTGCTGCTCGAGAATGGCCTGGCACCGCTGCGCCAGCATCGCATAGCGCCGTTTGTCGGCATCGGGCAGCATCGCGACGAGCGCCTCGAGCCGGCGTTCACCCTCGAGGCTTCCGCCCGCGCTCAGCTTGCCGCTGACGAATCGCTGAAACCGCGGGTGTGTCGCGAGCAGGGTCAGATAGCCGAGCTCGAGGCCGGCGCCAATCGCGAACCAGCCCGGATCGTGGAGATACCCTGCCAGCCCCACCGCGGCGAGTCCCACCCAGTTCGGCGCCACGAACATGCCGATCGGCCGGGCGCTGAACGCTTCGCGGACGTAGTCCCAGAACGACGCTCTCATCTCGCGATTGACCATACGGTAGGCCGGACCTTCAGGTCCGGCGTCGGGGTCGCCGCCGGCGGACCTGAAGGTCCGCCCTACCGAGCGATTCCTTTCCCCTCGACGATTCTCACATAGCGATCGATCGGGACGTTCGTGATGCGTTCGACGCGGCCGCTCGGCGGCGGCCACGTGATCTCCACCCAGTCGATCTTCGCCGCTGGACCGATGCCGAGAATCTCCCGCGGATCGTGCGAGGAGAGATAGCTTCCGCCCGCGGTCTTGAGCCGGCGGCGCACCCCGCCGCCGAACCCCCAGGCGATCTTCGCGCCGACGGCATCGCGGTTGCACGCCGTGCCCTGCAGCGTGATCCCGAGCCAGTGATGTCCCTCGGCGCTCGTGTTGCGCAGCAGCAGCGGCGCCTCGCCGTTGTTCGAGACCAGGACGTCGAGCCGGCCGTTGTTGTCGAAGTCGCCGACGGCGAGCCCGCGCGAGGGGTAGCTGCGCTCGAAGGCCGGCCCTGCGCCCTTGCTGACGTCGCGCAGCCGGCCGCCCTCGTTGCGGAAGAGCAGCAGCGGCTCCTTGTATTTCACTTGCGTCGAGTACCTGCTCGATCATGTCGTCCGGGTGGCCGTTGGCGAGCAGCAGGTCGATCTGGCCGTCGTTGTCGAAGTCGAAGAACTTCAGCCCCCAGCCGGAGAGCAGTCGCGTCGCCTGTGCGACGCCGTTGGCGTGCGCGACGTCGGTGAACGATTCCCCGCCGCGGTTCCTGTAGAGCGAGAACATCTCCTGATCGACGTTGGCGACGAAGAGATCCTGCAGGCCGTCCTGGTCGAAGTCCGCCGCGTCCACGCCCATGCCCGATCGCGCCTGGCCGTTGGCGCTGAAGGCGACCTCGGCGGGCAGCCCGATCTCTTCCCACTGACCCTTTCCGCGGTTCATGAACAGGAAGTTCTGGACCGTGTCGTTGGCCACGAACAGATCCGAGAGCCCGTCGCCGTTGACGTCCGTCGCGACGACGCCAAGCGCCTTGCCCAGCGCCCGCTCGATGTCGGTGCCCTTGCCGACTTCGGTGAACGTGCCGTCGCCGTTGTTGTGGAAGAGCAGCGAGCGCGTCGGCTTGAAGACGCGCGGGATGCAGTAGTACCGCCGGCCAAGCTTGTTGTCGCCGCACGCGACGTTGTTCTTGGCGCTGAACTCCACGAAGCTGCACAGGAACAGGTCGAGCCGGCCGTCGTTGTCGTAGTCGAACCAGACCGCGCTCGTCGTCCATCCCGGCGCGGCGAGCCCCGCCTTGACCGTGACGTCGGTGAACGTGCCGTTGCCGTTGTTCCTGTAGAGCGTGCAGCGGCCGTATGCCGTGACGAAGAGGTCGGCGTAGCCGTCGTTGTCGTAATCGCCGACCGTGACACCCATCCCGAAGGTCCCGCCCGGTACGCCCGCCTTCTCGGTGACGTCGGTGAAGGTCCCGTCGCGGTTGTTGCGATACAACGCGTTTCGCGTCGGTTTCGTCGGCGTGTAGAAGTCGCTCGGCCCGCTGTTGACCAGATAGAGGTCCATCCAGCCGTCGCCGTCATAGTCGAGCCACGCGCAACCGGAGCCGCACGTCTCGGGCAGATAACGCTCGGCCGACATCGCGTTGTCGTGAACCCAGCTGATCCCGCTCGTCGCCGCTGGGACATCGGTGAAGAGGGGGCCCGGGGCGGCGGAGGCCGATGAGCCGATCCCGCGCCACGGGACGACCGCCGACCCGACGGCGAGGCCGGCAAGGCGCAGGAAGTTGCGTCGGGCGGGTGCGTATCGAGACACGTGAGTGAGAAGCTGTGCGGCTCGAGTCAACGACCCGCCATCCGCAGAACTGACTGGAACCGCCATCCTAGCAGCTTCGGCCCATCGCTCGCGACGCCACCCCGACGGACGGACACGGCAACCCGGCGGACGCCCGCCCGGAACCGGCGACACGCCGAGCGGCGCCAGGTCAAGGCACGATTCACAACGTCAGGACGTTCAGACCAGACAACGGGCCCGCCAGGGTGGCGCTAAAGTCCAAAGCCGACGTGTCATGGGCGCGACGTCCGCCAGATGTCCACGCTCGACCCGATCCCCGTGTCCAGCGCGAACCAGCCGACCGCAATATCGGGATCGCCGTCGCCGTCGAGATCGCCGACGTCCAGCGTGGCGTGAAACGGGCTCCCGATCTCGATCGTGCGACGCTCGAACACCCGCGGCGACGTCTGTTCCAGCCAGACGAGCGACGCGAGCCCGGGATTGGCTTCGCCACCCGCGATCAGCGCCGAGGCGACGATGTCGAGATCGCCGTCGCCGTCGAGATCCGCCGCTTGCGCGCGCTGCGCGCCGGGAAGCGTGGCGAGAGAGTGGGGTGTGAACGGCTGGGTGCCGCGATTCTCCAGCCACTGAATGCCGTGATACGGCTTCAAGACGAAGTCGTCGAACGTGTCGCCGTGCGTGAGCAGGACGTCCAGGTCGCCGTCCCGGTCGAGATCGACGGGCTCGATGCCCGACGAGCCCCAGTTGGGATGCGGAGCGGCGTAGAGCGTCTGCGGCGAGAAGGCGAGCCCCTGGCCGCGGTTGATGAACGCGACGACCGACTCGTGCTGCTGGGCGAACAAGGTCAGGAAATCGGGTCGTCCATCCTTGTTGAGATCGACGACAGGGACGTGGATGGCGCCGGTCCGTGAATCGAGTACGCGCGGCTCGAACAGCGGCGCTTGCCACGTGCTGGTGCGATTCTCGAGCAGCGTCACGTTGCCGGTCTGCCGCCAGCCGAAGACGCCGACCACGACGTCCAGGTCCTGGTCGCCGTCGAAGTCCGCCACGCGCGCATCCGCGGTCCGGGCCAGCCCCTTCGCGAGCGCGATCGGCGTGTACGTGCCGTCGTTCGAACGGCGGAGCCACCAGACCGATCCCTGCTGGTGCTCGGCGGGCAGGAACGATCCGAGGTCGGCGACCAGCAGGTCCTCGAGGCCATCGCGGTCGAGATCGGCGGGCTCGATGTGCGCCGGATGTTTCAGCGTCGCGATCGGGCGCATCGCGAAGCCGTCGCGTGCGAGCCCGGCCAGGACGGCGCCCGCCCGCATGTTGCTGGCCACGATATCCAGGCGCTTGTCACCGTCCAGGTCGAGGAGGCGCACGTGAGCGACGGCAATCGCGCCCGACCCCTCGGGGGCGGCATGCGTACGGCGTTCGAAGGCCAGCGGCTTCATGCTCACGGCCGGCCACGGCTCGGGATCGGGCAGGCGTGCCGGCGCGTTCGCTTCGTAATAGCGCAGGACGGGGAGCCACTCGCGCGGCACCGGGATGAAGTTGCTGGCGCCCTCGGGCACGGGCGCCCCTTCCCGAATCAGCATCATGCGAACGAGCTCGTCGCGCCAGGCCGCCTTCGGCAGGATGTCGGGCGGTGGGACCGGATGACACGCTCCGCCGCACTGCAGCGCCACTTCCGCCGGCGAGGCGACGACGCCTTTCGGCGGCGCTTGCCGTTCGGTGGATTGCAGCGGCATCGCGGAGACGAAACTGCGCCAGGCCAGCGCTCCCGGCAACGCGACCGCCACGACGAGGCACAGCGTCTGGATCGCTCGGGACGGCTTGGCCACGGCAGCTATCTGCGTGTGTTCTCCCACAGGTCCACCCACGCCGGCATCGTCCGGGTGAACCCGAACCAGCCGATCGCGAGGTCCGGGTCGCCGTCCTGGTCGTAGTCGGCGACGTCGAGGGTGGCATGGTGCGGCTCGCCGGTTTCGAGCGTGCGGCGCTCGAACGCGTGCCGGCCGACCTGTTCGAGCCAGACGACCGACGCAAGGCTTTCGCGCTGCGTACCCTCGTTGGCGACGAGCGCCACGCCGACGATGTCGAGGTCGCCGTCGCCGTCGAGGTCTGCGGCCTGTGCGCGATGGGCGCCCGGAAGCGTCGCGAGGCGATGCTCGCGGAAGCGCAGCCCGCCGGTGTTCTCGAGCCACTGGATGCCGTGGTACGGCTTCAGCAGGTTGTCGTCGAACGAGTCGCCGTGCGTCATCAGGACATCGGTGTCGCCATCCCTGTCCAGATCGACCAGATCGATCCCGGACGCGCCCCAGTTGGGGTGCGGGGCGGCGTAGAGCGTGCGCGCGGTGAACTCGAGCGACCGCCCGGTGCGCAGGAACGCGACCACCGACTCGTGCTCCTGCGCAAACAGGGTGATGATGTCCGGCCGGCGGTCGGCGTCGAGGTCGATCGTCGGGACGTGAATCGCACCCGTACGTGGGTCGAGGATCCTGGGTTCGAAGGCCAGCGGCCCGCCGCGCCGGGTCCGATTCTCGAGCAGCGTCAACGCACCCGTCTGCCGCCATCCGAAGACGGCCAGCACGAGATCGAGGTCGCCGTCGCCGTCGAAGTCAGCGGGCTGCGCATCGGCGACGCGACCGAGTCCGCCCGCGAGCAGGACCGGCTCGAACGTCCCCTCTTTCCGGCCCCGGAGCAGATGAACCGCGCCCTGCTTGTGATCGCCGGGCAGGAACGACCCGAGGTCGGAAACCAGCAGATCGGTCAATCCGTCGCGATCGAGATCGACGACCTCGATATGGGCAGGGTGCTTGAGCGAGGCGAGCGTCGTCAGGGCGAATCCGTCCTTCGCGTAGCCGGCGACGACGGCGCCGGTCTTCATCTCGGTCGCGAGCAGGTCGAGACGCCTGTCGCCATCGACGTCGCGGAAGCGAACGTTCGCGATCGCCGGTGAAGCTGCACCACCCGCCAGCGAGAGGCGCCGCTTCACGAACGTCAACCGGGCCTTCTCGACGGCGGGCCAGGGCTCGGGCGGGGGCAGGTGCTCGGGGGCCCGGGCTTCGAAGTAGCGGAGCAGCCTCGCCCAGTCGGGTGGCAGCGGGATGGAGCCGGAGGTCGTCGCCGGTTCCGGGATGCCCTGCTCGATGAGCATCATCCGCACGAGCGAGTCGCGCCATGCCGAGCGCGGCAGGATGTCGGGAGGAGGCAGCCGATGGCAGGAGGTTCCGCAGCGCGTCTGAATCTCTGCGTCGGTCGCGACGTCTCCGCCCTTCGTCAGGGGGTCGCGTTGGAAAGGCGTGCCGGCCAGGGCGACGAGTGCGGGCGGAAGAAGCAGGACGGGGAGCGCGACGCCGAGTTTCGAGATCGCCCGCGAGAACCGCATCAGCGCGGAGTCTATCAGCGACAGTCCGGGTGAAGCCGGCGACTCAGTACCGACGGTCCGGCTAAAGCCGGACACTACGTACGAGCGAGGTACAAGCCGAGGCAATCAAGCGAGGCACTCAGTCGTAGTGTCCGGCTTCAGCCGGACGTAGGCTCGAACCGTCCGGCTCGATACGGGATCTTCGTAACTAGAGCGGCTGGAGCGGCTCGGAGGCTTCCGCCTCGCGCGATGACCAAGCCGTATCTTGCCCAGTCGCCCAGTCGCCCAGTCGCCCAGCCGCCCAGTCGCCCAGCGTTCCAGCCGCTCCAGCCTACGGCGTCCCCTTCGCCGGGATGCCGCCGATCGCCTGCGTTCCTGCCCGTTGCGCGCGGACGAGCTCGTCGAGCCGTTTGAACTCGCCGCGCTCGCGATCGGCGTCGGCCGTGCGGCCGGCCCTCGCATACGCACGCGCGAGCATGAAATGCGCCTGAGGACTGCCCGGGGCGAGTGCCGCGGCGCGCTCGAGCTCGGTGATGGCGCTGGCGACGTCGCCCAGCTCGAGTCGGACGATGCCCAAGGCCAGCCGTGCCGAGAACAGCGCGGGCGCCAGTTTCACGGTTGCCTCGGCGAACGGCTGCGCTGCTGCCGGCTCCCCGCGCCGTACCAGCTCGAAGGCGATCTGCAGCCGGGCGAACACGTGGTCCGGCGTTACGGCGATCTCACGCTTGAAATCGTCGATCGCCTGGTCGGCCGCCTCCGTCAGGCGGAAGACGCCGCGCGCGTAGTGGACGTTGGACTCCGTCGGATACTTGCTCACCATCTCGTCGAACAGGGGACCGGCGGCGGCGACGCGCCGGCCCGCCATCGCGTAGGCCGTGCGGCCCGCCAGCTCCACGAGCGGGCGCCGGGCAGCATCGAGGTCGGCCGGCAGCATCGGCAGCCGCAACAGATTGAGGCCCATCGCCTCGATGATGCGCGGATTCTCGATGTTCTCGGTCGCGAACTCCGCGAGCACCGAATAGCCGACTTCGAACTCGCCGAACTTCGTGAGCAGCACACCCGCGTGATAGCGCACGACCGTCGCCACGCCAGGGGTGCGGGCGACGCCGAGCGTTCGCGAGAGCATCAGGCTCCGCAGCGCGTCCTCATGCAGACCGGTCTCGAACTCGCACAGGCCCTTGAGTCCCGCCGCACCGGCATGGTCGGGCTGTCGGGCGAGCAGCCTGGTGAAGGCCTCTCGCGCATCGGCATACCGGTTGAGCTCGTAGAGCACGGAGCCGAGATACCAGAGACCCTCGTCCCAGTCGCTCTTCTGTGCGAGGCCGCGCTGGTAGAGCGCAGCGGCATCCTCGAGGCGATTGGCCTCTCGCGCTTCGGTTGCCTCTCGGGCGAGCGTCTCGAACGGCGGAGGCGGTGACGACGTCTGGGCAGCAGCGAGCAGCAGCGCCACGACGACGACGCTAGCGGGCACGTGCGTCCTCGATCGGCAGGATCGTGAATGGTTCGCGCATCTCTACCGACTGGCTGCGCACTTCGTCGACGACGTGGAGCAGCAGCTCGTAGTCGCCGGACGGCACCCCCGCCAGCGAGACGCCGGAGAATCGACTCAGGCCGCCGCCCGCTGCCCCGGCGATCGGCCGCGGCTCCATCCGCCGGACGCTCGTGCCATCGAGGCGCCGGATCTCGTGGCCCGAGACCACGCGCGGCAGCGATGCCTGGTCGAGGCCGGCGCCGAGCACGTTGAACTGGTAATAGAGCGTCGCGCCCGCTGGAAACGTCCGGCGCACGACGAGCACGGGCTTCGGCGGGGCCTGCGACGCCAGCGACGGCGCCTCGATGGTGTCGGTCAGAATCGGCGTGGTGATGCGGAGACCGTCGAGACGCGGGACCTCGAACGTGTGGGTGATGGCGCCAATCTTGCCGCTGTTCTTGTCGCGCACCGCCATGCGCGCCTGATAACGGCCGGAGACCAGACCGAACTCGGCCGTCAGCCCGTGCCACGCGTCCTCGGAGAAGCGCGTTGTCACCGGGAAGCTCATCTCGACCTGCCGTTCGTGGCGCTCGCTCTCGCCCGTCTCCTGCCGCGTGACGATCATCCGCAGGTCGAGCTGATCGACGAGGCGGCCCTCCCTGGGCTTGAACTCGAAGCTGCGCAGGTCCGATTCGACCGCGAGCATGACGACGGCCTTTCCGGCATCGTTCTGTCCGAAGACGAACGCCGTGCCGCGCAGCGGGACGGCCGCCAGCTCGTACGGCGACTCGGTGGCGCGTGCGAGGTCGTCGGCGACAAACGGCTCGCCCTTCGACGTGTCGCGCGGCGCGCCACCCGGGTAGTAGCCGCGGCGTGCGCGTACCTGGACGTCCGGCCGCTTCACCTTGACCTCGATGCGTCGAAACGCCCCTGGCGCGCCGGTCTTCGCCGGCTGATAGCCGACGAGGTAATAGACCTGCGACTCGCGGCCGATGCGCGCCAGCCCCTCGTCGAGGTCGTTGCGGTTGCGGACCGAGAAGCCACCGGTTTGCACGGCCAGGGTTTCGGCCCCCTCGGCGCTCAGCGTCAGGTCGGCGTTGGCGGCATTGAGGTCCCGGGCATCGAGCGGCGGGCCGAACTGTGCCTGCGCGAACGGCGTGCCCGCGAGCAGGCCTCGAGCGTCCACGAAGTACAACGCCACGTTGGCCTGCCGTGCCGCCTCGATGGCGAAGCGCGACTCGCGGCGCTCCTGGTCTTCGATGAAACCAGGCGAGAGCAGGATCAGCGATTTGCGACCCCGGACGGCCGCGAGCCCGTCCAGCGTCCGCGCGACCGAATCGAGCGTGGCGCGGTTGCGCGCCGCCGCCTGCTGATAGACCGCTGCGGCCCGGATCGCAATGTCCTGCTTGATGACGCCGACATTGCCGCCGCGATTCTCCGGCTGGAATCCTTTGTCGGTCAGCGGATTGGTCGGCTCGCGCCCGAGCACGCGAAACGACTTCCAGCGGCGATCGACCTGATCGGCCACGACCTCGTCCTGGAAGACGTGGATGCGGTAGGCCTCATGGTCACTCATCCGCTCAGTCGAGAGATCCGGGAGGAACAGTCCCTTCAGCGACGCGACGATGTGTGTCAGCTCGCTTCGGCCGTCGGGCAGTCGCGCGTGCCAGCGCAGGGCCCGGCCGGGCGCGACGAGCGAGACGAGATCGCCGTCCCGCACCTCACGCGCGATGAACGACGCGATCGCCGCCCGTGCCCGATCCCCCTCCTCCTGCGCGAGGTGCACATCGTCGAAGAACAGGACGAAGGCGCGGCTCGGTCTCGCGTCGATGCCGACGTTGGTCGAGTAGTTGAAGCGGCTCGTCTGGGTCGGGGTCGCCACGCTGTCCGACGACGCAGCGCTGATGGTCTGGAACAGCTGGATGGTCTGCGGCTCGCCTTCGTCGCGGACTTCGAAGTCGGCCGCCGTGAGATCGGTGACCGGCTGGCCCTTGCGATCGACGACCACCGCATCGACGATGACGAGGTCGGTGCCCGTGCGGAAAGCGGGGGGCTGTGCCGGTTGCTGAGCGACCAAAAGGATCGACGAAACGAGGCACGACGCACAAACGAGGACCGTCAAGGGCCATGACCCTTGTTCCTTGAGCATTCCTTGTGCCTTGTGCCTGGTGCCTTGTGCCTTTCTCATGGCACCACCGTGAACGACGTCTGCGACGCGGCTTGAGAATCGCCCTGGCGTGCGATCGTCTTGATCTCGTACGTCCCCGGCTCGAACCCGCTGGTCGGAAACGACGCCACGTAGGCAATCCGTCCCTGATCGTCGGGCGCGGGCAGTTCGGCCGTGGCCCGCCCGATCGTCCGGCCGCCCTGCGTGAACTCCACCGTGAGCGATGGACTGGCGCTCATCGCCTTGTCCGGGTAGAGCACCACGTACGCCGAGATCTGCGGCGTCGTCGCCTTCGAGATCGGATCGTTCATGCTGGGGACGATGCGCATCGGGCCCGAGCGGAACGGGTCCTCGACCGGATCGGGCTGATCGCTCGCGCGGTCCACCTTCCGGATGATCGACAGGCTGCTGACGTCGATTCCGGCCGCTGGCCCGGGCACCCGCACGGCGAGGCTCTGCACGCTGACGCGCTCGGCCGCCTGATCGCGGACCACGCTCGAGACCGTGTACTCGCCTGGCGGGAGCCAGAGCTGCCGCTTGAACACGACGTTCCCGCGCTTGAGCGCCGAAACGTTCTCGAGCGGACCCTCGAGCGGGTAGGTGTTGCTCAGGCGTTCGACAATCGCGCCGTTCGTATCCTTGACCAGCGCCATCACCGTGAACCGAATCGCGTAGCGCTTCGTCTTCCGGTCTTCGTCAATCTGCAGGTGCTCGAGCGGAACCTCGGCGACGAGCGTATGCTGCCGGCCGCGCGGCGTGTCGTGGAAATGGAACGCCGCCACCCGGTAGTCGAACGCACGCGGCGGCTCGCTGGCGCCGGCCGCCGCGAGCAGCGGCAATTCGTAGGGCAGCAGCGGCGTGTCGCTCGGGGGCACGGCGAAGTAGCCACTGCGCGACGTCACCTCTGCGCCCTTGCGCGACACCTTCACCGCGATCTGGCGGAAGCGGCCGTCGAGGGCCCCGACCTGCGGTGCGTAGGCGATCTCGTAGTAGCTCGCCAGATCGGAGGTGACCCGCTCGAGGCCTTTCCGCAAATCGTTTGTGCCGGCGATGAGGAAGCCGCCCGTGCTGCGCGCGAGCTCGTCCAGCACCGTCTGTGCGCCCGACCGCATCGACGAGAGCACGACATCGTCGTTCATCACCTCGTCGATCGAGGTGCCGCCGGCGCCGCGCTTGGCCATGGCCATCTGGCTCGTGCGCCCGGCCTTGTCGAGCGCGGCGCCCGCCGCCGCGAGCTCGCGGCTGGTGTCGAGGCCGCGCGAGTCGATCGCGTAGAAGCTCACGTTGGCGCGATTGGCCTCGCTGATGGCGGTCTTGAACGCCTCTTCAGCGGAGGTCGGCACCTGGAAGCCTTCCGAAAACAGCAGGATCGCCTTGCGGCCCTCGAGCCCGCCCAGCGCCTTGGCCAGTGCCATCAGCGGGAACAGCGTCGCGTGTCCACGCTGCTGCAGCTCGATCCCCTGGGCGAGCGTCTGCATGCGCTGAGTCATCTCGCGCATCTGCTGATCGGCGGCGGAGGCACCGGCATCGCCGGCCGGCGGTCCTGCCGCAGCTTCGATCGGCGTCGCGAAGCCTGTCTCCTTTGGACGTTCGCGAGTTTCGCCCGGTCCGGACACCTGCCCTTCGCGCGACACGGCGCCGGCTGCCCTCTCGATCGCCGGGACCAGGGCCGCGCGATCGCGCGAGAAGTCCTGCATGAGGCGCAGTCGTTCGTCGAGCGTGAAGATCGACACCCAGTGGCCCGCGGGCAGGTCACGCTTCACGTAGTCGAGCGCGGCTCGCGTGGCAAGCTGACGACCGTTCTGACTCAGATGATCGAAGACGAGCGTGACCAGCGTGATCTGCCGCAGCGGATCGGGCTGACCCGGAGTGACCGCTGCCGGCGCCGGCGCCGAGACCGTGCCGGTCATCGCCGGCCCCTCGACCAGCCGGAACGATCGCACCTCGCGCGCCACGCCGTCCTCGAGCACCGTGATCTCGTCCTGGCGCAGGTCGCGTATCGGGCGCCCGCGGCCGTCACGGACGACGATGTCGAGGATGACGGCGTCGGCGCCGGTGCGGAAAGTCGGTTGCGGCGGCGGCTGTTGCCGCGAGGCAGGACTACGGGCGTCGAAGCCCGGCGCCAGGACGACAGTCAGCGCGAGAGCCGCTGCCGGTAGACGAAGGAACGAGGGCACTGCGCCGGTCACACACATGGGATTTCAGCCTTCGATCACGCGAGGTCGCAGGTTGAGCCGCGAAACCACTGCCTCGAGCGACCGATCGATTGTCCAGATGGATAGACGGCCCAGGCGCGCCGATGCGAGCAGGTGGGCATCGACCCAGCCGATGCCGCTGCCGGCGAGCCGTTCTCGGGTGATCAACGACATCACTTCCTCGTGTCTCGCCATGGGTGCGGACGGCAGCCGCCCGAGCTCCGCAATGATGCGATGCGCCGGCGTCAGCGATCCAAGGGCCAGCTCGCCGATGATGAACGGATGGCTGCTGACCAGCCCATTTTCGAGGGCGCCGGCGAGC
This sequence comes from Vicinamibacterales bacterium, assembly GCA_963834365.1. GTDB lineage: Bacteria > Acidobacteriota > Vicinamibacteria > Vicinamibacterales > Vicinamibacteraceae > CAWJAP01. The sequence continues at coordinate 222,545 of CAWIBS010000030.1, read as the reverse complement.
CGGCCATTCGTCGTTCGAAGGTGCGCGATCCAGACCGAGGAATCCACGATGATCACGTCCGCCTCTTGCCCGGACGTCGCGGACGCCGCCTGGGAGCGGGTCTGGCATGCGGTTCCGTTCCGCCCAGCGCCGCCAGCCGGCGGCCGCTTTCACGGGCGACCAGAGCCCGCAGTCCGGCGTGGACGAGCGCCGTCTTCTCTTCGATGCCCGTCAGCTCCATCGCCTCGCTGACCAGGCCCGGGTCGAGGTTCATCGTGGTGCGCATATGCATCAGTATGCATCAGACGTACGACGCCATCAACCCGGCGGCCGCGTCGCCGGCGGGGTGGCGACCGGCTGTTTGGCCTGGATCTCCCGGTTGAGCTCGTCGACGAGGGCTCGCTCGCGATCCCCGTCTTCACGGCGCTTCAGGCGATAGTAGACCGTGGCCAGCGTGACGCGCGCTTCGACGAACTTCGGCGCCTCGCGCACGATTGGCTCGAGCAGGGCGAGCGCCTCGTCGGTCCGGCCGAGCGCCACCTTGACCGTCGCGATCTGGAAGCGCGCGCCGATGTCGCCGGGCCTCACGCCGAGCGCGCGGGCGAAGTGCTCCAGCGCCGCGTCGTACTCCGCATCGTCCTTGAGCATGACGCCCAGATAGAGGTTCGCCTCGAAGTCGATCGGGTTGCGCGTCAGCTCCTCGCGGAACTCGGCGCGGGCGCGATCGCGATTGCCGGTCTCGAGCAGGGCCTGGCCATAGAGCGCATGGACACCCGGCAACGCGGGGTTCATCGAGACGGCTTTTCCGAGATCTTCGAGCCCGCCCGCAAGGTCCTGCACGGCCCGCTTGGCCATCCCCATCATGAGACGAGCCTCGGCCGAGTCACCGTTGCGAAGGATGCGATCGACGAGCAGCTGGCCCCTGGCGGTCTGCTTGTCCTGCAGGTAGGCGAGGCCGAGCATGTAGGCGAGGGCGAGGTCGTCGGGCCGCGACGCCTCGAGCGGCTGCAGCAGCGCGATCACCTTCTGTGGCTCGCCGAGGCGGAGGTTACAGTCTGCCTGAAGGAGGCGCGCCTGGAGGTTCTCGGGCTGCGCCGCGAGGACCGCGGCCAGCTCCGTCGCGGCGTCACCCAGCCTCACGGCGCGGTAGAGCGCGATGCCGAGATTCAGACGAACGGAATGCCGCGACGGATCGGCCTCGAGCGCCGCACGATACGACTCGATGGCTTCCTCGAAGCGCCCCAGCCGCACCAGCACGACCCCGAGGTTCGAGCGGGCTTCGACGTTCCCCGGGTGCGCGGCCAGGAACTCGCGATAGGCCTTGGCCGCGCCGTCGAAATCCCCGGCGTTCTGCAGGGCCACGGCCTGCTTGAAGGCTGCGAGCGGATCGCTTTGCGCTCGAGCTGACCCGGCGATCATCACCAGGGCGAGCACGAGCCACAGAAGCCGGCGGGTCACCACCTGCCCATCGTATCGGAGCCGCGGACAGGATCGGACACGTTCCGGGATACAGTCGGGGTCGGCAACCTTCCGCCCCACGCACAAGGGCCACGGACAAAATCGGCCACGGATAAGAGCCACGGATAAGATCTGACAAGATCGGACGAATCCCCGCTACGGACAAGATTGGCCAGCGTCGGACGGATAACGGCGCACGATCCACGCCGCCGAGTCTCAAGTTTTTCCAACGGTAATGGATCGCTCTGGTGCAGGGCCGACGTGGACCAGGCGCTGGCAGAAGCGATGAGTTCTAATCCCCAGAGTTCACTTGAGTTGACAACGAGCCCGCCAAGGTGGCGCCGGGCTTCAGCCCAGCCAACGCGGGCCCGGGCAGGCCTGCTCAGGGTTGCCGATTCGCGCCGCCACTCAGAGGCGGCCGCGTCGCGCGCTGAGGGCGCGCGGCGCCAGGCTAGCAGTAGACCTTGAACCCGCCGCCGTCGCGGTGCGCCGGCGACCTGCACAGGGTCGGCGATTCGCGCCGCGACTCAGAGGCGGCCGCGTCGCGCGCTGAGGGCGCGCGACGCCAGGCTAGAAGTAGAACTTGAACCCGCCGCCGTCGCGGTGCGCCGGCGACCTGCACAGGGTCGGCGATTCGCGCCGCGACTCAGAGGCGGCCGCGTCGCGCGCTGAGGGCGCGCGACGCCAGGCTAGAAGTAGAACTTGAACGCCAGTTGGACGATGCGGCGGCCGTACTTGTTGTCTCTCGGCAGAATACCGAAATTCGGGTTGGTCATCACACCGTTGGTGTAGTCGAGGTTCAGGTTCACGTTGTCGTCGACGAAGCGCTGCGGATGATTGAAGACGTTGGTGAAGGCGGCGCGGAACTGGAACTTGCGCGAGTCGCCCATCGCGGAAGTTCTTGAACACCGCGAAGTCGTGGTTGATGTAACCGGGGGTGCGAACCGACGGCATGATGTAGTTGCCGTTGGTGCCGATCGCCGGCACGGCAAAGCAGCTTGGATTGAGGATCTGATCGCCGGTGAGATTCGCGCCCGGGTCGCAGGTCAGCACTGGCATGACGGCGATGTCATCCGAGCCGGTCACGCGCGGACCGCTGATTGACGCACCACCTGCGAGTGTCCCGTCGAGGCCGAAGTTCGCGCCAGTCGTCGTCAGGGCCTGCAGCGGCCCGCCGCTGATATACGTCGAGACGCCGGTCAGCTGCCATCCCCCCAGAACGGCCGTCTTCCATCCGCTGATCCTCGAAATCCGGCAGCAGGTAGCTGTACCCGACGTTGAGAACATGCGCGCGGTCGTAACCGAGAACACCGTAGGCGGTTCCACGGATGTCGGCGGGCAAAGCGGCCACCCTTCCTTCGCCAATGTCCCCGCCGCGAATGCCCAGCGCCTTCGAGAAGGTATAGGCCACCGTGTAGCTGAACTTCGAGCTCGACCGGCTCAGCAGCGACTGGAACGCATTGTAGTTCTGATAGAGGGAGTGCCGATGAACGATGAGGTCGCCGTATTGCGGCAGTGGCCGGTAGTTGTTCGGATTGCCCTCGGGGTCGTTCAGCATGGCGCCGAATGGCACCGGGTTGATGTTGGCAGTCTCGTTGGTGCGTCAGCAGGTGTCGCTCTTGCTGCCGACGTAGCCGGCCTCGAGGACCATCTGGTAGGGCAGCCGCTGCTGGACGGTGAAGCTGTAGCTCTGGGTCTTCGGCAGCGTATCGTCTGACCGCAGGAGCGCGCCGCGCCGACGCTCGGCGACGGCGTTGGGATTGACGTTCGGGACGTCGGCCAGCCGCATGTTGGTCGCGTTGGTGAACGTGACGCCGTACGGCAGATCGATGAAGCCCGAGTACGGACCCTGCGCGATCGTGGAAGTTGAAGATGCCGTAGCCGCCGCGCAGCAGCGTCTGCCCGGTTCCCCGCAGGTCGTAGGCGAAGCCGACGCGCGGCGCCCACAGGAGGCTCTTCACTTCGGCGCCGGAGGTCGGCACGCTGCCGTCGATCCCGGTCCAGGTGATGCCCGGGAAGCTCGTGGCCGGCGCGTTCGGATCGTAGAGTGCCGGGTCGAACACCGCCATGCCGCGCCCTTCACGCTCGTACCACGGCCCGAGGTGCGACAGGCGCAGGCCGCCGTCCACCGTCAGCCGGTTGTTCACCTTCCAGCTGTCCTGCACGTACAGCTCGAAGATGTTGTAGGCCATGTCGCGGACGATGTTCGGCGACTGCTCGCCGTACTCCGCGAGCGTGCCGGTGAGCATGTCGGCGAAATAGTTGCCGCTCGTGTTCGTCGCCCACGACGCCGGAATCAGACGGCCGTTCGAATCGCCGTTGCCCGGCTGCGCGTTGTTCACCCACTCGTAGTAGCGCGCCGGCCTTCATCGTGTGCGCGCCCGCCACCTTCGTGACGTTCTGCGCTCCCGAGATCAGCCACTTGTCGGCGAACAGCACCGGGTCGAACCCGCCCGGGTTGAACATCGTCGGCCCGTTGCCCCAGGCCGTCATCGACGGCATCTGATCGAGGCCGCTGCGATAGATGCCGGGGTTCGTATAGCCGAGCGCGCGCGCGACACGCGGCTGGGATCCTCGAACTGGTTCGGGAAGCTGATGAACGTCGTCGCGAACGTGGACTCGCTCGTCAGCGTCGGTCCGAACACATGCGTGAGGCTGACCGTTGACGAGTGCGACTTGTTGGGCGCGGTGACGACGGTCGGGTAGGGCACCTGGTTGGCGTTGCGCCACCAGAGGCCGACCGGGAAATTCTGCGTCTCGGCTCTGCAGGTTGTAGCGCGCGAAGATCTTGGTGTTGTCGCTGACGTTGACGTCGACGCGCGTCAGCCACTGCTGCATGTTCTGATCCATCTCGACGCTCTCGACGTAGTTGTAGCCGTTCGTGAGCGCCGGGTCCGCGTTCGGCCGCGGCAGCAACCGCAGCATGACCTGCGCGTTGGGATCGATCAGGTTCGCCGGGATCGCGTCCGTTCACCAGGTTGTTGGGCGTCGTGCTCACGAACGAGTTGCTCGAGGCTCGAGAACGAGCCGGTGTTCGAAAAGTCGCCGTTGATCATCGCCTCGGTCGGCACCCAGGACTGCAGGATGCCCGTGTCGAGGCGCTGCTTGTAGGTACTCGTACCCGGTGAAGAAGAAGACGCGATTGCGATCACTGTTGAAGCCGGTGCCCGGGATGATCAGCGGGCCGCCGAGATTGAACCCCGGATACGCGAACTGGTTCTGCGGCTTGTTCTCGGCGCCGGGCTCGGTGCTGAACTTGTTCAGGCGCCACTCGTTCGAGTTCATCCGGTAGTCGCGCATGTACAGGTAGCCCATCCCGTGGAAGTCGCGGCCGCCCGCCTTGCTGATGACGTCGATCGTGATCGGGCCCTTCGCGTGCTCGGCGCCGTAGTTGGACTGGAGCACCTTGAACTCGCCGACCATGTCGGGGTTCGGATTGACCGAGGTGGCGCAGTTGCACCCGGGGTCGGACGCGTGCGCGCCGTCGATGACGATGTCGAGGGCGTCGGCGCGGGTGCCGTTGCCGGAGAAGTTGCCGATCGCGCTCTGCTTGCCGCCGTCGCCGTTGCCGTTGATGCCGATGATCTCGCCGTTGAAGCCCGGGTTGTTGCTGGTGCTGCCCGAGATCGGCGTCATGCCCGGCAGCAGCTTCAGCAGCTCCGCCGTGCTGCGGCCGACCATCGGCACGTTCTGAATCTGTTCGGAGGTGAGGCGGGCGCTCTTCTCACCAGAATCGAGCGGCGCAATATCGGGTCGCGATGTCACCGAGATGACTTCGGTCACGCCGCCGACGCGCATCGTGATGCCCGTCACCTGGCGGCGCTCGCCGAGGCGCATCAGGATGTCGGTGGCTTCCCACGTCGTGAAGCCCGACAGCTCGACGCGCACGGAGTACGTGCCAGCCGGCACGGCGGCGAAGACGAACACGCCGTCGGTGTTGGTCACGGTGCGCGACGCTGACTTGGACTCGATGTTCGTCAGCGTGACGTCGGCGCCCGGCAGCACACCCCCTTGATCGTCGAGGACGGTGCCGGACAGCGTGCCGGTGAGGGATTGCGCGGAAAGCGTGGTCGCGAACGCGCCCACGCACAGGACGGAAACGAAGAGCTGCCACAGCCTGGCCATCACGTGCTCCCTGGATCGGAAGAACCCGTTACCATCGCTCATGTTCAGAGGCCAGTCAGAATCATATGAAATGACTAATTGGTCAACATAATTTCCACGAACGTGTGATTGGTAATACCAATCTGAGCGGCAAGAGAGCCCATCCGAGGAAAATGTCGACGTTGAATTCCCCGAATTTCCGGCCGAGCGCCTCTATTGATGAGCTTAACGACGGGCTCCGCGACGGACCGCAGCCGCTGCCGGCCGACGCCCCCGGCGAGGACTTGTCATGAATGAGTCCGCCGCTCCATCGGACACGTGGTCTAACCACCCGATCGCGGTCGCCGGTGTCCCGGCTGGTCATCGGCCTGACGATCGCGGCGGTCACGATCGCGGGGTTCAGCGCTTACACCGTCCGGGAGATTCGGCGGCTGCGCGATGAGCAGACCGCGCTCAGCGAGCGCAACCGGCTCGACGGCCTGCAGATCGTCCGCATCCAGCAGAATCTGGCGACGGTCGCGGCGACGCTGCGCGACATGCTCGACCGCATCGAGCCGTACCCGCTGAGCGCCTGGGGCAACACGTTTGCGCGGCTCCGTCTGGATCTCGACCAGGCGCTGGCGCGCGAACGGTCGCTCGCACCGACCGGCCGGCCCGAGGCCGAGAGCGCGCGAATCGAGGAGACGGCCCGCCGGTTCTGGGGGGCCATGGATCGGGCGTTCGCGCAGGCGGCGGCTGGCGATGAGGCCGGCGCCGCGCTCCTCGTCCGCGACGAGGCGACCCGCCGCCACGCCGAGCTTGCGAGCCTCGTCTCGCAGCTGCTCATCCACAACACACGCGTGGACGAAGAGGCCGCCGCACGGGCGCGCAGCATCTACGATCGCGTCGCGCGCGACATCTATCTGCTCGCCGCCGTCCTCATCGCCGCCATCATCGTCGGCGGACTGCTGCTCATTCGGGCGACGCGCCGGACCTTCGAGGAAGTCGCAGGCACTGGCCGCCGAGCGGCGGGCGCTGTCGTGGCGGATGCTGCGTCTGCAGGAGGATCTGCAGACCTCGTTCGCGCGCGAGCTCCACGACGAGTTCGGGCAGATTCTCACGGCGATGGGCACGATGCTCGGGCGCGTCTACCGCCGGGCCCAGGCGCCGGATCCGATCCCCGAGGCTTCCCGCCTCCCGCCAAGGCTCCGGCGGTCCGCCGGAGCGCGAGAGCGCGAAGGCGGAAGCCTCGGGGGGATGGCTGGCCGATCTGGCGGAGGTCCAGCAGATCGCGCAGCAGACGCTCGATCGCATCCGCACCCGTTCACGGCTGCTGCATCCCGTCATCCTCGACGACTTCGGCCTCCAGCAGGCGATCGCCTGGTATGCCGACGAGTTCACGCGCCAGCACGGCATCGACACCGAGTTCGAGCCCGAGGGCGACCTCACCGGACTGCCGCGTGAAGTCGCCACGCACCTGTATCGCATCGTCCAGGAATCGCTCACCAACGTCGCGCGGCACGCGCGCGCCTCGCGGGCGGTCGTGCGGCTGGCGCGCGACGGCCGCCTCGTCTCCCTGCGCATCGACGATGACGGGCGGGGCCTGGACGCCGGTGGCCCGCCTGCGGGCGAGCGGCCCGGCGGGATCGGCATCACCGGCATGCGCGAGCGCGCCGCGCTGATGAACGGCACATTCACGATGGGCCGCTCCGGGTTGGGCGGCGATCGCAATCGAGGTCGCCGTGCCGTGGCAGTCGTGAGCCTTTGAGCCTCCTGAGCCTTGAGCCCTGAGCCCTGAGCCGGTACTCTGTTCCATCATGGCCGACTCTCCCTCACCACGCTCCTCCGCTGGCGGTGCCATTCGCGTCGTCGTGGTCGATGACCATGCGCTCGTGCGACAGGGCTTCCGCCGGATTCTCGAGGACGATCCCGGGATGCAGGTCGTCGGCGAAGGGGGATCGGGCGCCGAAGCCGTGGCGCTCGTCAACGAGCACCGCCCGGACGTGATCGTCCTCGACATGGCGATGCCCGACATGAACGGCCTGCACGCGGCCCGGATGATCCTGCGGGAGCGACCGCAGACGCGCGTGTTGATTCTGAGCATGTACTCGGACGAGCAGTACGTCCGGAGCGCGCTCGACGCCGGTGTGCACGGCTACATTCTCAAGAACGCGCTGGAGACCGACCTGACGCGCGCGGTCCGCGCCGTCGCGTCGGGGCAGCAGTACCTGAGTCCGGATTTGTCCAGCATCGTGATCCGCGCCCTGCAGGGCAAGGCCGAGGGAGAGGACCCCTGGGACCGATTGACCGACCGCGAAAAGCAGGTCCTGCAGCTCGTCGCGCACGGCAAGTCCAACAAGGAGATTGCCGTGCTCCTCGATCTGAGCGTGAACACGGTCGCCGTGCATCGCGCGAACCTGATGAGCACGCTGAAGGTGCACAAGGCGGCGGAGCTGGTGCTCTATGCGGTCAAGCGGGGCCTGGTGGTGCCGGAGTAGACCAGCTACCAGCTACCAGCTACGAGCTACCAGCGCGGGGAACCACGACCCCGACCAGCCGTCCGTGATCGTCTTATCCCTGACCCCTGATCCCTGATGCCTGATCCCTGATCAATGACCTTGTTGCGCGGCGCCAGGCTCGGTCCTTACGAGATCGTCGAGCCGCTCGGGGCGGGCGGCATGGGCGTGGTCTATCGCGCACACGACAGCCGCCTCGCGCGGGACGTGGCGGTCAAGGTCGTCGCCGGCCACCTCGCGCTCGACCCCGGGGCGTTGTCGCGCTTCGAACGCGAAGCGAAGGCCATAGCCGCGTTGACGCATCCGAACATTCTCGCGATCCACGACATCGGGGTCGTCGGCGACCAGCCGTACGCCGTGACCGAGCTGCTGGAGGGCGAATCGTTGCGGGCCCGCCTCGCGCGCGGCCCGCTGCCCTGGCGCGAGGCCGTGGGGCTCGCCCTGGCTGCCTCCGATGGTCTTGCCGCCGCGCACGACCGTGGCATCGTCCATCGTGATCTCAAGCCGGAGAATCTCTTTCTGACGCGCGACGGCCGACTGAAGGTGCTCGACTTCGGTCTCGCACGGCAGGAAACCGCGGGGCGGCCGCTCCAGGCCCAGGGGGATTCGCCGACCGTTGCTGCGACTGGTGCCGCGATGATCGTCGGCACGGTCGGCTACCTGGCGCCCGAACAGGCCCGCGGACTGGTCGCCACGCCAGCGAGTGACGTGTTCGCGCTCGGCTGCGTGCTGTACGAGATGGTGGCCGGGCGCCCGGCATTCGACGGCGCGACGGCTGCCGATCGATTGGCCGCGCTGCTGCATCACGATCCCGACGGGCTCGCCCGCGGCGTCCCCGACGTTCCTTCCGAGCTCGACGCCATCGTCCAGCGCTGCCTGCAGAAGGAGACCTGGCGACGCTTTCCGAGTGCGCGCGAGCTGTCGCAATCGCTGCAGACGCTGCTGTCGGTCCCCGGCCACGGCTCGGGAGTCCAGGCCGCCAGGCGCCCTCGAAGCCGGACCCGATCGCTGGCAGTGATGCCCTTCGAGCTGGCCCCGGCGGACCCGGACGCCGAGTTCCTCAGCGACGGACTGACCGAGGCCATCATCAACCGGCTGTCGGCGGTGCCGAAGCTGCGCGTCGTGCCCCGCAGCACGGTGTTTCGCTACAAGGGACTGACTATCGACCTGCCGGCCATCGGCCGCGAGCTCGGCGCCACGGACGTGCTGACGGGCCGCGTGTCCGTCAGAGGAGATTCGCTGAAGGTGCAGGTCGAGCTCATCGAGAGCGCGACCGATCGTCAACTGTGGGGCCAGCACTACACGCGTCAGACGCCCGACCTCGTCGATCTGCAGGATGCGCTCGCGCAGGACATCACCGCCGCGCTGAAGATAAGACTCGTCCGGCGGGGCAGGACGAGCACCCGTGCGGCGCCGGAGAACGGTGACGCGTACCAGGACTTCCTGCGCGGGCGCTATTTCCTGAACCAGTACACGCCGGGCGGGTTCACGCAGGCCATTGCCGCATTCGAGCGTGCGGTCGGGCGCGACCCGCTTTACGCGCTGGCACACGCCGAGCTCGCGAATGCGATCGGCACGGCGCGGTTCTTCGGCTCCATCCCACCCGGTGAACGGGACGCGCAGTCGTTCACCGCGATCATGCGGGCGCTCGAGCTCGACCCGGAGCTGGCCGAGGCGCACTCGGCGCGGGCGAAACGGGCGTTCTTCTACGAGCGCGACTGGACGACGGCGCAGGCACACTTCGAGCGTGGGCTCGCGCTCCGGCCGGACTACGCCGAATGCCGCATCTTCTATGCCCTCTTGCACGCCGCACTGGGCCGCCCCGAGCGCGCGCTCGCCGAGGGACGTCGCGCGACTGACGATACGCCGCTGTTCGGCTTGATCAGCGCCGGGTATGCGATGGTGCAGATGCTGTGCGGGCGCATCGACGGCGGGATTGGCCAGGCGCGGCGCGCCCTCGAGATCGATCCTGGCAATGCCATCGCCCTCAAGGCGCTGTGGTACGCCTACGGCCAGTTGGGACGCTACGACGAGGCGCTGGACGTGCTCGTGCCGCTCGTCCCGGCGCTGGGCCTGCCCGCCGACGGGGTGGCCCGGCTGCGGAGCGCGTACCAAGCCGGTGGCGCTGACGCGTTCTGGCGTGAACAGCTTCGGGCGGCGCGCGACATGGCGGCCCGGCGCTACGTGCCGCCCCACGACTTCCTGTTCATCTACTCGCGGCTCGGAGAGATCGACCGCGTCCTCGAGTACGCCGAGCGGTGCGTCGAGATCAATTCCGGCATCCTGGTGTTCATGGCCGTCGATCCCTGCTTCCATCATCTCCACGGCGACCCGCGATTCCAGGATCTGCTGCGACGGCTGGGGCTGCCGACTCAGACCACTACCAGCTACCAGCTACCAGCGACGAACGACCAAGAACCAGAGGCCAGAGACCAAAGACCAGAGACCAGCGACCAAAGACCAGAGTGAGCTTCGAATGCCCGCCGGACCTAAAGGTCCGGCCTACCAGTGGGGCCGCGGCAAAATCGGTAGGGCGGGGCTTCAGCCGCGCCGACCGGGACCAAAGACCTAAGACCGAAGACTGAAGCCCAACGACCAACGACGAGCGACCAGTGACCAACGACAGTGTTCGGCGACAGGCTACGGGCTGCAGGCTGCGGGCCCGGCGGTCTTCACAAGCCCTGTAGCCAGTAGCCCGTAGTCCGTAGCCCGAGTGAAGACCAAAGACCAGAAGACCAAAGACCGAAGACTGAAACTGACGCTCTACATTTCTCAATGCCTCCGGCACGCCTGATCGTCACGCTCGTCGGGTCGTTCGCCGCCGCGACCCTCGCTCAATCCGGTCCGCCGGTGCGCTTCACGGACATCACGGCTGCGGCCGGTGTGCGCTACACGCACGACAACGGCGCCCAGGGACAGAAGTACCTGCCCGAGACACTCGGCTCGGGGTCGGCGTTCTTCGATTACGACGCCGACGGCGATCAGGATTTGCTGCTGGTGTCCGGTGTGCTGCCGGACGCCGAGGCGGGCCGTCCCGGCAGCTACGCGCGCCTCTTTCGCAATGACGGCCGCGGCAACTTCACGGACGTCACCGCGGCGTCGGGGTTCCAGCTCGATGCGGTCCGCAAGCCAGCCCCCTCCCCACGCGCCCAGTCGCCTAGTCGCCGAGTCGCCCAGTCGCCCAGCCCCCCAGCCGCCCAGTCGCCCAGTCCCCCAGTCGCCGAGCCCTCCAGCCGCCCAGCCGCCCAGTCCCCCAGTCGCCCAGCCCCCCAGTCGCCCAGCCGTCCAGTCGCCGAGCCGCCCCAGCCGCTCCAGCCCGTCCAGCCGCTCTCGAGTACGGCATGGGCGTCGCCGCCGGCGACTACGACAACGACGGATGGCCCGACGTCCTGGTCACTGCGGTTGGACAGAGCCGCTTGTTCCGCAATCTCGGCGGCGGACGCTTCGGCGACGTCACCGCGAAAGCGGGGCTCGCGGGGCGCCGCGCCTTCAGCACCTCCGCCATGTGGCTGGACTACGACCGCGACGGGGCGCTCGATCTGCTGATCAGCAACTACGTCCAGTGGTCGCGCGAGACCGACATCTTCTGTTCCGCCAACGGCAAGGCGAAGACCTACTGCACGCCGGAAGCGTACCGCGGCAGCACGTCGTGGCTCTATCGCAACAAGGGGACGGGCGCCTTCGACGACGTCACGGCGCGCGCCGGGCTGTTCGACGTCACCTCCAAGTCGCTCGGGGTGGCGCTGCTCGACTACGACCAGGACGGGTGGCCCGACATCTTCATCGCCAACGACACGCAGCCGAACAAGCTGTATCGCAACCGCCGCAACGGCACGTTCACCGAGCTGGGGTTGACGAGCGGCCTGGCGTTCAGCACCGAGGGCCGGGCACGGGCCGGCATGGGAGTAGACGCGACGGATCTCGACAACACCGGCCGTCCCGCGCTCGCCGTGACGAATTTCTCGGGAGAGATGGTGGGTCTGTATGCGCCACTCGGCGGGGGGCAATATGCGGACCAGGCGCCGCGCAGCGACATCGGCCGGGCGACCCGCCAGACGCTCGGCTGGGGCGTGTTCTTCTTCGACGTCGATCTCGATGGCCGGCAGGACCTGCTGGTCGTCAACGGCCACCTCGATGCTGCGCTCGCGAGAGCCGACCGCCAGGAGCGGTTCGCGGAGGCGCCGCATTTGTTCCTGAACGTCGGCGGCGGCCGGTTCGAGGACGTGGCACGCGCGGCGGGTGAGGCGTTTGCGAGCGCGAAGGTCGGTCGCGGGGCGGCCTTCGCCGACATCGATCTCGACGGTGACCTCGACACCGTCGTCACCGAGAACGGTGGCCGCGCTCATCTCTACCGGAACGACCTCCAGCGTCCGCACCACAGTCTGCGGATCCGGCTGCGTGGCACGCAGTCCAATCGCGACGCGATCGGCGCGAAGGTGACCGTCACGGTGGGAGAGGTCACGACCTCGCGGCTGGTGAGGACCGGGTCCAGCTATCTGTCGCAGTCCGAGTTGCCGCTCACCGTGGGCCTCGGCACATCGACGCGCGCCACGCGGGTCGTCATCGACTGGCCGAGCGGCCAGCGCGAGGACCGGGGCCCGCTGACGACGGGGACGGTCCACGTGCTCGTGGAAGGCCGGCCGTGATCGGCGGCCGCACGTCGGCGGGCATAAATACGGACAACGCCGGACCTAATAAGGGCCGGCCTACCGCAGATCCTGAACGGTAGGGCGGGGCTTCAGCCCCGCCGCTCGTAATGTCGGGCTCGAGCCCGGACCCGGCGTGATCCATCAGCGACGCGGCGCCGGAGTTTCGAAAAGGGGCGACGGGTCCACCGGGTGGATCACGGCCTGCGCCGCCGCGCACGCACGTGCGACAGCCCCCTCCAGGTACACCGACGTCAACGTGCCGGCCCAGTGCGTCAGCGCATGACGATTTGGCTGGGTGGTCTCGCGCGGTGACCGGCAGGGATCGCCGATGCCGAGGGGCAGGAATTCGACCCAGCCCTCCCACGTGCCGTTCGACAGCGGCCGGCCGCAGACCTGCGCGTGATACCGACACCCCTGGTGGAGGATGGGCTCGTCAACGGGGCGAATGACTTCTGATGTCACTGCTGCCTGCCTTTGCTTACGAACCCACCGGTGGACGATTCACGGTGACCGTGAACGAGCCACGGTTGTCGGGCATGTGATCGTCGTTCACACCAAGGAAGAGCTCGCCGGCCGCCGGCATTCGCACCGGGCGCGAGTCCTCGCCGATGAGGAACGCCGTGCTGCCGACGCGGCCGATGAGCGCTCCTGCCGGCGCGCTGCGCACGGGCGCTCCGGAGGCGCCTCGCCCACTGTAGGCGCCACGAGGTGATGCGCGATCGGCGTCGTCCGTACTGAGCTGCACTTCGCCGCGCGCCGTGAACTGCAACGTCTCGCCACGGCGCACCTGGAGTCCGGTCGAAATCCATTGGCGTTGCGCCAGCACTTCGACGCCACCGGCGAGCTTATCGCTGAAGCCGAAGCCGCCATTCGAAACTGAGCCGCCGAGGTACAGGCGAGACGCCGTAGCAGGCGTGAAAGTGACGATTCGGCCGTTGCCAGCCGAGCGGAACAGATAGGCCTCGCGGTCGCGCTCGCGCCCGCCGCGCGTCCCCCCAAGGAACTCACCCGAGACCTCTCGCCCGTTGCGCATGACGAGCAGGTGCGGCTCACGCTCGCCGCGCGGGGACCATCGACGGTCCGCTGCGGCGGCGGTGCCGTCACCAAAGTCGATCACCGCAACCTGGTCGAGGCTGTAACGACGATCGCCTCCGTTCACCCGATCGCCCATGGCGAGGCCGTTCGCGTCGAGGGACCGCAGATCGCCGCGCATCGACGTGCCATCATCGAGCCGAATCGTCACGTTGCCAGTTGCCGTTCCAGGCGATTCCGGCAGCGGCGCGAGCTCGATGCGGGCAATGCGGTCGGCGTTGACGCGCACGTACTCGCCCGACGCCGTGCTGAACACGAACTCGAGCGGGTGGCCGGCAGTGTGCGGCTGATCGTCGCCGGTGAGGCCTTCAAAGCGGCCGGCAATCTCCCGGCCGTTGCGCAGCACCAGGCGATGCGGGCCCTCGCCCCTCACCGAGTCGCGGGTGCCGCTCGGCGTAGCGGGCCGAGCCTCGGTGAACTCGATGCGCGCGATGTCGCGCAACGGAATGCGCGGCTCTTCGTGCTGGCTGACGCGGAGGTAGACGAGGTCGTTGTGAAGATCGGCGAACCGCCCGGACAGCCGCTCCCCCGACTGCAGGGTGATGGTGGTCGGATGATCGGCGTGAAGCCATGGGACGCTGAGAGCGAAGACGGCGGCCAACGCCAGCCCGCGAAATGTGCGCTGCATCGTCGATCCTCCTCGGCCGTGCAAGCGAGGCACAGTCCGGTCTGATTCAGATGCGAGCGTCGTGCCATGCGATGCCACCGGGCGCGGCGCGGCGTTTTTTGCCAGGCTCGCCGGTTGTGACAAGAAACCGGTCATGCCAACCCGCCGAGTCGCCCTTCACCTGACTCGTGCGTTCCCTGCTGGCTCGGTGTTGTAGCCTGTGGGCCCGACCATGCCCAGGCAAACCAAGCCGTGGACCGTCCTGTTCTATCTCTGCGGCGACAATCCACACGGCGGGCTCGACGCCGACATCCGCGCCGACCTGCAGGAGATTCTGGCAGCCGGGGGCTCCGATCGCGTCCATGTCGCGGTGCAATACGACGGCCCGCGGGGAGGCGGACGCTGGCTGGCCACCACACCCTGGGCCGGTGAGGCCGGTACGCTGCCGCCGCCTGACGTCGATCTCGGCCGGCACGTGGATTCCGGCAGCGCCGACATGCTGAGCGACTACCTCAAGTGGGCGCTCGCCACCTGCCCGTGCGAGCACATCGCGCTCGTGATCACCGGCACCGGCATTCTGGACGAGCGCTCGGTCGTCGGCATTCCACTGCAGGAACCCGATCGCGTCTTTGCGATTTGCGACGACCGTCCTGAGCGATCGGCGATCGAGATCCGCGATCTCGGCCGCGTGCTGCTCGCGCTCAAGGAGCGCCGCGGGACGTTGCGTCCGGTGGTGGACCTGCTCGCCTTCGACATGTGCCACATGCAGTTCCTGGAGGTGGCCTGCGAGCTGAACGGGCTGGTCGAGATCCTGGTGGGTCCCCAGACGCGCGTGCCGGGCAGCGGCTGGGACTATCGGGCCATGCTCGATGTCTGGCACCGCCTCCTGGAGCCCCTGCCCGACAAGGTGGCGGCGAGGCGCAGCGCGCTCAGGCGCATCGCGGCGGAGACGGTGGCCGAGATTGGCCGGGCCTATGCGGCGGCGGGCGCGACCGAGGCGTCGGTCTCCGCGCTCGATCTCGCCCAGCTCAATCCGTTTCTCGGCGCCTTCGACACGATGAGCCTCGCCTACCTCCAGTGTCTGAGCGATCGCATTCTGTGGTCGGCGCGCGGCGAGGGGCTCAGCCGGCTCGGCGCCCTCCGCGACGAATCGTCGTACGACGCGCGCGAGATTCTGCGCCAGGTGGCCGCAGCGCTCGGATCGAGTGATGTCGACACCAAGGTGCTCGCCTATGGGCTCGACACCCTGCGCGAGCTCGACCCGCGGGCGCTGCTGCGCGTGTTGAGCGCGCTCGAGACGCTCGCCGCCGACGTGCTCACCGGATCGAGCGCGCGTCTCACGGCGCAGGGCATTCTCGTCCTGGCGGCGTACGAACGGCTCCACACCTGGCTCATCGAGTCCACGGCCGCGTTGCGGACCGTGGCGTCGAGACAGGACGCCGGCGAGCTGGCGGGCACCGCATTCCGCGCCGCGTGGACCGAGGCCGTCGAGCGCCGCGCCGATGCGCTCGCCCAGGCAGCGGGCTTCGCCGACGCCCGCGCCCTCGCGCCACCCACCGCTGGCGGCTCGCCAACGGGTGAAGCCGCGCCGCTCCCGGACGTGACGATGCGGCTGGCGGGCGGGACGCTGGATGAGCCGTTCGTGGCGGCCTGGATTGCCCTGATCGATCGCTATCGACAGAGCCGGCACGGCCCGGATGGCGTTGCCGTGGCGTTCGCCGCGCTGCTCGCGGAGCGGCGCAATGCCCTGCGCGTCCACGATCTCGTGTGGCGCATCGCCGACCTGCTCGAGCGTGCAGGGCCCGAGGCCGGCGGGCTGGTGGTCAGCGTCGCCCCGGCGACGACGCCGTATGGCGGCATGTCGCTGTACCGGCCGAGGCAGCTCGGCGAGCTCACGCGCGACAGCTACCTCGCGCTGCAGATGAATCAGCGGCTCCACTGGACCGCGTTGCTGACGGCGATTCACCTGATCGAGGATCATCCGCGGCAGTTGTGGCGCGTGCTCGGATCGCTGCTCGCCACCGCCCGCCAGCGCGGCCGGCAGGACCTGCTGGCGCGGATGGCGGGACCGCAGGCGCTCGTCAGCGTGGGCGATCAGTTCCGCGCGCTGACGCCGGCGCCCCTGGTGACGCTCGCTCTGGAAGTCGAGACCGCGCGCGATCTCGTGACGCCGGCGCGGCGGTCGGGGGATCGCCCTGCCTCGCCCGATCAGGACGTCTATGTCGCGCGTCTGTCGTCCAGCCGGCGCGACGCCGTGATTCACGAACAGCGAAGCCGCCTCGATCGCGCGGTGGTCGCGCAGGTGATCGGCGAGCTCGAGGAGGCGGCCGCCGCCGGCACCCTCGAGACCGTGGCCCTGCAGCTCGACAAGCTCGGCCACCTGCTGCGCGAGGACATCGTCCGGGACCTGACCGAGCCGCTCGAGGCGGAGCGGGCGGCGGCCCGTGAGACGCTGCACGTTCAGCTCCAGCTGCCGCGGTCGCTGCTCCACTATCCCTGGGAGCTCGTGCGCGACGGCGACGAGTGGCTGGGCACGCGGTACGCGCTCGCCCGGCAGGTGTTCCTCGACGTGGCCGTCACCGCCCGGCGCCGCGCGATCAGCCGTCCCGATCGCCAGCGTCTGCGCGTGCTCGTCGTCGGCGACCCGCGGCTGGATGAGGAGCGGGCGTCGGTGCCCCCGCTCGGGTTCGCCCGCAGCGAAGCGGTGGCGGTCCAGGAGATTCTGCAATCCCTCGCGCACGAGACCGACTACATCGAGATCGATCCGGAGTCGATTCGCGCCGGCGAGCGCGTGACGGTCGCCGACATGCGCGGCTGGCTCCGGAGCGGCCGCTACGACGTCATCCACTTCTGCGGCCACGCGCACTTCAACCGCAACGAGCCCGAGCGCAGCCACTGGCTGCTCTCGGATGGCCCGCTCGCCGCGGAACAGATCGCCAACACGCTCGATCACTGCGACTCGCCGCCGTGGCTGGTCTACGTCAACGCCTGCGAGGGTGGCATGGAGCGCGACCAGGCTGCGGGCTTCCTGCAGAGCGTGACCGGTCTCGCGTCGGCGTTCCTCAACCGCGGCGTCACGGCTTATCTCGCGCCGCTCTGGAAGATCGACGATGCCGCCGCGCTGGAGCTGGCGCGGGCCTTCTATCAGTCGCTCGTCCTGGATCGCACGACCGTCGGCGAAGCGTTGCGTCTCGCCCGCCGGCAGGTGCGCCAGGCCCACCCCGGGTCTCCCACGTGGGCCGGCATGACGCTCTACGGCGATTCGACCGCCACGGTCATGCAGCGCGTCGGCGCGCTGATCTCGGGCGAGGACGGATGAAGAGCCGAGGGGTCAGGTACGATTCCGCTGCTCGCCGTTGCGGGGCTGGTCGCGATCGGCGTCGTGCCCGCGCGCGCCCAGGAGACGACCGCGGATGCGCCGCCGGTCAAGGTCACTCCTTACGGCATCGTCTATTTCGATCTCTTCTGGAACAGCAGCGCCACCAACAACGCGGACCTGCCGCTGTGGGCGCTTGCCGGTCCGGGCAATGCCAGCGCCACCGTCAGGGCATCGCGGCTGGGCCTGCGAGTGACCGCGCCGCCGGTGTCCGGGGCCAGGGTGGCCGGTGTCGTGGAGGTGGATTTCTACGGCGGGTTCCCGTCGATCGGCATCGGCGACAACATGGGCATCCTGCGCCTCCGGCTCGCCAACGTCCGGTTGGACTGGGAGCGCACGGCGGTCGTCGCCGGTCAGGACTGGATGGTCTTCGCGCCGCTGAATCCGGCGTCGATCACGAGCGCCGGCATTCCGCTGATGGCGGCCTCGGGCAATCCGTGGGCCCGGATCCCGCAGATCCGCGTCGAGCACCGCCTGGGTGCTGCGCTCCTCCAGGGCGCCGTGCTCGCGCCGAGCAGCGGCGACTTCGACTCGGCGTTCCTCTACCAGCCGCCATCGGGCGCCTTGTCAGAGCAGCCGTTCGTGCAGGGGCGCGCGGCGTTCGACGTGGCGAAGGTCGGGAGCACGCAGAAGCCGGCGACACTCGCCGGGTCGGGGCACTACGGACGAACGCGCGTGCTTCAACCCGTCGATCGCACGCTCGACTCGTGGGGGGTCGCCGGCGACTGGACGCTGCCGCTCACCTCGCGCCTGGCCCTGTCGGGCGAGGTGTTCGCAGGGCGCAACCTGGCCGGATTCCAGGGCGCGGTCTTTCAGGGCATCAACCCGGCGTCCGCGTCGGAGGAGGACGCCGGCCTGGTACTGGACGGTCCGCGCGGGATCGGGACGCGGGGCGGCTGGACCCAACTGACGTTCGCAGCGACGTCGACGATCACGTTGCTCGGGACCTACGGCCTCGACGATCCACGGGATGAGGACTTCGTCAGCGTCGAGATGGGTGAAGCCCGCCTGCGCAACCTCGGGGTAGCCGCCGAGCTTCAGCACAAACTGTCGGCGCAACTGAGCTGGGCGCTGCAATACAAGCGTACCGTCACCCATCTGCAGGTTGCCGGCCGGCGCACGAACGATCACCTCAACCTGGGCGTCTCGTTCACGTTCTGACTGCTGCTGGGACGCGCTTCAATTCCGGAATTCACTTGTGTTGACAATGTGGCGCAGGCCTTTAGGCCTGCCCGGGCCCGCGTTGGCCGGGCTGAAGCCCGGCGCCACCTTGGCGGGCCGTTGTCAACACACGTGAACTCTGGGTCCAACGTAGTGTCCGGCTTCAGCCGGACCCGGGCCGTCTGAAGGCCGGTCTGGTGGCTGATCTCCGTCCGAACTTGTCAGATCTTGTCCGTGGCGCACGCGAGCTCCGGGCTCAGAGATTGCCCTTCTTGAGCTCCTCCATCAGGTAGTCGCTCGAGCGCACGGCGAGCGCCATGATCGTCAGCGTCGGGTTCTGCGTCGCGCCCGACGGGAACCCGGCCCCGTCCATGACGAACAGGTTCTTGATGTCGTGGGTCTGCTGGAACTGGTTGAGCACCGACGCCTTCGGATCCGCACCCATGCGCGCCACGCCCATCTCGTGGATGCCGAACCCCGGCACGCGATCCTCGTAGGCGTACGGCTGCACGTTCTTCGCGCCGGCGGCTTCGAGCATCTCGGCGCCGGTGACGGCCATGTCGCGGATCATCTTCTTCTCGTTCTCTCCCCACGCCATGTTCACGTGAAGCACGGGGATGCCGTAGATGTCCGACACGCCCTTGTCGATACGGACGTGATTCTCCTTGTACGGCAGGCATTCGCCGAAGCCCGAGAAGTTGAGCGACCATGTTCCGCGCTTCACCGCGTCCTTGTAGGCCTGCCCGAAGCCCGGCGCATTCATGGTGAAGTCGAGGCTGCTGCCCCCCTGGAAGCCGTAGCCGCGGATGAACTCCTTGTGCCGCGGACCGTTGATCGTGTTGCGGAAGCGGATCACATAGAGGCCGTTCGGGCGGCGCGGCGCGTTGGGGTCGGGCGTGCCGGCGAGGTCGGGAAAGTCGCCCCGGGCGCCGCCGGCCACCCACATGTGATCCATCAGATACTGGCCCAGCACGCCGCTCGAGTTGCCAAGGCCGCCCTCGTGGCCGGTCGTCGCCGAGTTGAAGAGGATGCGTGCGGACTCGAGCGCCTGCGCACACAGCACGACCACCTTCGCGCGCACCTCGCGGACCTGGCGCGTCACGCGATCGACGTACACCACGCCGCGGGCCTTGTTGGTGGCCGGATCCATCAGCACCTGATAGACCATCGCGTTCGGGACGTGCGTGCAGCGGTTGGTCTTGAGCGCGTCGGCCACCGTCGTGAACGCGGAATTGAAGTACGAGTGCGTGATGCAGCCGCGCTCGCACGGCCCGCAGTAGTGACACGGCGCACGGCCGTTGATCGGCGTCGTGAGGTTGGCGACGCGCCCGATGGTCAGCGTGCGATCGAACTTCGACTTGACCGCCTCGCGCACCCGCTGTTCGGCGCAGGTGAGCGCCATCGGCGGCAGGAACTTGCTGTCGGGAAGCTCGGGCACGTTCTCGGCCATGCCCGAGATGCCGACGTAGTCCTCGACCAGCTCGTAGTACGGGACCAGGTCCGTGTACTCGAGCGGCCAGTCCGTGCCGAACCCGTCGAAGGTCGCGCCCTTCAGATCCTGCTGGCTGAAGCGATAGCTCTGGCGGCCCCAGACGACCGTGCGTCCGCCGGTCACACGCATCCGCCCCTGCCAGGAGAACGGGCGGCCGGCCGGCGTGGTGTACGGCTCCTCGAGGTCGTTGCAGAACCAGTCCGCGTTGAACTCGTTGCAGGCGTAGCAGTCCTTCTGCGTCGGACGCGTCTTGCGAATGAGATCGGTGGCGCGGCCGCGATACTTCAGCTCGTACGGCTGCTTGTGCTCGCTGTAGTCGCCGTCGGTCAGCGGGCGGCCCGCGCACACGAGCGCGACCCGGAGCCCGCCCTCGGACAGGCGCTTGGCCGCCCAGCCTCCCGACGCGCCCGAACCGACGACGATGGCATCGTATTCCTGCGGCTTGGCTTGAATCTGCATCATCGTCTCCGATCAACTGCCGCCGACATCAGAACATGCTCGCCGACGCCGCCAGCCGCTCCAGCCGCACCAGCCGCTCCAGCCGCTCCAGCCGCTCCAGCCGCTCCAATAATCCGCGCACTGTACCAACGGACGTCGGGGGAATCAATCGACTGGCCCTGTTATACTCGCGCCTCCGAGGTGCCACATGAGTGACGACCAGGCGGTGAATTCCCTCCCCCTCGTCAGCGGCAGCGGACTCGGCCGTCGCGCCATCCTTCAGACGTTGATGGCCGGTGCCGGCGCGGCCGTGGCCGTGCCATCCCTCGCCCACGACCACCCGATTCACGAAAGCCTGCAGGACGCGACGAAGGTCGGTGCTGCCGATCGGCGCGCGCGCGCCGCGGCCTACAAGCCGGCCTTCCTCGATCAGCATCTGTTCGAGACGCTCGGTCTGCTCGCCGAGACGATCGTGCCGGGCTCGAAACAGGCGCGTGTCGCGGAGTTCATCGACGCGCTTCTGGCCGTCGAGTCGCAGCAGACGCAACGCCGGTTGCTGACCGCGCTGGGCGCCATGGAAGGGCTCGCGCTCTCCTCGCATCGAAAACCGTGGACGGGGCTGACCTCTGCCGAGCAGGTCGCGCTGCTGACGAGCGCGTCGACCGCCGACCGCGGTGCGCCCGGACCCGGAGGCGCGGCCGCGGGGACAGCGACCATCCGCGATCACTTCGAGCAGTTGAAGGGCTGGATCAGCGGAGCGTATTACTCCTCCGAAGTCGGCATGAAGGAGCTGGGGTGGAAGGGCACCGTCATCCACCCGAAGCTGCTCGAGTGCGGACCGACTGGCTCGAGCGCATGAGTGCCGGCGCCGGAGCGCTGCCTACCTGATCTGACGGCTCCAACTAGTGCATTCGGGGGATCGGGGGCTTCAGCAGCACCTTCTATTCTTCCTCCCCGATGCCCCGCGCGCTGCCGATCGCCTTCATTGTTCCCGTCCTTTGTGTGCTCATCTGGTCTCCCGACATCCAGGGACAGAGCGGAGGAAGCCTCACTTTCACCGACGTCACGACCGCGGCCGGCATCCGCTTCACGCACACCAATGGGGCGTTCGGCAAGAAATACCTGCCCGAGACCATGGGTTCGGGCGTGGCGTTCCTCGACTTCGACGGTGACGGCTGGCAGGACCTGTTCTTCGTGAACGGCCAGGCGTGGCCCGGCCACAAGGCAGCACGCAGCCTGCCCGCCCTCTATCGGAACACGGGCAAGGGCAGCTTCGTCGACGTGACCAGCCAGGCTCGACTCGCCGTCGAAACCTACGGGATGGGAGCCGCGGCGGCCGATTACGACAACGACGGCGACGTGGACCTCTTCGTGACGGCGCTGGCCCGCAATTTCCTCTACCGCAACGACGGCAAGGGCGCTTTCGAGGACGTGACGACGAAGGCCGGCGTCGGCGCGTCCGACTTCTCGACATCCGCGGCGTGGGTGGACTACGACAAGGATGGCTGGCTCGACCTTCTCATCGTCAACTACGTGCAATGGGCGATCGACAAGGATCTCTTCTGCGCGCTCGACGGGAAGAACAAGTCGGTACTGCACGCCGGAGGCCTACAAGGGCGCGAGCCCGCGTCTCTTCCGATCGAAGGGGGACGGGACGTTCACCGACGTCACGAAGGCCGCCGGCCTGCTGGAGCCCTCGTCGAAAGCCCTGGGCATTGCGCTGCTCGACTTCAATGCCGATGGCTGGCTGGATCTGTTCCTCGCGAACGACACGCAGCCCAACCGCCTGTATCGCAACACGGGCAAGGGCTCGTTCGTAGATGAGGGCGTGGCCGCCGGCGTGGCCTTCAACGAGGCGGGAGTCGCCCGTGCGGGCATGGGCACCGACGCGGCCGACTATGACGGGTCCGGCCGGCCCAGCCTGGTCGTCGGCAACTTCACCAACGAGATGATCGCGCTCTACCACAACGAGGGGAAGAACCTCTTCCTGGACGAGGCGCCGAACGGGACGATTGGGCGTGCGTCGCTGTCGACGCTGACCTTCGCGTGCTTCTTCGTGGACGTCGACCTCGATGGCCTGCCCGACATCTTCGCGGCCAACGGTCATGTGGCAGACGACATCCACCGGGTCCAGCCGAAGATCACCCATGCGCAGGCGCCGCATCTCTTCCGCAACCTGGGCGGGCGGAAGTTCGACGCCCTCGGACCCCGGCTTGGCGCGGCGTTCGCGAAGCCAGTGGTCGCGCGCGGCGCGGCCTTCGGCGACTACGACGGCGACGGCGACCCCGACCTCGTGATCACCGAAAACAACGGCCCGGCGCGCCTGCTGAGAAATGACGGCGGAAACCGGCATCGCTGGCTCCGCGTCCAACTTCGTGGCACGAAATCGAATCGGAGCGGCATCGGCGCGACGGTCACCGCGACGCTGGCCAGCGGACGGAAGCCCTGGGCGCTGGTGAAAACCGGGTCCAGCTACCTGTCGCAGAGCGAGCTGCCCGTGACCTTCGGGCTGGGCGCCGACGGACGGGTCACGGGGCTCGAGGTGCGGTGGCCGAGCGGCCAGGTGGACCGCCTCGGCGCGGTGGACCACAATCGCACCGTGACGATCGTCGAGGGCCAGGGGCTGCGATGACACGACTGACACGGGGTCGGGAGTCGCCCCCGTTTCTGCGACGACTCATGATCCCCGGCCTGGCGGCCGCGGCCGCCGCGGTGGTGGTCGCGCAATCGGTCCCGGGCCCGGCGCGTGAGGAGGCGTATCGCGCGAACAATCGTGGCGTCGCCTACCTCGAGCAGTACAACCACGCCGAGGCTGCGGCGGAGTTCCGCAAGGCGCTGGTGATTGACCCTTCCCTGGGGCTGGCGCAGACCAACCTCGCGATCGCGCTCTTCTACGTTCCAGACCTGCCGGCCGCGCTCGAGGCGGCGCGCGCGGCGCAGACGCAGTCACCCGAAGCGCCGCAGCCCGCCTACATCCAGGGCCTCATCGCCAAGTCCGAGAACCGCGTCGAGGATGCCGTCGCCGCCTTCACGCGCGTGCTGGCGATCGACGACACGGATCTCGGCGCCCGCGTGAACCTCGCGCAGCTTCACATGCAGCGGCGCGAGTACGAGGCCGCGATTGGTCTCCTGCAGCCCGCCGTGGCGTCGGAGCCCTACCACGTGACCGCGCTCTATAACCTCGGCGTCGCCCTGACTCGTTCCGGGAAGGCCGACCAAGGCCAGAAGGTGATGGCCGAGTTCCAGAAGCTCCGTGAGGGCGGGTACGGCACGACCTTCTCGAACAACTATCTCGAGCAGGGCCGCTACGCGGAAGCCGTCGCCTCGACGGGCGCCGAAGCCGATCTCGTCGATCGCGCGACGCCGGCCGTGCGCGTTCGCGGCGGGCCCGACGCTCCAGGTGCGTCATCGCGGACCCTCCGCTCAACCCCGATCCGGCGTTCGCGCCGGCGCTGCACGGTCCCGGTGGCGGCGTGACCCTCGCCGATCTCGATGCGGACGGCGATCTCGATCTCGTCGATGCCGAGCGGGGCCCGGGTGCGCGCTTTCACCAACGAAAAGGGCACGTTCTCGGATGCGACGACGGCTTGGCCTCGGCGACGCTCGGCCAAGGGCATTGCCGGTTGCGCCGCGTCGCGGCGCGACTACGACAACGACACGCGCGCCGATCTGTTCGTGCTCGGCCTCGGCGCGCACGGCTGCTTCGGCAGCGCGAAGGCGGCCGCTTCGAGGATGTCACGGCAGCCGCGCAGATTCCGGTCCACGCCGGGCGTTCACCGCGCGGTCGCCTTTGCCGACGTCGATCACGACGGCGACCTCGACCTGTTCCTCGCCGCCGCCCTGCCGCCGCGACCCACGTGCTGCTTCGGAACAACGGCAATCAGACGTTCACCGACGTCAGCGCCGAGTCGGCGTCAAGGATCGCCCCAGCTGGCGCCGTCGCGGTCGGTGCCGACCGACTACGACAACCGTCGCGACGTCGACCTGCTGGTCGCCGGCCCATTCGGCATCGGCGCCCCGGCGTGCTGCAGCTGCTCAAGAACATGCGCGACGGCACGCTTCCGCGACGCCGCCGCCGAGGTCGGGCTGCCGGGCCGGGCGCCTACCGCAGCGTCGCCGCCGGCGACGTCAACAAGGACGGCTTCACCGACTTCTACTTCGGCCGCGATGGCGATCGCGGCGCGCTGATCCTCAGCGATGGACGCGGCCGCTTTCGCGAGGCAGCCGGTCCGCCCGCGGGCCCGCGCTCGGCCTTCGCCGCGCAGTTCATCGACTACGACAACGACGGCCTGCTCGACCTGCGTCGCGATGGGCATCACGGGTCCCCTGAGCCTGTGGCGAAACCTCGGCAACGACTGGGCGGACGTCACCGCGACCGCCCTCGCCAGCCAGCAGCCGATTTCCGACCACCCACGGTCGCGGCAGTCTTCGCCTCGCGGCGACATCGACGGCGATGGCGACATCGATCTCGTCGTGCGAAACGGCCAAGGCGAGACTCGCGTGCTGCTCGAACGATGGCGGCAATCGTCACCGCTCGGTCGCCGTGCGGCTTGGCCGGGCGGGTGAGCAATCGCAGCGGCGTCGGCTCGAAGATCGAATTGCGGGCGGGCAGTCTCCGGCAGAAGCTCGAGACCGCGAGCGCCTGGCCGGCCGCAGCTCCCGCCGACATCCTCTTCGGCCTCGGCTCCCGGCCCGCCGCCGACGTCGTGCGCGTCCTCTGGCCCGCCGGCATCCTGCAGGCCGAGATCCCGGAATCCCCTGATCGCCCAGTCGCCCCGTCTCCCAGTCCTGCCGCCGCTCCGCCCAGTCGCCCAGCCGCCGAGTCGCCCAGTCGCCCAGTCGTCCTGACCCTGACCGAGCTCGATCGCAAGCCCTCGTCGTGTCCCTATCTCTACACCTGGAATGGCACGCGCTTCGAGTTCGTCACCGACTTCATGGGCGGCGGCGAGATCGGCTACGCGCACGCACCCGGCCACTGGAACGTCCCGGACCCGGAAGAGTACACGCGCGTGCCCGCCGGGGCCCTGCAGCCGCGCGACGGCCGGCTCGATCTGCGGGTCACCAACGAGCTCGAAGAGGCGCTGTTCGTCGATCGACTCGGACTCGTCGCCGTCGATCACCCTGCGGACGTCGAGATCCATCCGCGCGAGGGACTGGTGTCGCCGCCTTTCCCCGCGTTCGAGCTGTATGCCGCGGACGCGGCGCGGCCGGTCCTGAAGGCGACCGATCACCGGGGCCGCGATGTCACCGGGCAGGTGCGCGATCTCGATCGCCGTTTCGTGGACGACCTCCCGATCGAGCCGATCCGCGGCTACGCGCAGACTCACACGCTGACGCTCGACCTCGGGGCGCGGTTACCGCACACGCTGCTGCTGCTCACGGGATGGACCGACTATGCCTTCTCGAGCGACAACATCGCCGCCGGGCAGGCCGGACTGACACTCGCGCCGCCGTCACTGCAGGTCCGCAAGCCTGGCGGCGACTGGGTCACCCTCATCGACGAGATCGGCATTCCCGTGGGGCGGCCGCAGACCATCGTCGTCGATCTCGGCGGCACGCTTCCCGACGACGCGCGCGAGGTCCGCATCGTCACCAGCATGCGGATCTACTGGGATCAGGTGCGGGTCGCGACGCGTGGCACGCGGTCCCCGCGCCTCACACGCCTCGAACCGGCCAGTGCCGACCTGCGCTGGCGGGGCTTCTCGGCGGAGGTGAGCCGGGACGGACGCGCCCCCTTCGCCTACGACTACAGCCGCGTGTCGACGCAATCCCCGTGGAAAGTGCTCCCCGGCCGCTACACGCGAGAGGGCGACGTGCGAACGCTGCTCGCGGCCGCCGACGATTTCTTCGTCGTCTCGCGTCCCGGCGACGAGATGGCGCTCTCCTTCGAGGCGGGCGCGCTGCCGCCGCTCAGCCCAGGCTGGACGCGGACCTACCTCCTGCACAGCGTCGGCTACAGCAAGGAGATGGACCCGAACTCCGCGACTCCCGATCAGACCGCGCCGCTGCCCTTCCGCGCGATGACGCGCTACCCCTACGCCGCGCCCGAGCAGTATCCGGAGACGCCGGAGCATCGCGCGTATCAGCAGCACTGGAACACGCGGGTCGTGACGCGTTCCGTGCCGCCGCTCGAGCTGTCCACCCCGTGAGCGACATCATCCGGTACGCCGCCGCTGCCTGTCAGACCGACTTCGCGAACCCGATCGATCGCGCGCAGATGCGGGGGAACACCGACCGCATGCTGCAGATGATCGATGCGGCGGTGGCCGGCAGCGCGCCGTTCCTGCCGGTCCGCCTCATCGTCTTTCCCGAGTTCGCGCATGCCGCCCCGATCTTTCCCACCGTGGGCGAACTGCTGCAGAAGCTCGCCGTGCCGATTCCCAACGAACACACCGAGCGATTGGCGGCGAAAGCACGGCAGCACGACGTGCACGTGCAGAGCGGCACGATGCTCGAAGCCGATGCCCGCTGGCCGGGCGTCGTGTTCAACACGACCTGCCTCATCGGACCGGCCGGCATCCTGTGCAAGTACCGCAAGGTGAATCCGTGGATCCCGTACGAGGTCCACGCGAGCCCGCACGATCTCGAGGGCTACGACGACCCGCTGTTCCCCGTCGCCGACACCCCGATCGGCCGCATCGGCTGCGCCATCTGCTACGACTGGTTGTTTCCCGAAGCCATGCGTCAGTTGACGGCCAACGGCGCCGAGGTGCTGGTTCGGGTCTCGGCCTACATGGATCCATGGGGGGCGACCGAGCCGATGGCGTGGTGGACGATCATCAATCGTGCCCGCGCGATCGAGAACGTGGCCTACGTGGTGGCCGCCAACCAGGGCGCAAGCCTCCGGCACTATCCACCCTATTCGTGGCCGGGCGGCAGTCAGGTCGTCGACTTCGACGGGCGGCTGCTGGCCGATGCATCGCCTGGTCCCGGCGAGCGGATTGTCGTCGCGCCGATCGACATCACGGCGCTCCGGCACGAACGCGAGACGCGGCGCGGCCACGCGATGTCGTCACACCTGCGGACCGAGGCCTATCCTGTCTATCGCACGCACGCCTATCCGCCGCCCGAGCCCGATGCGTCGCGCGACTCGCCGCTGTCCTACGAGCGCAATCTCGCGCGCATCGATGCGGCGAAGCGCACCACGTTCCCCCGTTGAAACCCCCGGAACATCACTTCTGGTCGGGCGCCCCCTCAGGGCGCCCGACGGCAGCCCTCAATCCTCGGCGCTACTCGGCCGGCCCTGGGCCGGGGCGGCCGGCGCCTCGGGGGGCTGCATGTGGCGCAGGCCTTTAGGACAGAGAGGTCCGGCTGAAGCCGGACACTACGTAACGCCAGCCGCAGTCTGGGGCTATTGATCCGTCGGTTCGGGAGCGTCCGCTTCGCGATCGTAGACGACCTTGCCGTCCACGATCGTCAGCGTGACGACGGCGTCGAGCAGCTTGTCGGGCGCGAGAGAGAACAGGTCCGCCGAAAGGACGATGAGGTCGGCGAGCATGTCCTTCGCAATCGTGCCTCGTGTCCGGGCGTCACCCTGCGCCGCCGAGGCGTCCGTCGTCAGGGCACGAAGCGCCGCCCGGAGGACGTCGAAATCGACGATGGCCGTGTCGGTCGCGGACACGGGGGACTGCGACGCGACCAGGGCCTGCAGTCCCAGCCGCGGATCGGCCAGCGTCTCGCTGACCATGACGAGACGCACGCCGTCCATCGGACCGGGAAGCGGCGGCGGTAACTCGGCAACGCGGTCGGCCTCGGGCGGCTCAATGGCGTCGGCGTCGCCGGCCGGCCATGCCGCGGGGAGGGGCAGTGAGACCGTCGCCCCCAGCGCCTTGATCCGCGCCGCATCGAAAGCCATGGGTTGTGCGAGCGCGAGCCGGTGCCGGCGGCCAGCGGCCGGTGTGGGGTTGGCGGCGGCCGCCCGCTCGAGCGCGTCGAGCGCGGCGGTCAGTTCGCGTTCGTCCTCCACGCGCAGGACGATCGGCAGCCCGCGACGGTCCAGGGCCTGAACGAGCCGATCCTCGAGGACGCTCAGCGCCGGTGCGGCCGGCGGCGTCTTCGCGCGGCGTGCCGCGCTCCTGGGCGTGTCCGGTGGCAGGCTGACGTCGAGCACGACGCCGTCCACGCGCACCATCGGATCCGACTCGGGCGCCGACCGCAGCGCGTCGATGCGTTCGAGGACGTTGTCTGCGACCGGCGGCACGAGATGGATGTCCGCGACGACTCGCAGGGCGAGCCCTTCACCTTCCCTGAGCCGTTCGTAGTCCTCCAGGGCCTCAGGGCCTTCGAGCGTCACGCCCACGGCGGTCAGGCCGAGCCGGTGCGCGCCTTCGATGGCTTCGCGGACGGCCGTGGCTGGGACCGGACCGCCTGCGGAGGGCGTCCGTTCAGGCTCCCCGCTGGCGGTCGCCGGCGTTGCGATCGTGCTGCCCGAGGCGTCGATCAGTTCGGGCCGCCGAACGGGCAGGCTCGCCTGCGCGTCGGTGAAGCCCGCGAGCACGGATCCGCCGTGGGCGTCGATCACCGTCGTGGCGCGGCGCCGCAGCCGCTTGATCGCACGGTTGCTGCCGACGCGATAGATCCGGTTCCCGCGCACGGCCACCGCTTCGGCAAACGGTGTCTCGGCGACGCCGGTGTAGACGCGCCCGTTGTAGATCAGCAGATCGATCGGGCCGGAATCATCCTCGCGTTGGGCGCCGACGATGAGCCCGGCCACCAGCGTCACTCCGACGATGGCGGCGACGAGGAACGCGGTGAGTCGGGCAGCCATGGCGGGAGTGGAATTCTACCACCGGCAGCGGCGCTCGGAGAGCCGGCGCCTACGCCTGACTGAGCCGGCTGTTCCGGATGCCGTAGGCGAAGTAGACCAGCAGGCCGATCGCCAGCCAGACCCCGAACCGGATCCATGTGTCCAACGGCAGCTGGAGCATCAGGTAGCCGCAGAAAGCGACGGCCAGGACTGGCACGACCGGGACCCATGGCGTGCGGAACGGACGCGCCCGATTCGGGTCCGTGCGCCTGAGGACCAGGATGCCCACGGCGACCAGGACGAAGGCGAAGAGCGTCCCGATGTTCGTCAACTGCACGATCTCGTCGATGTTGGCCAGACCGGCGAAGACGGCGACGAAGACGCCCGTGAGGATGGTCGTCACGTGTGGTGTCTGGTACTTCGGGTGTATCCGGGCCGCCCACGCCGGCAACAAGCCGTCGCGGGCCATCGAAAAGAAGATTCTCGGCTGCCCCATCTGGAACACCACGAGGACGGAGGTCGTCGCGAAGACGGCGCCGAGGGAGATGATGCCCGCCGTCCAGTTCATGCCCCGCGACGAGAAGGCCGTCGCCAGCGGTTCGGCCGTCCCGAGCTGGGTCCACGGCACCATGCCGGTGAGCACCAGCGCGACGGCGATGTAGATGATCGTGCACACGATCAGGCTGGCGATGATCCCGATCGGCATGTTGCGCTGGGGATCGCGCGTCTCCTCGGCCGCGGTGGACACGGCGTCGAAGCCGATGTAGGCGAAGAAGATGATCGCGGCGGCAGAGGTGATCCCGCGCATGCCGTTCGGCGCGAACGGCGTCCAGTTCGCGGGCTGTACATACATGGCGCCGACGATGAGGAAGAACGCGATGATGACGAGCTTCAGGATCACCATCGCGGTGTTGAACCAGGCGCTCTCCGAGACTCCGCGCACGAGCACCACCGTGATCAGCGCGACGATCAGGAAGGCGGGGAGGTTGAAGATGACGGGGATGCCGGCGATGGACGGCGCGCCGGAGGCGGCGTCGGCCGCGCGCTGGACGTGCGCGGCCACCTCCGCGAGCGTGCCGGCCGCGCGTGCGTCGGCGACCGCCGCGGCCGCCTGGAACGCCGTGCGGTAGTCGGTGCCGAGCCAGGCCGGAATCTCGAGTCCCAATCCGGTGAGCAGCTGCTGGAAATAGCCGGACCAGGAAATGGCCACCGCGACGTTGCCGATGGCGTACTCGATGATGAGATCCCAGCCGATGATCCACGCGACGATCTCGCCGAGCGTCGCGTAGGCGTAGGTGTAGGCCGAGCCCGACACCGGCACCATGGCGGCGAATTCGGCGTAGCACAGCGCGGCGAAGCCGCAGGCGATGGCGGTCAGGATGAACGACACCACCAGCGCCGGCCCCGCCCCGACATGATCGGCGCCGCCCGCGGCCGCGGTGCCGACGGTCGAGAACAGCCCGGCGCCGATGATCGCGCCGATGCCGAGCGACGTGAGTTGGACCGGTCCCAGCCGGCGCGCCAGCCGTGGTTCGTCGTGCGCCGATCCACCGATCAGTTGATCGAGAGGTTTGACGCGAAGAAGGTTCGACATGAGGATGGGTGGCGATACATTAGCAGAGAGCGATCAGCGCCAGCTTCCCCATGCACATCGCCATCTACGGCGCCGGCGCGGTCGGCGGCTACTACGGAGCGCGGCTGGCACGCGCGGGGCAGCGGGTGACGTTTCTCGCCCGGGGCGCGCACCTGAAGGCCATTCGCGAGCGCGGTCTGCTCGTCTGGAGCCCGCTCGGCGACTTCGTCGTGCGGGCGGACGCCCACGCCGAGCCGGAACGCGTCGGTCCGGTCGACCTCGTGATCCTGGCGGTGAAGACCTACGACAACGAGGAGGTCCTGCCACGCTTGCCGTCGTTGTGTGGGGACCACACACTCGTGGTCACGCTGCAGAACGGCGTCGACAGCATCGACGAGGTCGC
This sequence comes from Vicinamibacterales bacterium, assembly GCA_963834365.1. Classification (GTDB taxonomy): domain Bacteria; phylum Acidobacteriota; class Vicinamibacteria; order Vicinamibacterales; family Vicinamibacteraceae; genus CAWJAP01. Next base: position 190,972 of record CAWIBS010000030.1, on the reverse strand, counting down.
GGCTGCGGCAGGGCCCGAGCGCGTGATCGGCGGGACGACCTACGTCGCGACGGCGATCGGCGCGCCGGGTCTCATCGAGCAGACCGGCGTGCACCGGCGCGTCATCCTCGGCGAGGTGTTCCGATCGCGGGATCGGGTCTCGGAGCGCGTGGCCCGCCTGCGGGATCTGCTGGCCAGCGCCGACGTGCAGGCCGAGGCCGTCGCGGACGGACGGGTCCCGTTGTGGGAGAAGCTCGCCTATCTCGCCGCGTTCGCGGCATTCACCGGCGCCGCCCGGCGCCCGGCGGGCGTCATCTGGAGTGATCCGGTGATCCGCGAGACGTTCCTCGCGACCGCCGCCGAAGTCGAGGCGGTCGCGCGCGCCGAAGGCGTGAACGTGGCTCCCGACCTCCGCCAGCGGATCATCGACTATCTCGACGTGCTGCCCCCGTCCACCCGTTCCTCGCTGCTGATCGATCTGCAGCAGGGCAAGCGGACCGAGGTCGAGGCTCTGCAGGGCGCCGTCGTGCGCCGTGGCCGCGCCCGCGGGGTACCGACACCAATCATGCGGGGTCTCTACGCCGTGCTTCGCGCCGCGTCGAGGCCATCGTAATCAGGGATCAGGCATCAGAGATCAGGGATCAGGATCAGGCAAGAGCTTCCTGTAGCCTGTAGCCCGTAGCCCGTAGCCGAAGAATGACATGGAGATCCTCCACATCGGGATTGTCATGACGCTCGGCGTGGCCGCCGGCGGCATCGGTGCGCTCCTCGGCCTCGGCGGCGGCGTCTTTCTCGTGCCCCTGCTCACGATCCTCCTCGGCCTCCCCGTCCAGAAGGCCGCCGGCATCAGCCTCATGACGGTCATCGCGACGTCGGGTGCGGTGACGACCGGACAGATCGGCCGCGGACTGATCAACCTGCGGCTGGGCATGCTGCTGCTCGTGTTCGCGTCGCTCGGCGGACTGGCGGGCGGGATCACGGCGCAGCAGCTGTCGGAGCGCACCCTGACGCTCGTGTTCGCCGTGACGATGGCCGCCATTGCCATCGTGATGCTGCTGCAGATGGATCAGGTCAATGTTCTCGACTACGTCGGCGCGCAGCCCAACCGGTTCGGCGGCCGGTTCTTCGATCCCGGTCGCCGGCGCGAGGTCGTCTATCGCGTGCGCCGGGTGCCGCTGGCGCTCGGGATCTCGATCGTGGCCGGCAACATCTCCGGTCTGCTCGGCCTCGGCGGCGGCATCCTGCAGGTGCCGGCGCTCAACGCCTGGTGCGGCGTGCCCATCCGGGTGGCGGCAGCGACGAGCGCGTTTCTCATCGGTGTCACGGCGCTGGCGAGCGCGCCGATCTATTACGCGCACGGTGACGTCATCCCGCACCTCGCCGCCGCGGCGGTGCTCGGCGTCGCCGCCGGCGCCCGCCTTGGGCTGCGCTGGGGCGGACGCCTCGGATTCCGGCAGCTGAAGCTCCTCCTGGTTGCGGTCCTCATCGCCGTGTCCGTCACGATGTTCTCGAGACTCCTGTGACCACGGCGCCAGATCGTCCGTTCCTCGAGCGTACCGACCGGTTTGTGGTGGTGTCGGCCAAGGTCCTTCTGGCGGCTGGCCTGGTCGTCCGGCTCGCCGTGAGCACATCCGTGGGTGACCGCATCCTCGGCATCGGGCTCCTCGTGCTGATGGCCACGCCGGCGGTCCGGCTGCTCGGGACCCTCGTCACCGATATCAGGGCTCGCGACTGGGTGACCGTTGCCGCGACACTCGGCGTCGCGGCTGTGCTCGCCTGGTCGCTCGCCTCCGCGATGCGATGAACCGCGCCACTCCCGGGCGTGTCTCAACCCACAACCAAACCGCGTAACTCGTCGTCGAATGAAACGTCTGCGGTGAGATGGGCGGGTGTGACGGCTGGCCGCTCGAGGCCCGGGCAGAGGCGATGAGGTGATCAGATGCGGTGGTTCGAGACCTTCCGGCAGGACCTGAAGCACTCGCTCCGGATGTTCGCGCAGAACCGGAGCTTCACGGCCGCCGCCGTCGCGGCGCTCGCGCTGGGCATCGGCGCCAACACCGCGATCTTCTCCGTGGTGAACGCGGTCCTCCTCAAGCCGGTCCCGTTCCCCGATCCCGACCGGATCGTCCTGTTCCTGAACACCTCGCCCAACGGCTCGGGCCCGGGCGCCTCGCCCGCGAAGTTCCGGCACTGGCGCCAGCAGACGACCGTCGTCCAGGACGTCACGGCCTATCGCTCCAACGTCGTCAACTTCACCGGCGGAGCGTTCCCCGAGCAGCTGCGCCAGATCCAGGTGTCCGCCGACTACTTCCGCCTGTTCGGCGTGCCGCTCGCCCGCGGGCCGCGCGTTCACGGCCGACGAAGATCTGCCCGAACGCCAATCGCGTCGTCCTGATCAGCCACAGCCTGTGGACCCGTCGCTTCAACGGCGACGAGGCCATCGTCGGCCGGACGCTGTCGCTCGGGCGGCGACGCGCTACACGGTCGTCGGCGTGGTCGGCGCGGGTCGTTCAACGTCGAGGAGTTCGGCGACCCGCCGGAGTCTCTGGACGCCGTTCCAGCTCGATCCGAACACGACCGACCAGGGCCACTACTTCCAGGTGGCGGGCCGGCTGAAGCCGGGCGTCGACGCTCGAGCAGGCGCAGGCGCAGCTCCAGCTCTCCGCTGCCGAGTACCGCGCGCCTGTATCCGCGACGCGCTCGGGCCCAACAACGGCTTCAGCGTCGGCCGCATGCGCGACGTCATCGTCCGCAACGTGCGCTCGTCGCTGCTCGTGCTCGTCGGCGCCGTCAGCTTCGTGCTGCTCATCGCGTGCGCGAACGTCGCGAACCTGCTGCTCGTGCGCGCCACCGGCCGGCGCCGCGAGATCGCGGTGCGCGCCGCGCTCGGCGCCGGTCGCGGCCGCATCATGCGTCAGCTGCTGACCGAGAGCGTCGTCCTCTCGCTGGCCGGCGGCGTGCTCGGACTCGTCCTCGGCGTCGCTCGGCATCCGGGCGCTGCTCGCCGTCAACACCGCCGGCCTGCCGCGCGTCGGCCGCGACGGCGCGCTCGTCGGCGTCGACCGGCGCGTCCTCGGCTTCACGGTGCTCGTCGCGCTGGTCACCGGCATCGTCTTCGGCCTGATTCCGGCGTTCCAGGGGTCGCGCACCGATCTCACGACGACGCTGAAGGAGAGCGCCGGACGCTCCGGGCACCGGCTTCCGCCAGAACAAGGCGCGCGCGATGCTGGTCGTGATCGAGGTTGCGCTGGCGCTGATTCTGCTCGTCGGATCGGCACTGCTCATTCGCACCTCCGTGGCGCTGGCGACGGTCGAGCCCGGCTTCGACACGTCCAGCGTGCTGACGATGCAGATGTCGCTGACCGGGGATCGCTTCGCGAAGTCGGAGGACGTCGAGCTGATGGTTCGCCAGCGGCGTCGAGCGTCTGCGCGCGCTGCCCGGCGTCGAGACCGCCAGCGCCGCGTGCTGCCTGCCGCTCCAGGGCGGCTACGGCCTGGGTTCGTCATCGTCGGCCGCCCGCTCGACGGTCCGTCGCACGGCGGCGGCGGCTGGCTCACCGTCTCGCCCGGCTACTTCGACGTGTTCAGATCCCGATCAAGCGCGGCCGCGCCTTCAACGACCGCGACACCGGCACGTCGCCCCCCGTCGTCATCATCAACGAGGCGATGGCGCGGCAGTTCTGGCCCAAGGGCGATCCGCTGAACGACCGGCTCGCCATCGGACGCGCGTCATGCGCGAGTTCGCCGGCGAGCCCGACCGGCAGATCATCGGCATCGTCGGCGACGTGCGCGACGGCGGCCTCAACAGCGATCCGCGGCCCACGGATGTACATCCCGCAGGCCCAGGTGCCCGATGCGGTGAACGCGCTCAACGTCGGCATCTCGACGCTGAAGTGGGTCGTCCGCACGCGCGTGGCGCCGCACTCGGTGAGCGAGGCCGTGCAGGAGCAGCTGCGCCAGGTCGACCGGCCTGCCGGTCTCCGACGTCAGATCGATGGACGACATCGTCTCGCTGTCGACGTCGCGGCAGCGCTTCAACATGTGGCTGATGACGCGTGTTCGGCGCCTCGGCGCTGCTGCTCGCGGCGATCGGCATCTACGGGCTGATGGCCTATTCGGTGGCGCAGCGCACGCAGGAGATGGGCATCCGCCTGGCGCTCGGCGCCGAGATCGGTCGGGTGCGCCGGATGATCGTCCTCGAAGGGCATGCCGCTCGCGGTCATCGGCGTCGCGGTCGGGATGGCCGCGGCGTTCGCGCTCACGAGGTTCGTCGCGGCGATTGCCGGCTTCCTGTTCGGGGTCGAACCGCGCGATCCGCTGGTCTTCACCGCGGTGCCGCTCGTGCTGACACTGGTGGCGTTCGCGGCAGTCTGGTTCCCGGCGCGACGCGCCAGCCGCATCGATCCCATCGAGGCGCTGCGATACGAGTAGCCGGGCTGAAGCCCGGCGCCACTGCAGCAACCAACCGGCGCCTCTCTTGACGGGCGGTTCGGAGACGCGCCGATTCGGCGCGGCACTCGAGTGGCGCCGGGCTTCAGCCCGGCCTCAGATTTCCATCAGCTGATTGAATTCGGCGTGCGCCAGATCGCGATCGCGAGCGTCGATCAGCGGGAACGTCGAGAGGACGTACTCGAACTGCTTCCGGTCGACCTCGTAGGCCCGTGCGGCCAGCGCCTGCAGTCGCGCGTAGTCCGGACCGCTCGCCAGGCCGGTTCGGGACAGCGACCGCGCCAGCGAGGCGAGCTCGATCGCGAGCCTCGATTCTCGATCCAGCACCGGCGCCGGCAGCCGCGCGACGATCGCCGTCGTGACGTGCGAGGTGACGCGGAGGCGGACCAGGTAGTTGGCGACGAAGCTGTTCAGCAGCGCGCAAAGACACCACTGCGAATCGAGGTCCAGCCGCGTGCGCAGGCAGAACACGGTGTGCGTCGAGACCACCCGCGGCGGCAGCATCGCGGCGATGAGCGTCAGGCGGTTGGTCGGCGATGCCACGTCGCGATAGGCGAGCCGATGATGCCGCACACCGGGGAGGCGCTGCGCGAGCGCCGGCAGGTCGGCTTCACGAACGGCACGAGCGGTGTCGGTCGTCACCGAGAATGGCGACAGATGCCGTCCGTCCACGACGGGGATTCCGTCCCCGTTGCTCGTGAACAGCGCCTTGTCGTCGGTGGCGTTGAGCTCGCGGCCGAATCGCAGGTGCCAGCCGTCGGGTGAACCGAGGGCGGGCCAGCGCCGGTCGAGGACGTCGAGCAGCGCAAGGTCGGTTCCGCTGCGCAGCCACGGCAGCTCGAGGCCGTCGCCAGAGACGCGGCGCAGGAACGCCGGCGACAGCGAGATGCCGGCGCCACGCTCCGGAGCGTCGAGCGTCACGAGCGAGCGCTCGCCGAGCCGGCAACGGATCTCCGTCGTGGGCCGGCCTGTGGTCGCCGTGACCAGCACGAAGCGCTGGCTGCGATGGATGGGGAAGACCGCAGCGGTGTTCTCGAAGCCGACGATGGTGTCGGTGTCACAGCGTTCCAGCAGTCGCCGTCGCAACGGCGCGGCGGATTGATCGGCGGCGAGACCCCAGGGCGCGACGAGCCCGATGCGGCCGCCGGGCGTCGCCAGGGCGAGCGCGCGTTCGACGAACAGCTGGTATCGGTTGACGTGAGCGTCCCGGGCGCCCTCGTAGACGCCGGCGTCGCGGACGAACGTCATGAGCACGCCGGCATCCTCGACCGCCCGTGCGCGGAGGTCAGCGTCCTGGACGTCCCCGCGCACCATGTCCCATGGCGGGTTGCCGACAATCGCGTCGAACCCTGCGTCGGGGCGCCGTGTGCCGTCGGCGGCGAAGAAGACCTCGGGAAACTCGAGCGGCCAGTGGAAGAAATGGCCTTCCCGGGCGGTGCGCTGCGCGACGTCCAGCCAGCCTTCGGCGAGCCCGTGGGGCAGGCGGGATCGCCCGGTGAGCACGTGATCCGCGAGCTCGGCCCACGCCGTCCGCGGCGGCGCAGCGTCGTCGTCCGGCCACGAATACCAGCTGCACCACGCGTCCGCCAGCGCCCTCACGCGCGCCAGGCCGCCGCTCGTCTGCGACCGACTGAGCGCGCGTTCCTTCTCGCGGACGATCTGCACGGTCTCGTCGGGCTCGCTCAGGCTCGCGCGCAGCGGCAGCAGGTCCCGCATCAAGACCGGGATCGCGTCACCCTCGACCAGCGGCAGTGCGGGCTGGGGACCCCTCGCCGCGAACGGCGAGTGGCCCGCTCGCGCCCGCCTCCACCCGCGCGCGAGGTCGTCAACCGATGCGCCGAGGAGGCTGTTGCCGACTCGCAAGTGATGATCGAGAAACGTGAGGGTGGCGTCGGCGGCCAGCGTCGCGAGCCAGATCGACAGCCGCGCCAGGCCGGTCGCGACGGGATTCAGGTCGACTCCGAACAGACATCGCTGCGCGACGAGGCGCCTGAAACCTGCTCGCGCGCGGCCGGGCGCGACACGGGCGGGCAGGCGCCCCTCGCGTTCGAGCGCCTGTCCGTACGCGTCGGCGAGAAAGCGGCACGCCGCGACGAGGAACGCCCCACTGCCCATGGCGGGATCCAGCACGCGGAGCGACAGGATGCGATCGGCATCGGCACCGCGCACGAGCGGTGTCAGTGTTTCGCGAACGAGGTAGTCGGCCATTTCGCGTGGCGTGTAGAAGGTGCCGCTCTCCTTCCGCCGCGCACTCACGCGCCTGCCGGCGCGCAGCACGGACGGAAGCTGGCGGTCGAGCGCCCGCTCGACTTCGGGCGATGCGTCGAGGAGTCGCTCGTACACCGCGCCGAGCTCCTCGACCCCGAGCTCGCGATAGGCCACGACACCGCGCGGTGCCTTGCGGCTCGTCCGGTCCGGTGGTCAGCGATTGCAACACCCGGCGCATCGTGTCGTCGTCCACCCGCGCCGCTTCGCCGAGCGGCGTACTGTCGGGCGAGAAGAGTCGCCCGTTGAACGCCGTCACGCGCAGGTCGTCGATCTCGCACCCGTCGTGCGCCAGCCGCGAGATCGCCTGGAGTCCCTCCCACAGCCCGTCGCACGGCGCGCCGCGAGCGGCGAGCTGGCTCAGGCTCTGCACGAGATAGTTGTGCCGGTAGACCGGGTGCCAGAGAGGCACCAGGCCGCGGGCTTCGGCGAACAGGAGGAACAGCAGCCGGAAGACGAGGGTCAGCGACTGCTCGACGACGGCAGCGCTCGTCGTGCTCCGGATGCGCGTCGCGCGCCGCAATGCCGTGGCCAGCCCGACGAGGGCGTCGCGCACACCGTGCTGCAGGTGCCGCGCGAGCTGCCGTTCGTACGCCGCCGACATCTCCACGATCGCCTGGATGCGCGGACCTCCGGCCACGCGCGGCCGGGTGAACGTGGCCGCGTGGAGGACCACGCACAACACCCGCAGCGCCTCGGGTTCTCCCGCCACGCGCGAGACGTCGATCTCGAGGTAGCGGCGCCCGAGGGGGCGCTCAGGGTCGAGCAGACGCAGGTGGCGCCCGTTGAACGCCAGGGCCCAGCGCGTGTCCAGCCGCGCGGCTTCGCGAAGGACGCTCCGCGCTCGCGCCTCCAGGGCCTCGTGCCACGGCGTGATTGCGAGCATCATCGGAACGAGGCGCTCGCCGTGAAGACGCGAGACGAGCAGGTTGGACGTTGCCGGGCCGGCGCGCTCGACCGTGTATCCCAGCAGGCGAACGAGAGGGACCGCCGCGACGTCGTGTATCGCCGTCAGGCCGGAGGCAGGACCCAGCGTCGCCTCCACCCGCCGGTGCCATCGGATCAGGCGCTGGCGTGCCACGGCCAGAGTCTGGTCGTCCACCAGCCCGGGCAGCCGATGCGGCAGTCGGCGCGCGAAGGCCGGCGAGACCAGCGTGCCGCGAAGGCTTGGCTGAGGGGGCACGGGTCAGTCCAGGACGATCGCCAGCTCCGGCGAGACATCTGCCGACCAGGCGTCGCCGGCGGTGACGGCCGTCGGAAGTGGTGCGTGCACGGCTTCGTCACGACCAGAGTCCTGCCCCTGGTCTCTGTCGTCGAAGAGCTCCAGTTGATCCGGCGGACGGGTTGCGGCCCGAAGCAGGAAGATCGCGCGGCACCGTTCGCGCACGATCCGTTCGGCGCGATCGGCCCGGCTCCGGAGCGTGTCGATCCGCCAGCGCGCGTCCTCGGCGCACTGCTTCGACAGCGCGGCCATCGTCGTCTCGACGCGGCCCGATTCCCACGCCGCGCGACGGGACATGGTCGTCGGCCCGGGGAGGTGACGGACTGAGACCGTCGTTTCACGAATCGCCCCCGCGGCGTCGCGCACGTCGATCCGATGGACACACAGGAGCCCCGGCCGCAGTCCCAGCCGACGTGCCGCCCCGGATACGACTCGCGTCAGATGCAGGCCGGGCTCCTCGCCGTCCGGCTCGCCGGCGTGGCGCCGCCGGTTCAGCGCGCGAATCCACGCGAGTTGCTGCACGACATCAGCGGCTTCAGTCGCGAGCCGCGGCCACGTCAGGCCATCGGGCTCTCGATCGGGGGACGTCGCAGGCGCATCCGACGGTGCGGTCGCGAACGGCCGAAGGCCGAACGTCTCTTCGAGGAGCGTGATCGGATCGACGGCGTCGGCGCCGGGAGCGGCCGTCGTCCACGCCGCGTCGATGCGGACCCGCCGCGCGTCGAGCCTGGCTTCGACGTGCCGTTCGAAGGTCGACCGGCCGATGAGGTGCACGACATGGACGCGGTGGGCCTGGCCGATGCGATCGACGCGCCCGTTCCGCTGCTCGAGACGCAGCGGACTCCAGGGCAGCTCGACATGCACGACCAGCCTGCAGCGGTGCTGCAGGTTGAGCCCCTGACTCCCGGCATCCGTGGCGAGGAGCACGCGCGCCTCGCCCCGGGCGAATGCGTCCAGCGTGCGGCGCCGCGCCTCCTGGTCGAGTCCACCGTGCAACGACACCACGGCGTGTCGCCGGCCCAGCGCCGTCGCGATCCGCAGCAGCGTGTCCCGGTATTCCGTGAAGACGACAACGGGCTCGCGTGTCCGGCGAAGAAGACGGCCCAGCGCGTCGATCTTGCGCTCCGACACCGATGCGAAGGCCGCGGCTGCCACGAGCAGATTGAGCCAGAGACGCTCGTGATGCGGAACGAGCGCGGGCACACCCAGCACCGCATCCTGGACGGCATCGCCGCGCTCATCGTCCACTGCTGGTCCTCCGCCGAAGTCGAGCTCAGCTTGCGCGGGCGCTGGCGGTTCACCGGCCAGCAGCGCCTGCCGGCGTCGAAGTGACTGCCCCAGGGACCACGGGCTGGACGCGGCCCGCTTGACGAGCACGCTCATCGCGAGCCGTGCGACGCCTCGCGTGGATTCGGGCGCTTCCCGCCAGACGCGGCGGACGTACCGATCGAGCAACACGTGCAGGCGGACTTCTGCCGGGGAGAGGCGCACGTACAGGCGCCGCGTCCGGGGCCGCGGCGGTGCGTCGACGCCAGGCGCGTCGTCGAGCACGCGCCGCGTGCGGCGGAACACCGCCAGCGGCTCGTCCGCCGCCAGTCGCCCGAGCGCACACAGGCCTCGGAAGCGCCGGTCGTCGCCGTCGTGCGGCGTCGCGGTGAGGAGAACCAGACGCGCGCTGCTGGCGGCGAGCGTGGCGGCGGCATCGAAGCGATCCGTGCCCGGCGACACCGCATGCGCCTCGTCGATGACGACCAGATCCCAGAGCACGCGGCGCAGCCCGCGGAGGATCTCGGGCCGCTTCACGAAATCGATCGACACCAGCAGCACCCGCGCCAGCCGCCATGGATTGGCGCTCGCGGGCACGGCATTCTGCACCGCCTCCAGCCACGCGGCGTCGGCCAGCGTCGCGTCCACACCGGTCCGCTCGCGCAGCTCGCGCTGCCACTGGTCGCGCAGGCCGGCGGGTGTGGCGATCAGGATCGAGGCGAGCGGTCGTCGATCGATCAGGTCGCGGACGATGAGGGCGGCCTGAATCGTCTTGCCGAGCCCGACCTCGTCGGCAATCAGGAGGCGCGCCGCCACGCCGGCTCTCATCGCGAGGAGGGGCTCGAGCTGGTACGGCAGGAGCACGACGGTCGTGGCCGCCGCCGAGACCGGCACGTCGAACGGGCGGGCGCTGGCGCACAGCGCGCCGAGCCGATGCATCCACCGGCGGCGCGACACGATCACCGGACGTCGGGCGTGCGTCGGGGCGATCCGATCGAACGGCGTGAGCAGGGCTCTCGAGGCCGGCTCGCGCCGCGGGACGCTCGACGCGAGGTGCACGAGCGAGGTGGCGCCGCTCGTCTCGACCGCCCGCACGACCCACCGTGCGCGCCGGGCCTCGACCTGCCTGCCGATGGCGAGCGTCGGCTCGACGGCCGCTGGCAGGTTCTGCGACGCCGTGTCCGTCTGCATGTGGCAATCCCGGCGGCCCGATCAGACGCTGCCGCGAGAATTTCGCGGAGCCGGGCGGGCGACGGGATCGGCCGAGCAAAGCGCTGGCCAGAGTCGGACGTCCGGCTGAAGCCGGACACTACGGCCTGTAGCGTGGGCCGTCCGCCGGACACTACCCCGGAGTTCACTTCTGTTGACAACGGGCCCGCCAAGGTGGCGCCGGGCTTCAGCCCGGCCAACGCGGGCCCGGGCAGGCCTAAAGGCCTGCGCCACATCACCAACACAAGTGAGCTCCAGGTTTAGGGGTCACGACACGACGGACGAGACGTCGACGAACGAGACGTGGACGGACGAGTACGTAGTGTCCGGCTTCAGCCGGACCGCGCTCCCAGCCGCTACGGCACCAGACGTGCGACCGTCGCGCCGAGGTGGGACTCCGGCGCATCCCAGAACTCGGCCACCAGAGGATGGACCTCGAGCACGGACTGGACGCGTCCGCGCTGCACGCCGCGGCCGCGGCCGTGGATCAGCCGAACCTCCCGCAGCCCGCGCTCGTGTGCGGCGCGGACGTACTCGTCCACCACCGCAGCAATGTCGCGTGGCGCGAAGGCGTGGAGGTCGATCGTGTCCTCAATCGGAAGGCGGTGGATTTCGCCCGGGCCCTGGGCCCGCTCACGCGCTGACATATTCCGCGGTCACGTTGGTCGTGAGCCCGCCTCGCGCCGAGAACGCGCCGACGACGCGCATGCGGCGCGGGTGGCAGGCGGCGACGAGGTCGTCGAGGATCTGGTTGGTCACCGACTCGTAGAAGATGCCGCGGCTGCGGAAGTCGAGCAGGTAGTACTTCAGCGCCTTCAGCTCGATGCAGCGATCGCCCGGCGTGTAGGTGATCCGGATCTCGCCGAAGTCGGGGAGGCCGGTCTTCGGACACAGCGAGGTGAACTCGGGACAGCGGATGTCGATCTCGTACGCGCGCTCCGGCCGCGGGTTGGGGAACGTCTCGAGCTCGGGCATGGGGCGAGTCTAGCAGGGTGGGCGTGCACTCGTTTCAGTGCCGAAAAATCAGGCGTTTCCGCACGTGCTTCGATTGACACTCACGAAGCCGCGCGCTAGGATACGGCGTCTTTTCACGAGGCGTCTCCCGTGGCCGTTCTTTCGAGCGCGGCGGACGACGACTCAGATTGTGGTGCGCGCCTGGAGATCGAGCCCCGGCCGAGCCTCGCGATTGGCGGGGGGCATCGGGCTCGATGGTTCCCGGATGCGGTCCACGCGGTTGGAACTCGGGAAGGCCACCAATCGGGGGGCCGCTCACGAAGGAGGGGACGCGATGGTTGAAGCCCGGAAGATGGGCAAGTCGGAGCTGTTCGCGCATTTCGCGGAACGCTTCGAGTGGAAGCGCACTCAGGCTCGGGAGTTCTTCGAATATCTCACCGAGCTCTCCGAGAAGGAGCTCAAGCGGTCAGGCGAGTTCACGCTGCCCGGCATGGTCAAGCTGTACGTGCGGCGGACCAAGGCCCGCATGGGACGCAACCCTGCCACCGGCGAGCCGATCAAGATTCCGGCGAAGACCGTCGTGAAGTCCCGCATCCCGAAGCAGATGAAGGACGCCGTTCTCCCCCGACGCTGACACGTCCGGCCGGGCTCCACTCCGCGGGGCCCGGCTTCCGAGGATCACTTCGCCGTTCCGGCCTCGCTCGCCACGCCCTCCTCGATCGGCGCCGGCATTGCGCTCTGCGCTCAGCGCCGGGAACGCCAGCGTGAACCGTGTCCCGCGGCCGACCTCGCTCTCGACGCGAATCGCCCCACCCAGCTGCTCGACGATCCGCTTCGAGATCGCAAGCCCCAGCCCGAGGCCCCGCCGCTTCGTCGTCGTGAAGTCGTCGAAGATCTGCGGCAGGCGATGCGGCGCGATGCCACAGCCGGTGTCCGCGACCTCGATCGAGACCGTCCCGACCCTCGAGACGACTCGACAACTGAATCGATCCGCCCGGCGGCGTCGCCTGCACGGCATTCAGCAGCAGGTTCCGATAGACGCCGCCCGAGCGCGAACAGGTCGCCCTCGATGAAGACGGGATCGTCGCTCAGCGTCGAGCTCGAGCGACACGCCCGACTGCTCGGCGATGAGCGCCATGCGCTCGGCCGCTTCGGTCAGCGACCGGTTGACGTCCACCGGAAAGCGCTCGAGGGGAATCGGCCGCGCGAGATTGCGCAGGTCCTCGAGCAGGCGCTTGAGCGCGCCGAACTCGCGATCGACCAGCCGCCGGAACGACTCGCGATAGTCGGCATCCTCGTACATCTTGAGCATCAGGCGGCAGTTGTTGCCGATGTTCTGGATCGGATGCGCGATGTCGTGCACGAGCCCGGCGGCGATGCGCCCGAACAGCGCCTGCCGCTCCTGCTTGACGGCCTCCTCCTGGAGCGTCACCAGGCGATCCGCCATGCGGTTGAAGCGCCTCGCCCAGCTCGGAGAACTCGTCGCGCGACGACACCGGGACCCGCGTCGTCCAGACGGCCTTCGGCGAGTGCGCGCGTGCCGCGCATCAGGTGCGCCGATCGGCCGCAGGAAGCTGCGTCCCCAGATGAGCGCGATCGCAATCGTCGCCAGCAGCGCCAGCGCGATCGTGAGGACGAGGAAGCGCTCGAGGCGCGTCGCCAGCGCGAAGGCATCGGCGCGCGGCTGCTCGACGATGACCCGCCAGCCCAGCGACGTCACCGGCTGGAGGACGCCCAGCAGCGGCTCCCCTCGCGGCGATGCATACTCGGCGAGCTGTGGTCCGGCCGCGGCCGTCGAACGCGGGTCCGCGAGCAGCGGATGGGACGTCAGGTGTTCGCCCCGCGCGACCCGCGGCTTGTCGTCGGGATTGCCGTGCGCGAGCAGCCGGCCGGTGTCGTCCACGAGCAGGGCGATGCCCGCGCTCGCCGACGCGCACGCGATCGACGAGATGCCACAGTTCCTCGAGGCGCAGCGCGCCCACCAGGTAGCTCACGCCGCGTCCCGCTTCGTCGATCCGCAGCGTCACCTCCGTGAACGGCAGCCGCGCCTCGTCCACCTGTACCGGCGCGATCGCGGGCGGCGCCCCGGCATCCGGCCTCGAGGAGAGCCGCAGCGCCGGCCGCGTGAGACGGCTCGACACCAGCGGCGTGCCGGCCGGATCGAACAGCGTGAGCTCGCTGACCTCGGGGAACGCCAGCACGTAGTTGCGGAGCGTGCGCTCCTGCTGCCAGCGTTGCGGCGAGGTATCGCGCAGGTTGGCGGCGACGGCCTCGAGCAGGTCGAGGTTGTGCGAGATGTAGCGGTCGATCTGTTCGGCGGCGCGCGACGCCATCGCCCGCGCCTCGAGCGTGACCGACTGCTCCGTGCCGGCGCGCAGCAGCTGCATCGACACGAACCCGTAGGCGACGAGCGGGGCGATCGCCGCGGTCGCCACGAGCAGGACCAGGCGCGCGCGGATGGACGTCATTCCGATTCGGGTGTCGCCGGCCGCCACTGTGCCACGGTGCTGAAGATGTCGCGGTCCGCCTCGCCCGGCACCACGAATCGCCGGCTGACGGCGCGCGTGGTCTCCGACCAGTACAGGAAGATGCCCGGCGGATCGGCGCGCAGCGTGCGCTGGACGTCGGCAACGGCAGCGCGGGTCTCGGCGTCGGTGCGGGCCGAGCGGACGCGGTCGAGCGCCGTGTCCGCGCTGCGGTAGCGCAGCTTGAAGTAGGGCGGGCCCGGCGAGTGCCAGAAGAGGTGCGTGATGTTGAGGCCGTGGCCGGTCGCAAATTCGTTGAGGAAGGCGTCGGGCTCGCCGGTCGTGACGCGCCGCTGGAACTCCGGCAGCGGCAGCGACTCGAGCCGCATGTCCACGCCAATCGCCGCCAGCTGCTGCTGCATGAGCATCGCCACCCGCTCGAGCCGCGGCTCGTCGGCGACCACGCAGGTGAACGTGACGCGCGCGTCGGGCGCCCCCTGACCCGACCGCCGCGGCCGCAGTCCCTCCTGATCGAGGAGCGTCCGCGCGCGCGCCGCATCGAAGGCGAACGCCGGCTGCGCGTTGTCGTAGGCCCAATGGCGGGGCCACACCGGATCGATCGCGGCGACGCCCCGCCCCTTCAGCGCATCCTTGATGATCTCCGCGCGGTTCACCGCGAGGTTGAGCGCCGTGCGCACCGCCGCGCGGCGCAGCACCGGATGATCGATCCGGAAGACGAGTGCAGTCGTGTAGGGCCGCAGGAAACTCGCCACCCGGGTGGTCGGCGACTGCTCGACGAAGTCGATCGCATCCGGACCGACGTCGTAGAGCAAGTCGATCTCGTCCCTCAGCATCGCGCTCCAGGCGGCGCGCGTGGACGGGAACTCCCGGACGCGAATCCGCCCGAGCTGCGGCCGGCCGCGGTGGTAGTTCGGGAAGGCTTCGAGCGTCGCCTCGGCCTCCGACTTCGCCACCACGCGGAAGGGCCCCGCGCGCTGCTCGCCGGTGCTCCCGCCTTCCATCGGGACGAGGTTCAGGTCGTCGAGCAGATACCGGTTCGGCCGTGCGAGCCGGATGGTGAGCTCCGTCGGGCCGGCTTCCTCGACGGCTGTGACGTCAACCACGCCAGGAGTGCCCATGCTGGCGCGCAGCCGCCGCAGCACCGCGACGACGGTGGACGAAGTGAGCGCAGAGTTGTCGTGGAGCGTCAGGCCCTGGCGCAGGGTGAAGGTCCAGGTCAGGCCGTCCGCCGACTCGCGCCATTGGTGTGCCAGGCCGGGCTCGGCCCGCCCATCACGCGCGAGCTGCAGCAGGCGCTCGCTCGACAGCGTGTTGATGATGCTGTCGATGCCGCGCTGGCGGCTGGCGCGCGGCCGCACCTCGGCGTGGGCGATCGACAGCTCGGCGTCGCGCGGCGACGCCACCGCCGTGCCGCGGTCGGTGCACGCGGCGGACAGCCCGGCCCACACCAGCACGATGAGCAGCAGCCGCCCCCGTGGCACGGGGGGATTGTAGCTGATCTGAAAGTACGAGTACGAGGTACGAGGTACGAGAGGAACGAGGAAGGAGGAAGGAGGAAGGAGGAAGTGAAGCTCTCAGCGAGCTCCACTTCCGTGGTGTCACTTCGTCGCCTTTGACCTTCCTTGTGCCTTGTGCCTCTTGCCTTGTGCCTTTCCTCAGGCCTGATCTGACTCGGGTGGAACGTCGAGCATCCACGGGCAGAACTGCAGCGGCTTGCGACCGCCCTTGCTGATCACCTTGATCTTCATGAAAGCTGCCTCCCCTCGCCGGCCTCGTCGTGGCCTGCGGCCTCCGCCGCGAGCGACACGAGCGCCGACTCGAAACTCCGCCGATGACAGTTCGGCGAGAGCATGTCTCCCTGCTCCGCGTGTGACGCGACACTGCAGCCGCCTCCACACACCGGAATGAAGGAACAATCGCCACAGGCGCGCCACGCGCCCAGGCGTTCGAAGCGATCCGCGACCTCCGCACGGACCGCGCCGTCAACGTGCCCGGTCGCCAGCGCCTGCTCGCCGGCATAGCCGGGGCAGGCATAGAGCGATCCGTCCGGGCCAATGGTGTAGGCGTGCCGCCGGTGGATCTCGCACGGACCCATGTGCACGCCGTCGGGCGTGGCAAACCCGCGCTTGCGGGTCTCCTCGCGCAGGAAGGACATGGTGTCGTCGGCGAAGTGGCACGTGTCGCAGGCGGTCGTGGCGCGGGCCGCCGGGCCGGACTTCGCCGCCCCGGCACCCGCCGCCGTCATGCACGTGCCGCCGAGCGGCCTGCCGTCCGGGGCCACCGGTGTGAGCGGAATGACCCCGGCGGGAGTCGCGGGCTGTGGAGCCCGGATCACGGGTTTGAAGGCAACCTTGCTGATGTGCGGCGCGAAATCCTGCGCCGCCAGGAAGTCGAGCAGCGCCGGATAGCTCGCCGCGCTCGCCTCGTCGAAGTTGCCCCCGATGGCGACGCGGCACCGGCCCGCCGTCGCGCGAATGTTCGCGATGATTCGATCGAAGGTACCCTGCCCGCCCCGCAGCGGCCGCATCCGATCGTGGTCGGGCCGATCGCCGTCGAGCGTGATCTTCACCCCGTTCAGTCCGTAGGGGACCAGGCGATCGACCACCTCCGGCGTGAGCAGCAGCCCGTTGGTGATGACGTTGATCAGCAGCTCGACGCCGCGCTCGCGCGCGGCGCGATGCAGCCGTTCGGCGAGGAAGTAGACGACCGGCAGGTTGAGCAGCGGCTCGCCCCCGAAGAAGGTCAGCACCAGGCGCCGCGGCTGCAGCGCGTCGAGTCTGGCCTCCGCGAATTCGGCGACCAGCGCCGCCTGAGCGAGCGACATCTTGTGCGCGGTCTTGTTGTACTCGCCGTGGTCACCCTGGATGCAGTAGCCGCAGGCGAAGTTGCACTGCAGCGTCGTCAGCACGGTGAGCCGCACCTGGCTCGCGTCTTCGCGGATGTCGTGGAAGAAGTCCTCGAGGTCCTGCCGTTCGCGCGCCCGATCGGACACGAGGAACCCGAGCTCGGCGAGCGTTCGCAGCGTGTCGTCCTCGCCGGCGGCTTCGTCGCTCGACACCTCGCGGGGCGTCTCGAACGAGTCCAGCAGCTCGGCGATCGACGACGGGACGACGATCTGGGCGTCGCTCAGCGTGTTCATCAGGAACACGTCGCTCCCGTTGGCCAGGGGAACCCGCACGTTGAAGAGTGACGCCTGCATGGTCGGTCCGCGTGTCGTGCAACCTGTATACCCCGCGCGGCGCAGTGACCGGCTCGTCGCCCCAAGGCCAAGCCCAACTGCGGCTTGCGCGTGATACTACGAACGGCATCGAGCGCGAGAACTTGAATTGGATTTCAATTTTTGCCACGCCTCGCGTGCACGGGTGAGCAGTTCTTGCAACATCCGTGAAGAAGAGCCAGGGGGAAGGGATCAGCTACCAGCTACCAGCTACAAGTTACCAGCTACCAGCGACCAATTACCGGCTACCAGTGACCAGCTGGTACCTGGCACCTGGTAGCTCGTAGCTTTGAATGGAAGCTACCGCTTGATCGAGGCGTCCAGCATCACGTAGCCGGCTGTCGGCGCAAAATAGACGCGATGGAACAACCGCATCGGCAGCAGGCCGTCTTCGAGACGCTCGCCCGCCGGGGCCCGGACGTCCACGACCCTGACGCTCGCCAGCTTCACGCGGTCGATCGTCAGCGAGGGCAGTTCCAGGAGTGGTGCTGTCCGAGTGCCGGCGTGGCTGTCGAGCCGCACTTCCGAGACCAGCGGGCGCGCGCGGCGGCGCAGGGCGCGGGCGGCGGCCGAATCGAAGAGCACGAGATCGGTCGCACCCGAATCGAGGACGAGCGCCACCGAATCCGACGAGCGCTGGCGACTGACCACGGCCGTCACGCCGAACCGGCCGTTCAGCATCACGAGCGGCGTCCTGGTCCCATCGAGCCGGGCCTCGGCTTCGTGCGGCGGCAGGATCGTCAACCGCGCCCTCTGATAGTCGAGCAGCAGGTCGAGCTCGCCCAGCAGATCGAGGCCGAGCACGCCGTCGATGCGGGCGTCGACCGCATGCAGGGCGGCGAGCGGCATCCAGAGGACTTCGCGCTGCGTCCAGCTCCGGGGCCCCAACGAGACATGGTTCACCGTCCCGCCAGCCGCGAAAGTCGATCCGGCGACGGTATCGATGGCATAGCGCACCCGTGGAATGAGTCGAAGGCGGGTGGCCAACCCCTCGGACAGCATGGTCGAGTGGCCGCCCGTATCGATCAGGAAGGCAAACGGGCCCTGCCCGTTCACGAACACGGGCGCGAGCGGGAAGCCCGCGACAATCGTGAGCGGCACCGTGAAAGTCTTGGGAATCGAAGGCGGCAGCTGCGCGTCGTCCCGCGAGACACGCCCGTAACCCGGACTGGCCACCAGGGTGAGACAAGAACAGAGCGTGACGGTTCCTCGTCGAATCGGTCGCGGCCACGCCACGCGGCATTTCCTTGCTGGCATCGGTGCGGGTCCTTCCTGGCATCGGTGCGGGCTTCCCGGCAACGGTGCAGGACCGACCGTAGCAACCGGATGGCGTGGCGGTCGTGAGGACGGCGTGATGTTCGCGCCGCCCGGGCTGATGAAATCGTGACGGACCCCAACACCCCGGTCGTTCTGAGGTTTGCGGACGTGCTCGTCAGCACGCTGACCATGCGCGTGACGCGTGGCGGCGAGCGGGTCACGCTCGAGCCGAGGGCTTTCGACCTGCTCGTCTACCTGGCCGAACGGCCGGGACAGCTCGTCGCGAAGGAGACGCTCGTCCGCGACGTCTGGCACGGCACGGCCGTCAGCGACAACGCCATCACCCGGGTCGTCGCGCAATTGCGCCGTGCCCTTGGAGACACGGCGCACGAGCCGCGGTTCATCGAGACCGTGCCGACCCGTGGCTACCGGTTCATCGCCGACGTCGTGCGGGAATCGGTGCCGCCCGACGAGCCGGCGGCGCCTTCGGCCGTGGCATCTCCGACCTTCACGGGACGTGGACGCGTCCTGACGGCGCCGCGGATTGCGGCGCTGGCTGGCGCCCTCGCCGCCGGGATGACGGCGGTCTGGATGACCGTGCGGGCCACCTCGCCGCCTCCGGGCCCGCCGGCTTCCGATCTGACGTTCTCGGCGGCGGTCCCGAGACAACTCACGGTCTCGTCGGGCCTGGATCTGTTTCCCGCGGTGTCGCCCGACGGAACAGCCGTGGCTTACGCCTCCGATCGCTCTGGCCGCTTCGAGATCGTGATCCGCGCGCTCAGCCCCGGTGGGGGCGAGCGGTTCCTCACGACCGACGGGCTGCAGAACGTTCAGCCGGCCTGGTCGCCCGACGGCCGGTTCATCGCGTTCCATTCCCGCACGTCGGGTGGCATCTGGCTCGTCTCGTCGCAGGGGGGCGTGCCGCGGCAGGTGGCCGACGCGGGCAGCGCGCCGGCGTGGTCCCCGGACGGTGCGTGGCTGGCGTATCAGTCCGCGGCGCTCACCGACCTGGGGCCAAGCGCCGGCGCGGCGATGCCGCCGTCCACGATCCGGATCGTGTCCGCCTCGGGAGGCGATTCGCGACCGTTGACCCGGCCCGGGGCACCGGATGGCGGCCACGGCCGGCCGTTCTGGTCGCGTGACGGGCGTCACGTGGTCTTCGGCAACGGTGGGCCCATGTCGCAGGACGTGTGGGCTGTACCCGGCGGAGGGTGGCGATCCCTGGAGACTGCTGGCCTGCGAGCCCTCATGTCTCGACCCGTTCTTCGGCCCTGACGGGCTCTATTACACCGAAGCGCACGTGTCTCGACTGTGGCGGGTCGAGCTCGACGCCAGCGGCCTGCGGGCGCGGGGGATCGCGAAGGCCGTCGAGGTGCCCGTGAGCGGCACGGTCCGCGGCGTATCGCTTTCCGCGAACGGCCGCATCGCCGCCTTTGCCTCGGTGGAGATCCGGAGCAACCTGGTGTCGGTCGGCCTCGACGATCGCGGCAATCCGGCGCGCGAGCCGCGCAGCGTCACCAACGATCGCAGCCGGCGCAACACGATGCCGTCGGTCTCGCCCGACGGCCAGCGGATCGCGTACGTGGCCGGGCGCGGCGGGTCGACGCACGACATCTGGATGGTGAACCTGGACGGCTCGCAGGCCGAGCAGATCACCGTCGAGCGTGACGCCGAGCAGGCGCCGACGTGGTCGGCCGACGGGCGCGCCATCCGGTTCAAGGTCCGGCGCGACGACGCTGTGGTGCTGAGGGAAGTGGACGTGCGCACCCGCCGCGACCGCGACGTGTTGTCGCTCGACGGTTCGACCATCGGCGCGGCCGGCCGCGCCGACGGGCTGAGGACCTTCACGCTCCGCGCGACCCGCGACGTCTCGCGCGTGACGTTCGCCGGCCTTGCAGGCGGGGTTCCGAACATCTTTGCCGGCAAGGTGCCGCTCGTGAGCTTCGGCCAGGTGACCAGGGACCCGCAGGGCGCAAGCTTCCCGGTGCTCTCGCCGGCGGCAGACCTGATTGCCGTGCAGCTCTATCGGGGAGACAACACACACCTGGGGGTCGTCGCGGACAGTGGTGGACCGGTGACGCAGCTCACGACCGCCCGGGGCCAGACGTGGAGTCACGACTGGTCGCCCGATGGCGCGCGCGTCGCCGCGGCGGTCATGCGCGAGGGGATCTGGAACGTGGCGACGATCTCGAGGCGCTCGGGCGAGGAGCGGATCCTCACCAGCGACCGCACGGCGCGCACCTACGTCCGCTATCCAGCCTGGTCGCCGCTCGGCGACTTCATCGTCTTCGAGCGCGCGGAGATCACCGGCAACATCTGGACCAGCGAGTTGAAATAGGGGACGGGAGCCGTTTCTCGTTTTCCCTGCTCATGTTGAGAAAGGGCTCCCGTCCCCGTTTCTGCTAAGCTCCGCTCCCACACACCGATGCGACGATCACGCGGTCTGGTGGTGTTGATCGCCCTGTACGCGGCGGTACCCGTCCACGCCCAGGAGCAGGAACTGGCGCCCGGCACCGAGTACGACGCGGCGATCCCGACGCTCGCGTCGGTCGTCGGTCACGACGCCGGGGCACGCATCACCTCGCCCGACGCGATCACGCTCTACCTGAAGGCCCTGCACGCGGCGGCACCCGAGCGCACGCGGCTCGTCGAGTACGCGCGCACGTGGGAAGGGCGGCCGCTGCACGTGCTGGTCGTCGGCTCGCCCGAGCGGATCGCCAACCTCGACGAGGTCAAGCAGGGCCTGCAGAAGCTGGCGGATCCGCGGCGGCTCACCGCCGGCGAAGGCGAAGCGCTCGTCAAGCGGCTGCCGGTCGTGACCTGGCTGATGCACGCCGTGCACGGCAACGAGATCTCCTCGTCGGATGCCGCGCTGGCCGAGGCGTATCACCTGCTCGCCGCCCGGGGCGATGCCGCGGTCGATCTGATCCTGCGGGAGTCGATCGTCCTCATCGATCCGCTCGAGAATCCCGACGGCCGCGCCCGCTTCATGGGTCAGAACCTCCAGGGCGAGGCGGCGCTGCCGGACGCCGAGCCGGCGTCGGTCGAGCACGACGAGCCGTGGCCCGGCGGGCGCTCGAATCACTACCTGTTCGACATGAACCGCGACTGGTTCGCGCAGTCGCAGCCAGAGACCCGCGGCCGCACGAAGATCTTCCTCGAGTGGTTCCCCCAGGTCGTCGTCGATCTGCACGAGATGGGGAGCAACTCGACCTACTACTTCGCGCCGCCCGCCGACCCGCTCAACCCGCACGTCACCAAGGCGCAGCAAGGCTGGTTCGACACCTTCGGCCGCGCCAACGCGCAGCGCTTCGACGCGCGTGGCTTCAGCTATTTCATCCGCGAAGTCTACGACTCCTTCTACCCGGGCTACGGCGAGTCGTGGCCGATCTTCCACGGATCGATCGGCATGACCTACGAGCAGGCGTCGGCGCTCGGCCTGCGGTTCCGGCGGGACGACGACAGCATCCTCACGTATCGGGACGGCGTGCTCCAGCACTTCACGGCCGCCATGACGACCGCCGAAACCGCGGCACGGAACCGCGAGAAGCTGCTCCGCGACTTTCTCGAGTTCCGCCGCAGCGCGATTCAGGAAGGGGAGCGGGGGCCGGTGCGCGAATACCTGCTGCCCCCCGGCGCGGATCGCTCGCGGAGCGAGCGGCTGGCGCGGCTCCTCGTCGCGCAGGGCTTCGACGTCCATCGCGCCGACGAGCCCATCAAGCTCGCATCGCGCCAGTTGCCGCCCGGCACGTGGATCATCCCGACGGCGCAGCCGGGCTCGCGCTTGCTCCGGAACCTGCTCGAGCCGCACGTCGCTCAGCCGGAGGGCTTCCTCAAGGAACAGGAACGGCGCCGCAAGAAGCGGCTCGGCGAGCAGATCTACGACGTCACGGCCTGGAGCCTGCCGCTCGCATTCGACGTCGAGATCCTCACCGCCGAGCGGCCGACAGGCGTCAGGTCGTCGCCCGTCGCCGGCGGCGATCTGTCGTGGACGCTGGTCGCTGGCACGACGGCCAGTGCCCCTCCCGCGACTCCGCTTCCGGCATCGAAGATCGGCTACCTGCTGCCGTGGGGCTCGGCGACGGCAGCGGTCGTGGTCGAAGGGCTGCGCCGCGGCATCCGGATGCGCACCGCCGATCTGCCGTTCACGCTGGGCGGTCGCACGTTCCCTGGCGGCACCGTGGTCGTGCGCCACTCGGAGAATGCGAATCTGGCGGCGACCCTCGGCGCCGTCGCGTCGCCGCACGGTGCGGAGATCGTGCCCTTCGACAGTACGTTCGTCGAGGGAGGCATCTCCCTCGGCAGCGGGTTCGTGCAGCCGCTCAAGGCGCCGGCGGTGCTGATGGCCTGGGACACGCCGGTCTCGAGCCTGTCGGCGGGGTGGACGCGTTACGTGCTCGAGCGCCGCTACGGGCAGCCGGTCACGATCGTCCGCACTGCCTCCCTCGCGCGCGTGGACCTGACGCGCTACGAGGTCCTGGTCCTGCCGTCTGGCACCTACTCGGCGATCAGTGGAGACCTGCTGCGCCGATTGAAGGACTGGATCTCGGCCGGCGGCACGCTCATCACGCTCGCCGAGGCGTCGCGCTGGGCGTCACGCGAGAGCGTCGGGTTGCTTTCGACGACCACCGAGCTCAAGGGCGGGCGGCCCGAGGTGGAGCAGACCGATCCCAAGGCGGCCGAGGCGAAGAAGGACGCGCCGCCGCAACCGATCGATCTCGAGAAGACCGTGCAGCCGGAGTGGGAACGTCCCGGTGCGCTGCCGGGCGCGTTGCTCCGCGCCACGCTCGACACCGAGCACTGGCTGAGCGCCGGCACCGACGGAGAGGTGCAGGTGATGGTCGAAGGGTCGCGCGTGTTCACGCCGATCAAGCTGGACAAGGGACGGAACGTCGCGACCTATGCGACCGTCGATCGGCTCGTCGCCAGCGGGCTGGTCTGGGACGAGCTCAAGCCGCAGGTCGCGAGCAAGGCGTTCCTGATCCACCAGCCGCTCGGCCAGGGCCATGTGATCGCCTTCGCGGAAGATCCCAACTTCCGCGCCTTCATGGAAGGGACGTCGCTGCTGTTCATCAACGCGGTGCTGTTGGGGCCCGCGCATTGAGCCGGCGATGGCGACCGCAGGAGGGCGCGGCTTCTCAGCCGCGCCGCGCACTGCGGCGATCCGACGCGTCGATGGCGAGCGGGACGAGAGAAATCAGCGCCGACAGGAGCACGAGCGTCCGGAAATTCGTGGCGTGGAGCAGTACGCCCGAGAGCAATCCAGCGGCGGCGCCGGCGCCCCAGACACAGGTGTCGCCCAGTCCCTGCAGCCGGGGCCGCGCCTCCGGTGACGCACTCGCGGTCAGGAGTGCGCTGCCGGCGATGAACGACAGGTTCCATCCCAATCCGAGCAGTCCGAGCGACGCGAACATGAGGAATGAGCCGCCGTGTGTGGTCAGCGCGCCCAGCAGGCAGGCGCAGACGAGCACGGCAGTGCCCATCGCAATCACTCGTCGGGCGCCGACGCGATCGGTGAGACGTCCGGTGAGCGGCGCCAGGGCAAACATGCCCAGCGTGTGCGCCGACAGCACCAGCCCGATGCGCGTCAAGCCGACACCCCCATGCTGCATGTGCAGCGGGGTCATCGTCATCGGCAGCACCATCGCGATCTGCGCCGCCGTCATCGCCGAGAGCGCGAGACGCACAGCGGAATTCGCGGCGCTCGCCGCCGCGGCGCTGGCGCTGGACGCCGCTGGCTCGGTCACGAGGCCCGAGAGCGCCAGCCGGCCAGGCATGGCGAACATCACGAGCGCCGCCGCCAGCATCGCGGCCGCGGCCGCCACATACGGGCCGACCAGTGATGCGAACCCGGCCTGGCGTGAGAGCGCCGCCGCCGGTTCGGCGAGCGACGGGCCGGTGACGGCACCGATCGTGGCGGCCCAGACGATCCAGCCGATCACCGTGGCTCGCCGTTCTGCCGGGAAGAGATCGGCTGCCGTGTAGCGGGCCAGGCGGTTCGCGCCGTAGCCGAGGCCGAGCAGGAACGTCGCCCCCATGAACAGGAGAAACGCACCTCGCTGGACGGCGACGGCAGCGGCGATCGCCGCGGTGGCGGAGATGGCGTAGCCCGTGATCATGCCGCCGCGCTGGCTGGAGCGCTGCATGACGCCGGTGAGGGCGCTGGAGCCGACGGCCGTGCCCAGCACCAGAACCGCGGCAGGAAGGCCGCTCCAGGCCGCCGATCCCAACTGGGCGTCCGCGGCAAGAGCCGTGACCGTACCGGCGACGAGGTAGCCGGTCGTGGAGAGCGCCGCGCCGATGAAGATTGCGGTGACGGCACGCCGGCGAGCGGCGGCGCCGGCAGGCGTGCCCGGTTCGCGATCGTCGCCCGTGGCTGCGATGCTGCGTGTCCCCTTCAGGGACGCGAGTGTAGCAGTGTCACGTCGCGCACGAAGCCGCTATGACAATGAACGTTCACGACGGAGTGCAGTAGTCTGTCCGAAGGTTGTGAAGACCAAGACTGAAGACCGAAGACAGAGCCCGGACTGCGGGCTACAGGCTGCGGGCCCGGCAAGATTCTTTACCAGTCCCGTCGCCAGTAGCCCGTAGTGCCCGTAGATCACCTGACTCGACAGACCTGAAGCCCTTCACCCTCTGCAGTTCCGCTGTTCCCGGCCATCAAGCAGATTCTCGCGTGGTCGGGGCTCGATTGCGGCGCCTGTCTTGCCGCCGCGAAGCAGCCTGACCGATCTCCAGCAGCGTCAGCTGCGCGAACGCCTCGCCAGTGCCGGCTTCGGCGACCTCATGACGGCCGACGCTGAGTGAGAGCACAACGGCCGGCATCAAGGGTTTGCCCGTAGCCCGTAGCCCGTAGCCCGCAGCCCGCAGCCCGCAGCCCGTGATTGACCCCTAAGCCCAGAGTTCACTTGTGTTGGTGATGTGGCGCAGGCCTTTAGGCCTGCCCGGGCCCGCGATGGCCGGGCTAAAGCCCGGCGCCACCTTGGCGGGCCCGTTGTCAACACAAGTGAACTCTGGGCTTAGAACCGCGTCATCTCGGGACAGGCGGCGCGTGGAGGAGAGCTGGACCCGGTCGTGGCCGGCCCGTACATGCGATCCGCGACGTAGGCATAGCCGGCATCGTTCGGATGGTAGCCATCGGCCGAGTAGATGTCCGGCTGGTACGATCGGGCATCACACATCAGATCGACGACGAGCAGGCCCTGGGACGCCAGGGCGTTCACGCGGGCGGAGAAGAGCACCGAGATCTGCTGCAGGAGCCGGCGCTCGGTGAGCGATCGGCTCGAGACGTAGGGGAGCGCGGCCAGGTTCGGCACGTTGACGGCGACGAGCCGGGCATTGGGCGCGCGCGTGCGCACGCCGTTGACCAGCGTGGTGAGGTTGCGCCCGAAAATGTCGGCCTGCGTCTGCGTGAACACGCCCGGGTCGCCGCCCAGCCCGGCTTCGATCGCGAGGCCGACGGTGTTGACGTCGTTGGGTCCGGCGAAGATCGTCACGAGCGTCGAGTTGCGCGGCACGAACGGCAGCTCGCGGTCGACGTAATTGCCGATCGTCCCGCGGCCGAGCGTGCGGGCGAGCTCTTCGACCTCTGGCGAGAGCACCGCGCCCGGAATCCCGAGATTCATGATCTCCACGGTCTGGCCGGCGGCTCTCAGCCGCCGCACGATCGTCTGCACGTAGCCCGTGCCGTCCGGACAATCCGTGAAAGGGAAGCACGGGACGCTCCCGCCGACGCCTGCCGCGTCGCTCGCACCGATCGCCGTGTAGACCGTCTGGTTCGGTTGCGGTGGCGTCGGACTCGAGGGACTCTTTTCGCTGCACGCCGCCAGGGCGAGCAGCATGCCGAGCGCCGCCACTTCCGGCAGGACCTGTCTCCGCACGTTCACTCCTTGCCTTTCAGCACCTGCTCGGCGTGCCGCGCTCCTTCGACCATCTCGGCAGGCGCGAACTTGCGACCCAGCTTCGTGACGAACCGCATTTCGTCGTGCACCGCGAAGAACGCCACCCGCGATTCGAAGATGAGCAGCATGCTGCCCGCGAAGAGGAACACCATCCCGCTGAGGGCGCCGATGACGGGGACGTACGGCGAGTAGCTCCGGTCCGGCGTCACGAAGGCCAGCAGGCCGAGCACGGCGCTCGTCGAAATGAAGCTCGCGAGCGCGAGATACATCGACAACATGCTCAGCTGCAGGAGCCGTGCCCGCTGGGTCAGCCCGCCGAGCTGTCCGAAGATGTGGACGCGGCGCTCCTCGAGCGAGGCACTCTTCGATTCACCGGTCTCGAGCGCCTCGAACGTATCCGACAGGACGCGGACGCGATCGACTACCCGGGCGAGGCGCGCCGAAGTCGAGCCGATCAGCGTGCCGGCCGCCAGGACCAGAATCGCCGGCGTGATCATCGCCGTGAGGACGGCGAGCGCGGGCGCCAGGATGCGGAGATCGGGAAGATGCGTGTCGAACATGAGGAGTCGGGGAGCCCTTTGAGTCGGAACGCGGACGGTGGTTGGAGTCTGCAGCGGACACGGCACAGGTGGCGGTCGCGGCGGAGCCTGCCGACATTGTCCCGGAGGATCGCATGAAACCCGGACGAAACGCACTGGCAAGGCCCTTGCTGTAACGGTGGGCATGACTGCGACCCACCCGCCCCATCGTCCTGCGCGCGGGATTGCGACGATGTTCATGGTGCTTATCGGCGCGAGCAGCGTCGCGGCCTTCTCGCTGATCTCGGTCCAGCAGGAAATAGACGTCGGCCGGCAGGCGCAACAGCAAGTGCGATCGAAAGTGCCGGCGGTCCGCCATGCCGACATCTCGTCATATGTGAACCGCATCGGCCGGCGCCTCGCGGCGAACGCGCCCGGTCCGGAGTATCCCTACAGCTTCACGGTCGCCAACGACCGGACCGCCAACGCGTTCGCGCTGCCGGGTGGACCGATCTGGATTCACCGCGGGATTCTCGAGCTCGCGGAGAACGAGGCACAGATTGCGGGCGTGCTCGCGCACGAAGTGGCGCACGTCGCCGAACGGCACGCGGCGGAGCAATTGAGCAAGGCGACGGTCGCCAACGGGCTGCTGGGCCTTCTCGGCGCGGTGCTCGACGGCCGCGGCCGCGGCGAGGCTGCGGCGCGGGTCGGCGCGGGCCTCGGCACCCAGTTCCTCTTCCTGAAGTTCAGCCGGGATCACGAACGCGAGGCGGACCAGGTCGGTGCCCGGATCATGCAGCAGGCGGGCTGGGACGCCGGCGGCATGGTGGAGTTCTTCGAGGTGCTGCAGCGGCAGCAACGTCGCTCCCCGGGGTCGGTCGAGCAGTTTCTCTCATCGCATCCGTCGCCGGGCAGCCGCGCTCAGCTCCTGCGGGCGTCCAACGCCCCGGGTGGCCGCCGCACGAGCGCGGGCTTCACCGAGATGAAGCAGGATCTGGCCGGACTGCCACGCCGCTGATCGAAGTCATCTGGCGGATGTCTCTCTGCAATCAATCGGCGTCGTGCCGGTCCTGGAACAGCGCAATTTCCGTCAGCGCCGCGGGGGCTGATGCCGTCGTGATGCGGACGCGTACGGAACTCGTGGCGATCAGTGGCAGGCGCACCAGACGCGAGGCCCCGATGCTCGTCCCCCGCGCCACTTCGCGCCAGTCGGCCTGAGTATCGTTCCACACGTCGATGGCAAACGTCTCGATCCGCTGGCCCAGGGCGATGTGCTCGCGGAGCCGGACCACGTCAAAGGCTGCGGGCTCGTGGAGAGCGATGACCAGCGTGGCCGGTCCGGCGCTCGGAGCGAGCCAATACGTCTCCGCCTGGCCGTCAATCACTTCGGCCGCCGAACCTGCTGCGGTACCCGCGGCGTAGGCCTTCCCGCCTCTCGCCCGGTCCGCGCCGAAGACGCGGCGAAGCCGGTCGCCGAACTCCGCGAGGGATCTGACGTCGGCCTCGTGCAGGACGCCTCGCCGATCGGGCGGGACGTTCAGCAACAGGTTGCAGCTGCGGCCGACTGACTGGAAATACAAATCCATCAGCTGCTCGGGCGTCTTGACCCGTGCGTTCTCGGCCTCGTGCCAGAACCACCCGGGGCGGATCGACACATCGCATTCCGGCGGCAGCCACTGCTCCGCCGTCTGATGTCCGGTGCCGCTCTCAGCCGTCTTCACAAAGCCCGGAGCGGCCGCTCCACCATCTTCCCCGACCGGTGCGAACGTTGCCCAGCTCGTTTCAGGGGCCACGCCCTTCTCGTTGCCGACCCAACGCACGTCCGGGCCGATGTCGCTGAAGATCACCGCCTCGGGCTGCAGCTTCCGCACGAGCGCCCAGGTCGTCGGCCAGTCGTAGTAGGTGCGTCGATCGATGGTGCGCTTTTCGCGGGCGCCGCCGTAGTAGCCGTCGCCCCCGTTGGCGCCGTCGTGCCAGACCTCGAAGATTGGTCCGTAGCCGGTCAGCAGCTCGCGCAGTTGTTCCCGATAGACCTCGATGTAAGCGGCCGTGCCGTAGGCCGGATGGTTGCGATCCCATGGCGAGAGATACACCCCGAACCGCAGCCCGTGCGTTCGAGCGGCTGCGGCAATCTCGCCGACGACATCACCGTGGCCGTCGCGCCACCGGCTCGACGCCACCGAATGCCTGGTCGTCTTCGTCGGCCAGAGACAGAAGCCGTCGTGATGCTTGGCCGTCAGGATGACGCCGGTCATCCCGCCGCGCTCGAGCGCCGTCACAATCGCATCGGCGTCGAAGGCCGTCGGGTTGAAGAGGTTCGGATCCTCGTCCCCGAATCCCCACTCACGATCGGTGAACGTGTTCGGCGAAAAGTGCAGGAACGCGTACATCTCCATCGCATGCCAGCGCAGCTGGCGCGGGGAGGGGCGCGCCGTGACCGATGCCGGTTGCGCGACCAGGCTCACGACCGCGAGGACCGGAATCTGGACCAGACACGCCAGGAGCGCGGCGGCTTGAACGGTCGAGCGTCGATGCATCAGAGATCCACGCTCGAGCGTCACCGGGGCGTCCACGGCTGGTCGGTGCCTGCGGTCTGCCTGAGCTTTGTCGTTGCCGTTCGGGCCTCGCCCGGCCTGCAGTTCCATGGCCTCGACGATAATATCCGGCGGACGGCAGCAGTCACAGGGACCAGCGACCAGGGACCAGCGACCAAGACCAAAGACCAAAGACCAGAAGACCACGACAGACCAAAGACCAGAACGACCAAAGACCGAAGACCAGCGACCAACGACCGAAGACCGAACCGCCCCAGCCCATGAAGATTCTGCTGTTCACCGCTGGCGCCGCGTCGATGTACTGCGGCAGCTGCTTTCGCGACAACGCGCTGGCCTCCGAGCTCATGTCGCGCGGGCACGAGGTCACGCTGGTGCCGCTCTATACCCCGACGCTGACCGACGAACCCAACGTGAGCCGGAAGCGGGTGTTCTTCGGCGGCGTCAGCGTGTATCTGCAGCAGCACCTGTCCCTGTTCCGCCACACGCCGCGCTGGCTGGATCGCCTCTGGGACTCGTCGCGCTTCCTCCGCCTCGTGTCGAAGCGGTCGGTGCAGACCGACGGCCGGTTCCTCGGCGAAATGACCGTCTCGACGCTGAAGGGCGAGCACGGCCTGCTGCGCAAGGAGCTCGACAAGCTCATCGACTGGCTGACAACGCAGCCCAAGCCTGATGTCATCGTCCTGCCGTTCGTGATGCTCATCGGGCTGGCGAAACCGATTCGACAGGCGCTGGGCGGCACGATCCTGTGCACGCTGCAGGGCGACGATCTGTTCCTCGAGCAGCTGCAGGAGCCGTGGAAGGCGGAGGCGATGGCCCTGATCCGCGAGCAGCTCGCCGACGTGGACGGATTCATCGCCGTGAGTGACTACTACGCGTCGTTCATGGCGACCTACCTCGGTCTCGCGCCCGAGCGCCTTCGCACGGTGCCGATCGGCATCAACCTGAAGGACTTCGACTACCTGACGCCGTACGTGCCGGGTCGCGATCGACGGGCGGTGAGTCCCCAGGGGGCGAGCTCGTCGCAGCCGTTCACCATCGCCTACTTCGGACGGATCGCGCCCGAGAAAGGTCTCGATCGACTGGCCGAGGCCTATCGCATCCTTCGGCTCGACCGCGGCGTCACCGGCCTGCGTCTCGAGGCCGCCGGTTGGATGGGCGCGGACGGGAAGGTGTATCTGTCCGGCATCCAGGAGCGGCTGCGCGAGGCGGGCCTCGATGCCGAGTTCACTTATCATGGCGAGCTCGGTCGTGAGGACAAGGTCCGCTTTCTCGCGCGGGCCGACGTGTTCTCGATGCCTGCGCCCTACCGTGAGCCCAAAGGGTTCAGCATCATCGAAGCGATGGCGGCCGGGGTGCCCGTCGTCCAGCCGGCGCACGGCGCGTTTCCCGAGCTGGTGAACAAGACCGGCGGCGGCGTGCTGGTGGCGCCCGACGATCCCGAGGCGCTGGCCGAAGGGCTGTGGCAGATCTGGCAGGATCGCGACATGCGGGCCCGGTTGTCGCGCCAGGGCGCCGCCGGTTCCCGTGCGCACTACTCCATCACCAGGTCCGCCGAGCGCCTGGAGCGGGTGTTTGCGGAGTTCGGCGTGACGTAGGGGGACGGCAGGAGCACGGGAGCCCCGCAAGTCACCAGAGGGGCTCCCGTCCCCCGACACCCTCACTGCCCATGCTCGAAATCACAGGCCTCACCAAGTCCTTCGACACGCCACGAGGGGCTCTCGACGTTCTCCGCGGCGTCACGCTGTCACTCCAGGCGGGCGAGTCGGCGTCCATCGCCGGCGCCTCCGGCAGTGGCAAGAGCACGCTCCTCTACATCATCGGCGGGCTCGACACGCCCTCGTCCGGCGAGGTGTCCCTCGACGGCGTCAGCCCTCATCGGCTGAAGCCGGCCGAGCTCGCGACGTTCCGCAACCGGCGCGTCGGCTTCGTCTTTCAGGATCACTGCCTCCTGCCGCAGTGCTCGGTCATCGAGAACGTGCTCGCGCCGACCATGGTGACGGGGACGACCGAGGAGGAGATTGCGCGCGCCCGGACGCTGGTCGAGCGCGTCGGCCTCGCGGCGCGCATCGGGCATCGTCCCTCCGAGCTGTCCGGCGGGGAGAAGCAGCGCGTCGCCATCGCGCGGGCGCTCGTGCGCGAGCCGGCGCTGCTCTTGTGCGACGAGCCGACGGGGAACCTCGATCGCCACACTGCCGACGGCGTGGCGGCCCTGCTGCTCGAGCTGCACACCCGGCTGAAGACGATCCTGGTGATCGTCACGCACAATCCCGAGCTCGCGGCGCGCTGCCGCCGGCCGCTCGCGCTCGAAGACGGGACGCTGGTCGAGCTGAGCGCGTCCAGCCGTCCTCCACCCTCGTGCTTCGACTGGCTCCCTCGCTAGCCATGACCCTCCGGCAGCTGGCGCGACGCAGCCTCCGTCATTACTGGCGCACCAACCTGGCCGTCGTGGCGGGCGTGGCGATTGCCGTGTCCGTGCTCGCGGGAGCGCTGCTCGTCGGCGAATCGGTCAAGGAAAGTCTCCGCCTGCTCGCGGTCGGCCGGCTCGGACGTGCCGACCACCTGATTGCCTCCACGGGCTTCTTCCGGGCGGCGCTGCCGCACGATCTCCAACGCCTGGACGGCTTCCGTCAGTCGTTCGGGTCGGCGGTCGGACTGATTGCCGTCGATGGACTCGTGAGCCACGGCTCGAACGGCCGCCGCGCGTCCGGCGTCGCCCTCTACGGCGTGGACGAATCCTTCTGGCGATTCCACGGCCTGTCCAGCCCGCCAGCCCTCGGTGCCCGCCAGGCTCTGCTCAGCCCGGCTCTCGCCCGCGAGTTGGCGGCCGCCGATGGCGATGGCGTCCTCGTCCGCCTGCAGCAGCCGTCGGCCATCCCCGCGAGCACGCTGCACGGCCGCCGCGACGAGCTCGGACGCACGTTGCGAGCCACGGTCGCCGCGACATTGCCGGCCGATCGTCTCGGCAGTTTCTCCCTTCGTCCGCAGCAGGGTGAGGTGAATGCGATCTTCCTGCCGCTCGAGCGCCTGCAGCGCGATCTCGATCGCGCCGGCACGATCAACGCCGTCCTGGTTTCGGATCGCGGCGATGCAAGGGACCCATCGTCATTGGCGTCGCTCATCGACTCCGTGAGGACGCTCGAGGATGGCGGGCTGCGCCTGCGAATCCTCGGCTCGGACCAGACGCCGGCGTCCGGTCCGTCGGTCGCTCCCGGGTTCTCGCTCGAGAGCGACAGCGGGCTGATCCCGGATGCCATCGAGCGGACCGCCAGTCGCGTGGCCAGCGATCTGGGAATGACCGGGTTGCCGGTCTTTGCCTATCTCGCTGAGAGCCTGACCATCAGCGACGGCCGTCAGGTCGCATATTCGGTTGTCGCAGGCATCGACGTCGAACGAGCGGCGCGGCAGTTCTATCCGGCTTCGATGCGCGGGCCCGTGCCGCCGGCGGGTCCGTCGGCGACGCGGGCGGATGGACACACGATCTGGCTCAACGCGTGGACGGCCGAGACGCTCCAGCCCAGGTCCGGCGACACCCTGTCGATGACCTTCGAGGTCTGGGAGGACGGTGGCGGCATCTCGAAGCGCACCGAACAGTTCACGGTCGCCGGCGTCCTGCCGATGGCCGGCGTCGGCGCAGACCCGACGCTCACGCCCGAGTATCCCGGGATCAGCGATCAGACCAGCATCTCCGACTGGGATCCGCCGTTCCCGATCGATCTCTCACGCATCACGCCGCGTGACGAGCAGTACTGGGATCGTCACAAGGCCGCGCCCAAGGCGTTCATTCCGTACGAGACGGCACGGCGGCTGTGGGGCTCCCGGTTCGGCCGCATGACGTCGATGCGCTTCCGCGCCTCCGAAACGGATGCATCGTCGGGTGCGACGCCCGCCGCGTTTGCGGCAAAGCTCCGCTCGGCAATCACCTTGTCGGACGCCGGCCTGGTGGTGCAGCCGGTGCGTCGGCGGGCGCTCGACGCCTCGTCGGGCACCACCGACTTCGGCCAGTATTTCCTCTATTTCAGCTTCTTCCTCGTGATCGCGGGACTGCTGCTCACCGGGCTGTTCTTCCGGCTGGGCGTCGAGCAGCGCCTGCGCGAGATCGGGCTGCTCGAAGCCATCGGCCTGACCCCGCGCGCGGTGCGGGGCCTGTTCGCGCGCGAGGGATTCGCGCTCGCGCTCGCGGGAAGTCTGCTCGGGATGGCGGGCGCGGTGGGCTACGCTGCGCTGATCATGCTCGGCTTGCGCACCTGGTGGGTCGGCGCGGTGGGCACGACGGCGCTCGTCCTCAGGCCGTCGGCGCTGCCGCTCGTCGCGGGCGCAATCGCAGGCGTGCTCACGGCGATGGGCGTGATCGTCTGGTCGGTCAGGCAGGCGTCGCGCGCACCGGCGCGAAGCCTGTTGAAAGGCGCGGTGGACGTGGCGCCGGCCAGCCCGTCGGGCCGCTGGCGCGTGCCGGTGTCCGCCATCGGGTCGGCGGCCTCGGGCCTTGCCGCGGCGGTGTTCGTGGCGCTCGCGGCGCTGGGCGTACTCGATCAGACGGCCGGATTCTTTGGCGCCGGCGCCGCGGCGCTGGTCGCCGCGTTGTCCCTCGTGTCGTGGTCGCTCAGGCGGCCGCCCAGGCCGCCGAGCGCCGGCGGGTCGTGGCGCACCCTCGGGCGGTTCGGCATCTCGAACGCCCGCGTGCGTCCCGGCCGCACCGTCCTGTCGATCGGCCTCATCGCCTTCGCCACGTTCGTCATCGTCGCCGTCGGCGCGTTTCGCCGGGGCGACGTGGACGATCCGTCGAACCCTCGATCGGGCACGGGCGGATATGCGCTGATGGCCGAATCGGTCGCGCCGCTCATGTACGATCCAACCGCCAGAGCCGGCGCCGGCGCTTACGGACTGGATTCGCCCGACATCGCCAAGACCCTGGCCGGCATCACCGTCGATCGCTTCCGGCTGCGCCCGGGAGACGACGGGAGCTGTCTGAATCTGTATCGTCCCGAGCGGCCTCGACTCGTGGCGCCGACACCGGATTTCGTGAAGCGAGGCGGCCGGTTCACCTTCGCGGCGTCGCTGGCCGAGACCGAGGCGGAGCGCCGGAATCCATGGCTCCTCCTGGATCGACCGCTCGCGCCGGCCGGATCGGAGGGCGCCGATCGTCGCGCCGCGATTCCCGCCATCGTTGACGCGACGTCGCTCCAGTACGTCTTCCACCGGGCGCTGGGCGATGAGATCGAGATCGACGGTCCCCAGGGACGGCCGCTGCGGCTCCGGTTCGTCGCCAGCCTGTCGCACAGTCTCTTTCAGTCGGAGATCCTGATCCCCGAGGCACACTTCGTCGAGCTGTTTCCGGGAATCGAGGGCTATCGCGTGTGGCTGGTCGGTGCGCCCGCGGGCCGCGAGGCGGCGATCACCGAGGCGCTCGAGTCGAGACTGTCGGACTTCGGCCTCGAGGTCGGATCCACGGTGGAGCGCCTGCGTGCCTATCAGCAGGTCGAGAACACGTACCTGTCCACGTTCCAGGCCCTGGGCGCGCTCGGCCTGCTGCTCGGCACCTTCGGGCTCGGCGCCGTTCTGGTGCGCAACGTGCTCGAGCGCCGGCGTGAAGTGGCGCTGCTGCAGGCCGTGGGCTTCGAACGCGTCCACGTCCGGACGGTGGTCATCAGCGAAACGCTGTGGATCGTCGGCGTCGGCACGCTGATTGGCGCAGCGGCGGCGCTGCTGTCGGTGCAGCCGGCGCTGGCGAAACAGGGAGGCGGGTGGCCGATCGCGGTGGTGGGCGGGGTCGCGGCGTCGGTGCTCCTCGCCGGGCTCCTGGCGTCGCTCGTCGCGACGCACGTCGCGACGCGGCTCCCGCTGCTCGAGGGGCTCAAGGCGGAGTAGCGAGTTCGTGGAGTTGACAACGGGCTCGCGGAGGTGGCGCCGGGCTTCAGCCCGGCCAACGCGGGCCCGGGGCAGGCCTAAACTAAAGGCCTGCGCCACTTCGTAACACCAGTCAAACTGTAAATCTCACTGGTGCAGGAGTGCGGCGTGAGTGAGGTGCGAAGGATGCGACGCCTGGGAGTGCTCGCGGGATCGATGACGGCCCTGTGCGCATCGGCGGTGCTCTCGGCGCAGGCCTGGCCGCAGTGGCGCGGGCCGGCGCGGGATGGCCGTGCCGCGGCGGTGACGCTGGCAACCCCGGCGCCGAAGGCGGTGGAGGTCTGGAAGGTGGAGGTCGGCATCGGCCATTCCTCGCCGGTCGTCGCGGACGGCCGGGTGTATCTCTTCACTCGCAAGAACGACCGGGAGACCATCGCCGCCTTCGATCTGGCGAGCGGCAAGGCGGTGTGGTCGCTGGCCTACGACGCGCCGTATCAGATGGACCCGGCCGCACGCGGACACGGCAAGGGTCCCAAGTCCACCCCGGTCGTGAGCGGCGGGCGACTCTTCGCGCTCGGGATCAGCGGGGTGCTGTCGGCCGTCGATGCGGCCACCGGCAAGCTGCTGTGGCGCGAGACCTTCGACAAGGAGTTTCCACTGACCGCGCCGGTCTTCGGCACCGCGATGTCGCCGCTGGTGGACGGCGATGACGTGATCGCGCACGTGGGCGGGAAGGATCGCGGCGCGCTGCGCGCCTTCGACGCGGCGACGGGACGCGTGCGCTGGAGCTGGACCGAAGATGGCCCGGGCTACGCCTCCCCGGTCATCGTCGAAGCGGGCGGCGTCCGGCAGATCGTCACGCAGACACAGCGTCACATCGTCGGCGTCGAGCGCTCGACCGGCAGGACGCTCTGGACGATGCCGTTCGAGACCTCGTACCAGCAGAACAGCGTCACGCCCGTCGTATATCGCGATCTGATCGTGCTGTCCGGCCTGGACAAGAGCACCTTCGCCATCCGCATCACCCGCCAGGCCGCAGTCTGGAAGCCCGAAATCGTCTGGGAGAACGCCTCGGTGCCGATGTATATGAGCTCGCCCGTCCGCTCCGGCGACTGGCTGTTCGGCCTGACGCATCGCAACAAGGGCCAGTTCTTCGCGCTCGACGCGCGCACGGGCAAAACGCTCTGGACCTCGCCGCCGCGGCAGGGGGAGAATGCCGCGATCGTCGGCGCTGGTGACACCCTGTTCTGCCTGACCGACGATGGGCAGCTGTCGCTGGTCCGTGCGACCGACCGTGGCTTCGAGGTGGTGGCGCGGATGGAGGTGGCCGCCAGCGCGACGTGGGCTCATCCCGTACTGCTCGGCGATCGCGTGCTGATCAAGGATGAACAGTCGCTGGCGCTGCTGAAGCTCGGCTGAAGCAAGGTAAGCTCCATCCGCCGGCTGTGCGTAGGATCATCGATACGGAGGCGTTCTCGATGCGTTATCGACTGGCCGCATTCCTTGGCATCCTCACAATCACGGTGGCTGGCGTCTCGGCCGACAACTGGCCGCAGTGGCGCGGCCCCAGCCTCAACGGCAACAGCGGCGAGAAGAATCCGCCGCTGAAGTGGACCGCCACGGAGAACGTCACGTGGAAAGTCCCGATGCCGAACGTCAGCGGCTCGACGCCCATCATCTGGGGCGACTCGATCTTCCTCAGCGTGGCCGAGGGCCCGAACGAGGGTGACGCCCTGTCGCTCTGGTGTCTCGATCGTGGCACCGGGGAGCCGCGCTGGAAGAAGCCGATGAGCGGCACGAACCGCAAGGTGCGGAAGGGTGACATGACCTCGCCATCGCCGGTCACCGATGGCCGGACCGTGTGGCTGCTGAACGGCGCCGGCTCGCTCAAGGCCTTCGACTTCAAGGGCAACGAGCTCTGGGCGCGCGACCTGCAGCAGGAGTACGGCAAGTGGGGCCTGAACCACGGCTACGGATCGTCGCCGCTCTTGCTCGACGGCGCGCTGTACATTCCCGTGCTGCAGGGCTTCCACACCGACGATCCGTCGTACGTCGTCAAAGTGGACGGCAAGTCCGGGAAGTCGCTGTGGAAAGTCGACCGCCCGACGGATGCGATCCGCGAGTCACCGGACGCCTACACCACGCCGGTCGTCGCGCGTGTCGGCAAGGCCGTCGAGATCGTCGTCAGCGGCGGCGACATCGTCACCGGGCACGACCCGGCGACCGGCAAGGAGCTGTGGCGCTCGCGCGGCCTGAACCCGGACAACAACCCGTTCTATCGCATCATCGCGTCTCCGCTCGCCGGCGACGGCATCGTCTACGCGCCGACGCGCGTGAAGCCCATGCTCGCGATCAAGACGGGCGGCCGCGGTGACGTCACCGAATCACACCGCGCCTTCTCGTTCGACAAGGGCCCCGACGTGCCGACGCCGGTCTCGGACGGCAAGCTGCTCTACGTCGTTGACGACAAGGGCGTCGTGCACGCGCTCGACCCGAAGACGGGCGCCGTCGTCTACGGGCCCGAACGGCTCAAGCCGGGCACCTACAGCTCGTCGCCGGTGCTCGCGGACGGACGCATCTACATCTCGAACGAGGAAGGCTTGACCGTGGCCTTCAAGACCGGGTCCGCCTTCGAGGTGCTCGCCGAGAACCCGCTCGACGAGTACATCCTCAGCTCGGTCGCGATCTCGGACGGCCAGATCTTCATCCGCACCGGCAAGCACCTGCTACTGCATCGGGAAGAAGGTCCCGGGCGGGCGCAGCGCCTCCGCCGCGCAATGACCGTTAGTCCTGGTCGAGATCACGCGAACCGTGGTCGCGATCTGACCCGCGTGCCGGGTGGAGTGCTCGGCGGCGTGAAAGAGCAGCCCTCCCACCGTGGTCGGCAGCCGTTT
The DNA here is from genome assembly GCA_963834365.1 of Vicinamibacterales bacterium. Lineage (GTDB taxonomy): Bacteria > Acidobacteriota > Vicinamibacteria > Vicinamibacterales > Vicinamibacteraceae > CAWJAP01. Next base: position 152,956 of record CAWIBS010000030.1, on the reverse strand, counting down.
GCGGCCGACCTCGCGCACATCCGTCAGCGTCCCGGGATCGGTGGCGCGAAGCTGTGCCAGCGCGCGGTCGATCTGCAGGTGCGCCAGGCGGACCAGGTCCGTGCTCGTCGCCGGCGGCGCGCCCGGCTCGCCCTCCGCACGCAGGAACGCGAGCTGCTCGGGCGTGAGCGGTTCGCCGCGCGCATAGGTCAGCAACCGGTCGAGCGCACCGGCGATGTGGCGAAGGTGAAAGCCGACCGACGCCGCTGCGCCTGGCCGCGCCCAGAGCTTTTCAACACCGAGCTGGCCTGCGTCGCGCTCGACGTCTTCGGCTACCTGCAGCAGCGCGTGAACCACGGGTTGCAGGGCCGGCGCGTAGCCCTCCACCGGACCCCGCAGCCACACTTCGGGAAGCGACGGATCAGGCATCGGATGTGGGTAAGAGATCGTGCGGGCCACGACTCGATGGCCTCTGCCAGATTCGTCCGTAGCTCGTAGCCCGCAGCCCGTAGCCCGTAGCCCGTGTCTTTCAACCCTGCGGCTTGAAATACAGCACGAGACCCGCGCCCGCTGACGCGAGCAGATATCCCACCCACAGCAGCGGGTTCGGCGCTTCCTTCGGCGGGTGCAGTGCCATCGAGACCAGCACGTTGACGAGCGGGGCGCCGCCGAAGACGAGCGGCATCACGTACGCGGGCAGCCCACCGGAGCGGAACGCCAGGATGATGAACACGGCGCCAATCGCGCCCAGGGCGCCGGCGAACGTCGCCGCGGCCGTGCCGCTGGTGCTGAAGCCCTTCAACCCGCCCTGCGAGCCGAGCATCGCCACCGGCACCAGCACGCCGATGAGGAAGTAGGCCACGCCGACGCAGAGCAGCGCCTTCAACGGGTTGCCGAGCAGCACCTGGCCGCGGTGGAGCGTCGGACCGTACAGGCCCCATGAGAGTGCCGCGCCGATTGCAAAGATGACCCAGTGCATGCGGGAACTTTAGCAGGCTTCAGGCGATGCACATCTCCGAACGTACGCCCGCTCTGAACGTAGGTCCGCTCTGAACGTAGTGTCCGCCTTCAGGCGGACCTTCGCCGGGTCCGGCTGAAGCCGGACACTACGTTCAAGAGGACGTTTCAGAACACCAGCCGGACTCCGATCTGGATCTGGCGCGACGAGGTCACGGTGGAGCGGATGCGTCCGAAGCTTGCGAGCGGCGCTTCCTCGGGCGCCGATCCGGTGAAGGCGATGAGGGACGGCGGCCCGAAGTTCGCGTGGTTGAAGACGTTGAACACCTCGAAGCGCAATTCCAGGCGGCGGCTGGAGCCCGACCCGAGCGGTGCGCTCTTGATCAGCGCGAGATCGAGGACGCGCAAGTCGGGTCCGATCGCCGAACCGCGGCCGACGTTGCCCGGCGTACCGGGAGCCGGCAGCACGAACGCCGCAGGATCGAACCACTGGTCGGGACTGCCGACAATGGCATTCGATCCGCTGCGGCCGGGCGCGTAGCTGGCGCGGTCGAAGCCCGTGCCCGGGCCGAGCGACGGCGACCAGCGCGACCGCGAGCGGTTCTGCGCCACGAACACGGTCAGCGGCGGACCGCTGCGCATCTGTCCGATGCCCACGAGCTGCCAGTCGTCGAGGATCGTCCTGACCAGCCCCTCGTCGAGACCGTGCGCGAAGGGCAGCGTCCACGTGAGGTTCACCACCCAGTTGTGCTCGGCATGAAAGTCGGCCGGGCCGCGGTTGTAGTTGGGGCCCAGCGTTTCGGGAAACGCCGTGGTCGTCCCTGTCGTCGAGTCGGAGAAGAACGTCGAGGCCTGCGTGGTGTCGATGTTCTTCGACCATGTGTACGACGACTGGAGGCTCACGCCGCCGGAGAGACGCCGCCGCACCTCGAACACGAGCGCGTTGTACCAGGAGTCGCCGTCGCTGGCCTTGAGCTCGATGGTCGAGAAGCTGGAGTTCGGCCGGGCCGCGGTCACCGGGAAGAACGGCGTGCCGTCGGGCAGCGACTGCGGCGTCGGCACGTTGGCGTCGTAGCTGCGCCACAGCTTCAGTCCGCGCGATCCGGCATAGCCGAGCGTCACGACGGTGTCCCAGCCCACTTCACGCTGCACGCTCAGGTTGTAGACGTGCAGGCGCGGCAGCTCGATGTCGGTTTGGACGGGCCGCACCGACAACGCCCCGAGCTGACCGAACGACGGGACCGGAAACGTCGGGTTCGGAATGACGGGCCGCGGCGTCGCGGGAGGATTGGTCACCGTGACGATCAGGTTCTGGTGGCTGTTGGTGTTGAAGTAGAGCCCGTACCCTCCCCGGAGCGATGTCGTGCCATCGCCGAATACGTCCCATGCCACGCCTGCGCGCGGTGACACGCTCGGACCCGGGTTGTCGTAGAGCGGACCTGGCGTCACCGCCGTGTCCATCAGATTGGGCATGCGGATGTCGCGCCCGTAGATGTCCTCGGGCATCGTCGTCGCTTCGACGCGGACGCCGCCGCTCACGGTCACGTGCGGCGTCACGCGCCACTCGTCCTGCACGTAGGCGCCGCCGAGCGTGAACCGCCAGTAGCGGTCGAACTGCGCCTCCGGCGTCAGCCCGAGGAATCGCGTCGGCCGCGCCTGCAGGAACGTGGCGAGGCCCGGGAAGGTGTAGATGCCGAGCGAGAAGGTCGGGTTGAGCATGTTGTCCTGGTAGTGCTCGACCAGGCCGCCCGCCTTGATGAGATGCGCGCCGCTCGTCCGCGTGAGCTGGTACTCGCCGCTGAAGACGTTCTGCACCAGGCGCAGCGCCGACGAGGTCTGCGGCCCCCAGCGGAACTGCAGGCCGCCGACGTCGATGTTGCCGACGAGCCCGCGACCCGGCACGAAAGGCGTCAGCGCCTCGGTCGTGTTCGCCTCGACGTCCTGGCCGATTCGCGTCCGGCTGAAGCCAAGGCGGGCCGTGTGCATCGTCGTCGCCGACGTCGCGCGGCGGTATTCGGCGGTGAAGAACTGGTTCCGCGAGAGAAACGAGCGCGGGAACTGCGGGTAGTCGGTCGGCAGCTGCTGGGTCGCGGAGTCGATCGTGTAGCGCCCGAACAGCTGCTGGCCCGGCCCGAGGTTGTAGTCGAGACGTCCCTGCCCGAAGTGTTCGTCGATGCGCTGCTCGAACGGGAACGTGAAAATGGCCGAGCCATCGCCGAGCGCCGGTCCGTTCGCCCGCGGGTACTCGTTCAGATACGGCACGATCAGCGGGCTGACGGGCACCTGAATCGTCGCGCCCGGTACGCCCGGGTTCGGCAGGATCCCCAGCCGCGCGTCGTCGTCGGGGACGAACGTGCGCACCGTGCGGCCCAGCCGCTCGCGCAGCGCTTCGTAAGTGCCGAAGAAGAAGAGCGAATTCTCCCGCAGCGGACCGCCGAGGCTGCCGCCGTACTGGTTCCGCGTGAAGGCAGGCTTTTCGTCGCCGTCGAAGAAGTTGCGCGCGTCGAGCGCCTCGTTCCGATGGAATTCGTAAGCGCTGCCCGCCAGATTGTTGGTGCCCGACCGCGTGACGACCGTCACCTGCCCGCCGGCGTTGCGGCCGAACTCGGCCCCGTACGCGTTGGTCTCGACCCGGAACTCGCGCACGCCCTCGAGGCCCAGCGCCGTCCCGGCCGCGCTCCCCGCCGGGCCGTTGGTGAAGTCGTTCTGCAGTGTGCCGTCGAGCAGATACACGTTCGATCGCGGGTCCTGGCCGTTGACGCTCATCCCCAGCCCGTGTGCGACCACCGAGCCCCCGTCACGATGGGGAAACGCCACGACTCCGGGCTGCAGCAGCGCCAGGTCGGTGTAATTGCGTCCGTTGAGGGGCAGCGTCTCCAGGGCCTTGCCGCTGACGAGATAGCTGAGCTCGGGCGACTCCGTGTTGACGAGGGGCGCCTTCGCCTCGACCTCGACGACGGCATCCGACACCGCGAGATCGCCGGGGGCGAGCGAGAAGTCCACCGCCCGGGTCTCGGAGACGGTCAGCACGACGTTGCGGCGGATCAGTGGCTTGAACCCGGCAATCTCGGCCCGCACCTCGTAAGTGCCGGCCGGCAGCGCCGGCAGCGCGTAGCGTCCGCTCGCATCGGTGGTTGCCGTGCGCGTGAAGCCGGTTTCAGCCTGCCGGGCCGTGACCGACGTCCCCGGCAGGGGCCCGGCACCAGGCTGCGCGACGGTCCCGACCAGCGTGCCTGCGGTCTGCGCCGCTGCTGGTGTGGCTGCGACCAGGAGGCTGAAGAGGAGAAGCCACACTCGCCGCGCGAGCCGGCTCGACGGACACCCGATCCCCGTTCTGAAACAACGTCATCAATCGATTCCTACGCTGCGCCCGGCTGTCAGTTTACCGGGATGGCGACTGCCCGGCCGGAGGGAGGCGCCATGGCAGCTCGAGGACCAGACAATCGCGGGTCATTCGCACCAGTGCCTCGCGGCTGAACCCTGGAATCGTTATGTCGGGGCTGTCCGCGTCGTAACCTAGCGCATGCCGCGCCGGCTGGTCCTCGTCGTCATCGTGTTCTATGCGCTGCATCAGGACCTCTGGTTCTGGCGCACCGCGACGCCGCTGGTCTTCGGCATCATGCCGATTGGCCTCTTCTACCATGCGGCCTACACACTGGCGGTTTCCCTGCTGGTGTGGGTGCTGATTCGGGCGGCGTGGCCCGCCCATCTCGAGCACGAGGGCCAGCCGTCCGCGCCGGTCCCGGACCCCGCGAGCCGCGCGGAATGACGCCGCTCCTCATCGTCGCCGCCTACCTCGTGGCGGTGGTCTACATCGGCATCTTCGCCTTCCGTCACCAGGTGGCGCGCGGGGCGGAGGACTACTTCCTCGCCGGCCGATCGCTCGGCCCGGTCGTCTTCGCGCTGTCGCTGTTCGGCACGAACATGACCGCGTTCTCCATCCTCGGCTCTTCGGGACATGCGTTCTCGAACGGCATCGTCACCTACGGCCTGATGGCCTCGGCGTCCGCACTGGTCATCCCGCTGTCGCTCTTGTTCATCGGCACGCGAATCTGGGCGCTCGGCCGGCGGCACGGGTTCATGACCCCGGTGCAGATGTTCCGGGATCGCTGGGAGTGCGGGCACATCGGAACCGTGATCTTCGCGGTCCAGGCGGTGCTGCTCGTGCCCTACATCATCATCGGCGTCATGGGCGGCGGCACGACGCTCGCGGCCGTGAGCGGCGGCCTCGTGCCCCACTGGGCCGGCGGTCTCGTCGTCGCGCTGGTGGTCATGAGCTATGTCTTCTTCGGCGGGATGCGAGGTACCGCCTGGGTGAACACACTCCAGACGCTGATGTTCCTCGCCTTCGGAATGCTGGCGCTGGTGGTGGTGGGCGTCGGCATGGGCGGCTTCGGTCCGGCCATGCGCGAGATGCTCTCGATACCGTCGCAGGCGGCGCTCCTCACCCGCGAGCGCGTCTCGCCGTGGCTCTTCTTCAGCTACACGTTCATCCCGCTGTCGTCGATCGCGTTTCCGCACATCGGCATCTTCTGCCTGACGGCGCGACGGCTCTCGCATTTCAGGCGCACGGTGCTTCTCTACCCCGTGTGCATGATCCTCATCTGGCTGCCGTGCGTCTTTCTCGGTCTCGTCGCCAACCGCGCCCACGAAGTGCCGGCGATTGCGCAGAAGCTCGAGGCGCGGGCGATCCTGGCTGACGCCGGGCCGACGCTCAGCGTGGACGAGCGTGATCGCCTCCGCCGCAGCGCCTCGGGCGACGATGTGATGCTGCGGCTGGTGGATCATTACGCGCCGATCTGGCTGGTGGGGCTGCTCGGGGCGTCGGTCATGGCGGCCGTGATGGCGAGCGACTCGCAGATTCTGGCGCTCTCGACGATGTTCACGGAGGACGTGTTCGCCTACTACGAGAGCACCGCGAAATTCGGAGAGCGCGTGCAGGTCGTGACCGGCCGCATCTTCGTCGTCGTGCTGACGCTGATCGCGTATCTGATCGCGGTCCGCGTGCCGCAGACGATCTTCGACCTGGCCAGTCAATACGCGTTCGCCGGCTACGCCGCCCTGTGTCCGTTGCTGGTCGCGGCGTTGTTCTGGAAGGGCAGCACCAAATGGGGGGCGCTGGCCGTCGTGCTGTGGGTCGTCGCTGGCATCGCCGCCGTCGCGGTCGTGCAGTCGGTCGTCCCGGCGCCGGCAGGACCGCCGGCGGTGTTGTGGCAGGTGAGCGGCGTGCCGGTCCTGACACGCGGCGCCGGCGGGCTGCTCGTGTGGAATCTGATGCCGGTCGTGCCGCTGACGCTGGGCTCGGCGTTCCTGATGTGGCTCGTGTCGGCACTGACGCCGAAGCCGTCGAGCGAGACCATCGCCCGCTACTTCGACCCGGCGTAGGTTCGGCTTCAGCCGGACACTACGAGTGCCTCGATGATCGACGTAGCCCGGACCGACGTAGTGTCCGATTTCAGCCGGACCGCAAACCGGCGTTGTGTCCGGCTAGCCGAAACCCGGGCGAACGTGATCCGGACCGTTTGCGACGGCCGTCAGCTTCCGGCGGACTTCGACTGAGGCTGAAGCTGCGCCAGGAGGTCCTGCTGATCGTAGTTGTCGAAACCGGCGACGAATCTGCCGTTCTGGATCCGAACCAGGGAGATTCCGCAGAGGCATATCGGCCGGCCGCTGGCGGGAATGCCCAACGAATCACCCTGGTGCGTCCCTCTGGCTGTCCAGCGCACCGCGACCCACTCGCCGGTGCTATCAGCCGTCATGTTGTCGAGCGAGAGCTGCAGGTCGGGAAGCGCGCCGAGAAACGCCTGCTGGAACGTGACGAACTCGTCGGCGCCCCGTTCGATGCCATCGCCGCCTCTCGCAATGCATCCGGGACCGAACACTTCGTGAATCGTTTCCGACTTCCGCTGGTTCCAGACCTCGTCGAACCAGCGGCGGACCAGCGCCAGGGAGTCCTGGGACATGCGCACCTCCGGAGGGATGGCCGGAATGCTGCGGCCGGCCGACCGTCAACGTTGCGGCCAGTCTACGCCCGGCGCGTGTCCTGTGCGATGCTTTCACGGCCCGCAGGCCCGCCGCTGGGCCGCGCCCGACCCGGCGGCGACTGGGGGACTGGAGCGGCTGGCACGGCTGGAGCGGCTGGCGGCTGGAGCGGCTGGAAGCGGGTAACTCGTACCTCGTCCTCGTACTTCGTATTTCGTCCTTCGTACTTGTACTTCTTCATGCCTTCACTTACCCGCACCCAGTGGCTGATCTGCGTCATCGCGTCGATCGGCTTCGCCTTCGACATCTACGAGCTGCTGATGCTGCCGCTCATCATCAAGCCGGCGATCGCGGCGCTGAGCGCGCCGCTCGTCGAGGCGCTGGTCCGGGGTGGGATGCCGCGGCCGGAGGCTGCCGCCCTCTGGCTCCCGGGCGGCGAGCTGTACGTGCAATGGGCGCGCACGCTGTTCTTCGTCCCGGCGATTGTCGGCGGGATCTTCGGCCTGATCGGCGGCTACCTCACCGATCTGCTCGGTCGGCGGCGCGTGCTGACCTTCAGCATCCTGCTCTATGCGCTCGCGGCCTTCAGCTCGGGCTTCGTGACGACGCTCGAACAGTTGCTCGTGCTGCGCTGCCTGGTGTTCGTGGGCGTCTGCGTCGAGTTCGTGGCGGCGGTCGCCTGGCTGGCCGAGCTCTTCCCGCACGGTGAGCAGCGCGAGCGGGTGCTGGGCTACACGCAGGCGTTCTCGTCGCTCGGTGGTCTGCTGGTTGCGACCGCCAACGTGCTCGCGGCCAATATCGCCGCCAGCCTGCCGGCCATCCACGGCGGTCACGAAGCGTGGCGCTACACGCTCATCTCCGGGGTCCTGCCGGCGCTGCCACTCATCCTCATCCGCCCGTTCCTGCCCGAATCGCCCGAGTGGTCGAGGAAGCGCGAGGCCGGACAGCTCAGACGTCCGAGCTTTGCCGAGCTGTTCAGCCCGGCACTTGCCAAGACAACCGTGCTGACGACGCTGGTGTTTGCCGCCAGCTATGGCATCGCGTTCGGCGCCATTCAGCAGTTGCCGCAGATTCTCGGGGCCCCCAATCGCGGACACGTCGAGGTCCTCGCCGAAGGCGCGGCCGCACGCGCCGGAGCCGTGGCGGCCGCCCAGGCTCGGGGCGAAGCGCCGCCTCCCGAGCCTCGACTGCGGCAGGCCGCCGGCAATGCCGTCGATCAAGCGGTGGCGCGCGTCACGTTCTGGCAGGAGATGGGCGGCCTGGCCGGCCGCTGCGCCCTCGCCCTGCTCGCCGTGGCGATCGTCAGCCGCCGCACGCTGCTGCGGATATTCCAGATCCCGGCGCTGATCGTCGTGCCCCTGTTCTTCTTGTGGGTCGCCGGCACGCTGTCGAGCCCGGGTTCACTGACGCTCGTCAAGGCCGGCATCTTCGTGGCCGGCTTCCTGACCGTCGCCCAATTCAGTTTCTGGGGGAACTACATCCCGCTCGTGTTCCCCCTGCACCTGCGCGGCACCGGGGAGAGCTTCGCGGCCAACATCGGCGGCCGGGTGATCGGCACCGCCGCCGCCTGGCTCACGCTGACGTTCGCCGAATCGCGCCCGCCCGATCCCTCGAAGATCGCCATCGTCGGCGCCACCGTCGCCGGTCTCTATGCGCTCGTGGGCGCCGTGCTGACACAGTGGCTCCCCGAGCCGGGGACAGGACTGAAAGAGTGAATCAGGCATCAGGCACCAGGGATCAGGGATCAGGCACCAGGATCAGGACCAGGGATCAGGAATCAGGAATCAGGACGATCTTGCCGTGGTCCGTAGCCCGTAGCCCGCTAGCCCGTAGCCCCGACCGAAGACCGAAGACCAAAGACCGAAGACCAGACCGAAGACCAGCGTCATGGCCCCCATCCAACTCGCCGTTGTTTCTACGCTCTTCGTTGCCGCGGTTGCCACGGCCGCGGACTGGGTGTGGGCGTCGCAGCTGTTGCCACACCGGACGTGGTACGGCCTCGTTCACGGGGCCGGCCTCTGCGGCGCGATGGGACTGGCGATCGGTGTGCCCGTCCGGAAGCCGCTGACCGGGCTCGCCGGTGGGCTGATCGCCGGGCTGATCGCCGCGGCGTCCTTCTACCTGCTCGCGCCGATGCTCCGCTACTCGGCGATGTTCGCGGCGTGGTGCCTGCTCTGGATCCTGTTCGGCTATCTCGATGGCGTCGTCTCGAGAAATCGCCGCATCCCCGAAGCCCTCGCGCGCGGCGTGGCCGCGGCGCTGTTGTCCGGCGCCGCCTTCTACGCAGTCTCGGGGATGTGGACGCGCTGGAGCCCCTCGACCATCAACTACGCGGATCACTACTGGCGGTGGGCGGTCGCGTTCCTGCCGGGCTTCCTCTCGCTGCGCGTTGGCGGGCGCTAAGACCTGCAACTCACTTGGGTCGACATAGTGGCGCAGGCCTTCAGGCCTGCCGGGCCCGGCGCCAGCCTGGCGGGCCGTTGTCAACACGCGTGAGCTCTGGGCTCGATCAGGGATCGCGCTCGTCACGGCCTGGCACGTGTCCGAGGTCGCTTCGTGGCAGCAGTCCACGAGCCTCTGGAACGCTTCCTGGACCTTGACGTCCCGCCGCATCGACTCGACGGCTTCGAAGCCGTCCCACGGCCCGAACGAATAGAACGTGCCGGACTCGAACTGGTTCTGCACGAGCAGGCACCACAGCGGCGGCCGCTCGAGGCTCGTGACGATGTCGCGCAGCGTGTGCCAGGCGTCGACGAAGGCGCGTTCCTGTCCGCGGACGACACGCCAGACGACGAGGGTCCATGCTTCATGCGAAGGGGGGGTGCACATGAGTTACCGCACGGCTCGTGATGAACGGCGCAGGGGCAGCTCCGGCGTCGGCTGTGCCAGTGTTGCGATCGTCGTTCGCAGCGGATCGCCGGCGTCGAGCGTCGCGGCAAGGGCGTCGAGCACGGCGTTGCTCGCCAGCGTCGATGTCTGCGCGGCGTGGTCCCGGCGGCGGCGCGCGTAGAGATCCGCGGCCAGGGCGTGGACCCGCCAGGCCGCCAGCGGCAGATCGCCGGCCGCGACGATGTCGCTGGCCCGTGAGAGCTGCTGTTCCGCCGCCTTCCAGCGCTGTTGCCGAATCGCGACGCGGGCGAGCGCGGCGTGGCCGAGCGCCAGCCAGGTCCGCTCGCCGGAGGCCTGCGCGAGCTGCAGCAGCCGGTGTGCGTGCGCGGCCGCCACCTCGTCGCGCCCCTCGGCCAGCTCGAGGCCGACGAAGCCCCACGCGAGCGGCATGCGCCAGATCCAGTCCATCAGCAGCCGTTCGCGATCGAGCCGCGCCGCAATCTCCTCGAAGTTCGCGCGCGCGCGATCGTAGGCGCCCAGGCCCAGCTCCGCGAAGCCGAGGAGCACGTGGCCAATCAGCTGCCCGAAGGGATACGCCGACTCCGTCGCCTCGGTGAGCGCCGCATCGCACAGCGTCCGGGCCCGCGCGTAGTCGCCGGCCTGCTCATGGAGCCAGCCGCGGACCAGCGTGAAGAGAATCGCCAGGCGGCGATGCCCGTTGCGCTCGGTGATCTGACCGGCGCTGTTGAGGACCTCCTGCATCTCGCCCCACCGGCCGGCGTGGAGGCTCGAGCAGGCGCGCCAGAACTGGCACATCAGGTAGTCGTACGGATCCGTGGCGCCGCCCGCATGGGCGAGGCCGTCGGCCGCGGCGTCGATGGACGCGACGTAGTCGCTGCGCATCGCATGGACGTGCACCAGCCGTCCCAGATGGAACCCGAACAGCCGCTTCTCTCCCGCGCACAGCGTCACGCGCGCCGCCTCGGCGCAGGCATCGGCGTCCTCGGCGCGCCAGCCCTGGAAGATGAGGCGCGCATAGGCGGCATAGCCGCGCACATGGGCCCGCAGCACCGGATCGATAATCGTCAGCCGCTCGGCCCGCTCCGCGGCGCGCAGGCAGCGATCGCGATTGAACCAGGACAGGACGCTCGCCGCGTAGAGCCACGCCCGCGCCTCGTCCTCCGGGCGCCCCGCTTCGCCGGCCAGGCGCGCCATCTCGACGAACTGTTCGGCGGCGACCGCCACGTCGCCCCTCGATCGCAGCACCAGCCCGAGTTGCTCGTAGAGGCCGATGCGCACCTCCGGGCCGCCCTGCTCGTCCGCGAGATCGGCCAGCGCCAGCGCTCGCGTCAGGCAGGCGATCGCTTCCTCGTTCGCCGAGCGGCGCGTCGCATTGCCGGCCGCGAGGCGCAGGTACGCAATCGCTCGCGGCAGGTCGCGCGCCTGCTCGAAGTGCACGGCCAGCTCGCCGGCAATCTCGCTCACGCGCGCCCCGTATGCCGCCTCGCCGCGCTCGCCGACGGCGAGGTGCAGCCGCCGGCGCCGTGCCGACGTGATGCGCTGGTAGAAGACCTGCTGGTGTATCGAGTGCGTGAAGGCGAAGCGCCCGACGAGGCGATCCGCCAGCGAGCCCGGTCCGCGCGACACGAGGAAGTGGCCGCCTCGCGCCAACGCCTGACACCGCACCTCGACCGTCTCCTCGTCGGCGCCCAGCGCCGCGGCGACCGCCGTCGCCGGGAACTCGAGGCCGGCCACGCTCGCCGCCTCGAGCAGTGCATGATCGTCCGCGTCGAGCCGGTCGATCTGCTTCTCGACCATCAGGCGCAGCGTGTCGGGCACGACTGTCGCCATCTCGTCGACGGGCGCGTCGAGCCCCCACGCGCCCTGGCTGTTCTGCCGCAGGTGTCGGCGATCGACCAGATAGTCGAGGACGCTGGCCACGAACAGCGGGTTGCCGTCGGTGCGCTCATGCAGCAGCCGGGCGAACGCGTCGGAGAGTCCGTGCGGGCGGAAGCGCGCGTCGATCAGCGCCGACACATCGCCGGCTCCGAGGAACTCGAGCGGCAGCTCGGTCGCGAACCGGCTCGCGCACAGATCCTGCCTCGCCGCCCGCAGTGGATGACGATCGAGGACGAGGTCCGCCGGCCGGTAGGTGCCGACGACCATGACCCGCGCCGGCCCGCGCCGCCGCCCCAGCGCCGCCAGGAGATCGACGGTGGACGGGTCGCTCCACTGCAGATCCTCGAGCACCAGGAGGAGCGGCCGATCGGCGGCCATCGCCTCGATGGCTTCGGCCATCTCCCGCAGGAGCCGCTCGCGCGTCGCCCCGCGGACTTCGGCTTCGAGCGCCGGCCGATCGACCGGATCGACGAGCGCCGGCATCTGGAGCAGCCACGTCGGCGCGTAGCGGCGCACCCGCGCCACCAGCGGATGGTGCTCGGGCTGACGCAGCAGCCGCACGAACGCGTCGAGAAACGGCAGGTAGGCTTCCGACGGTCCCGCGAGCTCGAGGCACTGTCCCCGCGCGACCGTGACCTCGGGCGGCAGCGACTCCACCCACGCATCGACCAGCGCCGTCTTGCCGATGCCAGGCTCGCCGGTGACGAAGACCACCTGCCGGGCGCCGGCGCCGGCGAGCGCCAGCTTCTCTTCGAGCACAGACAGGGCGGCGCCGCGGCCCACGAGCTCGGGTGACACGGGTCGCGCCAGGCCAGCCGGCGTCCCGGCCGCGCCAACGAGCTTCAGCGGCCGGCCTGCGGGCGCCACGCCGTCGACGATGTCCAGCTCGCCGATGAAGCGGTAGCCGCGCCGGTGCGCCGTCTGGATGAACAGCGGCTCCCGCGCATCGTCGTTCAGCGCCTGCCGGATTTCACGGACCGCGACCTTGAGCACCGCGTCGCCCACGAAGACGCCCGGCCAGACGGCGTCCAGGAGCTCATCCTTGGTGACCAGCCGGCCTCGACGCTCGGCCAGGTACCGCAGCAGCGAGAAGGCTTTTGGCGCCAGGGTGATCTTGCGGGCGCCGTACCAGACGCACTCATCGGCGCGATCGAGCACGAGCCGGGGGGCGGACCGTGCGTCCTCGATCCCCGCCTCGCGCTCTCCAGCGGCCAGGGGCGCGACGCGAGTGACGGCCGCGAACGACTGGAGACCTGGCAGGCCGCGGAACTCGGGTGTCGTGTGAACCGGCCAGTTCGGCCGGAGAATCAAGGCTGTCGTGCTGGACATGCAAACCTTCCCACGAAGATGCTAGAGGGCCTGCCGTGCGGAGTCCTCAGAGAAACCTGAAACTGTGATGAGAGTTCGCTGAAAAAGGATGCGTTCATGACGAGAACCGGCATTTTTCCGCGGATGTTTTGCGCATTGGGCACCATCGTCTCGCTCGCCGTCGGGAATGTGGTGGCGCAGGGAGACCGGTTCGAGACCAAGGTGCCGTTCAAGCTCGACCAATCGCTCAATCTCGACGCCAAGGTGGGGCCCGTGCGATTCAGCACGGTCAAGATCACGAATCTGGGCCGCGGCTACGGTCGCGGAAGCATCGGCCTCAAGCCCCAGGCCTCGGAACTGTCGACGACGCTGCGCCTGGCCTTCGACGTCAACAACCCAGGCGAGGATTGGGTGATCGCCTACACGGTGGAGTTCCTCGACCGGAACGGCAAGCCAATCGACAGGGCAACGAAGCGGGAGGGCTACGAAGAGGAAACGAAGATCACCAACCTCGACCACCCGATCCTCGAGTACGTCGTCCCGTTGATTGCCGACGTCCGGATCACACTCAACGGCCGGTTGGACTGATCAGGCACCAGGCACCAGGGACCAGGGACCAGGGACCAGAGACCAGGGATCAGGGACCAGAGACCAGGGACCAAGGACCAAGGACCAGAGACTAAAGACCAGAGACCAGGGACCAGGCACCGGGACCGGGAATTCCCCGAACGGTTGAACGGTAGGGCGGAGCTTCAGCTCCGCCGCCACCTGCAGCCCGTAGCCCCCGCGTCCACTCACCGTTCCCGCTCCCCCGACTTTGACAGCGAGAGGAGATTCGCCATCAATCGATAGGCACCGGGCACGCCATAGGGCAGCTGGCGATGGAAGGCGTACGCGACGTAGGAATAATGACCCTTGCCGACGCGCGCGTGGAGCCATCCTCCGCGCTGTGGCGCCTGGCCGCGATCGTGTGATTCGACGAGGGGCGTGTACGCCGCGTCCCATTCCGACCAGAACTTCGAGCCCCGCTGTTCGACCCATCCGTCGAAATCGCGTGCAGTGATCCGGTTGGGCCACGCAAACACCCGGTGCGCGGGCGCGAGGATGGTGACCGTCGCGTCTTCCTCCGACACTTCTTCGGCATTGCCTGGCAGCTTCGCCGGAAACGGTGCCTGCACCGCCGGATCGAGCTCCGGCGTGTTGTAGAGGACGATCAGGTTGCCGCCGTTGCGGGCGTAGTCGAGCAGGCGCGCGTTGTGCGCGCGCAGATCAGGCCGGACGGCATAGGCGCGCGTACCGGTCACGATGGTGTCGAATCGCGCCAGCGGCGCCGACTCCAGCGCGGTGGCGTCGAGCAGCTCCACCGCCGCCCCCAGTTGCGCGATCGCAGCCGGGACCTCGTCGCCGACGCCCATCACGTAGCCGACGCGCAGGTTCGGAGCGATGGCCACGTCCACCGCGGCCACGCGCACGGTCGAGGGCCGATACAGGTAGCGCGTCTCGAGGTCGCGATACGCGACCGCCTCGTAGCCTTCCTCGTAGGTGCGCCCACGCGCGGTGACCGAGGCCGCAATCGTGTGGCTGCGCCTGGGCTGCGACCGTGGCGGTCACCGTCATCGCGGCCTCCGCCTGACCGCCGGGCGGGATCTCGAGCGACACGGTCGCCGGGTCCGCGCGCCAGCCCGGAGGCAGTGCGAGGCCGACGCTGGCCGCTGCCGGGGTGGTCTCGTTGTTCGTCACCCGGACCGTCACCGGCATGCGGCGTGGCGTGGCACCAATCGGGATCAGCGCCTGCCGGGGTGCGACCGCCACCGACAGCGACGGCACGGCGCCCAGCTCCCGGAGCGCATAGCCGTACGGCGCGAGGCTCTCGCGCCTCTGGACGACACGCTCGACGCCCACGGGCGTGCCGGACACGTCGAGCCGCGCCCGGACGATGAGCAACGGCGGCGGCGCCGGACGCGACGACTCGATGCCCGCGCTCACCGAATACCGCGACTCGTTGATCGACGAACGGGACACATGCGGCCGGCTGGGCGCGGTGTCCGGCGGCAAGGTCAGCTCGAGCGTCTCGACGAACGGCCGCTCGGGTGCGAGCAGCTGCGACCGGGATCCCAGATCGCCGTCGCCGGTGCCGGCGGTGACGACCGAGAGTCCTTTGATCGAGACCGGCACCGTTCCCGCTTGTCGAACCGCGAGCGCGACGCGCACGTCGAACGCCTGCCCGGGGACGACGGGCGGCATCGTCGGCGCCGGCGCGAACATCGCAAAGGGGCCGGACGGTTCCGGCGTTCCGCGCGGGACAGCGATGGCCGTCATCTCCACGCCGAGCGCGGCGAGGATCGCGTCCTCGAACTGCCGCGCCTTGCGCGCCAGCACCGCTGCCAGTGCGGAACGGTCGTCGAGCGTTCGCAGCGCGTCACGCGCCTCTGACAATCCTTGCGCGAGCGCCGGGACGATCGTTGAAGGGTCGGCGATCGAGAAGGACGTCTGCGCCGCCCGAACCTGCATCGCGATCGCGTCGAGACGCGGCGCGTACGAATCGGGATTCGGCACGCGCAGCGTACGCGCCAGACCGCCCCACGTCGTGTCGATGCCGTCGAAGAACCCGGTCTCCTTCCCCGAACCGTCGGCCGCCGGCTTCGGAAACAGCCGCACGAAGTACGCCGGCGCGGGGCCGAGGGTCTGCGAGAACCGTCCGGCGTTCTGCGACCGCTGGAAGCTCAACCCGAAACGCGCCAGGTTCGCGTACGAATCGCCGATGACGGGGTCGTAGGCGCCGGCGTCGATCTTCACGTGCCACAGCTCGTTCTCGCGCGCGCCTCCCATGTACAGCTTCAGAGGCTGCCACGGGTGTATGCCGTCAGAAGCGAGCTCGGGAAACCGCGATGCGTCGCCGGCAGCCTGGAATGCCTCCTGCGACAGCAGACCGGCAGCCTGATGCTGCCCGTGACCATCGCGGACATTGCCCTGCCAGCGCGACACGATGACCAGCGGCCGCTCGCGCCGGATGACGCGCACCATGTCACGGATCACGTCCTCGCGTCCCCACTTCTCGATCGCCTCCTCCAGACGCTTCGAGAAGCCATAGTCGACGACGGTCGTGAAGTACTGCTCGTCCACGCCGTAGTAGCGATTCGCCAGCCGGAGCTCCTCGGTTCGAATGAGCCCCAGGGCGTCGAACAACTCGGGACCGAGCGCGTTGTCCCCGGATTCGCCGCGGTTGAGTGTCAGCAGAGTCGTTCGCGCACCGGCTCCATGACTCACCATGGCGAGCATGCCACCCTGCTCGTCGTCCGGATGCGCGGTCGTGTGCATCAGGCTGGCGGTCGTGGACAGCTTGCGCAGCGCCAGGGCGACACCGGTGACTCCGCGATCGAGGAGGAAGTTCTGGGTGGAAGCTGGTGCGATCCAGATCAGGCCGATGAACGCGGACGCCACAACGCGGCGCATTCCGGGCGTCGTCATGCGGCGTATTCTCGCATGCGCTTCGTTGCCTGGAGGCAGCGGAGGGGACGGAGGAAACGGTTTTAACACAGAGTAACGAAGTAACGGAGGCGAACGGAGAATTCCTGAACAGGAAATTCTTGAAGAAGAAGTTCTTGAAAAATAGGCTCTTCTCTGTTCGTCTCCGTTACTTCGTTGCTCTGTGTTAAAACCGTTTCCTCCCTCTCCTCCGTTACCTCACCGTCGCTCAACGCGTCTGCAGCTGCACTCGTCTTCTCACGCCGAACCAGTAGACCGCGTAGTAGCCGAGGACCAGCGCCCCGGCGGCCAGCGAGCCGGCCACGCCAGCGGTGGCCAGCCACGAGGTGGCGTCGGTACCTGCTCGCCAGGCCTGCCAGGATCGCCACAGGCCGACCGACAGGCGGGCGGCGACCACGAGCGTGATCGCCAGGACGAACCATCGGCTGGGCGTGTAGTGCAGGCCGCGCGGCGTCGCTTCCCAGCGTGTTGCCCGGAGGCCGATGATGCCCAGCGCGCCGCCGGCTCCGAGACCCATGATCGCGGATGCAAAGGCGCGTGGGACCCAGATGGCCATCAGCGCCGCGGCAGCCAGCAGCATCGCGATCGAGATCGCGACCATCACCAGATTCAGCGCCGCCACCCACCGTCGCGCCACCCGCCGCGACGTGCCCACCCGATAGCG
The DNA here is from genome assembly GCA_963834365.1 of Vicinamibacterales bacterium. Lineage (GTDB taxonomy): Bacteria > Acidobacteriota > Vicinamibacteria > Vicinamibacterales > Vicinamibacteraceae > CAWJAP01. The sequence continues at coordinate 135,852 of CAWIBS010000030.1, read as the reverse complement.
CTGCACGAGCGACAGCGGCAGCAGGACGACGAACGCGAGCGGGAGCAGCAGGACGATCGCGAGCAGGAGCAGCGGCATGGGACCATCACACGTACGGGCCGCAAACCTCTGACCTGGCGATGCAGAGGCTCCCGTCCCCATTCAGCGAAATCGCGGGTCCGGCTGAAGCCGGACACTACGTTCTAAACGTTCGATGCTATCGCTGCTTCCGTAGCGGCACCCGTAGTGTCCGGCTTCAGCCGGACCTCCGGGCTCAGGTGCGCGCGCGCCGGGCCTGCGCGAAGCGTTCGAGGACGGGCCCGGTCTGCTCGATCGAGATGCACGCATCGGTGATGCTCTGGCCGTACTTCGCCGCGCCAGGGACGTAGTCCTGCCGGCCCTCGACCAGGTGGCTTTCGAGCATCGCTCCGAAGATGTGCCACGAGCCGGAAGACACCTGATCGCAGATGGCGACGGCGACGTCCACCTGCCGCTGGTGGTCCTTCTGGCTGTTGCCATGCGAGCAGTCGATCATCACCGCGTCGCGAAGTCCCTTGCCCGACAGGCGCGCGCACACGTCCTGCACGGCGGCGGCGTCGTAGTTCGGGCCGGTGCGCGAGCCGCCGCGCAGGATTACGTGGCAGGTGTCGTTGCCGGTCGTCTGGAAGATCGCCGAGACCCCCTGCTTGGTCACCGACGGAAACAGGTGGGGCGAGCGCGCGGACAGGACCGCGTCCACGGCGGTCTGCGTGTTGCCGTCGGTGCTGTTCTTGAAGCCCACCGGCATCGACAGGCCAGAGGCGAGCTCGCGGTGCACCTGGCTCTCGGTCGTGCGCGCGCCGATGGCGACCCACGACGTCAGGTCGGCGATGTGCTGGGGAATCTGCGTGTCCAGGAACTCCGACGCGGTGGGCAGGCCCATGTCGTTGACGTCCACCAGCAACTGGCGGGCGAGACGAAGGCCCTTGTTGATGTGAAAGCTCTCGTCGAGATCGGGATCATTGATCAGCCCCTTCCAGCCGACCGAGGTCCGGGGCTTCTCGAAGTAAGTGCGCATCAGGACGATCAGGTCGTCGGCGAAGCGCGCCGCCAGGCGCTGCAGCGCTGCCGCGTACTCGAGCCCGGCATCGGTGTCATGAATCGAGCAGGGGCCGACGATGACGACGAGCCTGGGATCGCGGCGATCGAGCACGTCGGCAATCGCCTGGCGCGTGTTGGCGACGACGTTCGACGCGCGCTCGGTGATCGGGATCTCTTCGAGAAGAATCGCCGGCGGGATGAGCGGCCGGACCTGGGTGATGCGAAGATCGTCTGTCCGCTGGAACATCTCAGGGCAAGCCTACCGCAGGGCAAGCCTACCGCAATCGGGGTCGGGCCCTCTTTCTCGTCGCCGGGGCGGCGTGAGAAGGAAATAGCAGCCAGCCTCAATCGCCGTCCGATCTTGTCCGATCTTGATCCGTGGCTCTGGTCCGTGGCTCTTGTCCGTGGCTCTTGTCCGTGGCTCTGGTCCGCGGCTCTTGTTCGCGACTCTTGTCCGTGGCTCTGGTCCGTGTCTCAGATTTTATCCGTGGCTCTTGTCCGTGGCTCTATTCGTAGCGCAGCGCCAGAATCGGATCGATCCGGCTGGCGCGCCGCGCCGGGATCATGCCGGCGGCGGCCGAGACCATCGTCAGCAGCGCCACCGTCAGTCCTGCCACCCACGGATCGTGCGGTTCGATGCCGTAGAGCTGGGAGGCAACGAACCGCCCGAGGCCAATCGCCGCCGGAACGCCGACCGCCAGTCCGATCGCGAGCAGGATGAGGACCTCGCGCATCACCATCCAGACGACCGAGCCCGGCTGGGCGCCGAGGGCGAGGCGGATGCCGAGCTCCTTGCGCCGCCGCGCGACCACGAACGCCATCACGCCATAGAGGCCAATCGACGCGAGCAACGTCGCGAGCAGGCCGAAGCCGGCCGAGAGCAGCGCGACCAGGCGATCGGTCAACAGCGTCTCGTCGAGCTGCGACTCGAGCGTCTTCAGACCCGTAGACCGGCATCGTCGCATCGAGCTGCCGGACCTCGTTGCGGATCATTCCGTAGGCGGTCTCCGACCCGGTCTGCACGCGGGCGTAGATGGCGGCGCTGTTGCGTCCGTAGTCCGGGATGAACACCTGCCGCCTGACGCCTTCGCGCGGGCCTTCGTACAGCGAGTCGCCGACGACGCCGACGATCTCGATGGTGAGTTTGGTGTTCGGCCCGCCGCCCCAGCCGAGCCGCTTGCCAATCGCGCTCTTCCCCTTGAAGAAGTGCTGCGCGAACTTCTGGTTCACGATCGCGACCGTCGTCTCCTCCTTCGAGTCGGCGCGCGTGAAGTCGCGTCCTTCGAGGAACGGCGTCTTCAAAGTCTGGAAGTACCCTGGTGACACGGCGTTCATGAACGCCTGCATGTCCTCGCCGTCGGCCGCCCGGTGGCCTTCGACCGACATGCTGCTGTCCCACTCGCTGCCGCTCAGGATGGGCACCCGCGCCAAGCCCGCCGAAACGACACCCGGCGCGCTCCGCAGGCGATCGAGCAGATCCTGATAGAACTGCGACCCGCGCTCGGTCTCGTAGCCGCTCAGGGCGGGCGCCAGCTGGAACGTCACCAGATTGTCGAGCGCGACGCCGGTCTCGGTGACCTTCAGGTTCTGGAGGCTGCGGACGAACAGCCCGGCGCCGAAGAGGAGCAGGAAGCTCAAGGCCACCTGCACGGTGACCAGCCCCTTGCGGAGGAACAGGGATCCGCCGCCGCGGGCGATCGACCCCATCGTGTCCTTGAGCGTCACGAACAGGTCGGGCCTGCTGGCGCGAAGCGCCGGAAGCAGCCCGAACACGAGGCTGGTCACGAAGGTCAGTCCGATCGCGAAGCCGAGAATGCGCAGATCGGGCGCCGGCTGGATCAGCAGCGGTTGGCCCTCCGACGGCACGAGCGACAGCAGTCCGCGCGTGAGCACCAGCGACAGGAAGACGCCGAGCACGCCGCCCGCGACCGACAGCGTGAGGCTCTCGACGAGGAGCTGCCGGACGAGCCGGCCGCGCGAGGCGCCGAGCGACAGCCGCACCGCGATCTCCTTCTGCCGCATGAAGCCACGGGCAATCAGCAGGTTCGCCACGTTCGCGCAGGCGATGAGGAGCACCAGGCCGACCATGCACATCAACACGACCAGCGCGGTCGAGAAGTCGTTGCGGAGTCCCGAGTAGCCGCCCGACGCGCTCTCGACGTGCAGCGTGCCCTTCATGAACTGATCGCGGGAAAACGCGGACCACTCCTTCGCCTCCGGCAGCGTCATCTCGTGCTGACGGATCTGGCGGAAGAGTCCCTGCAGAGGCCCTGCCGCCGATTCGACGGTGTACCCCGGCTTCAATCGCCCGAAGACCTGGACCCATCGGGCGCGCCGGCTCCCGGGCTGCAGCCAACCCCAGTCGGGCAGCATGACCGGCTCCATGAGAATGGGCACGCGCAGCTGGGGCGACTGCGCCGGATCGACGCCGGCAAAGCCGCGCGCCGACACCCCGACGACGGTCATCGGATAGTTGTTGACCAGGATCTTCCGGCCGACGACGCCCGGATCGTTCGCGAACCGCGTCGTCCAGTAGTCGTACCCGAGCACGACCACGGGGTGACCGCGGAAGACCTGGTCGTCTTCCTGCGAGCTGAACACGCGTCCGATGGCTGGCTGGACACCCAGCATGGAGAAGTAGTTGCCGGAGACCAGTTCTGCCTCGACGCGCTCGGTCCGGTTGTCGATGCTGACCGAGGCGGGAACCAGGCGGCGGGCGATCACCTCTGCGAGCGGCTCCGCCCGCTGCTGGTAGTCCTGATAGATGGGATACGAGTGCATGCGGCTGCCCATGTTGCTGCCCATGTGCGAGCCGCGCTGGAACAGCATCACGAGCTCTTCGGGTGCCCTGACCGGGAGGTGCCGCAGCAGGATCTGGTCGAGCAGGGTGAAGATTGCCGTGTTGGCGCCGATCCCGAGCGCGAGCGAGAGAATCGCCACGATCGAGAACAGCGGGCTGCGCCGGAGCCCGCGCAGCGCGAAGCGGAGGTCGGCCATCAGGAGTGCCATCGGGTGCTTTGACGAAAGACAGGGGCCGGCCGTTTGCAGGCCCCGACACAGGCCTCAGGCTCCAGGCCTCAGGCCTTAGCGAAGATCCCCTGATCCGTGATCCCTGACCCCTGATCCCTAGATCCCTGATTTCTGCCGTTTCTCCAACTGATGCCTGAGCCTGAGCCTGAGGCCTGAAGCCTGACCCCTGATCTTCGGCTACTCTTTGCCTCGTGAATTCCGTGTCCAGACGATGGGCTGTGGGCCTGCTGGTTGCGGCGGCCGTCGCGCTGCCCGGCGTGTGGGTGGTCGCGCGCGGGGTCGAGCCGGGGCAGGCGCCGGCCGGTTCCGCCTCCTTTCCCGTGAAGATCCGCGTCAGCGCCGCGACGCCGACCGGGCCCCTGCGGCCGATCTGGCGCTTCTTCGGCGCCGACGAACCCAATTATGCGTACATGAAGGACGGCCGGAAGCTCATCGCCGATATGGGCCGCCTGGCGCCGGACCGGGTCTACTACCGCGCCCACAATCTGCTCACGACGGGCGACGGAACGCCGGCGCTGAAATGGGGATCGACCAATGCGTATCGCGAGGATGCGCAGGGCCGGCCGATCTACGACTGGACGATCGTCGATCGCATCTTCGACACCTACCTCGAGCGGGGCGTGAAGCCGTACGTCCAGATCGGCTTCATGCCAGAGGCGTTGTCGGTGAAGCCCCAGCCCTATCAGCACGCATGGACGCCGCTCGCCAAGTACGACGAGATCTACACCGGCTGGGCGTATCCGCCGAAGGACTACGGCAAGTGGCGCGACCTGGTGCAGGCGTGGGTGCGCCACGCGGTGGACAAGTACGGCCGCGCCGAAGTCGAGCGCTGGTACTTCCAGGTCTGGAACGAAGCCAACATCGGCTACTGGCGGGGCACGCCGGAGGAATTCCGCAAGCTGCACGACTTTGCGATCGACGGCGTGCGTCGTGCGCTGCCGAACGCGCGCGTCGGCGGTCCCGATACCGCCGGCCACGGCGGCGCCTTCACGCGCGACTTCTTCGAGCACCAGCTTCGGGGAACGAATCACGCCACGGGCCGCGTCGGGACACCGATCGATTTCGTCTCCTTCCATGCCAAGGGACGGCCCGAGTTCGTGGACGGCCACGTGCGCCTCGGCATCGCCGCGCAGCTCGCCACCATCGACGAAGGCTTCCGCATCGTCGCCTCGTTTCCGGAGCTCAAGTCCAAGCCGATCGTGATCGGCGAGTCCGATCCGGACGGCTGCGCCGCGTGCCAGGGACCTCAGCTCGGCTACCGCAACACCACGATGTACTCGAGCTACACGGCCGCGAGCTTCGCGCGCAAGCACGACCTCGCCGAGCGTCACGGTGTGAACCTCGAAGGCGCGCTGACCTGGGCATTCGAGTTCGAGGATCAGCCCTATTTCGCCGGCTTCCGCGTGCTCGCGAGCAACGGCCTGACGCTGCCGGTGTTCAACGTCTTCCGGATGTTCAGCCGGATGGGCGCGGAGCGGCTGCCGGTCGTGAGCGACGGGGCCGTCGAGCTCGCGACGCTGTTGAAGGCCGGTGTGCGGGATCGGCCGGACGTGTCAGCGCTCGCCAGCCGCGATGCCCGCCGCGTGACGATCCTCGTCTGGCACTATCACGACGATGACGTGGAGGGTGCGGGCGCGGACGTCGAGCTGTCGGTGGACGGGCTGACGATGAAGACCGGCACGGTGCGTGTGCAGGAGTTGCGAATCGATGGGGACCACAGCAATGTCTATGCGGCCTGGCAGCGGATGGGCTCGCCGCCCCGGCCCGACGCCGCGCAGTATGCGGCGCTCGAACGAGCCAGCCAGCTCGCGCCGCTGAACGGCCGGTCGAGCATCCAGGTGTCCGATGGCCAGGCTGTCCTCCGCATCGCGCTGCCACGACAGGCCGTGTCGCTGGTCGTCCTCGAGTGGTAGCGCGCTCGCACCGGAGAGTCCACGTTCCCGGCCGAACTGAGGGAGAATCCACACCATGCGACTGATGACATCGGCAATCGTGGCAGCCTTGCTCGCGTTCGTACCGTGCAGCGCCTTCGCCCAGAGCGGCGATGCGGAGGTAGTGAAGGCGCTCGAGCTGAAACGCTTCCAGGCGATGGAGAAGAACGACCTGTCGGCGCTCGACGAACTGCTCGCCGACGACCTGATTTACACGCACTCGAGCGGACAGCCCGATACCAAGGCGCAGTTCGTCGAGGCGCTGCGCACCGGGAAGACGCGCTACGTCAAGATCGCGCCGGCCGACACCATCGTGACGACCTTCGGCGACACCTCGCTCATTCGCGGGCGGGCGCACCTGATGATCGAGAACCAATCGGGCAAGAGCGAGTTCACGATCAGTTATCTCGACGTCTGGCTCAAGCGCGGCGGCAAGTGGCAGATGGTGGCATGGCAGTCGGCGAGACTGCCCCCGGCGGCGCAATAGAGGCCGAGCCGACAGACGGGAAGCCAGACTCCAGGCTCTCTCGCAGGGCGCACCATTGAGCCAAACCTTGCGACCTGAACCCATTCCAGGCCTATACGAGCAGCTCGTTACGGTAGAGCTCAAGAGGCTGCTTTCAGGCTTGGCTCCAGGCCGCATAGAACTCGGATCAGCCGATCCTTCTGACGCGCACCGAGCGGTCGCCGAGCATCTACGCCGGATTCTCGAACGGACGCTGCGAGCCGTTCCGGAGGAGGATCGCCTCACTCGTCAGGCGGAGATCTGTAACACTTTGCTCGCTTGGATTCGCAATGAGCAGGCGGCGGAATCGATTGACTCTGAAGAGGCGCTCGTCGTTCCACTGACTGTTCTGCGCGAGGTCCGAACTCTCACCCGCGGCGCCGCATTCTCAAGCCGGACCCCACAGCCACTGGTTCCGTTGTCGTCCGCCGATCTGCTCGTGAACGCGCGCGGCGAACCGTCGGTCGGGGCGGCGATCGAGCGGGAGATTCATTCCGCCGACCGAATCGACCTGCTCTGCGCGTTCATTCGCTGGAACGGCCTTCGGACGCTCAGACCGGCCCTGGAAGCCTACCGGCAGGCGGGTCGGCCGCTCCGAGTTATCACCACGGTGTACACCGGGTCCACAGAGCGACGGGCGCTCGACTGGCTGGCCTCGATCGGCGGTGACGTGAAGGTGTCGTACGACACGCAGGACGACGAGGCTGCACGCGAAGGCGTGGCTCTTCGAACGGTTGACCGGATTCTCCACCGCATTCATCGGCTCCTCGAATCTGACGCACAGCGCCCTGCTCGATGGAGTCGAATGGAACGTGCGTCTTGCGCAGGCGTCGACGCCGGATCTGATCGAGAAGTTCAAGGCCGCGTTCGAGAGCTACTGGGCCGATCCCGACTACGAGCCCTACGACCCGGCGCGCGACTCAGACCGGTTCGACCGCGCTGTGCGCGCTCCGGGTGTCCCCGACTCCCCCATCTTCCATTTCGATCTGCAGCCATGGCCGTTCCAGCGCGAGATGCTGCAGCGGTTGGAAGCGGAGCGCGAACGGCATCACCGGTATCGGAACCTCGTGGTTGCCGCCACCGGTACCGGCAAGACTCTGGTCGCGGCATTCGATTACCGTCGACTTCGGGAGCGCTTGCAGGATCCGAGTCTGCTTTTCGTTGCGCATCGTCGCGAAATCCTGTCGCAGAGCCTGAACGCCTACAGAGCGGTCCTTCGCGACGGCTCGTTCGGCGAGCTGCTCGTCGACGGCCAGCGACCCGAGCAGGGGCGGCACGTGTTCGCATCCGTCCAGTCGTTGGCGCAGATCGAGCTAACCGACATCCCGCCCGATAGGTTCGATGTGCTGGTGGTCGACGAGTTCCACCACGCGGCCGCGCCCACGTACGAGCGCCTGCTGAACCATCTGACGCCGCGTCATCTGCTGGGCCTCACAGCCACGCCCGAGCGCACCGATGGTCGCAGTGTACTGGAGTGGTTCGACGGTCGAATTGCCGTCGAACTGCGCCTTTGGGATGCGCTGGACCGCGGGCTCCTGTGCCCATTCCAGTATTTCGGTCTGCACGACGGCACTGACCTGTCGCGCATTCAATGGTCCCGCCGGGGCTACGACGTGGCCGCACTGGAGAATGTCTATACCGGCGATCAGGCGCGTATCTCCCTGATCGTTCAGGCTATCCAGGACAAGGTCGCCAATCCGGCGGCCATGCGGGCGCTGGGTTTCTGCGTGAGCGTCGCTCACGCTCGATTCATGGCGCATGAGTTCTCGCGTCGTGGCCTCCCCGGAGTCGCCGTCTCCGCGGACACGTCCGGCGCCGACCGTGAGACGGCCCTTCGTGACCTGCGCGACCGACGGGTGAACGTGGTCTTCTGCGTGGACCTGTTCAACGAAGGCGTCGACGTCCCAGAGGTCGACACCGTCCTGTTCCTGCGGCCGACGGAGAGTGCGCTAATCTTCCTTCAGCAGCTCGGACGCGGCCTGCGGCGCGCAGAGGGCAAAGACTGCCTGACCGTGCTCGACTTCATCGGCGGTGCGAACCGCAGGTTCCGTTTCGACCTGCGGTTCCGGGCGCTGCTCGGAGGCCACCGCTCCGACATCATTCGACAGATTGAGGAAGGCTTTCCGCGCCTGCCGTCCGGCTGTGCGATTCAGCTGGATCGGGTGACCTCGAAGATCGTTCTCAACAACGTCAAAGGAAGCCTTGGTTCCAGCTTCGCGAGCCTCGTCGCCGAGCTCCGCTCGATGGTTGATGCCAGGAGGCACGCCGGACGTGATCCGGCGAGCCTCACCCTCGCAGACTTCCTTCGCGACGCAGCGCTGGAACTGGACGATCTTTACAAGTCGCCCGGCTGGACCTGGTCCCGGCTGCGTCGTGAGGCCGGCCTCCCAACAGCGCCCGAAGGTCCGGACGAGGCACATGTCGCGCGCGCGATTCCGCGGCTTCTGCACCTCGATGATCCCGACCGCCTTGAGTCATACAAGCGCGCTGTCGCCGGGGAGCTGTCGGGTGATGCTTTCGATCCGAATAGCGCTTCTGGCCGAGCACTGTTGGGACTTCACTTAGTGATCTGGGGTACCAACTCGACGATCGCGTCACTTCCTGAATCGATCGACAAACTGCGACAGCACCGCGCCCTCGCTGTCGAAATGAGCGAGCTCTTCGATCTGCTCGAAGAACGGGCCGAACACTTCCCGGAGCCGCTGGACCGCCACATGCAGTGGGAGCATCGAATTCCGCTCGCGGTCCATTCGCGCGCGTCGCTCGACGAGATTCTGGCCGCATTCGGCCGAATGACGTTAGAACGACGAAACCGGCTCCGCCAGGGCGTCGACTTCGATCCGGTCACGAAGAGCGACCTGTTCTTCGTCACGTTGGAGAAGTCCGAAGGCCACTACTCTCCGACAACGATGTACCGCGACTACGCTATCTCGCCGGACCTGTTTCACTGGGAATCGCAGTCGACGACATCGGTACAGTCGCCCACTGGACAGCGATACTTGCAGCATCAGGCCAAGGGCACGCACGTGTTTCTGTTCGTGCGCCACCGCAAGCATGAGGCAGGGCGAACAGCGGCGTACACGTGCCTTGGCGCCGCAGATTGCGTGTCACATCAAGGAAGCCGTCCGATCGCGATTACCTGGCGGCTGCGGAAGCCGATGCCCGACGATTTCTTCCGAGAGGCGAAAGTGGCGGCAGGCTAGACCCGGTGACCAGTCTTCCTTGCTGAAGAAGGCAAGCAGTCGGCGGAGGCGGCTATGGAATCCCGCTGCAAGGCGGACCACCTGTGCTGAGGGACTGATATGACAGTATTCGTGCTCATTCGCGAGGATCAGAACGAACACGGGTTCGTTGACACATCCATCGCCGGTCGTGTTCCAAGACCAACACAGCGCCCGACAACAAGAGGCCTCGAGCGCCGACATGCGCGCGAGCAGGGATTGATCGTCGAAGACGATGACAGTCCGGATGGTGAATGGCAGGTGTCCTGGGCGATTCAGGAGCACTTCGTGAGCTGACTTATCGCTCGAACGGGCAGCCAATGCCGTCCAGAGTAACGTGTGTGAGACTCTCCGAGAGGTATTCGGTCAGAACTCACCGAGATTCCGTCCGCCACCAGTAGAACGCGCGGAACTTTCTGACACGCCTCGCGCAGGCCTCGGGGATCGAGACGCCGACGCGCGCGGACCTGGCCCGCCTCGATCGGAAGCGCCCCAAGAAAGGCCGGAACACGGACTGGCGACATCCGCACGATCCTGACGCGCGCATCACGAAGATGAAGGACGGGCGCATACATCTCGCGCACAAGGCTGAGCACGCGGTCGACCTGGCCACCGGCGCGATCGTGGGCGTCACGGTGCAGGGCGCCGATCAGGGCGATACGACCACGATCGCCGACACGGTCACGGCGGCGGCCGAGGAACTCGAAGCCGTGGCGGCCGCGACGGACGGGCAGACCGCAGTGATCGACGAGGTGGTGGCGGACAAGGGGTACCACAGCAATCAGCTGCTCGTCGATCTGGCCGCGCTCGACCTGCGCACCTACATCGCCGAACCGAATCGGGGCCGCCGCCGGTGGCAGCAGAAGGCAGCGGCACGCGACGCGGTCTACGCGAACCGGCGGCGCATCCGCGGCCGGCGAGGGGTGGCGCTGCAGCGGCGACGCAGTGAGCGATTGGAACGACCGAATGCTCATCTCTATGAGACCGGTGGCATGCGGCGCACCCATCTCCGCGGGCACGCGAACATCTTGAAGCGGCCTCTTCGTCCACATCGGCGGCTTCAACCTGGGACTCTTCATGCGGACGCGCTTCGGCATCGGCACGCCGCGCGGGCTGCAGGGGCGGTTGGCGATGGTCCTGGCCGTCATCGTCGCCCTGTGGACGCACGTCGCTGACCGCTGGTGTGCCGTGCGCCGGCCAGCCCACGATCATGGGTCCGCCTTCACGCCGCATCATCGGTTCGAGTTGCTGCCCGTGAAGAGCGCTTTAGCCACGGCCTGCTAGAGGTCACGCGCGCGTACAGCGTCTCCCATTGGTAATGCTGCTGGTGTGATTGGCCACGGCTACCGGCAAAGGTCTGATCTGTGACTACGCAGCTCTCGATCTTGACGACATCGAGCAAGCGCCAGCCGACGGCACCCTTGCCTGAATCTGGACCGTGCAGCTGGAAGATCAAGAGGCGTTCCGTTCCATCGATGACTCCGTAGTCGTGTGGCTCCGCGAGACGGACCGCTCTCTTGTAGCGGATCTCGAGAAGCCGCTTCTCGGCGATAGCGCGCCGGATGCGCTCATCCAGAGAATCGAGCGATGCAGTGGTCATGGTGCTTCGATCAACCCACGGGGTGGACGGCGCGGTGGGTCGTGCGGTTGCTTATGCGGCGTTTGGTCGCGTCTTCCCCGGGAGCGGCGCGAGGCTCAAGCGGAGCTTGAACGGCCTCAGAAGACGATTGAGCGTGTCCTGCGTCGGATTGTGGCGAGGATTAATTGCGCGCAACACGTTCGGGCTGGCCATCCGCACCCTTGCCGCAAACTCCTTGACGCCCATCGCGCGGATCACCTTTCCGAGCGCAAGCTGCAGATCGACCCCTTCGTCGATCGCCGCCAGCAGGAACTCGCGGGCGAAGGCAGGATCGCGAAGGTCCTTCGCGAGTCCGACGTTCCAGTCTTCACTTCGTCTTGCCACGACGTTTGCCCTCCTGATACGCCTGCCATGACTCCCGCGCCCGAGCCACGTCCACCGTCTGCGTGGACTTGTCGCCGCCGAGCAACAGCAGCACGAGTTGCGCGCCGTCCTTGCCGAAATAGATCCGATACCCAGGCCCGAACATGACCCGCGCCTCCCACACGCCGCCGCCGACGCTCTTGTGGTCGCCCAGATTCCCGGTCGAGAAGCGGAGCATTCTCGCCTGAATCCGCGCGCGCGGCGTGACGTCCAGCGTGTCCAGCCACTCACGGTACGGGTTCCTGCCGTCAGCCGTCAGGTACTCTCGGACGTCCATCGTCGGCGGCTCATCGTAAATTATCTCATACGATAAGAATCAGGCACGGGTCGAACGTGGCCCCAGATGAGTGACCGGTCAGGTCCTAGAGCCGAATCCGGATCCACTGCTCGGGGGGCGCAACCCCTGCTTGGGATTCGAACTCGCCCGATTCTGGCCAAGCCGTTGATATCGTGGAGGTTGCGACGGATCACGGCACTGCGCTGACGGCCGCCTGAACGGAGCAAACAAGAAATCGAACGCCGTAACTCGCTACCGTTGACGGATTTGCAACTGTCGAAGTGGATGGCTGGGAGGTAGGGATTCGAACGCCGACAAATCCAGAGGCGCGCCTGAAACTCGAGCCTTCCGGCGGTCCCCCTGCGCGCGCCAACGTTGGAGCGTTGCTCCCTCCCAACCTCCTCACGCGCCGAAACAGATGACGGTGCCGTCGTTGGTGCCGACGACCACCCGCCCGCCGCCGAGCGCCGGGGACGCGGACATCGGGGACCCGGCTTCGTACTCCCAGAGCGGCTTGCCGCTCGCGAGATCCAGCACGTAGAAGCGCCCGTCGTTCGAGCCGACGTAGATGCGCGAGCCGGCAATGGCCGGCGAGGACTCGACCCGAGCCCGGGTGGTGAACGTCCACGCCGCCTTGCCGGTCGTCGTCTCGAGGGCGTGGATGAACTTGTCACGCCCCCCGATCACGACCTTGCCCGCCGACACGGCCGCCGACGAGTAGAAGGGGAACTGCCGCTCCGGATGCTGGTAGCGCCACAGGACCTTCCTGGCGGTGAGGTCCACGCCCAGCACCTCGTTGCTGAAGGTCCCGAAGTAGGCCCGCTCCCCGACCAGCGCCACCGATCCGCCGGTGTAGGCGCCAATCTGCAGCGTGTAGAGCTCTTTGCCGTCCGCGATGCGGATGGCGCGGAAGATCTCGTCGCAGCCGGCAATGTAGGCGATGCCGCCAGCGACGGCTGGCGTGCCATGGACGTAGTTCTCGGTTTGTATCTTCCACGCCAGCTTGCCGGTCTTCACCTCGAGCGCGTAGAGATTGCCATCGTACCGATCCGATCAACACGCGATCGCCGACGACCACGGGCGACGACTTGATTTCACCTTCGGTCTTGAAGGTCCACGCGGCCTTGCCCTCCGTGGCGCGAACGGCGTGGAAAAGGCCGGCGAGGTCGCCCACGAACACGAGCCCCTGAGCCACGGCGGGCGAGGATTCGCCGATGCCGGCCGTGGTCTTGTAACGCCACCGCGGCTTTCCGTCCGAGAGTCCGAGCGCCAGCAACTCGCCCGCCTGCGAGCCCACGTAGACCACTCCGTCCGCGATCGCGGCCGACGACTCCACCGATTCACCAGCCTCGAAGGACCACAAGACCTTCAGCGTCGCCGGCATCTCGGACGAGGCGACGCCGGTGAGCGTCGGGTTGCCGCGAAACTGTGGCCAGTTGCCGGTTCCCGCCGGCGATTGCGCCGCAACAGCGGAGATCAGGACGGTTGTGACGAAGACGGACGCCATGGTGCGCATACTGTAACGACCAGTGAGCTCCCAATGCACGCCGGACCTAAAGGTCCGGCCTACCGGTGAGGCCGCGGGCAAGATCGGTAGGGCGGGGCTTCAGCCCCGCCGACGCGGATCGCAGACCGAAGACCGAACACCCTCCGATTCTCATCGAAACGCCCTGCGATACAGTTCCAGCGCCGTGGCGGACGTGAGCGGGCGCGGGTTGAACGTGCCGGTCCACTGTTCTGCGGCCTGCGCCGCAAGCTCCGGGAGGTCGGCCTCCGACGCCCCGGCGTCCGCGAGCGTCAGCGGGAAGTCGCACGTGCGCGCCAGCGACTCGAGCCGTGTCGCGAGCCGCTGGCCCGGCTGCGACGCCGCACCGGTGTCGGGCGCGAGCAGCTCGCCGTAGGCGGCATCGACCTCCTCGGCATTCCAGCGGACGACGTGCGGCAGCATCAGCGAGACGGCAATGCCGTGCGGAGTGCCATATCGAGCCGTGAGCGGGTTGGCACACGCGTGCGCCGCCCCCAGCATCGACTGCTCGATCGCAAGTCCTGCGATGTATGCCCCCAGCAGCATCGCGCCCCGCGCCTCATCATCGTCCGGCGTCTGCAGCACGCGCTCGAGATGTCCGTCGAGCAGGCGCCAGGCTTCTCGCGCAAACATCAGAGACAGCGGGTTTCGCCGGCGTGTCACCCACGCTTCGACCGCGTGCGAGAGCGCGTCGTACCCGGTCGCCGCGGTGACGCTCCGCGGCTTCGTCCGCGTCAGGTCCGGGTCGAGGAGCGCGACGCGGAACGCGGCTCCTGGATCGCCGCACGCCATCTTCAGCTTCGTGCGCGCATCGGCGAGGACGGCGTACGACTGTGCATCGCTTCCCGTGCCCGCCGTGGTCGGCACCCCGATCATCGGCAGCATCGTGCCGCGAGCGCGGCCGTAGCCGCGGTAGTCCTCGATCGCCCCGCCGCCGGTGGCGATGAAATTGATCCCCTTCGCGCAGTCGAGCGAGCTGCCCCCGCCGATGGCGATCAGTCCGTCCGCCCCGGCACGCCGGGCTTCGCCGGCGCCAAGGGCCACCATGTCGCCGTCCGGGTCGGCGCTGAACTCGCTGAAGATCGTCGTCCGCACGCCGGCGTCGTCCAGCAGCGCTTCGGCCCTCTCCGCGTAGCCGGTCGCGACGATGTCGGGGTCGCTCACGAGCAGGGCCCGGGTGATGCCGAGCTCACGCGCGAGCTCGCCCAGCCGCTCGAGGCATCCAGCGCCGAAGATGAGTCGGGTTCGACCCTGCCAGTCAATCATGGGAGGCCGGGGCACGGTCTCATCGTCACCGCGATCCTGAGCGTGCACACCCGAGCTCATTCTCAAATCTCGTGGTGACGAAAGCAGTCCAGCGTGTGGTCGTTCACCAGCCCCACCGCTTGCATGAAGGCGTAGCACACTGTCGTTCCCACGAACCTGAACCCGCGACGCTTGAGCTCGCGCGCCATCGCGTCCGACTCGGGCGTCCGTGCGGGAACGTCCTTCATCGTCCGCCAGGTGTTGCGTCTCGGTTGCCCGCCCACGAAGCGCCATAGGTACTCGTCCAGGCTGCCGAACTCCTTCTGCACTGTGATTACGGCGCGGGCGTTGGCGATCGTTGACTCCACCTTCAGCCGATTGCGGACGATGCCGGGATCCTGGAGGAGCCGCTCAATCCGCGCCGGCGTGAACCGTGCTACGCGGACAGGATCGAACTCCGCGAACAGGCGGCGATAGTGCTCGCGCTTCTTCAGGATGGTGGCCCAGCTCAGGCCTGCCTGGGCACCCTCGAGCGTGAGGAACTCGAAGAGCCGCCGGTCGTCGTGGACGGGCACGCCCCATTCACGGTCGTGGTAGTGCTCGTATTCCGGGAACGGCGGGTTGCGCGCCCACTGACAGCGAACGACGCTCACACGTCGCCCTCGGTGTAAGCCCGACCGGCTCCCGCCCCCCGCGTGACCCCCAGCTCGCGAATGCGGTGCTTCTGGATCTTGTTCTTGAACGTCGCGAGCGGCATCTCCAGGTACCGGCTGGCCGCGGTCACGTTGCCGCCCGACTCCTGCAGCGTGCGGAGGATCAGGCTGCGCTCGAACGCCGCCACCAAATCGGCGAACCGTCCCTCGCTGCTCGGCTGGGCCGCCCTCAGCCGGGCGAGCTGCAGCTCGATCGGCAGATCCTCTTCGCCGATGAACCCGCGCTCGTCGGTGGCGACCATCCGTTCCATCAGGTTCTGGAGCTCACGGATGTTGCCTGGCCACCAGTACCTGCTTCAGGACCGCCAGGGCTTCATCCGACACCCCGAGGACGTTCTTGCGGAAGCGGGCGTTGTAGCGGCGGAGAAAGAAGGCCACCAGATCGCCGAGGTCGGCGGCCCGTTCGCGCAGCGGCGGCGTGCGCATCGGGATCACGTTGATGCGGTAGAACAGGTCTTCGCGGAAGCGGCCCTCCCGGATCGCGCGCTCGAGATCGACGTTGGTCGCGACGACGAGCCGGAAGTCCGTGCGGACCGGCTTGGCGCCGCCGACGCGCTCGATTTCGCCTTCCTGCAGCGCCCGCAGGAGCTTGGCCTGCAGGTCGAGCCGCAGGTCGCCGATTTCGTCGAGGAACAGGGTGCCGCCGGCGGCCATCTCGAACTTGCCGAGCTGCTGCTTGATCGCGCCGGTGAACGCGCCCTTCTCGTGGCCGAAGAGCGTGCTCTCCACGAGCTCGGCGGGGACGGCCGCGAGGTTGACGGCGATGAACGGTCCGCCGGCGTTCGCCGACTCCCGATGCAGCAGCCGTGCGAGATGCTCCTTGCCGGTGCCGCTCTCGCCCTGGATGAGCACGGTCGCCGGCGTCTTGGCGATCTTGCGCACCAGGTCGATCACCTGCTTCATCGCCGGGCTGGTGCCGATGACGAAGTCCGACTCGCCCTGCTGCTGGTCGGCGACCTGCGCGGCGAGCGTCGCCACCCGGCGGCTGAGATCCTGCTTTTCGCTGGCGTTGCGCACGAGCGATCGCAGCGCGTCGTAGTCGAAGTCCTTGGTGATGAAGTGGTAGGCCCCCTGCTTGATCGCCTGGACGGCGACCTCGACCTCGCTCACCGCGGAGATCACGATGACCTCGATGTGCGGGTACTGTTCCTTGACGTGCTTCAGCACGTCGAGGCCGCCGATCTTCGGCAGCCTGACGTCGAGCAGCATCAGATCGATGCTGGCGCGCGCCAGCGTCTCGATCCCGGCCTCGCCGCTCGCCACGCTCGACACGGCGTAGTCCCGGCGCAGAATGGCCGTCAGCGTGTCGCGCATGCCTTCATCGTCGTCAACGATGAGCAGCGTCTTCGGGTTCGTGGACATCACCTGCGGCCACCAATATAATCCGCCGCGGACAAAGGAGCGATCGTGGCGACCACAGCATATGACCTGCTGGTGATTGGATCCGGAACGGGAGGCTATGTCGCCGCGATCCGCGCCTCGCAGCTCGGTTTGAAGGTGGCGTGCGTCGAACGCGCGCCGACGCTCGGCGGCACCTGTCTCAACTGGGGCTGCATCCCCACCAAGGCGCTGCTCGAGCACGCGCACGCGCTGAAGATCGCGCAGGACGCGAAGGAGTGGGGGCTGGTCCTGCCCGAGGGGACGGTGCGAATCGACATCGGCCAGGTGCACGCGCGCAAGAACAAGGTCGTCAAGGGGCTGACGGGCGGGATCGAGCTGCTGTTCAAGAAGAACAAGATCGACTGGATCAAGGGCTCGGCGCGCCTGCTGGGGAACGGCGCGGTGGAGGTCACGAGCGAGGGCGGGCCGGCGCAGAAGGTGATGGCGCGGGAGATCGTCGTCGCCACCGGCTCCACGGCGCGCAGCGTCCCGGGCATCGAGATCGATCGCACGCGCATCATCACGAGCGACGAAGCGATTCACCTGCCCGAGGTGCCGGCATCGATCGCGATCATGGGCAGCGGCGCCGTCGGCGTCGAGTTCGCCTCGATCTTCAATCGCTTCGGCAGCCAGGTGACGCTGATCGAGCTGTTGCCCCGTCTCGTCCCGCTCGAGGACCAAGCCGTGTCGGCCGAGCTCGAGCGCGTGTTCAAGAAGGCGAAGATCAAGGTCCTGACGGGGACGAAGGTCACGTCGGCCACACCGGGCGCCTCGGGCGTGGCGATCGAGGCCGAGACCGGGGCAGGGAAGAAGGAGAGCCTGACCGCCGACTACCTGCTCGTCGCCACGGGCCGCGGTCCGGTCACGACCGGTCTTGGCGCCGAGGAGGCCGGCCTGACGCTCGAGCGGGGATACATCCGGACCGACACGCTGTTCCGCACGGGCGTCGCGAACATGTCGGCGATCGGCGATGTCATCACGTTCGACAAGCCCGGCCACCCGCAGCTCGCCCATCTGTCGTCGGCCGAGGGCGTGCTGCTCGCCGAACGGCTCGCGGGCAAGGACGTGCGGCCGATCAACTACGGTCACGTTCCCTCGTGCACCTACTGCGATCCCGAGATCGGCAGCGTCGGGCTCACCGAGAAGGCAGCGCAGGAACAGGGGTACGACGTGCGCGTGGGGACGTTCCCGTTCCGCGTGCTGGGCCGCGCGCGCATGGCGAACGAGACCGACGGGTTCGTCAAGATCGTGGCGGAAAAGCGTTACGACGAGGTGCTCGGCGTCCACATGATCGGCCCGCGTGCGACCGAGCTCGTCGCCGAAGCGACGCTGGCCCTGCGTCTCGAATGCACGGTCGAGGAACTGATCCGCACGATCCACGCGCATCCGACGATGTCGGAAGCGGTGGGCGAGGCCGCGCACGCGGCCGCACGGCGCGGCGATCCACATGTAGCGGCGACCGACGACCGCTACTAGCGACACAGCTTCCTGCCCTTCGGAGTTCGTAGTCGTTGGGCGTGATCGCTGAGACGTCATGCTGACACCCGCACCAGCGTCTCGAGCTCTACTACTGCGCTCGCCTCACGCGGGACGTCGAGGAGCGGCTGGCGATTCTCTATCGCCAGCAGAAGGTGGTCGGCGGGCTGTACCGGAGCCTGGGGCAGGAAGGGGAGTCGGTGGCGTCGGCCTACGCGCTGTCGGGCCGTGACGTCACCGCGCCGCTGATCCGCAACCTCGGGCGCGCTGATCGCGCGCGGCGTCCGGCCGCGCGACATCTTCGCCCAGTACATGGCCCGCGCCGGCTCGCCGACCGGCGGCCGCGACCTCAACGTCCATTTCTCGCACGTGCCGGAGCCCGGCGCCGACGAGCCGACGATCATCGGGCCCATCAGCATGCTCGGCGACCTGATCCCGGTCCTTGCCGGCATCGGGCTGGCCGCGCGGCTCCGCGGCGAGTCGATTGTCGCCATGACCTACATCGGCGATGGCGGCACGAGCACCGGCGCGTTCCACGAAGGCATGAACTTCGCCGCCGTGCAGAAGCTGCCGCTCATCGTCATCGCCGAAGACAACAAGTACGCCTACTCGACGCCGATCACGCAAGCAGATGGCGATTGCGCGCATCGATCAGCGCGCGGAGGCCTACGGTGTGCCGCACGAGATGGTGGATGGCAACGACATGCTCGCCGTCTACGAGGCGTCATCGCGTGCGGTGGCGCGCGCGCGCGCCGGCGAGGGCCCGTCGCTCATCGGCGTCGACACCATGCGCATGCGCGGCCACGCCGAGCACGACGACATGCGCTACGTGCCGAAAGAGCTGCTGGCCGAGTGGGAAGCCCGGGACGCGATTGCCCGGTACCGCGCCGGCCTGCTGGGCGAGCAGCTCGCCACCGCCCGGGAGCTCGACGACCTCGATCGCCGGGCCCACGAGCACGCGCGCGACGAGGCCGACCTGGCCGAAGGCGAGCCCATGCCCGACCCGGCGACCGTTGGGCAGGGCGTCTACGCGGGGGAACAGGCGTCCCGGAGGCGCGTGACGTTTCGAAGGCTCGGCATGATCCTCACCTACGTCGAGGCGCTGCGGGACGCGCTGGTCACCGAGATGACCCGCGACGAGCGGGTGTTCCTGCTCGGCGAGGACATCGGGACCTACGGCGGCGCGTTCAAGGTCACCGAGGGGCTGATCGGCACGCTTCGGTGCGTCGCGCGTCATCGACACGCCCATCTCCGAAGCCGCGATCGTCGGCGCAGCCATCGGCGCGGCGTACATGGGCATGCGGCCCGTGGCCGAGATGCAGTTCATGGATTTTGCGAGCTGCGCCTTCGACATGATCACCAACTTCGCCGCGAAGAGCCGATATCGCTGCGGCCTGGGCGTCCCCCTCGTCGTGCGCGGCCCGTGCGGCGGCCGGGGTCGGTGGCGGACCGTTTCACTCCGTCAACCCCGAGGCCTGGTTCCTCAACACGCCTGGCCTGAAGATCGTCGAACCGGCGACGGCCGGCGACGCCAAGGGATTGCTCGCCAGCGCCATCCGCGATGAGGACCCCGTGCATCGTCCTCGAGCACAAGTATCTGTACCGCCGTGTCCGCGACGAGGTGCCCGAAGGCGAGCACCTCGTGCCGATCGGGAAGGCGGCGGTCAGGCGTGCAGGCTCGCGACGTGACGATCGTGACCTTCGGCGCCATGGTGCACACCGCGCTCGAGGCGGCGAGCGCGCTGGCGCAGGCGGGTGTCGACGTCGAGGTGCTCGACCTGCGGACGCTGGCGCCGCTCGACCGCGAGGCCATCCTGGAGTCGATTGGGCGGACGAGCCGGGCGCTGGTTCTCTACGAAGCCCCGCGCACAGGCGGCATTGGCGGTGAAATCGCCGCCCTGATCGCCGAGGACGCCTTCGAGTACCTGGACGCGCCGATCGTCCGCCTGGCGGCGCTCGACACGCCGGTGCCTTACAGCCCTCCTCTCGAAGCGGCCCATCTGCCCGGGAAAGACAAGGTGATCGCGGCCGTCAAGAGGCTCGTAGAATATTGAGGCCGATCCCGCCTCCAGCCGCCCAGGAGCCGTTCCAGCCCACCACACCCATGCCTATCAACGTCGTCATGCCCCAGATGGGGGAGTCGGTCGCCGAGGGCACCGTGGTCCGCTGGATCAAGAAGGTCGGCGACCACGTCGAGCGGGACGAGCCGCTGTTCGAGATCTCGACCGACAAGGTCGATGCCGAGATCCCGTCGCCGGCGGCCGGCACCCTCGCGGCGGTGAAAGTCAAAGAAGGTGAGACGGTGCCGGTGGACAGCGTCGTGGCGGTCATCGCCCAGGCCGGCGAAGACGCAGCGCTGCCGGGGGCCCAGTCAACCGCTGTTGCCGCGGCGCCGGTGGCCGCCGCATCCGACGCTGACGCAGAGCCCGCCGATTCGGACGAGGAGGGCGTCGTCGAAGCGCAGGTCGAGTCTCCGGCTGCGCCATCCCGCGACGACCGCCGGCGGCAGCGTTCGTCACCGCTCGTGCGCCGTATCGCGAGCGAGCACCTCGTGGACATCGCCGACGTGCCCGGATCCGGCGTGAGCGGGCGGGTCACCAAGCACGACATCCTGAAGTACATCGAGACCCGGGCGGTGCAGCCCGACGCCAAAACCGGCCCGGCCGGGAAGGCAGCCGCACACGTTCCGGCTCATGCACCCGGCGAGAGCGTCGAGATCGTGCCGCTCTCCGTCATGCGCAAGAAGATCGCCGAGCACATGGTGCTCAGCCGGCGCACCTCGGCCCACGTGCACTCCGTGTTCGAGGTGGACTTCGCGCGCGTGTCGAAGATCCGTGACGCGAAAAAGCACGAATACGATCGTGCGGGCGTGAAGCTCACGTTCCTGTCCTTCATCGCCAAGGCGACGATCGACGCTCTGCGCGAGAGCCCGCTGCTCAACAGCTCGCTGGACGGCGACAACATCGTCTACAAGAAGGAGATCAACCTCGGCATTGCCGTGGCCCTCGACTGGGGACTCATCGTGCCCGTCATCCGGCACGCCGACGAGCGCAACCTGCTCGGCCTGAGCCGTGCGATTGCCGACCTGGCCACCCGGGCCCGCGCCAAGCAGCTCAAGCCGGAGGACGTCCAGGGCGGCACGTTCACGATCACCAATCCCGGCACGTTCGGCGCGCAGTTCGGCATGCCGATCATCAACCAGCCGCAGGTGGCGATCCTCGGCATCGGGGCGATCGAGAAGCGCCCCGTCGTCATCGACGATGCGATTGCCATCAGGCCGCGCGCGTATCTGACCCTCGGCTATGATCACCGGCTGATCGACGGCGCGGTCGCCGATCAGTTCATGTCGCTCGTCAAGCAGAAGATCGAGGGCTTCGATCCGGCCGGGGCATGAGAGCGCTGGACGTCCGGTCACTCGGGATCGTCGAGTACGCCGAAGGCGTTCAGCTGCAGAAAGACCTGGTCGAAGAGCGGCGGGCCGACCACATTCCGGACACGCTGCTGCTGCTCGAGCATCCGCACGTCATCACGCTGGGAGTGAAGGCGCGCGGGTCCACCGAGCATGTTCGCGCCACCCGCGAGGAGCTCCTGGCCCGCGGTGTCGAGCTCCACGAGAGCGGCCGCGGCGGCGACGTCACCTATCACGGTCCGGGACAGCTGGTCGGCTATCCCATACTCGATCTCCGGCCGGATCGGTGCGACGTCCACCGCTATGTCCGTGACCTCGAGGAGGTCCTCATCCGCACGGCGTCCCGCTACGGGGTACGCGCCACCCGGGTCGCCGGCATGTCGGGCGCCTGGGTCGGCGATCAGAAGCTCGCCGCCATCGGCGTCCGCATCTCGCGCTGGATCACCAGCCACGGCTTCGCGCTGAACGTCACGACCGACCTGCCGTTCTTCGACCTCATCGTCCCCTGCGGCCTCGCCGATCGCGGCGTCACGTCGCTCGCACAGCTCGTCGGCCGAGCCGTCCCGCTGGCTGAGACTGCCGACATGCTGGTGGACGAGTTCGCCGGGGTATTCGACTGTCGCCTGCTGCAGCCCGCGGTCCGGGAATAAACCCCGCGTGACAGGGTTCTTCTCGTCATGAGGACCCCTGGGATATCCGAAGATCGGGCATTGGTCGAGCGGTTGCAGGCTGGCGACCCGGGCGCGGTGGACGAGCTGGCGCTTCGCTACGGGACCGTGATCTTCCAGCTGGCGCTCCGGCACGTGAAGAACCGTGAGGACGCCGAGGAGGTGGTGCAGGACGTTCTGCTCAAGGCGGTCCGGACGATTGGCGCCTTTCGCGGTGACGCCGCGTTGTCGTCGTGGCTGTATCGCATCACGTTCAACACCGCGATGTCGCGGCTGCGCACGCTGAAGTTCACGCGGCCGGCCGAGATTCCCGAGCATGCCCTGACGACGTCCGATGGCCAGTCGCCTCTGCGCGGCCTCGAGCCGGCCGACCGGTCGGCGCTCCCCGACGAGGGCTATCTGCGATCGCAGATGCGGCTGACGTTGTGGCAGGCGTTGTCGTCGCTGCCACCGATCTATCGGCGGCCCGTGCTGCTCCGCGACGTACGTGGCCTCACGACCGAAGAGGCGAGTGCGGCGCTCGACATCAAGGCGCAGACCCTCAAGTCGCGCCTTCATCGCGGACGAGTCGCGCTCCGCGAGCGGCTGGCGCACTTCGGTGACGGCCTGTCGCTGCATCCGGCAACGTGATCGGTGAGCCCACAGCTCCGTTGCGAAGGGGTAACAGAGGGGACGGAGGGAACGGATTAACACGGAGCAACGGAGAAACGGAGACGAACGGAGAAGAGCCCTGAGTTCCTATTTTTGTTTCTTATTTTTATTGTTAGATTTGGATTTCTCCGTTCGCCTCCGTTACTTCGTTGCTCTGTGTTAAGACTGTTCCCTCCGTCCCCTCCGTTACCTCGCCGCGCTATGACGGCCTCGAGACGGACTGGATCGACTGGGGTGACGTGGGACACGCGGCACTCCTCGACCCCGAGCCCCTGAACCCGGGTGACCTCGAAGCGCACGTGGTCGTACTCGACGACTTCGCCGACTTCCGGCGTGTGGCCGAGGAGCGTCATCACCAGGCCGCTGACGCTGGCCACTTCCGGGTGCTCGAGCTCGCAGCCGAGCGCGGCCCCGACCTGGTCGATGCGGACCGTGCCCGCGACGCGCAGCACGCCAGCGCTCTCCTCGACGATGGTGGGCACCTCGGCGGGCTCTTCCTGGATCTCCCCCGCTACCTCGTCGAAGACGTCCTCGAGTGTGATGATGCCCGCCGTGCCGCCGTGCTCGTCGAAGACCACCGCCATCTGTGACGTCTGCTTGCGCAGTGCCGCGAGCACGACGTCGAGGGTGGCTGTTTCGGGCACGTTGGGCACCGGGCGGATGTCGCCGGCGGTGACGCGCCGCCCGCTCTCGACCAGTCGGAGGAGATCCTTGATGTGGATGTGGCCGAGGATGTGATCGAGATCCCGCTCGAACACGGGGAAGCGCGTGTGGGGGTAGGCCTCCACCAGGACGCGCACCTCTTCCGGGTCCGCGCCGACGTGAATGCCGCCGACGCGGACGCGCGGGACCATGGCTTCGCGGGCCGTGGTGTCGGTGAACGCAAACAGCTCGCGCAGCATCTGACCGGCCTCGGCGCGCAGCAGGCCTCCCGCCTCGCTCTCCTCGACGATGAGCGAGAGCTCCTCCGGCGAGTACAGCCGTTCATTGGACGCGGTGCGGCGATTGATGCCGACCAGCCGCAGCAGCCGGTTTCCGGCCGCGTTCAGCGTGATGACGAACGGGAACAGCACCGTGAAGATGGCCCGCATCACAGGCGTGATCCACAAGGCGGTCCGCTCGGCGCTCTGAAGCGCCAGCGACTTCGGGATCATCTCGCCGACGACGATGTGGAAATAGGTCAGGGTGGCGATGCTCGCCACGCTGGCGAGGGTGTGGGCGGCGGCCCAGCCGCCCCAGCCCGCCGCCTCGAAGCGATGAATCAGCCACTCCGCGAGCACGTGCTCGCCGTACATGCCCAGGCCGAGGCTCGCGATGGTGATGCCGAGCTGCGCCGTGGCGATGAACCGATCCTGTCGTTGCGGAGACTCGAGAATGGCGCGCACCGACCGCGCGAGCCGGTCGCCCTGCGCCGCCCGGCGCTCGATCGCCGTCCTCGGCGCGCTGACGATGGCGAACTCCGCCGCCACGAACAGCGCGTTCAGCAGCAGGAGCAGGAGGACGATGAGGACGGGGACGAGGTTATCCATGCCCCGCCGTTCCCCCGCGCGCAGCCGCAGGCGTGCGTGAGGGCGCTGGCGCCGCGACATCGTCCGGCAGCACGCCCAGAAAGGCGCGCAGCACGTCTTCCAGCGTGACCAGCCCCAGTGCCCGTCCCGCCTCGTCGGTCACGATGGCATGATGGGTCTTCCGCTGCTGGAAGAGCGCCAGCAGGCGATCGCCGGTCACCGTCGGCGCCGTCGTCACGGCCGGCTGGAGAATCTCCGCAATCGACTGCGGGAGGGTGCCCTGCAGACGCCGCAGGGCGATCTTCTTCGTGTTGAGAATGCCCGCCACCACGTCGCGCGCGCCGCGAAAGACGGGGACGCGGGTGAAACTGCTCTGCGACAGCGAGTCGAGCACGTCGGAGAGCCGCGTCTGGATGTCCACGACCTCGACCGACGTCCACGGCACCATCAGCTCACGGGCGGTACGCAGGCGGAGCCGCAGCGCCCGCTGCAGCCGCCGGTGTTCGTCGGGCTCGAGGAGCCCGCCGTCGCGGCTTTCGGCGATCAGCAGCTCGAGCTCCTCCGGCGAGTGGATGTGGCGATGACCCGTCTGCCGGATGCCGAGCAGCCTGAGGAACAGCAGCCCGCTGCCGTTCAGGAAGCGGATGAACGGGTTGTACACCACGAGCGACCACTGCATCGGCAGCACCGTCGCCAGCGCGATCGACGTCGGCGATTGCAGCGCCACGGTCTTCGGAATGAGCTCGCCGACGATCACGTTGAACGTCGTCAGCACGACGAGCACGGCGACGCTGGCGGCCGTCTGTGCCCGCTGCTGATCGCCGGGCCACCACTGCGAGATGAGCACGCCGAGGGGCGGTGCGAGCGAGGCCTGGCCGTAGGCGCCGAGGATGAGGCTGGTCAGCGTGATGCCGATCTGGCTGGCGGCGATGTAGCGATCGAGCTCGCGCGCGTCCTCGATGAACGGGCGAAGGCGCAGGGCCCTTGCGTGGCCGTCCTCGGCGAGCTGCCGCACGCGGCTCCGTCGCACGCTCACCGCCGAGAACTCGGCGGCCACGTACACGCGCCGTCAGCAGCGTGAGCCCCACGACGACCACGAGCACGACCACGATGGACATGTCGTGATCTCTAACCGGCGAGCAGGTTGTCGAGGGCGACCTGCGCCTGCGGCGGCAGGTCCGGCAGCGTCGCGCGGGTGACGCGTCCCACGCCCAGGTGCACCATGGCGATGCCCACACGGCGGCCCGCCAGTCCTGGGCGCGCGAGCGCGACGAGCGCCGGAACGGGCCGATGCGCGCCGCGCAACAGGCCGTTCACGACCACGCACGCCGCGGTCGCGAGAGCCATCGGTCCTGGCGGCCAGAGATACGGCAGGCGCCGCGTCAGTCCAGCCATCGCATGCGTGTCGAGGCGGGTCGTGGCGGGCGCGCCGTCGATGGCCGCCGACTCCCAGCCGACCACGAATCCGTGCGGTGGACGTCCTGCCACCGGCAACGCGACGCTCGACGGCGCGGTCCCCGCTTCGAGCGCGATCAGGGCCCGCACCGCGGCGTCGAACGCGATGGTCGCCGAGCCCATGATTCGCGTCCACTCGATGCCAAGTTCGGCCACCGCGCGTTCGATGACCCATCCGTGCGCCGGGCCGGTGCACACCACGGGCGCCGTCGGATTGATTGTCGTCAGACGACGGACCAGCGCGAGCCCGGCCTCGCCCGTCCAGTCCTGCCCCGGGCTGCCGGCGCTGTCCGCGAGCACCAGCACGTCCGCACCCGCGACGCGCTCGAGGTCATTCGTGCCCAGCACCCGTGCCCGGGACCGATGGACGGGTCCCGACTGCAGAATGTCGAGCGCCTTGCCCGCCGCGATCGTGCCGGTTTCGTCGATGAGGTGGATGTCGCGACAGCCGTCCCGGACAGCGAGGGCGGCGGCAATGGCTCCGCCCAGCTCTCCAGCGCCGACGATGGCCGCTTGCATGACTGACGGGTATTCTAGGCGACTAGGCGACTGGGGGACTGGGGCGCGACTGGGGACGACTGGGGGACTGGACGGGCTGGAGCGGCTGGACGGTTGGAGCGGCTGGAACGGCTGGAGCGGATGGACATGCCTACGACGGACAGACTTGGACTTGCGGGCAAGGTTGCGCTCGTGACCGGCGGGTCGCGTGGTATCGGTCGCGCGACGGCGGCTGCGCTGCTGGTGTCGGGGGCGAAGGTGGCCATCACCGGGCGCACCGCTGATTCGCTGGACGAGGCGAAGGAGGTGCTGGCCGGCGGCGACCGCCTGCTGACGGTGCAGGCCGACGTCGCCGACGAGGGCGACGTCACCCGGCTCGTCGCCGCGGTCGTTCAGCGCTTTGGCGGGCTCGACATCCTGGTCAACAACGCCGCGGTCGGCCGCCTCGCGAACGTCGAGGCATTGTCCACCGCTGACTGGCGGGCGATGATCGACACCAACCTCACCGGTGTCTTCCTGTGCTGCCGCGCGGCGATTCCACATCTCCAGGTTGCTGGCGGCTGGATCATCAACATCAGCAGCCTCGCCGCGCAGAACCCCTTCGTCGGCGGCGCGTGCTACTCGGCCACCAAGGCAGGCCTCGACGCCTTCACCCACTCCCTCATGCAGGAAGTGCGTCATCAGGGGATTCGCGTCGCGGTTGTCGCGCCGGGATCGGTGAACACGGGCTTCATCAATCGCGGCGGGGATGCGGCCTCGACATGGAAGCTCGCGCCCGAGGATGTGGGCCAGGCGATCGTGGACCTGCTCGCGCACCCGTCCCGAAGCCTGCCCAGCCGCATCGACCTGCGCCCGTCGCGCCCGCCCAAGTGAGTCGCTGAAAACAGGACGGCCCGCGCGGACCACGCTCAGACGCGTCCAGTCAGGACCGCGGTCAGGCGTTCGCGATCGATATTCGCTCCTGAGACGACCACCACGACGGACCTGCCACGCAGATCCGGGACCGCCCCCGCCATCAGGGCAGCGACGCCGACGGCGCCAGCCCCCTCGACGATGAGGTGGGACTCGCCGGCCAGCGCGCCAATCGCCGCCGCGATGTCGCTTTCACTCGCGACAGCCAGCGTCCCGGCCAGCCGTTCGACCTGCGCACACGTGATCGAGCCGTCCTCGACGTTGCCGACGAGGCCGTCCGCGAGCGACGCGTGGATCTCGATTTTCGCGGGACGGCCGAGTGCCCGGGCCGTCTGGAACACCGGGTTGAGCGCGGCTTCGACCCCGACGAGGCGTGCCGATGGCGCCATCGCCTCGAGTGCGAGACCGATACCCGAGAGCAGGCCGCCGCCACCGACAGGCACGATGACGACGTCGACGCCCGGGCAGTCGGCGACAATCTCGAGGCCGATCGTGCCGGCGCCGGCGATGACCGCCGGGTCGTTGTACGCCGACACGAAGGTCGCATGTCCGTCCCGGGCGTACTGTCGTGCCAGCGTTTCTGCGTCATCGTAGGTGGCAGCGGTCGCGTCGAGGTGCGCACCGGCCGCACGGATGGCGTCGAGCTTGGCGCGCGGCGCGTGACTCGGCGTGAAGATGACGCAGGGCGTGCCTGTGTCGGCGCCCGCTTCAGCCAGCGCCCGGCCGTGGTTGCCCGCCGAGGCGGTGACGACGGGCAACGCCGCTGCCGGCCCGCCAGCCTCGATTCGCGCCAGCAGCGCGTTGAAGGCGCCGCGAATCTTGAAGGACTGCGTGCGCTGCAGGCACTCGGGCTTGAGCCAGACGTCCGCACCGGTCTGCTGCGACAGCCAGTCAGCGCGCAGGAGGGGTGTCGGTCTCAGCCGGCCGGCCAGCCGCCGACGTGCTTCGAGAATCGAGAGGATTGACGGCACGTTCATGCCCAGTCCGAGTCGCGGATAGATCGGACGAGATCTGACCGTAGAATCGTCGAAGCCATGCTGCTCGAGACCCGCGCCGCTCCGCCGTTCATGAAGAACGGCTTCGTCCTCGGCTGTGAGACGACACGCGCCGCCATCGTCATCGATCCCGGCGATGAGGTCGAGGCCCTGCTCGAGGTGGTGCGCACGAACCGCCTCGACGTCAAATACATCCTCCTCACGCACGCGCATCTGGACCACGTCACCGGCGTGGGTCGAGCGAAGGCGGCCCTGCAGGCGCCGGTCGGACTCCATCCCGACGACAAGCCGCTCTACGACGCGGTCGTCGAGCAGGGGATGATGTTCGGGCTGCGGGTCGAATCACAGCCGGAGCCCGATTTCTATTTCGGCGGCGATCGGCCGATCGCGTTCGGCCACTACGAGGTCGTCGTCCACCATACGCCGGGGCACTCACCGGGCGGCGTGTGCCTGCAGGTCGGGCCCGCCGGCGAGCGCGGGCGCACGCTCATCGTCGGCGACACCCTGTTTGCCGGCTCCATCGGCCGCACGGACCTGCCTGGCGGAGATCTCGACGTGCTGCTGCGCTCCATTCGCTCGGTGCTCTTCGCCTTCGGCGACGACGCCATCGTCCATCCGGGGCACGGCGAAGCGACGACGATCGGACGCGAGCGCCGGAGCAATCCGTTCCTGGTGTAAGAGCCGAGGCTGTGTTGGCGTAGTGTCCGGCTTCAGCCGGACCGGGTCAGGCGCCCGCGTCGCGCGCGATCGACAGCTCGCAGCGGCCGATACGCAGCCGATCGCCGGACGCGAGGATGGCGCGCTGCACCCGCTGGTCGTTGACGAACGTGCCATTCGTGCTGTCGAGATCCTCGACGACGAGCTCGCCGGCCGGGTCCGCGGTGAGCCGGCAGTGCACGCGGGAGACCATGGCGGCGTCGACGATGAAATCGGAGCCCGTGGCGCGGCCGACCGTCTTCATCGCGCCAGCCGGCAGTCTGAACGTCTGCGTCGAATCGGTCGGAGCGGAAGTCGTCAGAATCCACATGACATCGGGCCGTCGTGGTCGATGACGCGGCGGCTGCGTCAGCCGGCCGGAGCCAGCAGGCCCTTGATGCGCTCGTGCACGAGCACCCCGCCGCGCGTCACGAGCGTCTCGCGCGTGATCTCGTCGCCCGTATCGACCGCAAGCTGTCCGTCCTTCAGCAGGTGCTGGAGGAACGTGAGGACGTTGCGCGAGTACATCTGGCTGGCGTGATACGGGATCGTCGCCGGCAGGTTGGTCGGCCCGAGAATCGTGACGCCGTGAGCCTCGACGGTCTCGTCGGCCCGCGTCAGCTCGCAGTTGCCGCCGCGTTCGGCCGCGAGATCGACGATGACCGATCCCGGCTTCATTCCGCGGACCATGTCCTCGGTGACGAGCACGGGCGACTTCTTTCCGGGGATGGCGGCGGTCGTGATGACCATGTCCGCCGTGGCGACGGCCCTGGCCATCATCTCGCGCTGCCGGCGATAGAACGACTCGTCCTGCGCCTTGGCATAGCCGCCCTTGTCTTCGGCGCCCACGGTCTCGAGCGGCAGCTCGAGGAATTTCGCACCGAGGCTCAGAATCTGCTCCTTGACGGCGGGGCGCACGTCGTAGGCCTCGACCTTGGCGCCGAGCCTGCGGGCGGACGCGATCGCCTGGAGACCGGCGACACCGGCCCCGATGACGAAGGCGTGCGCCGGGCCAATCGTTCCTGCCGCGGTCATCATCATCGGGCACATGCGGGGCAAGGCGGTCGCGGCCAGCAGCACGGCCTTGTAGCCGGCGATGCTCGCCATCGACGACAGCACGTCCATGCTCTGGGCGCGGGTGATCCGCGGGATGAGCTCCAGGGCGAAGCTCGTCACGCCTGTGCTTGCCAGGGCCTCGGCGGCGTCGGGCGTCCCGAGCGGGTCGGCCAGGCCGATGACGGTCTGGCCGGTTCTGAACGCTTCCGCATCCGCGCGCCCGGTGGCCGTGTTGGCGCCGGGCGTGCGAACCATGACCAGGCAGTCGGCTCGGGCGAAGACGTCGGCCCTGGATGCCGCAATCTCAGCCCCCTGGGCTTTGTAGAGCTCGTCGGGGAATCCCGCCGCGACCCCGGCCCCGCGCTCGAGCAAGGACGCCCACGCTCGCCTTGCGCAGGGTCGCGACGTGCGCGGGAACGAGGGCGACGCGGCGCTCGCCGGGGAAGGACTCTTTCAGAATGCCCACGTTCATCGCGCGCACATTCTAGATCGGGGACGGGAGCGCGACAGGGAACGGGGAGCCTCCATCGCTTTGAGGGGACGGGAGCCTCCATCGCTTCATGGGAGGCTCCCGTCCCCGTCTTGCTCACCTTCGCCTCCGAAGTGAACCGCGCCCGCGCCGCCTCCGTCAAATCAGCCGGAAGGCCCCGGCCAGGGCCGATCGGGAGGATTCCATGGGCAAGATGCGAGACGCGTGATCTATGGCGGCGTCGCGGCAGTCGTCGCGGCTGGCGGCGCATACGTGTTCTCCGGCTCCGCCCGTGCCGGCGGTGAGTTCGACCCGTCCGCCCTCGCCGTCGTCGAGCGCGGCACGATGGTCAAGTCGGTCGTGGCCACCGGCCGGATCGAACCGGTCACCAAGGTCGAGATCAAGTCCAAGGCGAACGGCATCATCGAGGCGCTGCGAGTGGACGTCGGTGACGCCATCGCGCCCGGGCAGGTGCTGGCCGAGCTGGACAAGGAGATGCTCGCGGCCCGCGTCCGCGAAGAACGCGCCAACCTGCAGGCTGCCGAGGCCGGACTTCGCGGCGCCGAGGCGGCGCTCCAGAAGAACGTGATCGAGGCCGAAGGCCCCGACGTCGAGTTCGCGCGCCGGGCCTTCAACCGCGCCCGGAGCCTGTTCGACCAGCGGCTCATCGCCCAGTCGGGTCTCGACGAGGCGCAGAGCGCGCTCGAAGTCGCCGAGAACCGCCAGCGCAGCGCCAAGGGCCAGCTGATTGTCGCGCGGGCGAAGGTCGCCGAAGCCCAGGCCAACGTCGCGCAGGCGCGCGCCGCCGTCGAGCGCGCCGACGAGGAGCTCCGCAACGCCACCATCCGCGCGCCGATCCGCGGCATGGTCCTGACGCGGGACGTCGAGGTCGGCAGTCCCGTGTCGTCGATCCTCAACATGGGCGCGGCGGCCACGCTGGTCATGACGCTCGGCGACATCGAGCAGGTGTTCGTCCGCGGCAAGGTGGACGAAGCCGACATTGGCCGCGTCCGGCTCGGTCAGCCGGCCCGGATCAGCGTCGAGACGTTCAAGGATCGCAAGTTCGACGGCCGCGTCACCCAGATCTCGCCGATCGGCGTCGAGAAGGACAACGTCACGACCTTCGAGGTCGAGGTCTCGATCGGCAATCCCGGGCAGCGAGCTGAAGGCGAACATGACCGCGAACGCGGAGATTGTCCTGGAGGAGTTCCCGGCCTCGCTGATCGTGCCGGAAGCCGCCATCTCGTACGACGCGCAGCGCCGGCCGTTCGTGGAAGTGCCGGCGCCTGACGAAGACTCCGGCCGGCGCAAGGTGGCGGTGAAGGTCGGCGTCGGCAGCGGCACGAAGACGCAGGTGCTCGAAGGCCTCAAACAGGGCGATCGCGTCATCCTCCCGCGCTAGGCACAGAGCTCAGTGCGCGGGTAACGGAGGAGACGGAGGAAACGGTTTCACACAGAGGAACGGAGCAACGGAGACGAACAGAGAAGAGCTTTGATTCCAATTTGAATTTCTCCGTTCGCCTCCGTTACTCCGTTCCTCTGTGTTAAGACCGTTCCCTCCGTCCCCTCCGTTGTCTCACATGCGCGAAGCCATCCGGCAATCGCTCCAGAACCTGCGGGCCAACAAGCTGCGCAGCGTGCTCACGATGTTCGGCATCCTGTGGGGCATCGTGTCGATTGTCGTGCTCTCGGCGATGGGCGAAGGCTTCCGCCGCGGCAACGATCAGGTGCTGCGCGAGTTCGGGCGCAACATCGGCATCGTCTGGGGCCGGCGCACGAGCCTGCAGGCGGGCGGCGAGCGCGCCGGGCGGGTGATTCGCTTGACGTTCGACGACGCCCGCGCCGTCGAACGGCAGTCGCGGCTCGATCGAGCGGCTCAGCCCGGAAATCAACGCGGTCCGGCGTCCACGTCAAGAGCCGCGTACAACGCCGCGTCGGTCACCGTCCACGGCATCGAGCCGCCGTACCAGGACATCCGCACGCTCGAGCTGCAGGACGGCCGTCCGCTCAACTGGCACGACGAATCAGAATCGAGGCGAGTCGCCATCGTCGGCTGGGAGATGGCGAAGCAGCTGTTCGGCGATCGCCATCCGATCGGCGAGCCGGTCACCATCGACGGCGTCCGCTTCACGGTCGTCGGCCGGCTGCGGCGCAAGGATCAGGACAGCAGCTACAACGGTCCCGACAACAACAAGATCTTCATTCCGTTCTCGGTGATGTCGCGCATGCTTCCCGTGCTCGACACCGAGCCGGGGACGCTGTCGCAGCTGATTGTCTCGCCGCGCAAGGACGTCGTCGACACGATGCCGGAAGTCCTGGCGCGCCGCACCGGCCGCGTCGCCGACATCGACTGGCCGCTCGAGCAGGAAGTCCGCGGCATCCTCGCGCGGCGCAAGGGCTTCGATCCCGGGGACAAGGAAGCCATTTTCATCTGGGACACGGCCATGCAGTCGCTGTTCTTCGAGCGCATCGTCCTCTCGATGAAGCAGTTCTTCACCGTGGTCGGCATCGTCACGCTCGCGCTCGGCGGCATCGGCGTGATGAACATCATGCTGATCGCGGTGAAGGATCGGACGCGCGAGATCGGCGTGCGCAAGGCGCTCGGCGCGACGACCGCGCGCCATCGAGCGGCAGTTCTTCCTCGAGGGCTTCTTCCTGACGATGGCGAGCGGCCTGGCGGGGTTGCTGGTCGCCGTCCTGCTGTGCATGGCGGTCAACGTGCTCGCGCCGCTGCCGATCCGGTTCGCCGGCATGATCATCACGTGGCAGACCGGCGTGCTCGCGCTGGCCACGCTGGTGTTCATCGGCGTCGTCACCTCGACGCTCCCGGCGCGGCGTGCGGCGCTGCTGCCGCCGACCGAAGCGCTGCGCTATGAGATGTGACCGGCCGCGGCGAATCCTGGTCTATCGGGAGGTCGTGCGCGAGGCGATGTTCGGGCTCGCGCGCAACCGATTTCGCGCCGCGCTCTCGATGCTCGGCATCGCCTGGGGCATCGTCTCGGTCGTCATGCTGCTGGCCTATGGCGACGGCTTTCACGACGCCATCGCCTCGGGCTTTCGCGGCGCATTCGGCGGCGGCGTCGCCGTCATCTGGCCCGGGCAGACGAGCCTGCAGGCCGGCGGCGAGCGCGCGGGCCGGCGCGTCCGCCTGCGGGTCGAGGACGTCGAGGCGCTCGAAGCGCTGCCGCTGATCCGGTTCGCCAGCCCCGAGTTCGTCGAGCGACTGCCGGTCGCCTTCGGCGAGCGTCAGGCGGTGCACGCGATCCGCGGCGTCAACATGGCGTACGGGGAGATGCGCAACGAGCGCGCGGCGCCCGGGGCAGGGCCGCTTCATCGACGACGGCGATCTCGCGGAGCGGCGGCGTGTTGCCTTCCTCGGACGCGAGGTCTATCGCAAGCTGTTCGGGGCGCGCCGGCCGTCGGTGAAGTCGATCCGGATAGGCGGCCGGCCGTTCGAGGTGATCGGGGTGATGGACGACAAGGTCCAGATGTCGTCCTACTTCGCGCCCGACGCCTTCTGCGTCTTCATCCCCTGGACGACGATGGGGCAGCTGGGCGACGTGGAGTACCTGGACACGCTCGTGTTCCAGAGCGTGGACGCGGCACAGCAGCCGCAGGCGATCCGTCAGGTGCGCGCGGAGCTGGCACGTCGCCTGCGGTTCGATCCGGCGGACGAGCGGGCGCTGTCGATCAACGACTCGGTCGAGAACACGCGCGCCGTGTCCGGCATCACCAGCGGCCTGAAGGCCGTGCTCGCGTTCATCGGCGTGCTGACGCTGGCGATCGGCGGCGTCGGGATCATGAACATCATGTTCGTCTCGGTCACCGAGCGGACGCGCGAGATCGGCGTTCGCAAGGCGCTCGGGGCGCGGCGTCGCGAGATCCTCTGGCAATTCCTGCTCGAGGGCCTCGTGATCACGTTTCTCGGCGGCGGCGTCGGTGTGCTGATGTCCGCCGCGCTCGTGTCGGCCTTCAGTCCGCGCCCGTTCCTCGCCGAGCTGCTCGACGATGCGACGCGCGTCACCGACATCCACCTCGTGCTGTCGCTGCAGCTCGTGACGATCTGCGCCGGCATCCTGATGGTCGTCGGCCTCGTCAGCGGTTTCCTTCCCGCCCTGCGGGCCTCGCGCCTGGATCCGATTGAATCCCTGCGCTACGAGTAGGAGTGACCCGTGTGAAGTCGCGTCAGGGCTTCGCCCTGTCCGGGCAGCCCCGCCAGCCAACTGACGATCTTCGTGACGAGGTCGGTGTTGACCTTGCCGTCGGCGAAGAGGGCCGGCAGGCTGACGATCTCGGTCGCCGGCACGTTCTTGCGTGCGTTGGCCAGCGCCATCAGCTTCTCGGCATGGTGCGGCGCGACTTCGGGATCGGACTCGCCGCGGGCGATGAAGATGCGCTGCTTCGTCCGCGGGACGACCTTGGCCGGATCGAACTCGAGAAAGCTCTTGAACCAGGGCGTGTCGGCCAGCTTGCGCAGGTCAGCAGGCACCGCGTCCCATCCCTGCCCGGTCAACACCGCTGCGTTGACCGCCTTCTGCATCTCGATCTTCGCCGCGCGCTCGGCCTCCGGCGTCTTCGCCTGTTCGAAGAGCCGCTGCTGCTGCTCGAGGACGAACTCCGCCCCGCTCGTCCCGGGCGCCGCCAGCAGCACGACCGAGGCGATCTTCTTCTCGCGCTGTGCCGCGGTCAGAGCAATGGCTGCGCCGTCGCCATGGCCGACGACCGCAATCCGCGTCCGATCGACGTCCTTGCGGCTCTCCAGATATTTCACGACGGCGCGGACGTCCTCCGCGTAGTCGAGGAGCGTCGCCGACTCCGCGCGTCCGCCGCTCTGCCCGATGCCGCGCTTGTCGTAACGGACGACGAGATGCCCTGCGTCGGCGAGCGCGCTCGCCAGCTGGGCGAAGACCGGCACACCGTTCACCGTTTCGTCGCGGTCCCGTGTGGCCGAGGCGGGCACGAGGACGACCGCGGGCAGCGGTGTCGGCTTCGCAGGCGGCGCGGCGGCGGCGCGCCTGCGGCCGCGGGCCTGGACACCGTTCCCTCGAGATAGAACCCGTTCCCCGCCGCGCGCACATCCTCGTCGTTCGCCCGGTACTCGGTCGTGGACCGCGTCGCCACGCTCGCCACATCGTCGCGAATCACGTCCACGGGGATCGTCGGAATCGTGATCCGCATCAGCCGTGTGCCGTCCGTCCAGAGGTCCACCTGGAGCGGCCCGGACTGATTCTGGAAGGTCAGCCGGTGCCGCCTGGCCTCGAAGACCCGGCCCGGTGAGGACACACGCTCCGGCACCGCACTCTCGAGCGTGCAGTCGATCTCCTGCCTGCGGCGCGACGTAGACGCGAAACTTCGTGCCGGGCTCCGCCGTCGACGAGGCGGGCGGCGAGCGCTTCATAGAGCCCGAAAATGAGGTTGGGCAGGACGATGGTCCGGTCGGAGACGGCGTCGGCCTTGTGAAACGTCTGTCCGCCCTGCACGACCTCCGATACCGCCTTGCCGCCGTCGAACGCCGTCTTCACCGTCGTCGGCTGATCCTTGACCGATCCGTCGATGAAGAGGCTTCGCGGGCGCCACTCCTTGTCGTACACCGCTTCGGCGATGCGGGTCGTGAGCGAGATCGGCGCCGCGATTTGTCCCGTGACCATGACTTTCCAGCCGTCGGCGAGCGGCACCATCGTGACGGTCTCGGATCCGATCGGAATGCCGCGGGCGAAGATCGCGGAACGAGACGTCGGCCGGTGCCTGGGCGCGGGAAGACGGGCTCGCGAGCAGCAGGATCGCGGCGAGGAGGAACAGGGGACGCCGTATCATTGGCTGGGTGAACGGGGCTACGGACTACAGGCTGCGGGCTACGGGCATTCTGCTCCCTGATCCCTGATTCCCTGGCGCGCCGGAGCTGAAGCTCCGGCCAACCGCCTTGATTCCTGAGGCCCGAGGCCTCGTCCCTGACCCAGAATACATGGCTCCCTACGACGCCGCGTACAGTGCCGCCATCCTCTGCGATCGATCGTCGGAAGCCCGGCTGCGCGTGACCGGGCCGGATCGCGTCGCCTGGCTCCAGGGGCTGCTCACGAACGACGTCGCGGCGCTCGAGCCCGGTCAGGGCTGTTATGCCGCGTATCTGACGCCGCAGGGCCGGATGGTGAGCGACCTGCGGGTGCTGGCGTTCGAGGATCGACTCCTGCTCGACGTTCCCGGCGGCCGGCGGGCGGCGGTCCTCGAGCGGCTCGAGCAGTTCATCATCACCGAGGACGTCCACGTCCGCGACGTCACGCCGCCCTGATGCGATTCGGCCTGCACGGGCCGCAGGCGCCAGCCATCCTGGCGCGGGTGCTGGTCGAGCTCGCACCCGACATCGCCGATCGCGTCGCGTCCCTCTCCGAGCACGCGCACGTGTCCGACGAGCTCGACGGCGCGACGCTCATCGTTGCCGGCACGCGCGAGCTCGGGCGGCCAGGATTCGACGTCTACTGCGCCGGCCGATCGCCTGGGCCGCCGTCGTCGCCGCGCTCGAGCAGGCCGGCGCCGTCGACGGCGATGCGGACACGTTCGAGACGCTGCGGATCGAAGCCGGGCCGGCCGCGCTTCGGCGCCGACATGGACACCGACACGATTCCGCTCGAAGCCGGCATCGAGGACCGGGCGATCAGCCAGACCAAGGGCTGCTATGTCGGGCAGGAGATCATCATCCGCGTGCTGCACCGGGGCGGCGGCCGGGTCGCGCGACGGCTGGTCGGCCTCACGTTCGACCCGGGGGACGGAGCGACCCGCGACGTGCCGGCGGTCGGGTTCGCCGCTGCTGCAACGGCGACCGCGAGATCGGCCGCGTCACCAGCGCCGCCTGGTCGCCCTCGGCTCGGCCGCGTCATTGCACTCGGCTACGTCGCACGCGACGCGGCCGAGCCAGGCACCGTCGTCACGCGTCGGCGGAGTCGCCGCCTCGGACCGCCCACGTCACGACGCTCCCCTTCGTGCCCCCCTCGTGACGCCGCTCATCGTCGTCGCCGCTGCGGTCGTCGCAGCGTGACGGCACGCTATCTCGTCACCCGCCGCCTCGAGGGCACGCACCTCGCCGGGCTCTGGGAGTTCCCCGGCGGCAAATGCGAGCCGGGAGAGTCGCATCGAGGACTGTCTGCGCCGCGAGATGCGCGAAGAGCTCGGCGTCGACGTGCACGTCCACGAGCGTGCTGCTGTCGACCGTTCACGACTACGGCGTGAAGCGGGTCGAGCTGCACTTCTTCGCGTGCGACATCAACGGCGAGCCGGAGCCGCGGCTCGGCCAGGAGATCCGCTGGGTCGAGCAGGGGCGCTTGAGGAGCCTCGAGTTTCCCGCTGCCGACGCCGAGTTGATCGCGCTGCTGGCCGGAGGTGGGCGTGACAGAGCGCGCCAGAGAGCCGATCGTGTCGCCTCAACTCCCGGGTGTGAACGGGAACGAGGCGCAGCCCTTCTCCATCGGGCACACCAGGCACTTCGGCTTGCGCGCCGTGCAGACCAGCGCGCCGAAGTCCATCAGCGCCTGGTTGAAGTCGAAGACGTGGCGGTGCGGCAGCACGGCGCGCGACACGTCCCAGAGATGGCGCTTCATCGCGTGGGACTTCGGATCGCCGTCCGCCGACGAACACGCGGAACAGCACGCGGGCGACGTTCGTGTCGACGATGGCGGCGCGCTGGCGGAACGCGAAGCTCAGGAGCGCGCCGGCGGTGTAGGCGCCGATGCCCTTGAACGAGCGCAGCGTCGGCTTCGTCATGCGGGCAGCCGGCCGTCGAAGCGCTCGACCGCTTCGCGCGCGATCGTCTGCAGCCGCCGCGGGCGGATGTTGTAGCCGAGCGGATACCAGGTCCGCACGACCTCCGTCGTCGGGCGCCGCGGCGAGCGCCTCGAGGCTCGGGTACCGCGCCAGCCACTCGTGATACTTCGGCAGCACGCGATCGACCTGCGTCTGCTGCAGCATCACCTCGGACACGAGGATGTGATACGGATCGTCGGTCGTGCGCCAGGGCAGCGTCGCGTCCGTGCCGGCGGTACCAGGCGAGCAGCCGCCGCCGGAAGCGCTGACGAGCTGCGTCGGCAGTCGGGCAGAGTGGACGGGCTGGCGCTCACGAAGGCGGAGTCGGAGGAGCGACTTCCGGGTCGCGGCACGAGCATCCGCGACCATAGGATAGACCTCGAGTTGGCTCGAGATACCAGCGGAGCTCGACACCGGCGTCCATGCGATCCTGCCGAGCGCCTGCGTCGCGCGCTGCGCACTACGAGAACTTTCCGGTCGCCTCGTATCTGCTGCCGCGGGCGGATGCGGCCCCACATCGCGGCCGTCTACGCCTTCGCGCGCACGGCCGACGACTTCGCCGACGAGGGGCGACCCGCCGCCGAGGAGCGCTACCGCCTGCTCGACGACTGGCGCGACTGCTCTGGCCGCGGTCCGCGTCGGGCGGCGCCGGTCCGCCCGACGCGCACGCCCACGTGTTCCGGGCGCTCGGTCACACCATCCGCGTCTGCGACCTGCCACGGTCGCTGTTCGAGGATCTGCTGAGCGCCTTCCGGCAGGACGTCGCGACGACGCGCTACGCGACCTGGGGCGACCTGCTCGACTACTGCCGGCGATCGGCCAATCCGGTCGGGCGGCTGGTGCTGCGCATCGCGGGCGTCCGCGGGGCCGACGTCGATCGCGCGTCGGACGCGGTCTGCACGGCGCTGCAGCTGACGAATTTCTGGCAGGATCTCGCGATCGACTGGCGCCGCGGGCGGTCTGTACGTGCCCGCCGACGTGTCGGGCGCGAGCGGCGCGGCCGAGGCCGACCTCGACGCGGCGACCTGTCGCCCGCCTGGCGCGCGGCGCTGACCGCGGCGGCCGCGCGCACGCGCGCGCTGTTCGAGGAGGGCCGCGCGGTCTGCGACGTGGTCCATGGACGCCTGCGCCTGAGCTGCGCGTGACCTGGCTCGGCGGCGTGACCGATCCTCGAGCGTGCGAGGCGGTCGGGTTCGACGTCTTCCACGACGCGTCCCGCTCTGCGGGTCGCCGGGACGTGCCGGCGCTCAGCGTGGCGCGGTGGCGCGGTCTTCTGGAGCAGGCGTAGAACTGGGCGGCTCGAGTCGCACGCCTCCGATGAGCCGCGACACCAACTTCTATTACTCGTTTCTCGTCCTCACGCCGGCGAAGCGCCGGGCGATCGTCGCCGTCTGGGACTTCTGCCGCGCCATCGACGATGCCGTCGACGAGATGCGGGTGGAGACCGAGCCGCGATCGGGCCGAGGCGATGGCGCGGCTGGACGCGTGGCGCCGCGGAGATCGACGCGCTGTTCGACGGCGGTGCACCGGCGACGCCGCAGGGCCGTCGCGCTGCAGCCGTTCATCGCCGCTTTCGACCTGCCGCAGCGTCCGCTCGAGGATCTGGTCGACGGCGTGGCGATGGACATCGGCTCCCGCCGCTACAAGACCTTCGGCGAGCTGTATCAGGTACTGCTACCGCGTCGCCTCGACCGTCGGTCTGGTCTGCGTCGCAGATCTTCGGGTGCCAGGAAGCGGCTTCGCGCGACTATGCCGTCGATCTCGGGCGTCGCGCTGCAGCTCACGAACATCCTGCGCGACGTGGCCGTGGATCTCGAGCGCGGACGGCTCTACATCCCGCTCGACGATCTCGACGCGCTGC
This sequence comes from Vicinamibacterales bacterium, assembly GCA_963834365.1. Lineage (GTDB taxonomy): Bacteria > Acidobacteriota > Vicinamibacteria > Vicinamibacterales > Vicinamibacteraceae > CAWJAP01. The sequence continues at coordinate 95,519 of CAWIBS010000030.1, read as the reverse complement.
GGCTGCAGCGAGGATCTGATTCGCACCCAGCCGCGGTCGGAGCCCGTCAGGACGCTGCTGGCGAGGCAGGGCGCGCGCGCGCATGACTTCTACCGGCGCGCGACGCGCACGATCCCGCGCAGCGAGGCGCGGAGGCTGGTCGCGGCCGAGATCATGTCCGGCATCTACCAGGCGATCCTCGGCGAGATCGAGCGGCGGGACTACGACGTCTTCAGCGAGGTCGTCCGCATTCCACGCCAGCGGCGGGCCGTGATCGCCGCACGCACCTGGATCCGCATGATGCTCGGTCTCAGGGCGACGCTGCAGGATGCGGCGCGTGAGGTCTCGAAGCGCTTCGGCGGGCCGCTCAATTGACGCTGACCAGCTACCAGCTACCAAGTACCAAAGGACCGAAGACCGAAGACCGAAGACCAAAGACCAGAGACCAGAGACCAGAGACCAAAGACTGACAAGCGACCGTACCAGCTCCCACGAGCCACCGGCTGGAACCCACCGTGACCCCCTGCGTGCTGTTCGCTGACGGCTGACCGCTCCCTCATGTTCCCTGTCGTGGTGATCGGCGGCGGCTTTGCGGGGCTGTCCGCCGCGGTGGAACTGCGCGGGCGGGACGCCGCGTGCTGGTGCTCGAGGCTCGAGGACGGCTGGGCGGCCGCGCCAGCGCGCACGTCGACCGCGAGACCGGCGAGGCCGTGGACAACGGCCAGCACGTGCTCGCCGGCTGCTACCGCGAGACCTTCCGCTTCCTCGACACGATTGGCGCCTCCGGCAACGTCGCCCTGCAGCCGCGCCTCGAGGTCGCGTTCATCGATCGACAGGGCAGGGAATCCGTCCTCGCCTGCCCGCACCTGCCGTCACCCTGGCATCTGGCTGCGGGCGTCTTGCGCTGGACCGGCGTTGGCTGGACCGATCGCCTGGCGCTCCGGCACGTGCTCGGCGTCCTGAGGTCCGGTCGGCGGAAAGCCAACGCCTGGACCGGACGAAACGGTCGCGGCTTGGCTGCGCGGCCTGGGGCAGACGGAGCGTCTCGTCGAGATGCTCTGGGAGCCGCTGGCCGTTGCGGCGCTCAACCAGCCAATCGCGTCGGCGAAGGCCGCGCCGTTCGTCCGCGTGCTCACCGACATGATCGGCGGCGCGCCCCGCGATGCGGCGCTCGGGCTCCCCATCGTCCCGCTGGATCGACTCTACGCGGAGCCGGCGAGCGCCTACATCGAAGCGCGGGGCGGCGAGGTGCGGACGCACGCGCTGGCGAAGGTGACCGTACGGGGCGGGCGCGTGGCGACCGTCGATGTCCGCGGCGAACCGGTGCCGCTGGCGGACGCCGTCGTGTCCGCGGTTGCCTGGCACGCGCTTCCGTCACTGCTGCGCGACGAGGACGGGGCCCTCGCTCCCTTGATCGAGGCGGCTGCCCGCACGGCTGCCTCTCCCATCGTGACCGTCAACGTCTGGCTCGATCGGCGCGTGCTGCCGCGAGCGTTCGTGGGCCTGCCGGGGCGGGTGATGCAATGGGTGTTCGACAACTGGACAGCTGCAACGCCAGCCACGGGGTCAGCGGCTGGCCGCGAATGACGATGCCGTCCGGCTGTCGCTCGTGTCGAGCGGCGCCGAGGCGGTTCTGCGGCACTCGAACGAGGCGCTGGTCGCGATCGCCCTCAAGGAGTTGAGAGCCGCCATTCCGCGGCGCGCGAAGCCCGCCTGCTGCGCGCGACCGTCGTCCGCGAGCCGCAGGCGTCGTTCTCGCTGGCCCTGGACAGCCGCCGCGCCCCGCGACGCGGACTGTCCATCCCCAACCTCCTGCTGGCCGGCGACTGGGTCGATACCGGCCTGCCCGCCACGATCGAGAGTGCGGTGCTCAGCGGCCGCTGGGCGGCGGAAGCGGCTGGGCGATTCGGCGACTGGGCGATTGGGCGACTGGGGGACACGGCGAGTCGGGGACTGGGCGAGTGGGCGGGGCTAGGCTGAACCGGTCCAGTCAGAGCGACAAAAGCCATGAGGGGTCTTACGCCCAGTTGCCCAGTCCCCTCAGTCGCCCAGTCCCCCAGTCGCTCAGTCCCCTAGTCGCCCAGTCCCCCAGTCGCCGAGTCCCCGAGTCGCCCAGCTATACTGTTCTCCACGCGCTTCGGGCTCGCGTGATCAGCCCGTGTGAGGTTCCAGAGAATCATGAGCACGGTGGCAACGTCGAAGATGTACGAGCTGCTCGGCGCCGACGCCGACGCGCTGCTGAAATATCAGGCGAAGGGATTCGACAAGAAGGACTTGCAGCTGCCGGGGCCCGACTACGTGAGCCGTGTGCTCGCCTACACGGACCGTTCGCCGCAGGTCATGCGCAACTTCCAGTCGATCCTGAATACGGGCCGCCTGGGAGGCACCGGCTATGTGTCGATCCTGCCGGTCGACCAGGGCATCGAGCACTCGGCGGGCGCCAGCTTCGCGCCGGCGCCGCAGTACTTCGATCCCGAGAACATCGTCAAGCTCGCGATCGAAGGCGGCTGCAACTGCGTCGCCTCCACGCTCGGCGGGCTCGGGGTCTGCGCGCGCAAGTACGCGCACCGGATTCCGTTCATGGTGAAGCTCAATCACAACGAGTTCATCTCGTACCCGAACCGCTTCGACCAGATCATGTTCGCCAGCGTCGAGCAGGCGTTCGAGATGGGCGCGACGGCGGTCGGCGCGACCGTCTACTTCGGGTCGGAGGAGTCGACGCGCCAGATTCAGGAAGTGACCGAGGCGTTCGCGCGCGCCCACGAGCTCGGCCTGCGTCACCGTGCTCTGGTGCTACACGCGCAACCCGGCGTTCAAGACCGAGAAGGTGGACTATCACCTCTCCGCCGATCTCACCGGCCAGGCCAACCACCTGGGCGTGACCATTCAGGCCGACATCATCAAGCAGAAGCTGCCCGAGAACAACGGCGGCTTCAACGCGCTGAAGTTCGGCAAGACCGACAAGCGCGTCTACTCCGAGCTCACGCCCGGCGATCACCCGATCGAGATGACGCGCTACCAGTTGGCGAACTGCTACATGGGCCGCATCCGTCTCATCAACTCCGGCGGCGCCAGCGGCGCCAACGATATGGCGGACGCGGTCAGCACGGCGGTGATCAACAAGCGCGCCGGAGGCATGGGGCTCATCAGCGGCCGCAAGGCGTTCCAGCGACCGATGGCCGAGGGGGTGGCGATCCTGAATCTCATTCAGGACGTCTACCTCGACCCGACGGTCACGGTCGCCTGACGAGACGCGGGCATGTCCATTCTCAAGGTCGCGCGTCTGGGGCACCCGGTGCTCCGGCAGAAGGCGCGCGCGGTCGATCCGACGGAAGTCCGCACGGCGAGCTTCCAGAAGCTGATCGACGACATGATCGCGACGATGGTCGAGTACCGAGGGGATCGGGCTCGCGGCGCCGCAGGTGCATGAGCCGGTACGAATCTTCGTCGCCGGCATCGAGGGGTCCGGCGACGACCTGAAGATCGTGCCGTTCGTGAACCCGGTCATCACGCCCGTCGGCGACGATCGGGCCGAGGACTGGGAGGGCTGCCTCAGCATCCCGGATCTCCGCGGCCGCGTCTCGCGGGCGCGCGAGGTCGTCGTCAATGCGCTCGATCGGCGGGGCAAGCCGTTCGAGATCGCCCTGAAGAACTACCCTGCCCGCGTCGTGCAGCACGAGACCGATCATCTCGACGGCGTGCTCTTCCTCGACCGCATGACCACCCTCGAGTCGCTGACCTTCCTCGAGGAGTTCGAGCGCTACGCCACTGCCCGGAGGGACTGACGTGTCGAATGCGCCGGCTCGATCCGCCATGCCGGTCCAGTCCGGCGCGCCGCAGGTCACGCTGCGCAACGCGCCGGCGCTGGCCTACGACGGCGCGATTGCCGCGGCGCGCACGTGTTACGCCCCGCGGGTCATCGCGGCGCACGAGGTCACCGACCGCCAGCGCGAGACGATCGGGAAGCTGACGTTCGAGGCGGGCCACCACACCGTCTACCAGCACGCGACCTTCGAGTTCGGCCTCGAGAACGTCTCGCGGCATTTCGTCTGGAGCGCGCTGCACAGCTATCCGTTCTACAACTCCGAGCAGCAGAGCCAGCGATACGTGAAGCTCGGCGAGCCTCGCGCCCACGTGCCGTCCGAGCTGAGCGGCGAGGCTCTCGAGATCTTCGAGGCAGCGATCGTCTCCGCCTGGCACAGCTACGCCCGGCTGTCAGCGCTCCTCAAGGACGAGACGTTCCGCATCCTCAAGGAGCTGCGGCACGTCACGCCTCGAGCGAGCGCCGATCGTCTCAAGGCGCTCGAACGCGAGGCCGAGAAGAAGGCGATCGAGACGGCGCGTTATGTGATTCCCGTCGCCGCCTTCACGGCGATGGTCCACACCATCTCGGGGATCACGCTCTATCGCCTGCTGCGCATGGCGCGCGCGTCCGACACGCCGCGCGAGGCGCGCGCGGTGGTCGAGGCCATGGTCGCCGCCGTTCGCGCCCTGGACCCGTCGTTCATCGAGCGGCTCGACGTCGTCGCCCTGGACGATGACGAGGTGGTCGAGTGGGCGTTCCCCCGGCCCGCGGCGGGCGGCGACGCGTTTGCCGCGCGCTTCGATCGCAGCATGAACGGCCGGGTCGCCGTGCTCGTGGATGCGCCGGCGAACGCCGAGGAAGTCGTCGCGGAGGCGGTTCGTGTCGTCTTCGGGGCCGACGAGGCGGATCTGCCGACCGATGAAGCGCTCGACCGCGTCCTCAACCCGGCGCGCAATCCCTACCGCCTCGACACGCTCAACGTCGCCTATCATTCGCCGCTGATGCGGACGCTGCAGCATCCGAGCTACACGTTCCGCAAGCGTCTCAGCCACACCGCCGACTCGCAGGACCAGCGGCATCGCATGGTTCCGGGATCGCGGCCGCTGCTCGCGTTCAGCGACACCGTGGCGCCCGATTACGTGACGCCGCGGATGATTCGCGACAATCCTGCCGCGCTCGCCGAGTACGTCTCGGCGATGACGACGGCCTGGGAGGCCAAGAATCGCCTGCTGGCGCTCGGCGTGCCGCCCGAGCTCGCGCTGTACCTCCTGCCGAACGCCAAGGTCATCCGCTTCCTCGAGTCGGGACCTCTCATCGCCCTGCTTCACAAGTGGACGATGAGAACGTGCTTCAACGCGCAAGAGGAGATCTACGACGCCTCGATGGAGGAGGTGGCCGAGCTCCGTGCCAGGCATCCGCGACTCGCCCGGTTCATCGGCCCGCCGTGCGTCGTCCGTAACGGTCTCGTGTCGCCGCGGTGCACCGAAGGCACCAAGTTCTGCGGCGTGCCGGTCTGGCGCGACTTTCCCAACGTCGTCCGGCGGCTGTGATCACGGAGGGCTTCGGACTGCGGACTACTGGCTACGGGAAGATCACCCGAACAGCCCGGACAAGCTGCACCATCCTGCCGCATCGTCGGCCCGTCCGATTTTGTCAGATCTGTATGTGGCTACCCTGGCCCGAAGCCTGTAGTCCGTAGCCCGTAGCCTGCCATGTCTTTCCACTTCTACAAGCAAGTCGAAGTCCGCTTTCGTGACTGCGACCCGATGGGCCACGTCAACAATGCGGTGTACGCCACCTACTTCGAGATCGCGCGGTCGGCGTACTGGCGGGACGCGCTCGGGTACGCGAGCTTCGACGAATGCCCCTTCATCCTCGCGCGGGTCGAGTGCAACTTCCGGTCGCAGGGGCGGCTGGGTGAACTGCTCGACGTCCGCACGCGAGTCAGCCGCATCGGCAACAGCAGCTTCGCGTTCGACTACGAAATCGTCGAAGCGTCCGACGGTCGGCTCGTGGCGGATGGCAGGTCCGTGCAGGTGATGTTCGACTACGAGCGCCAGCAATCGCGACCCGTGCCCGAGGATTTCAAGGCACGTGTGGCGCGCGCCGAAGGGGCGTCTTCTGAGGCTCTGTGACGCGGGCCCGCCACGGGGCGATCCCAGGCCATCTTCCTAACGACCTACGGCCGCCGATGTAAATGCTTAAACAATAAGCACTTGCCGGCTTGCGGTCGGGAGTTGACCTGCTTAGGACAAAGAATCCGGGCCGGTTGTGCAAGATTGCGCTTGACAGCTTTGTGAAACATTTCACATAATTGGCCTGGGATTTCGAACGCCTGTTCAGAACCTACGAGCCGGTTGCGCAGATGACCATGAGTGCAACCGGCTGGCGAGCCTCAATGCACTTTCGAGCCCGCCTGGTCATCATTCTCCTCACTTTCGTTCATCCGCTAGTCTCGTTCGAGATCCCCCTTTTCTTTCTCCGGGGGATCGACCCTCTCGCGGCCGCGCCGGCGATCCAACCATCGCCAGTGACCGCCGACTGGATTGCGCAGCAGATCGACGCGCGCGACACCGGTCGCGACTCGCGCCTCGAGATGCAGATGCGGCTCTTCGATCGCCAGAGCCGCGCGCGCGAACGGAAGCTGACCATTCTGGGCAAGGCCGGCCCGGCGAAAGCCGCAGCCGATGGCATCGACGATCGGGTGCTCGTCCGCTTCTCCTACCCAAATGACATCGCCGGCACGTCGTTCCTCGTCTGGGAGCGGCCGGACGGTGACGACGATCGCTTCCTCTATCTGCCAGCACTCGGCCGGGTGCGCCGGATTTCGGGCGCCGAGCGTCAGGAAAGCTTCGTCGGCAGCGATTTCACGTTCGAGGACATCGGCGGCCGCGCGCTCGAGGACTACACCTATGCCCTCGTCGAGCCCGCCGCGTCGTGGACCGCGCCCGACAAGCGCGTTCACGCGGCGTGGCGGCTCGAGTCCCGCGCCAGGGACGCGGCCGCGGCCTTTCCCCGCGTCGTCTCGCTGGTGCGCAAGGACAACTTCGTCGTCGTCGAAGCCGAGATCTTCAATCGGCGCAACGAGCGCGCCAAGACCTATCGGGTCGGCAGGCTCGAGCAGGTGCAGGGCATCTGGACGGCCACGGAGCTCGTGATGGCGAGCGAGGCCGACCGCACGCGCACGGAGCTGGCGGTGATCTCGGCGCGTTACAACGTCGGCCTCACGGACGCCGATTTCTCACGCCGCGAGCTCGAGCGGAGCGCCCGGTGAGTGCCCGCATTGCGGGCCTGATCCATCGCTGGCGGATCGTCCTCAGCCTCCTGACCGTAGCCGGCGCGCTCGTGCTGTCGCCGCGCGCCGAGTTCACGCGCATCGACAACGATCTCTCGGCCTGGTTCCTCCCGTCCGACCCCGTCTATCGCGACTACGACCGCCTCCGCGACGAGTTCACCGGCTCGCGCACGCTCATCGTCGCGCTCGAGGGCGAGGGCGCGTTGTCGGCCCGCGGCCTGGACGCGCTGCGCCGCATCAGCGCCGACATCGAGCAGATCGCGCCGGTCGAGCGCGTCTACAGCCTGGCCACGGCCAACACGGTCGAGGCCGTCGGCGACGGCGAGGACGAGGGGATCGAGATCACGTCGCTCGTGCCCGCCACCGGTCCCGTCGATGCGGCGCTCGTGCGGGCGCGCGCGCTCGCCGACCCGATGCTCGTCGGCGACCTCGTCTCGGCGGATGGCGGGGTCGTGTCCCTCGTCATCAACTTCGACGAGGATCGGATCGATGCGGTCCGTGGCGGTGTCATCGAGCGCATCCGCGAGGCCGTGCGGCGCCACCTCCCTCCGGGGGTGACCGATCACTACAACGGCAGCATCGAGATCAGCGAGACCTACAACCGGGTCACCGTCGACAATACGAAGAAGTTCACGGCGCCGATCCTGCTGCTGACGCTGGGCGCCCTCTACGTGATGTTCCGGTCGTGGCCGACGACCCTCCTCACGATGTTCGCCGTGCTCGTGAGCGTGCTCTGGACGCTCGGCCTCTACTCGTTGATGGGATTCACCTTCAACGTGCTCAGCGGCATGCTGGTCCCGCTCGTGGTCGTGCTCGCGATTGCCGACGATGTGCACATCGTGCAGCACTACAACGAAGCGGTACGGCGTGACGGCGATCGTGCCGCCGCGTTCAAGGCGACGGTGGCCCACCTGTGGCTGCCGCTGCTGGCCGCCAGCGGTACGACGGCGCTGGGCATGCTGTCGCTGGCCACGAGCCAGGTCAATGCCGTGAAGACGTTCGGCATCGGCGCTGCCGTCGGGGTGATGGTCGACTTCGCGATCTCCCTGGTTCTTCTCCCGACGCTGCTGACGCTGATCAAGCCGGCGCACGTGCCTCCGCCGCAGGAGCGCTGGCTCCTCGGGCCGATGCGACGCATCGCCAGGCTGTCGTGCCGGCATCCCGCGCACGTGATGGGGGTGGCGGCGGTGATCGGGCTGGTCGCACTGGTCGGGCTGTCGCGTCTTCGCGTCGACACGAACCACATCAACTTCTTTGCGGCGGCGCATCCGCTGTCGCGCTCGGCCGCAATCATCGACAGCCGGCTGTCGGGTGTGTACAGCTTCCAGGTCTTTCTCGAGGGGGCGCCGGAGTCGATGCGGGAACCGGCGACACTCGCGCGCATGGACCGGTTGGGCCAGGACCTGGGCGCCTTGCCCAACGTGCGCAAAGTGGTCTCGATCGTGGACTACCTGAAGCGCATCAACCGCGAGTTGAACGGCGGGAGGCCGGACGCCGCCGTGCTGCCCCAATCGGCCGACCTCGTGGCGCAGGAGCTGCTCGTCTTCTCGCTGTCGGACGAAGGACGGCGGGAGCTGGAGCATGTGGCGGCGAGCGACTTCTCGAAGGCGCAGATGACGGTGCGCCTGGCGTCGATGAGCTCGGACGTGGTCTTCGAGCAGATTCTCGAGGCGCAGCGCATGGCCGACGCGGCCTTCGAGGGCACCGGGGTCACGGCGACGGTGACGGGTTCGGGGCGTCTGTTCGCCCAGCTCGATCACTACCTCGTCATGTCGCAGCTGAGCAGCTTCGGCACCGCCTTCGTCACCGTGTTCGCGGTCATCTTCATTGTCTTCCGATCGTTCAAGTTCGGCGTGCTGGCGATTCTGCCCAACGTCTTCCCGGTGGTCGTGGTGCTCGGGTTCATGGGCTGGCTCGGCATCTCGATGAACGTGGCGACGGTCATGCTCGCGAGCGTCGCGCTCGGCATCGTTGACGACGACACCATCCACTTCATCAGCCGGTACCGGCGCGAGGTCGGCGCGGGACGTGACACCGACACGGCGATCGTGCAGGCGACGTTGCACGAAGGACGCGCGGCCATCACGACGGCGTTCGTCAACAGCTGCGCGTTCGCCGTGCTCCTCACCTCCGAGTACAAGCCCACGGCCTGGTTCGGCGGGCTCCTGGCGATCACGATGATCGTCGCCTTCCTTGCCGAGGTCTTCGTCCTGCCGGCGATCATCAAGCTCGCGCCGCGAGTGTTCTCGGCCGAGCGCATCCGCGGCGAGCCGCAGCCTGACACGGCGCCGGCCTAGACTCACGTGGTGTGCCTGGGCCGCGGCCATCCGAGTGTCGCGCCTCGCGCTTCTAATGGGGGCGCTGTCGGTCGCGCCCGCCGCCGGACAGCGGAATGCCGTCGACGGTCATGCCTCGGTGACGATCGACCACCTGCCGAATGCCGGCGACGCCACCGAGTTTCGGGCCCGTGTCTTCGCCGAGCGCGGCTTCTCCGTGAACGAGCGGCTCCGCTTCCGCCTCTCCGGCTGGGCCGAAGGCCTGCTCGCCGATCGGGACGGCTTCGTCCGCGACGCAGCGGCGTTGCCGCACGAGGCCTACGTCGAGGTGCGGGCCGGCGCCTTCGACGTGCGGGCCGGTCTCGCGACCAGCGTCTGGGGCCGGTTCGACGAGGTCCAGCCGACCGACGTCGTCAATCCGCTCGACGTCTCGAGATATCTCTTCGAGGGCCGCAGCGAGGCCAGGCTGCCCGTGCTGCAGACGCGCCTTCGCTGGTCGGCGAACGAGGCGACGACAGTGGAGGCGCCTGTGGGTGCCGGTGTTCAGACGCGGGCGGTTCGACGCGCTCGACGAGCCGACCTCGCCGTTCAACCTGGTGGCCGACGCCCGTCCGTGTTCGGGCCCTTTCGCCTGTATTCAGGCGCCGACCGATCGAGCGACGCCCCCGCGGTCCCTGGCCAGCTCGCAGGGTGGTGCCCGCGTCAGTACGACGACGGGACGCGTGGACTGGGCTGTCTCGGCATTCCGCGGCATTCAGCCTTTTGGCGTCGTGGACGTCGAGGTGGCGGCCTCGGTGCCTCCGGTCCGTCACGCTCGTCGAACGGTTTCCGTGGTTCACGATGATCGGTGGCGACTTCGAAGCGTCACGCGGCTCATGGACGCTCCGCGGCGAGGCCGGGTGGCGCGTCGACGATACGCTCACGGCGCCGGCCGATCCCGCTGCCGCCATCCCGGCGCCGCGGATCGAGGCCGGCCGATCGCTGCAGGCCGGCCTGGGCGGGGATCGCAAGGCTGGAGACTATCGGGTGAACGCGTCGATCCTCGTGGAGCACCGTGATGCGGTGACGTTCGACGACGTGGACGTCACCCTGGTGGGCGGCGGCGAGCGCGTCTTCTCGCGTGACACTATTCGGGTGCGCGTCTTCGGCACGTGGAACTTCAGCGATGCCTCGGGCTTTGCCCGCACGATCGCCGGCTGGAACGTCCGCGACAACCTCTGGCTCGAGGGGTCGGTCGGCTGGTTCATCGGCGAAGGTGACGACACCCTGTCTCGTTTCTCGAGCCGCGATTTCGTGTATCTGAGGCTGAAGACGTATTTTTGAAGCGGTCAGCCGCCAGCTCGCCCCATGCGTGTCATCCCGATCGTGGCGAACAACGCCGGGCCGCTCACCGGGCGCGGCACGAACAGCTATCTCGTCCCCGGGGTTCGGCCGACGCTCATCGACCCGGCGGAGCCCGGGCCCGCGTTCGTCGATCGCGTGGCACAGGCGCTCGAAGCCGCGCAACCGGGCGCACGTCTGGCGCAGGTGCTGGTGACGCACGCGCATGCCGATCACATCGGTGGCGTCGCGGACGTCCTGGCCCGGTGGCCGGACGCGCGCCCGTCGAAGTTCCCCTGGCCCGAACGCGATGCGAAGCATGCGGTGGCGTGGTCGGCGCTCGGCGACGAGGACACGGTGCAGGTCGGCGACGGCACGATGTGGGCGATTCACACGCCGGGACACGCGCCCGACCATCTGGCGTTCCTCGACTTCAGAACCAGCATCCTCTTCTGCGGCGATCTGCTGGTGAATGGCGGAACCGTCACCATTCCGGTGTCGGCCGGTGGGAATCTCTCGCACTACATGCGATCGCTGCGCCGGCTGCTCGAGCTCGGGCCGCGGCGCATCTATCCCGGTCACGGACCGCCCGTGGACAACGCGGGGGCGCTCATTCGCGCCTACATCGGGCATCGGCTGGCGCGCGAGCAGCAGATCGTCGAGGAGCTCGAGCGCGGCCCTTCGATCGAGACCGAGCTGGTCCGGCGTGTCTACCCCGATCTGGCCGACGACCTCCGTGCAGCCGCGGCCGAGACCGTCCTTGCTCACCTGCTCAAGCTGCAGGCCGACGGCCGCGTCGTCCGCGGTCACGACGGCTGGGCGCTCACCAGTTGACGGGCGTCAGCGGCCGGCGAGTCTAGCCCCTGAATTCACTTGGGTTGATAATCGTAATTGTCCGCCTTTGAACCCGGAGCTCACTTGTGTTGGTGCTGTGGCGCGGGCCTTTAGGCCTGCCCGGGCCCGCGTTGGCCGGGCTGAAGCCCGGCGCCACCTTGGCGGGCCCGTTGTCAACAGAAGTGAATTCCGGGCTTAGGCGGACTCTGGGTCCGGCTGAAGCCGGACACTACGGCAACAGAAGTGAGCTGCGGGTCTAGGAGTCGTCCTGGACCCTGACGACTTCTGACCCCGTTGCGAGGCGTGCCGCACGAACGATCGCCTCGATTCGATCGAGGTAGGCGCCAAACGCCTTGCGTCCGGCGTGGGTGAGGCGGAACTCGGTCCTCGGCACGCGCCCCTCGAAGCTCTTGACCGACACCACGTAGCCGGCGCTTTCCAGCTTCCGCGCGTGCACGCTCAGGTTCCCATCGGTCGCTCCGAGGGACGCCTTCAGCTCGACGAAGGTGAGCGAGGCGGCGCCGGCCAGCGCCGTGACGATGCCGAGCCGCATCGGCTCGTGAATCGCCCGATCGAGCGCCAGCGGCGCGGTGCTCGATCGGCGCGGCGGCCCCATGGCGCTGCCCCCTCGATCCGCATCGTTCCCAACCCCCACCTGATCCCCCCTGGTCGCTGGTCGGCTTCGGCCTCCCCAAACTTTACCGCAACGAGTGCTTTGCCCTCACCTGCGATGCAAGAGTCGCCCGCGACCCCGTTCAGAGGACATGGAGCGCCCGCGCGACCCCCGCGCCTACCAGATCGCCGTCCTCCTGGGGCTCCATGCGTATGCGTTCCTCTGGCTCGAGTTCGACCTCGGTCTCGAGCAGGTGCTCGTGACATTCGCCTCGGCGCTCCTGGTTCAGTACCCTGTGCACACGGTTCTGGAAGCTGCCGCGCTTCGACCCGAAGAGCGCCTGCATCTCCGCCAACTCGCTCTGCCTGCTGCTCAGGACCGATCTGCTCCTGCTCGCGGCGCTGGCGGCCGCCATCAGCATCGCGAGCAAGTTCGTCATTCGCGTCAATGGCAAGCATGTCTTCAATCCCACCAACCTGGGCCTCGTGGCCCTGCTGACGGCGACCGACGCGGTCTGGGTCTCTCCCGGACAGTGGGGCAGCGTCGCCCTGCTGGCGGGACTCATGGCGTGCCTTGGAGGACTGGTCGTCCATCGTGCTCTCCGCAGCGACGTCACCCTCGCCTTTGCGCTCGTCTACGCGGCACTGCTCTTTGGACGCTCCCTCTACCTCGGTGAGCCGCTCGCGATTCCGATCCACCGCCTCCAGAGCGGTGCGCTCCTGCTCTTCACGTTCTTCATGATCTCGGACCCCAAGACGACGCCGGACTCGCGGCCGGGGCGGGCGATCTTCGGGGCGCTCGTCGCCTTCGGCGCGTGGTACGTCCAGTTCGGCCTGTATCGCACCAACGGCCTTCTCTGGTCGCTGGCGTTCTGGTCACCGCTCGTGCCGCTTCTGGACCGGTGGCTCCCGGCCGCCGGCGACGACTGGGCCGCCGCGCGCGCCCGACTGGCCCGGCTCTCCGTCACGGACCTCTCTCCAGCCCCCTGCAACCTGCGCTCCTCTGACCGCAGAAAGGATCCTTCGATGACACGCGCGTTCCTCGCCCTGTGTGCAGTGCTCGGTCTGTCGGCCGCGTGGCCGGCCTCCGCCGATGCCTTTTGCGGGTTCTTCGTCTCGAAGGCGGAGACGAAGCTCTACAACAAGGCCTCGAAAGTCGTCATCGTCCGCGACGGTGATCGCACGGTCATGACGATGGCCAACGACTTCAAGGGGGAACTGAAGGAGTTTGCCGTCGTCATTCCCGTGCCGACGTTCCTCCAGAAGGACCAGATTCATGTCGGCGAACAGGGCGTCATCGATCATCTCGACGCGTTCACCGCGCCGAGGCTGGTCGAGTATTTCGACGAGAACCCGTGCCGCCGAATGAGGATGGAGACGGCGATGGCCTCGCCGCCGATGCCCGCGAGCCGGGCCGTGGCTCAGGAAGTGTCCGCGAAGCGCCTCGGCGTCACCATCGAGGCCACCTACACCGTCGGCGAATACGACATCCTGATTCTCTCGGCGAAAGAGAGCACCGGGCTCGAGACGTGGCTGCGGCAGAACGGCTACCGACTGCCCACTGGCGCGGGGCCCATCATCGGCAGCTATCTGAAGCAGAACATGCGGTTCTTCGTCGCGAAGGTGAACGTCGCCGAGCAGGCGAAGCTCGGATTCACCTATCTTCGCCCGCTGCAGGTGGCCTACGAGTCGCCGAAGTTCATGCTGCCGATCCGCCTGGGGACGATCAACGCGGAAGGGACGCAGGAGCTGTTCGTGTTCGCGCTGACCCGGAAGGGCCGGGTCGAGACGACCAACTACCGCACCGTCAAACTGCCCACCGACGTCGAGGTCCCCGTGTTCGTGAAGAAGGACTTCTCGCGCTTCTATCGGGCGATGTTCACACGGCAGGTGGAGAAGCACGCGATGTCGGCCGTGTTCCTCGAGTATGCCTGGGACATGGGCTGGTGCGATCCCTGTGCGGCCGACCCGTTGAGCAGCGACGAGCTGCGCAAGCTCGGCGTGTTCTGGCAGGACGAGCGGCAGATGCAGCCAACGTTCCGCAGGCCGTTCCCGGTGGCGTCGAACGTGTTCGTCACGCGCCTGCACGTCCGCTACGACGCCGCGCACTTCCCCGAGGATCTCGTCTTCCAGGAGACCGGGGATCGGACCAACTTCCAGGGACGGTACGTTCTTCGACATCCCTGGACCGGCACCGAGACCTGCGGTGAGGCCGACGCGTACCGCCGCGACCTGCCTGAGCGGTTCGAGCGTGAAGCGCAGGCGCTGGCGTCGCTCACGGGCTGGGCGGTCGACGACATCCGCCGTCGCAGCGGCAACCCGCCGGTTGGTGCGGTTGACGACAAGTACTGGTGGCGCCGGATCTGGAGGTAGCGGGGATACACTATCCGGCGCCATGTCCGGGCCGGAGACGGATTTCGCGAATCCCCAGCTTCTGATTGCGCCCGCGGCACTCCACGCGCGGATCGGATCCACCTCCGGTCCGCCGGTGCTGCTCATCGACACGCGACCTGCCGAGCAGTTCGCCGGCGGTCACATCGCGGGGGCCGCACACTTCGACGTGTTCGGCCTGAGCCTCACCGACACCGACCCGGCGCCGCTGCGCGCTTTCCTGTGGATGATCGAGCACCTGTTCGCCACGCGCGGCACGGCGGCCGATCGTCCTGTGGTCGTGTACGACGAGCAGTCCGGCGTGCGGGCGGCGCGCGCGTTCTGGTTTCTCGAGCTGTTCGGCCACCCCGACGTCCGCGTCCTCGACGGTGGCTTCAACGCGTGGGCGGCTGCGGGTCTGCCGGTTTCGCGCGAGGCCCAGGCGCCGGTCGCGACCGAGTGGCAGGGCGAGCGTCGCACGGAGGTTCTCGCGACCTGGCGCGAGGTGTCGGACCGCATCGGCCGGGAAGGTTGTGTGCTCGTCGATACACGCACGCCCGAGGAGCATCACGGCACGCTCGTCCGTGCCGCCCGCGGGGGCACGATCCCCGGCTCGGTGCACCTCGAATGGACGAACAATCTGGATGCCTCGGGACGCTTCAAGTGCGCCCCGGAGCTTCGCGCGATGTACGAGGACCACGGCATCACGCCGGATTGCGACGTCGTCACCTACTGCCAGGGCGGATACCGTGGCGCCCATGCATACCTGGCGCTGCGCCTGCTGGGGTACCCGCGTGTGCGCAACTACCTGGGCTCGTGGCGCGAGTGGGGCGATCGCCTCGAGCTGCCAATCGAGGCGAGAGCGAAGAGCGTGAATTGAGTAGGGCTACGGGCTACAGGCTACGGGGACTACAGGCTGTGAGAACTACGGACAACGGGCCAAGGCTGTCTGAGGAGGCTCCAGGATGCTTTTTCCTGTAGCCCGAAGTCCGCAGCCCGTAGCCCCCTTCCAACGACACCATGCATCCCATCATCGACTACATCAACACCAATCGCGACCGCTACGTCGACGAGCTCAAGGCCTACCTGGCGATCCCCAGCATCAGCGCGCTGCCGCAGCACGCTGGCGATGTGCGGCGGTGCGCCGAATGGACCGTCGACGAGCTTCAGCGCATCGGGCTGACGACCGCCCACCTGGAAGAGACGCCCGGTCATCCCATCGTCTACGCCGAGTGGCTCGGCGCCGAGGGTGCGCCGACCCTGCTCTTCTACGGCCACTATGACGTGCAGCCGGTCGATCCCCTCGATCTGTGGCACTCGCCGCCCTTCGAGGCCACCGTGCGCGATGGCGAGATCTACGCGCGCGGGGCCGCCGACGACAAGGGCCAGATCTTCATGCACTTCAAGGCCATCGAGGCTCACCTGAAGCAGTCGGGTCGGCTGCCGGTCAACCTCAAGGTGATCCTCGAAGGCGAGGAAGAAGTCGGCAGCCGCAATCTCGACGACTACATCCGCGGTCACAAGGCCCAGCTCGCCGCGGACGTCGTCGTCATCTCCGACTCGCCGATGTTCGATCGCGGCGTGCCGTCGATCTGCTACGGGTTGCGCGGCCTGGCCTATTACCAGATCGACGTGCGCGGGACGACGAGCGATCTGCATTCGGGGTCGTTCGGCGGCGCCGTCGCCAACCCCGCGTTCGTGCTGGCGCAGATCCTCGCGCAGGCGAAGGACAGGAGTGGACGGATCAAGATTCCCGGCTTCTACGACAAGGTGCGCGAGCTGACCGCCGAGGAGCGCGCCGAGTTCGCGCGCCTGCCGTTCAACGAGAAGAAATATCGCAAGGAGCTCGGCGCGCCGAAGCTGTTCGGCGAGTCCGGCTACACCACGCTCGAGCGCGTCTGGGCGCGGCCGACCTTCGAGGTCAACGGGCTGCTGTCAGGGTTCACCGGCGAGGGCGCCAAGACCGTGATTCCGGCGGTCGCGATGGCCAAAGTCAGCATGCGCCTGGTGCCCGATCAGGATTCGGAGGAGATCGGCAGGCTGTTCGAAGCGTGGGTGGCCAAGGTTTCACCCAGGACCGTGGAAGTCAAGCTCACGCGCATGCACGGTGGCAAGCCGTGGATGACGAGCTACGACAATCCGTTCGTGCAGGCGGCGGCGCGGGCGATCGAAAAGGGATTCGGCGAACGTCCGGTCTTGAATCGCGAGGGCGGATCGATTCCCGTCGTCTCGACGTTCCAGGAGGAGCTCGGCTTGCCCTGTGTGCTGTTCGGCGTCGGGCTCCCCGACGAGAACGCGCACGCGCCGAACGAGAAGCTGGACCTGTCGAACTTCCACAACGGCGTGATTGCTTCCGCTCACCTGTACGAGGAGATCGCCAGGTAAATGGGAACGGGAGCCTCCCAGGATTCGGGGAGGCTCCCGTCCCCGTTCTCATTTTGGCGTCCAGACGCCGGGCGGTGGCTGGTTGGGCGCCGGGGCAGGGAACGGCATCGTCTCCGGCACGACCGCGACGCCGGTCGTGAACACGAACGGATACTTCGAGCCGCTCGGAAAGCGCAGTTCGATCAGGCCCGCCGTCCACCCCTTTGCCGGCTTCTCCAGCGCGACTTCATAGACCCCGGGCGAGGTGGCCTCGATCGTCGACGACTGATAGGCGGCGCCGATCGTTTCCAGCCGGAAGTCGCGGGCGTCGGGGCTCGTGGCCTTCCACAGCGTCACCGAGTCGGGCCTGGTGCGCGTTTCCACGCGCAACCGTCCGTCTTTCTCCGCCTTCCACGTGACCTGCGGACGAGGCGTGCCGGTCAGGATCGACGCATAGAACGCCGCCACCGACTGCAGGGCATCCGAGCCCTTGAGGCTGTGATCCGTGTTCGGCACGTAGCGCAGGTGCTTCTCGCCGCGCAGGTCGTCGAAATAGAACCGCCACGAATCGGGCAGGAAGAACTGATCGCCCGCCGAATTGACGATGTATTTCGGCATCGTCAGGCGGTCTCGATACTCGTACGGATCCTCGATGCGGAGCAGCGCGCGATTCTGCGGCGTCTGCATCCATTTCATGATCCCCTGGTCCTCGTAGTCCTTCACCGCGGGCGCCCAGAATCCGTATGCCTGCCAGTGGTGGATGAACGACGGCTCGACGTTCAGCACGTCGATCACAATCGGCGCGATCGCGACGACGCGCGGGTCGACAGCCGCCGTGGCCCACGTCGTCCAGCCGCGCTTCGAGGCCCCGGCGACGACGAAGCGATCGACCTTGCGGGCACCCTGCTCGGGCTTGCCGAGGAAGTCGGTGACGGCATCCATCGCTCTGACGACCGATTTGGCCATCGGCAGTCGAGCGGGCCACCGCTCGTCGCCCGTGCGCAGGTATTTGTCCCACGTGTAGGCGATCAGGTCGTCCTCGGTGCGCTCCTTGCCATCCCCGCCAAAGACGAGTGGCTGGTTGGGGACCATCCGCAACTCGGCGACCACGGACTGCGTGGTCACGGCAATGTCGGTGAGTCCGGCGTCCACGCGCGCCGGCGGCTTGCGCCGCGTGTCACCACCCGTGACGAAGACGAAGCCCGTCCCATGCGCCACCGTCTCGGGCTTGATGATGGTCAACCAGTGACGCCACGCAGGCTTGTCCACCTCCTTGTCCGTCAGCCACGTCTGCGAGATCACCTCGAGGACGTAGGCGGTATGCCCTTCACCGGGCCGCGTTTCGATGAGGCTGTACCCGTAGCTCGAATCCGCCGCGTTCACGTAGCGGTCGAGCGCCGTCTCGGTGACGCGCCTCGCGGGAGCCTGGGCGGACAGTGGCGCCGGGCTGGCGGAGAGGGTGACGGCACAGCAGAAGGACAGACCGATGAGGAATCTGCTCATTTGGGAATCCAGTGTCGAGCGACGTGCGCGCAAGTGCGACGGTGAGAACGATCGGGAGTCTAGCGGAAGAGCGCAGGAGCTCGACGGCGGTAAGCTCAACAATAATTGGATCTGATGGGCAGGCACGAGAAGTCCGATACTGGAAGGGAGCCTTCCCTGCGATCCGGGCACCACGCCTTCCCTCGCGCGGCAGCGTTCTCCCGGGTGTGACGCCGGCACACCGGTCGTCGCGGATCACGATGTCAAAGTCCCTGTTTCCGGCTCGCCTTGCGCTGCGAGCCCGAACCCCGGCTTCCCTCGTCGCGGCGATTGTCGTCTCGCTGTTCTCGGCCGATCGCCCGGCGTGTGCTCAGACCGCCCAAGCTCCGACCGCCAAGGCTCTGACGCAGTACAACCACGAAGTCTGGCTGACCCATCGTGGACTCCCGAGCAACGGCGTCAACGCCCTGATTCAGACCCGTGACGGCTTCCTCTGGCTGGGAACGGAAGCCGGGCTCGTGCGGTTCGACGGGGTCAAGTTCACGACGTTCGACCGCAACAGCGTGCCGGTGCTGCGCGCGACCGACGTGCGTGCGCTCCGTGAAGATCGGGAGGGGAACCTCTGGATTGGGACCGACGAGGGGTCCGTCATCCGATTCCGCAACGGTGTCTTCGAGGACGTCGCGCCGAACCGCCTTCGTGGCGCCGTGTCCTCGTTCCACGAGGATCGTCAGGGCCGGCTGTGGGTCGCGGGCGGCGACGAACTGGCGCGCCTCGATGGTGAAGCCTTCGTCACGGTGTCAACAGTGCCGGGATCGATCTCGACGATCCGTGAAGATCCGGACGGGACGCTATGGGTCGGGACGTCGGGCCCCGAAATGCGGCTCGACGGCGGTCGGCTGACTGAGGCCAGGCATGGTGTGGAGCAGGTGCAGGCGGCGCATCGCGACCGTGCCGGCGTGCTCTGGCTCGGAACGCCGGTCGGGCTCCTGCGCATCGCAGGAGGTGCGTGGCGACGCATCACGACGGCGAATGGCCTGCCGTCGAACAACGTCCGCGCTCTGGCAGAGGACACGGACGGTTCACTCTGGATCGGAACGGCCGGCGGCGGCCTGGCGCGGCTGACCGGCAATCGGCTGGCCGCGTTCACGACGCGCGACGGGTTGTCCGACGTCACGGTCACCACCCTCCTGCAGGACCGCGAGGGAAATGTGTGGGTCGGGACTCGCAGCGGCGGGCTCAACCGGCTCCGCAATGTGCCGTTCTCGGCCATTTCACGGGTTCAGGGCCTCCCGGAAAACGATGTGCTGTCGGTGCTCGAGGATCGGCGCGGGCGTCTCTGGATCGGGACCGACGGCGCGGGCGTGGCCGTCCTCTCGGGCGACGACCACTTTGTCTGGACCCAGGACGAGGGCCTGCCGAGCAATGTCATCTGGACGATCGCCGACGGCGCCGACGGCAGCGTGTGGGTCGGCACGCCGCGAGGGCTCTCGCGCATCCGCAACCGCACCATCACGAACTACGTGGGACGCAAGGGATATCCTCAGGGGGGCATCCGCGCGATTCACGAGGACGCAGCGGGCAACCTGTGGGTTGGCAACCGGACCGGGCTCCATCGCATCAGCGGCGACACCACGACCAGCTATACACAGGCCCTCGGGCTGTCCTCGAACAACGTCTCCGTGATTCGAGAGGATCAGCAGGGAACGCTGTGGATTGGCACGGTCGAGGGCGGGCTCAACCGACTGAAGAACGGCAGCTTCGAGCGGTACACGACCGCCGAGGGGCTCACCAGCAACGACGTGACCGCCATCCTCTGCGACGGCGGCTACGTCTGGGTGGGGACGCTCGACGGCAACCTGCATCTCGTGCGCGAAAATCGCATGCTCGCCCTGCCGACGCGCGACGCGGCCACCTCCGGCCGTGTCTTCCAGATACTCGCCGACACCCGCGGCTCGTTGTGGCTGAGCGGGCAGCGTGGTCTGACGCGCTTCGAGCGCAGCGACCTCCTCAGCGTCGCGAACGGGACCCGCGCGGTCGCCTCGCCCCGGCTCTACGAGTACGTGGACGGCTTCGGGCGGTGGGAGTTTCACGGCGTCTCCCACTCGGCCGGGATCCGCCGCGCGGATGGCTCGCTGCTCTTTGCGAGCGCGTCTGGCGCGGTCGTCGTGGACGCGTCGAAGTTCTCGCGGACGACGGTCCTCGCACCGGTGCACATCGATCGGATCGTCGCCGATGGCCGCGAGATTCCGCGGAGCGCAAGCCTCCAGATCCCTTCCGGCCAAAAACGGCTGGAGATTCATTACACCGCCCTCAGTTTCGGCATTCCCGAGCGCGTCCGGTTCCGCTACAAGCTCGAAGGCGTGGACGATGACTGGGTCGATGCGGGGAACATGCGGGTCGCGTACTACACGGGAGTACCGGGTGGGCGCTATCAGTTTCAGGTCGCGGCGACCAACTACGACGGCGTCTGGAATCCCACCCCTGCGGGTATTGCGTTCTCCGTCCGCTCGCGATTCTGGGAGACCTGGTGGTTCTACCTGCTGGGCGTGGTCGGGATCACCTGCGCGATCGTAGGCCTGTTGCACCTGCGCTTCCAGCGGCTGGAGGCGCGTGAGCGCACGCTTCAGCTGCTCGTGGACGAGCGCACGAAGGCATTGTCCCAGGAGATCCAGGAGCGTCGTCGCATCGAGGAATCGTTGCGGCAATCGCGGGACGAGCTCGAAGATCGCGTCGAGGAGCGGACGACGGAGCTGACGGGCGCCTACGCTCAGTTGCAGCGTGACGTCGCCGAGCGCCGACGCCTCGAGGAACAGCTCGCGCAGGTGCAGAAGCTCGAGAGCATCGGACGGCTGGCCGGCGGGGTCGCTCACGACATCAACAACGTGCTGACGGTCGTCCTGAGCTACTCCGATCTCGTGGACGCCGGCCTCGGCGAGGGCCACCCCCTGCAGTCGCAGCTGCGCCAGATTCGCAAAGCGGCCGAGCGCGCCTCCAACCTGACGCACCGGCTGCTCGCCTTCGCCCGCAAACAGGTCGTCGAACCGCGCGTCATCAACCTCGGCGAGCTCGCCCTCAATCTCGACGGGATGCTCCACCGGCTGATCAGCGAGGACATCGAGCTGACGACGGCGACCAGCCCGAACCTGTGGTCGGTCAAGGCCGATCCGCACCAGATCGAACAGGTGCTCGTCAACCTCGCCGTCAACGCCCGCGACGCGATGCCGCATGGCGGCATGCTGTCGCATCGAGACGACCAACGTCATCGTCGACGACGTGTTCGCGAAGCTGCACCCGACCCTGAAGCCGGGCGATCACGTGCGGCTGACGGTGACCGACACCGGCGTCGGCATGGACGAGAACGTCAAGAAGCACATGTTCGAGCCGTTCTTCACGACCAAGGAGCCGGGCCGCGGTACCGGGCTCGGGCTGCCGACCTGCTACGGCATCGTGCAGCAGCTTGGCGGCACCATCTACCCCGAGTCCGAGGTCGGGTACGGCACGACGTTCAACGTGTTCCTCCCTCGTGTGGATCTGCCGGCCGAGCCGGCGCCGAAGCCGCAGGCGGCACGCGTGCAGCCGGGCACTGAAACGGTGCTGCTCGTCGAAGACGAGCCGCTGGTCCGGGAGATCGCGCGCAGCGCGCTCACCGATCAGGGCTATACCGTGCTCGAAGCCGAGCATGGCGAGCATGCCGTGGGCGTGGCGCGCGCTCATGCCGGTCCGATCGCGCTCGTGCTCACCGACGTCGTGATGCCGAAGATGGGCGGTCGCGAGCTGGTGGCGAGGCTGCGCGTGGACCGGCCCGGCATCCGCGTGCTCTACATGTCCGGCTATGCCGCCACACTCGACGAACAGGACGTCGTCGAGCCCGGCACGTCGTTCCTCAGGAAGCCCTTCGCGCTCGCCGAGATGCTCCGCAAGGTGCGGGCGGTGCTGGACGCGGTCGCGGGGGATGCGACCGTCAGCGAGTCACCCGAAGTGGCGGAGCAGGGCTGAGAAAAAGGCACAAGGCACGAGGCACAAGGCACAAGGCCGGAGCGCTACCATGGTGCGAACGGCGTTCGGCCGGCTATCTGCGCTCCTCCGTCAGTCCCTTGCTCTTGATCTTGTCTTCGATTTTGCCTTTTTCCGTTTGACCTTTCGCCTTCACCTTGTTCCTTTGCCCTTCCTTGTGCCTTGTGACTGTTGCCTTGTGCCTTCCAAAGCCTTCAGGCTTTGGGGTCCCAGAGCGGCTCCGGCATGTCCCGCTGCCGGTTCTCGAAGCGCGCCATGACGAAGAGCGCGTCCGAGAGGCGGTTCAGATACCTGATGGCGTGCGGGCCGACCGGCTCGGTCCGCGACAGGGCGATGACGTCGCGCTCGGCGCGCCGGCAGATTGGTACGCGCGAGGTGCAGCTGTGCGGCGCCGATGACGCCGCCGGGGAGAATGAAGTTCTCGAGCGCGCCGACGCTGTCGTTCAGCTCGTCGATGAGGCGCTCGAGCGCCTCGACGTGGCGCGGTTCTATCTGCGGGACGGTGAAGGTCCGCTTGTCTTCCTCGACGAAGCAGAGATCCGAGCCGAGGTGGAACAACTCGTTCTGAATGGCCGGCAGCGCGGTCGCCAGCCTGGGGACGAGGCCGCCGGCGAGCGCCACGCCGATCGCCGAGCTGAGCTCGTCCACGGTGCCGTACGCCGCGACGCGAAGCGAGTCCTTGGCGACGCGCTGCCCGCCGCCGAGACCGGTCGTGCCATCGTCGCCCTTGCGCGTGTAGAGGCGGGTCAGTCGGGGCATGCGTTCGATTGTATGCCGCTGTCGTTCGGTCTTCGGTCAGGGCTACGGACTACGGGCTACTGGCTGCAGGGCTTGTGAAAGAGGTTGGCGGGCCTGCAGCCTGCAGCCAGTAGCCCGGCAGCCCGGCTCGGTCTTCAGTCTTCGGTCTTCAGTCTTCGGTCAGGGCTACGGACTACGGGCTACTGGCTACGGGGCTTGCGAAGAAGTTTGCCGGGCCCGCAGCCTGCAGCCCGTAGCCCGGCAGCCCGGCTCGGTCTTCAGTCTTTGGTCTGTTAGAGTAACGACTCCCAACCTCATCAAAGGAGGCCCTCCATGAAGGGAACGGCAGCGCTGATCGTGCTCTCAGTGGTGACCCTCCCATCGCTCGGCGTGGCGCAGGCGCCGGCACAGAAGTCGCTGTTCGACCGGCTTGGTGGCATGGCCGCCATCACCGCGGTGATCGACGACTTCGTCGGACGGGCGGCCGCCGACGCCCGGATCAACCAGAAGTTCGCCAAGACCGACATTCCGCGTCTGAAAGCGATGCTGGTGGAGCAGGTATGCCAGGGCACCGGCGGGCCGTGCAACTACAGCGGGCGCTCCATGGCCGAGGCGCACAAGGGCATGGCGGTGACGCAAGGGGAGTTCGACGCGCTCGTCGAGGATCTCGTCGCGTCGCTGAACCATCTCAAGGTGCCGGCCGCCGAGCAGAAGGAGCTTGCGACGGTCCTCCTGGCGATGAGGCCGGACATCGTCGAGAAGCCCGGGAAGGAGACCGCGACGCCGCTGCCGGCGGGCTACAAGAACGCGAAACCGCTGAAAAAGTAAGGTCAGTCTCTTCTTGCTCGGCCGCCCTCAGCGGCCATCGCGGCAGCCCTTCGATCCGCGCGGAGGGCTGCGTCCCGATCGACGGGCCGAACAGGGTCCGAGACGACGAGCGGACGATCGAACGTCTGGCCGCGCACGGCGAGACGCACGGTATACGTGCCCGGCGCGACCGCGGCGCCGGCGGAGCCGAGATTCCACTCGGCACGGTTCACGCCGCGTCGACCGGCTGCATCGACCGTCGCCACCAGACGGCCGGCGGAATCGTGAACGGTCAGCGCAACTGCGTCCGCTGC
This sequence comes from Vicinamibacterales bacterium, assembly GCA_963834365.1. Classification (GTDB taxonomy): domain Bacteria; phylum Acidobacteriota; class Vicinamibacteria; order Vicinamibacterales; family Vicinamibacteraceae; genus CAWJAP01. The sequence goes on along the minus strand of CAWIBS010000030.1, from coordinate 71,306 downwards.
GCTGCGCAGGTAGTAATCCATAATCGCGCCCGCGGGCGCGCCAGCTGGCCGGGAGGCCGCGTCGTCAGCAGCGGCCGTCGGCGGGACCTGACGGACGCTCTCGGCCGGCTCGATCGGGAAGAGGTGCGCGTCGGAAGCGAGCACCTCGGGCGTCAGCCCCTGGATCGCCGAGAGATTGTCGAGGATCCAGATCCCGCGGCCGTGCGTCGCCAGGACCAGATCGTTGTCGCGAGGATGCACGACGAGGTCGTGCACGGCGACGCGCGGCAGGTTCAGCTCGAGCTCGACCCAGTGGGATCCGGAATCCGCCGAGACGTAGGCCCCGAGCGCGGTTCCCACGTAGAGGACAGCAGGGTTCTTCGGATCCTCCCGGACGACGTGGATGACACGCTCCGACGGCAGGTCGCCGTCGATGGCTTCCCAGGTGGTGCCACCGTCGGTCGTGCGATACAGGTAGCTGGTGTAGTCGTCGTTGCGATGGTTGTCGAATGCGACGTACACCTTCTGCACGTCCAGCCGCGACATCTCGATCGCCGAGACGTAGCTCGCCTTCGGCAGGTCCGGGAAGCGGTTGGCGATGGTCAGCCACGTGCGGCCGGTGTCGCGCGACAATTGAACGTTCCCGTCGTCAGTGCCGACGAACAGCACTCCCTTCTGGACGGGAGACTCCGCGACGGCCGAAATCGTCGGATAGTAAGGCGCCCCATCGTCGAGCGACAGGGTCGTCTCGGTGGGCAGCTGGGTCATCACGCGTAACGTCGTGCGATCGACACTCGTCGTCCGGTTGCCGAGCGTGGCCCAGGTGCGGCCGCGATCGTGACGATCGCCAGAGGTCCGTCGTCGCGGCATAGATGGTCTTCGGATCGTGCGGCGAGACGATCACCGGCGCGTCCCGGTTGGCCCCGGCCCTGGTGTGCGCGCGATCCTGTGAAAGGAGCGGCCGGCTCCAGGCTTCCCAGTTCCGCCGTCCGTCCGCGTGATCCTTCGAATCGCCGGGCCTGATCGACGTGCGCTCGCCCGTGACCACGTCCAGTCGCGAAAGGCCGAGGAACTGGGAGCTGGTGTAGAGCGTGCGGTTGTCGCTCGGGTCGATCACGTTGGCGAAGCCGTCGCCGTCGCCGGTTCGGATCCATTCGCCACCGCTGCCCTGATCGACGGGCGGGCTGCTCGGCCCCGCCCAGCTGCCGTGCGTCTCGAGGCCCGCGTACACCCAGAACGGCTGTCGCATGTCCACGCTCACGCGAGAGACCTCAGTGGCCGGCAGCGGTGCCGTGTTGGTCCAGGTTTCGCCGCGATCACGCGAGATGGCAATGCCGGCGCCGCCGCCCCTGATCAGGTGGCGAGAGTCGCGCGGATTGATCCACAGCACCTGGTCGCCGGCGCCCGAAGACGCGCGGTCCATCTCGAAGGTCCGGCCGGCGTCGCTGGAGAAGCTGAACGTGCCCGTCAGGTAAACGCGCTCCGCATCGTTCGGGTCGACGCGTATCTGGCTCGCGGCCGTGGGGCGCGGATTCCAGTCGCCCATGCGCTCCCAGGTTTCGCCGCGATCGACCGATCGGTAGATGCCGGCGCGCCGCTCCGCATATGCGTCCACGGCGTCGTAGCGCAGGCCCTGCTCGATGCGGGCGTAGACGACCGGCTGATCCCCGCGTGAGACGGTGATGCCGATCCGGCCCTGGTCTCCTTCAGGGAGATCCTTCACCAGCTTCGTCCACGTATCGCCGCCGTCGATCGACTTGTAGAGCGCACTGCCGGGGCCCCCGCCGTGAAAGCCCCATGCACGCCGGCGCCGCTGATAGGCGGCGGCGAACATGATCTTCGCGTCGGCCGGATCAATGGCGACATCGGCGACGCCGGTGTCGTTGTCCACGAAGAGCACGTTGCGCCACGTCGCGCCCCCGTCTACGGACTTGAACAGTCCGCGCTCGCGGTTCGGTCCCCACAGGTGCCCGAGCGCGGCGACGAAGACGATGTCGGCGTTGGTGGGATGAATCGCGATGCGGCCGATGTGCTTCGTATCGCGGAGCCCGGCATGCTGCCAGCTCCGGCCCGCATCGGTGGACCTGTAAACGCCGTCACCCCACGAGCTGCTCGGGTGGTTCGTCGCTTCCCCTGTGCCGACCCAGACGATCTCCGGCTGTTGCTGCGACACGGCCACGGCGCCGATCGAGTGGACACGCTCGTGCTCGAAGACCGGCTCGAAAGCCACACCGCTGTTGGTCGTCTTCCACACACCGCCGGCCGCCGTGGCTGCGTAGAAGATCGAGGGGTCCGACTCCACCACGGCGAGGTCGACGACGCGGCCGCTCACCGCAGCCGGACCGATGGTCCGCAGAGACAGGCCGGAGAGGAGATCGGACGTGAACAGGGGCGGGGCGGCCTTCTGACCCGCCACCGTGGCGGCGCACGTCACCACGACGAGCGTGACATGGCCCAGTTTTGTCAGGCGGGACGACCGTCGGAGCATGAGGCGAGACTTCGCCGGCAGGCGTCCGGAATCGTACCACAGCCGTTTGTGGTACACACTTGCCGGGCGAAGGACAACAGAGGCTCAGGACACAGGCTCACGGGGCCCGAGGTCAGGGGTGAGAGAACGATGGAGGCGAGATGACTTGGTTCACGGCATGGACGCTGGCGGCGGTGACGCTGGTCGCCGCACTGCAGGAAAAGCCAGCGGAAAAACCGGCGCCTGCGCAAGAGCTCGAGCGGCCGGCAGATTGGATTGTCCGGCACGACGAACCGGCTGCGGCGGCGACGGGCGACCGTGCGAGCGCCCAGACCCTCTATTTCGTGAAGATGCCACCCGGGTGGCACATCACGACCGGGCCCGGAACGATTCTCTATCACCCGGAGAAGAAGGCCACCGGACGCTTTCGTGTCGAGGCGGAGATCTTCCTGTTTCCGGGCAAGAGCGAAGGCTGGCACGGCCTGTTCTACGGCGGGCAGCAGCTCGACGATCAGGCCGGAGGGCCCGACTACTGGGCCTGGCTGCTCAGCCGCGAGGGGACGCTGAACCATGCGCACTTCGTGAAGGGCAGCTACGCGGGCGGCTCGAAGGGGGCGCGGCACCCGGCGGTCGTCCCCAGCTCGCCGGACAAGCCGGTGAAGAACGTCCTCGCGGTCGAAGTGGACGGGACCCAGGTACGCCTTCTCGTCAACGGACAGCAGGTTGCGACAACGACGCCCTCGGCCTCCCACGACGGAACGGTGGGGCTGCGGGTGGATCCGGACGTGAATCTGCACGTCACGCGCCTGGACGTGACGCCGCTCCCATGAGGTGACCAACGACCAACGACCAACGACCAAAGACCAAAGACCGAAGACTGAAGACCGAAGCCCGGGCTCGCCGGACCTGAAGGTCCGGCCTACCGACGAGGGGTACCTCAAATTCGGTAGGGCGGGGCTTCAGCCCCGCCGCCAGGACCAAAGACCAAAGACTGAAGACAAACCCCGACCGCAGGCTACGGGCTGCAGGCTGCGGGCCCGGCAGAATGCTTCACAAGCCCCGTAGCCAGTAGCCCGTAGTCCGCAGCCCTGACTGAAGTGCCCCACAGCCCCTCGTTTCCGCTCACGCGTGCCTCGGTGCTCGCCCGCATCAAGAGCGATGACGGGCCGACGCGCGAGCGGGCGTACGAGACGCTGGTCGCGTCTGTACTGGAAACCGGTCTACAAGTACCTGCGTCTCCGCTGGCGCTTCAGCGCCGAGGACGCCGAGGACGCGACCCAGTCATTTCTCGCGACGGCGTTCGAGAAACAGTTCTTCGACCGGTTCGATCCGCAGAAGGCGCGCTTCCGCACCTTCCTGCGGGTCTGTCTCGACCGGTTCGTCCAGAATCAGCTGAAGGCCGCCAGCCGGCAGAAGCGCGGCGCGGGACGGCTCCTGCCGCTCGACTTCGAGACGGCCGAGGGTGAGCTGGTGCGTCACGAGCCGGCGACCGACCCCGACTTCGACCAGTTCTTCCGCCAGGAGGTGACACGGGCGTTGTTCGTTCGTGCGGTCGAGGACGTCCGCGCAGAAAGTGCCCGCGCGGGGCGGACGGTGCAGTTCGCGCTGTTCGAGCGCTACGACCTCGGGGCGGAGGAGGGTCTCACCTACGCGGCGCTGGCGGACGAGTTCGGCCTGCCGGTCACACAGGTGACGAATCATCTGGCCGCCGTTCGGCGGCGCTTCCGCGCCGCCGTGCTCGCGGCGCTTCGCGATCTCGCCGGCAGCGACGCGGAGTATCGGGAAGAGGCCAGGGAGATTCTCGGGATCGAAGCAGGCGACGTGTGAGCGGCTGGCTGTCGGACGGCGCGGTGCGGCGGCTCCAGCAGGCCGCCACGTGGCCCGACGTCACGGGCACGCGTTATACGCTCGTCCGCGAGATCGGCCGCGGCGGCATGGGCGCGGTCTACGTCGCCCACGACCGCGGGCTCGATCGCGAGGTCGCGCTGAAGGTCGTGGCGGCCACGGGTGCGCACGCCGAGCTCGACGCGCGCCTCCGCCGGGAGGCCGGTGTACTCGCCCGTCTCGAACATCCGGGGATCGTTCCAGTGCACGACACGGGCACGCTCCCCGACGGGCGCGCGTTCTACGCCATGAAGCTGGTGCGGGGCGAACAACTGCTCGAGCACCTCGCCGGCGTCGAACGTCTGGACGAGCGCCTGCGCGTCTTCGAGCGAATCTGCGAGACGGTCGCGTTCGCGCACGCCCGCGGCGTGCTGCACCGGGATCTCAAGCCGTCGAACGTGATGGTCGGCGGCTTCGGCGAGGTGCTCGTGCTCGACTGGGGGCTGTCGAAAGTCGGCGGTCGGCATTCCGGTGAGGATCCGGACGATCGCGCCGCCGCTCCGACGCTTCAGCCGGGACGATTGCGCGGCGAGCATCCAACCGACGCCGGCACCGTGGCGGGCACTCCCGGCTTCATGGCGCCCGAGCAGCGCGACGGAGGCACGGTGGACGAGCGCAGCGACGTGTACGGCCTCGGCGCGCTGCTCGTGACCGTGCTGACAGGCTCGATGACCGGGGAACCTGGTACGAGTGCCGCCATGCTGCGCGCCCGCGGGATCGACCGGCGCCTGCGGGCCATCTGCGCGCGTGCCCTGTCGGACCGACCGGAGGATCGTTATGCCGGCGCCGCCGCAATCGCCGATGACGTCGCCCGGTACCGTGCCGGCCTGCCGATTGCCGCCTACCGCGAGAGCATCCTCGAGCGGGCCGTGCGCTTCGCCAGGAGCTATCGCACGGCGATCCTGCTCGTCGTCGCCTATCTGCTGATGCGCGCCATCGTCGCGCTCTATACCGCTGGCTCACGCTGAGCAGAAAAGGACCGAACCCCGATGTTGAATGGAGCCTTGTGACGGGTCCGGCTGAGACACGACGTTGGTTCACACCTCGACGTTTCGGGGTCCGGCTTCCAGCCTTACCCTGGCCTTCTGGTTCACGCATCGACGGGTAGTGTCCGGCTTCAGCCGGATCTGCTGGGCGACTGGGCGACTGGGCGACTGGTTGACGTAGTGTCCGGCTTCAGCCGGACCCGGGCGAGGCCGTGGGCGATTTCCCTGTACGACTTTTCGACGAGGAGTTCAATCGTGAGCAAACCCATTCTCGGCCTGATGCTCGGCGCGATCCTGGGAATCTTCGACGGTCTGACGGCGCTGGTCTCCGCACCCGACCTGCGGCCCGAGATTCTCGGGATTGTGATCGGCTCGACCTTCAAGGGCCTGATCGTCGGCGTGCTCGTGGGCTGGTTCGCCAACAAGGTGCAGTCGCTCGCGATGGGCCTCGTGGCGGGGCTGGTTGCGGGCGCCGCGTTTGCGGCCCTGATCGGAGCCTTTCCGGCGTCGGACGGCAATTACTACTTCTGGCAGATCGTCCTGCCCGGCTCCGTGCTCGGGCTGATCGTCGGCTACGCGACGCAGCGCTACGGCCGGACGCCACACGCCGCGTGAGGCGCGGCCCGCCACTCGCGGATCCGTCAATCGCCTATGCTAGGCGGCATGTATCGTGCCCTTGCCGCCTTCCTGTGTCTCACGTTCGCGTCACCGGCCGCGGCGCAGTCGGTGAGCGTTCCCGCCGCCCTCCGGAGCAGACTCGACGCGGCCACCGCGGCGCTGCAACCGCGGCTCGTCGCCACCCGCCGGGACGTGCATCAACATCCGGAGCTGGGGTTGCGCGAGAAGCGGACCGCGGGTCTCATCGCGGATCGCTTGCGGCAACTGAAGTTCGATGACGTCCGCACCGGAATCGGTGTCACGGGTGTCGTCGGTGTCCTCAAGGGTGGCAAGCCCGGACGCATCGTCGGCGTGCGCGCCGACATGGATGCGCTGCCGATTCCGGAGCTGATCGACGTGCCCTACAAGTCGACCGTGCCGAACGTCAAGCACGCGTGCGGCCACGACGCGCACGTCGCGATCGGGCTCGGCGTGGCGGAGGTCTTCGCGGCGCTGCGGAGCGAGATTCCCGGGACGGTGGTCATGTTCTTCCAGCCGGCCGAGGAAGGGGATCCGGACGGCGGCAGGACCGGGGCCCTGCGGATGCTGGACGACGGCGTGCTGACCAGCCCGAGGCCGGATGCCGTTTTCGGGCTGCACGTGCTGCCGCAGATCGAAGTCGGGCGGATCGGCTACAACTCCGGCGCCGCGATGGCTGCCAGCGATCGCTTCACCCTCACGATCACCGGCAAGAAGACCCACGGCGCCTACCCGCACACGGGCGTCGATCCGCTGCCCATTGCCGCCCAGGTGATCATGGCGTTCCAGACGATCGTCAGCCGGCAGCGCAACGCCGCCGAGCCAGCGGTGATTTCCGTCGGCGCCATCCGCGGCGGCAACCGCTTCAACATCATTGCGGACAGCGTGCAGATGGAAGGCACCGTCCGCACCCTGACCAAGGATGGACCGGCTTTCATGCGGGATCGCATGCACGCCATCCTGAAGGGGCTCACATCCGCATACGGCGCGACCTACGAGCTCGTCTACGACGAGGGCGCCCCGGTGACGTACAACGATCCGGACCTCACGACGGCGTCGCTGCCCGCCCTGGCGTCGGTCGTCGGCCAGGACCGCCTCGTCTCGCCGCCGCCGCAGATGGGCGCCGAGGATTTCGCCTACTACCAGCAGAAGGTGCCCGGGCTGTTCTTCTTTCTCGGCGTAGGGAACGCCGCGAAGAAGATCACGGCCATGGTGCACACGGAGTACTTCGACATCGACGAGGACGCGCTCCCGATCGGGGTCCGCGCGATGAGCACCGTGGTGCTCGACTATCTGTTCAGACCGTGACTTCGAGCATTTCACGCACGGCGCGGGCGATGGTCGCGGGCGTGCAGGGCTTGGGCAAGCACCGCGATCCCGTCGGCTCAGCGGCGACCTGGCTTGGCCCGTGCCGACGCGCGGAGGTCCGTCAACGACACGACCGGCGTCGTTGCAGTGCGCCGACTCGTCGTACTCGCCGATTCAGGATGAACCGGACAGGTTGGGCACGCCGGAGTGGCAGTGCCGCTACCGCGCGGCGATCGCCCTGGCAGAATGCGGCGCACGATGACCCACAGCGCGCCGGCTGCCACGGTGGACACAGTGAGGAACTGCCAGTCCCAGATCGGCATTGCCCTTCAGCCTACCCCGAGCGCGGTGAGCCCCTGATATGTGACGAACGCCGAGACATAGGCGAGCACCGACATGTACGCGAACTGGACGCCGGCCCAGCGAAGCGCGCCGGTCTCCTGCCGCGTCACCGTGAGCGTGGACAGGCACTGCATCGCCAGCACGAAGAACACCAGCACGCTCGCTGACGTCGCCGGCGTGAACAGCCGCGTCCCGTCATCGCGCGTCGCGGTCCGGATCCGCTCGATGACCCCCCGATCCTCGAGGTCCGGATCGTCCGTCCCGCCGAGCAGCACCGACATGGTCGAGACGAAGACCTCGCGCGCCAGGAAGCTCGTGAGCATGCCGACCGTCAGCTGCCAATCGTAGCCGAGCGGCGCGAAGACGGGCTGTGCAAAGCGCCCCAGCCGGCCGGCGAAGCTGTGCGCCTGCTGGGCCCGCGCCTCTAGCGTACCGGCTTCGGCGTTCAGTGCCTGCGCTTCCGTCACCGTTGTCGCAGCCGCCGCCTGCGCCCGCAGCGAGGTCGCTTCGGCCGGGACGCCGGCACGCGGATACGCGCTCAGCCACCACATCACGACGCAGATCGCCATGATGACCGTGCCGGCGTTCTTCAGGAAGGCCACCGCCTGATCGCGTGCGGAGACGACGGCGTTCAAGAGCGACGGCAGCTTGTAGGAGGGCAGTTCGAGGACCATCGGCCGCGCGCTGCCGGGCACGAGCGTGCGGCGTATGACGAGCGCGCTGACGAGGGCCGCGGTACCGCCCGCGAGATAGCACGCCGCGAAGGCCAGGCCGGCCAGCAGTGGTTGGCCCACGAAGAGCATGCTCGTGAGCAGCACGTAGACGGGCAGCCGCGCCGAGCAGCTCATGAGTGGCGCGACGAGGATCGTGGCCAGCCGATCCCGTCGATCCGGAATGAGCCGCGCCGCCATGATGCCCGGCAGCGCGCACGCATGGCTGGAGAGGAGCGGGACGAACGCGTGTCCCGGCAGGCCGAACCTGCAGAGCAGCCGATCCATGACGAAGGCAGCCCGGGCGAGATAGCCGGTGTCTTCGAGCATGCTGATCAGGAAGAAGAGCAGGCAGATCTGCGGGAGGAACACGACCGATCCCGCAATCCCGCCGATGATGCCGTCGGCCGCGAGATCGCGAATCGGCCCCGCGGGAAGCGTCTCTCCCACGACTCCGCCGAGCCACGCGAAGGTGGCTTCGATGAGATCCATCGGCAGCGTCGCGAGCGCGAACAGCGTCCAGAACATGCCGCCCATGATCACGGCGAACACGAGCACGCCGAACACCGGGTGCGTGAACGTCCGGTCGAGCCGCTCGGTGAGCGTGTCGGTGGCCTCGCCGATGCCGCTCACGCTCGTCTCGACCAGCCGATCAGCCCACTGCTCCAGCTGCTCCGGCGGCCTCGTGCGGTCTCGAACGGCATCATCGCCGCCCGTCAGCACGTCCGTCAGCGCCGCCTGCAACCGCGCGAGATTCTCGCCACGCCGCGCCACGATCGGGACGACAGGGCAGCCGAGCTGCGCCGCCAGCGCCTTCGCATCGAGGCTCAGCCCCCGGCGCTGGGCGATGTCCACCATGTTCAGCGCGACGACGACCGGCTCGTCGAACTGCAGCAGCTCGCCGACCAGCATCAGGTTGCGCGTGAGGTTGCACGCGTCCACGACGACCAGCACCGCGTCCGGCTTGCGATAGAGGCCCTCGCCCATCAGCACGCTGCGCGAGATCACCGACTCGGGCCTGTCCAGGCTCAGGCGATAGAGTCCCGGCAGGTCGATGATCTCCGCCTCGACGACGGATCGCGCACCCGTCAGCGTCGCGCGGCCGATGCGGGCCGCTGTCGTCGTCCCCGGGAAGTTCGACGTCTTGGCCCGGGCTCCGCACAGCCGATTGAAGAGGGTCGTCTTGCCGGTGTTGGGATTGCCGACGAGCGCAACGCGAAAGCGACGACGCGCCGTCGCCGGCATCGCGGCGGGCAGGGCCTGACTGGTGTCGGCGAGGCGTTCGGAAACGATCGGCATGGCCTGAGCCCGCGACTCGCTCGAGTGGTCAGCGGGCCTGCCAGGGTGGCGCGACTCCCGGCGGTTCAACGGAGTTGCGCGGCCGCTTCTTCGGGGACGACGAACAGGCCGCGCGCCACTTCCTTCGACAGACCGATGCGGGTGGACCTCACCTGGACGATGCAGGGTTCGCCCGCCTTGCACACACGCAGCACGCAATGGTCGGTCAGACCGAGCGCGCCAAGCATGACGCAATCTTCGAGGGCCAGCTCGGCCGAGTGGAGCCGGGCGATCATGCCTGCGCCAAGCTGTGAAAGCCTGACGGGCAGGGAGCGCGAACCCATGGTCGCCGTGGAAGAAGTCAAGAAACTCAGCCCAGCGCGGGCATCAAAGTGCGATCCGTCGCAATTGCCCGGCATGATAGCACAGCGGATCCCTAATCCCGAGCGAAATGGTCGGATATTGTCAGGGAGAGGTCTAGGGCTACGGGGTCGTCAAAGCCTCCACGCCACAGGTAGTCGAGAATCGGGCAGATACGCGCAGTAGGTGCCGGTCCGAATGGCATGGTCGAGATGCTTGCCGAGTGCGGCGTCGTGCTCGCGGATTCGGGCCAGGCCCTGGCGGATGGCCCGCGTGACCGCGCTTCTGGCGCGTTCGGATGCTGACGCCGCACGTCGATCGCGCCCGCCGAGTCCGACTGCACGGGCCAGCTCCCGGACCAGACATTCGCGTTCGGCATCGGCTTGCGCCGCCCTGTCGACATCCGCCGTCGCCCGCGCTTCCTCAATGTCCTCGTCGATCTCTGCGAGCCGCCGGCGATACGCCTCTTTGGCGCGCGCATCGAGCAACTGGCCGGCATCTCCCGCGTCAGGGACCAAGCGGGATCCAGCAGGATCGCGGGACATGTCGAGCGCAGCTTTGCCGGCGGCCACGAGGTCAAGCACGTGGAACTCGCGCCCAGGATTGGCGAGGAGACGCGCCAGGTACTGCAGGCCCTTCGAATCGCGCAAACGTGTCGTGTGCTTCTCGAACTCGACCGACCAGTAGTCCCCTTCGCGATGGAAGACGGCGGCATCGCCGAGATGCGCATCAGTTGGTGGATGCAGTTGTGTCGGCCGGGCGGGCACAAGATCGCCACAGACCTGCGCCGCTCGAGATTCCTGATCGATCGCTCCGATTCGCTCGAAGGTTGCGCGGGCGGCCCGGAACTCGAGCAAGGCACGCTCCTCCCTGCCTTCTGCTCGCAGCGCGTTCGCGAGGCCTATCCGCGCGAGTGCCGTTTCGTAGGGGGCGCCAATATCACCCCACTGCTGTGCCGCAATCTCGAAGTCACGGCTGGCGGCAGCCGTGTCGCCCTCTGCCAGGTGTACCCGTCCGCCAGCGAGGGTCGCACTGGCCTCAAACGTCCTGCTCTGAAACCGCGACGCCACACGCCCGAGCTCCTCGGCAGCCGACCGGGCCTGCACGAGATCGCCGGCCGCGATCTCGATCTCGACTTGCGCCTCGAGGAGCGGGACGCGACGCAGGTCCGTGTTCGGCGGCCACTCCTTCGACGGAATCGTTGAGGGACGGTCCAAACCTTCGTGAATGGACGCGGCGGCACGCGCGATGTCGCCGCGCGCCAAGTGCACCAACGCAAGGCCTGGCTGCGGATCCCATCCCGCCTCGTGAGCCGCCAGGAACGCATCCTCGGCGCCCTGGAGGTCTCCCTTTCGGAATCGAATGCGGCCAAGCTCCGTCAACGGCCAGCCGAACTCCCGTCGCAAGTACGGCCGCAGTTCCTCGCATGCCATGAGGATCTGCGTCTCCGCGTCAGCGCAGCACCCACGGAGCCGGAGGATTTCGGCGCGGTGGACACGGCAGCGTCCGTGGAGACTCCCAACCGGCTGTCCATGCCGCCAGCTCTCCATCGCCGTCGTCCACTCCTCTGCGAGGTCGTATTGCCCCAGCGCCTGCAGCGCACACACCACCTCGCAGTACACCAGTCCGGTCCAGAGGGGATCGAGCTCGCCGGCGACCGCCGCCGCGGCCGCTTCGTTGAGCAGCGCGAGACCTCGCGTGACATCGCCCTGCAGGATGAGGCTGCGTGCCTCCGCGACCCTTCCGATGGCCGCGGCCGCCGGGTCGTGACCTGTGCCCGCCTCGATGGCTCGCCGCGCCCAGTGTCGGGCGTTCTCGAAATCGCCCGAGAGCAGTCGTTCGTAATTGCGCACGACGGCGAGCCACGCATGGACCGACGTATCCTCCTGATGATCTTCGAGAAGTCTGTCCGCCCGCGTCAGCCATGCCCGCACGGGGGCCATGAGCGCCATATCGAACAGCAGGTGCATGGCGACGCGAACTGCGGCACCAGCTGCGGCCAGGTGATCGCCAGCCCGCACGCTCGCTCTGTGGACCCGCTCCCACGCCTCGATCGTCACATCGAGATGGCCTGCGGCATACGCAGCCCCAGCCAGTAGGGCGAGGTCGGGCCCCACGAGCGTCGTCCTCGCGTCCACTTCACTGAGAAGCTCGTACGCGTCCTGCCAATCGCCGGTTGCCGCGGCGGCCCGTGCCCGTTCGAGAGGCGTCGCTTCGGGGGCCTCTTGCATGCTCATCCTCTGAGGCGTGCTCGGTGCTGCCGTACGGGTGCCTCCCGCGGTGATTGTAACGAGGGATGTTCCCACCGTAACACCCGTTGTTACGCATCAATCACTGAACGGCCTTCGAGTCGGTGAGAGTCCTCGAGCCGTCCGGCCATCGCTTAGTCCTTGGTTTGAAGCGAAGTTCCGCTTCAGGAGAGACGCCCATGTCAAGGTCCGGTACGGTCCACGCGAACGGGCAAGAGCTGTACTTCGAGATTCACGGGAAGGGACCTCCGCTCGTGCTGGTCATGGGGATCGGATACGACGCCACGCTGTGGACACTCGCGCAGGTTCCTGGGCTATCCCAGAGGTTCCAGGTCGTGATCTTCGACAACCGGGACGTTGGCCGCAGCTCAATCGCCACGGGCCCGTACACCATCGCAGACATGGCGGATGACGTGGCCGCGCTGATGGACGCGCTCGATATCAAGCGGGCCCACGTGCTGGGCCTGTCGATGGGCGGCATGATCGCCCAAGAGTTCGCGCTGCGGCATGCAGGTCGCCTGCACCGATTGGTGCTGAGCGGTTGTGGCGCGGCGCCCGCGCGATCCGTCTTCGATCCGATTCGCACGTGGAACTGGGTCAAGGCCGCTGACAAGACCGGCGAGGTGTTCGCCTGCCAGCAGTTCACGTGGCTCTTCTCGGATGCCTTCCGGCGCAACAAGGAGGCGGTGCAGCAGACCATCAGCTTGTTGACGAGCAACCCTCACCCGGTCGGCCCAGAGGCCTACAATCGGCAGGCGCAGGCATACCTTCGGTACGACGCGCTCGACCGACTGACAGATCTCAGGGCGCCGACCCTCGTGATTGTCGGCGAGCAGGATCTGCTCACCCCGCCATGGATCTGCCGCGAGGTCGCCGACAGAATTCCCGGTTCGCAATTCGAGATCATCAAGGGCGACGGATCGTCGCATGTGGTGCCGATTGAGCGCCCAGACGAGTTCAACCATTTGGTGACGAGGTTTCTTGTTGCCTCTGATGCGGGCCTCGCGTCAGCCGCGCCCGCGGACGGAGCGGTTCTTGTCCAGAAGGGACGATGAACAAGACGTGTAGGGGATCGTGCCGCAGACGGGATGAACGCTCGCGGCTCTCAGGAAGCTTGAAGATAATCTACATGAGATGGCAGAGGTCAAATCCGGCGGTGGAGGAGCGCGACGAGGCGCGAGAACCAGATCCGCGCGTCGCTCAGTTGCTCGATCAGCTCGAGCGGCGCATCGACGCAATGGGATCCGCACGCTTCCGTTCAGCATGGCCCTGCGGCCCGGTGAGCCGGTGGCTGACCAGGTTGTGTATGCGGTCACCCGGGCGATCGTCTCCGGCGAGCTTCGGGCGGGCGACCGCTTTCCGTCCGTGCGGACGCTGAGCCGCGAGCTGCGGGTGAACCCGAACACGGGACAGCGCATTGTCTCGCTTCTTGTCGGGCAGCGGCTTCTGGAAGTGCAGCCTGGAATCGGAACGACGGTGCTGGCGCCTGGGGATGCCAGTCTGCACGACCGAGCAACGTTCGACGACCGTTTCGTGGAGCCCCTCGTCGTCGAAGGGCGGCGCGTAGGACTGAGACTGCAGGCGCTGATCGACCTTGTTCGCCAGCGGTGGCGGCGGATGGATGAATCGAGATAGCTTCGCCGCCCCGTGTATCAGATTTGGTCCGTGGCGCTTGTCCGTCGCTCGTTCCGTGGCTAGGCTTTCCGCGGCTTCAGGTCGAATTTCAGGACGGCACGGCCAGCGTGGATCTCGTCTCCGGGCTGCAGCTTCAGGCCGCTCCGGCCGCCTGGCACTTTGATCAGGCGGCCGGCCCGTGCGATCTGCGTGCCGTGCGCGCTTCCCTCGTCGAACACCCGGTAAGCGCCGGCCGCCGCATCCCAGGCGATGCACCCATGCGCGCGTGAGACCGATCGGCTGGCATCGTCGTCGCCGACGAAGGCCACGTCATTGCGGCGCACGACTCGACCATCGGTATCGGTCACCGCGACCTGCCGCCCGATGGTCAGGCGACCCCCTTCCAGGGCGACGCTGGTTGCGGTGGCCTTGCCGGTGACGATGCGGATCACTGACCGGGGCGGCGGACCGCCTGCCGGTTCCGGTGACGGCTGGGGGTCTGGAGCGTCAGCCGCGACCGACGACACGCTGACGTGAAAGCGGCTGCCTGGCTGCCAGTCGCGCCCTGGCGCGCGGGCGAAGCGCACCGTGAACGAGAACCCGCCGGGAAGGGCGCCGAGCCGCTCCAGTTCCCGGCGCGCGTCCCCCTCCGCACCGCCCGGCCCGACCAGGGCCTCGGTCAGCACGCGTTTCTCGGCCGTCCCCGTGGCGAGGACGTGCACGGTCACACGGCTGTACGGCAGCGTTCGCCGCCCGCGGCCAATCGGCTGCACGTCTGCCAGCAGTGCGTCCACGACCGCACGCCGGATCTCGAGCGGCTCGCGAGCCGGCTGACCTCCGAGGAGACGCTCGAGTGTGCGTTCGAGCTTGAACAAGTGGGTCTTCAAAGCACTCTCTCAACGCCACAGACAGACGACAAGCGGACCAAATCAGACAAGATGACAAGCCCAGAGTTCACATGTTGACAATGATGGCCAGGCCGAGGCCAAAGGACCAGCGAGGCCAGGCCGAAGACCAACGACCACGGCGAGCCGGCACCAAGCGACCGGCAAAGACCAACGACCAAAGACCAACGACCAACGACCGACTACAGACCGTGGGCTGCAGGCCCCGGCAGAATTCTCCACAAGTCCCGTAGCCCGTAGTCCGTAGCCCGTAGCCCATCACTTGATCACCCCCAGCTTGCGAGCGGCGGTGACGATGTCGCCGGCGAGGGGCACCGCCGCGTCGCCGCCGTATCCGCCGTTTTCGATCAGCACCGCGAACGCGATGCGCCGCTCCGCCCCGGCGCTGGCTGGCGCGAAGCCAACGAACCACGCGTGCGAGCGTGCCCCCGCCACTTCGGCCGTGCCCGTCTTGCCGGCGATGTCGCCACCGTCCGACCCCATCGTGGTCAGCAGGCTGCGCGCCGTTCCACGCAGGACGACCTGCCGCATCGCCTGCGCCACCCGCTCCGCCTGCGCGGGGATGAGGATCCGCCGCGTCCCACTGGAGTCGGCCTCGGCAGGCGCAGCGATCACCTGACCGTGCGGCATGATCCCCGACGCCCCGAACGTCGCGGCAACGCGAGCCATGCGAAAGGGAGACGCGACGACTTCTCCCTGGCCGTACGAGGCCCACGGAAGCTGCCCGCGCAGCCGCTCGACCGTGTCCGGCACCGCAGTCTGCACCTCGAACTGTGCGGCTGCTTCACGCAGGGGGCGGGCGCCGACGGCCAGCCCGAGCTGCGCAAAGTATGCATTACACGAGACGACGATCCCTTCGTCGAAGGCGACGTGGCCATGCGGCGAGCGATCCGCGGGATCGTCGCGCACCGGACGCCGCCAGCCCGCAAGGTTCTGCCCGACGCGGCCATCCGGGAGGTTGCGGCACATGAACGTCCGCTCTTCGAGCCGGCCCGGTGCACGCAAGGCCGCCGCAGCCGTCACGAGCTTGAAGGTGGAGCCCGGTGGATACTGCCCGAACCTCGCACGATCGAGCAGCGCCGGCGAGTCGGCGGGCAGGATGTCGCCGACGCGCACGCGGCCTCGGATCGGAAGCGGCCAGGGGTGGCTCACCGACGCGAGCACGTCGCCCGACGTCCCGTCGATCACCACGACCGCACCGCGGCTGAGATTCAGCTTGGCGAGCCGGGCCTCCAGCAGACGCCCGATCTGCCACTGCAGCCGCGCATCGATCGTCAGCCTGGCGTCACCGACACGCTCGAAGAGACGCCTGGCTGCCGGGTGCGACAGGTCGTTCCGGTGATCCCAGAGCGGGATGAGCGAGGCGTAGTCGGGGAGCCGTTCACCGGCGACCGTCCGCGAGCCGAAGCCACGAAGATGCTCGTCGAGTCGCCGCTCGACGTAATCGGTGTTGCTGGCCGCCCAGTTGGCGCGGGTCACGCCGTCGCCCAGGATGGCGAAGGTCACGCCGCCCCACGGATAGCAGCGGGCCCTCGGATCGGGACAGTTCAGGCTGATTCGCGCGCCGGTAGCCTCGACCGCGGCGCGTGCCTTGTCGATCTCGCGCCCGTCGCTGGTCGCGAGCGGAAGGCCGTTGCGATCCGAGATCGTGCCGCGGGCGAGCCACTGTGCGGCTTCGCGAAGGCGCGGGTTGTCCTGGAAGCGCTGCACGCCGTCGGCCTGACGCGTTCTCACGGGCCGCGCCATCGTCTCGTTCCGATCCACCACCTGCACGACGAAGGCGCGAACGGCCAGCGCGAGGATCGCCACCAGCAGGACGTTGCGCAGGACGCCGATCGGTCGCGCGAAGGGCCGCGACTCGCTGGGCACGGCAAGTCGCACGCTGGCGAGCAGCAGTCCCACGACTGCCAGGTTCGACAGCATCGACGATCGGCCCAGGCTCAGAAACGGCGTGACGACACCCGACAGCGGCGCGAGCCCGAGGAGGCCCGCGGCGATGAGCAGCATCTGCCCGACGAGCGAGGTCACGAGCCCGGCAATGAGAAACGCCACATACGCGACGTCGGTCTCGCGCGCGCGTCGAAGCGTCCGGACGATGAAGACGGCGAACAGCGCGAAGATCGCGGCCAGGCCGACGAAGCCGAGGTCCTCGCCGAGGCTGGCGAGCACGAGATCGTTCTGGCCCGTCGGGATGTAGCCCGCCCCGCTCGCGCCGGAGCCGCTGCCAAGCAGCCCGCCCGACGCCAGCGCCCACAGCGAGTGCGCAACCTGGTCGCCTCCACTGATCGCGTTGTCCCAGGGAGCACGCCACATCTCGACGCGCCTGACGACGGTGGACGGGTACCCGGCGAGATATCCGGCCGCGAACCCGGCCCCGAGGATCGCCAGGCCGGCGACCGCGAACAGCCAGCGGTCTCGCGCGATGCTGTAGACCGCGAGAAAGACGAGCGACATCACCAGCGCCGGACCAAGATCGCGCTGGAGGAAGAAGAAGACGAGGACGAGCGCCATGCCGATGACGACCGGCTGCAGGTCGGTCCAGCGCGGCAGCGAGACACGCCGCAGGATCGTCGAGCCGGCGACGCGGGACTCGCGCAACTCGCGGACCATTTCCCAGCGCCTCGCGAAGTAGCCGGCGAGAAAGAGCGCGATCAGCGGGCGGATCGCCTCGACCGGCTGCACGCCGAGCAGGTTCACCTTCACCCCACTCGCGCCGGGACCTGAGCCGAACGTCAGCAGCAGGGCAGAGGCGAGCAGGGCGGCCGCGAGGAACACGAACGCGAGCCGATCGACGCCGAGCCGCCGGAAGTCCACCGCGCTGGCGGCGGCGAGGAGCGGGGCGCCGAGCGCGCACCCCCAGGCGAACGGCTCGAAGAGCAGGCGATCGCGGACCGCGTCGTTCACGCTGGCCATCGTGACGAACCCGAGGCCACAGAGAAGGAACACGATCGGGACAATCACCGCATCGCCGCTGACGCCCAGCAGCCGGCGAATCACGTGCGCGGCGAAGAACGCGGCGACGAGAAGGAGCGCCGCCAGAACAAGACGCCAGCCGAATTCAGCCACGGTGCGGACTGCGGCCGACGCGCGGAGAGCGCGGAGGTCGTCGGCATCGAGCACCCGGATGGAATCGACGTTCATCCGGCCCAGGCGCATCGTCCGGAGGCGCGCGCTCAGCGCCGGCACGTCGCGCCGTGCCTCGATCGTGCGAGCGGCGATGCGTATGCGCGCGAGATCGCCGATCTGCCGCAGGGGATCGATCGCGGTCGGGTGGCCGGGGGTGAGCGCGCTGGCAATCGTGCGGGCGACGAACTGGCGCTCGCTGTCGCGCTCGATCGAAGTCAACAACGGCGACAGCGCCGCTGCCCGCGTGCCGGGGCCGACCATGACGGCCCGCCCGGCGGCGAGGTCGGCCTCGACCGCCCCGGCCCGCCGTGCCTGCGCCAGCCACACATGAAGCACGGCCAGGCCGACGACGAGCGCGGCGACGCCCAGCAGCGCCAGCTCGATCCCGCTCTGTCGCGCATCGATGTCGCGCGCCAGCCGCGCCGCGCGACTGGCCGGCGTGGACACGGTGCCCGTCGCCGGGGAGGGCTGCGGTCCTGAGGTCACGCGCGGCGGACTCACTGCGACGTGTCCGCTCGGCTCTCGAGCGACTGCTTGAGGAGCGGTTCGAGGATTGAGAACGGGAACGGCGACCGGTCGAGCGTGGCCAGACGATCCTCGACCCGCGCGAGCCCGCGCTCCGCCGCCGAGCGGCCCTTCGGCGCGGCCGGATGGCTCACGGCTTTTTCGTACCATTCGACGGCGCGCGTGAACTCGTCGCGCGTCTTCTTCAGGCAGTCGCGCTCGAGATCGGCCGTCCGGAGGCCGCCACACTCGTGCTCCATGTTCTCGGCCTGCGCGCGGGTGGCGTCGCCGATCAGCACGTAGTCCCTCGGCGCCGTCGTATACCCGCGACGCACGGCTTCGTTGAGCACCTTCTGGGCCGCGCCGGCATCCTGGCGCGTCGCGCTGTAGATACGCAGCAGGCCCATCCACGGATCGACCGATGCGCGGTCGAGCCGCGCCGCCTCCTCGAACTGGCTGATCGCGTCGTTGAGCAGCCGGCGAGCCCGATCGGCCTGTCCCCGCCGCTGCGACGCGTCACCGTCGATCCGCTTGACGTGCCCGTCGCAGACCAGGAACCGCGCGCGCACGCGCTCGTCGCCGCCAAGCTCCAGTGCCGACGCCGCCCAGCCGCGCGCCTGCTTCCACTGCGCCTCACGCACGGTCGGCTCGGGGCGACGGAAATCGGCGATGACCCGATCGACATGCTGGACGAGCGCGGTCCGCAGGGGTGTCCGCGCCGGCCAGATACCCACCCGCCAAGCACTGCGCTCGTCGAGCGCCACGTAGGTGCGCCACATGCCGTCCAGCGCATCGGGCTCGGCGGCATAGACGCGGCGGCCGAGTGTGCCAGACTCCTGCCAGACCCGGATTTCACGGCCCGCGTTCCACACGACCCAGAGCGCCAACCCGGCAACGAGTGCCCGGCGAAGCCACCGGGGTTTGCGCGCGGCCGGTGTCGGAGAGGTCCGGCGGGTGGGGACCGACAACTCCGACGCCGGCGCGGACTCGACGCGGGGCGGGGTCCAGGGAATGGGAGGAACGGGGCTGGTCCGCCGCGTCCCGTCGAGCCACCGTGCGAGCTCGTCCCGCGCCGCCGCCGCCGAAAGGCGCTCCCGCGGGTCGTCGGCGAGCAAGCGGCGGCAGATTGCCGAGAGGTCGTCGGGACAATCGGGCGGGAAGACCGGCGCCAGCGTCTCGATCTGGTGCAGCACCTCGCGCTCGGATCCGCGGAACGGCGCTTCGCCCGCCAGCATCTCGTACAGCACGATGCCGAGGGACCAGCAGTCGCTCGACGGGCTGACCGTTCCGTCGCGCAGCCGCTCCGGCGACATGTAGGCAGCGCTGCCGAACACGTTTCGCGTTTCACCGGCCGCGCCGCGAATACCCTTGGCGACGCCGAAATCGAGGACTCGAATCCGTGTCTCGAGCGATGCGCTGCCATCGACCACGCGCACGTTCCTCGGCTTGAGATCGCCGTGGACGATGCCAAGGTAGGTTTCCTCGCCGAACGACGCGGTGAAGGAGTGCGCGCGGTCGAGGACGTCGGCGAGGCCCGACGCGATCCGCGCCGCGTCACCGCAGGACAGCCGCGCGTTCGAATGGATGAGCGCGGACAGATCCTGTCCGTCCACGTACTCCATCTCGATGAGGAGCTGGCCCTGCCGCTGGTGCACGGCGTAGACGTCGGGCACCCGCGCTTCGACGACGTGGAACTGACGCTGCAGTTCCGCCCCTCGCTGCTCGGCCCGCACGACCTCGTCCGACGAGAGACCGACCGACTTGAGCGCGATGACGCGGCCATCCGCCTGCCGCGTCGCGCGATAGACACGGCTCATTCCGCCGCCGAGCAGCTCCAGATCCTCGTAGTCGGGCAGCGGAGTCATGGGACCGTCCGGCGCCGCCCGTCCACACGCGGCTGCATCACGGCCATCGGATTCGGGCTGATCACGTTCTGCCGCACCAGCTCCGCCAGGCCCGACGTCGGCCACCCCGCCACCGCCGGTCCGCCCAGGCCGGACAAGCCGTTGGCAACCAGCGTCGGACGGGCGCCGGGCTCGACGAGGACAGCCGGGACGGAGGGGCTGCCTGCGGGGCCGCTGTGGAGAATGACGTTCTGTTCGAGCCGCGGTTCCGCGTGCGCCCGAATCACCACACCGGGGCCGCTGTTGTCGTGGAGCCAGCTCTGTCGCAGGACCGGCTGTCCGCCGGGGCCGAAGGCGACGCCCGCAGTCGTGGCGCCCGAGATCTCGATGCCCTCGATGACGATCGACGAGCGATCCACCAGCACCCCCGTGCCAACCGGCTGCTCGGCGGTGCCGGCGATGGCGAGCCCGCTCAACCGCCCGGACGTCACGCCGCTCACGCTCACCGCCGTCCAGCCGGCCGGAGCGCCGAGAGGAGGTTTGAGCACGCTGCCGAGCGATCCGTCTATCGACACCCCGCTCTTGAACATCACGGCCTCGCGGTATTCGCCGGGTCCGACGACAACGGTGTCACCGGACCGCGCCGATCCGACCGCCTCGCCGATGGTGGCGAAATCCGCCGACGGCTGAAGCCCGACGTGCCAGCTCCTGGGGGCGCGCGTGCCCTGGATTCGATCGAGCGTCTGCTGCCACAGACCGAATCGCTCGGCTGCCGCCCCGCCCACCGCGCCGAGGGCCAATCCTGCGATCAGGCCCGCGGCCGCACGCGTCCAGCCCGCGGACGCTGGCGGTGCCGCCCGATCGAACGTTCGCGGTGCGCTGAGCATCGGCATCTCGGGCGTCTTCAACTCGGACACGGGTGCCGGGACGCCGGACCGCGACCGCGACTTGATGGCGGCGGCGAACGCCTCGCCCTCGACGACGAGCGCGGTGACGTTGTCCTTCCCGCCGGCGTCGTTCGCGGCGGTGATGAGCTCCTGCACCGCCAGCGCCGGGGATCCGGCGAAGGCTTCGACGATGCGGCGCACCGATCCCGACGAGACCTGGTCCGAGAGCCCGTCACTGCAGAGCACGAGCGCCGCATCGTGCTCGAACGCCACCTCACCGCTCTCGATGGCGCTCTGGCCATCGAACCGGTTCGACCCGAGGTCGCGATAGATCTCGTTGCGCCGCGGGTGCCGCATGGCGTCCACCTCGGACAGCGATCCGGTGTCCTCGAGCTCGCCCACGGGTGAATGGTCGTGCGTCAGCTTGGTGATCCGCCCACCATGAATCTTGTACAAGCGCGTGTCGCCGACGTGCACGAAGCGGCAGCGCCCGTGCTCGACCACGGCCAGCGTCGCCACGCAGGCCATGCCTGTGAGCGCCGCGTCGCGGCCGGCGGCGTCGAAGATGGCCTCGTTGGCTCGCGTCAGCGCGTCGCGCAGACGGGCATCGGCCAGGGCTGCCGTTCCGTGAAGCGCCGTCCGGATGGTGGCGGCGGCGATCTCGGCCGCGCGTTCGCCGGCGTTGTGCCCGCCGACGCCGTCGATGACGCAGTAGAGTCCGCGCGGATCGTCGAAGAAGAAGCGATCCTCGTTGTTCGAGCGCAGCAGCCCGGGATGGGTGTCTCCGGCGGCGCGACGTCGTTCGGTCATGACCGTCGATCCAGCCGTGTCAGCCACGCCGCGAGTCCGGCAAACAGCGCCACGCCTGCGACAACCGCGATCCGGACGCCGTCGAGGGCGGTCATTGGGACGCCAGCAGTTTGAAATGCACGACGATGACGCCAGCGAGACCAATCCGGGCCGGCGCGCGAACGGGCACCCAGCGATCGGCGTCGTGACCGGCGGCGTCGAGGCTCGGCGGCACGCGATCGTTGTCGATGGTCGTGCCGAAGCGGCTCACGTCCTTGATGAAGATCGCACCCGTGCCGTCGCGCCGGATCTGCGCGTGCACGCGCGAGACGTCTTCCGGCCCCTCGATCGCCACGTCCACGGGCGCATCGCGTCCGCCGCGGCCGATGCGGACCTCGTCCCGCTCGAGCCGCGCCGTGTGTTCCCGCCCGAGGTTGTCGCGGTATGTGAGCTCTGCCCATGCCGGCCCCCGCGGTGCGTCCGCGGGTGCCGGACTCGTCCGGCGTGTGGCGTCACCGCCCACAGGCTGGACGCGGTGCGTCGGGTCGCCGCCCAGTCCTGGCGCCGGCGCCGGCAGCGCCAGCTCCGACGTGATGCGAAAGTGGCCGGGTACGAGGTCCTCGTCTTCGTCCGGATGGAGCTCGATGATCCAGCCGCCGGGCGGGCGGCGAAGCGGCGGCTCCGGCGCCCTCACCAACCGGCTCGCGGCACGAACGAGGCGTCCCCATTGATCGACCGCCGGCAGCCGCGACGCGTTCAGCCTCTCGAGCTCCTCGTCCAGCGCCCGGCTGGCTTCCTCGACGAGCGTCCGACGAGCGGGCGAGAGCCGATCGTAGTCCTCCCGGTGCAGAAAGACCCGGTAGACGGCATGGGCGAGTGCGGTGTACCGGAGTGGTTCGGCCTCGGCGCGCATGCGTTCCACGAGCTCGTCGATGATGTCCCGGCCGGTCATCGTGAATATTGTAGGCTCAAGGCTCGAGGCCCAGGGCTGAACGCTCGGGGCTCATGGCTCACGGGGCTCAGGGTTCTACAATATCGACCATGACCGAGGAACGCCCGCCACTCACGTGTGAACTGACGTGGACGGGCGATCTCCGGTTCACGGCGCGGTCGGGAGAGGCCACGGCGATCGTGGACAGCGCCGGCGCCGCGGGTCCGTCGCCGATGCAGGCGCTGGCGTTTGCGCTGGCCGGGTGCATGGGGATGGACGTCGTCCACTTCCTCGAGCGGTCGCGGGTTCCGGCAACGGCGGTCCGGGTTGCGCTGACGGGCCGGCGGGCGGCGGGGCATCCGGGCCGGTTCGTCGCCATCGATCTGCACGTCGATGTGAACGGCCCGGCGTCCGACGACGTGGTGTCGCGGGCGATCGCGTTGTCGCGCGAGAAGGTACTGTTCGGTGTGGAACTCGATGCGGCAGGACATCACGCTCGACATCTCGTTCAAGGTCCACCGGGGGTAGCAGATGCGGGACGCTCGCTCACTGGCTGTCGCGCTGGTCGTCCTGTCGTCCGGGCTCGCCGCCCAGCCGACCGCTCCGCCGCCGGCCTCCTCGCCGCCGGCAAAATCGATCATGGAGGCGCCGAAGCTGCCGCCGTTCGCGGGGACGGTGGTGAACTTCGATCGGCGCGGCGCGCGCGTGGTGGCATGCGTCGATCGCGCTGGTGCGCCGAAGCCGGGTCAGGCGGCCGCGCCGCCCGCGCCTCCTCCCCCGGGCGCCGAGGCACCGCGGACGACGCGCATCTGGGTGCTCGAGAACGAAGTGATGCAGGAGCTGCTGACCACGAGCGGCTTGTGCGATCCGGCGTGGTCTCCGGACGGTAAGGCCTTTGCGGCCGCCGGCCCGCGTGGCGTCTTCACCTTCACGCAGCCTCAGTACCGAGGTCAAGGTCGTGGTCGCCGGCCAGGCCAAGCCGCCGGCGCCTGGTGCGCCGGAGTCCAAGAGCTACGCGAGCCCGTCGTGGTCGCCGAGCGGCCGTCGCCTGGCCTTTCTCGTGACCGGTCCGGGCGGCGGGGTCCAGGCCGTGGACATTGCCTCTGGAGAGCGCGTGTTCGACCAGGCCCAGCCGGCGAAGACGGTCTCGTGGGGGGGCGACGAGAAGACGCTGGTCGTGGACGGGACGAAAATCGCGATTCCATGAACGCTCCGGCGTCATCGAGTGTCGCCGCCTCGCCGGTACGGGCACGCCGCGCTTATCTCGACTGGGTCCGCGGCCTCGCCGTCGTCATCATGATCGAGTGGCACACGCTCGATTCCTGGACGCGGCCCGCCGACCGAGCCGGCGACCCGTTCTGGTACTGCATGATCGTCGGCGGGTTCGCCGCGCCGCTGTTCCTGTTCATGGCCGGCGTCTCGGTATCGCTCGCGTCGGGCGCACGCGAACGCCGGGGGCTCACCGCGTGGGACGCCGCCGCGCCGATGATCCGCCGTGGCGGCTTCGTCTGGGTGCTGGCGATCCTGTTTCGGATCCAGGCGTGGCTGCTCAGCCCGGGGTCCACCATCTACGGGATTCTCAAGGTGGACATTCTCAACATCATGGGGCCGGCGATTTCGCTGGCGGCGCTCATCTGGGGGACGACAGGGCGCTTCGGAGTCCGGATCGCCGCGTTTGCGATGGTGACGGCGATGACCGCTCTGCTGACACCGCCCGTCCGCGCGTCGGCCTGGCTGGGGATACTGCCCGATCCGCTCGAGTGGTACATCCGGCCGATGCCCGGCCGGACGACGTTCACGATGTTCCCGTGGGCCGGGTTCGCGTTTGCGGGGGCCGCGGTTGGCGTGCTGCTCGATCGCGCGCGAAGCGAAGTTGCGGAGCGCGACGTCAATCTCGGGCTTCTGATCGGCGGCGCCGCGCTCGCGCTGGCGGGCTTTGGCGCTTCGTATCTGCCGCCGCTGCACGCGGGATCGCGTTTCTGGACCAGTTCACCGAGCTTCTTCATGTTGCGCGTCGGGGTGATCGTGACGCTCATCGCCCTGGCATACGCGTGGGTGGCGCGGGCAGGGGCGGGTTTCAGCCCGATGCAGCAATTCGGTCGCACGTCCCTGTTCATCTACTGGATACACGTCGAGCTCGTCTATGGCATCTTCACCTACCCCCTGCAGCGCGCGCTGCCGCTGCCCGTGGCCGTCCTGGCCTTTCTGGTGTTCTCGGGACTGATGCTGTGGGTGTCGCGCGTCAAGACGCGCGTGACGACGCCCCTTCCGCAGCCCGCCACGGGTTGAAGCGGTCGCGGACGGGCAGTCGGGGACGGGAGCCCTGTGTGATCAAGCGCGGGCTCCCGTCCCCGACATCTTGTTACATTAGTGCGCATGCGACAGACCAGTCTTGCCCTCTGCATGCTGCTCGCCATGCTGGCGGCACCCGATGCCGCCGATCGCGCCACGCTCGACATCGAGTGGATCGACGTCGAAGGCGGCGCCGCCACGCTGATCGTCACGCCCGCGCGCGAGACCGTCCTCGTCGATGCCGGCTGGCCGGGATTCGAGAGCCGCGACGCCAGGCGAATCAAGGCGGCGCTCGACCGGCGCAAGCTGACCCAGATCGACCACTTGATCGTGTCGCACTACCACACGGACCACTACGGCGGCGTGCCGCAGCTCGCGGCCATCGTCCCGATTCGGCGCTTCTACGATCACGGTCCGATGACCGAGCTCGCCGAGGACAAGCAGTTCGCCGAGCGCTACGCGGCCTATCGAGCGGCGTCGAAGACCGAGCCGGTGCACCTCGCACCGGGCAGCCGGATCGACCTGAAGCAGACCACCGGTCCTCGACTCTCGCTGAGCGTCGTCGCGGCAGACGGCAAGGTCGTGGGCGGAAAGCCGCTGCCGCAGAACAAGGCGTGCGCCGAATCGACCGCCAAGCCCGAGGATCCGTCCGACAACGCGCGCAGCGTGGTCTTCGTGCTGAAGTACGGCGGCTTCGAGTTCTTCGACGCCGGCGACCTCACCTGGAACGTCGAAGCGCAGCTGGTCTGCCCGGCGGACAGGGTCGGCCCGGTCGACCTGTATCAGGTCACGCACCACGGGCTGGACACGAGCAACAACGTCGTCGTGCTGAAGACGCTGCAACCAACCGTGGCCGTCATGAACAACGGCCCGAAGAAAGGCGGATCGGCCGAGGTGGTGAAGAACCTGAAGGCGCTGCCGTCACTCGAAGCGCTCTATCAGGGGCATCGCAACGTGGGGACGACGCCCGAGGACAACACCGCCCCCGAGCTCATCGCCAACCTCGAGGCCGATCCCGATGCGGGGAACAACATCGTCGCGTCCGTGGATCCCGCAGCCCGGTCCTACACGGTGACGAACGGCCGTACGGGTGAGGCCCGGACGTTCAAGGTTCGCTGAACGCGCGTCGAGACGCGGCGGCGCGCTCAGGCTCGTGTGCCTGGCGAGGGCGATCCGCCGAGCCCGAGGATGGAGGGCGTCTCGACGACGTCGCGATACGACCCGTCGAGCTTGGCTGATGAGCGAATACGCTGCACGGGCGAACTTGGCGTGTCCCCACGACACCATCAGGAAACCCACCCAACATGAGGATTGACTCGTGTGCGCCAAAGTGCGCGATCCGGGCAACAGGACCAGCTCGACGATGAAACCGGCGACCATGATCGCGCCCAGCACAGCGATGAACATCGGGTTCTGCGCCGTCGGGTTCCTGCGTGCCGCGGCGAGCAGCGATGTTTCTTCCTTGTTCAGTTCCATTGACATGCTCCTGGCTCATAGAAGTCAACGCCGGCATGCCCGCGAATGAACGGCCACGACCACTCGTTTCGTCACGGCATCGGCGTGCCGAGCACGTTCGTGCCGGCGGCCCACACGATGCCGTTGGCGTCCGAGTACATGGCGCGCTCGACGACGATGGGCACGCCGGGCGTGCCCATGCTGACGATGTAGGCGCCGAAGCCGCGGCCGGCCGCTTCGGGAAATTCCTGGGCGACCGGCACGTTGAACCGGCTGTTGCCCGGCACCGTGTAGTGGCGCATCGCCGGGGGCCCGCTGTCGAACAGCAGCATGACGGCGACCGTAGCCGCATCGGGCGTGTCATTGGCGATCAGGAAGTAAGTCTGCGTGTTGACCGGCGGACGGCCCGACCTCGCCATCCGCGAAGCCCCAGCTCGTCACGGCCTGCGTCGCGCCGAACGAATTGTGCGCTTCCTGCCAGGCGTCGCCCGGCGTCGGCCACCACATCGCGCGCTCGACCACGATCGGGACGCCGTTGGTCGATTCGACCACCGTCGAGACCGGCGTGTCGGCGAGCGCCGGGTCCTCGTTCTCCACGTAGATCGTCAGCGCGGCTGTTGGCGGCAATCGTGTGCGTCCGTGACGATCGGCGCGCCCGTCGGGCGCAGGTAGGTCGTGCGCACCTCCGCCGGCGTCGCTGACGGATTGGCGACGAGCACGAACAGATCGAAGAAGCTGCCGGTCGCGCCTTCGGCCAGCCGCCACGTCGTCGCCGGCGCCGTGACCCCCGCGCTCGCATGGCCCGGCGCGGAACGGCTGGCCGTCGCGCGAGAAGTACATCGCCCGCTCGACGATGATCGGCACGCCGTTGTGCTCGGACAGGCAGCGGAGACGTCCGTCGCCTCGAGGCCCGGCATGCTGTCGACCAGGATGTTCAGCCGCGTCGACGGCGGCACGGTGTAGGTGCGGACCACCGGCGCGCCCGAGGGCAGCAGGAAGCGCGCCTCGACCTGCGCCGGCCGTCGTCGCGCTCGGGTTCTGCAGCAGATAGAACAGGTCGAAGAAGCCGTGCGTGGCGCCTTCAGCGAGGTACCACGTCGTTGCGGGCGACGCGACGCTCGTCTCGGCGCTCGAACCATAGAGTCCTTCGCCCCAGAACATCGACCGGTCGACGATGACGGGCACATCCGATTCGACCACCGTGGAAAACGATGCGGAGGTCAGACTCGGCACCTGGCTGACGATGACGAACTGCCGCGTCAGCACCGGCACTGTCATCAATGTGGAGGTCGTGTGCCCGGTGTCGGTCTGGTAACGGAGCAGGACCGTCGCGTGCGCGGCCCCTGGGTTCGCAACCGAGATGCGCGTCGAGAAGAACGGTCCGGTGGCGCCTTCGGCCAGATACCGCGAGAAGAACCCACGCGGATGTGAGCCCGCCAGCTGTTCCTGCGCATTGGTGAGCCCGTCCTGGTCAGGGTCGCCCGCCGCCCCGTCGACGGCGGCTGCCGACGCCCCGTTCAACCCGAAGCGCGCCTCGAACGTGTTGGCGAGTCCGTCGCCGTCGGTGTCGTAGGTGTCGAACGCCGGGCTCAGCGTATCGTGGACGAAGACGTCGGTGGAGCCGTTGGTGTCCGGCGTCACCAGCGTGCCCATCGGACTGGTGAAGGCGCAGTAGCGCAGCGTGCCGTCGAACTGCGCCTCGTTCTCGGGCGAGGGGTTGGTGAGCGGCGTCACCGCGATGGACGCCGGGTCGTCGAAATGTCCGTCGCCGTCGGCGTCGAACGTGGCGATCTGCCTGGTGACCGTGATGACCGGGTTCGGCGTTCCGCCCGTGATCGCGATCATGTTGAACCCGAACCGGCGCTGATCCTCGGCGAACCGCGTCTCACCGAACGAATTCACACCAGGTGGCGCGACCATGATGCGTCTGAACACGCCGCCGACACGATGCCAGAGCCAGAGCTCGAGCGTCTGGTTGACGATCCGCTCGAACACGATCCGCACGCCGTCGGAGCTCAGCGCCAGCGGTATGGTGACGAACGCCGCGGGACCCGGCGGTGCCGGCATGTGCGCCATCGACGTGTCGCCGGGCTCGTCGAACACACCGTTCCCGCTGGCATCGCGATCGACGACGGCGACGTTCTCGAATCCGGCGGGCGGCGGGCTGTTGGACTGGACGAGCAGGTAGCGACCGGTCTGGCTGATGTCCCTGCTGTTGAAAGGAATGCCAGAACGGGTGCCGGGAAAGCGGGTGGTGCGACGCGTCACGAGGTCGTGCGCGTACAGGTCCTCGAGCGCCGTTGGTGTCCTGATCGTCGAGGATTCGGAACGTCCGGAACAGGACGTGGCGGCCGTCATCGCTGAGACCTTCGAGGACGGTCGGCGCCATCGAGTGGCAGGGGGTCGCCGGCTGAAAGCAGCCGCCTGGCAGACCATCCGATCGAACCGTGGCCCTCACCACACGCGCCTGTCCGGGCTCGTCGAAGATGCCGTCTTCGTCGGCGTCACGATCGCGCACGTAGACGTCGCTGTCGGTGTCCGTGTCGCCCGCCACCAGGGTGGCCAGCGACAGGAACGCGACGAACCGGCCGTCGGCGCTGAGGAACGGACCGCCGTGGTTCAAATCGATTCCGCGAGCGGCTTCGGCCCCCGTCTCCGTGAGACTGACCCGGCTGGTGCGTCTGAGCAGCCGATCGTGGACGAACGCGTCAATCTCACTATTGGTGTCGTCCGCGACGAGGTTGGACGCCGACGAGACGAAGGCCACCTGGCGGCCGTCGGTGCCGATGCTTCCCAGCCAGCTCGAACCTGCAGCCTCGGCTCCCGACGTGCTGACACTCACCCGTCCGACAGCCGGAGGCTGCGCGCTCGACGTGACAGGAAGCGAGACGAGGACTGCCAGTGCCGAGCCGGCGACGACGTGACGCGGACACGCGAACATCAGACCTCCCGGGAACACCAGGTCGCGAGGGTCTTGACGTTAGCAGAAAGGCGGCAGCTCGGCGGGTGACGGGTCTCAGGAGATGCGAGTGGAGGGTTGCGACGGCGGGTCGTTGAGCCCGAGCACCGCTGGCACTGGAACGTTCGAGTTGTCAGAGCCGTCGAGCTTGGCGATGAGCGAGTAGGCCGTGCGCATGAACTTCGTCTGCGTGTACATCACTGAGCAAAACATCAACCAGATAAGGACCCGGTCGAGGCGATCCCACTGGAGCGTGCCGGTGGTGATGAGCTCTCCGCCCACGGCGGCGACCAGGACCATCCCGATGGCCACAAAAATCCAGGAGGCTGCAATCCCCGGGTTCTTCCGCGCCGCGACGAGCAACTGGTGTTCCTCTTTGGTCAGCTCCACGGCTTCTCCGCGCGATTCCATGATTTGGACAACGTCGCGGACGGCCGAACTGCACACGGACCCGGGGCCTTGCGTTTGTCGTAGTGTCCGGCTTTAGCCGGACCCGGTCGGGCTTGCCCGGACCGGCGGCCGCGACTACGACTGTCAAGAGAGCAGGCGTCTCACCAGGCGGCCGAGGTTGGCCGTGGCGCCGGCGCTGTCGTGTCGGGTGCGGGCCGGTCGTTCCAGTGCAGGATGGCGTTGAACAGCATCCCGAACTCGCCGTGGTTCTGCCAGCGGTAGCAGGGATTGGTGGCGAACATCACCACGCGGCCCTTGCCGGCGGGTGTCTCGACGATCGCCGGCTGTCTGCCGAATCTCGTTCGGCGCCGCGCATCAGCCCGCTGAGCACGGCCTGTTCGCCGCCGACGAACCGCATCAGCACCTGCTCGGCCGCGATCGGCCTCCGGCACCTGCAGGAAGCGGACCGTTGGCGTAGCGCACGGGCAGCGTCTTCTCGCGATAGCCGTAGAAGATCGGGTGATTCGGCTTGCGCGATCTCGGCCTGCACGATCGGACCGGGCGCGTAGAACTGCGCCGTCGGCCGCGATGCCGTCACCGTTCGGGCCAGACCGAACTCCGCCGGCATGAAGCTCGCCGCGCCCGAGCGTGACGAGCACGCCGCCGGCCTCGACGAACTTCTGCAGCTCGATCACGCCCTCGCAGCCCCATGCCGCCGCGGATGTCGTCGGACTCGCCGTAGACGCCGAGCGAGGGGAACTCGGCCGATCCTGGTGTAGGCGAGCGGCTTGCCGCGCATGTCGACGTCGTAGACCAGGCCCTTGCCGGTGCGTCCCTGGCTCGGGACGAGGATCACGTCGTAGTCGGCGCGCAGCCCGCCGCGGCGGACGCGCTCCTTGTAGATCAGGTCGTACGGCACCTCGAACTGATCGAACGCGTGGCGGACCCAGCCCACGTCCTGCGTGTTGCCCCACGTGCTGTACATCGCGAGCCGCGGCAGATCGACGTCGTGCGGCGGCACGCCGGGCGATTCGCCGCACGCCGGTGGCCGTCGAGGCCGAGCGGCTCGATGGCCTCCCTGACCACGCTCGACGACGCTGGTGCCGTTCTGCGTCGCCGGGATGACCAGCGTCCCGGCCGGGCCATTCGACGCCCGCCGTGCGTCCAGGCGCGCTCCGTCGCGCGCACGGTCAGTGCCTTCAGCCGGTAGCGCAGCGTGATCGGTGGCGTTGGCGCCGCGTGCCGGCGACCAGGAGGGCGCGGCGCCGTTCTCGCCCGCCAGCGCTGCCCAGCGGGCTTCAGGTCGCTCGTCACGGGCTCCGACTTCACGCCCAGGATCGCCTTGTCGTCGATCGGCTTCACCTCCGTCTGCAGCATCAGGCCCATCGTCCAGCCCGTGTCGTCGTAGGTGCGCAGCGCGGCGTCGGGGAAGGTCCTGCTTCTCGAGCAGGATCTTCGCGAGCCGGCCGTACGGCTGGTCGCGCTTGATGACGAACGAGCCGGCCGGGTACGTGCCGTCCGGCGAGCTTGAGCTCGCCGGTCGCGCGGCCGACTTCGATGCCCTGACGGCGCAGCAGGTTGACGAGCAGCGCGACGCGCGTCCGGTCCGGCTGGCCGGCCGGAATGACGAAGCCGAACGGCGCGTCCTTCTGTCCCGACTCGATCGAGTTGCGGCTCTTCAGATAGAAGTTCTCGAGGACGATCTTCGGAAACGCCGCCGTGAACTGCAGCGCGCGTGAGCACGCCGGTCTGCATGAAGTTGGTGTTGTTGCGCATCGACCACTCGACCTCGCTTGTAGGGCGGGCTGGGCCGATACCACTCGCGCGCTGGTCTGTCCCGGCAGCCCCGCAGCCGGCAGCATCGGCGTTCACCACGCTGCGCTTCATCGTCGTCGCGCCGCCGTTGCCGAACGTCTCGTACATCCGCACCAGGCCGTTGTGGTTCGACGACATGAAGGCCAGGTAGCCCGGCGACCACATGTCGACGAACGCCGTGCGTCCACACGCCGGGCAGGCCGTACTTGGTCAGCTGCGCCATCTCGAAGTTCGCGAACATCGGCATCTCGCCGTAGAGGATCGGATCGAGCGTCGGGTTCTGCGGCGCCTGGCCGCTGAAGGTGTAGAGGAACGGCACCGACTCGTGCAGGTCGTGCATGATCGGCGGATGCCACTGCAGGTACCACTCGAGCAGCGCCCGCATGGTCACCTGCGAGTAGTTGATGTCGCGGTTGTTGTCGTGGAAGACGTACTTGCCCCAGTACGGGCGGCCCCGCCACGCGATCGCGCTCGCTCGGTGACGTCGACGAGGTGCCGGCGATACCAGTCGACGTAGCGATCGCGGCCATCGGGATCGGCAGCCGGCGTGATCGTCACGATCACGTTGCTCGCGGATCTGGCGGAGCGGGTCTGATTCCTCGACCGCCAGGCGGTAGGCCAGCTCCATCAGCATCTCGGGCGGGCCGGTCTCGCCGCTGTGCAGGCCGCCCATCAGGTGGTAGATCGGCTTGGCCGCTGGCGACGATCCGCCGCGCGCCTGCGCCTCGGTCAGCGTCGCGGGTCGGCCAGCTGCCCGAGATACGTCGCGGTACGTGTCGAGGTTGCGGATCGACTCCTCCGACGCCGACGACGATGATGTTCAGCTCACGGCCCTCGTCGGTCTTGCCAATGGTGAGGACCTTGACCCGCGGCGCCTTCGCCTGCTCGAGCGCCGCGGCGAGTGCGCGGTAATAGCGCAGCGCATCGGCCGTGCGGGTCAGCTTCTTCGGCGCGCCGATGTGATAGCCGAGGACGTCCTTCGGCGACGGCACGCCCTCGACGACGGGCAGGTGGTCGACGAGCGGCGTCAGGAACTCGGGGCGGGTCGTCCACTCCTTGACCTGCTGGGCGAAATCCGCTGCATCCGGGAGCCGCACCAGCGGGCCGGTCCCCTCAGGCGCCGGTGCCTGGGCCACGAGCCAGCGCGTGCCCCCCGTGGCGATCAGAGCGGCGAACAGGCAGGCCGCGGCCCGCTTCGAAAACGGACGAGGTCGCATCAGGGCTCCCGGGAGCCCGGTCAGTATAAGCCGCGTCTCGCGAACGTCCGGGGTCGAAGGTCAGCCGGAGAATTTTGGGAAACGGGGAGCGATCGATACAATCCCGCCGTTTACCCAAGCACTTGCGTGATCCAGCCGGGAGGGACCGCTACTCGCCATGATCACCGTCGCCGCCATTCGCATGGAGCAGTTCGGCGTTCAGTTCTACCAGGCTTCGCTGACGGCGAAAGACGTCAACAAGCTGGTCCGTTTCGAAGTGCTCAGCTATGGGGACAAGGGCCAGCAGCCCGTGCGCGGCGGCAAAGGCAAGTCGAAGGTCAACTGGGACCTGCTCGAGCGCCGCATCGCCGCCAACGAGAAGTCGTACCAGCGGCAGATCATCCGGAAGAAGATCGAGGAGCTGGTGCAGTACTACGAGCAGTGCCGGGAGGCGCGCAATCTGCCGTCGATTCCGGGCGCCGTCATCATTGCCTCGGAGGAGCCGCTCAAGTTCGAGCCCGCCAGTGACGTCGACCCGAATCTCGGCACCCTGAAGGTGCCCGAACGGGAGGGCATCCTCCGGGCGATCGACGGGCAGCACCGTCTCCTGGCCCTCCACAACGACGTCGAGCAGTTCGGGCACGACGTCTTCCACGTCCCGGCGGTGATCTTCGATCGCCTGCCGGAGGATCACGTCGTCCAGATGTTCGTGACGATCAACGCCAAGCACACGCGGCTGAACCCGTCACATCTCGTCTCGCTCGCGGGCCGGCAGCTGTATGCCGACCCGAATCTGGCGGCGGCGCACGACGTGGTGCGGGCGCTGACCGACCGCGAGGACTCGGCGCTGTATGGCGACATCAAGCTGCTCGGCGTCGGCCGCGGCCGCGTGGCGCAGGCGCCGCTGGCGCAGGAGCTGAAGCGCCTCTTCGAATCGGATGTCTTCGGCGGTCCCCGGAAGTCGAACGACTTCCGCGAGGACTCGCGCAAGTTCTTCGTCAACTACTTCAAGCAGATCGCGAGCCTTTTCCAGACGGCGTGGAACGGCCGGAAGTACAGCATCAAGAGCGCGCCGGCGCTTGCGCGCGTTCATCCGCGTCGCTCCCGACGTCGTCAGACGGCTGGATCAGGAGCACGCAGATCGGACGGATTTCCGCGCGATCGGCCGCGTCATCTCGCCCTGGGGCCGCCGCATCGGCGACATGCGCTTCGAAACCGACAGCGCCTGGAAGCGGACGGGATCGGGGATCGACCAGCTCGCGAAGGAACTGCGGCTGGCGCTGCAGTATCCCGAGGGCGCCGCGTTTTAGCTGGCGCCGGTCGCCCTCAGCGCCCGGCGCGCGCAGCCTTCGAGGCTCGCCGCTATCCAGCCGGCCCTGGACGGGCCGGCTGGCAGCTCGCCGGCTGCGGGATGACGTAACGATGGGTGACGGGGAAATCGCCAAGGTTCTCGCAGCGCGGATCGAAGGGCTGCCGCGATGGTCGCTGAGGGCGGCCGCGTTCTTGCTGGGCCGGTCGCCCTCGGCGCCCGGCGCGCGCAGCCTTCGAGGCTCGCCGCTATCCAGCCGGCCCTGGCCGGGCCGGCTGGCAGCTCGTCGGCTGCGGGATGACGTAACGATGGGTGACGGGGAAATCGCCAAGGTTCTCGCAGCGCGGATTGAAGGGCTGCCGCGATGGCTCGCTGAGTGCGACCATCGCCAAACGACGCAGCCTCCGCGCGGCCGACCGGCCCGCTGAGGGCCGGTCGAATAGCCGCGCGGATCGCGGGCTGCCGGCGCGGGTCGCTGAGGGCGACCCGCGCAAAAAGAAAATGGGGACATCGCCACCATTGACGATGTCCCCCTGAGTTGGCGCCGGACTGGCTCCCCAGCACTCACGGCTCCCTGCCGTAAACAGCCCGATGCCGCTACCTGCCAGTGCAATGCGCGTACCCGTGGACAGCCAGGTCATTGGCCCGCTGAATGTCGGGCGTTTTCGCGATTCGGCCGCACGCTGCGTGCGGTACGGGGTGAAACGTTTAACAAAACTGCAATCACGATCACAGTCTTTCGAATTTGCTGCGTCATCGACGTTGTGGAGAGCTGATTTCAGGCGCGTGACGCCCTCGATCGTGCTGGGCGTGGCGCTCGCCATCGCGACGCCCGACGCGCAACCGGTGGCATCGCTGCGCACGGCGGTGGAGTCGTACGTCCGCGCCAACCAGGCGGCGATCGTGCGAGAACTCGCTGATTTGCTCGGCATTCCGAACGTCGCGGCCGATCGGCCGAACATGCGCCGCAACGCCGAGCACCTCCGCGGCCTGCTCGCGCGCCGCGGTTTTGCCGTCGAACTGTGGGAAACGCCTGGCAACCCGCTCGTCTACGGTGAGCGCCGCGAACCTGGCGCCGCACATACAATTCTGATCTACGCGCACTACGACGGGCAGCCGGTCAACCCGTCGGCCTGGAAGCAACCCGATCCGTTCCAGCCCCGCCTGCGCCGCGGGCGCCTGTCGGACGATCCGGAGGGGCGGTCGCTCGACGGTGTCACGACGTTCGATCCCGACTGGCGGCTGTTCGCGCGTTCGGCCTCGGATGACAAGTCGCCCATCGTGGCGCTGCTGACGGCGCTCGATGCGCTGGCCTCGATCGGGCGCCGGCCGTCCGCGAACCTGAGGGTCATCCTGGATGGCGAGGAGGAGGCTGGTTCGCCGAATCTCGTGCCCGCCGTCGATCGGCATCGCGCGGCGCTGGCCGCCGACCTGATGCTCGTGATGGACGGCCCGGCCCACTCCTCGGGGCGGCCGACCCTGGTGTTCGGCGCGCGCGGCATCGTCGTCTCGGAGCTGACGGTGTTCGGCCCGCGGTCCGGCGTGCACAGCGGCAACTACGGCAACTGGGTGCCCAACCCGGCGCTGCGCCTGGCCCACCTGCTCGCGTCGATGAAAGACGACGAAGGGCGGGTGAAGCTGGAGGGCTTCTACGAGGGGATCGATCCGCCGTCCGCCGAGGAGCAGGCGCTGATGTCGGCCGTGCCCGAGGACGCCGCGCTCATGCTCCGGACGTTCGGGATTGCCGGTCCCGAAGTCGAGGGGCGATCGCTGCAACAGGCCCTGCAGATCCCGACGCTCAACATCCGCGGGCTGGCGAGTGCGCATGTCGGTGAAGGCGCGCGAACGATCATTCCCGACCGCGCCGTGGCGGCGCTCGACATCCGTCTGGTCAAGGAGACTCCTTCCCGGCGCATGCTCGATCTTCTGCGCCGGCACATCGAGCGGCAGGGCTACGTGCTCGTTGACAGTGAACCCGACGCCGACCAGCGGGCACGCCATCCGCGTCTCGCGCGCCTGATCGCGCGCGATCCCACCGAGGCATTTCGCACCTCACCATCGGGGGCCGAAGCACGCCGGCTCACCGAGGCGCTCACGCAGATGTTCGGCGAGCCCCCGGTCAGGATTCGGACAGCGGGAGGCACGGTGCCGATCGCCCCGTTCGTCGAAGCGCTCGGGCTGCCGGCGATTCTGGTGCCGACCGTCAACTTCGACAACAACCAGCACGAGGAGAACGAGAATCTCCGCCTGGGTCATTTCTTCCAAGCCATCGTCACGCATGGCTGCCGCGCTGACGATGTAGCCAACGACCAAAGACCAACGACCAGCGACCAGAGACCAAAGACCAGACCGACCAGCGACCAGACGACCAAAGACCAGAGACCAAAGACCAAAGACCAAAGACCAGAGAATGCCCATCGACCTCAACGCGGACGTGGGTGAGTCGTCGGGCGGGGACGCGGCGCTGATCGCGGCGATCTCGTCGGCGAACATCGCGTGCGGGTTTCATGCGGGTGATCCGACGACGATCCGCCGGACCGTGCGCCTTGCGGCGAGCCACGGCGTCGCCGTCGGCGCGCATCCGGGGCTGGCCGACCGGGCCGGCTTCGGGCGCGACGAGCAGCCGGTCTCGCCGGCAGAGGTCGAGGACCTCGTCCTGTACCAGGTGAGCGCGCTCCATGGCATGGCCAGGGCCGAAGGTGTCCGGCTGGTGCACGTCAAGCCGCACGGGGCGCTCTACAACATGGCGGCGCGCGACCCGTCGCTGGCCAGCGCCATCGCGCGGGCGGTCGCGCTCGTCGATCCGCTCCTCGTGCTCGTCGGCCTTGCCGGATCGGCATTCGCGGATGCGGCGCGCGCCACGGGTCTGGCGTTTGCTGCCGAGGCGTTCGCCGATCGCGCCTACGAGGCCGACGGCACGTTGCGTTCGCGGCGGAAGTCCGATGCGCTCATCACCGACCCCCGCCTGGTGCTCGCCCGGGTGGTGCGCATCGTGACCGAGCGCAGCGTGGTGACGGTGGACGGGACCGACCTGCCCATCGACGCCGACACCATCTGCATTCATGGCGACACACCAGGAGCGGACGTGCTCGCCGTTGAGCTCCGCCGCGGCCTCGAAGCCCGGGGAATCGTCGTCGCGCCGCTTCGTCGTGTCGCGGATCGGCCGGCATGACGGCGCCCGCGTGGTGGCGCGAGGCCACACCCGAGGCGAGACGCGCGCTCCTCGCGGCCTTCCTCGGCTGGATGCTCGACGCGTTCGACGTCATGTTGTATGCGCTGGTCCTGCCAGCGGTCGTCGCGGAGCTGCGCATCGGCTACGGCGAGGCGGGGGTCCTCGCCTCGTTCACGCTGATTGCGTCGGCGATCGGCGGCATCGTCTTCGGCCTCGTCGCCGATCGGTACGGGCGTACGCGTGCGCTGACGCTGAGCATCATCTTCTACTCGGCGTTCACGGCCGCCTGCGGCTTTGCGCAATCGTTCGTGCAGCTCGCGGTGTGCCGTCTGGCGCTCGGGCTCGGGTTCGGCGGCGAGTGGGCGAGCGGGGCCGCCCTCGTTGCCGAGACGTGGCCGGAGAAGCATCGCGGCAAGGCGTTCGGTGTGGTGCAGAGCGCCTGGGCGGTGGGCTACGGGCTCGCCGCCCTGGTCACGATGGTGGTGCTGCCGCGGTGGGGATGGCGTGCCGTGTTCTTCGTCGGCGTGCTGCCCGCGGCGCTGACGCTCTGGATCCGCCATTCGGTCAGGGAGCCGGAGGCCTGGCTGCGCGCACGTGCGGAGGCCGTGGCCGACCAACAGCGCGTGCCTGGCCGCACGTCGGTGTGGACCGGCATGCGCGAGATCTTCTCCAGTCAGCTCGGGCCCGCGACGGCCGCCGTGACGGCGATGAACGCCTGCACGATGTTCGCCTACTGGGGCTTCAACACGTGGGCGCCGACGTTCCTGGCGGCGCCGTCCGCTCAGGGGGGCGCCGGGCTCGCCGTCAGCCAGATGACGTTCTCGATCATCGTCATGCAGGTCGGGACCTGGCTGGGCTACGTGACGTTCGGGTTCGTCAGCGATCGGGTCGGCCTCGGGCGCACGTATGTCGTCTACCTGCTCGCGGCGGCGATCCTGATGCCTCTGTATGCGAGTGTGCGGCTGCCCCTCGTGCTGCTGTCGCTCGGGCCGGTCCTCGCGTTCTTCGGCACCGGCCATTTCAGCGGATTCGGCGCGCTGACGTCGGGCCTCTATCCGACGCGCATCCGCGCGACCGCCCAGGGCTTCACCTACAATGTCGGCCGCCTGGCGAGCGCCGCCGCGCCGTTCGTCGTCGGCAGCCTGGCCGATCGGCGCGGCTTCGGTCCCGCACTCGCCCTCGTCGGCCTGGCCTACCTCGCCGCCGCTCTGATGTGGCGCTGGATTCCCAATCGAGGCCTCTCCCCGAATGGCCTATTGGGGGACAGGCCCCACTAAACCCGGAGTTCACTTCTGTTGGTGATGTGGCGCAGGCCTTCAGGCCTGCCCGGGCCCGCGTTGGCCGGGCTGAAGCCCGGCGCCACCTTGGCGGGCCCATGTTGACGTAGTGTCCGGTTAGCCGGACCCGATCGCCTAACGGCGTCGACTCAAGCTGAATGCGGGGTTAAGGAGCGTCGGCGCGCTTGCGGGGGACGCGGGGCGGAGGGTTGGCCGAGAGCGCGGGACGACCGGCTTCTTCCCACGCCCGTGTGATGAGCGCTGCCACCGCCGCGGCCGATTCCGCCAGTCGGCGCTCGATCACCGGGCGCGTCGGCACGAAGAACCGATCGAAGTAGCGATCGTCGTACATCTCGCCGTTGCCGATCGCCGCCTTGTCGGCGGCGAGCACGGGCTCGACGAGGCGGGCGCTCTCGGCGAGCGCGTCGAACACGAAGTCGCGCGGATCCTGCGCGATCGTGACGATCTTCGGATGAACGCTCAGCTTCGTGCGGTAGCGCTCGAAGAGCTCGGATTCGAACCGGGCGTGAATGCCGCGCTGTCCCGTGAACTGGCCGTCGTAGTTGACCACGGCGTGGAACGGCACGTGCGCGTCGCTCACGTAGTGCGCGAGCACGGCCGCGAAGAACTTCACATTGTCGCGCGCGTAGCCGCGGCCGGCCTTGTGATCGGCGAACGCCTGCCGCAGCTTGCCGAAGATCTCGGCGGTTCGCCACGGCAGCAGGCCGTTCTTGCGCACCTTCTCGACGCCGAACTTCGCCACCGCCTGATCGTAGTCGCGCGGCAGCGCCGTGTAGGGCGCCGCGCCATACGCATCGAGATCGAGGAAGTGACGTGGCGGCTCCTCTTCCCAGCCGACATTGCGCCACAGATCCGGATCGATGGCGTGCTCGACGATGGTCGTCTGGTACTTCTTGAAGAACGGACGGATCGCCGGCGGCAGCAGATCGAGGGCACGTCCGGCGATGTAGCGATGGGCCTCGAAGCCCCAGGCGGTGACCGGCGCGGCGTTGCCGAGCAGGCCGGCCAGGACGAGTGCGGCGCCGAGCACGGACGCGGATCGGGCCGACGATCGCGCGCGTCGAACGCGAGACAACGAAAGCATCACATCGAACTCCGACGGGGGACTGGGAACTGCGATCAGGATCCGGGCTGATCGGCGCGGGAGATCTGCGTCACGGCGCCGAGCACGAAGTCGAGGCGCACCCGATCGCCACTCTCGAGCCCGTTGGCCACCGACTCGGGACCGATGCGCGCCACCCGCACCTGCTCGGTGTCATCGTCGGGGTACACGAAGTGGACATCGAGCGAAATCTGGCCGTGGACGCTGATGGGTTGAATCTTGCGGAGGATGGCCTCCCGGGAGCCGCGGAGCATCCAAGCAGTCTACCAGCCCCCGCGCAATCCCGGCGGAAAGCAGGCGTGTTCACGGGCCGGTCGCGCGCGCGAAGACGGTGTAGTCGCTGACCGTCGCGACGGCGCGTGGCGTGTAGCCGCACGATCCGATTGCAGCCGCCACATCCGCCGGGGCCACCGAGCGGACTGCCACCAGCACCACCCCCGGCTGACAGGCCATCCCGGCGAGCGCGGGCGTGCCGGCACGCTCCGGCGGAAGGTCCACCACCCGCGTCCCGCGAGGAAAATAGAGACGGCCACCCCACCGCCAGGCCTGCTCGACGACGAGCGTCGCCCCGGCCAGCTCGTCGCGGCTGGCGATCTCGCGCGCGAGCCGCACGGCGGACTCGGACCGCCGGAAGTGAAATCCGCCCAGCTCGAAGAGCGCCGCGCCGATGACCGCCAGCACGAGGACGAGCGCGCACGTTCGACGCCGGCGAGCGGCGCCCGTCGCGTCCGCGATCGCGCGCAGCCAGTCGTGAAGGCCAATCGCCGCCGTGACGGCCAGGAACGGCATGATCGGAATCAGGTACCGGGGTTCCTTGTGCGGCAGCAGGCTCAGCGCGATGACGGGCAGCCAGGTCCAGAGGACCGCACGCGTGACGCCGAGCCGCGCGCACCAGATCGACGCCGCGACGACGAGCGGATTGCTCCACTCCCCGAGGTGCGACGCGTAGTAGTGCCAGGGTTCGACCCCCCGCGAGGACAGTCGATCGACCAGCGTGTAGCGGACGATGTTCCGCACGCTGTAGAACGGCGACCCCCAGTAGAGCGCGTCGGTGACGGCCCACAGCCCGGCGGCAACCGCCGCGGCGGTGAGGCCCATGACGGCCAGCGCGGCGGGGCGGCGCCGCAGCAGGAGCGCCAGCCCCTCGGGGACGACGAAGACCGCCTCGCTGAAGCGCAGCACCGCGGCCAGGCCGATCAGCGCGCCCGACGCGCACGCGGACAAGAGGCGCTGCCCGTCGCGCAGTCCGGCACAAAAGGCCAGCGTGAGGAACATCGCGGCGACGGTCCGCGGCAGCTCCGACGCCGCGAACGTCGTGTGCGTCCGGCTCAGCGCCAGGACGCCGCACGCGAGCAGGCCGACGCCGGGATGCCCCGAAAGCGCCGTCCCGATCCGGTAGACCATCCACAGCGTCACGAGCGACGCAGCGGTGACGACAAGTCTTCCGGCCGTGATGAGCACGGCCGGATCCGGGATGCCGCATGCGACGAGCAGCCGCTGCGGCGGGTACAGGAACGCGAGCGGGTAGAACGCGTTGCGCAGAGTTCCACGCTTCCCATTGCCAGCCGAAGAGCGCCGCGAACGACATCTCCTGTACTTCCACGTCGTCTCCGCTGTAGAAGCCGAAGTAGACGACGGCAATGGCGATCTTGATCGCCGCCGATGCCAGGAGGATCGCAAGGACCCATCTCGCCGCCACCGCAGGCGACACGCGCTCGAGCGCCGCACGGGCCGCTGTACAGCCGCGCAGGGCCAGCGCTCCGAGCTCCCGGGGTGCTGTGGTCGAGAACGGGAAGGGCACCGCCGGCGCGAGAACGCAGCGAAGACCCAGGAGGAGATAGAGGGCGACCAGCGGGTTGGTCACCGAGCGCATGCTGACGACGGTCGATCCAATCGTGAAGACCGTGCCGCCGGCACCGACGATGAAGAGGATGAGGGCGAACGCGAGCGCGATCAGCAGATCCAGCGGGGCGGCCGCGATGCGCGCGCCAGCGGATGCCATGGAGGCAGACGGCCGGCGCGAGGCGCCGGCCTCCGGTTCGCTCAACGGCCTGCGAGCAGCAGGAGCAGCGCCTTCTGCGCGTGCAGCCGGTTTTCGGACTGATCGAAGACGACCGAGGTGGGACCGTCGATGACCTCGTCGGTGACCTCGTCGCCCCGATGCGCCGGCAGGCAGTGCATGAACAGCGCGGCGGGCGCGGCGTGCGCCATCAGATCGGCGTTGACCTGATACGGGCGAAAGACGTCGAGACGCGTCGTCGCCTGGGACTCCTGGCCCATCGAGGTCCAGACGTCGGTATAGACCGCATCGGCTCCGGCGACCGCCGCCACGGGATCGGTCACGATCTCGAGCGTCGCGCCACGGCGCGCGAGCCGGCGGGCGTCTCCCATCACTGACTCGGGGAGCGCGTAACCGTCGGGCGACGCCACGCGCACCCGCAGACCCGCGAGCATGGCCGCGTGGACCAGCGACGTGGCGACGTTGTTGCCATCACCCACGAAGGCCAGCGAGCGGCCGGCGCACGAGCCCCACGCCTCGGTGAGGGTGAGCAGATCCGCGAGCGCCTGACAGGGGTGCTCTTCGTCGGTCAACGCGTTGACGACGTGCAGCCTGGGGGCGGCGCTCGCGAAGCGCACGAGACGCGCCTGTCCGAAGGTCCGGATGACGACGGTCGAGACCCAGCGCTCCAGATTGCGAGCCACGTCCTCGAGCGTTTCGCGCGCGCCGAGCACGCCGTCCTGCGGCGGCGCGAGGACGTCGCCGCCGAGCTCGCGGATGGCGATCTCGAAGGTCGCCCGCGTCCGCAGGGACGGCTTGTCGAAGAGGAGCGCGACGTGTTGCGACGCCAGCGCCTGCGCCGTCGGCGCGCGACGCCCGAGGCGGCGCTCCCGTTTCAGGCGCGACGCCAGCGTGAGCACCTCGTCGAACGCCTCGCCATCGAGGTCGAGAATCGACAGAAAGTCCTTGGGCATCGGCTTGGCCGGCCGCGCCGGGATCGGCGCCCTGAGACGCGCGTCCGGAAGCCGCCACTCAGCGGCCGCGGGCCTGGCGTCAACGTCGCGGGTTTGATGGGCATGTCCGACTCCTCGATCACCTGGCAGGCCTGAAGGCCCGCGCCACCCGCATGGTGGTCTTTCTCGACAGTTGTGGCTCCAGTCTTCAGCCCGGCCACGCTCGACAGTGTGGCGCCCGGCTTCAGCCCGGCCACGCCGGACAGCAGTGGCGCCGGGCTTCAGCCCGGCCACTCGCTACGTCCGATATTCGGCATTGATCCGAACGTACTCGGCGCTCAGGTCGCAGGTCCACATCGTCGCGTCCTCGGTACCGCCGGTGCCGAGATCGACCTCGACGAACAGATCCCGGCCCTGGAGATGGCGGGCGGCGTCGGGGGCGCGGTCGTCGTACGGCCGGCCGCCTTCGAACAACACCGTGTCGCCGACGCGCACCCGCGCGCCCGACAGCTCGAACGCCGCACCGCACCGGCCGGCGACAGCCACCAGCCGGCCCCAGTTCGGATCGCCACCGTGGATGGCGGTTTTCACCAGCAGCGAGTTGGCGATCGCCCGTGCGGCGCGTTTCGCG
This sequence comes from Vicinamibacterales bacterium, assembly GCA_963834365.1. Lineage (GTDB taxonomy): Bacteria > Acidobacteriota > Vicinamibacteria > Vicinamibacterales > Vicinamibacteraceae > CAWJAP01. The sequence continues at coordinate 27,936 of CAWIBS010000030.1, read as the reverse complement.
TCCTCGTAAGTGCGTGCGCCGGCGACGTGCACGGTGACGAGCTTGGTCGCCCCCTCGCCGCCGCGGACAATCGCCAGCGCCAGGTCGCGGCACACGGTCCGCAGCGCCGCGACGAAGCCCTCGTAGCCGGCCTCGTCGATCGCGACACCGCTGGCGCCGTTGGCCAGCAGGAACACCGTGTCGTTGGTCGAGCACTCGCCATCGACGGTGATGGCATTGAACGTCGTCTCGCACGCGTCGACCAGCGCGCGGTGGAGCAGGGCCGGGGCCACTTCGGCGTCGGTCGTGACGAAGCCCAGCATCGTGGCGAGCCTCGGCTCGATCATCCCCGAGCCCTTGCACATGCCGCCGATGTGATACGCGCCCGCGGCCGTCACGACGCGGACGGCCTGTTCCTTCGGGAAGGGATCGGTCGTCATGATCGCCTGCGCGGCGTCGGCGTGACCCGCGGCGCTGAGCGCCTCTATCCCCTGGATGATGCCCGCCGCGATCGTGCGCGGGTCGAGCGACACCCCGATCACCCCGGTCGAGGCGACCAGCACGTCTTCGGCGTCGCATCCGAGCGCCCGCGCCGCTTCGGCGGTCATGAGCTGGGCCACCCGGAGCCCGGCTTCCCCCGTGCACGCGTTCGCGCAGCCGCTGTTGACGACAATCGCCCGCGCCCGGCCGCCGGTTGACGCGAGGTGCTCGCGCGACACCACGACCGGCGCCGCCACCGCCTTGTTGACGGTGAACACCGCGGCAGCGCTCGACGGCCGATCCGAGGCGACGACGGCGACATCGCGCCCCTGCGCCTTGATGCCGGCGTGTACACCTGCCGCCGTGAACCCCGCGGCCGCCGTGACACCTCCCGCGACGCAGGTGACCGACGGCGGCGTCATTGCGCCTCGCGCGGACGGGCCGCCAGCGCGCGCGCCGATCCCTCGGATTCCGGGAGCACCGCGGCGAACGCCTCCGGCACGGCCAGGTATGGCCGCTGGCCGGCGGGCGAGGTCCGCAGCGAGCGGCCGCGCAGCGGCAGCGCCATCGCAAACTGCGCACACTGCCGGAACTTCGGGCAGCCGACGCAATCGGTCGCGATCTTCTCGGGCAGCCACTGATGCGGCACGATGGAGAAGCCCAGGTGCACGAAGTGGCTCGCGTGATGCGTGAAGGCGCACAGCGTCGAGAACCCGTCCTGAATCGCCCAGCGCTTCAGCGCTTCGACGATGCGGGTCCCGAAGCCGCGGCCGCGGCAGCTGTCGTCGACGACCAGCGAGCGGACCTCGGCCACGGCCCGGCTGAGCGGCGCCAACTCCGCGCAGCCGGCGACGTTGCCGTCGAGATCGACGACCAGAAAGCGGCCGATCCGGCGTGCGACATCCTCCCGCGTCCGCGGCAGCAGATGGCCGGCCGCGAGGTTCGTGTCGATGAGCGAGAGAATGGCGTCCACGTCGGCCGGCGCCGCCGGACGGATGACCGCGTCACCGCCGACGCAGGCAAACCGCCGCAGCGCCAGTCCGGCGACTGGGGACACGCCCGGACGGACCGGCGTCGCCGTCAGCGGGCTAGCGAGCGGCATGGGATCCTCCGACACTGTCCGCGAGCGCGCCTTCGAGCAGCTCGAGTCCGCTCGCCATCTCGGCCTCGGTGATCACGTACGGGTGGCAGCAGGCGCACCACCGTCTCCGCCGTGCGGTTGACGATCAGCCCGCGCGCGAGCGCGGCCGGTACCACCGCCGCCGCATCGCGTCCGAGGTCGATCCCCCAGATCAGCCCCTTGCCGCGGACCTCGGCGTCGAGCCCGAGGCGGGCCACGAGGTCCCGCAGCCCGCGCTCGACGAAGTCGCCCAGCGCCGCGACGTGATCGAGCAGGCCAGATTCGAGCGCGTCGAGCACGTGGAGCGCGGCGCGGCACGCGAGCAGGTTGCCGCCATAGGTCGTCCCGTGATCGCCGAACGCGATCGTGCGCGCGACCTCGTCGGAGACCAGCGCGGCGCCGACCGGGAAGCCGCCGCCAATCGCCTTGCCGATCGACACGAGATCCGGCGTCAGCCCGAGCGCCGGGAAATGGAACATGCGTCCCGTCCTGCCGGTTCCGCACTGAATCTCGTCGGCAATGAGCAGCGTTCCCGTTCGTGCGCACGCCCGTTCGATGGCTTCGGCCAGGGCCGGCGGGATCGGGCGGACACCGCCTTCGCCCTGGATCGGCTCGACGATGATGGCCGCCGTGCGTTCGGTGATGGCGCGCTCGAGCGCCGCGGGATCGTCGGTCGGGAGAAACGTGACACCGGGAACGAGCGGGCCGAACGGCTCGCGGTAGTGCGCGTCCCACGTCACCGACAGCGCGCCGCAGGTGCGGCCGCCGAACCCGTGCTGGAACGCGACGAACTCGGTGCGGTCGGTGACACCCCTGGTGAACCAGTAGCGGCGGGCGAACTTGAGGCACGCCTCGTTCGCTTCGGATCCGCTGTTGCAGAAGAAGGCCCGGGCCAGTCCGGACAGCCGCGAGAGGCGGTCGGCAAGCTGCCCCTGCAGCGGATGGAAGAAGAGGTTCGAGGTATGCGCGAGCGTGCGCGCCTGGCTGGCGAGCGCGTCGGCGAGACCAGGATTGGCGTGGCCGAGGGCCGCGACGCCGATCCCGGACAACAGATCCAGATACGACTTGCCCTCCGCGTCGTAGAGGTAGACGCCCTCCCCGCGCACGAACGCGACCGGCTGGCGGCGGTAGGTCTGCAGGACCTTTTCGCTCTCCAGCGCCTGGATCTCGCTCGTGGTCGTCGGTTTCGCCCTCATGGTTGCGCTGCTCATCGTTTCACCCAACCCCACCGTTATCGGACGATCGTCCCCGAGGCTGAAGCCCCGGGCGCACGTCACACACCCTCGGGCCTAGGTTCTGGTGACCGTCCGTACGTCGGAAGCGCCCAGCCGCGTGCCGTGCGCCGACACGAACCCCCGCGCATCGCGGCCATCCACGATCGCCACCTCGCTGACCCCGGCGGCGATCGCGTCGCGGCATGCGCGCAGTTTCGCGACCATGCCCGCCGACGCCGTGCCGTCTCCGATCAGTGCGTCGATCGCCGACACGTCGAGCCGGTCGATCGTGCGCCCGTCGCTGTCGAGCACCCCGGCCGTCGCGCCCGCGATAATCAGGCGGCTCGCGCCGCAGGCCGCGGCGACCGATGCCGCCATCGTGTCCGCGTTCACGTTCAGGACCTGGCCCCGGTCGTCGATGCCCAGGCACGCGATGGCCGGCACGTAGCCCAGACCGATCAGGTCCGCGACGAGATCGGGCCGACCATGCCCGGTCAGGGTGATCGGGTGTCCGACCAGGCCCAGATCGACCAGCCGCCCGTCCACGGCCCGGTGCGCCGGGGCACGCGTCGAGAGTCCGAGGGCGGCATCGACCCCGGTCAGCCCGACCGCGCGCACCCCCGCGCCGACCAGCGCCGCCACCAGGCGCGTGTTCACCGTGCCCGCGAGCACCGCGACGACGGCGTCGAGCGTCGGGGCATCGGTGATGCGCAACCCGTCAACCGACTGCTTCGGAACGCCCCGTCGCGTCGTCTCCGCATCGATCTCCCGGCCGCCCCCGTGCACGACCACGAGCGGCCCGGCGGCGGCGAGTGTCGCCATCGACGCGATGAGCGGCGGCAGGCCGTCGCCCGGCTCGACGAGCTCGCCCCCGAGCTTGAGGACCGTCAGGCGGCGCTGGGACCCCTCGACGGTCACAGCAGCCCCGCGCACTCGTCGAGGCCGAACGCCAGGTTGAAGTTCTGGACGGCCTGGCCGGCCGCGCCCTTCACCAGGTTGTCGAGCACCGACACCAGCACGACGCGCCCCGTCGCCGCGTCGAGCTTCCAGCCCAGATCGCAGAAGTTGGTGTGCGCGACGTGCTTGATCTCCGGGAGACGATCCCCGGTCAGGCGGACGAACGGCGCGGTGCGGTAGGCATCGGCGTACACCTGCGCGAGATCGCCCACGGTCGTGCCGGGCGTGACGCGCGCGTAGATCGTCTCGAGAATGCCGCGGTCGAGCGGGACGAGGTGCGGGACGAAGGTCACCGGCCGCGCGAGCGCCTGCTCGATCTCCGCCGTGTGCCGGTGCGAGAAGACCCCGTACGCCGCGACACTCCCGTGGTTCTCCGAGAAGTGCGTGCGCTCGCTCGGCGCCTTGCCCGCGCCCGAGACGCCCGATTTGGCATCGACGATCACGTCGCCCTCGAGCAGACCCACGGCCGCGAGCGGCGACAGCGCGATGAGCGCGGCCGTCGGATAGCAGCCCGGACAGGAGATGAGCCGCGCCTCCCGCATCGCCGCCCGATCGGTTTCGGCGAGGCCATACACGGTGCCGCCGGGCAGCGCGCCCGTCGCGGGATACCAGCGCTGGCGCGCCGCGTCGTCTCTCAACCGGAACGCGCCGGAGAGGTCGATGACGCGAATCCCGCGCTCGAGCAGCGCCGGCGCGGTCTCGGCCGCCGAGGCTTCCGGCAGCGCCAGGAAGGCCGCTTCGACCGACGGATCGAGCGCGTCCGCCGCGTAGGGCACGATCTCGCCGTCCCAGATCCGGGCCAGGCCCGGCAACCGGCGCGGCGCCTCCATGGCCGCGGACCCGAAAGCGGCCGTCAGCCTCGCATGGGGATGACGGGCCAGCAGACGGACGAGCTCCTGGCCGGCGTAGCCGGTCGCGCCGATCAGGGCGACGGGAATCTTCGACACGATCACGGATCAGCTCTTCCTGGCACACGCCCTGCCAACTCGAACACGGGGTCGCCCTGGGCGCGAATTTATATGCAGGGCGAACGACCTTTATACATCGGCTGATGGGACGTGTCAATTGAAAATGTTCGTGTAAAACCGGGCGCGCTCGGGTATTCTGGCGTGCGCGCACTAGATCGGCGAGCCTGCATACGACATGCAATACCTGTCACCGTCATGAAAACTCAGCGGCAAGCGGTCATCGTCGAGCTCGTGAATGGCGAGCGCATCTCCCGTCAGGAGCTGCTGCGCCAACGCCTGCTCAGCCGCGGATTCGACGTGACGCAGGCCACGCTGTCCCGCGACATCAAGGAGCTCGGGCTGGTCAAGCGCGCCTCCGATGGCGCCTATCAGCGCCCTGATGCCGACAATGGCCGGCCGCGCATTGCCGAGACGTCGCTCCGGCGGACGATCCGCGAGTTCCTCAGATCCTGCGAGCCCGTGCAGCACCTGATCGTGCTCAAGACCGACCCGGGACGAGCGCAGATCCTCGCGGTGGACATCGATCGCGCCGGTCTCCCCGAAGTGGCGGGCACCATCGGCGGCGACGATACGATTCTGGTGGTCGTGCGCGATGCGTCGCAGGCCGGAACGCTCGCGGAGCGCTTCCGGGTCTGGGCGGGCATCAGCGCTCAGGACGGCATCAGGCACCAGGGATCAGGCATCAGGGGTCAGGGACCAGGGATCAGCAGCAATCAGGGACCAGGGCCAGAGACCTGGCCGAAGTCGCTCGCCCGTCGCTCGCCCGTAGCCCGTAGCCCGCAGTCCGTAGCCCAAACTCCCGTGCCTGTCCACGACGTGGTCTCTCGTGTGCTCTTCGCCTTCTCTGGCGATCCCAGCGACGTCCGCGCGGTTCAGGCGCTCGCGGCGGAAGCCGGCGTGGAAGTGGCCACCCTCACGCTCGATCTCGGCCAGCGCGAGGACCTCGATGCGGTGCGGGAGCAGGCGCTCGAGGCCGGTGCGGTCCGGGCACACGTCATCGACGGCCGGGACGCGCTGGTGACCGATCTGCTGCTGCCGGCACTGCGGGCCGGCGGTGCGTCGGACGGCAGCGTGCCGCTGGCGCGGGCCCTGTGCGCGGCGCTGATTGCGCGCTGGCTTGCCGACGTCGCCGACATGGAATCGGCGCCCGCGCTCGCGCACGGTTCACTGCACGACGCACAGTCGGTGCGGTTCGTCGAGCTGGTCGAGGGGCTGCGACCCGGCTAGCCGCGCCCGCGTCAGGGCCGCCGGCGCGCCGCTCGTCTCGGGCGACGGCCTCATCGAGGCGACCCACGTCAGCCTGCTCGCACGGCTGCGCGAGATGGCCTCCGACGAGACCGCCCCGGCCTCTGCCGCGCTCTTCCGGCTGACCCGTTCCCCCGGCGCCGCTGCCGACACGCCAGCGGTCGTCGAGATCGGGTTCGAGCGCGGGACGCCTGTGTCGCTGAACGGCATCCGCATGCCGCTCATCGAGATGCTCGACAGTCTCGACACGATCTGCGGCGCGCAGGGTTTCGGCCGCTTCGACGGCGTCGAGCTCCGCCCTTCGCCGGCGCTGCCGATTCGCGAGGTCGGCGAAGCGCCGGCCGTGCTCGCGCTCGCGGCCGCCTACGATGCCCTCGAGCGGCGCGTACTGGCCGGCGGAGCTGTACGACCTCAAGCAGCAGCTCGCCGTCGCCTTCCGGGCGCTCGTCCGCCAGGGCCGCTGGTTCACCCCGACCCGCGAGGCCATCTCCGCCTTCGCCGACCGCGCCCTGTCGTCCGCAACCGCAACGGTTCGCCTGGAGCTGCTCAAGGGAAGCTGCCGGGTGCAGGCGTGAAACGAGTGACCAGAGCCAACGACGAATGACGAACGACCGAAGCGAGACAACGACGAGATACCAACGACCAGAGACGAGCGACCAGCTACCGCACCGAGCCCACTGACCAGCCGTTAGCCTCGTGAGCCTGAGCCCAGAAGCCGACATGAGTAACCTGTGGTCCGGACGTTTCGCCGGTGAGCCCGACCGCGACGTCTTCGAGTTCGGCCGTTCGTTCCCCTTCGACAAGCGTCTCGTCGAAGACGACATCACGGGCAGCCGTGCCTGGGCAGGGGCGCTGCTCGGCGCCGGCGTGCTGTCAGGCGCGGAGCAGCAGGCGATCGATGCCGCGCTCGGCGATCTGCTGGGCGAAGTCCGCCGCGATCCCGCGGTCGTCGCCGGCGACGACGAGGACGTGCATGCCTGGGTGGAACGACGACTGGTCGAGCGGATCGGGGAGGCCGGCAAGCGCCTCCACACCGGCCGGTCCCGCAACGAGCAGGTGTCGCTCGATCTGCGCCTCTACCTGCGACGACGGCTCCCGGTCGTCGATCGGGCGCTCGGGCGCCTGATCGCCGCGCTCGCCGATCAGGCCGAACGGGCCGAGCAGACCCTGATGCCCGCCTACACCCATCTGCGTCGGGCGCAGCCGGTGCTCGCGGCGCACTTCTGGCTGTCCCATGCCGCGGCGTTCCGGCGCGATGCCGGGCGGTTCACGCAGGTCGTGCACGAGGCCGACGCGCTGCCGCTCGGCTCGGGCGCCATCGCCGGGAACTCGTATGCGATCGACGTGCGGGCGCTGGCGCAATGTCTCGGATTCTCACAGGTCGTCGCCAACAGCATGGACGCGGTGGCCGACCGCGACTTCGTGTCGTCGTTTCTTCACGCCTCGGCACTGGCCATGGTCCATGTCAGCCGCCTGGCCGAAGACGTCATCATCTTCGGGAGCGAGGAGTTCGGATTTCTTCGATCTCGACGATCGCGTGGCCACGGGCAGCAGCCTGATGCCGCAGAAAAAGAATCCCGATCCCCTCGAGCTGGTGCGGGGGAAGACCGGTCGGGTCATCGGCCGGCACGCCGGCTGGCTGGCGACGATGAAGGGGCTGCCGAGCGGCTACAACAAGGATCTGCAGGAGGACAAGGAGGCGGTCTTCGATGCCGAGGACACCCTCCTCGGCTCGCTGGCCTCCACCGCGACGGTGATCGAAACGCTGTCCCTGACTGCCGATCGCGCCGAACAGGCCGCGGGCGGTTTCATGCTGGCGACCGACGTGGCGGACTATCTCGTCGCCCGGGGCCTGCCATTCCGGCGCGCCCACGAAGTCGTGGCGGCGATCGTCCGGACCCTGCTCGAGCGCGGGCGGACGTTCGAGTCCCTGTCGGTCGCGGAATGGCGCGAGTTCAGCGACCTGTTCGACGAGGACGTTCGCCAGGTGACGGCCCGGCAATCGATCGAGGCCCGCACGACGCCGCAATCCACCGCGCCACCGGCGGTAGCCGCAGCCCTGTCCGACCTGCGCCGCTGGCTCGCGGCGCGCTGACGCCACTGTCCAGCCTCTTGCGACACGCGCGGCGGCTCTGCTAACATCCTGGTGTCCTTCGCTTGCGAGCCCAGTCCAACCCTGCCGTGGGTGAATCGCCGTTGCGCGCCAGGACTCCAGCCAGCCTGGCGGAATCGGGAGCCTGACGTATTCAGGCGGGATGATCATCGCCGCCACTGAACCTCTTCGGGGGAATTGATGCAATCGCGCCGGCTTCGGCTCGGCGACGTCGTGGACGACTATTGTCCGCGCGAGCGCCGGCTCAGTAACCACGTCATCGTCGCCATGTCGATGACACCATCAAGCAGACCCGTTGCTCCACCTGTGATTTCGAGCACCCGTTCAAGGACGGGAAGGTGCCCGCCCGACGCGCGCAGCAAGGACTCGACCGCGGCGCTCGTGCAACAGGTGCTGGAGGAATCGCCCGACGCCCCGCCGCCGGCGCTGATCCGCTCCGCCCCCGGCGCCGAGGGCCGTCCTCCGGAATGGCGCCGGCGAGCCGGCCGAGTCCTCGCCGCCGCGTGCCGCCGCACCGGCCGCACTGCCGGACACGCCAGCCACCCTCGACGGTCCCGAGCGCCCGCGACGATCGGGACGACGGCCGCGACGAGGGACCGGTGCATCGCACGTTGATTCGTGCGACGCTGCCTCGCGTGGACGGCGAAGCCCCCACCCGCCCGATTCCGACCTTCACCGCGCACGAGGCCGCGACCGCACGTCCGGGCAAGTTCCGCCGCTTCCGCCCGCAGGGCGCGCGCGGCACCCGCCCGTTCGGGGTGATGTCGAGCGGCAAGTCGCCCTTCATGGGCCCAGCCCCAGCGGGGACAGGGCGGCAACTCAGGACATCCCCAGCGTCCGGCGCAACCAGCAGGGTCGCGAAGAACCATCCGCGCCGCGGCAACAAGGGCCGCTGACACCGCGCAACCGGCACCGGCGGTCTCCCGCAGTCACGCGTCCGGGAACGGATTCGACCACCATGAATCTGGCAGGCAGGAAGGGGCTCGTCCTCGGGGTCGCCAACAAGCGCTCGCTGGCGTGGGCGATTGCGCAGAAAGCCGCCGCGGCGGGCGCCGAGCTCGCATTGACCTACCAGGGCGAGCGGCTCGAGGAGAACGTGCGCGAGCTGGCGGCGACGCTCGGACGCGCCGTCGCTGATCCTCCCCTGCGACGTGACGAGCGACGAGCAGATCGACGCGCTCTTCGCCGCAGGTCGGTCGAGTCGTTCGGCGGACTCGACTTCCTCGTGCACGGCGCCGCCTTCGCCCCGCGCGAGGCGCTCGCGTCCGATTTCCATTTCGTGGACACGACGCGCGAAGCATTCCGCATGACGCTCGACATCAGTGCCTACTCGCTCGTCGCGCTGGCGCGCGGCGCGAAATCGCTGATGACCGAATGGCGGCAGCATTCTCACGCTGACCTACCTGGGCTCGCAGCGGGTGCTGTCGAACTACAACGTCATGGGTGTGGCCAAGGCGGCGCTCGAATCCACGGTCCGCTATCTCGCCGCCGATCTCGGCCCGCAGCACATCCGCGTCAACGCGATCTCCGCCGGCCCGGTCAAGACGCTCGCAGCGTCCGGGATCGCCGGCTTCTCGGGGATCCTGCAGGTGTACCGCGATCGGTCGCCGCTCAGGCGCAACACCGAGACGAGCGAGGTCGGCGACACGGGGCTGTTCCTCCTGAGCGAGGCGTCGCGCGGCATCACCGGCGAAGTGCTCTACGTGGACGGCGGGTTCAGCATCATGGGCATCTGAGGCCTACCATTCCTCGAAGCGGATCTGGCCCGACCCGACTTCGAGCTGGCGCAGCAGTGCCGGCACCTCCTCGACCAGCGCCGGCGGTCCGCACAAATAGCACAACGCCCCGCGATCCGGCAGCATCGCTTCGAGGTGCGCCAGGCCGATGCGGCCGCGTTCACCCGGCCACGCGCCCGCCTCTTCGCCCGTCACCGTGAGCAGCAGACGAATCAGCCGTCGTTGCGCCAGCCGCTCGAGCTCGGCGCGAAACGCGAGCTCGTGACTGCGTGCGCGCGCTGTAGATGACCGACATCGGTTCGCGGTGGCCGTTCGCGATGAGGTGCCGCAGCATCGAGCGCAGCGGCGCGATGCCCGTTCCGCCGGCGACGAAGAGATAGGCCGGCGCAGGCGAGTCGGAGAGCGTGAACGATCCGAACGGCCCTTCGAAGTCCAGACGCGTGCCTTCGACGAGCGGCGACAGATGCAGACCCGCGATCGCCCGTCTCGTCCACCTTGATGCAGGAACTCGACCGGCGGTGGCGCACCGCGTCGTCGGGTGACGAGGCAATCGAGTAGGGACGGCGCTCGGCCTGTCCGTGCGCGCCGATCAGGCGGCCTGCCCCGCCCGGAACACGAACGGCCCGCTGCCGAGGTCGAGCCGCACCAGCCGCGTCGAGCGGCGACGTGACGGCGACCGAGCGAATCGGCAGGGTCAGCGCATCGGACACGTCGGATCGATCAGGTCGGCGTGCCCGCTCGCGGGCGCCGCGCCGCGATAGTACGACGTCTGGTGCTGCTCGATCAGCTGCTTCATCCGCACCGCATCACCCTTGCGATGGCCGCGGCACCGAATCGATCCCGCCCCGCCCGTCGTCTCGATGATCACGTCCGAGAAGAGCAAGCCCGTGTCGATGCTGACCGACGAGACGTGCGCCATGTGAATCGAGTGCTCGTGGCTTGCCGACCATCTGCGGCGTGTAGTGCACGACGCTTTGTGGCGTGATCGCCACCTGCGTCGGGAACAGCCGGTTGCCTTTGCTCAACCGGCTCGCGCGGAACACTTCGCCCTTGCCGAAGGGCCGCCCTTTCCGCCAGATCACAACGACCGGCACCAGGAGCACCACGGCGAGAATGCCGGCCGCGATCGACAAGGTCAGAGGATCCACGAGTCGCTCCCCGACGTCGAGTCACGACAGCCTCGTCCTGCATCTTCATCCGCTCCTGTCGCGATCTGGCTCCCGTGGCTTAGATATCGTCCGTGGCTGATGATAGGCTATCTCGTCATGGGCACCCTGTCCTCAGAGCTGGGACCCATTGTCGAGCGTCACGCCGACGCGCCCCGCGTTTACGCCGACGCCAACGTGCCGCTCGGCCTCGTCCGCTTCATGCGGCAGGTGCTGTGCTGGGATGTCTTCTTCGTGCTCGAACATTCCGATCTGCGCCGCGCCGCCGACGCCGAACATTTTCGCGTCGCGCGGGAGATGCGGCGGACGCTCGTCACGCTCGACCGCGACTTCACCGACCCGCGGCGCTTCCCCCCGGGCGAGAGCGGCGGGATCATCGTCCTCTCGGCCCCGGACGAGCGCCGGTTCGAGGAGGTTCTCCGCCGTGTGGACTCGGCGCTGCTGCGGAAGGGCGCTCCGCCAACCCAGTGCAGCGGCCTCCCTCTGGCCGGCCGGATCGTCTACGCGCATACCGGCTGGCCCGACTAACCAGCCGCTCCAACCGCTCCAGCCGCATCGCCCAGCCGCCCCAGTCCGCCCAGTCCCCCAGTCCCCCATTTCCCCAGTCCCCCAGCGTTACTGGAACCACAGTAGAGTCATACCCGTCTAGACCTGTTACCTGCCCGTAACACGGGCAACAATGTTGCATGGCCCCGGTCGCATTGTTTTTCGTCTAATCAGTACATGGTCCCTCGACTCACCATCCGACTTGGCGCTCTCGCCGCGGCGACCACACTGGCAGCCGGCTGCGTGGTCACCGTGGAGTCGGACGGCTACAAAGCCCGCGAAGAGAAGCGGTTCCAGGTGACGGGCGTTCCCGACGTTCGCCTGGCGACCTTCGACGGCGCCATCGTCGTGCGGGGCTGGGACCGCGACGAGGTGTACGTCGAGGTCGAGAAGCGGGGACGCGATCGTGGCGAGGTCCAGGCGATCGAAGTCGTCTCCGAGCAGAACGGGCAGCAGGTTTCCGTGGAAGCGCGACAGCCGGGTGCGAAAAAATACGCATTCGGCGTCGTGACGACCCGCTCGCGTCACGCCCGGCTCGTGGCGTCGGTTCCGACGGGCAGCAACGTCACGCTTCGGACCGGGGACGGGGCGCTCAGCGTCGAGCGTGTGAGGGGCCGCCTGGAACTTCGGTCGAACGACGGCAATGTCAGTGGTCTCGATCTGTCGGGCGACGTGTTCGCCCAGACCGACGAAGGCGCGGTGAAGCTCGAAGGCGTGGACGGTCGCTGTGACGTGACGACCGGGGACGGCAGCATCACCATCCACGGACGTCTCGACAAACTGAGTGCCCGCACCTCGGACGGGTCGGTCGTGATCAAACTGCTGCCCGGGACGCGAGTTGATTCGGAATGGAGCCTGTCGTCTGGTGAAGGCCAGATGGTGCTCTACGTTCCCGACGGACTGGCAGCGGCCATCGACGCGGAGACGCGGGACGGACGCGCTCGCGTCGATCCGGCACTGACGTTCTCCAGCCTGCCGGACCTCCCGCGGGGCGTCATTCGGGGCACGCTCGGCGGTGGCGGCGAGATCGTCCGTCTGCGCACTCGCGACGGCGCCATTGCGCTGAAGCGGCTTCCGGGGAAACATCCACCCACCCTTCCACCTCCCACCGACCTCGAGCGATAGGCCTTCCGTTCGTGGCCGCGACCTTCCGCGCTCCGATTCCGCGTCCGGCACGTGGGTCCGGCTGAAGCCGGACACTACGCGGAGCCGATTCGCGTCCGGCACAGGGGTCCGGCTGAAGCGGACACTGCCCGAGCGCCGGCCCGCGGGAGGCCGTGTCGAAATCGCGGGATCGGACTGCGGTCACGCGTACTGCGTCGGGTCCGGAATGCCGCTTTGCGCAAACGCGTCGCGGCGCTCCCGGCACTTGCTGCAGCGCCCGCAGTGCCGGAGGCTCTGGGGGTTCATGCAGGACAGCGTCCGCGCGAAATCGACGCCGAGGCGGGCGCCGAGCCGGATGACGGACGACTTGTCCAACGCCGCGAACGGGGCGGCGATCTCGAGGGGACGATCGAGCCCGAGCGACAGCGCACGGCTCATGGCGGCGAAGAAGTCGGCGGTGGCGTCGGGAAACGGATTTCCAGCCAGGGGACCGATCGCAAGACGGGCGACGTCCTGGTAGGCGCAGCAGATGGCTGCCTTTGCCAGCAGCGTGATGTTGCGACCGACGATGTAGACATCCTCGTCGGGCGTGTCATAGGCGGGTGGAGTACCGGTGATGGCCCAGTGGCCCGCCGGATAGAGGTCGCGCATGTCGAAGGTGAGGATCACGGCCGGAGCCACGCGCCCGACGAACGGCGGCGACGCGAGGAGGTGCGCGAGCGCCTGGCGCTCGGCGGCCTCCCAGGCGAACCCGACGCTGACGTAAATCGGAAGGATGACGGCGGTTCGCGCCTCCTCGGCCAGGAGAACGGCGCTGTCGAGTCCCGCCGAGCAGAGCACCGCGCCGGTCGGCCGCGGGCTGACGTCGCCCGGAGCGGCGCTCACCTATGCGCCCCCCGAATCGGACGCGAGACCCACGGCGCGAGCGGGCTCGGGATTCGATGTCGCACGCCCGACAGTAAGCTAGACGCACGGCTCCGTTGTGTTGACCGGATACGCATGACACTCAACGGCTTTCGACCCCGCTTCATCGTCTTCGACCTGGACGGGACGCTGATCGACTCGCGGCAGGACATCGCCGACTCGGCCAACGCGATGCTCGCCAGCTACGCGCAGGCGCCGCTCGCGGACGAGATCGTGATCCGCATGGTCGGTGAAGGCGCTCGCACGCTGGTCGCGCGGATCCTGCGGACCAGTGGTGCGGCCGCGGACGTCGATGAGGCCCTCGCACGTTTCGTCACGTGTTACGACCGGCGGCTGCTCCATCATACGCGGCCGTACCCGGGCGTCGCCGCCGGGCTCGAGCGACTGGCGACGCGCGGCCGCCTGGCAGTGCTGACGAACAAGCCGCAGGTCTCCACCGATCGTCTCCTGGCGCACTTCGGCTGGAGCCGCCTGCTCGTGGGCGCCGTCGGCGGGGACACGGCGCTCGGCCGCAAGCCCGATCCGACCGGGTTTCATGCGCTGGCCCGCCGCGCCGGCGTCGAGCCGGCCGAGACGTTGATGGTCGGCGACTCGTGGGTCGATGTGGACACGGCGCGCCGCGCCGGCGCGCGCGTCTGCTTTGCCGGCTATGGCTTCGGTGAGGCGCCGGCGGAGGGGCTGCGCGACGACGAACCGCACGTCGAGTCGTTCGACGAGCTCGTCACGCTGCTGACGTGACTGGTTTGGCGGATCCGGCACGCTGGGCGTCAGCGCACTTCGACCAGCAGTTTGGAGGCGGCTCGGGTTCCGAGCGCCACCGTCCGCTCGCTGGCCGTTCGGACCACGACCCGGTCCGCAGCCGCGTCACGTCCCTCGACGATCACGGGCTGGCCGGGTTTGAGCTCGCTCTGCTCGATGAACCGGAGAAATGCCGCGTCCTGATCGACCACCCGGCTCACGACGAGTGGCTGATCGATCGGACACGTGAGCAGCGTCTGGTGATCGGCCGGCGGGATGACGCCTTCGGTGTCCGGGATCGGATCGCCATGAGGGTCCACGGCCGGCCGTCCCAGCATGGCGTCGATGCGATCGATCAGCCGATCCGACACCGCATGCTCGAGCTGCTCGGCCTCGTCGTGAACCTCCGCCCAGCTCATGCCCATCACCTGCACGAGGAAGAGCTCAATCAAGCGGTGCCGCCGCAGAACGGCGGCCGCCAGCTTTTCGCCCGCCGGTGTCAGCCGGACGCCGGAATACGGCTCGTAGGTCACGAGGCCGGCATCGGCCAGCGCCTTCACCATTGAGGTCGCCGTGCCGGGGACGACCCCGAGCGCCGTGGAGAGCTGTCCCATCGGCACCAGCGCCCGGGCACCATCGAGGCGGCTCTGCGCGACATGGATCGCCTTGAGATAATTTTCGACGGTGCTCGACGGCAACATGCTCGACTGATCCTAGCAAATGCCCGAACGCGTGCGCCTCGCCCGTGCGTTCGATTCGCCGGCGGACAAGCGGCGTTACAACGCGCGCCTGTTCGCCACGATCGCCCACCGCTACGATTTCGTGACGCGGCTCCTTTCGTTCGGACGCGATCAGTCCTGGAAAAGGCGGGCGCTCGATCTCGCGCGGCATGGCGCCTGGTGTTCGGGTCGTCGATCTGGCGTGCGGGACCGGCGACCTGGCGCTCGCGGCGGCCGCTCGCGGGGCTCAGGTCGTCGCGCTCGACCTGGTGCCGGACATGGTCACGATCGCGCGCGGCAGGCCGGGCGCCGAGGTGCTGCCGTTTCTCGTCGGCGACATGACCGCGCTGCCGATCGCAACCGGCACGGTCGAGGTCGTCCTCGACCGGCTACGGCTTGCGCAACGTCCCGCGGCTCGATCGCGCCCTCGTCGAATGCGCCCGCGTTCTGCGTCCCGGCGGCCGGCTGGTCTCACTCGACTTCAATCACCCGCGTCAGCCCGTCGTGCGCGCCGCGTACCTGTCGTACCTGACCATCGTCGGCTCGGTGGTCGGGTTGGCGCTGCATGGCGATCCGGACACGTATCGCTACATTCCCGAGTCCATCAAGCGCTACCCCGGCGCCGACGCGGTCGTCTCGCTCCTGCGCGAGGCCGGTTTTGGCGACGCCCGCTGGCATCCCCTGCTCGGCGGGCTGATGGCGATCCACGAAGCGACCCGCTGACGCAGACCTCTTCTCCTCAGTCGGTACCTCGGTCGTACCTCGGTACCTCGGACCTTCTGTACTCGTGTATGATCGCAGTCATGCTCGAGGCCGGCGAGGTCCGCAAACGATTGAAGCACACCATGGACGTCGTCCGCCGGGAAGCTCCTGTCAGGCGTGCGGCGGCGGCCGAGGCGGGGCGCGAGTACGAGGCGTTTCTCGAGGAGCGGGCGATTCCGGTCTTCCGGCACCTGGCGTCGGCGCTGAAGGCGGAAGGACTGGCCTTCCAGGTGCTGACGCCGGCCGGCTCGGTGCGCCTGGCGTCTGACCGCTCGAGAGACGACTTCATCGAGGTCGTGCTCGATGGCTCGCAGCACCCTCCGGTCGTGATCGGCCGCTCCAGCTACGCGCTCGGCAATCGCCTGACCACGGCAGATGAGCCGGTGCGCGAGGGCGCGCCGGTGCGGGCGCTCACCGACGAGGACGTTCTGGAGTTCGCCCTCCGGGCGTTGCGGCCCTTGCTCGAGCGGTGAGTCGCGATCGATGCCCACCGGTGCTGCGCGCCCACGCCGACGTTGAATGGTGAAGGAGAGATGATGCCGCTCATGTCCACAGGCCTGCTGCTGGCGACGCTGGCGGCGGTGATCCAGACACCCAAGCCGGCGGCTCCCGAGCCCGATGTCGTGGTGACAGCCGGTGAAGCGGTCCTCAAGCACGCCGCCGATCAGGCATTCATCGTCTTCGTCGCCGAGGCACGCGCCAAAGCGCCGGCCGAGGCGCAGAAGCTCACCGCGGCGGCGATGAGCGCGGTGCAGCAGAAGCTGAAGAGCGCCGGCCTCGGGGCGGACGCGATTCGCACCGTGCACTACGATCTCCAGCCGGAGTTCGACTATGCGAACGGCCGGCAGACGCTGCGCGGGTACGTCTCGCGGAACTCGATCGAGGTGCGCATCGACGCGATCGAGCGCGTCGGCGAAGTGATCGACCTCGCGGTGCAGTCCGGTGCCACCTCGGTGAGCAGTCTGCGCTTCGACGTCAAGAACCGCGAGGCGATCGCGCGGCAGGCGCTGACCCGCGCCGTCCAGGACGCGCGGGCGCGGGCCGAGGCCGCGGCCGCGGGCGCCGGACGCTCACTCGATCGCATCGTCAGGATCGAAGATCAGGGTAGCGCGGAGCCGCCACCGCCGCGGCCCTACATGATGGCCGCGCGGGCGAGCGCGGACCGGGCCGTTGAAACACCGATCCAGCCGGGCGAGGTCGAGATCCGCGCCCGTGTCACGCTCACCGTCGCGCTGGGCGGCAATCGGTGAAGACCAGCAGACCAGCGACCAGCGACCAGCTACCAGACTGACCAGCACCAACCCGGAGCTACGCAACGACCAGGGACCAACGACCAACGACCAACGACCGAAGACCGAAGACTCGATCGACTAAAGACCGGCCCGCAGTCTGTAGCCCGTAGCCCGTAGCCCGTAGCGTTGTCCCCCGATTCCGCCCTGCTCTCCGCTCTCCTGATCGTGCGGGCGCCGTCCTCGGCAGCCTCGCGACGTGGGTCGTCGTTTCGCTGCGGTCGCGGGCGGCGGCGGCGGAGGTGGTGCGTGCGGCCGAGAGCCTGGCTGCGGCGTCCACGGCTCGCGCCGACGAGTTGCGGCAGCGGGCCAGCGCGCTCGAGCGGGAACAGTCGGCGCTGCGGGCCTCGCTCTCCGACGCCGATCGCGCACGGGCGGCCGCCGACGCGCGTGCTGCCGAGACGACGCGCCACGCCGAAGCGGAACGCCGTCTGCTGGACGAGGCGCGGTCACGCCTGTCGGACGCGTTCCAGGCCCTCGCGTCCGACGCGCTGTCCGCCTCGTCCCGGGATTTCCTGCAGCTCGCCGAGGAGAAGTTCAAGGCCCTGCGCGAGGAGGCGACCGGCGATCTCGACGCCCGCCGCGCCGCGATTCAGGGACTGGTGACGCCGCTGCAGCAGGCGCTCGACGTCTACCAGCGCGAAGCCCGCGACGCCGAGGAGCGCCGGCAACGCGAGCTCGGCACCGTCGGCGAACAGCTCCGCGACGTCGCCTCCGCCCACGCCGCGCTGCGGGACGAGACGGCGCGGCTCGTGCTCGCGCTCAGGACGCCGCACGTGCGCGGACGATGGGGCGAGATCGCGCTCCGACGGATTGCCGAGCTCTCGGGCATGTCGGCGTTCTGTGACTTCATGGAGCAGGAGGTCGTCACGACCGAAACCGGGCGCCTCCGTCCCGACGTCATCGTCCGCATGCCGTCCAATCGCGTGGTCATCGTCGATGCGAAGGTGCCGCTCGCCGCCTATCTCGATGCCGTCGAGGCGACCGACGACAAGGCGCGCGAGGCGGCGCTCGACAAGCATCTCCAGCAGGTGCGGACGCACGTGCAGAAGCTCGCCCAGCGTGGCTACGCCAGCGAGCTCGAGGAAAGCGCCGAGTTCGTCGTGCTCTTCATTCCGAACGATTCGTTTCTCGCCGCCGCGGCCGAGCGTGAACCGGGGCTGGTCGAATGGGCGCTGGCGCAGCGAGTCGTGCTCGCCACGCCGGCGACCCTGTTCGCCCTGCTGCGGGCCGTCGAGTACGGCTGGCGCCAGGAGCGAGTCGCCGAACACGCGCAGCGGATCAGCGACGTCGGGCGCGAGCTCAGCGAGCGCATGGCCGTGCTCATCGACCATGTCTCGAAGATGGGCGGGATGCTGGGGAAGACCGTCGAGGTCTACAACCAGGCGGTCGGCTCGCTCGAGAGCCGGGTGCTTCCCGCCGCCCGCAAGCTCGAGCAGCTGGGGGCCGGCTCCCGCCGGGCGATCGAGCCCCTGGAGCCGATCGATCAGGCCGTCCGCAGCATTGCCCCCCAGCAGCTGGAACTGGAATGAGAACGGGGACGGGAGCCTTTTCTCAACATGACGAGCCATGTTGAGAAAAGGCTCCCGTCCCCGCCCTGCAATCGTTGTGGTAACTTCGAATGAACCATGCCGACGATCCACATCCCGACGCCCCTCCGGCCGTACGTGGACAAGCAGGAAAGCGTGGAGGTGGCGGGCGCAACCGTCCGCGAGGCCTTGAGCAACCTGACCCTCCAGTACGGCGACCTCAAGAAGCACCTCTACAACGACGAGGGCCGGCTCCGCAGCTTCGTGAACGTCTACCTGAACGACGAGGACATCCGCTACCTGCAGAAGGAAGACACGCCCATCCAGCCGGCCGATGCGCTGAGCATCATCCCGTCGGTCGCCGGCGGAAGCGGCGCGACGGCGGTCGAGCGCGAGCTGCCGGCGCTGTCGGCGGCCGAGTATGCGCGCTACAGCCGTCATCTGATCCTCCCCGAGGTCGGCCTCGAGGGGCAGCGCAAGCTCAAGGCCGCCCGCGTGCTGTGCGTCGGCGCCGGAGGACTGGGCTCGCCGGTGGCGCTCTACCTCGCGGCCGCCGGCGTCGGCACGATCGGCATCGTCGACTTCGACGCCGTCGACATCAGCAACCTGCAGCGCCAGGTCCTGCACGGGACGCCGGATGTCGGCCGCTCGAAGCTCCAGTCCGCGACGGACCGGCTCAACGCGCTCAATCCCGAAGTGCAGGTCATCGGCTACGAAGAAGCGCTGACCTCGAAGAACGCCCTGGAGATCTTCAAGGGATACGACGTCATCCTCGACGGCACCGACAACTTCCCGACGCGGTATCTCGTCAACGATGCGTGCGTGCTGCTCGGCATTCCGAACGCCTACGGCAGCATCTTCCGGTTCGAGGGACAGGCGTCGGTCTTCGGCACCAAGGAAGGGCCGTGCTATCGCTGCCTGTATCCCGAGCCGCCGCCGCCGGGACTCGTCCCGAGCTGCGCCGAAGGCGGCGTGCTCGGCGTGCTGCCCGGCATCATCGGCATGATCCAGGCGACCGAAGCGGTGAAGCTGATTCTCGGGATCGGCGAGCCGCTCATCGGCCGCTTCATGATCTACGACGCGCTCAAGATGCGGTTCCGCGAACTGAAGCTGCGGAAGGATCCCGACTGCCCGGTGTGCGGCACGCATCCGACGGTGAAGGCGCTCATCGACTATGAGCAGTTCTGCGGCGTCGCACCGGCGGCTCACACCGCGGCGACGGCCGCGCCCGGCGCGCCGACCACGGGTCCTGGCGGCGTGCCCGAGATCACGGCCGAGGATCTGCGGGCGCGCCTCGATCGCGGCGACAATCTGGTCGTGCTCGACGTTCGCGAGCCGCACGAGGTGCAGATCTGCCGCATCGCGGGATCGACGGTCATCCCGCTGGGCGACCTGCCGAAGCGCATGACCGAGCTCGATCCGTCGCGCGATCTCGTGGTCCACTGCAAGGTGGGCGGTCGCAGCGCGAAGGCGGTGGCGTATCTGCGCGAGCACGGCTTTCCGCAGGCGCTCAACCTGAAGGGCGGCATTCTGAGCTGGATCGACAAGGTCGATCCGAGTCAGCCGAAATATTGAGCCGCCCTCTTTCAATCGGCGCAGCCCTGGGCGTGGCGGCGCTTCTCACCCTTGCACCCGTCGTCGAGACGGCGCGCCCGCTCGCGGACCGCGTCACCATCCGGCGCGATACCTTCGGCGTGCCGCACATCCTCGCCGAGGACGAAGAGGCGGCAGCGTATGCGCTGGGCTATGCCCAGGCCGAAGACCACATCCTCGAGATCGCCCGGCGCTACGTCTCGGCCCGCGGCGAAGCGGCCCGCCTCTTCGGACGCGACTCGCTCGAGAGCGACGTGTCGATGCGCCGCCTCGACAACATCGGCGCCGCGCGCCAGGCTCTCCGCCAGGTCGGGAAGGGCTTCCGCCGCGTGCTCACGGCCTTTGCCTCGGGCGTGAACCGTTATGTCGAAGGTCACCGCACCGAGCTTCCCGCGTGGATTCCGGCGTTCGATGCAGCCGATGTCCTCGCCCACACTCGCGCGGGCGCCGTCACTGGCGCCTTCGGCCGCGGATCGCTCGCCACGCTTCGCCGAAAGTATCCGACCGACGACGATCCCCCGCCGGCATCCCTTCCGACATCGGAGCCGCCCGGGGACTCGATGGACGCGGACGGGTCGAATGCGCTCGCTCTTGCCGGCAGCCGGACGACCAGCGGCCGGCCCATCCTGCTGGGGAATCCGCACCTGCGCTGGAGCTCGCTCTACTGGGAGGCGCACATCACCGTCCCTGGCGAGCTCAACTTCTATGGCTCGACCCTCGCCGGGCTGCCCACACTCCGAGCCGGCTTCAACGATCGGCTCGGCTACGTCCAGACCAACAACGATCCGGATCTCGA
Organism: Vicinamibacterales bacterium; assembly: GCA_963834365.1. Classification (GTDB taxonomy): domain Bacteria; phylum Acidobacteriota; class Vicinamibacteria; order Vicinamibacterales; family Vicinamibacteraceae; genus CAWJAP01. The sequence continues at coordinate 6,958 of CAWIBS010000030.1, read as the reverse complement.
CGACATCTATGCGCTCGACCTCGAACCTGGAAACACGGACCGTTACGTCTTCGAAGGCCGCAGCCGCGCCGCTGGTCCGCCGTGCAATCGAGGTACAGGTGCTGGAGCCCGATGGACGGCAGACGGTTGAACGACGCGAGCACTGGGACTCGCATCTCGGTCCCGTCGTCCACCGGACGTCCGACCGCATCTTCGTGCTGCGATCCATGGCGCTCGAGTCCTGGCGCTACTTCGAGGGCTTCCAGGACCTGATGCACGCGCGCGATCTGCGCGGCTTTCTCTCGCGTCTCGAGCGCAATCTGATTCCGACGTCCAACTTCACCTACGCCGACGCGGACGGCAACGTGCTCTACCAGTGGAATGCGCGGCTGCCGAAGCGTGAAGACGACGGGACCAGCTACGAGCTCGACGTGCCGGGCGGATCGAAACGGTATCTGTGGCGCGGGCTGCACCGCGTGCGCGATCTGCCGCGGCTCCTGAATCCCTCGGGCGGCGCGGTCCAGAACGCGAACAATTCCCCCTGGTGGACCTCGCTGGCCAACCGCCTCGACATGGCGCGGTTCCCCTCGTACGTCGAACGCCATCCGCTCACGCTCCGGCCGCAGCGCGCGCTGCAACTGCTCGAGGCCGATCGGACGTTCAGCCCTGACGACGTGCGCGCGTTGAAGTTCGACGTGCGTGTGCTGCTCGCCGACCGGGTGCTCGACGATCTGCTGGCGGCAGGCCGTGCCGTGCCCGCGCCATCGGCCGATCTCGCTGAAGCGATGGACGTGCTCGCGCGCTGGGACCGCCAGGCGTCGGCGGGCAGCCGGGGCACCGCCCTGTTCCTCCGCTTCTGGGACGCCTATCGACAGAACCTGCGCGCGCCGTTCGCGTTGCCCTGGTCCGCGGATGCACCGATGACGACGCCGCGTGGCCTGTCGGATGCGGCGCAGGCGATCGCGGCGCTCGAGCGCGCGGCAGCCGCCGTTCGCCGCGATCATGGCCGCCTCGACCCGGCGTGGGGCGATCTGGTCCGATTCCGGTTCGAGGATCTCGACCTCGCCGCAGACGGGGCGGACGGCAGCTATGGGCTCTATCGAGTCATGCGGTTCGACGCGCCGCGCCCGGGTTCTGCGGGCGCCTCGTCGGGCACGTCCAGCGTGCGCCTGGCAGGACGCGTCGAACCGGCTCAGCCTCCGAGCGGTTTCGGCGATGGCTGGGTCCTGCTGGTCCATTTCACACGGCCGGTCGAGGCGTGGTCGATTCTGGCGTATGGCCAGAGCTCGCAACCCGGATCGCCCCACGGCCGCGACCAGATCCGGCAGTTCGCGCGGCACGAGCTACGGCGGGTCTGGTTCACCGAAGCCGAGATCGCGGGCAACCTCGAGCGCAGCTATCGGCCACTACGAAGCGGTCGGGGGGCTGAAGGCTGCCCACCGGTGGCCAGCCGTGGGGTAAATCCAGGGTTCATGCTCAGGCTGTCCAAGAAGACCGACTACGCGCTGATGGCCATGAAGCACCTGACGCTTCAGGGTGATCGCGGGTCGGCCAGCGCCCGTGAGATCGCCGAGCGCTACGACATTCCGCTCGAGCTGATGGCCAAGATCCTGCAGCGGCTGGCGCGGCGGGGTCTGCTCGCGTCACACCAGGGGACGCGAGGCGGCTACCAGCTGGCCCGGGCTCCACAGATGATCTCGGTGGCCGACGTCATTCAGGCCGTCGACGGCCCGGTCACCGTGACGGCCTGTTCGGCCGACGACCATGCCTGCGGCCAGTACGCCAAGTGCAGCATTCGCGACCCGCTCTGGCGGATCAAGGATCGCCTGCTGGCGGCGCTCGCGATGTGCAGCATCTACGAGATGGCAACCGACACCGTCCCCGACATGGTGCCGGTGACCCTCGCCAGACGTCCGGCTCCCGAAGCCAACTGCTGAATGTATCTCGACGCCCACGCCACGACGCCGTGCGATCCGCGCGTCGTCGAGGCGATGCTGCCGTACTTCATCGAGCGCTTCGGGAATGCGGCCAGCCGGCAGCACGCCTTCGGCTGGGATGCGCGTGACGCGGTCGAGACTGCGCGCGGACGGGTTGCGGCGCTCCTGCGCGCCAAGCCACCGGACATCGTCTTCACCAGCGGCGCCACCGAGTCGAACAACCTGGCGCTGAAAGGCGTGATCGACGGCTGCCGCTCGAAGGGGCGCCACATCGTCACCGTGGCTACGGAGCATCAGGCCGTGCTCGATCCGTGCGGCTGGCTCGAACGCGACGGGTGCGAGGTGACGCGGCTCGGCGTCGGCGGCGACGGACTCGTGGATCTCGGCGCCCTCGAGGCTGCGCTGCGTCCCGACACCGTGTGTGTCAGCGTCATGGCCGCGAACAACGAGATCGGCGTCTTGCAGCCGCTCGAAGGCATCGGCCGGCTGACGCGCGCCCGCGACATCGCCTTTCACAGCGACGCCGCGCAAGCCGCGGGCTCGGTGCCGCTCGACGTGGACGCACTCGGCCTGGATCTCGTGTCGATCAGTGCTCACAAGATGTACGGGCCGAAGGGAGTGGGCGCGCTCTACGTGCGACGCCGTGGTCCGGCAGCGTCGCTCGCCCCGCACATCCACGGCGGCGGTCACGAGCGTGGGTTGCGATCGGGCACGCTGAACGTGCCGGGGATCGTCGGCTTCGGCGTCGCGGCGCGCATCGCGCGCGACGAGGCCGCCGCCCATGCGGCCCACCTGAGGCCGCTGCGGGATCGGCTGCTCGCCGCGCTCGAGACCCGCGTCGGCGGCGTGACAGTCAACGGGTCGATGACCGCCCGCCTGCCGCACAACCTGAATGTCACGGTTGCCGACGTTGACGGCGCACGGCTGCTCCAGGCTGTCACCGACCTCGGGGTGTCGTCCGGCGCCGCGTGCAGCTCCGCCACCGCGGCCCCGTCGCACGTCCTGCTCGCGTTGGGACTGAGCGATCACCAGGCGAAAGCGTCACTCCGGTTCGGATTGCTGCGCACGACGTCGGCGGAGGACGTCGAGGCGGCCGTAGAACGCATCGCGGCGGTCGCAGCCGACCTTCGGGGTCGTCAGGTTCGGCTGTAGAATCGTGAGGAGCATGATTCAGATCAGCGACAACGCCGGACGTCAGATTCGCAAGCTGCTCGACAAGCAGGGGATGCCGACGGGCGGCCTCCGTGTGGGGGTGAAGGCCGGGGGATGCTCGGGCCTCAGCTACGTCTTCGCCTGGGAACCCGACCCCAAAGCAGACGACGAGGTCGTCGAGGGACCGGAACACTCCCGGATTTTCGTGGACCGCAGGAGCCATCGCTTTCTGGATGGCACGACACTCGACTACGACACCAGCCTCGTCAGCAAGGGGTTCGTCTTCGAAAACCCCCGCGCCAAGTCCACCTGCGGCTGCGGCACGTCTTTCTCCGTATGACGTGCGGGGTCGTGCACCGGGGAGCCCTGATGAGGCAGCGACGTGCCATCGTGCTGGCTTTGGCTGCTGAGCACTGGGCTGGTGCCGACGCCGGGTGTCGGGCAGACACCACAACCTGACGCGCGCACGCCGGCCACCCCGAGCGTGGACGTGGACAAGCTGCCCGTGTCGCTCTCGCGGATCCGGCGTGAGCTCGGGCGCGAGACGACGAGTGAGGAACGGTTCGAGAACTTCCGACTCCTGACGGCTCTCACCGTGTACGGACAGGGGCCGCGCATCGACTTCTTCACGGACTTCGAGGACGCGAGCTTCGAGTCGGTGCCGGGTGCCGTCCGTTACGGTGGCGTGACGCACAGCGAGTTCCTGGCACAGGTCCAGCCGAAGAACCTGCCGTATGGCAACTCGCGGCCGCCGATCGCGAACCTGTCCGGCAACCTCTTCTCGCTCAGCAACTGGGCGCGGGACAAGAAACGCGAAGCGCAGAAGCGGAAGGAAGAAGAAGCTCGCAAGCGGCGGGTCGAGGCGGCACAGCAGGACCCGGACAAGTAAGGCGGCCTCGAATCTACAGCCGGCCGACCTCTCCGGCTGCCGCGAGAGCCCGCCGAAACAAGATTGGTCCCGCCACCTCGTGGATCGCGATCAGGGCGACCATGAGCGTCTGCACGCGCGCGCCCCAGCTGCCGAACTCCGCAGCCACCGCAATCGTCAGGCCGAGCGTCACGCCGGCTTGCGAGACCAGGCCCATCCACGCCGTCCGTGTTGCCGGCGTGTCCTCGCCAGCGGCGCGGACGCCGGCCAACGTTCCGAGTCGGATGAACGCGTAGCGCACGACCGCGATGCCGACCGCCAGCACGCCGATGCGTCCGAGCGCATCGAGGTGCAATGAGGCGCCGGCGGCGGCGAAGAACACGACGAGCACGGGCAGCGCCCCCCGCTCGACGGCGTCCCGCAGCGCATCCCCGAACGGCGACGCGATGTTCTCCACGACCAGACCCGCCGCCAATGCGACCAGCAGCGGCTCGAAATCGAAGACGGCTCCGACGTAGCTCGCCGTCGCGCAAAGAGCCAGCAGCACGAGCGTGATCTCGCGGCCGACGCGCCGGAGATACAGCGCGAACACGCTGCCCAGGCCGGCGCCGAATGCAAACGAACCCGCGATCTGCCACGTGAGCCTCGCGAGCAGGCGTCGCGTCGGCTTCCACGCCGTTCGAGCCCAGCGCCCATCGCGTGAACTGCATGACCAGCGTGAAGCCGACGATGAGCAGCAGATCCGCGATGACGACGACCGCGAGGACCAGCTCGCTGAGCGGACCGCGCGCCCGGCTGTCGGCGATCACCGCGATCGTGACCGTCGGCGAAAAACTGACGATGAGCGTCGTCAGCAACGCCGCCAGCGCGACCTGGGCCCATCCCGGACGCCTCGGGCAGGAGCGGGAGGCGGGGCCACGCCAGCCATGCGACGACGAAGATGCCGGTGAACATCACCGCCAGCAGCACCGTGGCGAGGCGCAGCACGACGCCAAACCTCGGGCGCAGACGAGCGAAGTTGAGCTCGAGGCCGGCGACGAACGCGATCAACGCGATCGCCAGACCGTTCACGACCTGCAGCTCTCTGGCCATCGTCGTCGAAATGAGATTGGCCATGTACGGGCCGCACACCATGCCGAAGGCGAGATAGCCGGTCAGCCGCGGAAGGTGCAACGCGTTCGAAGAGATCGCCGACCAGTGCCGCCGCGATCAGCGCGAAGCCCAGCGCGAGAGTCAGCCCCGTCTGGCCTTCGATTCCGTGGCGGGTGACGAGGGCGCCCGTGCCCAGAAGCAGCAGCAGCGCCGCCGCGCGCCGCATCAGCGCTTCTCCCGCGACACGCGCAGCGACGTCGTGGGCGCAACGGTCAGCGCGAGGATCTCGCTGACGAGGGTGCCGGCGACGACCGCGGTGAGCACCATGGTCCCTCCGCGCGTGCCCAGGGCCTGGGCGGCGGCGAGCGCGAAGGCAATGCCGATCAGGCCGGGAGCCAGGAGGTGGGCGCCGAGATCCGCGGGCGCCAGCCCGGGCGCCAGGCGCGTGGCGAGCCAGCCGCCCGCGAGCTTGCCCGTCACCCGGAACAGCACGAACGGCGCGAACAGCCAGAGCGCTTCGACGGACGGGCGCACCGAGGCGCCGGCCACGAGCAGGACGAGGACGACGAGAGGATGCTGGTAGCGACGCACGTCCTGCCGCACGATCTCGTCCACACGGCCCGGGATCCACTTCCAGACGATTCCGGTCAGGAGCCCCGTGAGCAGGGGCGACAAGCCCAGATAGCTCGCGGATCCGCCGGCGAACGCCACCACGCCGATCACGAACAGGCCGCGTTCGGCTTCCGAGCGCGCCCGCTCGATCAGCAGAGCGCCGACGACGCCGAGGATGGCGCCGAGCCCCGCGGTGACGGCGGTCAGGGCGAGCGTGCGGGGGACCGACGTGGACTGCAGGGCAGCGAGCGCGACTCCCCCAGCGACGATGGGCAGCACGTCATCGAGATCGGCGATCCGGGCCGCGACGCTCGCGCGTGAGCCCGGGGTTGTGTCCTCGTAGCCGGCCGACGAGGCGGCCGCGCACACCCCGAGCACGAGCGCCACGATGACGGGCACTGTTGACGGGAAGCTCCACGCCAGCAGCAGCCACCACACCGCGACGCCGACAATGAGCGTGGTGGTGCCCGATTCGATGTTGGCGGCGGCGAACAGCCAGCCACCCTGGCGCGATCGGCGGCTGAGCGCGAGGCCGACGAACATGCCCAGCGCCGCCAGTCCCATCGACACGACGGGCGCGAGCGACGCCAGGACCCTCCCGTTCAGCACGCTGATTCCCGCCGGGCCGAGGAGGATGCCGATCGGCACGAAGATCAGCGCCGGGGCGAGCACGGGTGGCAGGCCGAGTGCGACATTCGTGCGCAGCCGTCGCCCCAGTCTCGGCAGCCACCAGTCGCCGATGGCAATGCGCTGTTGCGTCGCGTCGAGCGCGTCCGCGCCACCGAGCTCGTCGGCGTCGTATCGGCGGGTCATGGCTTGAGGATGGCCACGGTACGCTCGGGGACCGCAGCATCGTGCGAGTCCGCGTCCGCCGTTGCGACCCTCAGCAGGAGGGCACTGCCCCGGCCGAGCGCGTCGTAGGCGCTCGCGATCGCGGCCGGGGTGAGTCGATCCCCGCCGCGCACCCAGGTGATGATGTCGCCAGGTGCCACCAGTCCCTGCGCTGCCCCGCGCGGGTCAACGGCTTCGACGATGACGCGATTGCCGGTGCGTCGCAGCGTCAGCCCTAGGCCGGCCAGCGCGGTCCCGCCGGTCTTGGTGGATGCGGACGCGGTTCCAGCGGCCGGACCGGGAGGCGGTCGAAGCACGATCGACAGCGTCTGCTCCTGGCCGGCGCGGACGAGGGTGAGGGTCGCGCGTGTCCCGGCCTCGCGTCGGGCCATCGCGCGCACGAAGTCCGCGGCCTCATGGATCGCTTCGTCGTCCACCCTGACGACGACGTCTCCCGTCTGCAGTTGGGCCTGAGAAGGCCCTGCCG
>CAWIBS010000029.1:332500-500680 GCA_963834365.1 Vicinamibacterales bacterium | reverse complement strand
GGGCCAGCTCGTCGACGTGCGGAGTCCCGACGAGTACAAGGGGCTTCGCCTCCACATGCCCGAGTATCCGAACGAAGGTGCGCTGCGCGGCGGACACATCCCGGGCGCGAAGAGCGTCCCGTGGGCGAAGGCCGTGAACCCCGAGAACGGGACCTTCAAGTCGGCCGAGGAGCTGCGCAAGCTCTACGTCGAGGAGCAGGGGCTCAACCCGAACGAGCCCGTCGTGGCCTACTGCCGCATCGGCGAGCGCAGCAGTCACACGTGGTTCGCCCTCACCTATCTGCTCGGCTTCAAGAACGTCCGCAACTACGACGGGAGCTGGACGGAATGGGGCAACATGGTGGGAGTGCCCATCGAGAAGTAGGACACGTCGACTGGTCAAAGGCACGGGAGGCCGGGCCTCCTATCCCGCCCTCGTTGGTCGACTCGTGCCATACCCAGCAGAAACTTCAGGAGCTCGTCGACACCTTTGCGATGTTCGACGATCCGACCGAGCGGGCGAATCTCCTCATCAGCTACGCGGACGCGTTCCGCGAGGTCCCGCCGGAGGTCGCCCGCCGGCCGTTCCCGCAGCACCATCTCGTGCCCCAGTGCGAGTCGGAGGCGTACGTGTGGGCCGCCTCGACCGGACGGCACCCTGCAGCTGCACTTCGCCGTGGAGAACCCGTCGGGCATCTCGGCCAAGGCGCTCGCGACCATCCTCGACAAGACGCTCTCCGGACTGCCGGCGGACGAGGTCGCGACTGTGACGCCCGATCTCGTCGAGCGTGTCTTCCGCCAGAACATCTCGATGGGCAAGGGTCTCGGCCTCATGTCGATGGTCCTCGCCGTCCGCGCGCTCGCCGAGCGCGCGATTGGAAGGACGTCGCAGGCCGGCGAGCCGCCTGCCCGTGGCCACGGATAGCCGGACTGACGGGCTAGACGGATTGAAGCCACGGATCGACGGATATCCACGACGCTCCTCAGTCGGTTGCATCGTGGTCGTTTGTCATTCTGTCGTCTCGGTCATTCGTCATTTGTCATTCGTCATTCGTCACTCGTACACCGCCATGACCTACAAGATGGGCGTCGTGGGACTGGGCGTGATGGGCGCCAGCCTGGCCCGCAACATCGAGAGCAAGGGCTTCCCGGTCGCCGGCTACGACCTCGACGCCGCGAAGATGAAGGCCTTTCTCGAGGGGCCGGCCAAGGGCAAGGCGATCATCGGCGTCGATCGGCCGGAGCGCGCTGATGGACGCGCTCGAGCGGCCGCGGCGCATCCTGATGATGGTGCCGGCGGGCAAGGCCGTCGACAGCGTCATCGCACATCTCCGGCCCCATCTGCAGGAGGGCGACATCCTCATCGACGGCGGCAACTCGCTCTTCACCGACACCGACCGCCGCAGCGACGAGCTCGCCGCCGCCGGGCTTCCGCTTCGTCGGCGCGGGCGTCTCGGGCGGCGAGGAGGGCGCGCTGCTCGGTCCGGGCATCATGCCGGGCGGACCGCGCGAAGCGCTGGGACGCGCTCGCGCCGATCTTCCGCGCCATCGCCGCCAAGGCCGACGATGGCGAGCCGTGCGTCGACTACATGGGGCCGCGCGGCGCCGGGCACTACGTGAAGATGGTGCACAACGGCATCGAGTACGGCGACATGCAGCTGATCGCCGAGACCTACGACCTGCTGCACCGCGGCGCGGGGCTGTCACGCCACGGAGCTGGCGGAGGTCTTCGCCGAGTGGAACCGCGGGCGAGCTGCGCTCGTACCTGATCGAGATCACCGCGCGAGATCTTCGAGCGCGTCGACGAGCAGACCGGCAAGCCGCTGGTCGACGTGATCCTCGACGAGGCGCAGCAGAAAGGCACCGGCAAGTGGATGAGCCAGAATGCGTTCGACATCGGCGCGCCGATTCCGACGATCAACGCCGCCGTCGAAGCGCGCATCCTCTCGGCGCTCAAGTCCGAGCGCGTGGCCGCGAGCCGGGTGCTGCGCGGCCCCGCCGGCCGCGCTCGGCCGGCGATCGCGACGCGGCTCGATCGACGCCGCCCGCCAGGCGCTCTACGCGAGCAAGATCACGTCGTACGCGCAGGGCATGGCGATGCTGCGCATCGCGTCGGCACGAATACGAGTACGAGCTCGACCCGGGGACCGTCGCCAAGATCTGGCGCGCCGGCTGCATCATCCGCGCGAGCCTGCTCGGCGACATCCGCCAGGCGTTCGCGCGCGAGCCTGGCCTGGTGAACCTGCTGCTCGACCCGGCGTTCCGCGACGCCATCGCCGAGCGGCAGGATGGCTGGCGGCACTTCGTGCAGACCGCGGTCGGCCTTGGCATCCCGGTGCCGGCGATGAGCGCCTCGCTGGCCTACTACGACTCGTACCGCAGCGAGCGCCTGCCCGCCAACCTGACGCAGGCGCAGCGCGATTTCTTCGGCGCGCATACCTACCGCCGCATCGATCGCGACGGGTCGTTCCACACGGACTGGACGATGAGGCGGCATGGAGCGCCTAGTCCGGCTCGGAAGCAATCGCTGCCAGCAGGCCGCAGTCCGCACTCAGCTCGCGATCCAGCCTGCTCCAGCGACCGTAGATTAGCGCCGCCATGGACACCGCCCTCAACATTCCTGCGACCGGAGCGCTCGACTTCCTCTCGCTCGGCGCGCTCATCCACCGGCTCGACCCCGGCATCGTCCCCTTCCGCAAGGCGACGACTCGTGCACGATCCACGTCAGCGGCGGCGAGTTCAACACCGCCGCGAACCTCTCCGACTGCTTCGGCCTGCGGACCGGCATCGCCACCGCGATGGTCAACTACCCGATCGGCGATCTGATCGCCGGCCGCGTGCGCGCGATGGGCGTCACGCCGTTCTACAAGATGTTCGAGCACGACGGCGCCTGGGGCCCGAACATGGCGACCGTCTACAGCGATCGCGGCTTCGGCGTGCGCGCGCCCGCGGTCTTCTACAACCGCGCCAACGAGGCGGCGGCGCTGCTCAAGCCCGGCGACTTCGACTGGGACGCCATCTTCGGCGCCGGCGTCCGCTGGTTCCACAGCGGCGGCATCTTCGCGTCGCTCTCCGAGACGACCGGCGCGCTGATCATCGAAGGCGATGCAGGCCGCGCAAGGCGCACGGCGCGGTCGTCTCCTTCGATCTGAACTACCGCGAGAAGCTGTGGAGCGCCTCCGGCGGCGCACGCGCGCGCCCTCGAGGTCCTCGGCCGCATCGTCGAGCACGTGGACGTGCTCGTCGGCAACGAAGAGGACCTGCAGAAAGGCCTCGGCATTCCGGGACCGGAAGTCGCCGCCGCCTCGAAGCTCGATCCCAGCACGTTCTTCGGGATGATCGACAACGTGCGCGAGCGCGTACCCGCAGATCAAGGTCGTCGCGACGACGCTGCGCGAGGTGCACTCGACCAACCGGCACACGTGGGGCGCGGTCGCGTGGATCGACGGCAAGACCCACGTCGCGCCCACGTGCGAGCTCGATGTCTACGATCGCGTCGGCGGCGGCGACGGCTTCGCCGCCGGCCTCTTCTTCGGGCTGCTGACCGGCGAGCCGCCCGGGAAGCGGTCAAGCTCGGGTGGGCACACGGCGCGATGGTGGCCGCCTTCCCTGGCGACACCACGATGGCGACTCGCGGATCAGGTCCGCGCGTTCGCGCGCGGCGGATCGGCGCGGATACAGCGGTAGCCGGACCAGTCAGGCGACCAGGTCGGCGAGCTACTCAGTGACCAACAGCGCCGCTACGCATCGGTCGTTCGTAGCTGGTAGCTGCGTAGCTGGATCACGCTTTCCGCAGGTCGTACACGTACAGATTGTCCTGGTCGCGCAGGTACAGCCGGCCGCCGACGACGACCGGGTGCGGCCAGCTCGGCTTGTTCGATCGTCGGCAGCTTGAACATGCCCTTCTGGCGTAGGCCTCGGGCGTCGCTTCGATGAGCAGCATCATGCCGTTCTCGTAGCGGAAATAGAGGTGGCCGTCGGCGTAGGTGATCGCCGCCGACCCCATGCCCTCGTTGCGGATGTTCCCGCCCCACTTGACCGCGCCGGTCTCGAAGTCGACGCAGATCGGCATGCCCGCCGCGGTGACCGTGGCCGGCGTAGATGTGGTCGCCGACGAGCACGAACCCGCCGTGGTGATTCTGGAAACGTCCGGCCGTCGAGGAAATAGACCTCGTCGGCCTTCACCTGGCCCGCGCCCGGCCGATCGACAGCTTCAGCAGCGCGCTGCCGGTCTGATAGCCGGTCGAGCGCGAAGACGTAGTCGCCGCTGGACGACCGGCGTCGAGATGTTGGCGACGTCGTTGGCCACCCGGTTGTAGCCCCAGAGGAACGCGCCGTCCGAGGCGCGAATGCCGACCAGGCCGCGGCCGAGGAGCTGCACGTACTGCTTCACGCCGGCGCCGTTCGAGATCACGATCGACGAGTAGCCGGCGCCGTCGCGTCCGTTCGCGCCGAGATCGGGAATCGCGGCCCGCCACACCGCCTTGCCGGTGCGCTTGTCGAGCGCGACGAGCGCCGCGCTGCGCGCCCCGGGCGTGACGATCGACCCGATCGCCGTCGACGAGCGGCGACTCGCTGAACTTCCAGTCGGACATCATCTGCCCGCCGAAGTCGCGGGTCAGGCTGCGCGCGCCAGCGCTCCTTGCCGTCGCCGTCTCGAGGCACGACGACGTCGCCTTCGGTGCCGACCGCATACACCAGCTCGCCGTCCACCGTGGGCGTGCCGCGCGGCCCGGGATACCGTCGTCCCAGGCCGGGCCCGACCTTCGTCTTCCAGATGAGCTTGCCGTCGGCCGCCGACAGGGCGAGGACACGTACTGATCGCCGCCGATGTCGCCCATCGTGTAGATGCGGCCGCCGACGACGGCCAGGCTCGAGAACCCGGCGCCGAGGCCCGGCGCTCTGCCAGGCGAGCGCCGGACCGTCGGCGTCCCACTCCTGGAGCAGTCCCGTGTCGGTCGAGACAGATTGTCGCGGTTGGGGCCGTGCCATTGCGGCCAGTTCGCGGCGCCCGCCGAGGCGGCCGACTGCGCGGACATCGGACCGTCCGCCACGGTGGCGACGCTCAGGGTGGCGACGAGGGCGGCCAGGCGGCAGACGTGAACAACCCGGGATCGGCATGTCGACGGAACTCCAGCGGCGCGAAGACAAAAAAGGTCAAGTGCCGCGATTCGGTGTCAAACTTCAGGCGGCCGCTCTCGTATAACGGTAGGGAGCGACGGTCCGTTTAGTCGGCCCAGCCCCACGGGTGACCGGATGGTGACGGGATGTCACAGATTTCCGGGCGGTTGCGGCGTCCCGGTCACCAGAGGTCGGCGCCAGTCGGGCGCCAACCGCAGCACCCCGCTCGTCGTCTGATGTGAGGTCGAGGCTTCCATGATTGGTCACCACAGGAGCCGGTGGGTGCGAGCCACCATGCTCGGGGCCTGCCCTTCTGGCGGGGGCGGGGCTGGTAGCCGCGTGGGCGGGGAGCTCCGCCGATCGCCGCCGCCGTGCGCGCGCAGTCCGCGCCGCAGCCCGCGGCCGGAGCGCCGCCGGACGGTCGCGGCGGCCGCGCCCTCGCCGTCCTCCCTGCGGCTCCACGGGCTGGTCGAGGCCGTCGACTTCTATTCGGTGATGGTCCCGCGCGTCACCGGCTCCGGCCGGCGGCCAGAACCGCCTGACCATCGTCCGGCTGGCGGCGAAGGGACGCTGGTCCGGAAGGGCGACCTGCTCGTCGAGTTCGACCGCCAGCTCCAGCTGCGGGCCGCGCTCGACAAGCGGGCCGAGTGGCTCGACCTCGAGGAGCAGATTCACAAGAAGCGGGCCGAGCAGGCGTCGCAGCGGGCGCAGGACGAGACCGCGTCAAATCGGCAGAGAACGCCGTGGCGCTGGCCAAGCTCGAGATCGATCAAGAACCCGATGCTGCCGCGCATCGAGGCCGAGAAGAACACGCTGACGCTCGAAGCGGCGGAAGCCAAGTTCGCGCAGCTGAAGGTATCGGTGGCACTCAAGCAGAAGGCGGCCGCCGCCGATCTCGAGATCCTCGAAGTGCGGCGCGATCGCGCTGCCGAACGCGAAGCCGCACGCCGAGCGCAACGCCGAGAAGATGGTCGTCCGCTCGCCGATCGACGGGCTCGTCGTGCTGAAGTCGATCTGGAAGGGCGGGCAGATGGGCGAGCCGCAGGAGGGCGAGGAGCTGTGGCCCGGGAGCCGCCGTCCTCGACGTCGTCGGGCCGAGCTCGATGCGGGTGCGGGTCGAGTCAACCAGGCGGATCTCGGCGGCTGCGCGTCGGCGCGGCCGGCCAAGGTGACGCTCGACGCCTACCCCGGGCAAGAGCTATCCGGCGCGGCTGCGGCAGATCTCGCCGATTGGCGTCGCCGGCCAGTTCTCGCCAGAAGGTGCGCACGTTCGTGGCGCTCTTCGACATCGAAGGCGTCGGATCCGCAGCTCGCCCCGGATCTGTCGGCCGCCGTGGACGTGGCATGTGAGCGGCATGGCACGCTAGTGAGTGGCTGCTTTCGCGCTGGTCGGCGGCAGCGGCTCTTCTGGTTCGCTGGCGAGGCGCGGCGTTGGCCGGCGCCGGCTGGCTCGGCTGTGGCTGCTGCGCGGGCTGGGCGGCCTGTCGGCGGCCGCGCAACGTCGCGACCGCGGAGGTCGTGCGCGGCGAGTTCGTCGACCTGCTGACGCTGCGGGGCGAGGTCAAGGCGCGTGCGCTCGGTCGTCATCGGGGCGCCATCCGGCGCCGGCGATCTCCAGATCGTCCAGCTCGCGGCCAACGGCGCCGAGGTGAAGAAGGGCGACGTCGTCGTCGCAGTTCGATCAGACCACCGGCGAGCGGCCGCTGGCCGAGAAGCGGTCGCTGCTGCGCCAGGCCGAGGCGGAGATCGAGCGGGCGCGCGCGCAGGGGCGGCTGCAGGAAGAAGGCACGCTCACCGAGCAGATGAAGGGCAGTACGACGTCGAGCGCGCGAAGCTCGACGTCGGCACGCGCGACGTCATCTCCAGCTCGAGGGCGAGAAAGCGGTGCTCAAGCTGAGCGACGCGGAGCAGAAGGTGCGCGAAGTCGACGCCAAGCTCGGGGCGACCCGCGCCGCGGGCGCGGGCCGACGTGCGCGCGCTCGAGCAGAAGCGCGACAAGGCGAAGGCGGACGTCGAGATCGAGGAGCGGCGCCTCGCCGCGCTCACGCTCCGCGCGCCCGTCGACGGGCTGATGACGCTCGGCCAGAACTGGCGTGCCGGCGGCGGTCCCTTCGGCGGGCGCGAGTGGCGCGCCGGCGATCGCGCCTGGCCCGGGGCGATGATCGGCGAGCTGCCGGAGCTCGCCTCGCCCTACGTCCTCGCCAAGATCGACGAGATCGATCGCGGCCGCCTGCGCCAGGGCATGGATGCGACCGTCGTCGTCGAGGCGCTGCCGGGCGCCGAGCTGCCGGCGAAGCTGTCGGCCTTCAGCACGCTGGCGAAGCCCGACTACACGTCGTGGCCGCCGCCGCGCATGTTCGACGCCACCATCGATCTCGACAAGCCCGACACGCGGCTGCGTCCCGGGCATGACGGGCTCGATCCGCGTCCCGGTCGAACGCCTGTCGCGGACGCTGCTCGTGCCCAGCCGCGCGGTGATGCAACCGGGCGGCGCCCCCTTCGTCTACGTGCTGGACCCGGCGCGGCTTCGAGCAACGGCCGGTCATGGTCGCGCGGCGCAAGCCAGATCAGGTCGCCATCAAGGAAGGCCTGCCGAAGGCGAGCGCGTGGCGCTCGAGAACCCCGAGCGGGCCGCCGGACGGCGAGTGAGCGTGGAACGCCAGCCATCATGAAACGTCTCGTTTTCGTCGCAATCGGACTCTTCGTGCTCGCGGGCGTCGTCACCGGCACGCGGGCCGCGCTGGCGCAGCTGCAGCCGCAAGGCGCCGGCGTGCCCACGGCCGACGGTCAAGCGCGGCCAGGTCGACACGAGCGTGCACGCCATCGGCGAGCTCAAGGCCACGCAATCCGAGACGCTGTCGGCGCCGGCCTCCGGGACCCAGCTCCGCCTCCTCACGCTCGGGCAGACCGGCGCGCCGGTGAAGAAGGGCGACGTCGTCGTCGAGTTCGATCCCTCGGACCAGGAGTATCAGGTCGAGGAGCAGCGAGTCGGTCCTGCGCGAGGCCCAGCTCGAGATCGAGAAGCTGCAGGCCGAGAACGCGGCGCAGAAAGCACAAGACGATGTGGACCTGCTGACGGCGCGGTTCGACGTGCGGAAGGCCGAGCTCGACGTGCAGGGCAACGAGCTCCTGAGCTCGATTCGACGCCCGCAAGAGCGAGCTGACGCTCGACGAAGCGAGGCGCCGGCTCGCGCAGCTCGAGGAGGACGTCACGTCGCGGGCGAAGTCGAGCGAGGCGGCGATGGCGGTCGCGGCCGAGAAGCGGAACAAGGCGCAGATCACCATCGATCAGGCGCAACGCCTGCTCGACCAGATGCAGTTGCGCGCCACGCATGGACGGCATCGTCGCCGTGCGCGAGAACCGGGAGACGAACTTCTTCTTCTGGGGGATGACGTTCAACGAGTATCGCGAGGGCGACACGCGTCTCGAGCGGAAGCCTGGTCGCCGAAGTGCTCGATCTCTCCGGCATCGAGTTCTCCGCCAAGGTCCCGGAGACCGGAGCGCGCCCGGCTCGCGGAGGGCCAGTCGGCGATGGTGGCCATCGATGCCTACGGCGGTGCGCCGATCAAGGCCCATACCTCGCTCATCGGCGGCATCAGCCAGACCGGCCGGTTCTTCGGCCGGGCCAGGGCCCGACGCGGCAGTTCGACGTCACCTTCAAGCTCGACGAAGTGCCGCCGGCGCTGCGCCCGGGCCTCAGCGCGCAGGTGACCATCGAAGGCGACCCCCTCAAGAACGTGCTCTACGTGCCCCGGCAGGCGCTGTTCGACAAGAGCGGCAAGCCGACGGTCTACCTGAAGGCCGGCGACGGCTTCGAGCCCAAGGAGGTCAAGGTGGTCGCGCGTACGGCCAGCGCGGTCGTGCTCGACAAGATCACCGAAGGCGCGAGATCGCGCTGGCCGATCCGACACGGCGCACCGGCGGCGAGTCGCGCGCGCCAGGCCGGACCGCCGACGAGCATGGTGGGAGCGAGATGATCCTTGCGAAGGACGAAGTGCAGAGGCAGGACCGAGTGAAGCAAGAACACAGACTGAAGACCAAGACTGAAGACCGACAGACCAGAGACCAGAGACCAAAGACCACATCCCGTGCACGACACTGCCCAGCCCTCGCCCCCGTCCTCACGCTTCGCGCTGGCGGCCGACTTCGTCCCGACGGTGAAGCTCGGGATCGAGAATCTGCTCGTTCACAAGCTCCGATCGCTGCTGACGATGCTCGGCATGATCTTCGGCGTCGCGGCCGTCGTGTCCATGCTGTCCATCGGCGCCGGTGCGCAGCAACAGGTGATGGCGTTCATCGAGGATCTCGGCGTGCGCAATCTCATCGTCGAGGCGCGCGAGGCGCAGGACGATCAGGCCTTTCAGAAGGTGCGCCGCATCTCGCCGGGACTGACCTTCCAGGACCTGCGGACGGTGCGCGCCAACGTCGCCGGCATCCAGGCCTCGACGGCGCGCAAGCGCTTCGTGCCGACGAAGGTGATCCCGAAGCCGTCCACCGACATGCCCACCGTCTACGGCGTGGAGGCGTCCTACCAGCGCATCTCGGGCATCCGGCTGGCCGAGGGCCGCTTCCTGACCGACGATGACCAGACGCGGGCGGCGGCAGTCGCGGTGCTGGGCGAGGGCGTGCGCGCGTCGCTGTTCGGCGGCAAATCCGCGCTCGGCGAGCACGTGAAGATCAACGAGCAGTGGCTCCGCGTCGTCGGCGTCGCCGGCCCGCAGCTCTCGGCGCAGAACGAATCGAGCGGCCTGCCGGCCGAGGATCGCAACAACATCATCTACACGCCGCTCTCCACCGCCATCCTCCGCCTGGAGGACGCGCAGAGCCAGCGGCGGGACGAGATCGACGGCATCTACCTGCAGCTGGCCACGGCCGACGAGACCGTTCCCACCTCGCGCGTCGTCCGCGGCCTGCTCAACGACTCGCACAAGGAGGCCGGGGACTTCAGCATCGTGGTGCCCGCCGAGCTGCTGGCGCAGCAGCGCCGCACGCAGCGGATCTTCGAGATGGTGATGGTCGCGATCGCCTCGATCTCGCTGCTGGTCGGCGGGATCGGCATCATGAACATCATGCTCGCCAGCATTCTCGAGCGGACGAAGGAGATCGGGATCCGTCGTGCGGTCGGCGCCAGACGCCGCGAGATCATCCGGCAGTTCCTGCTCGAGGCGACGCTCATCTCGTCGGCCGGCGGACTGGTCGGCGTCCTCGTGGGCTTCTTACTCTCACGCCTGATCGGCGCGCTGGCGGGATGGACGACCATCGTCTCGCCGGGCTCGATCATCCTGGCGTTCTCGGTGTCGATGGCGGTCGGACTCGTCTTCGGCGTCTACCCCGCCCGGAAGGCCGCTCTCCTCGATCCCGTCGAGTCACTCCACTACGAGTGAGGCACGCGCGGTCGTTGGATACGTCAGCGGCGGCAGGATGGTGGCAATCTGCTGGCGCTGGGACTCGAGCCAGGGCGGCAGCACGAGCGACTCGCCGAGATGCTGCGGATCCTCGTCCACCGAAAACCCCGGACCATCGGTCGCCAGCTCGAACAGCACGCCGCCGGGCTCGAGGAAATAAACCGACTTGAACCAGAAGCGGTCGATCACGGGGGTCGGGTTGCGGCCGGCCTGGTCGATTCGCGCCCGCATCTCGAGCTCGTGGGCGCTGTCGTCCACCCGCCATGCCAGGTGGTGAATCGCGCCGACGCCCCATCGCCCCCGGCGGCCGTCGGGCACTTCGCGCACGTCGAGGACGCGCCCGGAGCCGCCGCCGGCCACGGCGTAGCGATGCCAGCCCCCCTCGGCGCCGATCGCCGTGAAGCCAAGGATGCTGGTGATGAACTCTGCGGTCGGCTGCAGCTCGCGCTCCCAGACCCTCGCACCGTGCAGCCCTCGAACCTGGTGCGCCGGATCCACGGGGCTCTCTTCCCAGGGCGTGAACGCGCGCGCCGCGGCGCTTTCGACCAGCGCGACTTCGAGACCGTGCGGATCGACGAGCGGCAGCGCCCGCTCGCCGAACCGGGTCTCGATGTCACCGACACGCACGCCGTAGGTGGTCAGCCGCGCGCCCCAGAAGCCGAGACTGTCCGGCGGAACGGCGAGTGCCACCTCGGTGCTCGTGCCGACGCCGCGCTGCGGCGGCGCCATGTGCGCCCAGGGGAAGAACGTCAGGTCCGTTCCCGCATGTCCTTCGGCGTCCGCGTAGAAGAGGTGATAGGTGCCGGGGTCATCCTGGTTGACGCTGCGCTTGACGAGGCGCATCCCGAGAATGCCGGCATAGAAATCGAGGTTCTCCTGGGCTGGCCCGGAGATCGCCGTGACGTGATGCAGTCCGTTCACGCTGCGCATGATCTTCAGTCTTCAGTCTTCAGTCTTCGGTCGTCGGTTTCTGGCCGGGCTGCGGGCTGCAGACTACGGGCTACAGACACAGCAAGACCTTTTCTGACAGGCGACTTACCCGTAGCCTGTAGTCCGTAGTCCGTAGCCCTTCATGCTGCGGCCTTCACACAGTAGAGATTCCCCAGCGCCCGTATCAAGATGCGGCCCTGCGCGGGTGCGAGAGACGCAAAGACCGGCTCGTCGACGGTGTTCGTCCGCACGATCTGATGCGTCGGCCCCGCCTTGACGACGAAGGTGTCGCCGTCGGTGCTCGTGAAGTAGAGGTGGCCGCCCCAGGCGACCGGAGAGCCCATGAAGCGCGCCGGCTCGGGCGGCCGGCCGCCCTGGTACTGCACCGCCCCCGTCTTCGCGTCGAGGCACGTGACGATCCCGGAGTCGGTCAACAAATAGACGTAGTCCCCGTATAGGATCGGCGTCGGCACGTACGCCGTGCCCTTGTCATAGGTCCAGGCGATGCGATCGGTGCCCGTGATGTCGCCGCTGCCGCCCGGACGAATGGCGATGACGCGCTTGGCGGGGTAACCGGCGGTGAGGATGACGAGGCCGTGGCCGACGAGCGGCGTGTGGATCGAGTTGCTCTCGAGGCCCTTCGTCCGCCACAGCTCCTTGCCGGTCGCGGGATCGTAGGCGTAGATGCGCTCGAATCCGCTCGTCACGAGCTCGGTGCGGCCTCCCGCCTCGACGAGCACCGGCGTCGCCCAGCTCACCTGCACATCGCGCTTCGTCCGCCAGACCTCCTTGCCGGTCTTCTTGTCCAGCGCGACGATGAAGGAGGCGTCGCCGTTGTTCTCGTCGCACTGCAGGATGACCAGTTGGCGATAGAGGACCGGCGAGGTGGACGTGCCCATGCCGATCGTCTTGAAGTCGCCGAGGTCGGCCTTCCAGGCGAGGGTCCCGTCGAAATCGTAGGCGAAGATCCCTTCCGACCCGAAGTAGGCATAGACGAGCGCGCCATCGGTGACCGGCGTCGGAGACGCGTAGCTCGAGGCCTTGTGGCGGTTGTCGAAGACCGGCCCTTCGTGGGCCACGCGCTCCCAGAATCAGCTTGCCCGAGTCGAGCGCGAGCGCCATCACCTTCTGCGTGTGCTTCTTGTCCGCGCCCATCGAATCCGGGTGGAGAAAGGGCTCCGGTGGCTTGGCCTTGTCGTCCTGGAGGTAGTGGATGGGCGCCTTGGCGCCAGGGACGACCTCGCCCTCGATGGCGGTCGTCAGGAACACGTGGTTGCCCCAGACGATGGGCGAGGAATGCCCGCGTCCCGGAAGCGGGGTCTTCCAGGCGATGTTTTTCGTTGGCGCCCAGTCGGAGGGCAGCTCGTCCTCGGACGAGATGCCCTGGCTGTGCGGACCGCGCCATTGCGGCCAGTTGGCCGCGTGCAGGCTGGTCGCCAGCACGACGGCCGTCAACGAAGTCAGGCTCGCGCGTCGTAGTGAAGACATTGGAAGGTTCGAGGCTCGGCTGAGGCTCAGGGGCTCAGGGCTTTAGGAGCTCAGGGCTTTAGGGCTGAGGGGTCACGGGGCTGACTCGAGCTGACAGCCAACGTTGAGTTGACGCTCCGGCATCGAGACTATATCGTCGGGTGTTCGTGTCCTCATCATACGCGGCCCACCACTCATGATGCTTCCCGCTCACACCAGCTCCATCACCTCGCTCGCTCGACGGTTCGCGTTCGTCGCGCTGGCCGCCGCCGTTTGCGTGGTCGCAGGCGGCGCCGTGTCGGCCGACAACTGGCCGGAATGGCGCGGTCCGCGGCGCGACGGGCGCTCGACCGAGACCGGACTGCCGGCGAAGTGGTCGCTGCCGGCGCCGGGCCAGACGGCAGGCCAGAACCTGGCCTGGCGGGTCCCGATTGGCAGCCGCTCGGCGCCGGTCGTGTTCGGCAACCGCATTTACCTCTACACCTCGGCCGGCCCCGAGGAGCTGCGGCAGGAGCGGCTGGTGGCGCTCGATGCGGCGAGCGGCAAGACGGTCTGGGAGAAGCATTTCAGCGTCTATCTCACCGACATCCCGGCGCACCGCGTGGCGTGGGCCTCGCCCTCGGTCGATCCCGCCACCGGGCACATCTACACGTTCGGCGGCAACGCCGCGCTGCGGGCTTTTTCACCCGACGGCAAGATGCTCTGGGAGCGTGGCCTGGTCGAGGACTTCGGCGCCATCACGACCCACGGCGGGCGGTCGCCGTCGCCGGTCGTCGATGGGGACCTCGTCGTGGTCAACGCGCTGATCTCGGGCTGGGGCGAGCTCGCCCGCGGCGGCAACCGGTACTTCGCCTTCGACAGGAAGACCGGCGACACGGTGTGGGTCAGCTCACCGCAGAAACGGCACTGGGACACCAACTACGCCACGCCGGTCGTGGCGACGATCAACGGCACGCGGATGCTGATCGTCGGCGGGACCGACGGCGTATTCCACGCCCTGAAGTCGTCGACGGGCGAGCCGATCTGGCACTTCGACGTCAGCAAGCGCGCGATCAACAACTCGGTCGTGGTGCAGGGATCGACGGTCGTCGTCTCGCACAGCGAGGAGAACTTCGACACCAGCGAGATGGGCATGCTGGCGGCGTTCGACGCCGGCCTCAAGGGGGACATCAAGGTCGCGGACGCGAAGTGGGTCACGCATGGCCTGCAGGCCGGCTTCCCCACTCCGGTCGTGGACGAGACGGCCGGCATGATCTACGTCGTGGACAACGGTGCGGTGCTGATTGGCGTCGACCTCGCCAGCGGCAAGCGGCTGTGGGATCGCAACCTCGGCACGATCCAGAAGGGGTCGCCGGTGCTGGCCGACGGCAAGCTCTATGTCGGCACCGAGAACGGCAAGGTCTTCATCCTCAAGCCGGGCAAGACGGGCGTCGACATCCTCGACGAGGATGTGCTGCCGAACTCGAAGCAGGAAGGCACGGGCGGCGCAGAGCCTGGCCCCGAGCCGATCGTCGCCTCTCCGGTGGTGGCCAACGGACGCGTCTACATCGCATCGATGGACGCGCTTTATGCAATCGGGCCCAAGGCTCCGGTTGCCGACAAGGCCCCGGCGCGCGCCGCCGCCCAGACCGCGGCCGCCCAGACCGAGGCTGCGAAGCCCGGGCCCGCCGCGTCGGTTCGCGTGACGCCGTCGGA
Source organism: Vicinamibacterales bacterium (assembly GCA_963834365.1). Lineage (GTDB taxonomy): Bacteria > Acidobacteriota > Vicinamibacteria > Vicinamibacterales > Vicinamibacteraceae > CAWJAP01. The sequence continues at coordinate 486,082 of CAWIBS010000029.1, read as the reverse complement.
CGTGAACCTGGCGCCGGGCCGGGCGCAGAAGTTCACGGTGGAAGCCTTCGACGCGAACGGCGTGCGTCTGCCGGCGGCACCCCAGGCGACGTGGGCGCTGCAGGGACTGAAGGGGACGCTCGCGCCCGATGGGACCTTCACTCCGGACAAGGCGGCCGGCGTGCAGGGCGGGATGGTGCAGGCGACGGCAGGCGCCGCGGTGTCGGTGGCGCGTGTCAGGGTGATCCCGCCGCTCCCCTTCGAGGAGACCTTCGACGGCTTCACCGCGGAAGCGCCGCCAGCCCCCTGGATCAATTCGACGAACAAGTTCGACGTGAAGGATCTGGAGGGCGGCAAGGTCCTGCAGCGGCGCGAGGACAACACGCTGACGCGGCGGGCGCGGGTGTTCTTCGGCACGGCGGACATGTCGGACTACACCGTCGAGATGGACGTGCGGACGGTCGAGCGGCGCCGCCAGCAGGGTGACGTCGGCGTGATTGCGCAGCGCTACGTCGTCGTGCTGTTCGGCAACAGCCAGCGCGTCGAGCTGCAGCCGTGGCAGCCGGTGGTGAAGATGACGGCGTCCGCGCCCTTCCAGTGGAAGGCCGACACGTGGTACCGCGTCAAGCTCGAGGTGCAGAACCTGCCCGACGGCAAGACGCGCGCGCGCGCCAAGGCGTGGCCGCGGGGCGACGCCGAACCGGCCGCCTGGCTGGTCGAAAAGGTCGATCCCATCGGTCACCGCTCCGGCAGCCCCGGGCTCTATGCTGACTCGGCGTTCGGGGCGTTCTACGACAACATCAAGGTCTACAAGAACGCGGGATCCTGATTGGGCCGCGGACTAGGCTACAGGCTACAGGGCCTGTCGGAAGGTCACGAGACACCATGCTGCGCTACCGATCGCTCCTCGCTGTCGCCATCGCCGCCGCCGGACTGGCGGCGGCCGGGACCACGCTCGTCGGCAACACCCCTCCCGCCGGCGAGAAGGAATGGCCGATGTGGGGCGGCACACCGTCCCGCAACATGGTGTCGGCGGCTACCGGACTGCCGACCTCCTGGGACGTGAAGACGAAGGCCAACGTCAAGTGGGTGTCGGAGCTCGGCTCCCAGACCTACGGCAATCCGGTCGTCGCCGGGGGCAAGGTCTTCGTCGGCACCAACAACGAGCTGGTCCGCGATCCGAAGCAGGGCGGTGACCGCGGCGTCGTCATGGCGTTCCGCCAGGACACCGGCGAGTTCCTCTGGCAGATCACGCACGAGAAGCTGTCGGCCGGACGCGTCAACGACTGGCCGTTCCAGGGCGTGGCCAGCTCGCCGCTGGTCGAAGGCGATCGCGTCTATTACGTCAGCAACCGCGCCCAGCTGGTCTGCCTCGATGCCGAGGGCTTCCGCGACGGCAACGAGAACGACGGCCCCTTCAAGGACGAGAAGTTCACCAGCGAGAAGGACGCCGACGTCGTCTGGATGTTCGACATGATCGAGGAGGTCGGCGCGTTCCCGCACAACCTGGCGAACTCGTCACCCGTCAGCCATGGGGATCTGGTCTACGTGATGACGTCGAACGGACAGGACGAGAGTCACGTCAACATCCCGTCCCCGAAGGCGCCCGCCCTCATCGCCCTCAACAAGCAGTCGGGGAAGCTGGTCTGGGAGGACAACTCGGTCTTGGACAAGATCCTGCACGGCCAGTGGTCGTCGCCGTCGATCGGGACCATTGGCGGCGTCGTGCAGGTCGTCAACGCGCAGGGCGACGGCTGGGTCCGCGGCTACGAGGCCCTGACCGGCAAGAAGCTCTGGGAGTTCGACACCAACCCCAAGGACTCGGCGTGGCCCAAGACCCGCAACGAGGTCATCAGCACACCCGTCATCGTCGACAACGTGGTCTACATCTCGAACGGGCAGGACCCTGAGCACGGCGAAGGCGTCGGTCACGCCTATGCCATCGACGCCACCAAGCAGGGCGACCTCACCGAGTCGGGCCGTCTCTGGCACTACGACAAGATCCGTCGCTCCATCTCGACGCCCGCCGTCCACGACGGCCTCATCTACTGGCCCGACTTCTCCGGCTTCTTCCACTGTCTCGATCAGAAGACCGGAAAGCCGTACTGGACGCACGACATGTTCGCCGCGGTCTGGGGCTCGCCAATGGTGGCGGACGGCAAGGTCTATCTCGGCGACGAAGACGGCGACGTGGTGATCATGCAGCCGGGGAAGGCCCTCAAGGTCATCGGCGAGATGAACATGGGCAGCTCCGTCTACGCGACGCCGATCGCCGTGAACGGGACGTTGTTCATCGCCAACCGCAACCAGTTGTTCGCGCTCGCCTCTGGCGCCAAGCCGTCGAGCGCGGCGGCGAAGTAGGACCGTCCAGGCCGGGCTGAAGCCCGGCTCCACTCTCAGAGCCCGACAGCCGGCCCATCTGACAGGAGCCCGACCAGCAGTGGCGCCGGCCTTCAGGCCGGCCGTGACCGCCGGCGGCGCGCGGCAGGCTTTGGCGGGCCAGGGTCCACCGGCGTCGGGATCTCGTACCAGATCTCGATCTCGTAGCCGTCGGGATCGCGGAAGAACACGTACGGCTCCCCGGGCACGAACTCTCCCTGACTCACGATCGAGCCGCCGGCGGCTTCGACGGCCGCCACGGCCTTCCCGATGTCGGCCGCCCGCGTGAGCCGGAAGCCGAGATGCGCCACGCCACCCTGGCGTCCGGCGCGTGCCGGCTTGCGCTCGAACACGAGAACGTCACGGCTGCCCGGCGTCTGGGCCTGCACGAATCCCTCATCCTGGTAGACCGCGACGACTCCGAGCACGGCCTGGTAGAACGCGAGTGACGTCGCGGGATCGCGCACCGCGAGCGCAGCGTGCGTCAGCCCGTAGGTTTCGACAGGTGTCGCGCGCGTCATGTGCCTCCAAGGCGATTCGGGCTCAGGCTTCCGTTGACATCCGGGGACCGTCCGGCCTCCGGGGTCCGGCTGAAGCCGGACACTACGTCCACACACACGTCAACGAGCACTCCGCGCCTAGCCTGGCGCTCAGGGACGGACACGCACCGGGAACGGTGGCAGCGCCGGCTTCTTCGGCGGATTCTTCTCGAGCGCGTCCATCGCGACCTGGATCGCGCGCTCGAGTTGCGGATCGCGGCCGGCGATGACGTCGGCGGGCGTCTGCTCCACCTCGATGTCGGGCGGCACGCCCTCGTTCTCGACGATCCATCCCTCCTCGGTCCAGATCGCCAGGTTCGGCGACGTGATGGTGCCGCCGTCCATGAGCACCGGAAACCCGAGAATGCCGACCAGCCCGCCCCACGTGCGCTTGCCGACGAGCGGGCCCAGCTGGAACTTGCGGAACATCCACGGCAGCAGGTCCCCGCCCGAGCCCGCTGTCTCGTCGATGATCATCACCTTGGGCCCGCGGACGCCGCCGAGCGGCGTCTGCAGATCGTCGCCATAGCGCGTGTGCCAGTAGCTGATGAAGGGACGCCGCAGGATGTCGATGTAATAGTCGGCGACCTGGCCGCCGCCGTTGAACCGCTCGTCGACGATGATCCCGTCGCGGTGGGCCTGCGGGAAGAAGTAGCGCTTGAAGTACTCGTGCCCGGGCCCCGCGGTGTTCGGCACGTAGACGTAGGCGACCCGGCCTTTCGTCGCCTCGGTGACCTTGCGCAGGTTGCCCTCGACCCAGTCACGGTTGCGCAGCGCCGTCTCGCTGGCGATCGGGACGACCTGTCACCGTGCGCGATCCCGATCCGCCGGCGTCGGGCCCGACGGTGATCTCGACGAACCGGTTGGCCGTGTTCTCGAACAGGCTGTAGACGTTGGCCGGCGCCCGCAGATCGCGGCCGTTCACGGCGAGGAGGAACTCGCCCGCCTTCACGTCCACACCCGGCTCGGTGAGCGGCGACCGCAGCTGCGGATTCCAGTTGAGCCCGCCGTAGACCTTCTTGATGCGATAGCGCCCGTCGACGACCTCGAAGTCCGCGCCGAGCAGTCCTCCCGGCACGGTGTCGGCCTTCTGCCGGGTCTCGCCGCCGCCGATGTACGAGTGGCCGACGCCGAGCTCGCTCAGCATCCACTGGGTGACGCGCGTGAGGTCGCCGCGATGCGAGAGATGCGGCAGGAACGCCGCGTACCTCGTCTTCATCGCCGGCCAGTCGGCGCCGTGCATGTTGGTCGCGTAGAAGTAGTCGCGGTTGATGCGCCAGGCCTCGTCGAACATCTGCGCCCATTCGGCGGCGGGATCGATCCGCACTTCCACCTGATCCATCGCCAGCTTGCCCTCGGCCGCATCGACCTTCGGCCCCAGCGCGGCGATCGCCCACACCGTGCCTTTCCGGTGCAGCACCTTCTTGCCATCCGCGGACATCGTGTAGGCGTCGATGTCGGGCAACACGGTCTCGCTCTTCCGCTTCTTGAAGTCGAAGCGCTGCAGCGTCGTCTTGCGATCGGCGCCGACGGCCTGGTAGAAGAGCTGTCCGTCAGAGGCCACCTGCAGGCTGCTCAACTCCCCGGGCGGGATTGGCAGATCGACGATGCGGTTCTGCAGCCCGTCGAAATCGATGACCACCTTCGGCGGGTCCTTGCGTTCCGCCGACGGCTCCTTTGCGGCTGCCGCCGGGCTCGCCGGCTCCTGGGCAGCCGGCTCGACGAGCGAGGCGTCAACTCCGGTGGTCTTGGGCGGCGGCGCGCCCTTCTCCTCGTCGCTCTCACGGACGACGGGCGACGGCGTCCCTTTCGCCAGCACCACGGCGTAGATCGCGCGCGTCATGCGCATGTCCTGGTTGGACTGCGCGAACCAGTCCTTGACCGGGCCCGCGTTGGTGGATCCGAGGACGTAGAGATACTTCCCCTCCCGATCGAACACCGGCTCGGTCACGTCGCTCAGGCCGTCGGTCAGCGGGAACGACTTGCCCTGCTCGATCGAGTAGACGTGGACGACCTCGAGCTGCGCGCGGTTGTGGAGTCCGTAGACCAGCCATTTGGAGTCGGGCGAGAAGCCATAGCGCGTCGAGAGATAAGGCCCGGGCATGTAGACGGGCTCGGTCGCGATCTTGACCGGCTTGGCGTTGGCGGCCTGCAGGTCGAGCACGAAAATCGATCGGCCGTTGTCGCTGTATGCGAGCCGGCGGCTGTCGGGCGACCACGCCGGGCGCGCGTAGAAGCCCGAACCACCCGGGGCGAAGACGCGCGGCTCTCCCTTCCCGTCCTGCGCCCGCACGTGCAGGGCGTATTCGCCGGACACATCCGAGAAGTAGGCGATCGACTTGCCATCCGGCGACCATGCCGGTTGCCGCTCGTGGGCCCCGGTCGTGTTCGTGATGTTGCGCGGATCGCCCTTCTCCGCCGGGACGGTCACGATCTCGCCCCGGAACTCGAAGACGGCGCGCATGCCCGCTGGCGACAGGTCAGACGATCGCACGTAGGTCGGGCCCTTGACGAAGCGCGCGCGACGTTCGACCAGATCGGCGGCGACGCCGATGCGCAGGCGGGCGCTCGTGCCCGACTTCAGGTCGAAGGTGTGCAGGTAGCCAGCCTGCTCGTAGACGATGCGGTCCCCCGCGACGTCGGCGTTGAGCACGGGGAAGTCGGTGTGCTTGGTGAGCTGGGTGACCGCCTTCGATCGGGTGTCGTACGCATACAGGTTGAACTCGCCGTCGCGATCGGAGCGGAAGTAGATCGAGTCGCCGAGCCATTCCGGATCGACGTCGTTCGATCGCCCGGCCGGCTGCGGCACCTTCTCGACCGCGTGATCGCTCGTCCGGTAGATCGAGATCGTGGACACCGTGCCGCCCCGGTAGTGCTTCCACTGCAGGTGCGCCGGATAGATCGGGTTGTAGGCGATGAAGGCGCCGCTCGGCGCATAACTGGCGCGGAACGCGTTCGGGATCGGCAGCGCGGCTTCCAGCCCGCCCTTCACCGGCACCGTGAACAATTGCGTGTAGCGCTGGGTGAAGACGGCGCGGGCCGACGTGAACAGCACGCCGGCGCCATCCGGGGTGAACCCCTGGACGACGTCGTTCCCGGGGTGCCAGGTGAGACGGGTCGGCGGCCCGCCGGACGCGGCGACGACATAGACGTCGGTGTTGCCGTCGTACTGGCCGCTGAAGGCGACGAGCGTCCCGTCCGGCGAGAACGCGGGGCTGGTCTCGAGCCCGGCGTCCGATGTCAGCCGGCGCACGTTGCGCCCGTCGAGATCGGCCATCCAGATGTCGCCGGCGTAGACGAACGCCAGGTTCGCCCGGCTCACGGCCGGCTGCGTCAGCAGCCGCGTGTCAGCGAGGTCCAGGGCGGCCGCCGGCGCGGCCACCGAGACCGCCAGCGCCAGGCTGATCACGGCGCGAGTGAGAATCGTACGCACGGTGGAGGCACCTCCTGCGGCGTACATTATCAGGCGGCGGGGCTGAAGCGCCGCCCGCCTGCGATTCGGCGGGCCGCCGGCTATTGTTCCGATTCCATCAGGCCGTCGGCGGCGCGATTCGCCCACTGGCAGAGCAGCTTGCGCTCCGCGTCCGACAGCCGCGCGTCACGGTGGATCCAGGTGTAGGACGGCAGCGGCATCTTCCGGCGCTTGACCTGCTGGCACAGGCTGTCCAGCAATTCCACGCCCTCCTCGGGCGAGGTCGGCCAGGCCGACATGTTCATGTGATCGCGTCCGTTCTCGACGTGTCCGATGACGCCCCAGGACATCGGCGCCACATATGCGTACCACGGCCAGCGCGTCTCGTTCGAATGACAGTTCGCACACGAGCGCGAGAGCACCGCGTTCACGTCGGCGGGAATCTTCACGGACTGGGCGAGCCGGCGCGCCGGATTGGTCGGCGGATTGGTCCGGGCCGGCCCGACGAATTGCATCAGGGCCAGGACGGCAAGAACGACGGTCAGCGTGCGTTTGAGCGTGCGGGACACGGTGGTGGCTGGAGCGGCTGGAGCGGCTGGGCGGCTGGGGGGCTCGGGCGGCTGGAGCGCTGCAACGATTCGAACAGCGGGCCAGGCCACCGGCCCATTGCTGCGGCCGGGGCATTCTCGGTGTTCCCGGCTGCCTTCGCAAACCGCAGCCCGCCCAGCCGCTCCAGCCGCTCAAGCCGTTCCAGCCGCTCTAAAAGAACTTCCTCGAAATATTGAACCCCAGATACCAGTCCTCGTTGCGAATGCCGCCACGGGCGGCCTGCCCCATCGTGGTCCCGAAGGTGTTCGAGAAGTTGAACTGGAACGAATGTCCGCCGGCGCGCTTCTCGATGCCGAAGCTTGCGCCGTCCACGCCAGGGTCATACCCGCCGATCCGCGGGATCCACTCGCCCACCACGTAGACGGTCGGCCGGATGCGCACGCGCGCGCCCAGGCCGAGCAGCCACGAGTCGTTGTCGTCCACGAGCTCGCTCGGCTCCAGGTTCGAGTTGTTGATGTACATCGGCTGCACGTAGAGCGCGACGTGCTCCTCGATGGTCTTCGAGACGATGACCCCGATCCCCGGCGTGTAGCTGTCGCGGAAGTTGTTCGTCCCGTCGATGGTCGCGTAGGCGGCGAGGCCGATCGGAAACGACTCCGATTGGGACTTGATGTCGTATTCCCCGAAGAACTGGATCGTCCGATCGCTCGTGCGCAGCACGCCCACCTGGGTGCCCTCCAGCAATCCGAATCGGTACTCGAGGCCGATGAGCGCACCGCCGTCCATCCCGAAGAAGTCCTCGAGCAGGTCGCCGAAATCGCCCTGCCCCAGCGGCCGCGTGAACCGGTGCGTCACGCGAAAGGCACTCTTCCACTTCGGCAGACGCAGCGTGGTCGGCAGATTGACGATCGTGAAGTCCGGCTGCGCGCGGTCGAGCACGGCATCGTCGCGCTCATCCTGCGCGCTGGCGCCGGTCGCGGCCTCGGTCGCCTTGACCTCCTGACCGCCGGTCCCGCCCTGCTGGGCAGAAGCGCCCGACACGCATGCGAGCAGGCCAACGAGCGCGAGAAGCAATGAACGGGTCAATTGAACGACTCCTCTGATCGTGTCCGAATCGGCCCTATCCGATCGTGTCGGATCTTGTCCGTGGCCGATCTTGTCGGATCTATCCGTGGCTGGCATCTATCCGTGGCCGATTGGCGTGATCTTGTCCGGGTGGACTCCGTTCAGTTGTTCGGCGCGCCGATCTCGATCCAGCGGCTAATCACCGAGATCTGGCCCTCCGTCAGGAAGGGTCCCGACGTCCGGGGCATCCGCTCGCCGACGATGCCCTGGCGTCCTTCGAGCTTGTGGATCAGATAGCTGTTGTCCGGATCGCCAGGAATGACACGCGTCGCACCGGGCTTCAAAAGGCTGGCGATGTTCACGAGCGACGCGTACGAGGTCGCGGCGCTGAGGTTCAGAACCCCGACGGCCGGACGGCCGGGGGCGTGACAGTTCACGCAGGCGGCCCGCCCCGACGCATCGGTGGTCTCGAAGATCTCCTTCTGGATGCTCGCGAAGCTCACCGTGAGGCCGGGCGTCGGGCCGGTCACGATCGGACAGCTTCTCGTCACATGCGCTCGACAGCAGAGTCACCGCCAGCACGACCAGCGCGCAGCCGACGGAGTCTGATCACACTTGGGCTCGGCACTATGCAGCGTCCTCCGCGCCCCCTTTGTGCAAACCAGAGGCCACGGGAATCGCAGATGCGCCCGAATGCGCCGCGCCTTGGTCGCATCGGGCAGTGTCCCGAATGGGGGGACTGCGGCGACAGGACTCCGCAGCGCAGGAATCACTCGTGCTTACGAATTGCGAAAGGAATTACGGCGGGGGAAAGGCCCGGGCGACTAGTCGATGCGATGCTTGGCGAGGTAATAGCTCAGTGCGCGCTGGCTGATACCCATGAGCTCGGCCGCATCCTTCTTGACGCCGCGGGACGCCTCGAGCGCGCGGCGCACGGTTTCCTCTCCGACCATTCCAGGTTCTGGTGCAGGTTGAGCGACGGCACGCTCGCCGCGCTGGACGTCGCCACGCCCGGGAGGAAGAGCGCCTGCGCCGACAGCGTCCGGGCGGGCGACAGCACGACCGCGCGCTCGATGGTGTTCTCCAGCTCGCGGACGTTGCCCGGCCAGTCGTACGCCGTGAGGCGCGCGACCAGCCCATCGTCGATGCCGGTCGATGACCCGGCCGGCGCGCTGCGCGTGCTTGCGCACGAAGATGGTCGACGAGCACCGGGATGTCCTCGCGCCGATCGCGCAGCGCCGGAATCGACACCGGGATCACGTTGAGGCGGTAGATACAAGTCCTCCTGGAACCGGCCGTCGGCGACCAGCTGCCGCAGGTCGCGGTTGGTCGCGGCGATGACGCGGACGTCGACCTTCTGGCTGCGCTCCGATCCGAGCGGCTCGAACTCGCGCTCCTGCAGCACGCGCAGCAGCTTGGCCTGGAGCGCCGGGCTCATCGTGCCGATCTCGTCGAGGAAGATGGTCCCGCCGTCGGCCAGCGAGAAGCGGCCCTTCTTGTTGGCCGTGGCGCCGGTGAAGGCGCCCTTCACGTGGCCGAAGAGCTCCGACTCCAGCAGCGTCTCGGGAATCGCCGCGCAGTTGACCTTGATGAGGGGCCGGTCGCGCTCGGCGCTGCGGGCGTGAATGGCCCGCGCCACCAGCTCCTTGCCGGTCCCGGTCTCGCCCGTGATGAGGACTGTGCTCTTCGTCTGCGCGACCAGATCGGCCGTGTGAATCACTTCCTGCATCACCCGGCTGCGCCCGACGATCCCGTAGTGATCGAACTCCTCGTCCCGCTCGGCGAGCAGGTAGCCGTGGTGCGTGCGCAGGCGCTGGTGCTCGACCGCCCGCGAGACGACGACGAGCAGCTCGTCGATCTCGAACGGCTTCTGCAGATAGTCCAGCGCGCCGAGCTTCATCGCCGCAATGGCGCTCTCGACGGTGGCGTGCGCCGTCATCAGGAGAATCTGCGGCCGCTCGGACTCGGCGACCGAGGACGTGAACTCGCGAATGAGCTCGAGCCCCGTCATCTCGGGCATCAGGTTGTCGACGATCAGCACGTCGAAGAAGCGCTGCCCGAGCCACTGACGCGCCACGCGCGGGCTGCCCGTGGCCACGACCTCGTGCCCCTCTTCGGTGAGCGCGCCCGCCAGCAGCTCCCGGATCTTGGCTTCATCGTCGACGAGCAGGATGGTTCCATGCGGCAGGGGAACGGACGGCATCAGCGCTCCGGGACGACCGCCGCCACGCGCGGGATCGTCAACGTCACCGTGGTTCCGCGGCGGATCTCGCTGGCCATCGCAATCGATCCGCCCAGACCTTCGACGACGTTCCGCGTGATTGCAAGCCCGATGCCGGAGCCGGCCTCCTTGGTGGTGAAGAACGGCTCGAAGATCCGGACCATCTGCTCGGGTGCCATCCCGATGCCCGCGATCGGTCACCACGATGCGCACGCTCGGCCCGTCCAGCGTGGTCCTGACGTCGATCGCGCCCGCCGCCCGCCGCGGTGCGCCGTCGCCGGCCGGCGGCCCGTCGCCATCGGCCCGATCGCGCTCGAGCACCGCGTCCCGGGCGTTCGACAGCACGTTGACCAGTGCCTGACGCAGGCGGTCCCCGTCGGTGTCGATCTCGACCGGATCGGGCGGGAGCGCGACGCGGATCTCCGGTCCGGGCTGATTGGCGGCGACGGCATTGGCGGCGTCGTGCACCAGGCGCCCGACGTCCACACGCTCGATCGTGAAGCGAATCGGCCGCGCGTAGTCGAGCACGTCGTGGACCAGTCGATTGAGGCGGGTGACTTCACCTTCGATGTCGTCGATGGCGCGGACGGCGGCCGCGTCGCCAGGACGAGCGCCGCGGCGCAGCGTGCGGAGCGACCCCTTGATGATCGTGAGGGGATTGCGAATCTCGTGCGCCAGCACCGTCGAGAGCCGGCCAAGCGAGGACAGGCGCTCGCGCTGCGCTGCCTCGCGCTGGAACCGCGCCAGCGACTCGGTCAACGTCTGGAACGCGCTGGTGAGCAGCCGCGCATCACCGTCCTCCCAGCGCGTGACGCGCGGCGCGGGCCGGGCGGTCGTCAGATTGCCGGTGGACGCAATCTCCCCCATCGTCGCCGTCAAGGCGCGGATCGGCCGCGTCGTCATCCGGGCCACGGCGTAGCTGAGGAGCGTGGCGAGCAGCACGCCGCCGAGCGCCGTCAAGCCGAAGGCGGTGTGGAGCGTACGGAGAAAGGCGAGCTCCGCGGTCCGCGAGCGGAGCGCGACGACGACAGGGGCGTCGGTCCGCGCGTCCACGACGGCGGCGCTGTGGCCGGGCGGGTCGCCTATCGGCCGGAGGGCCGGCTCCCCGGTTCTCACCGCAAGCGTCAGCGGCCGCCGGACAGCCTGATACTCCTCATCGCCGAGGACGATGCGCGAGACGCCGGGGGCGCTGAGCGCCCGGGTGAGGGCGGCGTGGTGGGCGGGGGGCAACGTGGAGCCCTGCACGCGTCCGTTCCCCACGAACACGACCTCGCTGCGGGTCAGCGCCTTGATGCGCGCGGCCAGGCGCTGATCGAGCCCGACGCCGACGCTGACCGAGCCGAGGATCTCCGGTTGACCCGGGCCAATCACGATCGGCGTGGAGACGACGGGCAGGAGGCCGTCGGCACGTGACCAGAACGCAACCACCGAACTGCCCGCGAGTGCCTCCTTGACGCCCTGCCGCGCGCCGACCTCCGAGGCCGGGACACCGGGATCGCCGATGGCCGCGAGCAGCGCGCCGGCGCGGTTGGTGACGACGAAGAGGTCGGCCTCGATCTGCCGCGCGTACTCGTCCGCCACGGCCTGCGCCGTGGGCAGGTGGTCGTCGTACACCGCCGCCTTCAGCCGCGGCAGATCCGCAATCAGCCGCGCCTCGCGTGCCAGATGCTCGAAGAGCAGCGTCTGGAACTGGGCGACGAGCTCGCCCGCCTCGACCAGGCTCCGCTCGAGCTCGGCTTCGGCGCGCCGCGTCACCGCGAAGTTCACCAGGAACACCGCGGTCCCAATCGACAGCACGGCCACGACCGCGCTTGCGAGGAAGATGCGATTGGACAGCGACGACAGCGCGCGCACGCGTTACGGCCCTCCCTGGCCCTGGGCGCGCCGGGTGCCGCCGAAGTTGACTTCGACCTCGCCGTCCTCGGGGACGGTGATCTGCCTCGGCTCCGGCGTCACCAACTCGTTCCAGAAGGTGATCGTGTAGGTGCCGGCGGGCACGTTCGAAATGCGATACCGGCCGTCCGCATCGGTCACGTCGAAGAAGCGGTGCGCGAACACGAGCACGAAGGCGCTCATGTGCGAGTGGATGTCGCAGAAGACGCGAACGATACCAGGGCGGTCGAATCGTACCGCCTTCGAGTCGCCCGCCGCGTATCGCCCGAGGTCGAATGTCCGGGCGTCCGACAGTGAAAACACATTGTGATACGTGCGATCGGAGTTGGGGAAATCGACGCTGCTGCCGACCGGGATCGCGACCACGTGCGGCACGAAGCGTTCGCCCCGCTGATCGATGCGGGCGCGCCGTTCGTCGGCCTCGCCGAACGCGCCGCGCGGCGCCCGATCGAGGTAGACCACGGCCATCCGGCGATCACGTGCGTCGGCCTGGGCGTCACGGGCCCGCGAGCTGCCGACCTCCGCCACCATCGGCCGCCGATCGGTGATCGTCGCCGCAGGCAGGTCGACGCGCCCGCGAATGACCCCGGCCGGCTGCCGGGTACTCTGCGCCACCCCGTCGGACGATGCCAGCGTCAGGACAGCCGTCGCTGCGGCCGCGAGCGGGGCGGCCTTCAAGCGGCGAGACGAGCGCTGCCACGACTGCATGGATGAGGACGCTGGAGGCCCTGGGTCCGGCTGAAGCCGGACACTACGTCAAGACAAGGGCCGGGTGAAGCCGGACACTCGTCAACACAAGGGAACTCCGGGCCTAGAACCAGTACACAATCTGCGTGCCGAGCAGCCCGTCGCGATGGATCCGACCGCCGTCGCGCCAGTTCTCCTGCCACGACACCTTGAGGCGCACGTTGCGGTGCAGGCGGTACCCGACGCCGGCCTCGACGCGCGAAACCGGCGCATCCCACTCGATGAGGTCGCCGTCGGCCGCCGCAGACGCCGGCATCGCGGAGGCGATTGACGCGAACCCGAGCCGCTCGACGCGCAGCGCGAGCTGCCATCTGGGCGTCAACGAGACCCGGCCCTCGACCCATCCCGATGTCGCGCCCAGTCTCTGGGTCGCCTCGCCGCTCTCGAAGGGCGTCTCCCATCGGCTGCCGATGACCTCGCCGCGAATCCTGACGTAGCCGGTGGAATACTCGGCATCGACGCCCCACGCGCGCTGGCGATACGTCTCGCCGTCGGCCGGGGCCGGCAGCGTCGCGCGCGCGGCATCGGCCACGAACTCGCCGCCGGCGATCGACGCGCCCACGACGAACCCGGTGAAGGGCGTCACGGCCACCCGTCCCGACACCTGCTTGCCGCCGTTGTCATCCTCGCCGAGTGGCCTGGACAGGGTGCCGCGCGTGACCGCCAGGCTGGCTTCCCAGAGCCCGTCGCCGACGCGAGCCTCCACGCCCGTGTCCCAGCGTCGAGCCGAGACGAGCGGCACACCCTGATCCGCCGGGGGTGTGGCGCCTGGATACGTCACGAGCCAGCCGTTGCCGCGGTTCGCGAGGAGCTGCAGCACGCTGCCCGGCGCCACGTCACCACGCTGCACGGTCGGATAGTGATAGGCGAGCGGCAGGCCGATGAGCGGGTTGTCCTGGCCGTAGTCCTGGCGGGCAAAGCGGCCGAAGACGGGCGGGATGCGCCCGGCCTGGACGTGGAACGGCCGGTCCTTGAGCGGCTGCACGCGCACGTAGGCCGCGTACAGGCGGACGACATGCCAGTCGGTCGGACCGAAGTTGCGCTCGCGCAGCGCCACTTCGTCCATGACTTGAGCGAGCACAGCGACCCGGTCGTGCGCACGGAGCTCGGCGGTCACGGAGCCGGTGACCAGATTGAACGCGTCGTGTGAATAGTCGAGGGCGTTGAAGTACGCCTCGTCGTGCGATCCGATGGTGACCGTCGCTTCGCCGCTGACGATGAGGCGCCCGCTCCAGAGCGAGATGGGCCGCGACGGGAGCCAGTCGGCCGCAGCGTTGGTGTCCAGCGCCAGCGACAGGACCGATGCCAGCAGGACGGGGCGCAGGCGTGCGCGACGACGGGCCCGTGCCATGGCCAGCGGCACCGGCTCAGGGCAGCCGCCGCAGCGCGGCCATGACGTCGTCGGTCTTCCACTCGTTGTACTCGAACACTCTGGCGACCCTGCCCTCCGCATCGATGAGGCCCGTGCGCAGCGAGTGAATGACCTGGCCCGACTCCTCCGCATAGTAGTCGAGACCGAAGAATGCCGCGAGCCGCTTGACCTCGACCGGCTTGCCGGTGGCGAGCTGCCAGCGTGCGAAGCGGTCGCCGGACGTCCCGGCCCCGACGCCGTTGTGCAGTCCGTACTCGCGCAGACGCGCCGGCGTATCGTGCTCCGGATCGAGCGTCACGGTGAGCAGCCGGACCCCGGCCAGACGCGCGTCGGCGGACGTGGCGCGTTCGAGCGCGGCGAAGCGCTGCATCACCAGCGGGCAGTACTCCGGCAGCGGGCAGCGCGTGTAGGCGAAGGTGACGAGCAGCGGCGCGCCACGATAGCGGGCCAGCGTGAAGGTGCGTCGATCCTGATCGACGAGCGTCAGCTCGGGCGCCGGCGTCCCGGGATCCGCGGGCGCCCAGGTGCCCCTCGGCGCGTCGGGCTGCGCGTCGCCGCGCGGATCGCGCGTGATGGCGCCGACCTCGATCCAGGAACGGGACCCGTCCACGACGAGCGTGCCCTGCAGCAGATCGCCCGTCTGCATGGTGTCGAGCGCCCACCGCTCCTTGACCGTGAACGGCATGGTCATCGGATCCATGAACCCGTCCACGCGCTCGTGGGCGACGGTCGCCTGGCGCTCGCCTTTCTGCACCGAGACGATGCGGCCCCTGAGATCGAATCGCCGCGCACCCTCACGCGGCGTGAAGTCAGGTTCGGCCGACCCCCCGGCCACGCATGACACTGCGCCGGCGTTGCACGCCGCGGACAGGGCGAGGCTCAGGAACAGCAAACGGGGACGGGAGCCTCTGGGGATCATGAAAGGCTCCCGTCCCCGTCTTTACCCCCGTTCATTTGGCTTCGATGACCCCACACGCCTGACGGCCGCCGGCGTCGCCGGTGGGCTGGGTCTTAAAGTCGTCGGCCTTCTCGTGGATGATGACCGCGCGCTTCAGGATCGAGTTCGGACCGTCGAGCGAGAGCTGGGTGTCCACGAAATCGATCCGCCCGAGGCCGTAGGGGTCGGCCTTGAAGTTCCCCAGATCGCCGACGTGGCGATCCGCGGCGTCGCGGGCGCCGTGCGGCTTCGATCCCGGGTTGAAGTGCGGGCCCGCCGACGCGCCGTCGGGAGCCGAGCAGTCGCCCTTCTCGTGCACGTGGAAGGCGTGCTCGCCCATGACCAGCCCGCTGAACGAGCCCACGACGCGAACGCCGTCGGCCTGCTGCGTGAACGTCACTTCGCCGCGGGCCGTGTTCTTGGCAGTTGGCGCGAGCTTGGCGACCGCCATCTTGCCGCCGGCCGCCGCTGGAGTTGCCGCCGGTGGCTGCTGAGCCGCAACCGTGATTCCAACCGTCATCGCCGTCAGCGTGCCCCACGCCCAACCGCATCGCGTCATCTTGAGGGTCATCATCGTGTGCTCCGGGTTCAGATCACGTCCCTGGACGCTCGAGGCGCCCCAAGGGCCGACAGGCCATCTTAGCAAGGCGCGACGCGCCCGACGCAAACGCGGTCCGGCTGAAGCCGGACACTACGCCTTGAACGTCCTGACGCTTGCGTAGTGTGAGCTTCAGCCGGACCCAGGCCTGTTTCGACCGGACGCGGGTGTCAGTCGTAGTGTCCGGCTTCAGCCGGACCAGTCTCACGAGGCTCGAGCGCGTGCCTATCGCTTCTTCCTGACGCTCGACCGGCGGCTTCCGGCTTCGGCGGCCTCTTTCGCGCGAAACCGCGCGATGCCCGCGATCAGCCTCACGGGGACGCGCCCGGAGAGCGGAAACCGAATCGTGCCCTTGTTGTTGACCTCGTAGGGGACGAGATCGTCTTTGAACGCCGCCACGAGCCGGACATTGGCGGGATACAGCGAGAAGTGCTCCTTCCACCCGGCGAAGTAGATCACGGCCCGGCCATCGAGCTTGTAGGTGGGGATGCCGTACGAGATCGATTCGACGCCGCGCGGAACGGCCTTGCGGATGGCGTTCCGCACGCGATTGAGGACGTCCTGCACCGCCGGCGGGAAGTTCGCGATGTACTCGTCGATGTTGCTGGCAGGAGGGTGGCTGCGCATCATTGCCTGCCTTTCGTGCCGTCCGCGCAGCGCGCACTCATGACAGTGACTCGACCAGCTCGTCGAGCTGATCCATCGCGATCCGCATGCCGCGCTCCATGCCGGTCGCCAGAACGGCGTCGAGCACGTCCTTCGACGGATACAGCTCGCGCGCGACGAGGAGCGTCCTGCCGTCCTGTTCGTCGAAGCTGACGGTGACGATGGCAGCGCCCTCGTCGCCGGGCGGCGGGGCGCCCGGGGGCTCGAAAATCGTGGTGTACACGAGGCGCGAGTGCGGGGTGACTTCGATGTACTTGCCCGAGAAGGCAAACGCGTCGCTCTTGTCGGGCTTGAGCACGTAGCGATAGCGGCCGCCGACGCGGACGTCCGCGTCACAGCTGACGATCGACACCCCGAGTGTGGCCGGGGCCCACCAGCGGCTGACGAGCTCCGGCCTGGTCCAGGCGTCGAACACGATGCGCGGTGGCCCGTTGAAGAGTCGGGTGGTGACGATCTCGCGATCGGAGGCGCGCTCCAGCGTCGTGCGATTCACCGGCCGGGCCTCACTTTTTTCTCTTGCGACCATCGGACCTCTCCTTTCTGTTCAGCTCCTCGACGATCTCGTCCAGCTGACCCAGGCGCGCCTCCCACATCTGACGATAGCGCTCGAGCCAGTCGTGCAGTTGACGGAGCGGCTGCGGACGCAGCTCGTAGAGGCGCTGTTGCGCCCGCGGCTGCACGTCCACGAGCCCGGCTTCCTTCAGAACCCGGAGATGTTTCGAGACCTGCGGCTGGTTCAGCTGCAGCCGGTCGCCGATGTCGTTGACGGGGCGAGGGCCCGCGCGCAAGAGCTCGACGATGCGGAAGCGGTTGGGCTCGCCGAGCGCCGCGAAGGTCTCAGTCACGTTTTGAACTATGCCTAAGTGAGAATATGCCTGTCAAGGCATTTATGACGCGCCGCAGCTCCTGTTAACTCATTGGGCCCGTCGATCGTTGTCGGGGCAGGCCGGCGAATGGTCCACGCAGTGCGGATCGGCGCCGAGGCCGTCAACAAGGAGCGAAACGGGTATGAAGGAGCTGATTCCAATCTTGCTGGGCCTCGGGGCCTTTACGATGGTTGGGTGGGTCGTCCACGTCATCGTCGACGGGTATCGGCGCCGGCAGCGCCTCAACGTCTTCACCGACTTCCATGGCAAGCTCATGGACCGGATGGGCTCGGCGAAGGAGCTCGGAGACTTCCTGCAGTCGGAGGGAGGCCAGCAGTTCCTCGAAACCTTGACGGTGGAGAAAGACCACCCGGCCAACCGGATTCTGCGAGCCGTCCAGACCGGGCTCGTGCTGCTCTGCCTCGGGGCGGGGCTGTTCGGCGCCAACAGCTTCGCGCAGTGGGAGACAGACGGCGGGTTCATGGTCGTCGGCATGCTGTTCATGACCGCCGGTTTCGGCTTCCTGCTGTCGGCGACGGCGTCCTACGTGCTGTCTCGGAGGCTCGGGCTGTTCAACGCGTCGCGACCGGCGGTGGAACGGCTGTGACGTCGGCTCGAGCGCCCTGGCGAATGTGACGTGGACGCAATGGCAGCCATCCAGGCGGACACCGGGGTGCTGGCGGTCCCAGCCGACGCGGTGCTCCTCGACGAGGCGGGCTTCGAGCGCCTCTACGCGCAGCTGGCCCGTCCGCTGTGGAGCTATCTCTATCGCGTCCTGGGCAACGCCGCCCAGGCCGAGGACCTGATGCAGGACGCGTTCGTGCGGGCGCTGAAGGCGCCAATCGGGCCGCTCGACGAGGATGCGCAGCGTGCCTACGTGTTCCGCATCGCCAGCAACCTCGCCGTGGACGCGTTCCGCCGCGGACGGCGGCAGGCCTCGGCGCAGGACGTGCTCGAGCGCGATCAGCCGGCGGCCGCAGCGCCGGTGGAGCCCGACCTCGACACGGCACGCACGTTTGCCACGCTGGAGCCGCGCGAGCGCGCACTGTTGTGGATGGCCTATGTCGAAGGCGCGCCGCACGACGCGATCGCGGCGGCGCTCAGCGTGAAGTCCGCCAGCGTACGGGTGCTGCTCCACCGCGCGCGCCGGCGGCTGGCCGGGCTGCTCTCGCGGGCCGGTTCGGGAGGGGGTCGATCATGACCAATCCGTTCGCCACGCCACCGTGCCCGCACGAGCCGGCGATCGTCGAGGCGGCGCGAAGCGAGCGCCCGGCGCCCGATCTCGCCGCCCACCTGGCCGTCTGCCCGACCTGCCGGGACGTGCACGCCACCGTCGCGTGGATGGCGGGGCTCGCCGCAAACACCGACCGGCTGGCGGATCGTCGGCGCCTCCCGAACGCCGGGCAGCTCTGGTGGAAAGCACAGCTCGCCCGACGATGGGAAGCTGAAGCCCGTGCGGTCGCGCCGCTGGACATGATGCAGCGGGTGGAAGCCGGCGTTGGGGTCGTGTCCGCGCTGGTGCTGCTGATCGCGCTCGTCCGCGCCCTGGCCGGCAGCGACATCGGCACGGTGGTCGCCCCCGCCGCCGCGACCGGTCTCCTCGCCTCGTACTCGCTCGTCATCGCCGCCGGCGTCCTGCTCGTCGCCGCCGCCAGCGTCGCGGCGCTGCACAAACTGCTGGATTGAGCCTCGCGGCTCCCTTGTGTGGACGTAGTGTCCGGCTTCAGCCGGACTCGATCCCGTAAGCCCTGAGCCTGCCGTATCATTGGGGCTCAATGCGCCGCAGGCTTTCCTTCGCCAGTCTGAGCAGCCTCGTCACCGCGCTTGCGCTCACCGTCGTCGCGCTGAACGCACGCAGCGAGCGGATCACGACGCCCAAGGAGCAGTTCGGCTTCAACCTCGGCGACGACTATCAGCTCGCCAACTACACGCAGCTCACCGAGTACTGGAAGAAGCTCGACGCCGAGTCGGACCGGATGACGCTCGACCGAGATCGGCAAGACCGCCGAGGGCCGCCCGCAGCTGATGGCGATCGTCACCTCGCCGGAGAACCACAAGAAGCTGGCGCGCTACAAGGAGATCGCCCGGCGGCTCGCGCTCGGCCGAGGGCCTGACCGACGACCAGGCGCAGGCGCTCGCCGCCGAAGGCAAGGCGGTCGTCTGGATCGACGGCGGGCTGCACGCGACCGAGGTCCTCGGCGCGCAGCAGCTGATGGAGACGCTCTACCAGATGGTGAGCCGCACCGACGAGGAGACGCAGCGCTTCCTGCGCGACGTGATCATCCTCTTCGTCCACGCCAATCCGGACGGCCACGACCTGGTCGCGGACTGGTACATGCGCGAGCCCGACCTGAAGAAGCGGACGCTGTCGGGCGATGCCGCGGCTGTACCAGAAGTACGTCGGCCACGACAACAACCGCGACTTGTACATGTCGACGCAGGCGGAAACCACCAACATGAACCGCGTGCTGTACCACGAGTGGTTCCCGCAGATCATGTACAACCACCACCAGACGGGCCCGACCGGCACGGTGCTCTTCGCGCCGCCGTTCCGCGATCCGTTCAACTACGTCGTTCGATCCGCTGATCCCGCTCGGCATCGACCTGGTGGGCGCGTCGATGCACAACCGCTTCGCCGCCGAAGGCAAGCCGGGCGCGACGATGCGGCGCGGCGCGAACTACTCGACGTGGTGGAACGGCGGCCTGCGGACGACGGTCTACTTCCACAACATGATCGGGCTGCTCACCGAGACCATCGGCAGCCCGACGCCGATGGAGATCCCCTTCGTGCCGGCGCGCGAACGCTGCCGAGCGGCGATCTGCCCTTCCCGATCACGCCGCAGACGTGGCACTTCCGGCAGTCGATCGAGTACTCGCTGACCGCGAACCGCGCGGTGCTCGACGTCGCGTCGCGGCATCGCGAGCAGTTCCTGTTCAACATCTACCTGATGGGCAAGCGCGCGATCGAGAAGGGCAGCACGCGACACGTGGACGATGTACCCGAAGCGGGTGCAGAAGCGTGCAGGACGCGATCGCGCGCGAGCGGGGCGATCGTCCGCGCCGACGCCCAGCGGTCGGCACGATGAGCGTCGGCGGGTTCACCTCGCCCGCGCCGTCGAAGTTCTACGACCTGCTGCGCGACCCGAAGACTGCGCGACCCGCGCGGCTACATCCTGACCGCCGATCAGCGCGACTTCCCGACCGCGGTCAAGTTCGCCAACACGCTGATCAAGACCGGCGTCACCGTCCATCGCGCGACCGCGGCCTTCGAAGTCGCGGGCAGGAAGTATCCGGCCGGCTCGATCGTGGTGAAGACCGCGCAGGCGTTCCGCGCCGCACGTGCTCGACATGTTCGAGCCGCAGGATCATCCCAACGACTTCGCCTATCCGGGCGGGCCGCCGATTCCGCCGTACGACAGCGCCGGGCTGGACGCTCGCCTACCAGATGGGCGTGAACTTCGACCGCATCCTCGACGGCTTCGACGGGCCGTTCGAGAAGGTGACCGGACTCGATCGCGCCGCCGGCGGAGATGTCACCGGCCCGGCGCAGCCGGCCGGCTACCTGCTCTCAGCCGCACAGAACGACAGCTTCATCCTCGTCAACCGTCTGCTGAAGAACGGCGACGAGGTCTACCGGCTGCCGAAGGGCGGGGCCGGCCTGGAGGGGCCGGGCACCCTGTTCGTGCCGGCGCGGCCGCAGAACGCGGAGCTCGTGGCGAAGGCGCGGCGCGGGATCTCGGCGGAGTTCGCGTGACGGCGTTGCCAGCCGTCCCGCGGGCGAGATGGTGAAGCTCCGGCCCGTCCGCATCGGGCTGTGGGATCGCTACGGCGGCTCGATGCCGTCGGGCTGGACGCGCTGGCTGTTCGAGCAGTACCGAGTTCCCGTTCGAGGTGGTCTATCCGCAGCACGCTCGACGCCGGCAACCTGAACGCGAAGTTCGACGTGCTCGTCTTCGTCGACGGCGCGCATTCCCGCGTCCGGGTCGCCGGGCGGGGTCGACGGCGAGCTTCGCAGCAGCCGGAGATCGATCCGCAACGCATTCCCGAGCCGCGTTCCGCGGATGGCTGGGCAGCGTGACGCGTCGACAAGACGATCCCGCAGCTCAAGGCGTTCCTCGAGCAGGGCGGCACGGTCATCACCATCGGCAGCTCGACCAATCTCGCCTACCACCTCAAGCTGCCGATCTCGAGCGCGCTGGTCGAGCGGACGTCCACGGGCGAGCGGCCGCTCCCGCAGGACCGGTACTACGTGCCGGGCTCGGTGCTGCAAGTCGCGGTCAACCCGCAGCACCCGCTGGCGTGGGGCCTCGACGACGCGTCGACGTGTTCTTCGACAACAGCCCGGTGTTCAAGCTGCATCCCGACGCGGCGATGAAGGGCGTCAAGGCCGTCGCCTGGTTCGACGACGCGCCAGCCGCTGCGCAGCGGCTGGGCCTGGGGCCAGCACTATCTGAATGGCGCGGTCGCCATCGCCGAAGCGCGCGTCGGCAAGGGCCGGCTGTTCCTGTTCGGACCCGAGATCACGCTTCCGCGCCCAGCCGCACGGCACGTTCAAGTTCCTCTTCAACGGCATCTACAACGGGCCGGCGGCGACGGACGGCGCCAGCGGACAAGCACCAACGTCAGGGGAGTAACTACAAAGCTTGTCGAAGTACGAACGTCGAAGGTACGAAGTGACGAGGAGGCGTGATGAAGGGGCTTGTCGTGGCGCTGGGGCTGGTGCTCGTGCAGGCGGGAGCCGCAAAACCCGACTTCTCGGGCACGTGGGAAGCGGATCTCGGCGCGAGCCAGACCGGGCAGATGACCTACTCGCGCATGGGGCTGGTGCTCACCCATGGGGAGCCGAAGCTCACGGTTCGATCGGAGGTCGCCGCCGATTTCGGCGCGTTTTCGACCGAGCTCGTGTGCACGACCGACGGCAGTCCATGCACGGCAAGGAGGTGACGGGCACGGCGACGTGGGACGGAACGACGCTCGTGATCAATCGCACGTCGAACCTGCAGGGCATGTCGGTGAAGGTCGTGGAACGCTGGACGCTCGCGCCGGACAAGAACACGCTCACCGCGGATCGACAGGTGTCCGCCGACGCGGGCGAGATGGCGCAGAAGATTGTCTACCGGCGGAAACCGTGAGCAGCGACCAACTACCAGGGACCAACTCCAGCTACCAGCGACCAGCGACCAGCGACCAACTACCAGGCGATCCAACTACCAGCGGACCAATTACCAGCGAACCAGCGACCAACTACCGATCCTCCCGTTTTCAGAGTGGGTTGCAAGAACTGCTCTGAAACGGCGGCGGAACGTGAAAGAAACTCATCGGATTTTTGCTCGAGCCGTCTTGATCGACGCGATCACCATCGCCGTGATCTCGCCCGCTTCGCGCAGCAGACGCGTCGCTTCGACGCGCGTGCCGAGCTGCAGCTCGGTGCACAGATCCAGCCAGAACTCGGACTCGGCAGCCTCCTCTTCGACGACCTTCAGTTTCGCCAGAAAATCCCGTGGCGATTGCGCGAGCCGGCTTCGACGGTAGTTCGCCGCAACCGAACTGCCAGCACGACCCAGCTGTCCGCCGACGATTCGGCCTATCTGCGTGGGCGGCAACGTGCCGACGAAACGAAGCACAGCAATCGCGAACGCACGTGTGCGCACCAACAGAGGGCCGGACATGCGGCCTGGTCTTGCACGCCGCATGCCGACCTTCCCAAAGGCGAAGTGCCTTGTTGGTAGTTCGTAGTCGTCAATTCGTAGTTGGTAATTCGTAGTTGGTAGTTGGTCACTGCGCTGGCGCTTTCGGCAAGCTCAGGAGGTTCGCGAACAATCGGTAGGCGCCCGGCACGCCGGCGGGGAGCTGGCGAAACCACGCATATGAGGTGTAGACGAACTGGCCCTTGCCGAGGCGGGCGTAGACCTGGCCGCCGCGCTGCGGCGGTTCGTTGGGATCGGCGGTCTCGAGCAGCGGCGTGAGCTCGGGACCGATCGTCGAGAACGCGTAGAGGTTCCGTTCCTGCACCCAGCCCGCCCAGTCCTCGTCGGTGATGCGATTGGGGAACGTGAAGGCGGGATGCGCCGGATCGAGGAGAGTCACCCGCGCACGTTCGTCGGTGACGCGCGACGCCGCGGCCCATCTCGACCTTGAACGGGACGAGCCCGCGGGCCACGTAGTCCGGCTGCTGATACTGGACGATGAGCGTGCCGCCGTCGCGCGCGTAGTCCAGCAGCCGCCCGTTGTTCGCGACGAATGCCGGGCGCCCCTCAGACGCGCGGATCCCGATGACGATGACGTCGTAGGCGGCGAGATCGGCCGAGGCGAGCTGATCGTCGGTGAGGAGCGTGACCTCCAGGCCGAGACGCCTGATCGCCTCGGGCACCTGATCGCCGGCGCCCATGACGTATCCGACGCGAACCGGCGCGACGCGGACGTCGAGGACGCGCGCCGTCGCGCGCGCGGGGGCGTAGAGACGGTGGCTCTGAATGTGCGGGTAGGCGATGACGCGCTGCGCGAGCCCGTGCGTGCGCCCGTCGAACACGGCCTCTGCCCGCAGGTCGTAGGCGCCGGGCGCGGCGTTCGACGCCGGCGTCACGGTGAACCAGGCCGCCTGGCGCTCGCCGGAGGCATTGAAGTGCACCGGCGCATCGCGAGGGACGACGGTCCATCCTGCCGGTCCTGCAAGACGCACCAGGCCCGACGCGCTCGACAACGTCTGGTTCTGCAGACGCACGGCCATGCGCCGCGGACGCGCGACGTCGGAAGCCGGCACGATGTGCAGCGGCTCGTCGAAGTCCAGCGTCACCGCCGGCACCACCGCGAAGGCGCGACGAATCTCGCCGCGGACGCTGTCGGCATAGCGATACTCGAGCCCCCGCGACACCGTCAGCGCCGCACCGCCGATGGTGACGGACACCCGGCCGACGATCTCGGGCGGCGCGAAGGACAGCGTGTGGAGCGCGGTCGGCACGTCCCACGCGAAGACTTCCTTCTCGCGCGGCCTGGCCAGCCAGTACGGCTGCGTGGGCGCGGCGTCCGGACCAACGGTGAGGGTGAAGACGGCGCTCGAGGTCGGTTCCTCACGGGCCAGACGACCGAACGGATTGTCTGACACTGCGGCGTCGGAGGCCGCCGCGCGCTGAACGTGCCATCCCTCGGGGGCGAGAAGCTGCATGTCTCCCACCGTGACCGGCGAGCCGTCGGGCACGAACAGCGACACGGTGGCGCGAACGGTCTCGCCGCCGGCCGCGACCTCGCGATCCGCCAGCACGTCGGTGACGAGGCCGGCGGCGCGGACGAGGGCGTCTTCGAACTGCGCCTGCTTGATGCCGAGGAGGAAGTCGGCCTCGGCTCGCGCGCCCGCCGGCGCGGTCAGGGCCGCGACCCGTTGGCGCGCGGATCGCGTTGCCTCGAGGCCACCGACCAGCTGTGGCACCACCGTGGCCGGATCGCGCAGCAGGCCGGGATCCGCGAGCACGGAACGCGCCGCGGCCGCCATCCGCTCGAGATTGGCGTCGAGCGCGCCGGGGGGCAGGCCGGCGAGCACGCCGAGACCGCTCAGCGACGTGTCGAGGCCGTCGAACACACTCGATTCCTTCTCGCGGCCGTTGGTGCCGTTCGGCAGCGTCAGGTCCTCGAGCAGGCGCATGTTCGAGGTCCTGGGCCCGCGCGCCTCGATCGACGCCCATCTCCTGCGACTTGTGCTGGCTGCGGCCCTCCATCGCAATCTCGAAGAAGGATCGCCCGAGCAGCGGATCGAAGACGCCTGTCGGAAGCCGCAGGCGTCGGTTCGGCGGCCGAGCGGCCGAAGCCCTGACGCACGTACAGCTTCTTCGGCTGCCACGGGCGCAGGCCGTCGGCGAGCTGCTCGGGAAAGCGGGTCGCGTCACCGGCGGCCTTGAAGGCGATCGGCGTCAGCACGCCGGCGAGCTGGTGCTGGCCGTGGCCGTCGGCGGTCGTGCCGCTGAACCCCGCAAACAGGACCAGCGGGCGATAGACGCGGATCGCGCGCACCATGTCGCCGAGAATGCGCTCCTGGTCCCACTTCTCCGCCGCTTCCTCGACGGTCTTCGTGAAGCCGAAATCGTAGGCGCGCGTGAAGAACTGGTCCCCTCCGTCGAGCACCCGGGCCTGGAGGAGCTCCTCGGTGCGAATGACGCCCAGCGCGTCGGACAACTCGAGGCCGATGAGGTTCTGGCCGCCTTCACCGCGGTTGAGCGAGAGATAGGCCACCCGCGCATGATCGCCGCGCGCCACCCGGGCGATGAACGCCGTATCTTCATCGTCGGGATGCGCCGCCGTGTGCATCGCGCTCGCCGTGGTCAGGATGCGCTCGACCGCCTGGACGAGGCCGGCCACGCCCCGGCTGTAGACCGGGCGGACCTGCGCCGCCGTCGGAACGACGAGCGGCGTCGCGAGCAGGGCTGCCGCGACGACGCGAAGGGCAAGACACCGCAACCTCATGACGGCAGAGTCTATCAATCGCGCCCCGACGTGCCAGCCGTGCCCAGCCCTGCAGCCGTTCCAGCCGCTCCAGCCGCTCCAGCCGCTCCAGCCGTGCCAGCCGCTCCAGCCGTGCCAGCCGTTCCAGCCGCTCCAGCCGCTGTTCTTTCTGCTAAGCTCGACTCATGAGGCTCCCCTTTCGCACCGCGCTGGCAGGAGCCATCCTGCTCGGGTGTTCTGCGGTCGTCGCGTCCCAGCAGCCCACGTTCAGGTCGGGGACGCAGATCGTCCCGCTGTACGTGACCGTCACCGACGCGCAGGGGCGCCTCGTGCCGGACCTGGTCAAGGAGGATTTCCAGATCCTCGACAACAACCTGCCGCAGGAGATCGCGCTCTTCGACAACGCGGTCCGGCCGATCACGGCCGTCGTGATGCTCGACACCAGCGGCAGCATGACCATGAACCTGGATCTCGTGAAGGCGGCGGCCGAGCAGTTCGTGATCCGGCTGCTGCCCGATGACAAGGCGAAAGTCGGCGCGTTCAACGACAAGATCGAGTTCGGGAGCGCGGATGTTCGTCAACGATCGCGACGAGCTCGCGGCCTCCATCCGGGAGCTCGACTTCGGGAATGCCACGCGACTGTGGGATGCGGTCGATGCGAGCATCACCGAGCTGGCCGGCGTCGACACCCGACGCGTCGTCGTCGTGTTCACCGACGGCGACGACACCGGCAGCCGCACGAGCCTGGGGCGGGTCACCGATCGCGCCCGCGCCGACGAGGTCATGGTGTACGCGATTGGCCTCGAGAGCGTGATGCAGCCCGGGGGCACGGGGCGCGTCATCCGGACGCGGCCGGACCGCGGTCTGAAAAAGCTCGCGGAGGA
Source organism: Vicinamibacterales bacterium (assembly GCA_963834365.1). Taxonomy (GTDB): domain Bacteria; phylum Acidobacteriota; class Vicinamibacteria; order Vicinamibacterales; family Vicinamibacteraceae; genus CAWJAP01. Next base: position 459,545 of record CAWIBS010000029.1, on the reverse strand, counting down.
GACCGGCGGCGGCTACTTCGAGCTCAAGAAGACCGAGGAGCTCGGACCGACCTTCACCCGCGTCGCGGCGGAGCTCCACAGCCAGTACCTGATCGGGTTCAGCCCCAAGACGCTCGACGGCAAGGTGCACCGCCTCGACGTGCGGACGCCGGCGAAGATCGAGCTCAAGCCGCGCGCCCGGCGAAGCTACGTCGCCGCACCCCCCGCCAGCAGCACGAGCACGAAGTAGCTTTCGACGGGCTTCGGGCCGAAGGGCAACAGGTCTTGGCGCGGCTGAAGCCGCGCCCTCCTGCGAACCGTGCGGCGCCTCCTGCGACCGCAGGAGGGCCGGGCTTCAGCCCGGCCTGGTGTGGTCGTTCGGTCTTGCTGGTCTTTGGTCTTTGGTCTGGTCACTGGTAGCTGGTACCTGGTAGCTGGAAGCTGTTCGTCGCGGCGCCAGATCTCGTTCTGTACCGCATGACCAGGACGTGGACGTGCGCCGCTCTCACCCTGTCGATCGCCAGCGCGCTCGCGTGCGGCAGGGCGGAACAGAAGAAGACCGAAGAGGCGACGAAGGCGATCGAGCAGGCCGCCAAGCAGATGGAGGAGGCCGGCAAGAAGATGGAGAAGGACGCCGCCAATGGCGCGGCGGACATGGCGAAGGGCCTCGAAGGCCTCGCCAGAGGGTTCGGAGCGCTGGCCGGCGGCAGTACCGACGCCGTCGAACCCGTCAGCTTCCGGGAGCTGCAGACGGTGTTCCCCGAGCTCGCCGGGTGGGAAATGGGCAAACCCACGGGCGAGAAGATGACGTCACCGGTCAGCTTCTCGAAGGCGTCGGTCACCTATCGCAAGGGCGACGCGCAGATCGAGGCGTCGCTCGTCGACTCGGGATTCAATCAGCTCCTGCTCCTGCCCTATGCGTGGATTTCGAACATGGGCTACGAGAAGGAGACAGAGTCCGGCTACGAGAAGGCGGTCAAGGTCGCCGGCCATCCCGGATTCGAGAAGTGGGACGCGGCCGGCCGCGATGCCGAAGTCAACGCGTTCGTGAGCAAGCGCTTCATCCTGCAGCTCGAGGGCTCGAACGTGGATGACGCCAGGGTGCTCCACCAGCTCGCCGAAGCCGCGAATCTGGGGAAGCTCGCGGCGTTGAAGTAAGACAGGCTGCGGGCTGACGGACTTCCGGCCTACTGGGGCGCAGACGCAGCGCGGCGCAGTCTGGCGCGTCTTCAGCCGTAGCCTGTAGCCCGTAGCCAGCAGCCCGATCTCACCGCCACGGCACGAGGTTCTCGATCCACTCGATGCGCATCAGGTCGTTGTAGATGACGGTGACCATCAGCATCATGATGAGCACGAAGCCGGCGATGAGGAGCCGCTCCTTGAGACGCAGGCTGAAGTCGCGGCGTGCCGCGCCTTCGAGGCCCATGATGAAGATGTGACCGCCGTCGAGCATCGGGATCGGCAGGAGGTTGAGGATCCCGAGATTGAGGCTGATCATCGCCATCAGCCTCAGGAGCGGACACCCATCCCTGCTTGGCCGCTCCGCCTGAGAGCTGGGCAATCCCGACCGGGCCCATGAGTTGTTTGGTGGACGCCTCGCCCTTGAAGAGTCCGGCGAACGTCCTGAAGATCAGCGTCGACCATTCGACGTTCTGCTGCCAGCTGAGTCTCAGCGCCTGCGGCAGCGGCGCCGCGACGAGCCGCTCTTCGTAGGGCCAGATCTCGGCGCCAATCCGGCCTTCGCCCTCTCGCAGCAGCGGCGTGACCGTCACGTCGCGGCGCGCCTGCGGCTGGCCGACCGTGAGTGTCAGCGGCTTGTGCACGCTGCTCTTGATCAACTTGAGCAGGGCGGGCTGATCGAGCGCGACGCCGTTGGCGGCGAAGATCAGATCGCCGACGCGGAGGCCGGATCGCTCCGCCGGATCACCGGGCAGCAGCAAGGCAATCTGCGGGTTGAACTCGGGGACAACGCCGATGTCGCCAATCTCGTACCTGGTCTTCGGCTCCGGCGTGACGCGCAGCGTCTGGTCGCGGCCGTCGCGCCGTACCGACGATCTCGAGCTCCCGCCCCGCCGCCGGGAGCAGCTCGATGTCGAGCTTTTCCCAGGTCGGCACGGGACGTCCGTTCACGCTGACGAAGAGATCGCCGGGGCGGATGCCGACCGTGGCGGCCGGGGACGGCGAGGTGACGCGGGCGACGACCGGCGCGTTCTTCAGATACGCGGGCTCGGGCGCGCCGTAGACGTACACCCCGGCCATGATCACGAGCGCGGTGATCATGTTCATCACCGGCCCGGCGATGTAGACCTGGAATCGCTGCCACTTGCTCTTGGCCAGGAACTCGTCAGGGGCCGAGGGGACGGGCGCGTCGGAGTCGGGGTTCTCCCCCGCCATCTTCACGTAGCCGCCAAGCGGAATCGCGCTGACGCAGTACTCGGTGTCGCCGCGGCGGATGCTCAGGAGCTTGGGCCCGAAGCCGAGCGAGAAGGTGAGCACCTTGACGCCGTGCCAGCGCGCGACGAGGAAGTGGCCGAGCTCGTGCACGAAGACCAGCACGCCCAGCACGAACAGAAACGGAAGAACGTTGGACACTCGGGGATCCTTGCGGGCTCAGGGCTCAGGAGGCTCAGGACTCAAGGTCAGGGTTCAGGGGGCTCAGGACTCCAGGCTCAGGAATCACGGGGCTCAGGCTCGAGTCCCTTGAGTCCCGAGCCTCGAGCCAGTATACGAGCGCGCCCAGGCATCGATCTCACGGACGGCTTCGAGGCTCGAGGGGTTCCCGAGCCCCGCATGGGCGGCTGCGGCCAGGGCCTCGGCGATCGCGGCGGCAATCGCCGGGAACGGAATCGTCCCGGCCAGGAAGGCGTCGACGGCCAGCTCGTTGGCCGCGTTCAGGACGACGGGGAAGGCGTCGCCCGCCTCGAGGGCGTCATAGGCGAGGCGCAGGCACGGGAACCGGGCGTGATCGGGGGCCTCGAACTCGAGGCGCGCACAGTCCACGAGGCTGAGTGCCGGCAGCGGGCCGTCCCACCGCTCGGGCCACGAGAACGCGTACTGGATCGGCAATCGCATGTCGGTGACGCCGAGCTGAGCGAGGATCGAACCGTCGCGCAGCTCCACCAGCGAATGCACGATCGACTGCGGGTGGACGACGACGTCGATCGCCCGCCCCGGGACATCGAAGAGCCAATGGGCTTCGATGACCTCCAGGCCCTTGTTCATGAGCGTGGCGGAATCGATCGTGATCTTGCGGCCCATCCGCCACGTCGGGTGCGAGAGCGCCGCATCCGGCGAGACCGTCGCGAGATCCTCGCGGCGGCGGTCGCGGAAGGGCCCGCCCGACGCGGTGAGAATGAGGCGCCGGACCTCGCCGGCCTCACGGCGGTGCAGGCATTGATGGATGGCGTTGTGCTCGCTGTCCACGGGGAGCACGTCCACGCCCCGGGCACGGGCCGCCGACATCACGAGATGGCCGGCCATGACGAGCACTTCCTTGTTGGCGAGCGCAATGCGCTTGCCGGCCCCAATCGCCGCGAGCACGGCCTCGAGTCCGGCGGTACCGGACGAGGCGCAGAGCACGGCATCGACGTCGGAACGCGTCACGAGCTCGCACAGCCCCGCGGACCCGCAGGTGAAGTGCTCCACCCCGGCGCCCGCTCCCGACAGCCGGTCCTTCACCTCGGCGAGCGCCGCCGCCGATCGCATCGCGACCGCACGTGGCCGATACCGGGCGACCTGGGCGGCCATCCGTTCCGCGTTCCCGCCGGCGGCGAGCGCCACGACCTCGAGGCGGTCCGGATGCGCATCGACGACGCGCAAGGCGGAACAGCCGATCGATCCGGTGGAGCCGAGTATTGCGATCCTCATGAAGTACAAAGTTCGAGTGAGTACAGAGTACGAGGGACGAAGTCGAGTGGAGCCAGAACGTTGGTCACTGCCACTGGTCAATCGTCATTCGTCACTCGTCACTGGTCACGTCACGGTCAGCTGGTCAGTCTGGTCACAGTCGCCCTACCATCCCGCGAACACGAGGAACACGTAGTAGGCCGGGCAGGCGAACAGCAGCGCGTCGATGCGGTCGAGCATGCCGCCGTGGCCGGGGAGGAGGCCCGAGGAGTCCTTGATGCCGGTGCTGCGCTTGAGCAGCGACTCGAACAGATCGCCGGCGATCCCCGCGCCGGCGAGCAGCAGACCCAGGGCGACCAGCGGCAGCACGCCGGCGCCGGGCAGCACATAGCGCCCGAGCGCCGCCGTGGCGACGGCGGCCGCCACCACCCCGCCGATGGCACCTTCGACCGTCTTCTTCGGGCTGATGGCGGGGGCGAGCGGCGTCCGGCCGAACAGCCGCCCGGCGTAATACTGGCTCGAGTCGCTGGCGACGATCGTCAGAAACGGCAGCAGCAGCACGCCGGCATTCCACTGCGTGCGCAGCACGACGGCCAGCCCCAACGGCACTCCGATGTAGCACGCCGGAAAGAACGCCGCGCCCGCGCGTCCGATCGCATCGTCTCCCGGATGTCCCTGCGCGATGCCGACCAGACCGGTGACGAGCAGGGCCGGCCCCAGCACGAGCACGAGCGGCACGCCGAGCGCAACGGCCACGAACGTGGCCAGGGTGACGGCGCCGGACACCACCGCCGCAAACCCCGGTCTCGCCTGCCGCGCCATGCCGGCGTACTCGGCAAAGGCCAGCAGCGCCACGACGCCAATGAGTCCGGCCACCGCCGCCAGCGGACCGTACCACAGGACGCCGACGACGATCGGCAGGAGGACGATTGCAGTAAGGAGGCGGGTCACTTCGCAGAAAGTACGAAGTACGAGGTACGAAGTACGAGGATTCCGCCTTCCTCACTTCACGCCGTCTCCCTTCACTTCGTACTCCTCGTGACTTCCTCCTTCGTACTTCCTACTTCCTTTTCGATGCCTCCGTAACGTCGCTCGCGCTTCTGGAAGCCGATGATGGCGTCGAGCAGATGACGGCAGCGGAAGTCGGGCCAGAGCGTGTCGGTCACCCAGATCTCCGCGTAGGCGATCTGCCAGAGCAGGAAGTTGCTGACGCGCATCTCGCCGCTCGTGCGGATCAGCAGGTCGGGATCGGGCTGGCCGGCGGTGTAGAGGAGGCCGGCAAAACGCGCCTCGTCGAGATCGTCGGGCGCGATGCCCATGGCGAGCGCGCGCTTCGCCGCGTCCACGATCTCGGCGCGGCCGCCGTAGTTGAGCGCGATGTTGAACTGCATGCCGGTGTTGGCGGCGGTCCGCGCCTCGGCGTCGTGGAGCTCGGCCTGGATTTCGGGCGCGAGCGCGTCGGCACGCCCCACGACCTTGAACCGGATGCCGTGCTCGAGCAGCATGTGCAGCTCGGAGCGCAGATAGCGGCGGAGGAGCGCCATCAGCGCGCTGACCTCGCTGCGCGGCCGCTTCCAGTTCTCGACCGAGAAGGCGTAGAGCGTGAGGACCTGAATACCCAGCCGCGCGGAGGTCTCGACGGTCTCGCGGACGGCCGTGATCCCGGCGCGATGCCCCTCGACCCGCGGCAGGTGGCGCTGCGCCGCCCACCGGCCGTTGCCGTCCATGATGATGGCGACGTGTGCCGGCAGGCGGTCGATGTCGAGCTGTCGCGCCGCCTGGGATTCGGGCGACCCGTCAGGGACCCAGGCGAGGAAGTCGGCCAGAGACACGGCGGATCGAGTATACCTGTCGGCTCAGGGCTCAGGCCTCAGGGCTAAGCCTAGATTTCACTGTGTGTTGACGACGGGCCCGCCAAGGCTGGCGCCGGGCTTCAGCCCGGCCAACGCGGGCCCGGGCAGGCCTGAAGGCCTGCGCCACATTGTCAACACGCGTGAACTCCGGGCTCAAGTCCGAAGGGGTCAGGTACTCCACCGACACCAGAAACAACCCGTGTGGCGGCGCGGTGGGTCCGGCGCGCGAGCGGTCGCGCGTGGCCAGCAGGTCGGCGACCCGGCCGGGCTCGACGCGGCCGTGCCCGATCACGACCAGCGTGCCGACGAGACTGCGGACCATGTGCCGGAGGAATCCGTCGCCGCGCAGCGTGACGGTCAGGAGGCGTCCCTCCGGCCCCAGTTCGTGCGTGGCCTGGAGTGCGGAGTCCGGACGAGCGTGAGCCGTGAGCCCAAGACCTGAAGCCTGGAGGCCGGAGCCTGGAGCCTGCAGCCTGAAGCCAGGAGCCTCGTATCGAATCTCGTCGATCCACGCCTCGAACATCGTCCGCGTCGTCGTGATCACAGCGCCGCCGGCGGATTGGAAGGCAGCAAAGTCGTGCCGTCCGATCACCGTCTCGAGGGCGGTGCGCATCGCCGACACGTCGAGCGGCTCGGCGACGTGCCAGGCGTAGCCGGCGTCGAACGGCAGCAGCATCGGGCCGTCGACGACGCGGTAGTCGTACCGCTTGGCGCGGGCCGCGTGGCGGGCGTGAAAATCGGCCGCGACCTCGTCGACGCGCAGAACGCGGACCGTCGCCGGGAGGGTGGCATTGAGGGCCCGCTGCAAGTCGATGCCCGACAGGCGGCAACGGTCCAGGCGGACGCTGGCCACCTGACCAAGGGCGTGGACGCCGGCGTCGGTGCGCCCGGCGCCGACCACGCTCACCCGTGTGCCTTCGAGACGGCCCAGCAAGTCCTCGAGCAGGCCTTGGATCGAGGTGCCCGACGCCTGCCGCTGCCAGCCAACGAAGCCCGTGCCCCTGTAAGCTAAGCGTCAGCTTCACGACGCGCATATCAAGCGCTTCCCAGCCCAGCAGATCGAGCAGGGCGGGCACCATGCCCGGACATCGCCGCGCTCGTCGCGAGAGCGCCGAGCGACAGACACGGGGCATTGACCTCACCCCGCCGAGCCATCAAGATGCAGGGATGTGGATCGTCCGGCGGCCCGGCCCGGTCGCCGCCCTGCTGCTGTTCGCCCTGATGTCGCCCTCCGTGCGCGCTCAACCAAACGAGCTGGCGGCGCGCGGCAAGCAGGCGACACAGGCGATGAACGAAGGGCGCTACGAACATGCGGCGGCGATCTATCGGCAGCTGCTGCTAGCGCTGCCTGGCGACGCCGGCCTGCACATGAATCTGGGCATGGCCCTGGCGATGGCCGGCCGCGAGGGCGAGGCCATAGCTCCTCTGCGGCGGGCCGTTGAGCTGCAGCCGACCCTCCTCCAAGCGCATCTCTTCCTCGGTTCGAGTCTCCTCAGCCTGGGCCGCGGCGCTGACGCCGTGCCGTCGCTCGAGCGGGTCGTCAAGGGGCGTCCCCAAGATGCGACAAGCCGCGGGCTGCTGGCTCGGGCGCTGCTCGCGGCAGGACGACCCGACCCGGCCATCGCGGAGCTGAAGGTCGTTGCGACGGAAACGCCGCGCAACCCGGCAGTCTGGTACGAGCTGGGCCAAGCTTACAACGCCGTCGTGCAGGACACGCTGGCGACCTTTGCCCACGCGACGGAAGAGAAGCCCTTCCGCGACCTGCTACTCGCCGATGCGCTGCGCGAAGACCGCCGCTTCGGCCTGGCGTTCCGCCGCTATCGCGACCTACTGCCGCTTCTCCCCGGCACGCGCGCCGTTCACGATTCGCTGGCGGTGGTCTACGAAGAGGCCGGTCATCCGAGCTGGGCGGCGCAGCAGCGAAAGCTCGGCGCAGCGGTGACTCTCGACTGTGCCCAGCGCCCAGCCGAGTGCTCGTTCGCCGCCGGCCGCCACGACGAGGTGCTCAGCCAGACGGCGGACAAGGCCGATCCCTGGTCGCGCTACTGGCGGACCAGGGCCGCCTCGGCGCTGGGCGCCGCTGCCTTTGCCAAGCTCGAAGCGCTCCCCGATTCGCGCGAGCGGCGCCTGATGCGCGCCGAGCGGGCGGCCGCCGACAACCGTCACCTCGATGCGGTCAAGGAACTCAAGGCCGCTTTGGCGGTGACGCCTGACGATCCCGGCCTCCTCGCCGAGCTCGCCGTCGCCCACTACCGCGCCCGCGACTACGAGCAGGCCCTCGCCGTCACCAAGACCCTCCTGGCGCGGGTGCCCGGCGACCCCGACGCGATGTCGCTGCAAGGTCACGCGCTTCTCGAATTGCAGCGGCTGGGCGAAGCGCTGCCCATCCTTGAACGCGCCGTCGAGCTCAACCCGCAGGACGTCGGCGCGCGCACCGCGCTGGGGCGCGGCTACGTGCAGAAAGGCGACGCCGCGGCGGCCATTCCGCTGCTCGAGCCGGCCCTCGCCGACGACCAGGACGGCACACTGCACTTCCAGCTGGCCCGCGCCTACCAGGCCGTGGGCCAGGCCGAGAAAGCCAAGCCACTGCTGGCGAAGTATCAGGAGCTGCAGCGCGCGCAGCGTGAGCGAAACGCGAACGAGACCGAGCCGACCATCACGCCGCCGTCGTGAGCACCGAGCTTACCGGCGGCGGGTGCCCTCAGCCCCCGCCGCGGGCCGCCTGTGATGCTCGCTGCGGTCCCGCCGGGCCTGGGCGGCCCGGGGGGCAGCTCGCAGGCGGCCGGGGGCATCCTCATTTCAAGGTGGCCAGGTCGCGCTCGATGGAGGCCGCAACATCGGTAAGCCCATAGCGACGCGCGCGGGCCAGGGCCGTCTCGGCGAGGGCGCGGCCTTCGGCAATGCTGCCCCGACGCACGTGGATGGTCGCCGCGGCGTAGAGATAGCGCACGCTCTCGGCATCGGGTGGTTCGATCAATCTCGGGACGTCGGCCAGCGCCTCATCGTAGCGCTGCTGCGCGACCAGCACCCGGAGGCGATTGAAGCGGAGCGCGCGGCTGTTCGGGCTGGCCTCGACGGCACGCCGGTACATCGCCTCGGCCTCGTCCAGCCGCGCCGACGACTCCAGGATCAAGCCCAACGCGTCGAGCGCCTCCGCGTCGGCGCCGTTGCGCTCGATGGCTAGCCGCAGCACCGGCTCGGCGCGCACCCGATCGTTGGCCCGCATCAGCGCCAACCCGAAGTTGTGATGAGCTTCGGCTTCGTGCTGCTTCGCGGCCAGCACGGCCTGGTAGTGGCGCTCGGCGGCGGCGAGATTGCCGGTGCGGGCGTAGAGAACGATCAGGTTGGTCCGCGCCTGCACGAGCGAGGGATCCCGAGCCAGCGCGGCTTCGTGAGTGTCGATCACTTTGGCATCGTCTGCGGTGCCGTCCATGGCCACGCCGCGCTGCAGGATCGCCGCGGCGTCGGTCCGCACCGCGGCGACGCGCGCCGCCCACGGATCCGGCGGCATCGGCCAGCAGTTCTGGCAACGCTGCTGCGCCTCCAGCGAGGCCCGCGCCGCGGCCGTGTCGCCGGCCTTGCGCTGCAATTGGGCCAGGGCGTAGTGGGCGGCTCCGAACGTCGGCGCCAGCGCGACCGCGCGTTCGAACTGCTGCCGCGCTGAGGAGGCGTCGCCCGTCGCGGCGGCGATGCGCCCCAGCCCGTAGCGCGCCGCGGGCTCGGCGACGGGGGTTCCGGTCTAGGGCTTGGTAAGCTGCTCGGGCCTCGTCGTATCGACCCGCCTCGAGGAGGGCATCGGCATGCCGCAGGCCGATCAGCGGCGAGGGCTGCAGGCTGGCGGCGCTGGCGAAGTAGCCGGCCGCCTCGTCTGGCCTGGCCTGCCGCACGGCGACCGCTCCGCTCAGCACCCACCAGTCGATCTCCTTGGGCGCCAGACGTCGCGCCTCGGCGTAGGCCGCGGCGGCAGCCTCGAGCTGACCCCACGCGTGCAGCACGAGGCCGAGCTGGCCAAGCGCGGCAGCCGATTGAGGCTCCTCGAGTGCGGCCTGCTTAGCCGCGCCGATCTGAGCCCGGGCGTCTGGAGGGTAGCTGTCGACAGGCAGGTTCGCCCAGGCCGGCGGCGGTGTCGCCTGCAGCGTCAGCGCTGCCGCGAGCGTGAAGGAGCAGGAAAGCAGCACCACGGAAAGCATTACACCACGACCCGCGGACGCCGGCGGCCGAACGACCAGCGAAGGCGAGGACCGTGTCCGGTTGATCTACCTGGCGCAAAAAAAGCCCGGCCAGCCTCTCGGCCGACCGGGCGAAGTTCCCCGAGCGGGGAGTCCCTAGAAAACGAAGCGCAGCCCGAGCTGCACGCGCCGCGGGGTGCGTCCGGGGAAGTACGTCCGGATGCGCATGAAGTTCGGGTCGGTCAGGCCGGTGACCGGGTTGCCCCACTGCGTGTGGTTGAACACGTTGGTCGACTCGGCGCGGAACTCGACGCGGTAGCGTGCCGATCGGAAACGCCCGGAACAGCGAGAAGTCGAGGTTCCAGTTGACGGGCCACGGAACGCGTTGCGGCCGCTGTTGCCCCAGGCGTTGCCCGGCTGGCTGAACTGCGTCGGGTCGTACCACGGCTCGTTCGGGCCGGCCTCACCGAAGCCGCCGCTGAGCTCGCCCGTGACACGTTCGCCGTCTGCTGCGCCGGCCTGCTGTTGCAGCAGCGCCGTTGTCGCCGCCGACCGTGAACGGCGTGCCCGACAGGCACGACGCCGATGCCGTTGATCTGCCAGTTCTTGACCACCTGCGCGCAGCGACGCCCGTCGACTCGCGCATGAAGGGCAGCTCGTAGACGAAGCCCAGTCTGGAGCATGTGCGGACGGTCGTAGCCGGCGCGCGCGTAGTTGCGGTCGATCTGCGACGGCTGGTTCCACGGGAGCGCCGGCCCAGCCGTCGTCGTCGGTCTCGTTGAGCGCCTTGGAGAAGGTGTAGGCGCCCTTGAGCAGCAGGCCATTCTTGAACGGCCGGTTCAGCGGCCATCTGCAGCGAGTGGTAGCGCGCCTTCGTGCGCGCGCCCCACAAGCAGGATGCTGGCGGTGCCGGCCTGCGCGAAGTACTGGCGGTTGGCGTTGCCGCCGCTCTCGGCGTAGTTCAGGTTGATGTCGGCGTAGCCGTTGTTGGTCGCCGTGCCGACGTAGCCGACGCTCAGCGAGAGGTCGCCCGGGCAGGCGACGCTCGACGAACGCGTTCCACGAGTCGATGGTGCCGCGCTCGACGTTGCCGACCTCGGGCGTGCGCATGTCGACGCCGCGGGGCAGCGGCACGCTGCCGCTGGCCATGTCCGGGTTCGGCGCAGCCGGGGATGCCCTGCGGCCAGCGTGCCGTAGGGGATGAACGCCGTTCGCGCCCGCGCCGCTGTAGCCGATCGACAGCGGGTAGAAGCCGCGCAGCGGCCGCGACCACGGCATCGGGTTGAACGTCCGGCCGTAGCCGGCGCGGAACACCGTGTCGTCGTTCAGGCGGTAGGCCGCGCCGAGGCGCGGCGCGAAGAGGTTCTTCTGCGACTCGTAGCCGAGGTCCGCAGCTGTCGCCGGCGAAGCGGCACCTGGAACGTGTGTCAGGTCGAGCTGCTCGAAGCCGCGGTCGTCGCGGCTGCATCAGCGGGTAGTACTCCCAGCGGAGGCCGGCGTTGACGGTCAGCTTGTCGTTCACCTGCCAGCGGTCGTTGACGTAGAGGCCGTACTGGTCCTCGTTGGTCGTCATCTCCTCGAACTGCACGCTCTTGCCGAAGCCGCTCATCTGGCCGAGCAGGAACGCCGCGTAGCTGTTCCAGGCCAGGCCGGTATAGCCGGGCGTGCCGGTGATGCTGCCGGTCGAAGTTGAATTGGCCACGCGGGTTGTTGACCTCCGGCTGCCAGTGGTCGAGACCCAGCTTCACGAAGTCGAAGCCGGTGCGGATCTCGTGCTTGCCGGCCACCTTGGTGAGGTTGGTCGACAGCGTGTAGTTGAACTCGTGCCGCGTCGACCGGCGTCCAGCCGGAGCGTTGCCGAGCATCGATCCTGGCGCGACACGGTCACTGCCGTGCCGCCTTCGAGGCCGGTGTTGAACTGCGGGAAGCCGGAGTAGAACTCGGCGAACTCGCCCGCCGAGCCCGGCCCGATCACGCCGGCGCCGTTGGTGCCAGGAATGCCGAAGACGTCGAGTGCCGAAGTTGCGTGCCGAAGTCCGGGCCCTCGCGAGGCGTGGTCCATCGTGTTGCGAGCCGAACGTCGCGTCCAGATCAGCGTCGGGCTGAGTCGTGTAGGTGGTGCCGACGCTCCACAGGTTGACGTTGGTGTCGCCGCCGCCCGGCTCGTCGAAGGGCAGGTAGAACAGGTCCATGCACGTTGGCGTCCATCGTCGAGTACTTGCCCCAGATCTGGTTGGCGGAGGTGCGGTTCCAGTTCACCTTGACGTCGTAGTTGTCGCGCGTCGCTTCGGGGAAGCGGGCCACTTCGTAGTTGTTCTGCAGTGCCGTTGTTGGTGCCGGCGACGTTGGGCAGCGGGTAGTACTCCTGCACCTCCCTGCGCGATCGGGCTGATGCGGCCGGCCGGCAGGACGGCGCCGGCGAAACTCGGTGCGGTCCGGCCCCGGTCGTCGGGTTGCCGGTGGCCGGATCGTAGAGCCGGAAGGCCGGGTTCAGCGCCGACGACCTCGCTGAAGTCACCGGTGCGCATCTTCGCCGTCGGCACCGTGCAGCTGTCGATGCGGCTGTTCTTCTCGAGGTTGCGCTCCCAGCCGCCGAAGAAGAACAGGCGGTTCTTCGGATCGGGCCGCCGACCGTGCCGCCCATGATGTCGACGCTCGAGTTCGGGTTGTCGGCGGCCGAGAAGAAGTTCTGGCGGGCGTTGAACTCGTCCTGGTTGCGGAAGTAGAACGCCGAGCCGCGCGAGCTCGTTGGTGCCCGACTTGGTCGCCACCGACACCGCCGCGCCGCCGGTCATGCCCTGCGACGCGTCGAAGCTGTTGGTCGAGATGTTGACCGTCTCGATCGGTCTCGACCGGGGCGATGTAGCCGGCGTGATGCGGCAGCCAGACGTTGATCGAGGCCGCGCCGTCGATGCGGGTGACGTTGTTGTTGCGGTTGGTGCCGTTGACGTTGGTCGTCAGCGCGCGGCCGGGCGTGTCGGTCTGGGCGTTCTGGAAGTCCACCGGCGTCGCGCCGGGCACCAGGTTCATCAGCCCCTGGTAGTTCCGGTACTGGTTCAGCGGCAGGTTGACCACGTCGGCCGGCTTCAGGTTGACGCTGACGTCGGCCTTGTCGGTCTTCAGCAGCGCCGCTTCGGTCGTCACCGTGACCGACTCGGTCAGGGCGCCGACTTCGAGCTTGCGCGTCGATGCGGACGACGTCGTTCTGGGTCGACCGGCACGCCGGTCTGCACGTACTCCTTGAAGCCCTGCAGGGAGGCCTTCACCGTGTAGGTGCCGGGCTGGAGGTTGCGGATCGCGTAGGCGCCGCGTGTCGTCGGACACCGCCGTCACCTCGAGACCCGTGCCCTCGTTGATGACCGTCACCGTCGCGCCGGGGATGGCCGCGCCGGAGTCGTCGACGACCTGGCCGGTCAAGGGTGCCGTAGAGCGCCTGAGCAAGAGCAGGCGGCGGACCTATCCAGAGCGCGGCGACCACCATCACGACTGCGCCACGCACTGCTGCGAGGAAGACTGGCTTCACGACGTTACCTCCAACGGTTGAGTACGAACGTGCGCGCACGCTGCAAAGTAAGCGCCAGACCTCGACGGCGGCGAAGGGGTGTGTAGACCTGACACAGTAGTATAAATCATTTAGAATGAGTAGTTTGCCTACAGGCCTGGAAGGTGGATATGACAGGCTCGCGCCAGCTTCAGCGGCTTCGTCCAATTTGCTGGATTGTGGGATTCAAAAAATCGGGAAAACAAACCTGGAGAATGCTCAGCTCACGCTGCGCGCCGGCGACTTCAGCCAGGCGCTCAACACCAACAGCACCCTGCAGGCCGGGAATCAGCGAGACTCTCCGGCCCCCGTCACGCCTTCGATCACGGTCAGCACTCGATCCGCGGCGGTCGAAACCGTCTGTTTCAAGCCGCTCGGCCAGTGGACCTCGACCTGCTGCGGCGCCCGCGCCGGGCCCAGTCCGAAGTGGAGCGGCGCGGTCGTGGACGAGGCGTAGCCGGCGGAGCCGGTCATCGTGCGCACCTGCCGGCCGACGATGACCCGCGCTCCGATCCCGTCGCGATTGCTCGCCTTGCCGACCAGGCGGACGCTGACCCAGTGCCCCGGCGACGCGCCGCCTCTGTTGATCCAGAGCTCCGCACGCTGGCCGAGGACCGATACCGCGACGTCGATCCGGCCGTCCTGGTTGAAATCTGCGGCGGCGCAGCCGCGATGCACGCCGGGGCGCGCCGCGAGGCCCGCGGCTATGCTGACATCGACGAACCGGCCCTCGCCGGCGTTGCGGAAGAGACTGTTCCCCTGTTTCCACTGCGTCGCCTCGAACGCGTCGATTCGATCGTTGACGTGGCTGTTGGCGGTGAAGACGTCCTTCCAGCCGTCGTTGTCCATGTCAACGAGCAGCGTGCACCAGCCGCTGCGCTTGGTGGTCACGCTGGCGAGCCCGCTCGCGTGCGTGGCGTCGGTGAACGCACCGCGTCCGTCGCCGCGGAACAGCGGGAACGTCTCGCCGTTGAGCGCGGTCACGTGAATGTCGGCGATGCCATCGTTGTCGATGTCCTGCGCGTCGGTGCCCATGCTCGACACGGCGCGCCCGTGCGACGGCACCGACACGCCGGCGACGAGCCCGATCTCCTCGAACGTGTTGCCCGGCCGGTTGCGGAAGAGGAAGTTGGGGACGCCGTCGTTCGGCACGAACACATCGAGCCGTCCGTCGCGATCGGCGTCGACGAACGTGACACTCATGCCCTTGCCGATGTGTTTGGCGATGCCGGAAGGCCCGCTGACGTCCTCGAACGTGCCGTCGCCGCGGTTGCGATACAGACGGTTCGGCAGGCCCTGCAGGAACCGAGGGTGGCAGTAGACCCGAATGCCGCGGCTCTCGTCGCCGCAGTAGCGATCGAACGCTGGTGTCCACTGCAGGTAGTTGACGACGAACAGATCGAGCGCGCCATCGCCGTCGTAGTCGAACCAGCCGCCGGCGACTGCCCATTCGCCTTGCGCGATGCCGCTCGTCTCCGACACGTCGGCAAAGCGCCCCTTGCCGTCGTTGCGGAGCAGCTGCTGGCGGCCGACGCCGGCAACGAAGAGGTCGACGTCGCCGTCACCGTCGTAGTCGCCCGCCGAGGCGCCCATCGAATAACCGGCGCCGCGCACGCCTGCGGTCTCGGTGATATCCGAGAAGACACCGTAGCCGTTGTTCCGATAGAGGCAGTTCCAGAAGCGCGGATCGGACTTGTCCATGCCCGGCGAGGTCGCACCGTTGGTAAAGAACAGGTCTGTGTGCCCGTCGCCATCGGCATCGAAAGCAGCCATGCCGCCGGGCACGCTTTCGATGAGGTGCTTGGCCGCGCTCGGCGAATGCTGGTGGGCGAAGGACAGGCCCGAGCTCGCCGCCCGCTCATCGAAGATAACGGCCGGCACCGGCTGCGCCTGGCCGGACAGTCCCAGCAGGACCAGCGGTGCGATCGAAAGGGCGACGCGCATGTTGAAAGCCTAGCACCGCGGCCCGGTCGCCGCGGTCCGGTCTGATTCGCCCAATGCAGCCCATGACGAAGAGCGGGGCCCTCTGCGCGGCGGCCGTCATCGCCATCGTCAGCACGGTGTCGAGCTATGCCAATCCGGTGCTGCCAGGCGATCACCCGAACTGCGAGCTCGGTGTCGCCCGCGCAAAGCAGCTGTTCGGGCCCCGGGAGCGTCCACCCACCAACCCGATCCTCGCCGGACAACTTCCTCGCGATCACCGTCGAGCAGCCGACCTGTCGAAGGCAGCACCGTCGCCGCAGGTGGCCCCGCACGTCTCGGTGTGGCGCGTGCTGAAACGCGAGGCGCGCGAGCTCGCGCGCGCAGCGGTCGACCGACGCGACGTCATCCACCTGCGCCTGTAGGCGCGATGCCGGACCACGTTCGACTTCGCGGTCAGCAGCGACGGCAAGACCTGGAAGCCGCTCGCAGTCAAAGGCGGAAGGCGCGATTCGCCGCCATGGGATCTGAGCGTGCGCGCCGCGCTGCTCCTGTCGGGCCCGGCGGCATCCACCGCCCGATTCGCCTCGTCCCGCCTTACAGACGGCGAAGTGCCGGTTGGCGGCGGACAGCCGATGGCTGACAGCTGATCGCTCACAACCCACAACCCACAACTCAAAACTCAGACACCAATCACGACGAGGTCTGGTCCCGCGGCGCCGCGGAGTGCTTTCACCGGAATCGTGTGGTCGAACGTCACCAGACAGCCGCCGCGGCGGTGAGCCAGCGCGAGCAGGTAGGCGTCCGTGATCTGTCTCGACGTGAGCGGCAGACGTTTCTGGAATCCGTCGGTATCAAGAAGGGAGAGGTCGTCGGCCCAGAAAGTGTGGTGCCCGCTCGCGCAGAACTTTCGCAGGCGGCCGACGATCGCGGCGGGCGGCTCGGCCGTCGGGCTGTAGGCCGGATTGGACAGGATGCGAATCAGGCCGTTCTCGGTGATCGGGCACGTCGCCCAGCCGTCGGTCCGGTGGTCGGCGAACCAGTCGTGCGCCGGATCGTGGTGGACGTGATCCGGATCGAACAGCGCGACCAGGACGTTCACATCGAGCAGGGCAACCCGCTTCATGATTCGTCGCGGAGCCGATTGACGAGCGCGAGCGATGGGCGCGGCGCGCCGGCCGGCCGCCGTGCGAGGAGCGGAACCCCGTTGCGCTGGCTGCGGGTGCTGCGTGGCTCGAGCGCCCGCCGCATCAACTCGGAGACGACCGTCCCGAGCGTGGTCCGGCGCGAGGCCGCCAGATCCTTCGCCGCCGCCAGCAGGTCCTCGTCGAGATCAAGCGTGGTTCGCATGCTCTATCATCATGCATCACGCATCAGATGTCAAACCCCCGAACACCAATCCTGATCGATCGCCGTTGCCGACGGATCGGTTCGAGCGCCCGGTATGATCGGGCCGTGCAGGTCGCCGCCCGCGTGCCGGCCCTTCTCCTGTTCGCCTCGCTCGTCACGCTCGCTGCGGCGACCTCCGGCAGCCAACCGCCGTTCGTCGACGCCGCCGAGACGACCGGGCTGAAGTTCACCCATGTGAACGGCGCGACCGGCCAGTACTACATGCCCGAGGTGATGGGCTCGGGCGGTGCGCTCTTCGACTACGACAACGACGGCGACCTCGACGCCTACCTGGTCCAGGGCGGCTCGCTCACCGGCGACGGCAGCGCGGCGAACGGACCGGCCGGACGTCTGTTCCGCAACGACCTGAAGCCCGGGCCCGGCAACGCGAAGACGCTGCGCTTCACCGACGTGACCGCCACGTCCGGCCTCGCGCCGCAGGGCTACGGCATGGGCACCGCAGTCGGCGACTACGACGGTGATGGCGATCTCGACCTGTTCGTCACGACTTTCGGCGAGGACGTTCTCTACAGGAACGAGGGGGGAGGCAAGTTCACCGACATCACGCGGGCGGCCGGCGTCAGCGATCCGCTCTGGAGCTCCAGCGCCGTGTTCTTCGACGCCGATCGCGACGGCGATCTCGATCTGTTCGTCGCCAACTATCTCGACTTCACGCCGGCGGGCAACAAGCAGTGCTTCGATCCCACCGGCGCTCGCGACTACTGCACGCCTCGCGCGTTCCGGCCGGTGCCCGATCGGTTCTACCGCAACGAAGGCGGGCGCTTCGTCGACGCGAGCGCGGCCGCCGGCATCACGCGAGCCGACGGCGCCGGGCTCGGCGTGACCGCCGGGGACTACAACGGCGACGGATGGCTCGATCTCTACGTCGCCAACGACGCGAACCCCAACCAGCTCTGGATCAACCAGCGCAACGGCACGTTCGTCGACGATGGGGCGCTGTCGGGAGCGGCGGTGAACGCCGCCGGCTACCCCGAGGGAAGCATGGGCATCGCCTCGGGCGATTTCGACGCCGACGGCGACGAGGATCTGTTCATCACCAACATCGTCGGTGAAACGTTCGCGCTGTACGTGAACGACGGCAAGGGCGGGTTCGAGGACGCGCGCGTGCGGACCGGCGTGGCGCGGCCGACGGCGCCGATGACCGGGTTCGGTACCGACTGGATCGACTACGACAACGACGGCTGGCTCGATCTCTTCATCGCCAACGGCGCCGTCAACATCGTCGAAAGGCTGCGCGGGCAGCCGTTTCCGTTTCAGATGCGCAACCAGCTGCTGCGCAACACGCACGACGGACGGTTCGAGGACATGACCGACCGGGCCGGGCCGGCGTTCGCGCGGCTCGACGTCGCCCGCGGCGCCGCCTTCGGCGACGTCGACAACGACGGCGACGTCGACGTCCTCGTGACCAACAACAACGCACCCGCGCGGCTGCTGCTCAATCAGCTTCCGGCGGGATCCCACTGGCTGGCGGTGAGCCTGAAGCAGCCGGGCGCGAATCTACGAGCCGTCGGCGCGCGAATCGGCATCGCGCGGCAGGGACAGTCCACCCTGTGGCGGCGCGTCAGGAGCGACGGCAGCTATCTCACGGCCAACGACCTGCGGGTGCACGTCGGACTCGGCCGATCGGCCTCCATCGCGGCTGTCGTCGTCGAGTGGCCCGACGGGACGCGCGAGCGCTGGACCGACGTGCGCCCCGACCGGGCCATCGTGCTGACGCGCGGAACCGGAACGCGCTAGTCAAGGAAATCTCGCCACCCGCGCGCTCGAGGCGAGGGGCCATTCGATTCTGCCCGCGGTCTGGACCGATACGTCGAGGCGATCGTGCAAGGCGAGTGGTCGCTCGTCTTCTTCGCGGGCGCCTTCAGCCACGCGGTGATCAAGCGGCCGCGTGGCGGCGACTTCCGTGTGCAGGACGACTTCGGCGGGCGCGCGGAGCTGGTGCCGGCTCCCGAGTCGCTGGTGTCGCTCGCGGCCGCCATCCTGACGTGCGCACCTGGACCCTCGGTCTATGCGAGGGTCGACGGCGTCGAGACGTCTCACGGTTTCGTCCTGCTGGAGCTCGAGCTGATCGAGCCCCACCTGTTCCTGGCGCTCCCGCCAGGTGCACCCGCTCGATTCGCCGATGCGCTGGAGGCGTCAGTGCGGCGATGACCCTCTATTTCCTCGACCCCGGCTTGGTCACGGGAATGGCCGCGAGCCAATCGGGGATCTCGTGCTCCGGCCAGGTTGGGAACGCGACGGTGGCGAGCGCATGGAACGGCACACCGAGCTCGATCGCACCGCCGCGGTTGATGATCGCCGCTGCACCGACCACCTCTCCGCCGGCCTCCCTCGCGACCTCCATCGTCTCGCGGGTCGAGCCGCCGGTCGTGACGACGTCCTCGATGATCAGCACGCGTTCGCCAGGCTCGATGGCAAAGCCGCGGCGGAGCGTCAGCCGGCCCTCCTGGCGTTCCGCAAAGATGGCACGCACGCCGAGGCTCCGTGCGACTTCGTGGCCGATGATGAGGCCGCCCATCGCCGGCGACAGGACCAGATCGATGGGGAGCCCGCGCACCGCGCCGGCCAGCGCTCGTCCGAGCGCTTCGGCGTGAGCCGGATGCTGCAGCACGCGCGCGCACTGCATGTATCCGCTGCTGTGCAAGCCGGAGGTCAGCCTGAAATGCCCTTCGAGGAGGGCGCCGGTCGAGCGGAACAGGTCGAGAACGGATTCTGAGGTCATCTGTGGCTACAGCGCGGCCGGGCTGAAGCCCGGCCCTCCGGCGATCGCGACCCGGTCCCTGCGGCAAGGAGGGCGGGGCTTCAGCCCCGCCAGGCACGGTACGCCGAGCGCTACTTCTTCAGGTTCGCCTTCGAACAGCTTGAGGATCCGCTTGTACTCGTCGGCCCAGCTCGTCTCCTGCTCGAAGGCGTGATCCTCGACGGGGTACGCCGCGAGCTCCCAGTTCTCCTTGCGCAACTCGATGAGGCGCTGCGCGAGCCGGACGGAGTCCTGGAAGTGGACGTTCACATCCACCATGCCGTGGCAGATGAGCAGCGCGCCCTTCAGGTTCCCGGCGAAGTAGATGGGCGAGCTGCGACGATAGGCCTCGGCATCGCCCTGCGGCTCGTTGAGGATGCTCGACGTATACCCGTGGTTGTAGTGCGCCCAGTCGGTGACCGGACGCAGCGCCGCCCCGGCCGCGAACACGTCGGGGGTCGTGAACATCGCCATCAGCGTGATGAAGCCGCCGTAGCTGCCGCCGTAGACGCCGATGCGCCTGGCATCCACCCGCTCGGCCGACACGAGGTGCTTCGCGCCGTCGACCACGTCCTCGAGATCCTTGCCGCCCATGTGCCGGTAGATGCCGGTGCGCCAGTCGCGGCCGTAGCCCGCGCTCGCGCGGTAGTCGGGATCGAGCACGACGTAGCCCCGTGACGCGAGCAGGTGGTGGAACATGTACTCGCGGTAGTACGACGACCAGTACCGGTGCGCGTTCTGCAGGTAGCCGGCGCCGTGCACGAAGATCACGGCCGGCCGGCCCGGATGGCGTGTCGCGCCGACCATTTCGGGCGTGTAGAGCCGCGCGAACACCTCGGCGCCGTCGCGAGCGCGATAGGTCACGAGCTTCGGCTCGACCCACTTGTAGGTCAGCCACTCGTCGGTCACGCTCCGCGTCGCGCTGACGCGCGGGGCGTCGGGCCGGTTCGCGGACAGAAACACCTCCGGCGGCCGGTTGCTGGACGAATACAGGTCCGCCATCGTCCGCCCGTCGGGCGAGAGCTCGAGCGCGTGCGATCCCGTTTGCGACGTCAGCCGGGTGCGCGTGCCGCCGTCGAACGCCATCGCATAGACGTGCCGTTCCCCGGGGTGCACCTCCGTCGTCGTCAGCAGGAACCGCGTCTCGTCCGGAGACAGGTCCACCGACGCGATCTCCCAGCGCCCGCTCGTCAGCTGCCGAGGCGTGGACGCCGGATCGGCGAGATCGACGACGTAGAGGTGCATCCATCCGTCGCGCTCGGAGAGGAACCAGAAGCGGCGATCGTCCGGGAGAAAGCCCGACGTGCCGCCGTCGAAGGTGCCGCCACCGCGCACCCACGCCTCGTCGCGGACGTGATCGATCACGCGCGTCTTGCCGGTCTCGGGTTCGATCGCGACCAACCAGCGGTGCTCGTTGTCAGCGGAAGTGACGAGCGCGACGGCATGGCGGCCGTCGCGCGACACCGCCGGCATGTTCCACCGCAGCTCGCGCGCCGGGTCGCGCTTCTCAGCGGCCGGCTTCTCGTCGGGGACGGCAGGCGCGCTCATCGCCCCCCCGGCGCGAACGTCTCCATCGCCCGGCCTGGGCTCGGTCGCCGGCGGGGGCTCCGTGGATCCGCCAGCGAGGTCGAGCGTCGCCCAGACCGTCTTCTTCGAGGACAGGTTCAGGATGGCGAGCCGCCGGAGGTCCTGCGCATCGCCCACCTTCGTCCGCGCGGAAATCTGCTCGGCGTAGGCGCTCGCCGTCACGTAGGTCGGAACGTCGGCGCGACGCGCGTGCTGCGCCCGCTCGACGACCAGGGCGTACGCGAACGCGTCCCCGTGCGCGAGCTGCAGGTCCGGCGCGGTCTGGCGCTCGGTCAGGTCGAGCCTGGGCAGCGCCTCCTTCTCGCGCCGGCTCTCCGTCAGCTTGCGGCGCGCCTCCGCCTCCCGCACGAACTCGAGCAGCGCCTGCTCTTCGGTCTTCAGGAACGTCTGGCTCTCAGTCGTCGGCGGATCCTTCTTCGGCGGTCCGGCATCGGTCACCTGCTGCAGGCCATCGCCCGCCTGGCCGAGCGGCACGAGGTACAGGCTGTTCTCGCGCGTGAAGGTGACGTGCGACTCTCCTTTGGCCCAGCGCGGATTGCCCTCGATCGCCGTCGTGCGGGTGATCATGGTTCGCGTGCCGCTCACCGTGTCGAGGAGCACGACGTCGCCGTCCTGCACCGCGAGCGCGCGGCGGCGCTGGCGATCCCAGACTCCCGAGGAGGGAGGAGCCGATTTCCGCTCCTCGTCGGTCAGCTTGCGCGACGCGCACGTCGGGGACGAGGTGGGCGCGCCCGCCCGGCCGGCAGAGTCGGCACAATCCCGGTCCACGACCCAGGTCGAGGTCTCGTCGGCATCGCGCTCACGCCACTCGAAGTACAGGCGGGCCGAGTCGCCGGACCAGCGCAGCGCGCTGGGGGGATAGCCCACGATCTTCGGACCGCGCATGATGCTGTCAACCGAGAGCTCGAAGGCGGGACCCGACGCCAGGGCCGGCGCAACCAGGGCGACCGCCACGAGGGCGGGCAGGCAGAATCGTCGCATCGGAACGTTCCTTGGAACCGGACCTGGGGAGTGCCGGGCCGGCCGGGCCGGAGGTGCGACTACTATACAATCGCGTGCCGGACGGGCCCGGGGCGGCGCCCGGAGGCGAACTGAAACCACGGCTCGTCCGTCTATCTTTGCGTCCGTGCGACCCGTGTGCGGCGCAGATCGGCGGTTGACCCCTGCCAGCGAGGCCAACCGGAGGCATCCCGCGAGCCGATCCCGGCGGCGGATGTCGTCGAAGCAGCCGACGGACCACGGGTTTTGCATAGACCTCGGCCGTGACGGTCGAACGCGGGCCAGCGCCCACCACCGTGCCCCGGCAACTACCGACCGTCTCTTGGAGACTTCCCTGATGCACATGCGGTCCCTGCTTGCCCTGCGAGCGTCGCTCGCCGTTCTCGCCCTCTCTGCGCTGCTGTCCGTTTCCGGACAGGCGGCGCCCAACGACGCACAGCAGGCGCCGGCCCAGCCGCCAGCGCAACCGACGCAGCCACCGGCGCAGCCAGCGCAACCGACGCCGCCCCCGCCGGCCGTGCCGTCCCCGGGCCTGCCCACGCCGCCCCAGACACCGCCGCCGGTCGCCGCGACGCAGGCGGCGCCGATCCAGGAGCAGCGGGGCGGTGGCCCGATCAGGAAACTGTCGCTCGACGAGGCCGTTCAACTGGCGCTCGAGCAGAACCTCGATCTCCAGGTGGAGCGCATCAATCCGCAGCTCCAGGACTTCGCCATCGACCTCGTACGCACGGCGTGGACCCCGAACCTGGGCGGCTCGACGAACTTCAACAACACGGCCTCGGTTCCCGACAACCTGTTCGCCGGCGCGCAGGACACTCTGCAGAGTGAGCAGTTGTTCGGCACGGTCGGGATCAACCAGGTGCTGCCGACGGGCACGAGCTACTCGGTTGGGTGGGACGCCTCCCGCCGGGAATCGAACAACATCTTCTCGAACTTCAACCCCCGGCTGTTCTCCACCCTCACCCTCAGCGTCGCCCAGCCCCTGCTGCAGGGGTTCAAGATCGACGGCACGCGCACGCAGCTGCACGTCCAGCAGGTGAACCGGCAGATTTCCGACATCCAGCTCCGGCAGCTGGTCGTGACGACGGTCCGCAACGTGCGGAACCAGTACCTGGAATCTCGTCGGCGCGCGATTCAACCTGATCGTGGCCCAGGCGTCGCTCGACCTCGCGCGCCAGACGCTGCGCGACAACCGGACGCGCGTGGAAGTGGGCACCATGGCGCCGATCGACATCGTGCAGGCAGAGGCCGAAGTCGCGCGCAACGAGGAGTCCACCATCATCGCCGCGGCGGCGATCGACCAGAACGAGGACGCGCTCCGCGCGCTCATCTTCGATCCGAAGCTTCCGGAATTCTGGACGATGGACCTGGAGCTCACCGAGGCGGCGCCGCAGCCGTCAGCGGGGGCGGAGGTGGACATCGAGGCAGCCGTCCGGACGGCCCTCGAGAGACGCACCGATCTCCTTCAGCTGCGCAAGCAGATCGAAGCCAACGACATCAACATGCGGTTCTACAAGAACCAGACGCTCCCGAGCCTGGTCGCGACGGTCGATTACGGGGCCCAGGCGCTCGGCGGCGTGCAGGTGCTGCGCGGACCGAGCGAGAACCCGGACAACCCGTTCGAGCCCGGTCCGGTCATCGGCCAGGTCGAGAGGGGGTTCGGGA
The DNA here is from genome assembly GCA_963834365.1 of Vicinamibacterales bacterium. Taxonomy (GTDB): domain Bacteria; phylum Acidobacteriota; class Vicinamibacteria; order Vicinamibacterales; family Vicinamibacteraceae; genus CAWJAP01. Next base: position 435,836 of record CAWIBS010000029.1, on the reverse strand, counting down.
GCGTGCAGAGCGATCTGTTCACGTTGGATTTCCCCCAATGGACCTTCGGCGTGCAGGTGAGCTACCCGCTCGGGAAGAGTGCCGCGGAGGTGAACCTGGCCCGGACGCGGCTCGCCTACACCCAGCAGCAGATCGCGCTGCGCAGCCAGGAGCTCGCCGTGGCCACCGAGGTCCGCAACGCGGGGCGCAACGTCAACACGAACCGCAAGCGCGTCGAGTCGACGCGCGCCGCCCGCATCTTCTCGGAGCGCCAGCTCGAAGCCGCGCAGAAGAAGTTCGCCGTCGGTCTGGCGACCAGCCTCGACATGCTCGTCGCCCAGCGCGACCTCACCAACGCGCGCAACAACGAGCTCACGGCCATGCTCGACTACGTGACATCGCTGGTCGACTTCGAAGCCGTCCAGGAAGCCGGTGTCGGCGGCGGGTTCGCCGCGGCGCCTGGAACCGGCGCGGGAGCGGTACAGTCCACGTTTAGATGAGACAGACGAAGGACGAGGTACGAGGGACGAAGGACGAAGGGGACCTTCCCCTTTCCCTCCCTCGTACCTCGTACTTCGGTACTTCGTCCCTCGTACTTCCTGCTTTTATACTCCCTCCGTGCCGAAGCTCTCGGTCACGGTCATCACCCGCAACGAGGCCGCCAACCTGGGGGCGGCCCTCGAATCGGTCTCCTGGGCCGACGAGATCGTGGTCATCGACGCCGAGAGCACCGACACCACGGTGGCGGTGGCGCAGCGCTTCACCGATCGCGTCATCGTCCGGCCCTGGCCGGGTTTTCCCCAGCAGAAGAACCACGCCGCCGCCGCGGCGGCGCACGACTGGATTCTGTCGATCGACGCCGACGAGCGCGTCACGCCGGCGCTCGCCACCGAGATTCGCGCCCTCATCGCTGCGGAGCCGTCGGCGCGCGGCTACCGGATTCCGCGGCTCACGTATGCGTTCGGCGGGCCCGTGCGCGCCACCGACTGGTATCCGGACTGGCAGCTGCGGCTCTACGATCGACGGGCCGGGCGATGGGACGAGTCCCGGTCGGTGCATGAATCGGTGCGCGTCGAGGGCGACGTCGGGCGACTGCGGGGCGACCTCGAGCATCACGCGTATCGCGATCTCTCGCACCATCTGCACACCATCGATCGCTACACGACACTGGCCGCGTCCGACATGGCGGCGCGCGGCCGCCGGGCCTCGCTGGGCGCGCTCGCCCTGCACGCGCCGCTCGCCTTCGCGCGCAACTACGTGCTCCGCGGCGGCATCCGCCTGGGAACTCGCGGCCTCGTCGTCTCGGCGATGAACGCCTGGTACGTGTTCCTGAAGTACGCGAAGCTGTGGGAGAGGACGAGATAGGCTACGGGCTACGGGCTACGGGCTGCGGGCTGCGGGCTGCGGGCTACGGGCTACGGACTACGGGACGGCGGGCCAAGGATGCGTGGGGCTGCCTGGGGCCCGAGGGGAGTTCCTCGTGTCGCCCGCAGCCTGTAGCCTGTAGCCCGTAGCCCCATGATCACCCTCCACATCGACACCGCGCGCACGTGGCGGGGCGGCCAGAACCAGGCGCTGCTGACGGTGCTGGGCCTGCGGGCCCTGGGACACCGCACGATTCTGGTCGCGCACCCGAAGGGCGAGCTCCGCCGCCGGGCCTCGGAGGGACTGGACCTCGTACCGCTCGTGCCGCGTTCGGAGCTGGATCTCGCGTCCGCCTGGCGCCTCGCCCGCCTGGTGCGCGAGTACCGCCCGGCGATCGTCCACGCCCACGACCCGCACGCGGTGGCGATGGCGGCCTCAGCGCTGGGACTGATGAGCGCCCGCCGCGGCGAGGGACGGCCACCGGTGCTGGTGGCCTCGCGCCGCGTCGACTTCGAGCTCAAGTCGAACGCATTCTCCCGCTGGAAATACCGCCAGGTCGCGACCTTCATCTGTGCCTCGGTCTGCATTCGCCAGATGCTGGTCGCGCGGGGGATTCCCGCCGCCCGCGCCGTCACGGTGCACGAGGGGATCGACCTGCATCATGTGGACGCCGCGCCGCCGGCCAGCGTACGCGAGGCCTTCTGGCTCCCCCACAACGCCCCGGTCGTCGGCTGCGTCGGCGCCCTCGTCGATCACAAGGGCCACCGCGACCTGATTCGTGCCGCGGCGGAGGTCGTGCGAGAGATGGCGGACGTCCGATTCGTGATTCTCGGCGAGGGCCAGCTGCGCGGCGCGCTCACGGAGCTCGTGAAGCAGCTGGGCCTCGAGCGAAACGTTCTCCTCCCTGGCTTCCGCCCCGACGTGCTGTCGCTCCTCAAGACGTTCGATCTGTTCGTGATGCCGTCGGTCACCGAAGGCCTGGGCACCAGCCTGCTCGATGCGATGGCCTGCCAGCGCCCGATCGTGGCGAGCCGCGTTGGCGGCATCCCCGAGGTCGTCGCCGACGGCGATACCGGGCTGCTCGTGCCCCCCAGGGATCCTGATGCGCTCGCCCGTGGCATCCGACGCCTGCTCACCGACCCGGCCCTCGCCGGGCGATTCGCGCGCGCCGGCCGGACGCGTGTCGAGCAGCGCTTCACCACCGACCGGATGGTCGCCGAGACGCTCGCGGTCTACGAGCGCCTGGCTGAAGAGGGTCCGGAGTCGGCTAGTGGACTGTAACGGCTATTTCATAGTGGATCTCGGAGCGCGGCGCCCGGCTGGCAAGGCGCGACGACCGAGAATATTCGCCATATTCGAGGGAGGAGCAACGCCGCCAGACGGGATGCCCCGCCCGTGAGGCACTACTGAAATGACCGTTACAGTCCACTAGCAACCGGGCCGACTCCTGGCCCGCTGTCGATCACGGGAACGTCTTGATGATCGGCGCAATCCAGTCGTCAGGATTGCGGAACCCTGGATCCTGCTCGATGTGCAGGAACCGCTGCGTGTGATCCGACGCCGGGATGGTGCAGACGCTGGCGGCGGCGACACCGTTGAGCAGGCGCCCCTGCACGTTTTCCGTGGCATCGAGATCGCACGCACCCGAGCCCGGAAGGTCAACCCTCCAGGTCGGATGAAGCGCCAGCAGGTTGTAGCGCAGCGCGGCGATCTTGTCGGTGGCCGCCGGTGTGACGCCGCGGCCATGAGTCGGATACACATCCGTCTTCGGGCAGGTCGAGGCCGCCATTCCGTGCCACTGAATCGCGAACCAGGGTGCCGCACCGTAGTAGGCGAGCAACGCCTCGTTGGTCGCCTGCACCATCGTGTCGCTGTTGTGCGAGGCGTCTGACACCGGGAAGGACCGACGGCACGAGCTCGTGGCGGAGTTCGCCCCGCGATGCGCGCCGGCCATGACGTAGCTCCGCGAGTCGGTGTGCTTGAACACGGTCACGGCCTGGCTCTCGGTGGAACTGTCGGCAATGGGGTGGACGGCCTGGTGGCTCAACTGGCGGGTGGCGCGGTTGTCGACAATGAACGTGCCGAAGCCGTGGTCCACGACCCCGTCGCGATTCCGATCGCGGACCTCCATCAGCAGACAGTAGCGGCGTGCGCTGCCGGCTTCCGTGAAGGTCCTGACCTGCACGATCCCGTCGAGACTGGCGGGGACCGCGAAGTCACACGATCCCTGCAGCATCCTCTTGACGACCCTCCGCCAGTCCGCTCGCTGCCGGGAGGCAGGCGGCACGTAGCCGTTCGATCCGCTGCGCGGCATCTGGCCACGGATGCAGGTCACCAGAGACTCGAGGCTCGTGCTCGACGTGCAGGTGAGGTCTGCACCACCACCGGCAACAAGGAGCCACAGTCCAGTCAGTGGGATGAAGAGGGTGCGCACAGGTTCTCCTTGCGGCTTCAGCATCTGGCTCAGTCGCGGCCGGTCAAGACCGGCGGCAGCAGCGCGCAACTGGAGGGACGCGTGTCCCACGGGGAGCGCCACGGCGGCGCGAAGACGTGCAGGGTGTTCGACGCGATGGCGTACACGTGGCCCGAGGGACCAATGACAGGCGAAGCAAGTCCGCCGCCGATCCAGGGCATGGCGGCCACGAGCCACATGGTTCTGGCGTTGTAGGTCGCGAGCTGATTGGTGCTGGCGACGAACACGTGATTGCACGACGCCGCAGCCGAGGCGATGGATTCGCCGCCCAGATAGGTCTGCCACGTGGAGCCACCGAGCACGCTCATGGTGCCTTCCCGGCTCACGACCACCAGCCTGCCGTCTGCAAGCCGCGTGGGTGCGGCTGTCAGGGTCCCCAAGCCGCCGATGGCCCCCAGTTGAGTGAGGCTCACGGTCGTGCGGGTCAGGTAACCGTCGCGAGTACCCGTCAGCGTCTCGCCGCTGGGCAGCACGACCGGCGGCGTCGCAAACCTGCGCTGATAGTGCGACGAGCGCGAGAGCTCCGAAAACCCGGTCTGCGGTGAGAAGGCGTATGCGATCTTGTCCTGCTGGCCGTCGGTCACCATCACGAGGGGCGCGGCGCCCAGAGGGTCCGGCCGGATGGCCACGCCCGGGAGAGGGAAACCGGCGCCATATAGCGGAACGGATTCGTCTCCGTAGAATCCGCCATCGGTAATGGCGTAGACCGCGCACACGATCCAGGCGTTCCACCAGTTCATGGCCATGCAATAGGGCAGGAATTCCGCGTAGTCCACGCCCCCCGTCGTCTCGTAGCTGGTATGCGTGACCAGCGCATCGCCGAGCACGGCGCCGCCGGTAGACAACGCCATCAGACGCAGATCCTTCCCACCGTAGGTCGCATAGACGACGGGCACGACAATCGCCTCGGTCGCGTTCCAGCGCCAGATGCTCGGCGGTGCGGTCGCGGCGCCACGGTTCGCGAGTGAAGAACCGGGAAACCGCTCTGGCAGCGGCCTGGCAAAGACCCAGCCGCCACCAGGCGTGAACTTGTGCAGGAAGGAGTCGTTGCGCTCGTTCGTCACACCGCCTCGATGGTCCGTGTAGTGGATGGTCGAGACGACATAGATCGAACCGTCGGCTCCCACGACAGGCGAGGCGAAGATGCCGCCGTGCAGGCTGTTGAGCGCGCGCGTCCAGTAAGGCGTGCCGTCGGCGTAAAAGGCGCGCAACTGGCCTTGGAGGTTCCCGACATACACCGTGCCGTCGGGGCCGACGACCGGATTGGCGCCCGGCGCCATGAAGCCGAGCGGCTGCTGGGCCCAGGGCCAGTACGCGGGCGCCGTGTCCACCATCGCGAAGCCCGTGTTGGCGCTGTTGCCGTGGGCAGATGGCCAGTCGGCGCTCGCCGGCACGGCCCCGGCGAGCAGCGTGGCTCCAGTGAGGATCCCGCTGGCGACAATCTGCGTGCAGATCGTCGCGGCAATTGATCGCCCGTTCGCGGTGTCTGCCATTGAGTGACGAAGTCCGAGTGATGTCATGTCGTTTCCGCTCGCCTTTCCGGCGAGCCCTTCGCCGGGCGAGGGCCGCCTATCGGGGAGTGCGATTGACGTTGGAAACGTGTCGCGGCCAATCGCCCATCCGAACGGTCGGGGCACCGTCCGGTGCCCCGTCCGAACGGGCGTCGGGTGGTCACTCGATCTTCCAGAGCTGCGCTGTGTTCGTGGCACCCGGCGTGCACCTGAAGATCTGCATCGGGGCGCCGGGTTGGAGGGAACCGCCGGCGACGTCCAGACACCGTGATCCGATGGTGGAGTCGACCTTGAAGAAAACCTCCGGAATGAGCGTGTTGAATCGCCATCTCATGGAGGGGACATTGCGGCAGCCCCACTGCTGCACGACGGTCCGGTTGGCGTTGACGCCATCCCGGACGTCCAGGCACACGGCGTTCCCCCGGTTGTGGATCAGGTAATGGGAAGCGGTGGCGCGGCTCAGTGTCCAGCTCTGTGTCAAACGCCCGTTGCAGGGTCTTTGAACGATCGGCTCGCCGAATCCACTGGCAGTCGATTCGAGGCAGAGGCCACTTCCATGGTTGACGATGGTGAATACGTCTCTCTTCGGCCGATCGCGCCGATCGGGTTGTGCCGCCACCCCGACACCACACGCGATGACTGCAACGCCGACCACAAGTATGCCGACCATGCTGCGGGAGTTCTTCATGCCTTCTCCTCCATGACGCCACGCGTCTCCGAACGCCGGGCCTTGCATCCTGCGAGGCCGGCTGTCATGAAGTGCTTCTCCCTGCAGAAATGTGTCGCGGCGGGGGTCAGCGCCACTCCCCCTGAAGGACGAAGCCCGCCCAGAAGAACGGGGCGTTCCAGCGCGGGTCGCGTGCGAGCTCGAGCTGCGCCGCGCGCAGCGCCGCCGCAGGACGCTCGCCGCCCTGCAGCATGTGCCGGTAGAAGCGCGTCATGAGCTCGGACGTCGCCAGATCGTCCACCTGCCAGAGGCTGGCGACGACGCGGCGTGCGCCTGCGTACATGAAGCCTCGCGTCAGTCCGACGAGGCCCTCGCCGCGGACCTGGCGGCCGAGCGCCGTCTGGCACGCGCTCAGGACCGCGAGATCCACGGGCAGCCGCTGATTGTAGATGTCGTGCATCCGCAGAAAGCCATCGCGGGATCGCCCTTGCTCGTCGACGAGCGAGAGCACGATGCTCGAAAGCTGGGGCTGCCGCGTGTCGATGAGGCCGTGGGTCGCGAAGTGGAGGATGCGATGCGTACCAAGATTCGTCGTCGTCGCCCACGTGCGGTTGGCCGCGAAGTCGGTCGTCATCGTCGCGTCGCCTCGCGGCACCAGCGCGGCGAGCGAGTCGGCCTCGTGGCGGGAGAACGGCAGCCGCGCCAGCCGTCCGCCACGGACCGCCGCGAGCGCGCGCTCCGCCTGCACTCGCGCGATGGTCGTCGTGCCGGCGGCGTTGCCGGAGGTCACGCGCGGGCTCGCGCCTGCCTGGTGCATGCGGCGGGCTCGCAGCACGCGCGGATCGCCCGCCTCGAACACGGGATCCGCCACGATCGCCAGCGTCGCGCCGCGGGCCGGCGACGTAGACCCGGCGTTCGGACCCCAGCGCTGGCCCCCCGGCTCACGCCTGAGGGCAGAGAGGACCGACGCCGACGGCACGAACACGACTTCGTGGTCGTCGATCAGGCGCCGGTGCGCGACCGACTGCGACGGAGGCGCCGACGCCGGGACGCGCAGGGCGGCAAACGGCACGTACTCGAGCGGGCCCGACGCCACGATGACGAGGCGCTTGCCGCGCCAGTCGGATTGGAGCTGCGTCCGCAATCGGACCGAGCAGCTGTTCACCCAGTGCACCGAGGCCGAGATCGAGCCGCTTGTCCGAGGTTGTGACGCGCTGCCGCCACTCCGATGCCGCAAGCCGCGGCTCCCGTCGCTGACGCGTGGTGAGGGTCTCGAGTACCTCGCGCACGCTGGCGTCGAGCGCGCGTCGCGCCGGCAGCTCGAAGGTGACGAGCGCGGCCGGGGTGACAGCCCACAGCCAGCTCCGCTCTTTGCCGACGGCGTATTCGAGCAGGACCGTGTCGGCATCGAGGACGTCGCGCTGGATGCGATCGACCGACAGCGCCCGCGGCCGGGTGAGTGCTGAGAAGGCGGGGCTGCTCGCCGCGATGTCGCCCTCGATGATCTGGAGCTCGGCAGCGAGCGCTTCGACTTCGCGATCCAGCCGCAACGCGTCGACCATGCGGCCGTCGGCGCGCGCGGCACGGGCCAGCACGTCCTTGTCGTTCAGCCGCAGCCTGACATCGCGCTCCCGATCGAGCAGTGCGTCGTCGCCTTGGGTTCGGATGTCAGCCGCCGCGGCTGCCAGCACGTCGAGCAGGCTTCGCGCACGCGACAGCTCACTCGATTCGAGCGCGGCTCGATCGAAGCCCTCGTCCGGACGGGTCCGATGGAGCGCCATCAGGACATCGACGTGGTCTTCGTACACCTCCTGGTAATGGGCCGTGAACGACGTCCGCAGCTGTGTTCCGCCAACCGTCGCCCGCGCGCGCTCGATGCGCTCGAGCGCCGCCTCGATGTGCCGGCGGGCAGCTCCCGGATTGCCGGACACGCGTGCCGCGCGAGCAAGGAGGTGCTGCGCTTCGGCATCCTGAATCCAGGAACCCGACGCCTGCGAGACGGCCGCGGCCTGTCCGGCAAAGGCGCCGGCCTCGACGACACGGCCTTCGGCGAGATGCGCCCTCGCGAGCAGGAGCAGCGCTTTTGCCTCGCCATCACGGAAGCTGAGAGACCTGTACCTGCTGGAGCGCCAACCCGCCGAGCTCGATGGCCCGCGGTTGATCGGCGAGCGCCAGGTGAATCTGCGCGAGCACGGCGTTGGTGTCCGCGGTGTTGATCGGCGCCGCGTCGATGTCGCCGATCGCCCGTGCCCGTTCGATCGCAATGCGCGCGGCTTCGACGTCGTCGAGGTTCTCGAGCAGCCAGCTGGCGCGCAGATTCAGCGAGCGAACCACCGAGATCCGATCGCCGATCGCATCGTAGATGTCGAGCGCCTCCTGCTGCACCGCCAGCGCCCGCGTGAAATCGCCGATGTCGTTCCACACGCTGGCCAGGCGCGCGAGGACCACCGCCTCGCTGCGGCGCGGCCCGGCCTGGCGAAAGTACGCCAGGGCCTTGTGGTGGGCGTCGAGACTCTCCTGCAGCCGCCCCATGCGGCGGAAGATGAAGCCCAGATTGTCGTGGGTGATGGCTGCGAGCTGCGGCGACAGCGGCAGCGCCAGGGCGGCCTGATAGGCGTCGTAGGCGCGTCGGGTCTCGCCGATCCGCGTCAGCGCGTCAGCCAGATGATTGAGCGCATGCGCGCGCTCGCCTTGCCATCGCGCCCCCACGAGCCAGGCGAGACGCCGTTCGTTGATCTCCACCGCTTCGTGGTGGCGATCGCCGTAGAGCAGGAGCAGCGACTTGAACCGCCAGGCGCTGGCCAGTTGCCTGATGTACCGGCGCGACTCCGAGAAGACGATGACGGCGTCGAGCTCGGATTCGAGCTGTTGAATCTCCCCCGGACCCGGCGTCCTGCCCTTGGCAATCTCCATCAGGCGTGCCGACGCGGTGGCCAGTTGTTCCGCGTGACGGCGCCGCTCACGGACTCGATTGCGATCCTCAGCGGTCACCACGCGGACCGGACCGACGTCGATGCGGTAACGCCCCGACTGGACGCCAGGCAGCGGCTCGGACCGCACGATGAGCCGGTACGGTCCGGCCGCTTCTGCCACCAGGTGAAGGCGCTCGGGAGTCTCCTGCTCGGCGAGGTCGTCCACTTCGTCGATCGAGCGCCCGTCCGGGCCGGATACCGAGACGATGACGTCGATCCCCTGCTGCTCGACGGACACGTCGACGGCACCTCCGGCGGTCAGCGTCAGCTCGTACGCATGCTGCTGGTCCGGTGCGAGCGCGCACGTGACGGAGTGGCCGGGTGCGATCGCGCCTCGCTCGATCGGCGCCGGCTGGGCCGCGGGCGGCTGTGCCCCTTGTTCACTGTGGACCCGGTTGCCATCAGGGCCCGGCAGCAGCCCTCCTGCGAGCATGAGGACAACCGGAACCTGGCGCCGGAATCTCGCCATCCTCTCGAATCAACGACCCGACGACCGGCGGACGCACAAGCTCTTCGGCTACTACCGCGCGGCGATCCGCAGGAAGTACCGCGACAATTCCGTGCGCGCCCCGGCTCCCCCATTAGCCGCCGATGCGGTGATGAGGTAGTCGTCTGGCACCAGAAGGTCCGCCGGTAGTCGCGCCTGCCCGATGAGTCCGGATTCAGGGCCCGTCGCAGTCGCGCCGCCGCTCCAGACCCGGCGGCCGTCAATGGAGCGCACCTCGACATGGACCGGTGCCTGGCCGGCCGTCCTCTCTCCCTCCAGACGCAGCACGATGTGCGTCGTCTTCGGCGGGATCCTGACCGATTGTTGCTCCGACGCTCGGGTCGCGACGGACGAGAGCGTGACCGCCAGGAGGACCGGCGCCGGCACCTCGGCTGCCTGCGGGGCGGCGGGCGGGGAGTACGGCGAGTCTCCTGCGACCGACGACGGCGCGGCGCGGCGGGGATCATCGGCCGGCGGGGTTGACTGGTTGTCCGCCTGCTGCACAGGCGCGGGTCCAGGGCGCGTCACCAGCCACCCGGCGCCCGACGCCATCGCCGCCAGTGCCGCGGCCGTCGCCCAGCGGAGCACCGGCCGGGTATGCCAGGGACCGGCAAGGACGCGCCCGGGCGTCGTGGAAGGAATCCGGGCCTCGAGGGCGCGGGCTGTGGCCACCCGGGTCCGGTGCACCTCGGTGGCCAGGTAGTGGCGCTCGAACGGCTCGCGCTCGAGGTCCGGCAGCGAGCCCGAGACGTACTCGTCCACGAGATCGTGCTCGACGGCCCAGACCTCATCGAACAGTGCCGGGTCGGCGAAGTACTGCGCTTCGAGCGCCGCAGCGCGGTCCTCGTCCAGCTCTCCCAGCAGGTACCGACGGATCTCCGGAATGGCGACAACAGGGGGCATTGTCAGATCAGAGTGCGCGGCGGAAGCGTTTCATGTCGCATCGCGGGAGGCACCCTCTTCGCTGGCCGCGCAGGTGCGCACGCAGCGCTCGAGGCGGTCGCGCAGCCGCTGCGCCCGGCTGCGCAGCGCGTTCGCCGAGAGGCCGAGATCCGCTGCCAACCGGAGGCGGTGATCGATCTTTGCGCGACGCTCGTCTGTGTAGTAATTGAGGATCAGCGTCCGTCCTTCCTCGGGCAGCGCATCGAGGCAGCGGTCCAGGCAGCCGTGCAGCGGGTGCTCCGCGCTCGAGCCGGACCCCGGCAGCTGCGAGTGGACTCGTTCCTCGAACTCGTCCTGTCGGCTCGCCGGATGCCGGCCGCGTTCGAGGAAGACCAACCGGGCAATGCCGAGGGCGAAGCTCCGCACGTCGTCGATCTGCACGCCCTCGTCGAGCTTGCGCGCCAGACGATCGAGCGTGTCATCCGCGCATTCGTCGGGGAACCGGGCGCCGCGCCAGTCGAAGAACTTGGTCAGCGTCAGGCGGAGGCCTTCGTACGCGAGCGCCGCCCGATCCGGGTCGGCGTCGAAATGTGCCAGCAGTCGGGCCAGCGCGGCGGCCGTCAACTCGAAGTGCCGCGCCGGGCCTGGCGTGGTCATGTCAGGCGGAACCTCCTGACCCCCTCGCATGTCTAAACGCGGTCAACCGGATCGACAATATGTCAGAGGCGGGGTCCCACAGGAAGGGAGTGTGAGATGAGCGGCGTTCGGGTTCTGGTTGGTACACGCAAGGGCGCGTTCGTTCTGGAGGCAGACGCGCGTCGCGAACGCTGGACTGTCAGCGGTCCGCATTTCGGCGGCTGGGAGATCTACCACCTCAAGGGATCGCCGGCCGATCCCAACCGGCTGTATGCGTCGCAGTCGAGCGGCTGGTTCGGCCAGATCATCCAGCGCTCGAATGACGGGGGCAGGACGTGGGAGCCCGTGGGCAACAAGTTCGTCTACGACGGCGTACCGGGCACTCATCAGTGGTACGACGGGACGCCGCATCCCTGGGAATTCAAACGGGTGTGGCACCTCGAACCGTCGCTGACCGATCCCGACACGGTGTACGCCGGGGTCGAGGACGCGGCGCTCTTCCGCTCGAGTGACGGCGGCCAGACGTGGGACGAGCTTGCCGGCCTGCGCGGACACGGCTCGGCGCCGTCCTGGGCGCCAGGCGCGGGGGGCCTCTGCCTGCACACGATCCTCATCGACCCGAGCGATGCCCGGCGGATGTTCGTCGCCATCTCCGCGGCGGGCGCCTTCAGGACCGATGACGGCGGCCAGACCTGGCGGCCGATCAATCGCGGCCTGCGATCCGAAGGCATCCCCGATCCGAATGCCGAGGTCGGGCACTGCGTGCACCGCATCGCCCTGCACCCGTCGCGCCCGGGCGTGCTGTTCATGCAGAAGCACTGGGACGTCATGCGCAGCGACGATGCCGGTGACTCGTGGCAGGAGGTCAGCGGCAATCTGCCCACCGACTTCGGGTTCGCGATCGACGTCCACGCACACGAGCCGGAGACGATCTACGTCGTGCCCATCAAGAGCGATTCGGAGCACTATCCGCCGGACGGCAAGCTGCGGGTGTATCGCAGCCGGACCGGCGGACGCGAGTGGGAGGCGCTGACGAAGGGTCTGCCCCAGGAGGACTGCTACGTCAACGTGCTGCGCGACGCGATGGCGGTGGACAGCCTCGATTCGTGCGGGGTGTACTTCGGCACGAGTGGTGGCCAGGTATACGCATCAACGGACGCCGGCGACACCTGGGCGCCCATCGTCCGCGATCTCCCACCGGTGATGTCAGTGGAGGTTCAAACCACACCGTAGCTTCAGCGGAGGCGGATCATGATTCGGGTCGTGCTCCCTCATCACCTTCGAACGCTGGCACGCGTGGACGACGAGGTCACCGTGCAGGTCGAAGGACAGGTCACGCAACGTGCGGTTCTCGATGCGCTCGAGGCACGCTATCCGATGCTGAGCGGGACGATCCGCGACCACGTCACGCTCCAGCGCCGGCCCTTCCTCAGGTTTTTCGCCTGCGCGGAGGACCTGTCCCACGACCCGCCGGACGCGCCGCTGCCCGACGCGGTTGCGACGGGCGCCGAGCCATTTCTGGTCGTGGGCGCCATGGCCGGAGGTTAAAAGAAGAAGTTCGAAGTACGAAGGACGAAGTACGAAGTAGACCCGGCGAGTTGCGAGGCTCGAAGAGCGGAGTCGGGTCAGCCCCGCCGCAACCTCCACGTGACGCCAGGACGACACCGCATGTCTCCCGTGAAGGACGGGACCCCGTCGTCACAGGCCCCTGGCCGCGCGGTCGAGTTGGCCCGCGAATTGCTCCGTTAAGCCTCGATGCTTAAGAGTCGCCTTTTGATCGCCATCGGTATCGTTGCCTCGCTCGCCGGCGCGTGCTCCGAGTCACCGTCCACTCCGCTGTCGCCTACGTCGGCCGGCGGCTCCCGGGACCTCGCGGCCGACCAACTCACCGGCGCCTGGACCCTCACCTCGGCCCAGCCGGCTGGTCAGGCCGAACAGGCCACGCCAGCCGGTGCGAGCTATACCATCACCTTCGACAACGGCCGTTTGTCCACGCGGGTGGACTGCAACGTGTGCAGCGGTGCGTTCGCCCTGTCCGGGCAGACGCTGACTGCGGGGCCCGCGTTGGCGTGCACGAGGGCGGCCTGCCCCACGATGGCGTTCGAGCAGGGATACACCAGCCTCTTGAGTGGCGAAAGCACCGTCACGCTGTCGAGCGGGACGCTCGTGCTGTCGTCGGCTCGTGGTGTGTTGCGCTTCGCGCGATAGCGTCCAACCGCCTGACACTCTGAACCGCCGGCCCGGGCCGCGCAGCGCGTCCCGGTGAACCCGAGTGAGGCGCACGCGCCACTTGTCTCACCTGGCCGGGCCGGGTAGTATCTGCCATTCGCATTTGTAGCATGCGGCTGCCTTCTCCATCCCTGGAGGGCCGCATGTGTTATTGGCCGCCCCGGCCAGTGCTTGGAGGTTGTGATGGTCCCGCGTCTGCTGGTTCTGGCCGGCATCCTGCTGGCGTTGTCACCCCCGTCCGTTCTCGACGCCCAGACTACCCTCGGCCGCATCGTCGGCACCGCGCGCGACGGCTCGGGGGCGATTGTCCCCGGCGCGACCGTCACCGTGGTCAGCGCGGCCACCGGCGAGGAGCTGGTGGCGACGTCGCAGGAGGACGGCGCGTTCGTCTTCCCGCAGGTCAGACCCGGGCGCTACACCGTGAAGCTCGAGCTCGCCGGGTTCAAGTCCGTGACTTACAGCGATGTCCGCGTCGAGCCGGGACAGGAGTACTCGCTCGCCGCAAAGCTCGACGTCGGTGATCTGTCGGAGGTCGTGCAGGTCACGGCCGGCGTCGATCTCGTGCACACGACCACGCCCGAGGTGACCAACACCGTGCGGCAGGAGCAGATCGTCGAGCTGCCGCTCAACGCGCGCAACCCGATCGAGCTGATTCGCCTGCAGGCCGGCGTGCCGGGCGTCGCAGCCCGTCAGAGCACAGCCATCAACGGCGGTAGGCCGACGTGGACGCAGGTCACGCAGGACGGGATCAACATCCAGGACAATTTCATCCGCACCAACTCGCTCGACTTCGTCCCGAACCGTCCGACGTCCGACATCATCGGCGAGTTCACGATCGTGACCAACACGCAGGGCGTGGACTCGGCGGGCGGCTCGTCGCAGATCCGCATGATCACCCCGTCGGGAAGCAATGAGTTCCACGGCAGCGCGTTCGAGTTCAACCGGCACTCGCGGTTCGGCGCCAACAGCTGGTTCAACAACCGGGACGGCATCGAGAAGCCGTATCTGAACCGGAACCAGTTCGGCGGCCGCGCCGGTGGGCCGATCAAGAAGGGAACGTTGTTCTTCTTCGGCTACTACGAGGGCTTCCGCCAGACCGTCGAGGCCACACCGAACAACCAGATCCCGCGCAACGACGACTATCTGCAGGGCGCCTTCCGCTATCGTTCGCCTGGCTCGACGGAGGTGCGGTCGGTCAACGTCCTCGGCCTGTCCGGCCTGCGCCTCGACCCCGCGATGCAACAGCAGATCCTCAGCCGCATTCGCCCGGCGTCGGACGTCAACAACAGCGACGTCGGCGACGGTCTGAACCGGGGCGGCTACCGGTTCAACCAGGAGGACATCACGAGCCGGAACTATCTGGGTCTGCGCCTCGACGCCAACCTGAGCGCGGCTCACCGCCTGGAGGGGACGTTCACGCGGCTGACCGACATCGACGACCGTACCGACCTCGACGCGATTCACGAACGGCCGCTGGTCTTCACCGATGCGACGACGAAGTTCTTCGTCGGGGCCTGGCGCTGGACGGCCACCTCGCGCCTGCAGAACGAGTTCCGGGTGGGCGCGAACCTCGCGCCTCTCGACTTCGTGAGCACCGAGACGTTCGGGCCGCAGCTCTTCAACCAGACGGCGCCGGCCAACAGCCTGTCGGGCCTGACCGACCCGATCGCGACCTTCCAGCCGCAGGGCCGCGACACGCGCACGTTTCAGTACATCGACAGCGCGACGCTCGTCGCTGGCAACCACACCTTCCAGTTCGGCGGAAGCCTGCAGAACATCAAGGTCAACCCGTACAACTTCGCCGGACGGTTCCCGACCGTGACCCTGAATTTCAGCGGCGCGGCGCCCGCGTCCGCGCAATTGACCGCCGCACAGTTCCCGGGCGGCATCAGCGCCGCGGATCTCGCGGCTGCGAATCAACACCTGGCGTTTCTCTCGGGCACCGTGTCGCAGGTCTCCCAGACCTTCCAGGTCGAGAGTGCGACGTCGGGCTTCGTGCCGGGCATTCCCAACGATCGCAACTACACGCTGAACAACTGGAACGTCTATTTCCAGGACAACTGGCGGCTGAAGTCGAACTTCACGCTGCGGGCCGGGCTCAAGTGGGAGTATTTCAGCCCGCTGGTCGAAGACGACAACCTGAACCTGCTGCCGGTGCTGAACAACCGTCCGGTCCGCGACGTGCTGCTCGATCCGAACGGCACGGTGGACTTCGTCAACGGCGGCTTCTACAACCCGGACCGGAACAACATCGGCCCGACGGTCGGCTTTGCGTGGGATCCCTTCAAGAACGGGCGGACGTCGGTGCGCGGGGCTTACACGCTCGCGTTCGTCAACGAAGAGACGATCACGGTGGGCCGCAACGCGTCCATCGGCAACGCCGGCCTGGACTCGACCGCGCTGCGGACGAACATCTACGCGCAGCTCGGAAACGGCATTCCGGCCGTGCCGGCGCCGGAGTTCCGGGTGCCGCGGACCTACGCGGATCAGCTCAACCTGAGCCTCACGTCCGCGGCCTTCACGGTCGACCCCGACATTCAGCAGCCGAAAGTGCACCAGTTCAACGTCAGCGTCGAGCGCGAGATTGGCTGGAACACCGCCATCGAAGCCCGGTACGTCGGCACACTGGGGCGAGACATCTGGCGAGGGGTCGATTACAACCAGGTGGATATCGAAGGCCCGTTCCTCCAGGACTTCGAGCGGGCGCGCCAGAACGGGTTCCTCGCCCTCGCCGCGAGTGGCGTCTTCGACCCGGCCTTCAACGCCAACGTCCCGGGCAGCCAGCCCCTGACCGTGATCCCGGGTTTCGGCGGCGGGTCGCTGACCAACGCGACGGTCCGCACCAACATCCAGACCGGACAGGTCGGAAGCCTGGCCGACTTCTACATTACCCAGCCCGCCACGGCGGCGGCGGCGCGCGCGATGTTCTACCAGAACTCCGGCATCTACGCGGCCGACCTGATCCTGAACGGCGGGACCAGCGACTATCACGCGCTGCAGATCGAGGCGCGCCGTCGCTTCACCAGCGGCGTCTTCTGGCAGGCCAACTACACGTTCAGCAACGCCATGTCCGACTCGCAGGGAACGGAGCAGTCGCGCTTCGAGCCGTTCCTCGACAACGCGCGGCCCGAGCTCGAGCGGACGCGGACGGAGTTCCACGTCACGCACGTCCTGAACGCCAACGCGATCTGGGAGCTGCCCTTCGGCCGCGACCACCGCTTCCTCGATCGCGGCGGCCTCCTCGACGCCCTTGTCGGCGGCTGGCAGCTGAGCACGATCATCCACTGGCAGAGCGGCACGCCGATCTCGCTGATCTCGCCACGGGGCACCTTCAACCGCGCCGGACGGTCCGCCCGCGGGATGGCGTTCTCGGATCTCACCCAGGATCAGATACAGGACCTGTTCGGCATCCAGACGCTGCCCAACGGCCGGGTGTACTACGTCGATCCGAGCGTCATCGACCCGGCCACGGGCCGCGCCGTCGGGCCGGATACGCTGGCCAATTCGGCGAGCTTCAACGGACAGGTCCTCTTCAATCCGTCCGAGGGTCAGCTCGGCAACCTGACACGGCTGCAGTTCGACGGGCCGTCGATCTTCACGATGGACATCGGCATGAGCAAGCGCTTCCGGATCGGGGACAGCTACTCGGCCGAGGTCAGGGCCGAGATGTTCAACGCGCTCAATTCGGCGATCTTCGAAGTGGGCTCAAGCACGGCACCGGTGGGCGACTACGACGTCAACAGCACGACGTTCGGCCGAGTGACGCAGCTCGAGGTCGGGGCCCGGGTCGTGCAGCTGGCGGTGAAGTTCAACTTCTAATTTGGCGCCGGCCGCCCTCAGCGGCCGGCGCGGCAGCCCCTTCAGCCTCGCTGCGGTGCCGCGCGGGCCGGCTCAGCTCGGCGGGCTGCAAAGCGTCTGGGCAGCGCCCTCAGGGCCGGAGCCCCTTTCGACGCGTGGCTATTCAGCCGGTGCTGGGCGCACCGGCTGGCCACGCGCAGGGCTGCGAGCTGCGACTCACTCTCCCCCCGGCGTTCAGGCCCGCTCAGCTACGTGCTGCGAACCGCGACCGCAAGACTGACGAGGACCGAGCGTTCTTCACAAGCCCCGTAGCCCGTAGTCTGTAGCCCGTAGCCCAACGTCGAAATCACTTCGACGCCGACGACGCTTCCGCGAATTTCGGCGTGACACCGAGCTCGTGGAAGAGGAACGCGTAGACGTCCGCCGTGGTCTCGATCTGCTTGGCGGTGCTGCTCGCCCCGTGACCCGACTTGGTCTCGATGCGGATGAGCACCGGATTTTCCGGGCTGGCGAGCTTCTGCAGCGTCGCCGCGTACTTGAACGAGTGCGCCGGCACCACGCGATCGTCGTGATCGGCGGTCGTGATCAGCGTCGCCGGGTACTTCACCCCGCTCTTGATGTTGTGCAGCGGTGAATACGCATACAAGGCCTTGAACTCCTCGGCGTTGTCACTCGACCCGAAGTCGGCGATCCAGTTCCAGCCGATCGTGAACTTGTGGAACCGGAGCATGTCCATCACGCCGACCTGCGGGATGGCGGCGCGAAACAGCTCCGGCCGCTGGTTCATCACCGCGCCGACGAGCAGGCCGCCGTTCGACCCGCCCTGGATGGCGAGCTTCGCCGGCGACGTGTATTTCTCGGCGATCAGCCACTGGGCCGCGGCGATGAAGTCGTCGAAGACGTTCTGCTTCTTCAGCTTCATCCCGGCCTTGTGCCACGCCTCGCCGTACTCGCCGCCGCCGCGCAGGTTCGCGGACGCGTAGACGAAGCCCTGCTCGAGCAGCGCCAGACGCAGTGAGCTGAAAGCCGGCGCCTGGGTGACGTTGAACCCGCCGTACCCGTAGAGCAGCGTCGGATTGCGGCCGTCGAGCGCCAGACCCTTCCGGTACATCAGGAACATCGGGATGCGCGTCCCGTCCTTGCTCGGATAGAAGACCTGCTTCGTCTCGTAGCGGGACCGATCGAAACCGGGTATCTCTGCCGCCCGGAACAGCGTGCTCTGGCGCGTCGCCAGGTCGTAGCGGTAGATCGCGGGCGGCACGTCGAACGACGTGAACGTGTAGAAGACGAAGGGGTCGTCGCGGTCGCCGCCGAACCCGCCAGCCGTTCCCAATCCGGGCAGCGTGATCTCGTGCTCGAGCGTCCCGTCGAGGCGATGGACGGACGCTTGCGTCGCGACGTCCTTCAGATACGACGCGAACAGCTTGCCGCCCGCCGTCGTCGCATACTGCAGCGGTTCCGGGCGCTCGGCCAGGACGGTCTGCCAGTTCGATTCGTCGGGCCGCGCCGGGTCGATGCGGACGACCCGGCCGTTCGGGGCGCCATGGTTCGTTTCGACCAGCAGCGCGTCGCCGACGTTGTCGATCACCCCGAAGCTGTCGTCACCGATCGTCGGGATGAGCGGCTTGAACGCCGTCTCTCCTTTCGAGAGGTCGCGCACGAAGACGGCGTTGCCGTCCTTGCCCTTGCCGCGCTCGGAGATCATCAGGATCGCGAACCGCTCGTCCTCCGTCGTCGACACGAAATGGAAGCGCTGCGGGTTCGCCGCATCCTGGTGGACGAGCTCGTCGTCGGCCTGCGTGGTGCCGAGACGATGGAAATACACCTGGTGGTTCTCGTTGCGCGACGAGCGCTCGGCGCCCTTCTCGGGGGCCGGGTAGCGGGAATAGTAGAAGCCGTCACCGCGCCACGACGCGCCGGACACCTTCACCCAGTCGAGCGTATCGGGCAGCGTCTGCTTCGTGGCGATTTCGATGACCTTGAACTGCTGCCAGTCGGACCCGCTGCGCGAAATGCCGTAAGACCGCATGACGGCCGTCCTTGGACAGCGAGAAGGTCCCGAGGCGGACGGTGCCGTCCGCGGACCAGGTGTTGGGGTCCAGCAGCACCTCGGGCTTGCCGTCGAGACCCTCCTGCACGTACAGGACGCTCTGGTTCTGCAGCCCGTCGTTCTTCGAGAAGAAGAACCGGCTGCCCTTGCGGCGCGGGGACGAGTATCGGGGGTAGTCGTAGAGCCGTTCGAGGCGCGTCTTGAGCGCGGCGCGATACGGAATGCGGCCCAGATACCCGAAGGTGACGGCATTCTGCGCCTCGACCCACGTCGCGGTCTCGGGCGCGTTGTCGTCCTCCAGCCAGCGGTACGGGTCGGGCACCGCCGTGCCGAAATACGTGTCAACGTGGTCCCCCGTCCGCGTCGCCGGGTACTGAATCTGTGGTCCTGCAGCCAGCCCCGCCTGCAGCAGCAGACCACCGCCCACCGCCAGCATCAGCCGGCGTGCACACACTCGATGATTCATTGAAGCCTCCGGCGGCCGTGGCCGCGGACGAGATCTGACAATCTCGGACAGGTGATCTCACACAAATTGAAGGTCTCCGATTTTATCCGACCTTATCCGTGGCTTGACAACCTCCCCGTCAACTCGTAGGTTAGCCGGCATCCATCGGTCAAAATCGGGTCGCCATCCACCCTTCCTGGCGCTTTTACCGCGTTTCGAGGAGAACGGACATGCCGACTGCCTTGCGTGGTTTCCGGGCCGTAACGTGCGCAGGCCTCGTGGCCGTGGCCATCGGCGCGCCATTTGGCGCCGATGCCCAGGTGCTCTACGGGTCGATTGTGGGCAACGTCACCGACTCCACCGGCTCCTCGATGCCGGGGGCGACGGTCACGATCGAGCAGACCGAAACGAAGCTGAAGCGCGAGCTTGTGACCGATATCGCCGGTGCCTATCAGTTCACCGCGGTCCCGACCGGAACCTACGCCATCACGGTCACGATGGGCGGGTTCCGCGCGTTCGGCCGGCAGGGGGTTCCGGTCTCGCTCAACTCGGTGGCGCGGGTGGATGCGAAGCTCGAGGTCGGGCAGCTCACCGAGGTCGTCAGCGTGACGTCGGAGACGCCGATGCTCCAGACCGATCGGGCTGAGGTCCGTTCGGAACTGAAGGCCGTCGAGCTCACCAACCTGCCCGTGCCGATCGGCCGCAACTACCAGCAGCTCTTCAAGACGCTTCCCGGCTTCACGCCGCCGGCCGACGCGCATTCGATTCCGTCGAATCCGTCGCGCGCGCTGGTCTTCAACGTGAACGGGGCCAGCCGCAGCTCGAACAACACGCGCATCGACGGCGTCAGCACGACGAACATCTGGCTGCCGCACGTCGCCGCCTACGTCCCCGCGCTCGAGTCGCTCGAGGCGGTGAACGTCGTCACCAACAGCTTCGACGCCGAGCAGGGGCTGGCCGGCGGATCGGCGATCAACGTCCAGATCAAGAGCGGCACGAACCAGTTGAAGGGCTCCGCCTTCGAGTACTACACGAACGAGCAGATGCGCGAGCGCACCTACTTCCAGCCGCCCGGCACGCCCAAGGGCGATTGGGCGTACCACCAGTTCGGCGGCACGCTCGGCGGCCCGATCCAGCGGAACAAGCTGTTCTATTTCGGCAGCTACGAGAGCACGCGCGACAAGCAGAACGCCACGCGCACGATCTCGGTACCCACGGCCGCATTGCGAAGCGGCGACCTCTCGGGGTCTGCGACCCCGATCTATGACCCGCTGACCGGCAGCGCGAATGGGACGGGCCGGACGCCGTTCGCGGGCAACATCATTCCCCAGGAGCGCATCGACGCGACCGCACGCAAGATCATCGACCTCATGCCGCTGCCCAACCTGCCGGGAGAGACGAACAACTACTTCGTCGCCGCGCCGTTCGAATTCAACCGCTGGACGCTCGACACGAAAGTCAACTGGAACGCCACGTCGAAGCTGAACGTGTTCGGCCGCTACAGCCATCTCGACTTCTGGACGTTCAACGAAACGGTCTACGGCGACGTCCTGCAGGGCCTCCCGATCGCGGGTGGCAACCCGGGCACGGGCCAGGGGTACACGGCGAACTTCTCGGCCGGGGCCACCTACATCTTCACGCCGACGCTGGTTGCCGACGCGCACTTCGGCTACGTGCGCATGTACACCGACGTCGCGCACTCGGACATCGGCCAGAACAAGGGCATGGACATGTTCGGGATTCCCGGCCTGAACGGCAGCCGCGATTTCGAGGGCGGCATGCCCGTCTTCGACTTCGACACGTTCCAGGACGTCGGCATCACCGAGCTCTACATGCCGTACAACCGCGACGACGATCAATACCAGACGGTCGTGAACGTCAACTGGATGAAGGGCCAAGCACAACGTGCGGTTCGGCACGGACATCTACTTCCAGGGGCTCAACCACGTGCAGCCCGAGCTGAGCGGCGGCGACAACTTCGGCGCGCGCGGCGGCTTCCGCTACGGCGGGGGACCGACGCAAATCAGCGGCGGACCATCCGGCAACATGTACAACGCATGGGCCTCGTTCCTGCTCGGTTATCCCGACCTGCTCGGACGCCTGAATCTGGCCACCGCGCCCTACACGACGCGGATGCAGAGCTACAGCTTCTACGTCCGCGACAAATGGCAGATGACCAATCGCCTGACGGTCGATCTCGGCACGCGCTACGAGTACTTCCCCGTGCCGACGCGCGTCGGATCGCGGGCTCGAGCGCTACAACCCGGAGACGAACCTGATGGAAATCGGCGGCGTCGGATCGGTGCCGACGGACCTCGGCATCCAGGTGGAGAAGGGCCTCTTCGCGCCGCGCATCGGCGCCGACGTTCCGGGCGACGCCGACGATGGTGGTCCGCGGCGGGTTCGGGATCACCAACGACCCGTACTCGCTGGCCCGGCCGATGCGGACGAACCACCCGATCCTGCTGAACCTGACCGTGCGAGGCACCGAACACATTCGGATGGGCCGGGCGCACGGCGGACGGCGTGCCGCCGATTCCCGATCCGGACCTCGGCAACGGCATCATCCCGATTCCGTCGAACGTGACGGCGTTCACGCTGCCGATCGAATTCAACCGCGGCTACATCAGTCGTTCAACGTCGCGGTTCAGAAGGAACTGAGTGGGGCTTCGTCGGCGAGGCGGCGTACGTCGGGACCCGGCAGATCGATCAGCTCGGGTACCGGGAGCTGAACTGGTCGCCGATCGGCGGCGGGCAGCCCGGCCGTCAACTGAACCGGCAGTTCGGCCGCACGGCGCAACGCTCGCTTGACGACGACCATCGGCGACACCCAGTACGACGCGCTGCAGGCGCGGCTCGATCGTCGGTTCGCGAACGGGCTTCCAGTTCGGCGTCAGCTACACGCTGTCGAAATCCACCGGGATCGCCGGCGCGCCGGACAGCGACGGCGCGGCGCGCATCCAGATTCCCGAGTTCTACCACCTCAACACCGCGCTCAGCCCCTTCGACCGCACGCACAATCTGCAGATCACGAACCTCACCGAGCTGCCGTTCGGCCGCGACAAGCGCTGGCTGAACAGCGGCGGCGTGCTCGCCGCGCATCGTCGGCGGGTGGATGGTGAACAACATCCTGAGCTTCACCAGCGGGATCCCCTTCGACGTCACCGCGTCAGGCACGTCGCTCAACGCGCCAGAGAGCGCGCAGCGCGCGGACCAGGTGAACGACGACGTGCGAGATCCTCGGAGGCATCGGCCGCGGCAACGCGTACTTCGATCCCTTCGCCTTCAAGCCGGTCACCGAGGCGCGCTTCGGCACCGCCCCCTGGAGCGCTGTTCGAGGGCCCGGGTACGCCAACTGGGACGTAGGCATCTTCCGGCAGTTCGGGCTTCCGCACGGCATGGACCTGCAGCTGCGGTTCGAAGCGTTCAACGTGCTCGACACGGCGCACTTCAACAACCCGGGCGGCAATGTCTCGAACCTGCAGCTGAACCCCGACGGCACCGTCCGCAACCTCAACGGATACGCCGAGGTGACGAGCGCCTACGGCGAGCGCCAGATGAGGGTCGGCGTGCGGATGGGATGGTAGGTCGGTCTTCGGTCTTTGGTCGTTGGTCGTTGGTCTTTGGTCTTTGGTCTGGTCTTCGGGCTACGGGCTACGGGCTACGGGCTGAGCGTTTCACGGTCTACGGCGCGGCTGAAGCCGCGCCCTCCTGCGATCCACGGTGCCTCTACCTTCGCCAGGAGGGCGGGGCTTCAGCCCCGCCGTTGAGGGGAGCAATATTCCCTGAGCGGACACTGTCGGCTCCCCTGCTTCGTGCCGAAGCCGCAGGCCTTCATCATCCCGAGGTGACACAGGGCGAAGTCGTAGCGCACCGGATCCACGGGATCGAGCGCACGCAGCCCGGCGGTGATCTCCGCGGCCATCTTCCATCCGGGGCTGGTCCGCTTCGTCAGCCGCAGGCAGCGGCCGACACGGATGATGTGGGTGTCGAGCGGGACCACCAGCTGCGCCGGGCGGACGCTCGTCCAGCCGCCGGGGTCCACCGAGTCGCGGCGGACCATCCAGCGCAGGAACAGGTTGAGGCGCTTGCAGGCGCTTCCAGCTGACGGCCGGGGAAAGAAGTAGTGCACACCGGGACGCACCGGCACGGAACCACCGTAAGCGGGCGCCACGTTCACCGAACGCGCCCTGGTCGTGAACGACTCGAGTCCGCCGGTGATGTCGGACGCGGACGCGTCATGGCCTGCCGCGAAGAAGCCCTCCAGCGAGCCCGCTGTCCGCAGCATGTGGCGCAGGATCAGGATCAATGCCACCAGATCGGGGCCGCGCGTCCAGCGGTGCACGAGCGGCTGCAGGCACCTGCCGTCCCGCGCTGCGCGAAACTCGCGTACGAATGCCGCCGGTGACGGCGCCATGGCCACGAGCACGCGCTCGATCGACGCCAGGACACTCGCCACGCGGCCGAACGCCAGCCCCGACGCCAGAAACGCGACGATCTCCCGATCTGCGGGGTGGTCGTAGCGCCGGAGGACCTGGACGGGATCGGTCGCCGAGTCGGCGACGTTGAACGACTCATAGAGCGAATCGAGCCCAGGCTTGAGGGACACGGGACCAGCTACGAGTGACCAGCTACCAGTGACCAGCGACGGGTGACCGCTATCAGCGACCAGCGACCAGCGACCAGCGACCAGCGACGGGTAGTGGCGTTGGTAGTTGGTAGTTGGTAGTTGGTCAAAACCTCGTCACTGGAACGCCGCTGGCGCACAGCGGGCACTGGTCCGCGGCGACGTTCTCCGGCGCCGCGTACTCGATGAGCGCGATGTTCGGCATGCCGAGAGAGACCACGGCTTCGAGCCGATCGTAGATCTGGACGGTGGCCAGCACCTCGCCGCCCGCCGCCCGGACCAACGCGGCGCACCGTTCCAGCGTCTTCCCCGTATTCCGCACATCGTCGGCCAGCAGCACCCGGCGTTCGGCCATCAGGCTGGCGTAGAAGGGACGCAGCGAGAGGCCGCCGTCGGCATCGTGCTGAAACGGGGCGAAGCTGCACGGCGGATGGCTGAGGCTGCGCCGTCCGTCGAGGAGCCCCGCAAGCGTGTGCGCGAGCAGCGCACCGCCGGTCGCCGGTCCCGCCACGATCTCGGTCTTGAGCGCGAGATCGCTCGGGATGATGTCGAGCAGATCCTGGGCCAGCCGCCAGACCGTTGACGGCGACCGCAACAGCTGATGCGGGTTGAGATAGACGCGACCGTGATAACCGTTCCCGTAGTCGAAGTGCCCGTCGGTCATGAGGACGCCGAGCGACTCCATGTCCTTGCGGGCGCGCTCGCGGGTCAGGTGATGCCGGTCGGTCACGGTGGAGGCAGCAGGCTGCGCAGGTGTGCTCACGATGCGTTCAAAGCCGGGCGACGCGTGGTGGACGATTCGGCTCGCGCGAGGGCCTCGAGGGCCCCGGCGCCGAGCGCGGCAGGGTTCGTGTAAACCGATCGGCCGCCGACAATCGTGGCCGCCACGCCACCGTGCAGCGTCCAGCCGCCGAACGGCGTGTTGCGCGACTTCGACCGGAACAGCGTCGGGTCGACCGTCACGGTCAGGTCCGGCGCCAGGACCGTGATGTCCGCCGGCTGGCCGACGGCGAGCGATCCCCCGGTCACCCGCAGGATGCGCGCCGGATTGACCGACAGCAGCTCGACGAACCGCGACAGCGAGACGAGACCCGGGCGCACGAGGCGGTCGAGCGTCAGCGAGACGCCCGTCTCCAGCCCGACGATGCCGAACGGCGCGCGATCGAACTCGACGTCCTTCTCGTCGCCGTGATGCGGCGCGTGGTCGGTGGCGATGGCGTCGATGCTGCCATCCACCAGGCCGCGGATCATCTCGTCGCGATCGGCGGTCTCGCGCAGCGGCGGGTTCATCTTGACGTTCGTGTCGTAGCCCTCGAGCGCCTCGTCGGTCAGCACGAAGTGATGAGGGGTCACCTCGCACGTCACCGCGACGTTCCGCTCCTTGCCCGCGCGCACGGCGCGGAGCGAGCCGCGCGCGCTGAGGTGCGCAACGTGGAAGTGCCCGCCGGTCAGGCCCGCCAGGGTGACGTCGCGCTCCACCCAGATCTCCTCCGCCTCGCCGGGAATGCCCCGCAATCCGAGCCGGGAGGCATGGTAGCCCTCGTGCGCGACACCGTCGCCCTTGAGCGACGGATCCTCACAATGGTCGATCACGGGAATTCCGCACATCGACGTGTACTCGAGCGCCCGACGCATCAACAGTGCCGTCAGGACCGGCTTCCCATCGTCGGACACCGCCACGCAGCCGGCCGACTTGAGATCCGCAATCTCGGCGAGGTGCTCGCCCCTCGATCCGATCGACACGGCGCCGATCGGGTACACGCGCGCCAGGCCGGCCTCGACGGCCCGCTGCAGGATGAACTGCGTCACGCTCGCCTGGTCGTTCACCGGATCGGTGTTCGGCATGCACGCGACGGCGGTGAAGCCGCCGGCGACGGCAGAGGCGACACCGGTCGCCACCGTCTCCTTGTGCTCCTGTCCGGGCTCGCGCAGGTGCACGTGCATGTCGATCAGCCCGGGCGTGACGACCAGTCCGCCGAGCTCGATCACCGGCGTGCCGTTGGCGGGAAGGTCGGTCCCGACGCGCGCCACGACGCCGTTCTCGACCAGCACGTCGCGGACACCGTCGATCCCGTTTGCCGGATCGACGACGCGAGCAGACTTCAGCAGGTAGATCATTGTCGGTCTTTGGTCTTTGGTCTCTGGTCTTGGTCTTCGGTCTTCGGTCTTCAGGTCGGGCTACGGGCTACGGGCTACGGGCTACGGACTGCGGAAGGCTTTGCGCAACTGCCGTGTGTCGTTTGTCGTTGGTCACTGGTCACTCGTCACTGGTGACTCGTCACTGGTCACTTGTCACTGGTCACTTGATCGTCGTGTCCGGCGAGCAGATACAGCACGGCCATGCGGACCGCGACGCCGTTGGCGACCTGTTCGAGGATCACCGACGAGGCTCCGTCGGCCACCTCCGACTCGATCTCCACGCCACGATTCATCGGGCCGGGGTGCATGACGATGGCGTCCGGCTTCGCCAGGGCGAGGCGCGCGCGCGTCAGGCCGAACAGCGTGAAGTACTCGCGGAGCGACGGGAAGAAGTGTCCCTGCATGCGCTCCATCTGGATTCGCAGCATCATCACGACGTCGGCGTCGCGGATCGCCTCGTCCACATTGGTGGTCGGCGTGACGCCGTCCCGCTCGATCCCCGGCGGCATCAGCGTTGCCGGCGCGCGACACCCACACGTGGGCCCCGAGCTTGCGCAGCAGCAGCACGTTCGATCGCAGCACGCGGCTGTGCAGCAGGTCGCCGACGATGGCGACCTTCAGGCCGGCGAGGCGGCCCTTGTGCTGACGGATCGTGAAGGCGTCGAGCAGGGCCTGGGTCGGGTGCTCGTGCATGCCGTCGCCGGCGTTGATGATGTGCGATCGGCAGATGCGCGCGAGCAGGTGGCACGCGCCCGAGGACGCGTGACGCATCACGATGAGGTCCGGCGCCATCGCTTCGAGATTGAGCACCGTGTCGGCCAGCGTCTCGCCCTTGCTGACGCTGGACGTCGCGGCGGCGATGCTGAGCGTGTCGGCGCTCAGGCGCTTCTCGGCGACCTCGAACGATGTCCGCGTGCGCGTGCTGGGCTCGAAGAACAGGTTGACGACCGTCCGCCCGCGCAGCGCCGGGACCTTCTTGACGGTGCGCGATCCCACCTCTTTCATCGCCTCGGCCGTGTCGAGGATCAGGACGATCTCTTCCGGCGTCAGGTCGGCGATGCCCAGCAGATGACGGCCGCGCAACCGCGAGGCCTGGCCGATCGGACGACGGTCCGGATCGGGCGTCGATGGCAGGACGGGCGCCGCAGCGGCGGACCTTGCGGTCTCAGGCATGGCTCGGCTCCTCGAGCACGACCTCGTCGTGGCCGTCGATCTCGTGCAGGCGCACGTTGACGATCTCCCGCCGCGAGGTCGGCAGGTTCTTGCCGACGTAGTCGGCCTTGATCGGCAGCTCGCGGTGGCCGCGATCGACCATCACGACGAGCTGAATCGCCCGCGGCCGCCCGAAATCGATCAGGGCGTCGAGCGCCGCGCGGATCGTCCGTCCCGTGAACAGCACATCGTCCACGAGCAGGATCCGCCGGTCGTCGATGGAGAACGGAATGTCGGTCAGGCGCACCAGCGGTTGCGGACCGACCGTGTGGTGCATCAGGTCGTCGCGGTACAGCGTGATGTCGAGCGTGCCGACCGGCACATCCGATCCGGTGATGTCGCGGATCAGCTGCGGACAACCGCCGCGCGAGAGGCACGCCGCGCGTGCGGATGCCGACGAAGGCCAGTTCGTCCACCCCGCGGTTGCGCTCGACGATCTCATGCGCGATCCGCGCGAGCGTCCGCGCCATGCGATCGCCGTCGATCACGAGCGGCATGGCGCTCCGAACCGAAGAAGGATGCAGGATTGCGCGGAGAATGACGACCGGATGGAGTCTTTCACGGGCACCTCTTGTCGGCCTCGCAGGACCGACGTTAAAGAGGACCGCAGTCTATCACGGCTGGTGCGGATGGAGCGGCTGGAACGGCTGCGGGTCCCAGCGCAGAACGGCCGGGCTGAAGCCCGGCGCCACTTCAGTTCGCCGGCGTCGACGGGCAGATGTGGCGCCGGGCTTCAGCCCGGGCATGATTCGACTATCGCTCATAGCTCGGAATGTAGGTGATGGGCCGGCCGGCGATGAAGGAGGGCTTGAACAGATCGGTGCGAGCGACGCCGTCCATGTCCCGCGCCACCGGCAGGCCAAGCAGATAGAGCACAGTGGGCGTCACGTCCGCGATCGAGCCGAGCCGGACCCGTCCGGTTCGCACGGGCGCGCCGTAGGCGAGGAGAAAGCCGTCGGGTGCACCCTCGTGCGAGCCCGATACCTCTGGCTGCCCGAGCACGCGGGCGAGCGCCCGCTTGGCGAGCCCGACGGGCTCCATCCCGAAGCCCGAGACGACCAGCAGCACGTCCTCCGGACCCAGCGTCTCGAGGTGATGGCTGATTTCGCCGTCCAGGAACGCGTAGTGGCGGTCCAGGACGCCACCGAGGCGGACCCGATCCTCGCCGGACACGGTGCCGAAATCGCGGGGTCTCGCATAGCGCAGGAACAGGTGTCCCGCACGATCGACGCCCTCGTAGCGCACGGCCAGGAGGCGCGGGCGGTATTCGTCGCGCAGCTGGAACACGACTTCGCGCGTCCAGGCGTCGTGCGCGATCGGCGGCTCCTCGACCGTGCCGGGCGGCGTCGCGAGTGGACCGCCGACGATCGCACGCGCGCGCAGGACCGCGTCCTCGGGATAGCCGAGCTCGTCGAGCTGCGTGGGCCGCGACGAGGCGAACGCCGGCTCGAAACGATCGGTGATCAGGAATCCGCGGAGCGGCGCCGCGGGTGCGGTCACGGGCCAGCCGACGACGCCCACGGGCAGACGCTGGCTGCTGACGATGGCCCAGAGCGGACGGGCGCGCAGCGCCGAGGCGCGATACGGGACCTGGTGCAGGATGCCGAAGTGCACCAGCGCGTGCGAAAAACAGAGGTCGGGCAACAGCTCGAGCGGCTCGCGCCCCGGCGAGTACCTCGTAGGCGGCGGCGGCACGGATGCCGGTCTTCGGGGGATACTTTCCCGTGGCGACCGTCGTCCAGATGGGGGTCGGCTGCGTCGGCCGCAGCGTCTCGAGATACATCGACACGCCACCCTCGAGCAGACGGCCGAACGCGGGCAGCCGGCCGTCGGCCACCGCCTGCGACACGAAGTCGAGCGACGCCCCATCGACGGCCACGATCGTGATCTGCGGGCCGTCGCGCTCGGCGGGATCCGATGTCGGGGTGCCGATGGGACGGGAGACCAGCCGGCGATCGAGGCCCCAGCCGCGCGCGGCGAGCGGGAACAGGACCGACGCGACGAGGGTGAGGACGAGCAGCGTGGCACCGACGCGGCTGCCGCGGCGACCGAACGAGTAGTGGACGAACGTGATCGCCCCGAGCAGCAGCGCGCACAGCGTGGTCGCGCCCGCTGCCGCTGCCAGCCGGCGTCCCGAGTCGTCGTCCAGCGCACGCAGATAGCCGGCATAGTTCAGCCACATCAGCGCGGCCGCTGCCGCGACGGTCAACGTGCCTTCCCACGCCAGGATGCGCAGACTGACCCACCCGGGGGCGCGCTGTCGGCGACCCACCAGCCCGCGCAGCACGAGCAGCGCATAGAAGCCGACCATGACGTGGGCGCCGTAGAACAGGGCCAGCCGGCCGTACAGCTGCGCCACGGCCCCGGCCGACAGCGGCACGTGGCGATTGAGCTGCAGCACGAGAATCGTCACGAACGCTGAGCCCAGCAGGCCCCCGAGCGCCGCGTTCGCGAGCATTCGGACGTAGCGCATCGGCCCCCTTATACTGCACACGATGCCGCTCGACGTCGACGCCGCGGTCGCCTCGAACACGCTCCTGTCCGACGACTACCACGTGCTCGCGCTCGACGCCCCGGGAATTGCCGCCGCCACCGAGCCCGGCCAGTTCGTGATGCTGAAGACCTCGCCGGGGCTCGAGCCCTTGTTGCGGCGGCCCTTTTCGGTGTTCGAGATCCGGCGGGACGATCGCGGCACGCCGACCGGCATCACCGTGTTGAGCAAACGCATCGGCGTCGGCACGGGTCTGCTCTATCGGGTCCGGCCCGGCGACCGGGTGGCATGCCTGGGCCCGCTCGGGCGGCCCTTCACGCCTCCCGACCCGTCACGACCGGCGTGGTTCGTCGCCGGGGGCGTCGGCCTGGCACCGTTCGCCTCGCTGGCCGGGGCCTGCCTGGCCAGCGGCACGCACGCCACGCTGTTCTACGGCGCACGCTCCGCGCGCGATCTCTTCTACGCGGGATGGTTCGCCGAGCGCGGTGTGGAGGTGGTCGCCGCGACCGAAGACGGCACGGCGGGCACCCGCGGCTTCGTCACGGTTCCGCTCGAGCGGCGGCTCCTCGACGGGCAGCCGGGCGCGGCTCCGCAGATCTACGCCTGCGGCCCGACGCCGATGATGCGTGCCGTCGGCGCGCTCGCGGATCGATTCGGCCTCGATGTCGAAGTGTCCCTCGAACAGACGATGGGGTGCGGTCTCGGCGGCTGCTACAGCTGCGTCGTCCGCGTGAAGCAGGAGGGACGGCCGCCGCACTTCGTGCGATCGTGCGTGGCGGGCCCGATCTTCCGCGCCAGCGAGATTCTCTGGGAGGAGCTCGCGCATTGATCCTCGACCCCTGATCCTCGAGCCCTGAGCCTCCATGGACCTGACGACCCGAATCGGTGCGCTGACGCTGGCCAATCCACTGATTGCCGCCAGCGGCTGCTTCGGCTACGGCGTGGAGTACGCCGACACGGTCGACCTCTCGTCGCTGGGCGCGGTCTGCGTGAAGGGGCTGTTCCTGAGCGAGCGTGAAGGACACCCGCCACCCCGCATCGTCGAGACGCCGGCCGGGATGATCAACGCGATCGGCCTGCAGGGCATCGGCGTCCATCGCTTCGTGCGCGAGCGGCTGCCCGAGCTGCGGGCCCGCCGCGCCGTCGTGATGGTCAACATCTGCGGGACGTCGATCGACGAGTATGCCGAGATTGCCCGCATCCTGTCGGACCACGAAGGCGTGGCCGCGATCGAGCTGAACATCTCGTGCCCGAACATCAAGGCCGGCGGCATCCAGTTCGGCTGCAGCCTGCAGGGCACCCACGACGTCGTCAGCGCGGTGCGCAAGGTGACGACCCTTCCCATCCTGCCGAAGCTGACGCCGAACGTCACCGACGTCGCGTCGTTCGCGCGGTCGGCCGAGGAGGCCGGGGCGGATGCGGTGTCGCTGGTCAACACGTTCCTCGCCATGGCGATCGACGTCGAGACCCGGCGCCCCAGGATCACCAACATCATGGGCGGTCTGAGCGGACCGGCGATTCGGCCGATCGCCGTGCGCATGGTCTATGAGTGCGCGCAACTGGTGCGGATCCCGGTCGTCGGGATGGGCGGCATCATGGACGCGTCCGACGCGCTCGAGTTCATCATCGCCGGCGCCTCCGCGGTGCAGGTGGGCACGGCCAACTTCATCGACCCGTTCATCTGGCAGAAGCTGCTGGCCGGACTCCGCGACTATGGGACACGCCACGGCATCACCAGGCTTGCGGATCTCGTGGGCACGCTCCAGACGAGCAAGACGCATGCGGCGCAACCCGTCGCGACCTGATCCCAGTCGCCCAGCCGCCCAGCCGCCCAGCCGTTCCAGCCGCTCCAGCCATGCATCGCCTCCTGATCGCCCTCGACGTTCCCACCGCCGCCGATGCCGAGCGGCACGCCACGACGCTCGCGGGCCACGTCGGCGCTCTCAAAATCGGCAGCCAGTTGTTCACCGCCGAAGGTCCGGCGCTCGTGGACCGGCTGCGGTCCCACGGTCACCGGATCTTCCTGGATCTGAAATTCCACGACATCCCGCACCAGGTGGCGGGCGCAGTCCGGTCGGCCACCCGGATTGGCGCCTGGATGCTGACCGTTCACGCATCCGGCGGCGCCGACATGATGAAGGCCGCGGCCGACGCCGCGGGAGACGAATCCCATCGTCTGGGCGTCCAGCGCCCGCTGATCGTCGCCGTGACGGTCCTCACCAGTCTCGACGCCTCGGCCCTGGCTGCCGTGGGCGTGTCGCGACCGCTCGCCGGACAGGTCGAGTCGCTTGCCGAGCTGGCCAGGACCGCCGGACTCGACGGCGTGGTGTCTTCCCCCCAGGAGGCGGCGCGCCTGCGAGCCCTGTGCGGACCGGACTTCCTGCTCGTCACGCCGGGCATCCGCCCGACGCTCGCACCTGGAGCACCGCGCCCTGACGATCAGGCGAGAACGACGACGGCGGCTGAAGCGATTGCCGCCGGCGCGAGCCATCTGGTGGTGGGACGTCCGGTGCTGGGTGCACCGGACCCGCGAGCCGCAGCCGCGGCCCTCGTCGAGGAAATGAAGGGGGACGGGAGCCGGTTCTCGACTTCGGGCGGAAGTTGAGAACCGGCTCCCGTCCCCGCCTTGCTACTTTGCGGTCACTATGAAGTGGCCGCGCCGGTTCTGCGCGTAACACGTTTCGGCGCGGTCGTTGCAGAACGGCTGCTCCTTGCCCTTGCTCACGGTGGCCACGCGATCGCCGCCGACTCCGAGACTCGACAGATAGGCCTTCACCGCTGTGGCCCGCCGTTCGCCCAGGGCGAGGTTGTATTCCGCCGTGCCCCGCTCGTCGCAGTGGCCTTCGATGGAAATACGGGTGCTCGCCCAGCGCTTCAGCCACTCGCTGTTCTTCGAGATCGCGGCGCGCGCCTCGTCGGACAGCTCCGCGCTGTCTAAGGCGAAGAAGACGTCACCGAGCGGCTTCGACGCGTTGAGATCCGCGAGGCTCATCGCCGCGAACTTCTCCTCTTCGGTCAGCGCGCGCTCCGGCGCCGGTGCCGGAGCCGGCGGTGGAGGTGGTGGAGGCGGGGTCGCCGGTGCCGTCGGGGGCGGCGGAGGCGGGGGCGCGGGCGGCGGGGGCGGCGGCTTCTTGCCGCACGCGGCCGCCGTCATTGCCGTGAACAACACGGCAATGGTCACGGCACGAACACGGGACATCGACATCAGTTACGCTCCTCGAAGGGATACTCGCGCGTCGCAGCCGTGCGAGCAGTGGTGAGAGTAATCAGGGACTGTGCGGCTGTCAACGGAGCGAACCCGAGCCAGTCATCCTGCCGTCTGACGCTACTCACCGGCGGCAACGACCGAGACGTCGAACACCCGCAGCCCGAGTCGCCGGCGATCGTGACGACGCGGATCGGACCCACCCACGTGCTCGGCGGGTACGAAGACCTGCGTGGTGCCGAGCGTCAATTGGCCGTCCGCGGCCGCAAGGGCGTCGGCGTCCACCGGCACGTCGATGGTGAAGGCCTCTCGTGGCGAAAGCCGCAGCAGTTCCCGGCCGCCGGCCCTCAGCGTGACTATCGGCGCTTCTCCGAAGGTCTTCAGAGGTGACTCGACAGAAATCCGCACACGAACGGCACGATCGGATGGCCAGACGCGGATTTCGGCGCGATCGCTGGCCCAGCGCCAGCGCAGGCCCGACCCCGGGTTGTACTCGGCCTCATGGAAGCCGGAGCCATAGCCGAACATGACACTCGTCGCCGGCTGCACGTCGAACTGCTCGACGGCGGCGCGAACCGGTCGTCCCGATCCGTCGGCCGCTTCGGCACGGATCACGACCTCTGAGTGCCGCCGCGTCTCTGATGCGTCCGGCTGATTGGCGGGCAGATCGCGCGCGCGAAGGAAGAACCCGGGGTTGGGCGCGACTTCCCAGGTATCGAGAAGGCGTCCTTCCAGAGACAGTGAGAACCTGACGACGGGATCGGTCGAGGGTCCCAGGTTCCGGCCACCGACCATCATCCGCAGCGGCTGCGCCCGAGGCCTGATCCAGCCCACGGCACCGCCCCATGCCGGACCCTTCTCGTCCTGCTGCGCGATTCCCGAGGTCTCGGGGGTGAGCCCCCACCCCTCGCCCAGGAACCACTGGGGAACGCTCTGGATGATCCACCAGTCCATCTCGCCAGGGCGCGCCCCGCCGACGAGCGCAGTCGCGCGATCGAAGGGCCAGGTGGCACGGGCCATTCGGTGTCGGCTCGACGGATCCACGAGCGCGAGATCGGTGCGGCGCGGCTCGGCAAGGAACCACACCGGACCCGTTCCCCCATCGCGCCAGTACTTCACGATCTCGAGCCATTCGTGCCCGCGTGGAAAGGGAAGCAGCCGCCACGGAAATCCACGAGGTCCCTGCCACTCCCGCGCCCGCCGGGTCTCGGTCGCCACCCGCCGGTGCATGCCGACCACGGGCGATGCCAGACCGTCGGCCTGGCTCTCACGCTGCATGGCCTCGAAGACACGGAACGTGGGCGACGGCTCGCGGGCGTAGGCGACGAGCGCCGGCTGTGCGACGACGAGCGACACGGCGGCGAGGCCGATGGCGAGCAGCAGCGTGGCGCGCTCTGCGAGCAGTTGTCCCCCTCTTACTGCAAGGAACGCGGTAAGGGGGACCGTGGGGAGCGCGTAGCGTGTCGTCGCGTTCTCCTGGAAGACGAGATGGAAGAGCGCGTAGGGCGCCGCCAGACCCGCGAGCAGCGTCAGGTCGCGCCGCGATGACCGGACCATCGCGACCAGACCGACGACCGCCAGCGTGAGCACGACACCTGCCAGCGGCAACGACGCCCACGGCAGCACGAATGTCTCGAACAGGTTGACGGCGAGGCGGCGCACTGGCTGGACGCTCGTGAGCAGCATGTCCACGCCTTCGAAGTCCTCTCCAGCCTGTGAGGTCACGGCCCGCCAGTAGGCCGTCGGTCCGCCGCTGACGACGACGAGAGGCACGAGCCACGCGAGCAGGCCGGCCGTGAACGTGATCGCACTTCCGACGATGGCCGCCGCGGCGCCGCGGCCGGCCCGATCGGCCACGACGATGGCCAGGAGCGGCGCGGTGAGCCAGACGGTCTGCGATCGCAGGCCCGCCGCCAGCCCGGCGAGGCATGCACCAAGGACGATGAGACGACCGGTCCCGGCCAAGTCGGCAGCGGTGACGTCCCGTTCGTGCCACCCGCGCTGCCGCGCGAACGCGGTCGCGAGCACGGCCTGCACGGCGAGCGCGGCGGACAACCCCATGGTGTCGCTGAGCGGCCGGCTGGCCGTGAGCCACCACAGCGGACAGGCGAGCGTCAGCAGCATCGCGCCGGCGGCCAGCCGCTCATCGCCGCCGACGAGCCGGAAGAGCACCACGAGCGGGAACGCCGCGCACGCCCCCGCCAGCACACCCCACCAGGCCAGCGACGACGATTCGATCGGCGCATGAGAAGGCCTGGGGGTGGGGGCATGGCCTGCCGTGGCCAGCACACTGCGGGCAACCTTGCCGAGGGCGATGTAGATCGGATACCCGGGCGGATGCGGCTGGTGCTGCGCGACGTCGAAGTCGCGCACACCCATCGCGAAGTTGACCGCGTCGATGTCGTCGAGGGTGCCGACGCCCGCCACGATGTGCGCGGCGAGAAACGCGCCGGCCGCGCACAGGGCCCACACGGAAGCGGGCCGTCGCCATCCGGACCGGGTCACTCGACCGCTCTGAGGAGAATCCCCTCGTTGAGACTGCCCTGCCGATAGCCCAGCAGGTCGAGCGTCACATAGCGGAAGCCAGCGGCCTTCACGGCACGGACGATCGCGCTCGCGAGCTCGGGCTCGATGGCCCGCGACAGCTCGTCGCGCCCCAGCTCGATGCGTGCCAGTTCGTCGTGGTGCCGGACGCGGCACACGCGGAAACCGAGCTCGCGCAGCGCGTCCTCGGCCTGTTCCACGGCCCGCAGCTTCGCCGGCGTCACCTCGTGGTCGTAGGGGATCCGTGACGACAGACACGCGGACGCGGGCTCGTCCCAGATCGGGAGAGCAGCGTCACGAGCGAGGGCCCGGATCTCGTCCTTCGTCAGCCCGATCTCGTCGAGGGGGCTGCGGACGCCGAATTCCCGTGCGGCCTGCCTGCCTGGCCGGTAGTCGCCGCGATCGTCGGCATTGTTGCCGTCCACGACAACCGCGAAGCCGCGATCACGCGCCAGCCGGGTGAGGTCGGTGTAGAGCTCGTGCTTGCAGAAATAGCAACGATTGACGGGATTGGCGCGGTATTCGGGCCGCTCGACTTCGCGGGTCTCGATGATCTCGTGGCGAAGCCGGCGCTCGGCGGCGAGCGACCGCGCCAGATCGAAATGGTGTCCGGGATAGCTCGGGCTGACCGCGGTCACGGCAAGAGCGCGGTCGCCGAGCACCTCGTTGGCGAGCCACGCAAGATACGCGCTGTCGACGCCGCCACTGAAAGCGACGACGACAGATTCGAACCCGGCGAGGAGTTGGCGAAGTGCGGCTTCCTTGTCCGCGCTGGTGCGGCCGCCCGCAGCGGGGCCGCCGGCGACCGCCGCTGACGCCTCACTCGTCCCAGTCCTCCCGCTCGTCCTCTTCCTCATCGTCCTCGTCGTCGTCGTCCTCGTCCTCGTCCTCGTCGTCTTCGTCCTCGTCGTCGTCGTCTTCGTCGGACACTGCCTCGAACTCGAGCGGCGACACGCCGCTCACCTCGAGACTGGCACCACACTCCGGGCAGTTGACGACGTCGCCCTCATCGACCTCGTACTCGTCAACCTCCAGGTCTTCCGCGTCGCAAACCGGGCAAGTCGCCATCACGTGCTCCAGGGTGTCAGCTTCCCGCGATGCACTTCAACCGGCGTACGGCGCGGCCGGCGCCGGCAAAGCGAACCCGGATTATAGCGAGAAGATTCGCGCGTCTGCAACGCACGCCGGCACAACGAGATCGGGGACGTGTGGCACAATTGAGCCCAATCCGACGTGGTGCAAAAAACGGTTCTCATCGCAGACGACACCGCCCTCGTGCGGGAGCGGTTCGGCGCCGCGCTCTCGGACGCCGGACACCGCGCCGTCACGGCGGGCACCGCACCGGACCTGCTGTCGCGCGTGCGCGAGGTGGCCAGCGGCCTCGATCTTCTCGTCATGGACCTGCACCTGCCGGAGTCCCGCGGGGTCGAAGCGGTCCGCGCCGTGCGGCAGGCCGGATACCGGGGACCCATCCTCGTCTTCAGCGGGACGATCGCCAGCGCGACGGAGGTGCGCGAGCTGACGGAGTGTGGTGTGGTCGGCTTCGTCAACGAGTACACCGCGCCCATGCACATCCTGCCCGCGCTCGCGCCGCACCTCTTCCCGGACAGCTTCAACCGCCGCACCAGCCCGCGGGTCGCGCTCTCGGTCACGGTCTCGTTCCGCTTGGACAACGTCATCGCCTCGGCCGTGTGCGCCAACGTCAGCAAGGGGGGCATCTTCCTGCGCACGATGAATCCGCAGCCCGCGGGCAAACGCGTGCGCGTGCGCTTCAAGCTG
Organism: Vicinamibacterales bacterium; assembly: GCA_963834365.1. Lineage (GTDB taxonomy): Bacteria > Acidobacteriota > Vicinamibacteria > Vicinamibacterales > Vicinamibacteraceae > CAWJAP01. Next base: position 398,345 of record CAWIBS010000029.1, on the reverse strand, counting down.
CCGAACAGCCGTCGGGAGATCGATGCCGAGGCCACCGTCGCGTGGAGCGATCCACGGAGCGGCATGGGTCTGCAGTTCGTCAGCCTCCCGTCCGAGGCGCAGGCCGAGCTCGACGCGTTCGTCGATCGATCCTTTTTCTCCAATCGCAAGGCCTAGCAGGTTGCTGAAAGAGCCAGCAACCTGAAGGCACGAAGGCACTAGGCACAAGGCACAAGGAAGGTTCAAGGCTGAAGGAGACCGCACAAATCAAAGGCATTTCGCCTCCTGAGTTTTGACTTCGGCCTTCCTTGTGCCTTGTGCCTTGTGGGTTGTACCTTGACAAGGTTTTTCCAATCACCCTGCTACGGCGCAGCCGCCCGAGCCAGACCCAGCAGCTCCCACGTCACGCGCCAGGTCGTCCCGTTGGGGTCCACGCGCTGCTCGACGAAGCCGCCGAGCATTACGGATTGCACGGGGTCGATCTCGCTGCGCCAATCGGCGACCGAGCCGACGAATGCGAGCGGGCCTCCGGTCGTTGCCGACGCGCTGATCGACCCGGCGAGCGGCAACTGGCCGCCGGTGGCAATGTCCCCGAGAACGGCGGCGGTCGGAGAGGCGGCCGGCGGCGAGAGGAGCAGCGTCCCCGACACGCGATCGCGCACCTGGCTCAATGTGAGCCGGGTGGCGAACTGGCTTCCGGGCGGGTAATTCGCGGTGCAGAAGTCAGGCACCGGGTGAACGCAGTTCGCGACGCGGCGCGCGCCCGCCCAGACGCCGGCGTAGTTCGGCGCGACGCGCAGGGGCATCGCGGCGCTGCGCCCGTCGAACGCTGCCCGCACCGTGGTCGTGCCCGACGCCAGCGCGGTCAGCAGGCCTTGACGGTCGATCGCTGCCACCCGCCCATCGTCGCTGCTCCAGTCCGCGCTCACGACGCTCGACGATCCCGATACCGCCAGCCGCGCCTGGAGCATCGCCGTCGATCCCACCGTCAGGAAATCGGTCACCGGCACGATCGTCAGGGTGCTGGTTCCGGATCCGCCACTCGGGTCTGTCGGATTCGAGTCACTGCCACATGCGGTCGAGGACGCCAACCCGGCCGTGGCAAGTAGTGCGAGGAGCCACACGCGCATCGCGGGCGATTATGGCAGCTACCATCGACCAGCTACCAGATACCAGCGACAACACGACCAGGGACCATGGACCAGGGATGACCCTCAGCGTTGACGTTTGGCCGCCGCCTTTGTCTTCGAACGAGCCGGTCCTTTGCGGATGCTGTTCTGCCTGGCCAGCGTCAGTGCTTCGCCGAGCGTCTCTTCATCGACTGATTCGAGGTCGACGCGCGTGCACCCCGCGCGCCCCCACGCGCCGTTTTCGGGCTGGAAGGCCGACGGGTTCTCACGGACGAACCTCTCTTGCTGCTCCGGCGTCAGCACGACCATGCCCCGGGTCTGGTCGTGGTTCAGCGACGCGAAGATCCGGCCGCCCACCCGAAAGTCCGGGTGTCCCATGTGGGCGCCCTCGAGAGCGTCCTGCAGGCCGAGCGCGATTCGTCTGAAGTCCTTGGCTTTGGGCATCGACCGCCTCTATGAACCGAACCCTGAGGAGGCGCAGCGCGTTGGCGACGACGAGGAAGGATGCGCCCATGTCTGCAGCCACCGCCATCCAGAGCGTGGCCGCTCCGGCGACCGCGAGCGAGACGAAAACGAGCTTGATGACGAGCGCGGCGGCGACGTTGGCGCGAATGGTCGCCAGCGTGGCGCGGCCGAGGCGGATCGCAAATGGCACCGCGCGGAGATCGTCGGACATCAGGGCGACGTCGGCGGTCTCGATGGCGGCGTGGCTGCCGGCCACGCCCATCGCGATCCCGACGTCTGCGGCCGCGAGCGCCGGAGCATCGTTGACGCCGTCGCCCACCATGACGACCGACCCGTGCCGCTGGCGCATGGCCTGCAACAGCGCGACCTTGTGCTGCGGCAGCAGGCCGGATTCGACGACATCCACCTGTCCCGCCTCGCCTGCGGCCCGCGCGCTGCGCTCGTGGTCACCCGTGAGGAGCGCGACGTGCGCGACCCCCACCTTGCGGAGCGCGGCGATCGCATCGCGGCCATGGACGCGGAGCTCGTCGGTCAGGCCGATGACGCCCAGTGCACGGCCGTCAGCCCCGACGAACGACACCGCCATTCCACGCGCCTCGAGCGCATCGGCGCGAGCGCGAAGCGCGGGGTCGAGCAGGCCGCGGTCCTCGAACAGCCGACGGGAGCCGAGAAGCACCGGCACGCCGTCCACGACACCCTCGATCCCCTGTCCCGGGAGCGCCCGGAGATCCCGTACGAGCGCAAGCGCCTGCCCGTGCTGCTGTGCGTGCCGCGCGATCGCCCGATCCACCGGGTGCGTCGATCGGATGCCGAGCGCGCCCGCGGCGCGCAGCACATCCTCCAGCGACGCTCCGGACGCCGGCTGCACACTCTCGACGCCGAGCACCCCGTGCGTCAGCGTTCCCGTCTTGTCGAGCGCGACGGCCCGCACCGTCGCCAGTCGCTCGAGATGCACGCCGCCCTTCACCAGGACGCCGTGGCGCGCCGCCGCCGCAAGCGCCGAGACGATCGAAATCGGCGTCGACAGCACCAGCGCGCAGGGGCACGCAATGACGAGCAGCACCAGCGCGCGATAGCCCCACGCGGCAAACCCGCCGTCGAAGACGAGAGGCGCCACGAATGCCACGACAGCGGCCAGTGCCAGCACGAGGGGCGTGTAGCGCCGGGCGAAGCGGTCCACCCAGGCCTGCGATGGCGCGCGCTGCGCCTGCGCCCGCTCCACGAGATGGATGATCCGGGCAATGGTCGTATCGTCGCCGACGGCGCTCACGACGACGTCGAGCGCGCCGTGGCCGTTGATCGAGCCGGCAAAGACACGATCGCCTGGCAGCTTGCCGGCGGGCGTGGACTCGCCGGTCACCGGCGCCTGATTGACGTCGCTGGCGCCGGACTCGACGGTCCCGTCGAACGCAATGCGCTCCCCAGGCGCCACGACCAGCCGATCGCCGACCTGTACATCGCCGAGCGGAACGGAGCGCACGTCGGTGCCGCGGCGGATGCGCACCTCGCTCGGCTGGGCAGCGACCAGAGTCCGGATCGCGTGGCGCGCTCGATCGAGGCTGCGCCGCTCGAGCGCCTGTGCCACCGCAAAGAGCACGACCACGGTGGCCGCCTCGACCCACTCTCCAACGAGTGCCGCGCCGATGACCGCCACCAGCATCAGCACGTACATGTCGAGGCGCCGCTGACCGAGGGACGCCAGCGCGCGCCGTCCGGTGTTCACGCCGCCGAGCAGCACAGCGAGCGCCATGGCGCCGATCGTCCAGCTCTCGGCCCAGCCCGCCAGGTGCCCGGCCAGCCCGACGACGAGCGCCGCGGCGGCGGCGGCCGGCAGCCACGGGTGCTGCGAGATGCCCGCTCGTTCGTCCGGCGCGCTGTCCACGTCGCGATCGAGCCACGCCCGCATCCCGGTCTCCGCGACCGCTTCCGCAATGGCAGCCGCAGAGGTGACGGCGGCGTCGTAGTACACCCGCAGCTGCTGACGGACCACGTCGGTGGACAGTCGCTGGACACCCGGAAGTCCGGACACACGACGCTCGAGCATGTCGGCTTCGTGCTGACAGCAGAGTCCTTCGACGCGGAACGTGGATTCGGTCACTGGACGGTCTTTATCTTCGGTCTGGGTTCGGCTCGGGCTGGCCGGGCTGAAGCCCGGCCCTCCTGCGGACCGCGTGGCCGGTCAGACCGCAGGAGGGCGCGGCTTCAGCCGCGCCGGCGGTTACGAGTCGTTGGTCGCTGGTCGCTGTCCGGTACTCACTGTCGGCTCATCGCTCGCCGCTCCTGCGGTCCGCGTCGCTTCCTCGATGTGCGTTCTCCCCTGTTGGAGCAGCGTCCGGATGTGATGATCGTCGAGGGCGTAGAAGACCATGCGGCCGGCGCGGCGGGACCGGACGAGTCGCAGCGTCCGGAGGAGTCGCAGTTGATGGGAGACGGCCGACTCGGTGATGCCGACGAGCGCCGCCAGATCGCAGACGCACAACTCGCGCTGGGCGAGGGCGTCGAGCAGCCGGACCCGGGTCGGGTCGCCGAGCACCGCGAAAGTGGCCGCAAGCGCCCCTGCCGCCCGCTCGCCCACGAGGCGCGGCTTGAGCACATCGAGGTCACCGCTGCGATGGGTCGTCTCGCAAACCTCGGTTATTGTCTGACTCGTCAGTACGTTCAAAGCTGAATCAATGCTCATATGAACAACTGCTCATACATTACCATACCGCGGTTTCGGAGGCCAAGATCGGCAGACAGCCGTTGACACCCTTTTTTGCGTCCGATTAGGATGGCAGGTCGCGCCGGCTGCGCCGTAGCCGGCTAGGGCACGCCTGATTCCGGCCGAGCAGGCCGGTCCATTCCGGGGGAGCGTTTCGGTGATCGAGGTTCAGCACCTCACAAAGCAGTACGGCCGCGTCACGGCGGTGGACGATGTGAGCTTCAGGGTTGGGAAGGGCGAGATCCTCGGGTTCCTGGGTCCCAACGGCGCGGGCAAGACCACCACCATGCGCATCCTGACGGGCTACATGCCGGCCACGTCCGGCAAGGCACTCGTCGCGGGGTTCGACCTGTTCGACCAGCCGATCGAAGCCAAGCGCCGCACGGGCTACCTCCCGGAGGTCCCGCCGCTCTATCCGGACATGACCGTCCGGGACTACCTGCTGTTCGTGGCGCGGATCAAGGGGGTGGCGTCGAAGGCGCTGCGGGCGCAGGTCGATACGGCCATGGAGAAGACGCGCGTCGCCGACGTCGCGGGCCGGCACTGCGGCAAGCTGTCGAAGGGCTATCGTCAGCGCGTGGGTCTCGCGCAGGCCATCCTGCACAATCCGGAAGTGCTGATCCTCGACGAGCCGACTGCCGGTCTCGATCCGAAGCAGATCATGGAGACCCGCGACCTCATCAAGGGGCTGGCGGGCAGCCACACGATCATCCTGAGCACGCACATCCTGCCGGAGGTCGCGCAGACCTGTCAGCGCGTAGTCATCATCAACAAGGGCAAGGTGGTCGCGATCGACACACCGCACAACCTCACGGACCGTCTCCAGGGCTCGCAGACGGTGTACGTGCAGGTCGATGCGCCAGCCGGAACCGACGTCGAGGCGGCACTCGCCAAGGTGGATGGCATCGTGCGGGTCACCCCCGTCGATCAACGCGAAACGGTGACGGGGTTCGAAGTGGAATGTCAGCGTGGGCAGGACGTGCGTCGCGCCATCGCCAGCCTCGTCGTGACCCAGGGCTGGGGCCTGCTCGAGCTGCGGCCGACCCGCCTGAGCCTCGAAGAGATCTTCCTGCAACTGACGACCGACGAATCCCAGAAGGCGGCCGAGGCCACTCCGGCGGACGCCGCGTGACCGCGGCTGCCGGCGGCCGTCCACGCCGGGGCCGGGCTGAAGCCCGGCGCCACTGAAGACGGGCGCCAGTCACGCGCGCCGACGACCTGAACCCATGTCGAACATCCTCGCCATCGCCAACAAGGAGCTGCGCTCCTACTTCGCCTCGCCGATCGCCTACGCCGTCGTCGGTTTCTTTGCGCTGGCCTTCGGCTTCATGTTCTACAGCTTCCTGCACGCGTTCGGCATGCAGAGCCTGCGCATGGGCCAGATGGGCATGGGCGGCCCGGTCAACATCAACCAGATGATGATTCGCCCGCTCGTGATGCAAATCAGCGTCATCGTGCTGTTCATGCTGCCGATGGTGACGATGCGCACCTACGCGGAGGAGAAGCGGTCGGGGACGATCGAGCTGCTGCTCACCTCGCCGGTCACCGACTGGCAGATCATCCTCGGCAAGTTCCTCGGCGCGCTCGGGCTCTACGCGTCGATGCTGCTCGTCACGCTGCCGAGCGTCGCCGTGCTCTTCTGGTACGGCAATCCCGACTGGAAGCCCGTCGCCACCTCGTACCTGGGGCTGCTCCTGCTGGGCGCGAGCTTCATCGCGTTCGGCCTCTTCGTGTCGAGCACGACCAAGAACCAGATCGTCGCCGGCGTGCTCACGTTCGTGCTCCTGCTGATGCTCCTCCTCGTGTCGTGGCTCCGGGATTTCGGGCTGGGCCCCCTCGGCAGCACGATTGTCTCGGCGTTGTCGATCTTCGAGCGGTTCGACGACTTCTCGAAGGGCGTCGTCGACACGAAGCAGATCGTCTACTACCTGAGCCTGATCACCTTCGGCCTGTTCCTCACCTCACGGTCGGTGGACAGCGAACGGTGGCGGGGGTAGGACAGTGACAAGTGACCAGTGACCAGTGACCAGTGACCAGTGACCAGTGACCAGCTACCAGCGACGAGCGATCGGCGACCAGCAACGAGTGGTCCGTGATCTGGTGCTGGTGGTGTGGTGGCAGCGGCGGTGGTTCGTTGGTCGTGGTAGTTGGTAGTTGGTAGTTCGTAGTTGGTAATTGTAGTGGGTTGGTACCTGAAACTATGTTCGCTCGCATCGCCAACATCCTGGGCTGGATCGGAGTAGCCCTCGTCTTCGGCGCGGTTGCGGCCCGATTCCTGCGGCCCCAGCAGATGGATCTCTGGTGGTGGCTCGCCATCTCGGGGCTGGTCGCCATCCTCGTCTACGTCCTGAGCCAATGGCGCGAGATCGCCGCGACGTTCACCAGGCGGCAGGCGCGCTACGGGACGCTCTCGCTGGTGAGCGTGGCGGTGGTCGGCGCCATCCTGGTCGGGATCAACTACATCGCGCAGCGCCAGAACAAGCGCTGGGATCTCACGGCGTCGCAGGAGTTCACGCTCTCGGACCAGACGCGCAAGGTGATCCAGGAGCTGAAGCAGCCGCTGAAGCTGGTGGTCTTCGAGCGCGAGGAGCGGATGGCGCCGTTCCGCGACCGGCTGGGTGAGTACACCTACACCTCGAAGAACGTGCAGGTGGAGTACATCGATCCGGACAAGCAGCCGGCGCTGGCGCGGCAGTACCAGATCCAGAGCTACGGGACGATTGCGGTCGAGCATCAGGGCCGCATCGAGCGCGTGACCGGGACGGGCGAGCAGGAGATCACCAACGCCATCATCAAGGCGGTACAGGGCCAGCAGCGGAAGATCTACTTCGTGGCCGGCCATGGCGAGCACGACCCGGCGAGCGCCGACGAGCGGACGGGATACAACGCGATCGCCGAGGCGCTCAAGCGCGATAACTTCCTCGTCGAGTCCCTGCCCCTGCTCCAGAAGCTGGACATCCCCGCCGATGCGGCGGCGCTCGTCATTGCCGGCCCGACGTCGGATCTGCTCCAGCCCGAGCTCGACGCGCTGCGGAAGTATCTGGGACGGGGCGGCAAGCTGCTCCTGCTGATCGACCCGGTGATCGGTCCCGAGGCGAAGGCGCTCGCCAACCTGGTGTCGTTCGCCGCCGAGTGGGGCATCGAGATCGGCAACAACGTGGTGGTCGATCCGAACCCCGTCGGCCAGTTGCTCGGCCTCGGTCCGGATTCGCCGATCGCGGGTCCGCCGTACCCCGGACACGCGATCACCGAGCGCTTCCGCCTGAACACGGCGTATCCGCTGGTGCGTTCAGTGTCGCCGGCGACGACCGCACCGGCGGGACGCACGGCGCAGACGATCGTGAACAGCGGCCCATCGAGCTGGGGTGAGACCGACCTCAAGGCGATCACCGCCCGCCAGCCGGTCAAACCGGACGATGGCGTGGACAAGACCGGCCCGGTGCCGCTTGCCGCCGTCGTGTCGGTGACCGCCCCGGATGCGCCGGCACCGCCGGCGGCAAAGCCCGGCTCCACCGAGCCGCCCGCGCCGAAGCCGGAAACGCGCGTCGCCGTGTTCGGCGACTCGGACTTCGCCGCGAACCTCGGGATCAACATCGAAGGTAACGCCGACCTGTTCCTGAACACGGTCAACTGGCTCGTCCAGCAGGAGAACCTGATCGCCATCCGGCCGAAGCAGCCGGACGACCGGCGCGTCACGCTGACCGCCGAGCAGCAGCGCTGGGTCGCCTGGTTCTCGGTCCTGCTGCTTCCGGGGGCCGTCATCGCCACGGGCGTCTACACCTGGTGGAGGCGACGCGGATGAATCGGGGTCGCAACACGCTGCTGCTCCTCGTCCTCGGGCTGGGGCTGGGCGCGTACATCTACTTCGTCGAGATGAAGCGGGAGCCGGCGTCCGACACGCCGGAAGCGAAGCTGGTCAAGGTCTTCCCGAACGTCGACGCCGCAAAGGTCGAGGAAGTCCAGGTCAAGGCGAGCGCCGGCGACCAGACGACGTTGCGGAAGGCGAACAACGTGTGGACGATTGCGGCGCCGGTCGAGGCCTCGGCGGACGACAGCGAAGCGTCGGGCCTCGCCTCGAGCCTGTCGTCGCTCGAGGTCCAGCGGATCATCGCCGAGCAGCCGAAGGAGCTGGACACCTACGGGCTGACGAAGCCGCGCATCGAAGTCGGGTTCCGCGCCGCCGGCGACAAGGAGCCGCGTCGGCTGCTGATCGGCGACAAGACCGCCACCGGCGGCGAGGTCTACGCCAAGCTGGCGCGAGAAGCCAAGGTCTTCCTCATCTCGGGCTTCCTCGAATCGACCTTCGACAAGACGACGTTCCAGCTCCGGGACAAGTCGGTGCTGAAGTTCGACCGCGAGAAGGTGGACGCGATCACCGTGGAAATCGCCAAGTCGCCGCCGCTCGCGATCGCGAAGCAGGGGGACGTGTGGTCGATCACGCAGCCCTGGAAAGCCCGCGCCGACTTCGGCGCGGTCGAGTCGCTCCTGAGCCGGTTGACGAGCGGCCAGATGAAATCCATCGTGAGCCCGCCGCCGAACGACGCCGAGGCGCTCGCGGTCAACGGTCTCGCGCCCGCCGAGCGGCGAATCACGCTGAAGGCCGGCAGCGCCACGGCTGGCATCCTGCTCGGCAAACCCACGCCCGAAGGCGACATCTATGCCAAGGACGTCTCCCGCCCGATGATCTTCACGGTCGAAAAGGCGCTCGCCGACGACGTGTCGAAAAGCCCGGCGGACTACCGGACGAAGGACGTCTTCGGCTTCCGCGCCTTCACCGGGACGCGCCTCGAGATCGCGAGGGGGGCGGCGTCGCTCGCCTTCGAGAAGAAGAAGGGCAACGAGAAGGACGCGGCGGAGAAATGGACGCAGGTCCAGCCGGCCGCCACCGTGGACGCGTCGAAGATCGAGGATCTGGCCAGCAAGGTCGCGAACCTGAGAGCCGAGTCGTTCGTCGATGCGCTGCCGGCCGGTGCCGCCGAGGCCGCCCGTGTCTCGACGAAGTTCGACGAGGGGAAGAAGCAGGAGTCGGTCACGATCCACAAGGCGGGCGACGAGTTCTTCGCGACGCGGTCCGACGAAGCGGGAGCGGGCAGGCTCCCCAGGGCCGACGTCGATGCGCTGTTCGTGTCCCTCGACGCGACGCAGAAGCCCGCGGACAAGCCGGCGCCACCAACGCCGTAGGTTTGCTCCAGGACGGGCTCTTCCCTCGAGGTGGGACAGGGCTTTCGCCCTGTCTCGGGTTCACCGTCAGGCTTCATGCGCCTCCGTACGCCGGCAATCCTGCTCGCCCTCGCTCTCGCCAGCGGCGCGTGCGCCAAACGCCCGGCGGCCGCTCCCGCAGATCCCGCCGCGGCCTCGCGGGCAGGGGCGCCGGCAACCGCCGTCGATCGGCTCCGCACGGAGCTGACGGCGGCCTTCGACTCCCCGTCGGTGAACGCGCTCTGGGCAGTCCAGGTGCAATCGCTGGACACCGGCGAGCTGCTGTTCGCGCGTCACGCACACACGCTGGTGATGCCGGCGTCGAACATGAAGATCCTGACCATGGCTGTCGCCGCGGAGCGGCTGGGATGGGACTTCCGGTTCACGACCCGTCTGGCCACCAGCGGCACGATCGCCGACGGCGTCCTTCATGGCGACCTCATCGTCGTCGGCGGCGGCGACCCGACGGTGAGCGATCGGGGAGGAGACCGCACGCGCGTGTTCACCGAATGGGCCGGGGCGCTGAAAGCGCGGGGGATCACGCGCATCGATGGCCGGATCGTCGGCGACGACAACGCGCTGAGCGATCTGGCGCTCGGCGAGGGCTGGCCGTGGGACGACTTGCAATTCGGGTATGCCTCGCCAGGCGGCGCCCTGCAGTTCAACGAGAACGCCGTCTCGCTGATCGTGAAGGCGGCCGCGGAGCCGGGAGGAGCCGCCAGCGCCCGCCTGGAGCCGGAAGGCAGCGGCCTGGAGCTCTCGGCGTCCATCGTCACGACCGACGCCGCACAGACACCAGACGTGCGGGTGTGGCGGCGAGCGTTCGACCGGACGATCGTCGCGAGCGGGACGGTGCCGATGGCCGGCCGCGACTACGTGCGGACGCTATCGGTGGACAATCCGACGCGGTTCTTCGTCACGGCGCTGCGCGACACGCTGGTCCGCGAGGGCATTGCGGTCTCGGGTGCAGCCGTGGACATCGACGACGACATGAAAGGCGGCCCCACGCATGTCGAGCCCGCGCACGCGCCGGGTTCGCACGTCGCCGAACCGACCCTCACGATCCTCCATGAACACCGTTCGCCGCCGCTCAGCGAGATCGGGACCACGTTCATGAAGGTCAGCCAGAATCTGTTCGGCGAGACGTTGATGTCCGAGGTCGGGCGGCGCCAGGGCGCGGCCCCGGACGCGACGGTCGAGGCCGCGAGGAAGGACTACGAGGCCGTGCTCACGTCGTGGGGCGTCCCACCGGGCGAATTCATCGTCTCGGACGGGTCCGGCCTCTCGCGCTACAACTACGTGACCGCGAACGCGCTGGTGACGATCCTTCGCCACATGGCCCGCGAGTCGAAACATGCGGCCCCGTTCGCCGCGACGCTCCCGATCATGGGGAAGGACGGGACGCTCGCGCGGCGCATGCGCGGAACGGCTGCGGAAGGGAACGTCCGCGCGAAGACCGGGACGATTTCGAACGTCCGATCGCTGTCGGGCTACCTGACCACCGCGGGCGGCGAACGGCTCGTCTTTTCGATTGTCGGGAACAACTTCAAGGCGCCGACGGCCGCCGTCGATGCGGTCGCGGAACAGGCCGTCGAGCGTCTGGTCAGCTTTCGGCGCTGAACCGGGGACCGGGCTGAAGCCCGGCGGACACGAGGACTCTCGGCCGGGCATCCACTGGGAGCTGGCGCCGGGCTTCGAGCTCCGGCCCCAGGTCACTGTGATGTGATTTCGACGAATCGCCTCGCGGGTGAAGGCGGCGATCTCCTCAGCCGTACCGATCAGTCCGCCGCCCTGCGCGAGATCCGCGCGCCCGCCGCCCTTGCCTCCGAAGCGCATCGTCAGCGTCCGCAGCAGCCGGGCCGCGTCGAGGGTGACGTCGGCGCTGCGCGCGACGATGGCCTGCACCGGATTTTCGGTCGAGAAGATCACGGCCAGCCGGCCGGGTTCTGCCACCAGCGACGACGCCAGCACCTTCAGCGCGGCCGCGTCGCGCCCCGCTGCCGCATGGACGACCGTCGCAACGCCTCCAATCGATTCGGCACGAGTCGCCAGCGCGGTGGCCTCGTGCCCCGCCAGCGCCGTCGTCAGCGCCCTCATCTCGCGACGCAACTCGCGATCGTCCCGCTGCAGCTTCTCGACGGCGGCGGCCAGCTCGTTCGGAAGCACCGACAGCAGGCGCGTCGTCGCATTCGTCGCCTCGCGCAGTTCGCGCAGCGTCGCCAGCGCTCGTGTGCCGCACACGAACTCCAGACGTGAGCCTCCCTTGAAGCGCTCCCAGCCGCGCACGGCGATGAGGCCAATCTCCCCGGTTCTCGTCACGTGGGTGCCGCCGCACGCCGACAAATCGAAGTCGGCGACGTCGATGAGCCGCAGCTCGCCGGCACGGATCGGCTCCTTCCTGAGCGGGAGCGTGGCGGCTTCCTCGGCTGACACGAACCGGATGGTGACCGGACGATCCTCCCACACGACGCGGTTCGCCTCGTCTTCGGACGCCGCGATCTCACCAGCGGTCACTTCGCGAGCCAGGTCGATCGTCGAGGCGACCGAGCCGAGATGAAAGCTCACGGTGGCGACTGCGTGCAGGCGGAGGAACGCCGCCGACAGCAGGTGCTGCCCCGAGTGCTGCTGGCGATGATCCTGGCGCCGGCGTCCATCCACACGACCTTCGACACCCTGACCGACCGGCAGCTCACGGTCCACGACGTGGACGACGCGGCCGTCTTCTTCTTCGAACACATCCACGACGTTGGCATAGCCGAGCGTCCCGGTGTCGTACGGCTGGCCGCCGCTCGTCGGGTAGAACGCGGTCTCCTCGAGTACGACGTGCCAGCGATCGTCCGCGGGGACGACGCTCGACACGCGGCTGGTGAAGTTCAGTCGAGCGGGATCGGAGTAGTACAGGCGGCTCATGGCTCAAGGCTCAGGGGCTGAAGGCATACGGCTCAGGGCTGAGCGGATCGATGAGCCCCGCTTCAGCGAAGCCCTTCGCACGCAGCCGGCAACTGTCGCAGTGGCCGCACGCCGGCCTGTCTGGCGGCGGGTCGTAGCAGCTGTGCGTGAGTCCGTAGTCGAGACCCAGTCCGACGCCTTTCCGGATGATCCCGGCCTTCGACAGCTCGATGAGCGGCGTGTGGATCCGGAATCGGCCGCCCTCGACTCCCGCACGTGTGGCGAGACTCGCCAGGCGTTCGAAGGCCTGCACGTACTCGGGCCGGCAGTCCGGATAGCCCGAATAGTCGAGCGCGTTCACTCCGATGACGATGTCGCGGGCATCGAGAGTCTCCGCCCACGCGAGCGCGAGAGACAGAAAGATCGTGTTGCGGGCCGGAACGTAGGTGGAAGGGATGTCATCGGCGTCGAGCGGCCGATCCTTCGGCACCGCACCGGCACCCGTCAGCGCCGACCCCGCGATGGCCCGCAGATCGAGATCGAGCTCCACGTGACGCGCGACATCCAGGGCACGCGCGACGGCGCGCGCCGCGTCCACTTCGCGGACGTGCGTCTGTCCGTAGCGCACCGTCAGCGCGTGCAGCCCGAACCCGTCGGCGCTCGCGATGGCGCCGGCGGTATACGAATCGAGTCCGCCGCTGAGCAGCAGGACCGCGGGCTTGCCGGGAGAGGTCAACGACACACCGTCACGTTCAGACGCCTCGTGTCTCGGGGTCCCAGATGTACTTGTGGAGCTGTAGCTGCACCCGCACCGGCAGCCGATCCTGCAGCACCCACTCCGCCAGGATCCTCGGATCGAGCACGCCATGGACCGGCGACATGTGAACCGCCGCGCACCGCGCAGCCAGGTCGCGATCCACGACGATCGCGCGCGCGTACTCGTAGTCGGTGCGATCCTTCACCACGAACTTGACCTCGTCGTGCGGTGCGAGCAGGTCGAGATTCGGCCAGTGCTGGCGATGCGCCTCGCCGCTGCCCGGGCACTTCACGTCCACGATCTTGACGACGGCGCGCGGCACGGCCTCGATGCTTCGGTGTCCGCCGGTCTCGAGCAGCACCGTGCGTTCGCCGGCCAGCAATCGATCCATGAGCGGAATCACCTCCGGCTGCAGCAGCGGCTCGCCGCCGGTCACTTCGACCAGCGGCTGTCCGAGTCGAGCCACCTCGGCGAGCACGTCGTCGATCGACATCTTGCGGCCGCCCGTGAAGGCATACGCCGTGTCGCACCAGCTGCAGCGGAGATCGCAGGCGGCCAGGCGAACGAACGTGCACGGCCGTCCGGCGTAGGTGGACTCGCCCTGAATGGACGCGTAAATCTCGAAGATCGTCAGCATCGCCGCGTTGCCCGATTGTACTCATGGCGAGGCTGAAGCCTCGCCCTCCTGCGGTAGCGTTCCTCCCAAGCCTTACAATCACCTGACGTGGAGATGTCGAATCTGCGGATTGGCACGTCCGGCTGGAGCTACCCGTCGAATCCCGGGGCATGGACAGGCATCGTCTATCCGGTTCGGGCCGGGCGGCTCTGGCATGGGCGCAAGTTCGACGAGCTCGCCTGGTACGCGGACCGCTTCGACACGGTCGAGGTCAATTCGAGCTTCTATCGCGTGCCCGACCCCGCGGTGACGCGAGGATGGGCCGAGCGGACGCCGGCGGGTTTCGAGTTCTCGGTGAAGCTGTTCCAGAAGCTGACCCATCCGCGGATGTTCCTCGATCGGATCACGGCGCCGCCGGAAGGCGCCAAGGCGCCGCGCGCCAGGGAGCCGAGGGCCGACCGGCTCACGCATCGAGACGCCCTGATGGCTGCCGGGGTTTCCGGCGACGACATCGACACGTTTCGCCGCGCCATCGAGCCGCTGGCGGCGGCAGGCAAGCTCGGGGCGCTCCTGGCGCAGTTTCCACCGTCGTTCAAGGCGGACCCGGCGTCACTCGACTATCTCCAGTGGCTGCTCGACGCGTTGCGGGACTATCGCGTGGCCGTGGAGCTTCGGCACCACACCTGGAGCGACGAGCTCGCGACGACCTTGTCCGTGCTGAATGACACGCAAGCCGCGTGGGTGCAGATCGACGAGCCGAAGTTCAAGACCTCGATCGCGCAGAACTACCTGCCCAATGTGACGGGCTTCTACTACCTGCGGCTGCACGGGCGGAACGCGCAGGCGTGGTGGACGCACGAGCACGCCGCGGAGCGCTACGACTATCTCTACTCGCCGGAGGAGCTCGATCCGTTCGTCGAGGTGGCAGAAGCCGTGAAGGCGCTCGTGAAGAAGATGTATCTCTACACGAACAATCACTTCGCAGGGAAGAGCGTCGCCAACGCGTCAATGCTGCGCGCTCGCCTGGGTCGCCGAACGAGGGCGAGTACCCTCCGGCGTTCGTCGAGCGCTACCCGGAGGCCGCCGCGGTCGTCCGTGCCAGTGCGACCGAGGCGTCCCCTACGGCGTCCCGGTCACGGTCACTCTTTTGATCCGGTCGCCGACGGCGAGCTTCGGCAACAGGTCGAGGCCGCTCGTGATCTGTCCGATGATCGTGTACTTGCCGTCCCACGCCGGTACGGGGCGCAGGGCGAAGAACATCTGGCTGTCGGCGGCTGCCGCGGTACCCGGATGGGCGAGGGAGACCGAGCCCCGCCGATGCTGGCGCTTCTTCGAGATTTCGGCGACACCGATGGCCGCGCCACTGCCGCTGTTCGGCCCGCGTCCCCACCATTCCTTCAGCTGCATGTTGCGGGACTGCTGATCGCCGAACTGCACGATCTGTCCGGCGACGACACGATGGATCGCCTGCCCGTCATAGAAGCGGCGCTTGATCAGCTTCAAGATGTGCTCGACCGACTTTGGCGCCTCCTGCGGATAGGTCTCGAAGACGATGGTCCCTTTGACGGTGTCGACGGTGACGACCGGCCCCGCGGCTGGCGCCGGCGCCGAAGGCTTGGGCTGGGGCTTCGCGGGAGCCTGGGCGCCGGCCGGCGCGAGGCCGACGAGCGCCACACCGATGACGGCGGCGACGAGCTTGACGCAGTCACGCATGCGAACAGGTTACATCGTGTGTCTGGAAGCTCCACAGTGATTCGAGACAACGCCCCTGAATCCGGGCTTCTCCTGCGTGCTACAGTGACCGCAGCCTACACGATCACGGGTTTCGGTTCCATGCACGAAACCTCGGAAGCCGCGCCTCACCGCATTACGTTCGGAGTGTTCGAGCTCGATCTGCGCTCGCGCGAGCTGCGGAAGTCCGGCACGCGTCTCAATCTCCAACAGCAGCCGCTGCAGCTGCTCTCGGTTCTGCTCGAACGGCCGGGCGAACTGGTCACGCGAGACGAGCTGCGCCAGCGCCTCTGGCCCGAGGACACCTTCGTCGATTTCGAGCACGGACTGAACGCGGCGGTCAAGCGCCTGCGGGACGTGCTGGGCGACTCGGCCGATTCGCCGCGCTTCATCGAGACGCTGCCGCGACGCGGCTACCGCTTCGTCGCCCCGACGAGCGTGCCCCGACCGGCGGTGTTGCCCGCCGACGCCGAGCCCCACACGAGGACGACGCTGGAGTTGGCCGTGGTTGATCGCCGGTGCGGTGGCCGCGGTGACGCTGGGGCTGGGCCTGCGTGCGCTGCTGGCGCCGATGGAGACTACCCGTGACACCGTCTCGGCATCCGCTCCTCCGGGCCGGTGCTGCGGCTGACCACGGGCTCGCATCTCGACACGGAGCCGGCCATCTCGCCAGACGGCGAATGGATTGCCTATGCGTCCGATCGCAGCGGCGAAGGGCACCTCGATATCTGGATGCAGCGCCTGACTGGTGGGGACCCCGTTCGTCTTACCGACGATCCATCCGACGATCGCGAGCCGACGTTCTCGGCCGACGGAAGCCGAATCGCGTTCCGTTCCGAGCGCGACGGGGGTGGGATCTTCGTCATGCCGGCGCACAGCCGTGGCGAAGCCACGCGACTGGTTGGCGGCGGCGCCCACGGACCGCGCTTCTCTCCCGACGGTCGCTGGCTCGCCTACTCGACGGGCCCGGGGCGATTCAGTTCCGACAAGAATTCGCCGCTCATGAGCCATACGTACGTGATGCCTTCAGCGGGGGGACAGTCGACACGACTCCTTCCTGATTTCACGACGGCATCGTGGCCGGTGTGGTCGCCGGACGGCCGGCACCTGCTCCTTAGCGGAATTCGCAAGCCTCTTGAAGGTGTGGAGTGGTGGGTGACGTCCATGGACGGCCAGGCCCCCGTGGGGACCGCCGTACGGGTGGCGTCGCGCCGTCAATAGGTTCCCCGTGCGCGCCTGGAACTGGACCGAGGGAAACCGCATCGTCTACTCGGCGGCGCTCGGTGGCGACAGCTGGAATCTCTGGGAGATGGCGCTCTCTCCCGACAACTGGAAGCCCGCTTCCGAACCGCGCCGGCTGACGACCGGCGCGGACCTGCAGGGTCACACAGCCCTCGTGCGCAATCGACAGCAGCTGATCTTCGCCAACCTGAATCAGACCATCAACGTGTGGAGCCTGCCACTCGAACCCGACAGCGGTCGGGCGGCGGGTCCGCTGGATCGACTGACGGCGACGTCTGCGGTCCAGTTGTGGCCGGCCGCCTCCCACGATGGCCGCCGCGTCGTGTTCTTTACCAAGAACCCCGCGCCCGGCGCTCTCTGGATTCGAGACCTGGAGACGGCTCGTGAGGCTCTCCTCCTTTCGTGGAAAACCCCGGTCATCCCGACTTTCGCGGCAGACAGTTCGCGCGTGGCGTTCGTCGACCTCACCGAGGGGAACCGCGTCATTTACGCCACGCCGACAACAGGGGGTGTACCCGAGAAGCTGTGCGTGGACTGCGACCCCTGGGACGTCCAGGATTGGTCGAAGGACGGGACGCAACTTCTCTACATGGCGGGCCTTCCGCCTGCCGTTTTCGTCCTCGACCTCCGAAGCGGGACGAAGCAGCTCGTCGTTCGGCGTCCGCATGTCCTCTGGCAGGCGCGATTCTCACCGGACGGCCGCTGGATCAGCATCCTGGAAGCGATCCATTCTGAGGGCCGCACGCAGCTCTGGGTCGCGCCTTTCAAGAATGGCGCACCGCCGTCGGACGGCGACTGGTTTCCGATCACCAGCGGCGAGTCCTGGGACGACGTGCCTCGCTGGTCGACGGATGGCCATCTGATCTATTTCACGTCGCTTCGCGACGGGTTTCACTGCCTGTGGGCGCAGCGCCTGGCGCCTGAGACCAAGCTGCCGACCGGTCCGGCCTTCCCCGTGCATCACCTCCACAGCGCGAGACTTTCGATCAACAACATGGGATTCAGCAACCTCGGCTTCACCGTGTCTCGCAACCACATCTTCATCAACCTGGGCGAATTGAGCGGAAACATCTGGACCACTTCCCTGCGGTAGGGCTCATCTCCGGTCACGTGGGCCGCAAAGCCGGGACTTATCAGGTCACTTCCGCGTGCCCAATCGAGAAAACGACGAGCCCGTTTTCCGATCGCGAATCATGCCCCGGCCTGGCGTTCGACCACGCCAATTCTCGGACAAAGATCGGCGATAGGACACCTGCGGCAGAGGGGGTAAACCGGCTTGCACACGTGCTGGCCCCATGTCACCAGATACAGATTCACGCGCGCCCACCAGCGGCGCGGGAGCACGTCGTACAGAGCTCGCTCAGTCTGTTCGGGTGTCTTCGTCTGAACCCACCCGAAGCGATTGGCGATGCGGTGCACGTGTGTGTCCACGCAGATGCTGTCGGGGCGCCGGTGCGCGACGATGCGTACCAGGTTCGCGGTCTTGCGCCCCACCCCCGGCAGCGTCAGGAGGGCCTCCATCGTGTCGGGGACGTCGCCCCCGAACTCGGAGAGCAGGCGCCGGCACGTCGCCTTCACGTGCACGGCCTTGTTCCGGTAGAAGCTCACCGGATAGATCAGGCGCTCGATTTCCGCCGTGGAGAGCTTCGCCATCGTGCGCGGCGTGCGGGCACGCTTGAACAGCCGCGTCGAGGCTTCGAGCGTCGTCTGATCGCGCGTCTGTGCGGAGAGCATCGTCGCCACGAGGACGTGAAACGGCGTGCCGGAATCCTCCTCGGCGATCTTCTCGATGGCGGGAAGCCCGAGGTCGCGGATTCCGCGGCCGATCCGCGCGAGCATGAGATCGACGGGCGCCGCCGGCGTTCCGGCAGGGGACGCTGGACGCGGCACGTCAGAACCCCGGGAGATCCTTCAGCTCGGGCACCGGTGTGAGCGGCTTGCGCCGGTAGAGGATGTTCACGCAGTTGTCCACCGCGAGCTGCGCCATTGCGGTACGGGTCTCGACGGTCGCACTCCCCAGGTGCGGCGCAAGCACGACGTTCTCGAGCGTCAGAAGCTCGGCGTGCACCTCGGGCTCGCGCTCGTAGACGTCGAGCGCGGCGCCGGCGATGAGCCCCTCGCGCAGCGCCCAGGCCAGTGCCGCCTCGTCCACGACCGGCCCGCGAGACACGTTGACCAGGTACGCCGATCGCTTCATGCGCGCCAGCGTCTTTCTGTTGATCAAGTGCTGGGTCTCCGGCATGAGCGGGACGTGGACGGCGACGACGTCGGCGGTGGTGATGAGCTCATCGAGAGGCAGTGGCCGGGCGCGAAATCCGGGGAACCGCGTCGGTGACTGACGCCGCTGCTTCCGGGGGCTCGGCGTGTAGACGACCTCCATGCCGAAGGCGAGCCCGCGGCGCGCCACGGCCTGGCCAATCCGCCCCATGCCGAGGATCCCGAGCCGCTTGCCCCGCAGGTCCCGGCCGAGCATGAAGTCGAAGCCGAACCCCTTCCAGCCCCCGCGTCGAACGAGGCGATCGCCCTCGACTACGCGCCTGGTGGCGCCGAGAATGAGACTCCAGGTCAGGTCTGCCGTGGCTTCGGTCAGCACATCCGGCGTGTGCGTCACCATGATGCTGCGCCGACGGCACTCCTCGATGTCGATGTTGTTGTAGCCGACCGACACGGTGGCGATGGCGCGGACGGAGTACGCCTTCGAAAGCACGTCCTTGTCGATGATGTCGGTGAGCAGACAGATGGCGGCGTCGACCTTCCCGATGCGGTCGATGAGCTGCT
Source organism: Vicinamibacterales bacterium (assembly GCA_963834365.1). Lineage (GTDB taxonomy): Bacteria > Acidobacteriota > Vicinamibacteria > Vicinamibacterales > Vicinamibacteraceae > CAWJAP01. The sequence goes on along the minus strand of CAWIBS010000029.1, from coordinate 378,858 downwards.
CGCGCGTGAGCGCAGCCTGGCCGTCGTGCAGATCGACCTTGCACTGCGCGCGAAGCACGTCCAGCGCCGAGCTCGGGAGACGGCGGGTGACGAGGACCTTGGGGAGCGACATGGGTCAGCGACAACTACCAGCTACCAACTACCAACTACCACGAGCGGGAGCCGCGCGTCGACCTCAGGGCTGGTCGCTGGTAGCTGGTAGTTCGTAGCTGAGAGCTGGTCGTTGGTCATTCGGCAGCTGGTCGATGGTCAGTACCCATGCGACTGGCAGTAGCCGCAGTGATTGCAGCGAACCGCTGGTTCGATGAGGCACGGGCCCTCGAGCTCGGTGCCGCTGGGCAGCGCGTAGCGCGCGAATCCAGGGTGCGACGAGCGGTCGGGCGGCGTGAGCGAGAGGCCATGGTGCCCCGGCGCAGCGGGAGGGGGATCGAGATGCCGCAGCACGGCGGCGCGTACGATGGTCCGGAGCTCTTCGTCCGTCATGACGCCTCGTCCACACGATCGATGATACCGACGATCGCCGCGTCAACCGGCGCGGCCTTGCGGCCGAGCGCCTCCCCGGCGGCCTTGCCCTCGATGACCAGCAGCACCCGCTCGCCGACGCCCGCCCCGACCGAATCGATGGCGAGCAGCGCCGTGCCGCGCGGACGGCCGTCGGGCGACTGCGGCTGCACCAGCAGCAGCTTGGCGCCCACGAGCTTCTCGTGCTTGCGGGTCGCCACGACCGTGCCCACGACCCGGCCGATCTGCATTACGACTCCGACGGGACGTCGACGTCATCGACGATCCCTACGATCGTGGCATCGGTCGGCACGATGGTCGGGTAGAACGGGAACGACGCCTCCGCGCCCCTGACGAAGAACACATCTTCACCGACGCCGGCACCCGCCGCGTCGGTCGCGACGAGCATCCGGCCGGCAGCCTCGCGATTTTCCGTCAGCGGCTGGATGAGCAACAGCGACACCGCAGCCAGACTCGCGTCCTTGTGCGTCGATACGACCGTGCCGATCACTTTCGCCAGCTGCATCTCAATGTGGCCTCGAGCGGGCTGGAGTACCACCGGCGGAGCTGAAGCCACACCGGCGGAGCTGAAGCTCCGCCCTACCGTGCGAATACCGAACGATTACACGTCGACGGTCACGGTGTCGACGATACCGACGATGACGGCATCGACCGGGCAGTCCTTCATGCCGGTCGCCATGCGCGCCGAGCTGCCGCTCACCACAAGGACCGTTTCCCCCGTGCCGGCGTCCACGGTGTCCACCGCGACGAGGAAGCCGCCCTCGGGCTTGCCCTCGGGGTCCACGGCCCTCACCAGCATCAGCTTGCTGCTCACCAGCCGCTCGTCCTTGCGCGTGGCGACGACCGTTCCGGTAACCCGGGCGAGAATCATGAAGGTAAGAAGTACGAAGGTACGAAGGACGAAGGAGGAAGGAGGAAGGAGGAAGGCTGCTTCTAGCCCTTCGACGCCTTGCCGATCGGCAGAATGTCCTCGAGGTTGCTGTGCGGGCGCGGAATGACGTGCACCGACACGAGCTCGCCAACGCGGCGGGCCGCCGCGGCCCCGGCATCGGTAGCGGCCTTCACAGCGGCGACGTCGCCGCGGACGATGGCCGTCACATAGCCGGCACCAATCTTCTCCCACCCGACCAGCGTCACCTTGGCGGCCTTGACCATCGCGTCGGCGGCCTCGATCATCGCGACGAACCCCTTGGTCTCGACCATCCCCAACGCTTCACCCATCTGCTGCCTCCAGGTCGAATCGACGCCAGGTGGAACGGCTACCGGATCGCCCTCACGGCGTCCTCGATGAGCGCCGCAAGCTGGCGGTATGTTAGCCGAATTTCGGTAGCGCCGCTTGGCGCACTGGTGCCGGAACCACTCCCGCCGGGACGGCCCAGGGTGTGCTCGGGTACGAGACGCTCGCCTGCGGTCGTCGGCGCCCGCACCACCTGGCACGGCTCACCGCCGTCGGCGCTCGTCTCCGGATCGGCGCAGATGGGGGCAGGGGCGCTGATCCCATAGGCGCCGCGAAGTTCCTGCAGGCGCATCACCTCGTCGCGCGACAGGATTCGCTCGCCCCCGAGCTGTCGGGCGACCAGACTGATGCGCGCGAAGTGCTCGATCGTTTCCATCTTGTAATACGCGCTGTACAGGTCGGAGCCAATCGTGAGCGCGCCGTGGTTCGCCAGCAGCAGTCCGTCGTGCGCCTTGACGTACTTCCGGATCGCGTCGGGCAGCTCCTGCGTGGACGGCGTCGCATAGTCGGCAATCGGAATGCTTCCCAGCGTGCAGATGACTTCCGCCAGCACCGCCCGGTCGAGCGGGATGCCGGCGACGGCAAATCCTGTGGACAGCGGCGGGTGTGCGTGCACGACGGCCTGGGCGTCGGGCCGATGCTCGTACACGGCGAGATGCATCTTGAGCTCCGACGACGGCTCGCGCGACCCTTCGAGCTTCCGGCCGGCGAGATCGGTCACGACCATCATGTCCGGGGTCATGAACCCCTTCGACACGCTCTTCGGCGTCGTCAGCAGGCGCGCGTCGTCCAGCCGCACGCTGATGTTGCCGTCGTTCGAGGCGACATAACCCCGGGCCCAAAGGCGCCGGCCCAGCTCGACGATGTCAGCCCGCAGCTGTTCTTCGCGGCGATTGCTCACGGCTCTCCCCGGAACGCCTGCACGCTACGAGGCGCGCGCCGCCCAGGCGCGGCGGCATTCCTCGGAACAGAAATACTGGATGTGGTCCCCCGCGCCCGTCGTCAGGGCGCGCGTCAGGGGGATGTGGATTCCGCAAACCGGGTCCCGCACAAGTGGCACCGGCGTCTCCGCGCGACGCGTGCGGGGCTCGGGTGCGAGCCCCTGGAAGAGTCCCCTCACGAACCGCAGGACCAGGCGCAGGACGATGAGGAACAGGATGATGCGGAGGGCCCAGCCGATCATGCGCCTCCTTTCGTGGCGCCCGGAGCGCCCGCGGCGGGTCCGCCGTGGCTGGTCTCCAGCGTCTCGATGAGCTGCCGTGCCGCGCGGCCCTCGGGGCTGTCGGGTGCCAGAGCCAGCACGCGCTGCCACGCCTGCATGGCGCCCTTCAGATCGCGCTTCGCCGAGGCGCGGACGACGCCGACGTTGAGCAGGGTCTTGGTGTGCGACGGATTGATCGCGAGAGACCGGTCGAACTGGGCGAGCGCGCGATCCGGCTGGTTCGAATAGTAGTAGCTCACGCCGAGGTCCGTGCTCACGTCCGGGTTTTTCGGGTCGATGGCGAGCGACGCCTCGTACCAGGTGATGGCATCGGTGTAGCGTTCGGCATCGAAGTACAGGTCACCGAGCCGGCGGCGCGGTGTCGCGTCCTTCGGGTTGGCGTCGGCCTCGCCGCGCAGCGTCCGAACCTGCGCCTCGTCGAGCGCCGCAGGGCGGGGCGCGGCGCCCGCTGTCGATTGAGCCGCGGCCGGCGCGGTCGGCGGGTCCGGCTGCCGCGGGCGGGCGTTCTGGCTGCCGATGATCCATCCCGCGAGCAGCCCGAAGACGATGCCGGCGATCCCGACCGCCAGCGATTCCCTGTTCATCGTCCGGATCATACTGGAACGGCTGGAGCGGCTGGAGCGGCTGGAAATAGAAACCGGACGAAACTGCCTCGAGCGTCGCTCAGGCTCAGTCCGCCCTATCCGTTCTATCCGTTCCGTCGGTTCCTGCGCTCCAGCCGTTCCAGCCGCTCCAGCCGCTCCAGCCGCTCCAGCTATAACCTCCAGATACTCGCGCACTGTGCGGTCGAGCCCCTGGAAAAGCGCGCGGCTCATCAGCGCGTGGCCGATCGACACCTCCGACAGGTGGGGCAACTCGCGAAACACCACCAGATTCCGGTGGTCGAGGTCGTGGCCGGCGTTCACGCCGAGGCCGAGGTCATGGGCTGCCTCGGCGGCTTCGGCGCAGTCGGCGAACGCGCGGTTCGCCGCCTCGGGACCGGCGTGAAAGGCACGGGCGAATGGCTCGGTGAACAACTCGACCCGATTGCAGCCCAGCGACGCCGCCCACCTGACCGCATCCGCGGCCGGGTTGATGAATACGCTGACGCGGATGCCGGCCTCGGCAAGCTCCGCGATGGTCCGGCGGAGCTCCTGCAGAGGCGTCGTCGCCGGCCAGCCACCCTGGCTCGTGATCTCGCCGGACACGACCGGTACCAGCGTGCATTGATCGGGCCGCACCTCATGGACGAGCGCGATGAGATCAGGCCGCGCATCGCCTTCGACGTTGAACTCGACGCGCCCCCGGAGCGGCGCGAGCAGACTTGCAACCTCGCGGACGTCGGAGTAGGTGATGTGCCGTGCATCGGCACGCGGGTGGACGGTAATCCCCGGAGCGCCCGCGTCCAGGATCACCCGGACGGCGTCGAGCACACTCGGTTCGCTGCCGCGGCGCGAGTTGCGCAACGTCGCGACCTTGTTGACGTTCACACTGAGCCGGATCATTCCAGCTACTCAGTTACGCGGCTGAAGCCGCGCCCTCCTGCGGAGCCAGAACCAGCGGAGGCAGCTGCCACCGCGGGAGGGCGGTGGCTTCAGCCCCGCCGTTTACGCAAGATGCGCCCTCACCGCGTCCGCGATCTCGTTGGCCCAGCCGCGGATCTCGTCCTGATCGCGTCCCTCGATCATGATGCGGAGCAGCGGCTCGGTCCCGGAGTAGCGGACGAGCAGCCGTCCGTGCCCGTCGAGGCGTTGCTGCACCGTGTCCATGACCGCCTTGACGGGGGCCACGTCGGCGAGCGCGACTCGCTCGCGGACGCGCACGTTGACGAGCACCTGCGGATAGGTCACGAGCTCGCCGGCGAGCTCGTCGAGCTCCCGGCCGGTCTCGATCATCACGCGCAGCACCGACAGCGCCGAGACGATTCCGTCGCCGGTGAACAGATGGTCGGTGAAGATGACGTGCCCGGACTGCTCGCCGCCGAGAGAGAGGTCCCGCTTGATCAGCTCCTCCATCACATTCTTGTCGCCGACGGGACACCGGAGCATCTCGATGCCCAGAGCCTTCAACCCGAGCTCGAGGCCGATGTTGCTCATCACCGTGGCGACGACGGTATCGCCCTTCAAGCGGCCGCTGGCCTTCAGCTGCTTGGCGCAGATGTACATCACGGCGTCGCCGTCCACGAGGCGCCCATGGCGATCGACGAGGATGGCGCGATCGCCGTCGCCGTCGAAGGCGATGCCGGCACGGCAGCCCTCCGCCCGCACGAGGTCGACGAGCGCCTCCGGATGCGTCGAGCCACAGTGAAGGTTGATGTTGCGGCCGTCCGGCTCGGCCCCGATCACCCGCAGGTCGAAGCCCAGCTCGCTGAACAGCCGCGGCGCCGCGGTCGTAGTGGCGCCATTGGCGCAGTCGAGGGCCAGCCGCGCGCCCGCCAGCGGCCCGGCAGCGCCGAGCACCTCGCGCGCGTGAGCGAGATAGGCGTCCACCAGATCCTCGCGGACGATCGATCGCGAGTCGCCGCCGACGGCGAAGCCGGGATCGGCGACCAGGGCTTCGATGGCGCGCTCGTTCGCCTCGTCGAACTTCTCGCCGCGGCCCGAGAACACCTTGATGCCGTTGTCCTCGAACGGATTGTGCGACGCCGAGATGACGATGCCCGCGTCGAAGTCGCGGGAGCGGGTGAGAAAGGCCACCGCCGGAGTCGGCACGATACCCGTGGACACGAGTTGCGCGCCTTCGCTCGCAACGCCGCGCGCCAGCGCCGTCTCGATCCAGTCCCCGGACTCTCGTGTGTCGCGCCCGACGAGAATCCTGCCCGCGCCGCGATGCGGCAGCACGCGGACCAGCGCGGCACCAAGCCGCGTCACGGTGTCGGGGTCGAGCGGTGGCTGCCCGGCCACACCGCGTACGCCGTCGGTTCCAAAGAGCTTCGTCATCGCGGGTGGCGATCGCTGACGGTCACCGGATTCGCACCTGCACGGTCTCTGGCTCGACGCGCAGGATGACCACGCTGTCCACGGGATCGAAGCGCACCGGGAGAGCCTCCGCCCGCCCGGGCCGCAGACCCGTCAAGTCCACGAACGCCTGCAGGGAGAGGCTGGCGTCCACCACCCCGGTGGGTCCCCGGACGATCGCCGAGATCGTCTGCGGGCTCACCTGCACGGTCCGCCCTGCCGTGGCATTGCGCGTCGCCACCTGCACGTCGGTCACGCGGCGCTCGACGGCGGTCGGCACGATCTCGACCGTCACCGTCGCCACCTGCGGCGTCTCGAGCCGCACGTTGTCGTTCGTCACGCCCACCGTGACGCGATCGACCACCGTGGCCGCTGCACGGGCCACCGACAATGGCTCCGTGGTCGCCTGCTTGACCAGATTGACCTGGCTGATCGGACCGGCAATCGTGACGACGGCAGGATCCGAGCTGATACGCCCCACACTGTATCCCGAGGCCGGGTCGCCGTCCACGGCCGGCACGATCGGCACGATCTTGGTCAACATCGCCTCGAACGCCAGCGATACCGAGGAGGGGGTGATCTGCGAAACCTGAACGCCGTAGGGCACACGCACGTGCTCGGCGATCAGATTGAACAGCCTCGTGCCGGAACGTGCGGACTGCAGGTCCAGGACCGCCACCACTTCACCAGGAGGGAGGCGCCCCAGGGAGCTCAGGGGACCCCGGAGTCGCACTTCGACCGATTCGGGCGGGCTGTCCACGAGCTCGAGCCCCGTCGGCAGGTTGTGGAACTCGAGCGGGACCCGCATGTTCCGCTCCACGGCCCGCTGGTCGCCGACGCTCAGCCACAGCGCGACCGCGAACGCAATGGACAGGACCTTGAGCCCGAGGTGGCGGAACGGATGGTACGCCATCACATTCTCGGGGTGGCCGGGAGCGCGGCGGACCGTTTGTCGCTGGACCGCCGCTGCACGACGAGCGCCTTGAGCCGTGCGCGCAACTGGTCCGCGTTGAGCCCCCGCTCGATGCCGCCGTCGAGCGCGAGCGACACCAACCCGGTCTCCTCGGACACCACCACCGCCACGGCGTCGTTCTCCTCGGTGAGCCCGATGGCGGCGCGATGCCGGGTCCCCAGTTCGCGGCTGAGGGCGGGCTGCACGGTCAGCGGCAGGAAGCACGAGGCCGCCGCGACCCGACCTTCCTGGATGATGACGGCCCCGTCGTGGAGCGGCGCCGACGGCTGGAAGATGCTCACGAGCAGGTCGTAGGTCACCTCGGCATCGAGCGGAATCCCGCTCTCGATGTAGTTCCGCAGGCCGATCTCACGCTCGAGCACGACGAGCGCGCCCTGCCGCCGCTGGGCGAGCGCGCTCGCCGCGACCACGACTTCCTCGATCGTCTCGGCATCGGTGTCCGACCGCGCGAGAATCCGGAAGAACGGCGCGCGCCCGAAGTGCGCCAGCGCCCGGCGGATGTCGGACTGGAAGAGCACGATGGCCGCGAACACCACGTACCCCACCATGTTGCGAATCAGCCAGTTGACGGTCTGAAGCGGGACTGCCGTCGATGCGAAGTACAGCAGGACGATGACGCCAGACGAGACGGCCATCTGGGCCGCGCGGGTCCCTCGAATCAGCTTCAGGAACTCGTAGACGAGCACGGCCACCAGCAGGATGTCGACGACATCCCACCAGGTCACCGCCGTCTTCGGAGCGAGCGCGCTCAGTACATCGAGCATTGCCCGGCATTCTACAGAGAGCAGCGACCGGCTACCAATGACCAGCGACGAGCGGGAGCGCAGTTCGGGAGCAGTGGCAGCTGGTCGCTGGTCCCTGGTAACTGGTCCCTGGTAACTGGTAACTGGTTCAAGCCGGCGCCGCGGCCAGAATGGCATCGGCGACCCGGGCAACCTGCACCATTTCGCGCACGGCATGGACCCGGACGATGTGGGCGCCGTGGAGGATGGAGGCGGTGATGGCCGCGGCCGTGCCCCAGTCACGGCCGGCCGGCTGACAGTCGCCAAGCGCAGCCAGGAGGAAGGACTTGCGCGAAGGCCCGGACAGAACCGGACAGTCGAGGGCCACGAGGGCGGGATCGTCGAGCCGGGCCAGGAGGGTCAGGCTGTGCGCGGCGCGCTTGGCAAAGCCGATCCCCGGGTCGATGACGAGGCACTCATGGGCGACGCCGGCTGCCAGGGCCCGCTCGATGCCGGCGCGCAACTCGGCGGCCACGTCCTCGATCACGTCGCCATAGCTGGCCTGCGCATACATCTCGGCCGGACGCCCGCGCGTGTGCATGAGGACCAGCCCGGCGCGGCCCTCCGCCGCGACCGACGCGAGCAGCGGGTCGTACTGGAGGCCGCTGATGTCGTTGATCAGCAGCGCCCCGGACCCGAGCGCGGCCCGCGCGACCTCGGCCTTGTAGGTATCTGCGGAGATGGGGACCGGCGTCTGCCGCGCGAGCGCCTCAATCACGGGCAGGACCCGCCGGCTCTCCTCGTCGGCTGGAACCACTGCGGCGCCCGGGCGCGTGGACTCTCCGCCGACATCGATGATGTCCGCGCCCGCCTCGGCCATCGCGAGGCCCGCGGCCACGGCACGGCCGCTGTCGAAGTGCAGGCCGCCGTCCGCGAAGGAGTCGGGGGTGACGTTGAGGATGCCCATGACCAGCGTACGTGGCCCGAGGTCGAGGGCCGCGCCGTTGGGCAGAGGGAGGCAGTAGGGCCGGCGAGTCACAAAACGGGGCAAAACGGGGACGGGAGCCCTCAGACGGCCGAAGGGCTCCCGTCCCCGTTGCAAGGGGGGCTCCCGTCCCCGTCTCTATTCCTGGGGCAGCGGCTTGGGCAGCGGCGGCACGAGTGGCGACGGCCGCTCCTTCATGTTGCGGCGATCCTCGACCGGCGGTGTCGGGGTCGGCGGCGCGGCCGCCGGCGGTGGCGCGTCAATCGGCTGGCCGGCGACGAGCGCCTTCACCTGGTCGGCGTCGAGCACTTCACGCACCAACAGCTCGTCGGCGATGCGATCGAGCACCGCCCGGCTGCCTTCGATGAGGTCCTTGGCCACCTTGTACGAGTCGAGGACGATCCGGCGGACTTCCTGATCGATCTGAACCGCCGTCTGCTCGCTGTAGTCCTGGTGCTGCGCGATCTCCCGACCCAGGAAGATCTGCTCTTCCTTCTTGCCGAAGGTCAGCGGCCCGAGTGCGTCGCTCATGCCCCACTCGCACACCATGCGGCGGGACAGCTCGGTCGCCCGCTCGAGGTCGTTGCCGGCGCCGGTCGTCACGTCGCCGCGCGTGATCTCCTCGGCGATGCGGCCGCCCATGAGAATGGCCACCTGCGAGTGCAGATAGTCGCGCGAGTAGTTGTGCTTGTCGTCCATCGGGAGCTGCTGGGTGAGCCCCAGTGCCATGCCCCTCGGGATGATCGTCACCTTGTGGACGGGATCCGCGTTCGGCAGCAGCGCCGCGACCAGCGCGTGCCCCGCCTCGTGGATCGCCGTGACCTTCTTCTCATCGTCGCTGACGATCATGGAGCGCCGCTCGGCGCCCATGAGCACCTTGTCCTTGGCGAACTCGAAGTCGCACCATGCGGACGACCTTCTGGTTGTAGCGGGCGGCGTTGAGCGCCGCTTCGTTCACCAGGTTCGCGAGATCGGCGCCCGAGAAACCGGAGCTGCCGCGCGCGAGGACGTGGATGTTCACGTCGTCGGAGAGCGGGATCTTCTTCGTGTGCACCGCGAGGATGCCTTCGCGGCCCTTCACGTCCGGGCGGTTCACGACGATGCGCCGATCGAAGCGGCCGGGGCGCAGGAGCGCCGGGTCGAGCACGTCGGGCCGGTTGGTGGCCGCGACCAGGATCACGCCCTCGCTCGACTCGAAGCCGTCCATCTCGACGAGGAGCTGGTTCAGCGTCTGCTCACGCTCGTCGTGCCCGCCGCCGAGGCCGGCGCCACGATGGCGGCCGACGGCGTCGATCTCGTCGATGAAAACGATGCACGGCGCGTTCTTCTTGCCCTGTTCGAACAGGTCGCGCACGCGCGAGGCGCCGACGCCGACGAACATCTCGACGAAGTCCGAGCCGCTGATCGAGAAGAACGGGACATTGGCCTCACCGGCCACGGCGCGCGCGAGCAGCGTCTTGCCCGTGCCGGGCGACCCCATCAGCAGCACGCCCTTCGGAATCCGGCCACCGAGCTTCTGGAACCTCTGGGGCTCCTTGAGGAACTCGATGATCTCCTGGAGCTCCTCTTTCGCCTCGTCCACGCCGGCGACGTCCTTGAACGTCACCTTCTTCTGGGTGCTCGATGACAGCTTCGCGCGGCTCTTGCCGAACGACAGCGCCTTGTTCCCGCCGCTCTGCATCTGCCGCATGATGAAGATCCAGAAGCCGATCATGATGATGAGCGGCGCCCAGGCGTAGATGATGGAGGCCCACGGGCTGACCGTCGGCTCCTTCGCCTCGACCTTCACATGCTGATTGATGAGTTTGTTGCCGAGGTCGCTGTACTGGGTGGGCGTGTACGTGCGGAACTTGGCGTTCTGCTTCGTGTTGCCCGAGACCTCGTTGCCGACAATCGTGACGGACTGGACTTCTCCCTTGTCCAGCATCTCGACGAACTCGCTGAACGCGATGGGATTGTCCCGGGTCTGGAACGACGTCGAAAAGTTCCAGATGAGGACCCCGACGACGACGAGGACCATCCAGAACAACAGGCTCTTCAGCGTGGAATTCAACCTCGGCCTCCCTTAGGAGCGTGACCCTTTACAGTAGCACCTCCAGGGGCGTTCTCATCGCCGCCGGAGGATAAATCGTCGCCGGTCCCCTCGAGCCGGGCGCCGGGTCGTCCGCGCCGGCGGCCGCGCCGGCCCGGATCCGGCGCCGCTTGCCGGAACAGGAGGCGATTGCCGTCGATCTCGACCCGCTGTCCCGGCAGATCGACGGCTCTCGGCTTCGCCACCTCCGCTTCGCCGGAAGCGATCAGGCGCAGGACCGAATCGACCTGCGCCAGCCCGACGAACCGGGTGCTCGCTGACGCCCGCAGCGCACCGAGCACGACACGTCTGCGGAGGGCCGGCGCCAGTCGCGCGAGGGCCGCCACCTCAATCTCGCGTCGGCCGTCTTCTGTTAAGACGAGGCGACGCGCGATTTCGGTCGCCTGGGCCTCCAGGCACTCGGAATCCTCGAGAAACAGGGCTGCCTGGCGCGCCAGCACATCCACCACGCTGTCACCGGCGTGGGCAGCCAGCCGCGGCAGGAGCTCGTGGCGGACCCAGTTGCGCGGGATGCTCACGTCCCGATTCGTCGGATCCTCCCGCCAAGGCACGCCTTCCGCCGTGAGAAATCGCTCGACCTCGGACCGCCGCGCACCGAGCAGTGGTCTGATGACCGCCCCGGCCCGCGGATGAATGGCGGCGAGGCCGGTCGTGCCGGCGCCGCGCAGGAGGCGCAGCAGGACCGTCTCGGCCTGGTCGTTCATCGTGTGCGCGACGCCGATGCGGCTGGCGCCGAGCCGGGCTGCCGCGTCGTTCAGGAACCCGTATCGGACGGACCGGGCGGCGTCCTCGATCGAGGTCCGCAAGCGCCGTGCCTCCTCCGTGATATCGGCACGACCGGCGACGATCGGCACCTGCAGGTCCGCCGCAAGCCGCCGGCAGAAGGCCTCGTCCTCGTCCGCCGACGGTCGCAGCTGGTGGTTGAGGTGCGCGAGGCCCACGACGCTGCAGGACAGGGCGGGTGCCGCTCGCGTCAGAAGATGCGCAAGAGCCGTCGAATCGGCGCCACCGGACACGGCGACGATGACGCGATCGCCGGCCGTGATCAGGCCGTGCGCGTGAACGGTGTCATGGAGACGGGCAAGCAGGGGCAGAACCGACATGTCGAGGGCGGCCGCGGCGTCGGCCCGAGGCTCCTCCCTGCGAACTGGTGCCGGAGGGCGGACTCGAACCGCCGACCTAGCGCTTATGAGACGCTCGCTCTAACCACCTGAGCTACTCCGGCAGGCTTGGCGCGTCGCTCACCCAGGCGCGGCCGGGGACGCGAATGCGGAATTGTCAGTATACAGGAGGGCCGTGGCCCGGGGCCCGGGGCTCATGGCGTCCGGGGCTCAGCGAGGGTCAGGCGTCTCTGAGCGCCGCGGCGAGCAGCGGAATGAGGAGCTCGTGATGCCCGGTGAGCGAGTAGCCCTTGCCGATTCCGGCGGTCGGGCGTGTCACGACGTTCGTGAGGGGTCGGTACATGCGCAGGAAGTCGATGTTGACGGTGGTCAGCCCGGTCAGGGGGATGCCCTGGTTGCGGACGAGCGCGACGGCCTTCAGGAACACCTCCGGAAGGATGACCGCCGACCCGCAGTTCAGGTAGACGCCGGCTTCCAGGCACGCCACGTTCGAGACGAAATACCGGAAGTCGCGAAGACTGCCTTCGCCGAGCGCGGCGCCCGAGGCGGTCGGGTGCATATGGATGATGTCGGTGCCGATCGCCACGTGCACCGTCACCGGGATGCCATGGTGCGCCGCCTGCACCAAGAGGCTGCGGTCGGCATGGGGCGGCCTGGCGGTACCAGAAACTGTCCGACGGCCTGGCCGAGGCCGAGCCCATCGGCGACGCCTTCGTTGATTGCCTGGTTGAGCAGCGTGCCGGTCTCGTCGGCCATCCCGAACCTGCCGGGTCCGAGCGACTCATCCACGTCTTCGGACGTCGCGCCCGAGAGCGCGATCTCGAAGTCGTGGATGATCCCGGCGCCGTTGAGGGCCACGGCCGACACGAAGCCGCGTTCGATCAAATCGATGAGCACGGGCGCCAGGCCGGTCTTGATGACATGCGCGCCGAGGCCCCAGACGAGCGCCCGGCCGCCGTCACGAGCCGCGCGCATCGCCGCGACGACGGCCTTGAAGTCCGCGCCGCCGAGCATGTCGGGCAACGACTCGACGAACCGGCCGAGCCCGGCCGGCGGCACTCGCGCGAAGTCGTCCACCCTGGCCTTGCTGGTCCGCAGCGCGAGCGGATAGCTGAGGACGCCCGAGAGGTCGAATTCGCGGTAGGGGAGCTTCATGCTGTCGTGCTAAGGCGCAAGAGGCTACGGGCTACGGGCTACGGGCTACAGGAAAACCCGATGCTGCCACCCGCTCTAGCGGCGGTTACTTGACCTCGACTTCGATCACCCGCACGGGCGTCTTGCCAGGATTGCTGCCGGCGTGCGTGACGTTGGCCTCGCGATAGCCCGCTCCGCCCGGGGCGAGCTGCAGCGTCTCGGCCTTCCCGTCGGGCCCGGTGAGCACGAGCGTGCCGCCCTGGATGATGACACCCACATGGGCCCACTTGTGCGTATGCATCGGGTAAGTCACGCCGGGTGCGAAGGTCACGTCGCGGACCCGCACCTTGTCGTTCTCGAGCACGACCTTCGCGTCCTCCGACTTGACCGGCTGCACGAGGCCCATGGCCTGGAGCGCGCCCGACCACGCCAGCGACGTGATCGCGCCGCCGGCGAGCACTCCTGCCGCAAACATCGACCATCGACTCGTCACGGGAACTCCTCCGTGAATAAAAATGCCGGCTACGGGCTACGGGCTACGGGCTACGGCCCACACGGGCGGATCTTCCTGTAGCCCGCAGCCTGAAGCCCGTAGCCTGATCTCACACAATCAACATCGCGTCGCCGTAGCTGTAGAACCGGTAGCCGGCCACGACCGCCTCATGATACGCGCGCAGCACGGTTTCCCGGCCGGCAAAGGCGCACACCAGCATCAGCAGCGAGGACCGCGGCAGGTGGAAGTTCGTGATCAGCGCATCGACGGCCTGAAACGTGTGCCCGTCCGGATGAATGAAGAGAGTGGCGACGCCGGGCCCCGGCCGCACGCGCCCGCTCGACCACGCCGCCTCGAGGGCCCGGGTCGTGGTCGTCCCCACCGCCACGATCCTGCCGCCACCCTGTTGCGTCCGCGCGATCACCTCGGCCGTCTCGACCGGAATGACGTACCGCTCGGGATCGACGACATGCTCCTCCACGTCGTCGGTCCGCACGGGCTTGAATGTCCCGTACCCGACGTGCAGCGTCACCTCCGCCCTCGCGACGCCACGCGCCGCCAGCCGTGCGAGCAGCGCCGTGCTGAAGTGCAGACCCGCCGTCGGCGCCGCGACCGAGCCGCGCGCGCGGGCGTACACCGTCTGATAGCGTTCGCGATCATCGGGACCGTCGCCCCGATCGATGTATGGCGGAAGCGGCACGTGTCCGATCGCATCGATAGCCGCTTCGAGATCGCCGCCGTCCTCGGCGCGAAGCCGAAGGGTCCGGCGTCCAAAAGCCTGATGCGTCAGAATCTCGCCTTCGATCCGAGGGCTTCCTGGCTCCGGCCCCTCCAGCACGATGCGAGCGCCGACCTTCAGCTTCTGACCGGGATGCACGAGCGCATCCCAGCTGTGATCTGGTCGTGGTTCGAGCAGCAGCACCTCGACGCGCCCGCCGCTCGGGACGCGACGGCCAGCCAGGCGCGCCGCAAAGACCTTCGTGTCGTTCACGACGAGCAGGTCGCCAGGGACCAGCCAGTCGGGCAGGTCCTGCATCGCCGCGTGCGTCAGCCGGCCGGTGGCTCGCTCGAGCACGAGCAGACGTGACGTCCCCCGCTCGGGCGGTGGCTGTTGAGCAATGAGCTCACGCGGGAGCTGGTAGTCGAAGTCGGCGACACGCACCCGCCGATGCTACCCTGCCGCATCGAACCGAGACCATGGACCAGTTCATCTACCGCTCGAAGATGCCGGCCTCCGCGGCCGAGGTGTGGGCGTGGCACGCGAGGGCGGGGGCGCTCGAGCGGCTGACACCGCCGTGGGACGACGTTCGCGTGGTCGCACGAACAGGGGGCCTCGAGGACGGCGCGCGCGTCACGTTGTCGGTGCCGGTCGGCCCGCTGCGCCTGCACTGGGTCTCGCGGCACCGCGACTGCCTGCCGGGCCGCCACTTCGTGGACGAGCTGATCCGCGGGCCGTTCGCGCGGTGGATCCATACGCACGTGACGACACCCGATGGTGCCGGATTGTCGTGGCTCGAGGATCGAATCGATACGCCGCGCCTGGCGGCGCCGCGGGACAGTTGGTCGGACGGCTCGTCACCGAACGGCGGCTCGCGACGATGTTCCGGTACCGCCACGACGTGCTGCGCGGCGACCTGGCGACGCATGGACGATACCAGGATCGTCCTCGGCTCACGGTCGCGATGACCGGCGCGAGCGGCCTCATCGGACGGGCGCTGACGACGTTTCTGACGACCGGCGGACATCGGGTCATTCGCCTCGTGCGGGGATCGTCGGCCGGCTCTGGGACGGCGCGCTGGGACCCGGCGCGCGGCCTGCTCGATCCGCTGCCCCCGGTCGAGGCCGTCATCCATCTTGCCGGTGCGAGCATCGCCGGCGGCCGCTGGACGAGTGCCCGCAAGGCCGCCATCCGCGACAGTCGGGTGACGGGTACGCGACGGCTGGCCGAGTCACTCGCCGGGCAAGACGTGCGGCCGGCGGCGTTTCTGTGCTCGTCGGCAATCGGCTACTACGGGCATCAGTCGGGTCCCCTCACTGAAGCGTCCGGCCCCGGAACCGGGTTTCTCGCGGACACCTGCCGGGACTGGGAGGCGGCCGCACAACCAGCCCGCGCCGCAGGAATCCGCGTCGTCCACCTGCGAACCGGCCTCGTGCTGTCCCCCGCCGGCGGCCTGCTTCGCGTGCTCGCTCCGCTCTTCAGGGCAGGACTCGGCGGCCCGGTCGGCTCCGGACGTCAGCCGGTGAGCTGGGTTGGGCTGGACGATGTGGTCGGAGCGTTTCATCACCTTCTGCAGGCCAGCCACATGGAGGGGCCCGTGAACGTCACCGGTCCACGGCCGGTGGACAACACGACGTTCGCGCGGACGCTGGCCGGCCTGCTGGGACGCCCGGCCGTCCTGCCCGTCCCGGCCTTCGGTGTGCGGCTGGTGATGGGCCGCGAAATGGCCGATGAAACCGCGCTCGCGGGTGCGCACGTTCTGCCGTCCCGGCTCGAGGCCGATGGCTACCAGTTTCGAGCCAGCGCGATCGAGGACGCACTCAGGCACTGTCTGGGACGATAGGTCTGGACGGTCTTTGGTCTTTGGTCGTTGGTCTTTGGTCGTTAGTCTTTGGTCTTTGGTCGTCGGTCTTTGGTCGTTGGTCGTTGGTCGTCAGACGGTCGTCGGTCTGCGGTCCCCGTCGGCGGGGCTGAAGCCCCTCCCTGCCGATCTTGCCGCGGCCTCACCGGTAGGCCTCCCCCGGTAGGCCGGACCTTTAGGTCCGGCGTGCATTGGGAGCTCACTGGTAGCTGCGCTGCCCGCCCCTCCATCCACCTCCGCTACACTTCGGGGTCCGCCCGGACCGGTGGTCTGCGCGGCTGGCCCTCCTGCATGCGCGCCTCGATCACCACCTGGCCGGGACGGCCGTATCCGCTGGGCGCGTCGTGGGATGGAACCGGCGTCAATTTCGCGATCTACTCGGCGCATGCCGAAGCCGTGGAGCTGTGCCTGTTCGATTCGCCGTACGCGGATCGCGAGTACGCGCGGCTTCCGCTCGGCGACCGGACGCATCACGTGTGGCACGGCTACGTTCCGCACCTGATGCCGGGCCAGCTCTATGCGTTCCGGATCCATGGGCCGTGGGCGCCGGGGCTCGGTCATCGTTTCAACCCGGCCAAGGTCGTCATCGACCCCTATGCGCGGGCGGTCGGCCGCCGGATGCGGTGGAACGATGCGCTCTTCGGGTTCCGCCTGGGCGATGCCCTGACGCGCGACGATCGGGACACCGCACCCTGGGCGCCGCTCAGCGCCGTGGTGGACGGCGCATTCGCGTGGGGCGACGATCATCGCCCGCGGACGCCCTGGCAGGACACGGTCATCTACGAGCTGCACGTCCGTGGCTTCACGCGGCGTCATCCCGGCGTCCCCGACGATCTGCGCGGCACGTACCTCGGCCTGGTGAGCGAGCCGGCGCTCGATCATCTGAAGTCCCTCGGCGTGACGGCGGTGGAACTGCTGCCCGTGCACGTCCACGTCGATGAGCAGCATCTGCTCGAACAGGGCCTGTCGAACTACTGGGGCTACAACACCCTCGGCTTCTTCGCGCCCGATCCGCGCTACGCAGTGTCGCGCACGCCGCTCGACACGGTTCGCGAGTTCAAGACCATGGTGCGCGGCCTGCATGCCGCCGGCATCGAGGTCATCCTCGACGTCGTCTACAACCACACCGCCGAGGGCAGTCATCTCGGCCCGCAGTTGTCCCTGCGCGGGATCGACAACGCCGTCTACTACCGGCTGCAGCCCGGCAACCTGGCGCTCTACGAGGACTTCACGGGGTGCGGGAACACGCTGAACATGCGGCACCCCCAGGTGCTGAAGCTCGTGCTCGACAGCCTCCGCTACTGGGTGACCGAGATGCACGTGGACGGGTTTCGATTCGATCTCGCGACGGCGCTCGCGCGCGAGACCAACGCTTTCGATCCCTCCTCGTCGTTTTTCGACGTGATCCATCAGGACCCGGTACTCGCCGACGTGAAGCTGATCGCCGAGCCGTGGGATCTGGGTGAGCACGGCTACCAGGTCGGACACTTTCCACCGGGCTGGTCCGAATGGAATGCACGCTATCGGGACACGAGCCGCCGGTTCTGGCGTGGCGATCGCGGCCAGATCGCCGAGTTCGCGACGCGGGTGTCCGGAAGCAGCGATCTCTACCAGCCGTCGGGCCGCCAGCCGCTCGCGAGCATCAACTACGTGACGTGCCACGACGGCTTCACGCTGCGCGATCTCGTGAGCTACGCGCGGAAGCACAACGAGGCCAACAAGGAACGCAACCAGGACGGCGAGTCGAACAACCTGAGCGCCAACCTCGGGGTCGAAGGGCCGACCGACGATGGGGCGATCGAGGAGGCACGCTTCCGGCGGATGCGGAGCCTGATCGCGACGCTGCTGGTGTCCCAGGGGGTGCCGATGATCTGCGCCGGCGACGAAGCCGGGCGCACGCAGCAGGGCAACAACAACGCCTACTGCCAGGACAACGACATCGGCTGGCTGGACTGGGCACACACGCCCGAGCAGGCGGCGCTGCTCGAGTTCACGCAGAAAGTGGTCGCGGTCCGGCACGCGCACCAGGTGTTACGGCGGCGGCGCTACTTCTCCGGCCGCGGACACAACGGGGACCGCGACCTGGTCTGGCTCGATCCGGCCGGGCACGAGATGACCCATGCCCACTGGTCGAACGCCGACCTGCACGTTGTCGGCATGCGGGTGTCGGCGAGTCTCGTGGACGACCGAACCGGCCGGACCGATCCGCTCGAGCACGACATGCTGCTCGCGCTGTTCAATGCCGGACCCGCCGACCTCCCTTTCACGCTGCCCCGCCTCTATGGCGCGTGGACGCTGCTCTTCGACACGTCGGAGCCGCTCGGCCAACTGGTGGAGACGCGGCCCCCTTACCGTCCTGGACAGGCATACCTGCTCAGGACGCAAAGCGTGGCCCTGCTCCGCGCCGAATCCGGCGCGGCGCCCCTCCCGCCGCGGCGCGCACATCCGCATCGCGATCGCGCCCGTCCGAAGCGTCGCGCCTCCGACTACCGGTGAGATCAGGGATCAGGGATTCAGGAGATCAGGAGATCCTGCTGTAGCCTGTAGTCCGTAGCCCGCAGCCCGATCGTCACAGTTCCGCTTGACGATGGCGCGGACGGCAGGCAGGCTCGTCGCATGACCGACGGCGCCGGGGACCCCCTCTGGTACAAGGACGCGATCATCTATCAGGTCCACGTCCGGACCTACTGTGACAGCAACGGCGACGGCATCGGAGACTTCACCGGCCTCACGAGCCGTCTCGACTACATTGCACGGCTCGGCGTCTCGGCCATCTGGCTTCTGCCGTTCTATCCATCACCCCTGAAGGACGATGGGTACGACATCGCGCACTACGAGGGGGTGCATCCCTGCGTACGGCACGTTGCGCGACTTCCGGACGTTTCTGCGCGAAGCGCACGGGCACGGGCTCAAGGTCATCACCGAGCTCGTGATCAATCACACCTCGGACCAGCACCGCTGGTTCGATGCCGCCCGGCGGGCGCCGCGCGACTCCCGCAAGCGCGACTACTACGTCTGGAGCGACACGCCCGACAAGTACGCAGGCGTGCGCATCGTCTTCAGCGACACCGAACACTCGAACTGGGCGTGGGATCCGATTGCGCAGCAGTACTACTGGCACCGCTTCTTCTCGCATCAGCCCGACCTGAACTTCGACAATCCGCGCGTGTTCCGGGCGGTGATGAAGGTCATGTGCTTCTGGCTTGACATGGGTGTGGACGGCATGCGGCTCGACGCCGTGCCGTACCTGGTCGAGCGCGAGGGCACGAGCTGCGACAACCTGCCCGAGACGCACGCGATCCTCAAGCGCCTGCGCGCGGAGATGGACCAGCGCTATGCGGGCCGCGTGCTCCTGGCCGAAGCGAACCACTGGCCGGCGGAAGTGCGGCCCTACTTCGGCGACGGCGACGAAAGCCACATGGCGTTCCATTTCCCGCTGATGCCGCGGCTGTTCATCGCCGTGAAGCAGGAGGATCGCTATCCGATCGTGGACGTCCTCCGCCAGACGCCCGACATTCCCGAGAACTGCCAGTGGGCGACGTTCCTGCGGAACCACGACGAGCTGACGCTCGAGATGGTGACCAGCGAAGAGCGCGACTTCATGTGGCAGCAGTACGCCTCGGACCAGCAGATGCGCATCAACATGGGCATCCGCCGCCGGCTCGCGCCCCTGCTCGACAACGACCGCCGCCGGATCGAGCTGATGAACAGCCTGCTCTTCTCGCTGCCAGGCACGCCGGTCGTCTATTACGGGGACGAGATTGGAATGGGCGACAACGTCTATCTGGGCGATCGCAACGGGGTCCGGACGCCGATGCAGTGGACCGGCGACCGCAACGCCGGCTTCTCGCGCGCGGACCCGGCCCGGCTCGTCGCGCCGCCGGTGATGGATCCCGTCTATGGCTATCAAGGCCTGAACGTCGAGGCGCAGGAGCGCGCGCCGGCTTCCCTCCTCAACTGGATGCGCCGGCTCCTCTCGATCCGGACCCAGAACCCGGTCTTCGGACGCGGCAGCATCAGCTTTGTGGAACCCGAGAATCACCGCGTCCTGGCGTTCGTCCGCGAGCATGCCAGCGAGCGCGTGCTCGTGGTGGCGAATCTCGCCAGGTCCGTGCAGCCGGTCGAGCTCGACCTCGGCCGCTACCAGGGCCTGGTACCTGTCGAGATGTTCGATCAGACGCCATTCCCCCGTATCGGCGCGACGCCGCTCGTGCTCACGCTCGGCCCCTACGGCGCGTACTGGTTCCGGCTCGTCGAGCCGCAGGACGTCCCGACGACGACGCGCGTGCCGGTCCGGCGAACGCCCATGGGACCTGACGCGCCGCCCATGTTCCTCGTCGGGCCCCAGTGGGAGAAGCTTCTCGACGGCCATGTGCGGGCACTCATCGAGCGACAGGCCCTGCCGCCGTTTCTGGGACGCCAGCGATGGTACGCGCCGGGAGCGTGCGCGTCCGGCGGCATGCAGTTCGAAGACTGGATCGTGCTACGTGGCGGCACCGAGCCAGGCCTGCTCGCCATCGTCGGCGTGTCCTGCACCGATGGATCGCGCGAACGGTATCTGCTCCCGCTGTCGATGATGGCTGACGAACGCGCGCGTGACGTGGCGGCCGAACAGCCGGGAGCGATCCTCGCCCACCTCAGTGGCGCGAGAACAGGCCTGATCCACGACGCCCTCAGCGACGCCGACGTCGGCTCGCTGCTCGATCTCCTGCCGGCGCCGGCGCCCCGACCCAGGCATGCTGTGGCCGTCGCAAGGGGCACACTGTCGGTCGAGACCTTCGTCCGCCCGCGCGTGTCGGGCGGCAGCGAGCGGCGGCTCTCCCGCATCAGCGACGCGAGAAACATCGTGACCCTGATCGGCGAGGATCAAGTGCTCAAGCTGTTCCGGCGGCTCGATCCCGGGGCGCACCCGGAAGTGGCGATACGCCGCCACGTCACAGGGCCTGGCGGATTCGGCCGGGTTCCTCGTGTCCATGCGACCCTCGTCTACCGCACGTCCGCGGGCGAGTCGATGACGCTGGGTGTGCTCGGCGAGCAGTTGCCGCAACAACGCAACGGATGGGATCACGCCGTCACGGACGTCGAGCGATATCTCGACCGCGCGGCCGCCGAGCGGAACGGTCCGCCCGACGATGCGGTGCGTCCCGCGTTCCGCGACGAACACGTGGACCTGCCGGTTCGAGTGCGTGAGGCGATTGGCGGCTACCTCGAGACGTGCGGGCTCATCGGCCGCCGCCTCGCCGAGCTGCATCTCGCCCTCTCGAAGCCGGGCGAGGGGTTCGGCCACGCCCACGAGGGGGCGACGCAGTACTTCGACGACGTCGTCGCCGCGATCGAGGCGCAGCGGACAGTGGTCAGCGCGCTCGTCCCGGAGCGGCGCGACTGGCCAGACCCGCTGGCCGCCGAGCTGAGCGCCGCGCTGGAGGCGTGGTCGGCATGGCACCCCCGGCTGTCGGCCCTCGCCCGCCGGGCGGTCCCGGACACGGTGCTGATGCGCGTGCACAACGACCTGAACCTGGGGCAGATCCTCCTGCACCAGCAGGACGTCCTCTTCCTCGACTTCGACGGCGACCCGGACCGATCGCTGGAGTGGCGGTTGCGGCGGCACTCCCCGCTCCGCGACGTCGCGACGATGGGGCATTCCTTCCGCTACGCCGCCAGCACCGGGCTGCGCCGGTACGCGGCGACGCGGCCGCACGACGCCGAGCGCCTCGCACCCTGGGCGGAGCTGTGGCGGCGCTGGACGTCAGCGGTGTTCCTCGAAGGCTATCGGGCGGGAGTCGCGGGCACGCCTCTGGCCGCCGTGAATCTCGAGGCGCGGGCCGCCGCCTTCGACCTGCTGACGATCGATCAGGCCTTGCAGGATCTGGAGATGGAGGTCCGGAGCCGACCCGATTGGGTGCCCCTCCCGCTGGGAGTCATCAGGGACACGCTTGATAGATAGGAAGGATTACTTCCACCTTCCTCCTTCCTCCTTCACACGTGGTGCCGGGCAGGTGTCGAGACGGCGCTGAGGCGGGGCTCGGCCTCCAACCACCCTTCAGCCAGCAGCCGCGCCTTCCAGTACTCCGATCGCTCCTCGAGCTCGGCGGCATCGTCAGAGACGAGGCCGATCAGCTGAACTCCGTTGAAGAAGTATTGGATCTCCTGGCCGATCGGATGCGGCAAGAGCAGGCAGTAGGCCTCTTGAGCCCCGTTGAGAAACCGCCAGAGTAGGGTCTTTTCGGATACCGGTGAAGGAATCATCAGTGCGCCTGAGGCGCACGCGAGAGCAAGAAGACTGCCCGCCTCGTCGGTTCCCCGTTGATGACCGCCAAGTTGCAGACTGAACAAACCTTGCGGACGAGCCGCACGATACGACAGCTCGCTGCCGGCCGCCGGTTGTCCGACGCGCCGCTGGCTTTAGTCGGACCCGCGAAGAACTTGAGTGTGCAACGGCGTCACCCCCAGTGCAGCAGGACCGCGCCGACGGTGAAGCCGGCGCCCACCGACGTGAGGAGCACGAGGTCTCCGGCTTCAATCGGCCGTCCGCCAGCGCATCCGACAGGGCGAGCGGGATGGTGGCCGCGGTCGTGTTGCCGTACTTCTCGATGTTGACCACGACCCGGGACTGATCGACGCCCAGCTTCTGGGCGGCGAGCTGGATGATGCGCCGGTTGGCCTGATGGGACACGAGGAGATCGATGTCCGCCGGCGCCAGTCCGTTGCGCTCGAGCAGTCGCCGGCAGATCTCTTCGGTCTTGCGGACGGCGAACTTGAAGACCGCCTGGCCGTCCTGGTGGACGTAGTGCATGCGCTTGTCCACGGTCTCGTGCGACGCCGGCCGACGGCTGCCCCCCGCGGGCATGCAGAGGGCCGGACCGCCGCTGCCGTCGATCTCGCACGCGAAGTCGATGATGCCTGCCCCTTCCGACGCCTGCGAGAGGACGACGGCGCCGGCACCGTCACCGAAGAGGACGCACGTGGTGCGGTCCGTGTAGTCGATGATGCTCGACATGACGTCCGCGCCGACGACCAGCGCGTGCTTGTGCACACCGTTGGCGATGAACTGCGACGCCGTGGCGAGGGCATAGGTGAAGCCCGAGCACGCGGCCCCCAGGTCGAAGCCCCACGCCCGCGTCGCGCCGACGCGGTGCTGCAGCACGCAGGCGGTGCTCGGAAAGATCGTGTCCGGGGTCGTCGTGCCGACGACGATGAGCTCGATGTCAGCGGGCGTGAGCCCGGCCTTGGTGATCGCCTCGCGAGCGGCTTCGGCCGCGAGATCGGACGTCGCGACGCCCTCGTCGACGATGTGCCGCTCGCGGATCCCGGTCCGCTGGAGGATCCACTCGTCGCTCGTCTCGACCATCTTCTCCAGATCGGCGTTCGACAGGATCCGCGGCGGCACGAACGTCGCCAGCGACGCGATGCGCGCCCGCGTGACGACTCGTGTCGATGGTGCGGCGAGATTGCGCAGTTTCTCCGAGACGGTCACCACAGACGTTGGTCCTTTCCGGGGACGACGAGCCCGAAATACGCATACGCGCGGGCGGTGGCCACACGGCCACGCGGCGTCCGATCCAGGAAGCCGATCTGCATCAGGAACGGCTCGTAGATGTCCTCGATGGCATCGGGCTCCTCGCTGATCGAGGCGGCAATGGTGGCGAGCCCGACGGGCCCGCCCCCGAACTTGTCGATGATCGTGCGCAGCAGGCGGCGGTCGATCTCGTCGAACCCGTGCGCATCCACCTGCAGCATCTCGAGCGCCGCCCGGGCGACGTCGAGCGTGATCGCGCCACTGGCGCGAACCTGCGCGTAGTCGCGGACGCGCCGCAGCAGGCGGTTGGCGATGCGCGGCGTCCCCCGCGCACGGGTCGCGATCTCGCGGGCCGCGTCCGGCGTCGAGCGGGACATTCAGGATCCGGCCGGAGCGCCGCACGATCTCCTCCATGTCCGCGTCCGCGTAGAAGTCCAGGCGGTGCACGATGCCGAACCGGCTGCGCAGCGGCGCCGTCAGCAGCCCCGTTCGCGTCGTGGCGCCGACCAGCGTGAAGGGCTGGAGCGGAACCTTCACCGATCGCGCGCCGGGTCCCTGCCCGATGACGAGGTCGAGCTCGTAGTCCTCGAGCGCCGGATAGAGGATCTCTTCGATCGTCGGCGACAGGCCGTGAATCTCGTCGATGAACAGGACGTCGCGCGTCTTCAGGTTGGTCAGGATCGCGGCCAGATCTCCCGGCTTTTCGAGCACCGGGCCCGAGGTCGAGCGCAGCGGCGCCCCGAGCTCGTTGGCAATCACGTGCGCCAGGGTCGTCTTGCCGAGCCCGGGCGGGCCGTACAGGAGCACGTGGTCGAGGGCCTCGCCGCGTTGCTTCGCCGCGGTGATGGCCACGTGCAGGTTGTCACGGATGCGGTCCTGTCCGATGTACTCGTTGATCGAGCGCGGGCGCAGACCGGCCTCGTACTGCCGATCGTCGTCGGCCCGTCCGGCGCTGAGGAGCCGGCTGGCGTCGTCGGTCATCGACCGGGGGTCGTCGGCCTGCGTCGGCTCTCGAGTCATCGTGCCAGCTGACGGAGCGCCTGCCTGAGGGTCTCCTCGAAGCCGCTCGTCGCTCCAGCATCCTTCAGGACGACGGCCACGGCGCGGTCGACCTGAGCGCGCTGGTAGCCAAGGTTCACGAGCGCCGACGCCACGTCGTCACGCAGCCCGTCGGCGACCGCGGACGCGTCGGGCGTCGGGACGGCCGCGACGGCGGGCAGCCGATCGCGCAGCTCCAGCGTCATGCGCTCGGCGGTCTTGCGTCCAACGCCGGGAATACGCGTGAGCCGCCCGGCGTCGCCCTGTTGCACGGCCCGGACGAAGTCCACCGGCTCGATCCCGGAGAGCACCGCCAGCGCCAGCTTCGGACCGATGCCGTTGACGCTGATCAAGCGCTCGAAGAGCTGATGCTCGAGCGCGGTGGCGAAGCCGAAGAGCGCAATCTGATCCTCGCGCACGTGCGTGTGGATGCGCAGCGAGACTTCGCGGCCGGTGTCGCCGGCTTCGTAGAAGGTCGAGACCGGCACCTGCACGTCGTAGCCGACACCATGCACATCCACGACGAGGCGACTCGGGTACTTCTCGATCAAGCGGCCGCGCAGCTGGGCGATCATTTTTCAGTGACGAGTGACCAACGACCAGCGACCAGTGTCCGCGCGTCGGCGGCGCGGCTGAAGCCGCGCCCTCCTGGGGTCCCGGTCAGCTCCCGCGACCGGAGGGCCCGGCTTCAGCCGGGTCGCGCATTCGGATTGTAGCTGCGCCAGCTCCGCGGCGCGCGTGGCTCCGGACCCGCCGCCGCAGCCACGCCGTCCGGCCGCAGGCCGTGCAGATGACAGATCGCGACCGCCAGCGCATCAGAGGCGTCGAACGGCCCGGGCACGACCGCGATCCCGAGCAGCAGACGCACCATGTGCTGCACCTGCAGCTTCTCGGCGCGGCCATATCCGACGACGGCGCGCTTCACTTCTGCGGGGGCGTATTCCGCGATCGGGAGGCCCGCCTGGCTGGCGGCGAGCAGGGCGACGCCGCGCGCGTGTCCGAGCTGCAGGGCACTCCGGGCGTTGACCGCATGAAAGAGCGCCTCGATGGCCACGGCATCGGGCTTCCATGTCGCCAGCAGGGCCGACAGGTCCGCATGAATGGCGAGCAGGCGGGCGGGGAAAGGCAGTCTCGCGGGCGCGGCGATCGCGCCGCACGTCACGAGCCGGTGCCGGCTGCCGTCGCTCTCGACACAGCCGTAGCCGGTGCGAACCGAGCCGGGATCGATCCCGAAGATCCTCACGCGAGCGAGGCCTCGATCTCCTTTTCCTCGATGTCGAAATTCGACCAGACCTTCTGCACGTCGTCCTGGTCGTCGAGCGCGTCCATCAGCCGGACCATCTGCTGCGCGGTCTTGCCCTCGAGCTTGACGTAGTTCTGCGGCAGCATGGCGACCTGCGCGCTCGCCGGCTCCACCACCCGCTTCACCGCCTCCGCGACGACATCGAATGCCGTCGGCGCGCAGATGATCTCCCAGCTGTCGCCATCGTCGCGCATGTCGTCGGCGCCGGCGTCGAGCGCCGCGGACATCAGCGTCTCTTCATCCGCCTTCGTCTTCTCGACGACGATGTAGCCCTTCTTGTCGAACATCCAGGCGACGCTGTTCTCGGCGCCGAGATTGCCGCCATGCTTCGAGAACACGTGGCGAATCTCGCCGACGGTGCGGTTGCGGTTGTCGGTGACCGTTTCGACGATGACCGCGGCGCCGCCGGGCCCGTAGCCTTCGTAGGTCACCTCTTCGTAGCTGACGCCCGGCTCCTCACCGGTGCCACGCCGGATGGCGCGCTGGATGTTCTCGGCCGGCATGTTGACCGACTTGGCTTCGGCGACGATGGTCCGAAGGCGCGGATTGCTACCCGGGTCGCCGCCGCCGGTGCGGGCGGCCACGGTCAGTTCCTTGATGATGCGCGTGAAAACCCGGCCGCGCTTGGCGTCGAGCGCGCCTTTCTTGTGCTTGATGGAATGCCACTTGGAATGGCCGGACATGGCGGAACTCCCCGACTCCGCACGCGCGAAACATGCGGGAAAAGAACGGGAGATTCTATCACGCAGGTGCGCTGCGGGCTCAGAGGCGCCGCGCCAGGATGACCCAGGTCTGCGCGCGTGGATCCCATGGCTGGCCGTCGTAGGTTCCGAGCGCGGCCTCGATGGCGAATCCGGCGCGTTCGAGACGCCGCCGCAACGCCGGCACGCCAATGGTTCGGAACGTGAGCGAGAATCGATGGACCCGCCGGGCACGGCCCCAGCCTTCGGTGAACTCCTGATCGAAGATCGTCAGCTTGCGCGCCCGGTCCTGCCGCACGGACTCCACGAGCGTGATCGGCAGGCCGCGAGGACCGCGGCTCCCGCGCAGCGTCACCTGCCGGGCGTATTCCTGCCAGTTCGGCACGTCTGGCACCGAATCGATCCCGAACCGCCCACCGGGTTTGAGGGAACGCGCGACGGCCCGCAGCGTCCGGGTGAGGTCGGCCTCGCGGACCAGCGACTGGAGGATGCCGTACGGCGCGATCACGAGGTCGAAGGCGCCCGGCCTGGCCGGCACGTCGCGAATGTCGCCGCGAGCCAGCGCCGCGCGAACCGGCGTGCGCAGCCGGCGCAGACGCCGGCGCGCGCGGTCGAGCATCGGCAGCGAGCGATCGATCCCGACGATCGCCACACCCGCCCTGGCGAGCGGCAGGAGGACGCGTCCCGTACCGCAGCCGAGCTCGAGCGTGCGGCCCGCGGTTCGTAACGCGACGCGACGCCAGAAGGCCACGTCACGACGGCCGACGGTGCGCGCGTTCTCCCAGTCGTAGAAGACTGCGTAGTCGTCCCACCCGTGCCAGCCTTCTCTGGGGGACTGGGGGACTGGGCGACTGGGGGGCTGGGCGAGGAACGGGAGCTGGGCGACTTGGGGGCTTGGGCGACTTGGGGGACTCGTTGGGCGACTTGGGCGACGTAGGCGACTTGGGCGGCCTGGTCCGAGCTGTTGAGCGCGCGGCGCCGCGCTTGCGGGTCGTCATGCGCGTTGGGCCACGGTGGCGTAGAGCATGGTGTGCTGGATCTCGATGAACGCGGGGCCGGCCAGATCGGCGTCGCGCGCGTACTCGCCGACCGCATCGACGAGATCGCGCCCGAGCCGGGCCAGCGCCTGATCGTGCGCAGCCGCCACCTCTTCCTCGATCGCGCGGCGGCGCTCGACCCACACGCGCGCAACGGGCGCGCCGATCCGCGACACCGAGACCGGAAACAGGTGCACGGCCACGGGATCGAAGCCGTGGCGCCGGAGCTTTCCCGGCAGTCGCGGTCCCAGCGACGGATCGCCCTGCTCGCGGCGTGCGGATTCGAGCGCCCCGAAGAAGCGCGTCGCCAGCTCGAAGGCCGCGTGTCCGGAGGCCGGCTCGCTGTACCACTGGCGGTGCGCGTTGTCGGGCTCGACCACGACGAGGCGCCCGCCGTGTGCCATGACCCGCGCCAGCGACGCCAACGCAGCCTCCGGCTGCTCGACGTGCTGGAGGACCGCCACGGCAAACGCGGCGGCGAAGCTGGCCGACTGGAAGGGCAGCGCCGCGACGTCAGCGGTGGCGAGCGTCGCGGCGAGATGATGGTCACGCGCCGCGCGTTGCGCGTCGGCGACGCGCCCGCGCACGAGATCGATGCCGACGAATTGCGCCTGGCCCGGCTGCAGCAGGGCCAGAATGAGCTCGGCGGTACCGGCACCGCACCCGACGTCCAGCACGCGCTCGCCAGGCTGCGGCAGCATGGCGTCCCGCAGGAAGTCGGTGAACGCGGCGTCCCACCACCGATCCCGGAGGTGTTTCAACGTGAACGAGGTGAGGAGGTCGATGTCGCGAGGCAACTTACAAGAAGTACAAAGTACGAGGGACGAAGTACGAAGTGAAAGACGGAAGGACGAAGTAAGACGGAGGAAGTAGGAGAAGAGTAAGAAGTAAGAAGAAGAAGAAGAAGAGGATGTGTCAATCGAGCGCGGCCAACTCGCCAGGCACGATCGGTCGTGTCCTCGGCAGGCGGCCGCGTACGGCAAGTCGTCCCATGAAGGCCAGGACGCCGACGAACGCGACGAGCTCGATGACGTCGCTCGTGCGCGTGCGCGGGAGGATCAGATACAGGACCCATAGCACGGGCTGTGCGGTCGCCACCGCCCAGACGGTGCCGTAGAAGTAACGGCGCTCGTGGCCCTCGCCAGCCGTGGACCGTTTGACGCGCGGCAGCCACCCCATGGCGCCAGCCAGCCAGATGCCCCCGGCAAGCGGGAAATAGCCGTAGCGGTAGATCTCCTCGAGCGCCCAGCGACCGGTCAGGATGGCGCCCGTCAGGCCCGCGATGTTCAGCACGGCGAAGGTCACGGCTGCGCCCCACGCCACGGTGTAGCAGATCCGCCGGTACAGCGGGTTGGGGCGATCCTCGGTGAACCTGATGATGTAAGGCGCGGGCTCGACGCCCGGCAGGCGCCCGCGCAGCGCCCAGAAGCCCGTTCCCGCCAGCACCAGCCCGAGCCAGGCCACCATCCGGCGGTCGAAGCCGCCTTCGAACAGATCGAAGGTCAGCGGGCCCGGCGCGATGAAGAAGACGAAGATCCAGATCGGCCAGTGGAGGACCCTGTAATAGAGCTTGTTGCGGGTCCGGATCGGGCGCTGGCTGGCGAATTCGACGGGAATCTGGTGCACGAGACGGCTATCCGCAGTCGACGCAGTGGACCTCGTCGAAGATGGCGTCGTGGGCCTCGGGGTGCTCTCGCGCGTAGTCGATGAGACACCGCATGGCCTTGCCCAGGTCGGGCAGTCCGTGCGTGCGGGCCATCTCCTCGAGGAACTGGGCCTTGGACGGCTCCATCTCGATGACGAACGACTGCTTGTCTTTCATCGACCCTCCGTGGCCGGCGCGCTGGGCGCGTCGATCGTGCAGT
This sequence comes from Vicinamibacterales bacterium, assembly GCA_963834365.1. Taxonomy (GTDB): domain Bacteria; phylum Acidobacteriota; class Vicinamibacteria; order Vicinamibacterales; family Vicinamibacteraceae; genus CAWJAP01. The sequence goes on along the minus strand of CAWIBS010000029.1, from coordinate 349,382 downwards.
AGCATACGCCAGCCGGCAGGCAAACCGCGCACGGCGGCCGGCTGGCGCGGCTCAATCCACCCACGAGCGTACCAGTCCGCCGAGCGAGAACACCGCACGTGGATCGACACGCTCCTCGAGAATGCCGGCGATCGCGCGCTGCAGGTACGGGCTGCGGCGCGCGCGCCTGAACACCAGGTCGCCGACGCGCGGCCACGCCAGCCAGCGCTCGGCGAGCGCGTAGCCGCGATACCGCGGTCGGAGCTCGCACTCGAGCCGCTGGCAGTACCGCGTCAGCACCGCGTCGCCTGCGGATCCGAGCGCCTCGTCGAGCGTCTCGGCCGCGAGCACGCCGGTCTCGATCGCCTTGCCAATCCCTTCGCCCGTGAGCGGAAACGTGGTGCCGATCGATTCACCGATGGCCAGCGTGCGGCCCGGACCGATCGGCGCGGTGCCGGTCAGCCCGCATCGCAGCCGCGCGCCCTCGAGCGCCGTCACGTCGGACGCGTGCGCCATGAGGGCGCGGGCCAGTGGAAACCGCTCGACGAACGCGGCGAAGTCGCGGCGCAGGTTCATCCGGCGGCCGTCGGTGACGGTCGTCCCGCAGCCGACGTTGTAGAGGCCGCCGCCGAGCGGAAAGATCCACGCATAGCCCGGTGCGATCTCGCGATCGTAGGAGACGACGAGCTCGTCGATCCGCGACGTGGAGCGGACGTAGCAGCGCAGCGCCATGCCGTTCGCATACGGCCGTGACACGAGGCCGTGGCGCCCGAGAAGCTCGACGCGCGCGCCGGTGGCAATGAGGCCCGCGCGCGCAACGACTTCCGTGCCAGCGCCGCGCGGGGCGAGGCGCAGCGTGCCGCCACGATCGGCATCGACCAGGCCGACGTGTCCGTGGTGAAACGTCGCTCCCGCCTCGACCGCCTGGCGCACGAGGAAGTGGTCGAACACACGCCGGGACAGGGTGATGAAGGCGCTCGGCACGTCGAGGCGCTCCCGCGCCGAACTGTAGAGCGAGAGCGTCGTCGCGGCGTGACCCAGCGCGCGCACGCCGTCGATCAATCCGAGCCGTTCGAGTGCACGCAGGGCATCCGGAATCAGCGCATCCCCACACACCTTGTCACGCGGAAAGCGTTCCCGATCCACGAGCAGCACGCGCCGCCCGCGCCGGGCCAGCACGAGGGCCGCCGCGGCGCCGGCAGGCCCTGCCCCGACGATCACGACCTCCCAGTCGCGATCGCGGAGCGATGCGGGCGGAAACGCCGGAGCGGGCAGCGTGGACGTCATGGCATGGCCGGCGGCCGCATCGCCGGCCGCCGCCGATTGTGTCATGCTCGTCGCTGGATTCTCGCAGGAGCGTACCGATGAGCGAACGCAAGTACCGCCAGCGGGGGTATCAGGACGACGACCGCGGCCAGCGCAGCGATCGCAAGCCGGCCGACCGGCCCCGTGACGAGCGGCCGCGGGAGATGCGCGCGCCCAACTTTCCCGGCTTCGTGGAAGCGATGCGCTGCGCGCGCTGTGGTCGCCCCTACGCCGGCGGCGCGACCAGTGGCGCGGCTACCTGTGAGGGCTGCGGGGTGGCGCTGCGCTCCTGCGTCCAGTGCAGCTTCTTCGATCCCGGCGCCCGCTTCGAATGCATGCAGGCCATCACCGCTCGCGTCGCCGTCAAGGACGGGTCGAACGACTGCACGCTGTTCGAGCCGCGCGTGCGCGTCGAGCGTCAGACCGGATCGGCGCCGGCCGCGAGCGCGCGATCCGCCTTCGATGACTTGTTCAAGTTCTGAAACCCGAGGAAGAAGCCCTCGGGTGTGAGAGGGGCGCGCCACGCCCCGGCGTTACGAGAGCGTCCGGGACTGGCGCGTGGCGCTCAGTGGCGCCGCTCGAGGCTCCGGACCGCCTCGTCGCGGGTGTCGTAGCAGTCGAACACGGTGAGCAGCTTCGTGACGACCAGCAAATCACGGGTTCTCGAGGTGACACCCGCGAGCGCGAGATGGCCACCTTGCCGCGCGGTGAACGTCACACAGGAAATCAGCTCACCGAGCCCGGCGCTGTCCATATAGCCCAGCCTGGCCAGGTCGATGACGATGTTCTTCTTCCCCTGGTACAAGAGGCTGTTCACCTTGTCGTGCAGGACTCCGAGTGGCTCGGATCCGGTCAGTCGTCCGTTGACGGTCACCAGCGCGACGTCGCCCAGATGTTGTTCCTCAACGTGCATGTGCGTAACTCCTTCGCGCTGCACCGGGAAGATCCTGGTCCCGGGGCTCCTCTATCTCTAGACGGATGCCAGCGGAAGTCGTTCCGGATCGCCGGAATGGCGAGGGTTTTCAGTGCGCGCCGAGGGTGAGCTGCCACCCATCGTCGGGCAGGACGGCGCGCCTGGGGGCCAGCCGCTTGGCGGCCGCCGTGGCCGCAGGCGAGGTGCAGGAGCCCGTCCGGAGGTACGCCAGCGACTCGGCCAGCGACGGCTCGGACACACTGCCGAATTCGTGATCGAGATCGTCGGCCGCGCGGCAGTCCGGCTCGAAGCCGTTGAAGAAGTCGGCTTGATTGTTGGCGTTCCGCAGGATGAACGAGACCGGCCGCAGCACCTTGTCACAGAACGGGAAGCCCAACTGACCGACCGGCTTGCCGTACGTCGTGTCGCCGACGATCACGACGGGCATGAAAGGTCTCAGGGCGTTGATCACGAGCTCGCTCGCCGACGCTGACGCCCTGGTCGTGATCACGACGAGCCGTTCGAGCTCCATTGCGTTGGACTTCCGCTCGAAGCGCATGGTGCGATTCAGTTCGGGATGACGATCGTTGTGCGTGTAGGCGGCGAAGACGCGCCCCTCGGTCCGCTGGCCACCAATGAGGCTCGCCAGATGTTGCGCGACGTCCACCAGACCGCCGCCGTTGTAACGCAGGTCGAGGACGAGCTCGGTCGCGCCGGCCTCGCGCAGCTGCATGAACGCCGCGTCGAGCGCGCCGATCGACGGTTCGACGAAGTTCCGGAAGAAGATGTAACCAACCCGGCGGCCATCCACGTCGTACAGGCGCGTCAGATCGACGGTCGGTATGGTGACCGCGCGCTTCACCAGCCGACCTGAACGCTCGTTGCCCTCGCGTCCCCGCCAGCTCAGCTCGATGACCAGGCCGTCCTCTGAAGGCCCGAAGGCCGATCCGATCTGGCCGCTCTGTGAGAGATCGGTCACGCTGCGTCCGTTGATGCTCGTGATACGGTCGCCGCGCGCCAGCCCGGCCTCGGACGCCGGGCTTCCGGGAAACACCTGTGAGATCCGCATCTCCTCGCCATCGAACCGGGTCGAGATCCCCAGGCCGACGAACTGCGAGCTCGACAGCAATGCTTCTTCCTCGAGCCGGTTCGCGATGTAGCTGAACGTGCGATCGAGGTCCCGGTAGCGCACCGCCTCGAGGGTACTCCTCGGGCGAGCCGAAGGTCGCGGGGTTCGTGGACGGCAGCTGTCGGTACCAGTAGTAATAGTCGAACAGCACGTCCCGCACGTACTGGTTCTTGCCGGGGATCGTGCAGTTGATGCTCTGCGCCTCCACGGGTGACACGGAGGGCGTGATCGGCACGAGGCCGGCAAGGAGCGCGATCAGGACGGCACGGCGAATCCGCATCGACATCATCAGCAGCTGGGCGGGCCGCGAAGCCCTGCACAGTTCTGCAACTCGGCAACGGGGCACTGGCTCACTCAGGGTAGCACGGGCGTCAGCGGTGTTCAGCCGCGGGCGTTCCATGAGCGCTCGCAACCCCGGCCCGGAGTCCATCGGCGGAACTGCGGCACACCGCCCCACGTCAGTTAACCGCGACCCTTCCGGCCGCGTTGTACCCACTGGCCGCAGGCTGCGCATCCGCTGCAGCGCCGGCCCGCGTCCCCGAGAGCGCCACCATGACTCTGCCGTCCGACCTCCGGTTCGCGTGTCGCATGCTCTGGAAGGATCGCTGGTTCAGCGCCGCCGCCATCGGCGCGCTGGCCCTCGGCCTCGGCGTCAACACGACGGTCTTCACGATCGTCAACGGCGTGCTCATACGCGGCCTCCCCTTCCCCGACGCCGATCGCATCCTGCACATCGAGACCGAACGCCTCACAGACCAGGACGGGATGGGGGTTTCGCGCCTCGACTGGCAGGACTGGCGGCAAGGCGCGCGGGCGTTCGAGGAGCTGGGTGCGTGGTCTGGCGGCGCGATGAACGTCAGCGAGACGGGACGATTGCCGGAACGGATCCGCGGCACCTACATCTCGGCGAATACGTTCCGCCTGCTGCGCCAGGCCCCGCTGCGCGGCCGCGACTTCGCACCCGATGAGGACCGCAAGGGCGCCGAGCCCGTCGTCATCCTCGGCTACGGCATCTGGCGCGACCGCTACGGGAGCGACGCCAATATCGTCGGGCGCGTCATCCGCATCAACGAAGTGCCGACGACCGTGGTGGGCGTCATGCCCGAGGGAATGAAGTTCCCCACGAACTCGGACATGTGGCAGCCGCTGGTGCCGCGCGACGGCGACGAGAAGCGTGACACGCGCCGGCACCAGGTGTTCGGGCGCTTGAAGCCCGGCGCGTCACAGGCCCAGGCGGAAGCGGAGCTCGCCGGGATTGCCCAACGCCTCGCGCGGCAGTATCCGGACACGAACAAGGACCTGGGGGTCGCGGTGCGCACGTTCAACGAGCGGTTCAACGGCGGGCGAATCCGGCTGGTCTTCCTGAGCCTGATGGGCGCGGTCGGATTCGTCCTGCTCATCGCCTGCGCCAACGTCGCCAACCTGCTGCTGTCACGCTCGGTGAACCGCATGCGAGAGGTGGCCGTTCGTGTCGCGCTCGGCGCGAGCCGCTTGCGCATCGTGGTGCAGCTGCTCGCCGAGAGCGTGCTGCTCGCGTCGATCGGCGGCGTGCTGGGCCTGGCACTGGCCAGCATCGGCGTGCGGCTGTTCGATCGCGCCGTGGCAGACGTCGGCAAGCCTTACTGGATCACGTTCTCGATGGATTGGATGGTCTTCGGGTTTCTGGCGGCCGTGTGCGTCGGGACGGGAATCATCTTCGGCATCGCGCCGGCGCTGCAGGTGTCGCGGACGAGCGTCCATGACGTGCTGAAGCAAGGGGGACGGGGCCAGTCGGGCGGCGTGCGCGCGCGCCGGTTCACGTCCGTGATGGTGGTGTTCCAGATCGCGCTGACGCTGGTGCTGCTCACCGGCGCGGGGCTGATGGTGCGCAGCTTTCTGAAGCTGTACAGCTTCGATCCCGGGCTCGATGGTGCGCGGATGCTCACCATGCGTCTCAACCTCCCGGATCGGCGATATCCGGATGCGGACGCGCGCCGGTTGTTCCACACCCGGCTGTCATCGGCACTGTCGGCAATCCCCGGCACGCAGTCGGTGACCTACGCCTCGCAAGCGCCGCTCGAGGGCGGCATGCGGCGGCCGCTCGAGATCGACGGCAGGCCCGTGGCCAGGGTCGAGGACCGCCCCTCCGTGACGACGATTCTGGTCGGGGATCGCTACTTCGAGACGGTTGGGCTGTCGATGCGGGACGGACGCGACTTCACCGTTCGCGACGGGACCGCGGGCGCCGAGACGGCGATCGTGAACGCGCGGTTCGTGTCGCGATTCTTCCCGACCGGCGATGTCCTGGGGCGGCGCGTGCGCCTGCGCGTCAGCGACCGCGACCCGGGAATCTGGGCGACGATCGTCGGCATCAGTCCGACGGTCCGCCAGGGCGACATCCAGTCGATCGAGCCGGAAGCGGTCGTCTATCTCCCGTATCGGCTGGAGCCAGCCAGTTACGTGACGATCATCGCGCGCGGACGCGAGGAGCCGTCGGCGTTGTCCACGCCGCTGCGTCGAGCGGTTCAGGCGATCGATCCCGACCTGCCGGTCTACGACATCCAGACGTTCGATGCTCTGCTGGCGCAGACCCGGTGGCCCTATCGCGTCTTCGGCACGATGTTCGTGCTGTTCGCGTTGATCGCCCTGGTGCTCTCTTCGGTGGGCATCTATGCGGTGATGGCGTATGCGGTGAGCCAGCGACGGCAGGAGATCGGCATCCGGATGGCGCTCGGCGCGCCGTCGCGGACGGTGGCGTTCGGTGTGCTGCGCGGCGGGTTGCTGCAGCTGACGATCGGTCTCGCGCTGGGACTGGCGGGCGGCTACGGTGTCAGTCAGCTGCTCGAGAGCCTGCTGGTCCAGATGAATCCGGTCGACCCGGTGACCTTCGTCTCGATCGTCGCGATCCTGTCGGCGGTGACGGTGGCTGCGTGCGTCATCCCGGCGAGGCGCGCCGCGCGCGTCGATCCGCTGATCGCATTGAGGGCCGACTGAACAGCCCACCACGGCTTTTGTGCAGGCGTGAGCCCGCCGACGGCTACCCGAAGACGATCGGCACGAGCAGGGTGACGAGGCTCACGATGACGAAGAACCCGACGATATCGAGCAGGATCCCGAACCGCATCATCGCCGTGAGGGGGATGAGCCCCGAGCTGTAGACCACGGCATTGGGCGGTGTCGAGATCGGCATCATGAAACCCATGCTGGCGCCGAGCGTCGCCGCCAGTGCCGGGGCCAGCGGGTCGATCCCCGCGGCCTGCGGCACGGCGATCGCAATCGGCACGATCATGTTCGCCGACGCCGTGTTCGATGTCGTCTCGGACAGCACGATCGCCACCAGCGTGAACAACACGGTGAAGCTGAAGCTCGACGGCGCCGGCGACCATGCGGTGAGCGCCTCGCCGAAAGCTCTGGCCAGACCCGTCGAGAACGCGAGCTCACCGAGGGAGAGTCCGCCGCCGTAGAGCAGGATGATGCCCCATTCGATCCGGGAGGCCTGTTCCCAGGTGAGCGTGAAACGACGGCGCGCCCAGTCCACGGGCAGCACGAACAGCAGCGTCGCCCCGAGCAGCGCTGCCACGGCTTCCGGCACGGATGCCTCGAGCGTGCGGGCGATTGGCGACTGCCCCAGGCCGGCGAGCGCCAACAGACCGGGCATCACCCAGAACAGCACGGTCAGTGCGAACGCCAGCAGCACGTTTCGCTCGCCCCGACCGAGGGGACCGAGCGCCCGCAATTCCGTTCGGATGCTCTCGACACCTCCCGGCGCGAGCGCGAGACCCCTTGCCGACGTCCAGGCGAACAACGTGGCGAGGAATCCGAAGAGCAGCACGGTCGCCGGGAGACCCAGCGCGACCCACTGGACGAAATCGATCTCTCGATGCGCCACGCGTTCGATCAGGCCCATGCCGATCAGGTTCGGCGGAGTGCCCACCGGAGTGGCGAGTCCGCCGACGGACGCGCCGAACGACGTCATCAGCATCATCGCCAGCGCAAACCGCCGTGCCTGCGGCGATGCCACACCCGGCCCGGTGAGTTGGGCGGCGATCGCCAGCCCGATCGGGAACATCATCGCGGTCGTCGCGACATTGCTGATCCACATCGAGATGGCGGTGGTGACGGCGCCGTAGACCACCAGCGCCCGCACGGCGCTCGACCCGACGAGCGGCGACGACAGCGCGGTGTAGGCGACGCGCCGGTCGAGTCGATGGACGAACATCGCCTCCGCGATCATGAAGCCGCCGATGAACAGGAAGACGATGGGATCCGCGAACGGCGCAAACACCTGGCGCGCCGGAGCGACCTGGAGCAGGACGGCCAGCACCGGCCCCAGCACCGCCGTGATCGCCATCGGCAGCGATTCGCAGACCCACAGGATGATGACCGCGGCAGCAATGGCGGCAAGCCGGTGCGCCGGTGCGCCAAGGCCGAGCGGCGCAAACCAGACTGTCAGGAACGCGGCCGGGGCGAGCAGGAATCCGGCCGAGCGGCGCACGTGCTCGAAGCGCGCCTCGGCTTCGGAGATCTGCTCGCGGGGCTGCGCCACGTCCATGGGCGTGGCAGTGTAGCGCGACTGCAGCGAGCGCGACCAAACGCGCGGGGGGTGCTAGAATCACCATCCCGCTGCTGGCGTGGCGTCCATCGAACCTCGAGGAGGGCACCATGGCGATCGTCCCGTCGATTGCGCAGTTCCTGACGAGCCAGGGCATTCCATTCGACACCATCCCGCATCCGCTCGCGTTCACCGCACAGGAGGACGCGGCCCTCACCCACATACCCGGCGCCGAATGGGCCAAGACCGTCGTGTGTATCGCGGATGGCGAACCCATCCAGGCGGTGCTGCCGGCGCATCTCGCCATCGATGTCGATCGGTTGCGCGCCTTGACCGGTTCCCGCAATGTCCGCCTCGCCGAAGAGTCGGAGTTCGAGAAGTTGTATCCCGGCTGCGACCGGGGCGCGATGCCGCCGCTCGGCCCGCTCTACGGCCAGCGCGTCTTCGTTGACGCGATGCTGGCCAACGATGAGCAGATCACCTTCAACGCGGGCACCCACACCGACGCGCTGCGGATGCGCTACGCGGACTTCGCATCGGTCGCCCATCCCGTCGTCGGGGACTTCGCGCATCGCCCGTCGGTGCGTGCCGTTGCCCAGCGCCGATAGCGGCGGCTCGTGCGCGCGGGGCGGGGTCGCCGACTGCCTGCCGGCTCACGAGAACCGCGACTCTGGACCCACATGAGCACACGACTGGCGAACCTCGCGTCCGAAGACGTGCGCGCCATCCAGGCGCTGCACGAGAGATGGATGGCCGAGGAACGTGCGGGCAACACGCGCGCCGTTCTCGACGTGTGTGCGGAGGACGTGGTCTGGATGCCGCCAGGAGGGCGGCCGCTTCGTGGCCGTCAGACGATCCTCCGCTGGCTCTCGGGTCCACCGGTCGCAATCACGTCGCTGGAACTCTCGAACCTCGAGATTCACGGCCAGGGCCGCCTCGCCTACAAGACCTGTGAGTACGTCACGTCGTATCAGCCGCACGGCGCGACGCTTCCGGTGACCGATCGCGGCGCACACCTCTGGGTTCTCGAGAAGGATGACGACGGTGTGTGGCGAGTCGTCGTCGCGACGTGGACGTAGCGGCACCGGTCGGGGCCCGGGGCCGGCACCGCGATTCAGGCATTCCTGACGCGAATGTTGCGCAGGGCGGCAGTCGTGCGCCAGCTGGCGATGCCCAGCGGGCGCGAGGCGTCAACCTCCGGGCGGATGCCGATGCGGCGGCCGGCCGTCTTCACGTCGGCCCACACCGCATCGTCAATCCACGCCTGGATGCGCTCGGCCGTGACGCGGACGCGAACCGCGTACCAGCGCCCGTCCTCGAAGTTTTTGATCGTCGTGGTCTCGTTCTCGGACGCATCCTGGCCGTCGAGCGTCGAGAGTCCGGTCACCGCGCCAGCCCAGCCCCCGACGATGAAGGAGCAGTGGGCGTCGCCGACCGGGAAGGTCAGGCCGCAGAAGAAGTCGTTTCCGGACACGCGCCGCGCCTCGACTCCGATCTCGTAGTCGAGACGTTCGAGTGGACCAGTCCACGTGATGCCGGTGAGATCGTTGCCGCGCTCGAGAACGATCGAGCCGTTCTCGACCCGCACTTCGCCTTCCCCCCCGAAGCTGGTGACCTTCCATGGTCCCAGGCTCGATCCGTCGAAGAGGCTTCGCCAGGTCCCGGGCTGCCCCTGCGATCTTCGGCGGCCATGACAGGCCACGGACCAGCATTCCGGCCGACAGCCCCTGCAGCCACGCGCGTCTCGTGGTGACCATCGCAGCACCAGCGATCGAGTGTCTTTCTCGATCTCCAGCGTGCGAGTATCGAGCGCGAGCCTCGCGCGGTCAAGCCACAGACGAGATCCGACGAAGCCACGGACAGATCCGAACGAACCGCGGTGAGGCAGCCGGCGCGTCGATCGCAGCCGTGCGCGGTGGCGTCGCAACGATTGGGGCTGGCGTGAACCGGATCCGCTACAATCCACGCTCACCGACGTGAAGACTGGAATTCTTCCGGAGACCCTGCTCGAGCGCGCGGCTCTCTGGCTCGGCGTCGTGCCGGTGCCGGTGGTCGATCTGCTCTTCGCGCTCCTCAAGGCTCGCGCCATCATGTCGGGCGTCTCGCTCGGCGTGTTCGAGGCGCTTCGCAACGGCCGCCGCTCGGCCACTGACCTCGCTTCCGAGCTCAACTGCGACGAGCCGGCGCTCGATCGGCTGCTTCGCACGCTCGTCCACTCGGGCTATCTCACCGAGCGGGCGGAGGCGTACTCGCTCTCACCACTGGCCCGGCAGACCATGCTGCGCGGGGCACCGATGGAGCTGACGGGGTACGCGAGGTGGAACGAGTCGCAATGGCACTTCCTGGACGCGCTCGACGCGCTCGTCCAGACGGGGCGAGGCATCGACTTCCACCGCACGCTGGCCGATTCGCAGGCGTGGGGCCACTACCAGCGGGCGATGCTGGAGTTGTCGCGGCTCGACGCGAGGACACTCGCGGGCCGGGTGCCCGTGCGCCGGGGCGCGACCCGATTGCTGGATCTCGCCGGATCGCACGGCCTCCTCGGCGCTGCCATCTGCCGACGCCACCCGCCGATGCGATCGACCGTCATCGATCTGCCGCAGGCGCTCGAGCATGGCCGCACGCTCGCCCATGAGGCCGGCCATGCGGGACTCGTGGACCACGTCGCCGGCAACCTGCTCGTGGACCCGATCCCGTCGGCAGACGTGATCCTGCTGTCGAACGTCCTGCACCACCTCACCCCCGCCGAGACACAGGAGCTCCTCGCCAGGGCGCGCGGGAGTCTCACTCCCGACGGGACGATCGCCATCTGGGAGGTGGAGGCGCCTCGCGCGGGACTGCCGGCGGGACATGGCGACGTCGCGGCGCTCTACTTCAGACTCACGTCGAGTTCCGAGACGCCTCACGGCGAGGACTACGCGCAATGGCTTGCGGCCAGCGGGTTCCAGCGCGTCCGGCAGAGTCGCCCGCCGCTCGCACCCGGCCGCGTCCTCATCGTCGGGCGCCAGCGGCCGTTACCGAAATCTAACCGCAACCCCCAGACGTCGCGCTTGCGCCAGGAGTACCCTGTCAGCACGTGAACGATCGTCCACGGACGCGCCGGTCCGCCTGAGGGCGGTGGCACGGCCGTGATGTAGACTCGATCGTTCCGAGAAGGAGGAGGCAGCAATGCGTCGAGCACCAGTGGCTGTGGCACTGTGCTGGGGACTCGTCACGGCGGGAACGATCGTCACGGCGCAGCAGAACCCGGCGCCCGCGCCGCAGCGGCTCGAGCCGGGACCGATGTCCCCCATGACGACCGGCCCCACACGGACCTTCACGAAGGACGTGGCGCCGATTCTCTACAAGAACTGCACCGGCTGCCACCGTCCCGGCACGGTCGCCCCCATGTCGCTGCTCACGTATAAGGACGCGCGGCCCATGGGCCAAGTCGATTCGCGACAAGATCGTCGATGGCGAGATGCCGCCGTGGCACGCCGACCCGAAGATCGGCCGGTTTGCGAACGCACGGCTGCTGACCGAGGCCGAACGGGAAACGCTCGTCAGCTGGGCCAACACCGGCTCGCGCGAAGGCGACCCGGCCGACCTCCCGCCCGCGCCCACCTACACAGAGGGCTGGAGCATCGGCCGGCCGGACCTCGTCGCCCGGATGGAGAGTCCGTACGAGGTGCCGGCCGACGGCGTGATCGAGTACCAGTGGTTCTCGTTCCCGACCAACCTCACAGAGGACAGGTGGATCAAGGCGATGGAGATCAGGCCTGGCGACGCCACCGTTGTACACCACGTGCTGGCCTATGCCTGGTCGCCCGACATGCCTCCCCGTCAACGTCTCGTGCGTGTGGACGAGGCCTTCGCCACCCCGTCGTCGCGTTCGTCAACGGATAAACCCCTGGGCGCGTTCCTCATGGTCGTTGCGAGCGGAACGGGCGCATACACCTTCCCTGAGGGGTCGGGACGCCTGCTGCGAAAAGGTACCGTGATCACCTTCCAGATGCACTACACGACGAACGGGACGGCCGCGCGAGACCAGACGGAGATCGGATTCGTATTCGCCAAGCAGCCGCCCAGAGACGAGATGCGCGCGGCCTTCTTCAGCAATGCGCGCTTCACGATTCCCCCCGGGGCCGACAACCATCGGATCGATGCCGAAGCGACGTTCCTCGAGGACGTCAAGGTATGGAGCCTGTTCCCCCACACGCATCTTCGCGGGAAGCGCTACGAGTACCGGCTGGTCTATCCCGACGGCCGCAACGACCTGGTGCTGTCCGTGCCGCGGTACGATTTCGAGTGGCAGACGGACTACCACTTCGCTGAGCCGCTCAGTGTGCCCAAGGGCACGAAGATCTTCGGATCCGCGTGGTACGACAACTCGGCGGGCAACCGGTTCAACCCCGACCCGAAGGCCGAAGTGCGGTGGGGCGACCAGACGTGGGAAGAGATGATGTTCAACGTCGTGTCGTTCACGGCGGATGGTCCGGCGAAAGCCACCCGCGACCGCCGCTCGCTCTGGCGGTCAGTAGTTGTCGGCGGGCGGAGGACCAGTCACCAGCGCCGTTCCGCCCGCATCTCCGTCATGTTCGGACGGGAACGGCCGCGACAGGGCTGGCCGGAATCGGGAGTCGCCGCCGCCGCCGCGGTAGTGGTTCTCGTCTGCCTGGCCGCATCGCCGGCCGGACACTCGCGTGTGACCACGACGGTGTCGTGGAACACCGACATCAAGCCGATCGTCGATCGGCATTGCGTGAGCTGCCACACCTCGCGCGAGGCGCCCGTTGCGCTGGACACCTACCGTGACGCGCGCCCGTGGGCTCGCGCGATCCGCGAGGAAGTGCTCGAACGTCGAATGCCGCCGTGGCACGCACGGCCAGGCGCCGGACAGTTCGCCAACGAGCGGCGGATGTCGCCGGTCGAGATTGATCTGGTCGTCGCGTGGACCGACGGAGGCGCACCCGAGGGAAAACCGTCAGGCGTGGCCACCCGCGCTGCGGCCGAAACGGGCTGGTTCAGCAATCCGGCAGTTTTGCGCGCTCACCCGCCTCTCCACGAGGACCGTACCGGGCGTGATCGCGGGGTGGTCTTCACGCGGGGCGTCTCCCGGACCACCACGGCCGCCCAGTGGTCGGCTGTGATGCCCCACTGTCCCGATCCGCGAGGATCCTTCAGCCTGTCGATCGAGCCTCCGTCAGGCTCGGCGCGAGCGCTGCTCGAGATTGGCGACGTGTCGAAGCCGGCGGCACGCGATCCGTATCGTTTCGTCGATCCGGTCTCGCTCCCCCGGTCGACGCGTGTCGTCGTTGGAGGCAGCGCCGGCTGCTCGGCGATGGCCTTTCCAGCCGACCGCGTCGAGTCCTCGTCGGAGCGCGGGCCGGACCGCGCAGTGGTCAATCGAGACGGAGACGCGTTCGAGACGAACGAGTCCGCCAACACGTCGCTGGGGTATTGGTGTCCGATGCATCCCGAGATCCAGAGCGATCGCGCTGGCGCGTGCCGCCGCTGCTCGATGACGCTCGTCGATCTCCGCGTGGACCTCTCGCGTCGCTACGACTGGAGCATCGAGGCACGTCCGACCGCGCGCGTCGGCCGCAGGACGTCGCTGACGCTGGGCATCCGCGAGCGCGGCTCGACACGATTCGTCAACAGCTTCGAGCGGGTGCACGAGCAGGAGATGCACCTCTTCATCGTCAGCGAGGATCACCGGCATTTCGAGCACGTCCACCCCTCGTTGCCAGGCGGGGGGTCATTCCGTCTGGCGTGGACACCCCCGCAGCCTGGACGCTACAAGCTGTTTGGCGATTTCTTTCCGCGAGGCGGATCGCCGCAGGTGCTTCAGTCTCTGATCGACGTCGAGGGTCCGCCGGGTCGGGCCCTGGCTGGCCTGCGGCCGACGGCAACGCACGAGGAGATCAGGGGCGGACTCCGCGCCCGGCTGGCCTACGACGACGTCGTCGCCGGCGACACGACCCGGGTTGCCATGGTGTTGACCGATTCCGAGACAGGAGGGCTGGCCACCGACCTGCGGATGTTCCTCGGCGCAGCTGGCCACTTCATCGGCGTGTCAGACGACAGCGATGAAGTCATTCACGCCCATGCGGAAGCCGGCGAGACGGTGTATCCCCGCCAGGAGTACGAGATTCGCTTTCCCCGCGCGGGGAGATGGAGCGTGTGGTTGCAAGTGCAGCGGGGAGACGCTGTCGTCACGTTTCCCTTCGCGATAACCGTGCGGCCGAAAGCGTGACGAATCAGGCTGCACGACCGTCCGGCAGAACCGCTCGAGCCGCAGGCACGAGGCGATCCGGACGTGACACATCGCGCAGCATCGCGCACACGGCATCGGCATACTGCACGCGAGTCCACCAGTAGGCGTCGTCGGGTGGCATGGTGCCGTCCTGGATGCGGCGGCAGAGGGTGTCCGACACGGCGGCGTACTCTTCTTCCGCGAAGGGTGGCAACCACGGGGAGAGAGCCTGAACCGGCACCTTGCTCATGACGCACTCCAGACGCGGCAGGGTCGGAGTCCGAGTTCGCCGCACGCCGGCCGATCAAAGCAAGAACCGAACCGCAGTCGAGTCGTCGCGATAGAAAAGACCGTTTTCGAGGCTAGGCCGCCTGCGCCGTGTCCGCGGTACACCCACAATCGCGGCAGGTTACGCCCGAACGACGGCCATCTGAAAGTTCAGCGAGCCTCGCGATCGCGCCTTCGGCCAGAATGCGGGTCCACCAGTACGCCTCGTCGGGCGGGAGGCTGCCGTCGAGCAGGCGTGCACAGATGACGTCGGCCATGACATCGTGCTCTCTCTGCAGGTCGGCCGCCACGTCTCGCGACGATTCAGGAGATTCACGTTCGTTTTCTTCGTGCCCAGTCATGGCCCCTCTCCGATTCCTACGGTGCCAGGATCCCCGTCAGATTCGCTGGAGGGGTGTCTGGCACGACCTGACGTCACTCAGCGTGGAGTCAGGTCATCACTGGCACACGATAAGGCAAGAGCCATACCACTCCTGAGGGTCGTGCAAAGGCTTGCGCAAAACCGTCAAAATCAACAGCAGCTCGGCTGAAACCAGCGAGCTGGACGCTGGCCTCGGGGAATTGTGTCCTTTTTCGATCACATTTCCAGCTCTTCGGCCTGGGTCAATACGTTGACGCGCAAGTGTGGTTGCGGAGCATCATCTCCAGCGCGGATTTGACAGAAGAGCTTCGCGGCGGTGGGGCCAGGCGCGAGTCGCGTGGGTCGGACGCTGAACGAAAAAAGGCCCGAACCGCGTTGGCGATTCGGGCCTTTCGTGAACTATTCCCGGCAGTGACCTACTCTCCCACAAGGCTTCCCTTGCAGTACCATCGGCGGTGGAGGGCTTAACTTCCGTGTTCGGAATGGGAACGGGTGTGACCCCTCCCCTATAGCCACCGGGAAACCGGTGTGCTTCGGGAGCGAAGCACGATCAGGCTGCGGCCCGACACGGCGCAGGCGTTGGACGCCCTGGCCGGGTCGGAGGAGCCATTCAGACGGCCGGGCCAATACGGCCGGGCGACTGGACGGTCCACGCGCGACTGGGGAGCAGCCTATCTCCGGCTGCTGCATGCCGCGATCCGCAATTTGTCAAAGAACGACCGGGGGCCTCGAGCCTCCGGGATGTGCCGCGCGCGCTCGCTTGCGAGCGCTGCGCCAAGACGAACACTGAATACCCTGCAAACGGCAGCTTCCGGCCTTGGCGTAAAGGGATATGGTCAAGCCTCACGGCTGATTAGTACCAGTAAGCTTAGAGTGTCGCCACTCTTACACACCTGGCCTATCACCTGGTAGTCTTCCAGGAGCCTTCAGGGGTCTTGCGACCCAGGGAGATCTCATCTTGAGGAGCGTTTCACGCTTAGATGCCTTCAGCGTTTCTCGCTTCCGCACGTAGCTACCGAGCGCTACCCCTGGCGGGATAACTCGTACACTAGAGGTGCGTCCAACCCGGTCCTCTCGTACTAAGGTCAGGTCCTCTCAAATCTCCTGCGCCCATGGCAGATAGAGACCGAACTGTCTCGCGACGTTCTAAACCCAGCTCACGTACCGCTTTAACCGGCGAACAGCCGGACCCTTGGAACCTGCTACAGCTCCAGGATGCGATGAGCCGACATCGAGGTGCCAAACCTGGGCGTCGATGTGAACTCTTGGCCCAGATCAGCCTGTTATCCCCGGCGTACCTTTTATCCGTTGAGCGATGGCCCTTCCACGCGGAACCACCGGATCACTAAGGCCTGGTTTCCCACCTGCTCGACTTGTTTGTCTCGCAGTCAAGCTCGCTTATGCCTTTGCACTCTAAGGCTGATTTCCAAACAGCCTGAGCGAACCTTCGCACGCCTCCGTTACCGTTTAGGAGGCGACCGCCCCAGTCAAACTACCCACCTAGCAGTGTCCCTCACCCGGATGACGGGTGGAGGTTAGAACGCCGAAGCAGTAAGGGTGGTATCTCACCGTTGACTCCCCGAACCCCGAAAGGCTCGGTTCGAAGTCTCCCACCTATCCTGCGCATACTGCGTCAGCATTCACTACTAAGATGTAGTAAAGGTGCACGGGGTCTTTTCGTCTAGCCACGGGCAACCGGCGTCTTCACCGGTACCACAAATTCGCAGTGCCCCTCGTTGAGACAGCGCCCAGATCGTTACGCCATTCGTGCAGGTCGGAACTTACCCGACAAGGAATTTCGCTACCTTAGGACCGTTATAGTTACGGCCGCCGTTTACCGGGGCTTCAATTCAAGGCTTCACCTTGCGGCTGACCTCTCCTTTTAACCTTCCGGCACCGGGCAGGCGTCAGACCCTATACGTCGTTTTCGACTTCGCAGAGTCCTGTGTTTTTAGTAAACAGTCGCCTGGGCCTCTTTACTGCAACTCCCTCGCGCTTCGTGGGCAAGCCACTACACGCGGACGGAGCACCCCTTCTTCCGAAGTTACGGGGCCAATTTGCCGAGTTCCTAAACGAGGGTTCTCACTTGCGCCTGAGGATTTTCTCCTCGCCTACCTGTGTCGGTTTGCGGTACGGGTACC
>CAWIBS010000029.1:0-327500 GCA_963834365.1 Vicinamibacterales bacterium | reverse complement strand
GCCCTTCTTCACGCAGGACGTCCCGCAATCCTTGTGAGAGTCGCCCTTGTTGGCCTTGTCCTTCGTGTAGCAGGCCGAATCGACGATCTCACCCTTGAGCGTCTGAGGCTCGGCGAAGCGCGGACGCCCCCAGCGCGACGGTAAAAGCAACGGCAACAGCTCCAGCTAACAACCTCATGTCGAGCTCCTTTCGAGTCCCTGACGTCGGTGAATGTGCGCAGCAGGGCTCCCCATCCTAGCCCTACGCGACCGGGTGTCAAGTAGATGTCCACGAGCGGGGGACGTGGCTGAGCTGGCTGGCGCGGGGCTCAGGACGCGTCGACGACCTCCGAATGCACCTGACAGCTGAATCGTTTGCCCACCTGGACGAGGTGCGACCGGCTGCCGGATGCCAGCGTGAAGCCTAGGTCCGTGACGACCTCGCCGCCCACGCGCACGCCCCCCTGCGTCATTTTCCGCGTGGCGTCACTCATCGAGGTCGCGGCGCCGAGCTCGACCAGCACTCGCCGAAGCAGGTGCCGCTCGGGCGGCCCGGTGATGGTTTCGGTCCGTAAATCGCTCGGCACTTCACGCCGGACATGCACGCGGTCGAATTCGGCTTCCGCGGCATCCGACGCCTCGCTCGAGTGAAAATCGCTCACAATCCGCTTCGCGAGCCCCACCTTCGCGGCGCGCGGGTGCACGGCCCCGTCGCCAACCTGCCGGCGCAACTCGGACAGGTCGCCGGGCGTGATGTCCGTCAGCAGCTCGTAGTAGCTCCACATCAGGTCGTCGGCGATCGACATCAACTTGCCAAACATCACCGACGCGGGTTCGTCCACCCCGACATAGTTCCCGAGGCTCTTCGACATCTTCTCCTTGCCATCGAGCCCCACCAGGAGGGGCGTCGTCATGCACGACCTGCGCCGGCAGGTCGAACGAGGGCATGATGTCGCGGCCCACGTTCAAGTTGAAGAGTTGATCGGTCCCGCCCAGCTCGACGTCCGCCTTGAGGAACACCGAGTCGTAGGCCTGCACCAGCGAGTACAGGAACTCGTGCAGCGCAATCGGCTGGCCCGCGTCGTACCGCTGGCGGAAGTCGCGCCGTTCGAGCATCTGCGCGACGTTATAGCGCGCCGCCAGCCGAATCCAGTCGTGACTCGACATCGGGCCGAACCAGCGGCTGTTGAAGTCCACCACGGTCTTCACGGGGTCGAGCAGCTTGAACACCTGCCGCTTGTAGGTCTCGGCGTTCGCGTCGATGGCCTCGCGTGTGAGCGGCGGCCGGGTCTTGGATCGGCCGGTCGGGTCGCCGATGAGGCCGGTGAAATCGCCGATCAGAAAGACCACCGTATGGCCAAGGTCCTGGAAGTGCTTCATCTTGCGAATGAGCACGGTGTGGCCGAGGTGCAGATCTGGCGCGGTCGGATCGAACCCCACTTTCACGACCAGCGGCCGCCCCGCCTGCTCCGCCCGATCGAGCTTGCTCTTCAGGTCGTCGCGGCGGACGATGTCCACGCAGCCTTTGGTGAGGTAGGTCAGTTGCTCGTCTATGGTCATGGCTCGAAGCCCGGAACGCGGGCGTCGAGATTATCGCTCGCCCCGAGGCCGGCATCGCAACCCGCACCCGGGCCAGGGTGATGTCGAGCTCCCCGGTTCCCGACACCGCGCGTCCTCCGGCGCGAATCCGCGCCTTCCTGGCGGTGGACCTCGACGCGGACACCAAGGCGCGAGTGGGCCAGTGGGTCACCGACCTGTCTATGCGCCTCGGCCTGGTGCACGCGGAGCACGTGCGCTGGATCCACCCCGATCGCCTGCATCTGACGGTTCATTTCTTCGGTGCGATCGAATCGTCGCTGATCCCGGAGATCCTGTCCGCGCTCGGACCTCCCTGGGCCCCGCCGTTCGCGCTGCGCCTGGCGGGGGCCGGTACATTCCCGTTGCAGGCGGCGCCACGTGTGATCTGGCTCGGCGCGACGATGGGCGCCGATTCCCTGGTCGCCCTTCGCGACGAAGTCGAACGGCGCCTGGGCGCGCGCGGCTTTGAAGTTGACCCGCGCCCGAAGTTCACCCCACATCTCACGATTGGCCGCGTCCGCCCGCATGCTCCACGCTCATTCGAAACAACTCTCAGGGCTGTCCTCTCGGCGTCCCGATTCGAGGCGTCGTGTGCCATCGGCGCGCTCACATTGTTCGAAAGCCGACTCTCGCCCCGGGGCGCAGCCTACGTGCCGCTGGCGACCTGCGCGCTGGCCTCGCCGCGATGATGCGGTACGAGGCTCGTCACGATTACCATGACCGCGTCGAATGACTCGAGAAGACGTTGTCCAGACCGCCCGGCCCACGTCGATGTCCAGACGGTCGCTGCTCCGCACGCTGATCGCGGCCGGCGTCGGGGTGGGGGCGGGCGTCGGCGCTCACGGGTTTCTCTATGAGCGCCATCATCTCGGCTTGACGCGCGTGACGGTGCCGGTCGCCGGGCTGCCGGCAGCACTCGACGGTTTACGCGTCGCGCTCCTGACGGATCTCCATCACAGTCGCATGGTGCCGGCGCAGGACATCAACCGAGCCGTATCGCTCATCACCGACCAACGACCGGACGTGATCGTGCTGGGGGGGGATTACGTCACCGACAAGGACCGCCGCTTCATGGCGCCGTGCGCCGAGCTGCTCGCGTCGCTGTCGGCTCCGTTCGGCGTCTTTGCCGCGCTCGGCAATCATGACGACGATGCGGAGATGCCCGCAGAGCTGAGGAGGCGGGGCATCGTGGTGCTGGCCGACGCACGGACCACCGTCACGATCAGGCAGGAGCCGGTGGAGCTGGTGGGCGTGAGGTTCTGGACGCGCAAGACTCAGGACCTGACGAGGCTTCTGCGGGGCGCCACGGGCTGGACCGTCCTGTTGGCCCACGATCCGCGCCGCTTCCCGCAGGCGACGTCCCTGAACGTTCCGCTGGTGCTGTCAGGACACACGCACGGTGGCCAGGTCGTCCTCCCGGGCCTCGGAGCCATCGCGGCCCGCAAGTTCCCGATCGCCCAGGGACTGGCAGTCGCCGAGAACACGGCAGCATTCGTGAGCAGGGGCGTGGGAACCGTCTACGTGCCCTGCCGCATCAACTGCCCACCGGAGGTCGCGCTGCTCACGCTGACCCAGCGCGCGCGTTCGACAGCGCGTGCGTCGATTTCCTCCGAGCGCCTGAGCTGAGGGCAGCCCGCGCCCGGCAGCAGGCAACGTCAGGCGAAGATCGAGCCCATCAGGGGACACCCACCCCGTCACACGCGATCGAACACCACGCGCCTGTGCTCGATCCGCCACCCACCGCCGAGCACCCGCGCAATGGCCGTCGGATACAGCCGGTGTTCCGCGACGAGAATGCGGGCTGCCAATGCCTCCGGCGAATCGTCCTCTTCGACCGGAACCGCCGCCTGCATCACGATCGGACCGCCGTCGAGCTCGGCGGTCACGAAATGCACTGTGGCGCCGGTCACTTTGACCCCGTGCGCCCACGCCTGCCTCTGGGCATCGAGGCCCGGAAAAGCCGGGAGCAGCGACGGGTGCACGTTGAGCACCGCGTGTGGGAAGGCCGCGATGAATCCTGGACCGAGCAGCCGCATGAAGCCGGCAAGACAGACGAGATCCACTCGCCGGCTGCGCAGGTGATTCGCGATCGCGTGATCGTAGTCCTCGCGCGAGGCGAACGCCGGCGCTTCGAGCACCAGCGTTTCCACGCCGGCCGCGCGCGCATGTTCGAGTCCCGGCGCCTTCGCGCGATTGGAGATGACGATCGCGACACGGGCGGCGACGCGGCCGTCGCCGACCGCCTCCAGAATGGCCTTGAGATTGCTCCCGCGTCCCGAAATCAGCACCCCCAGACGGGGCAACTCCATCGTCATCGGCCGGCGAGTGTAGCGTACGGCTGTCGGTGGTTCACTCGCTCGGCCGCCTGATGACGCGCCTCACGACGGCACGTCCCGGAGGGGCATGATGCCGATGTCGAACCGGCAAGTCGCGCAGCGATGGACCCGAACGCTACGGCTGCGGACCGCTGGTCTCGACCGCGCGGTGATCGGTGACGAGCCACACGTCGAACACCGGATGCGTCTTGAGCCGTCGCCCAACCCGCCAGGAGCTCGGCGCTCTGAGCTTGAATGCGTTGCCGTACTCGTCAACGACCCTGGACTTGCGGTAGTTGGTGGAGATTGCGACGAGACCCGCATGTGCAGCCGGTATGAGCTCATCGGCCTCGGAGACGCCATTGTGATTCTGATCCCGCCACAGCAGCAGTCTGTGGAAGACCGAGTCGTGGATGTCGATGCGATCATCGGGCTTGCTCGAACCAAAGGCAGGGTTCTGAGTGAACTTCAGCGCTTCGAATCCGTTCTGGGCAAAGGGCTCCGGCGTGTCGTAGTAGGCGCGGGTCCTGCCGCCGAACAATTCGCTGCCATTGTCGATCGTCCCGTTGCCGTCGCGATCGAGCGCCAGGAAGGCATCGTCTGATCCAGCGCTGGTCCAGGACACCTGCTCGGGAACACCGTCGTGGTCGAGGTCGAAACGCACGCCCTCCGCGACCGAGGTCAATCGATAGCCGTTGTAGGCCGTGTCGACGATGATCGGCGTGCAGGCCTGCTGCGAGTCGTCCCACCCCTCGTTGTCGCCGCCGACTTCGCAACCCCTCCCATCGTCCTGGGGCGGCGGAGGCGGCTCCTCTGGTTCGATCATATCGATCCAGTCCGCGATGTCCCCTCGATGGTGCCATTCCCAGGGCCAGAGCAGCTCGATGAGCCAGTACCGCCCCACGGCCGTTTGCCTGGAGTACTCATTGACCGGCTGGCCGAGCGAGAAATTCGCACTGAACGCGCCTTCGTGAGACCCGGCGCCGCCGTATCCCTCGATCCATCCTTCGGAGCGCACTTTGAGAAAACAGCCGTTGTAGTCGCGCACTATGTTGAAGTAGGCGATGACGTACAACTGCCTCGCCACCTGGATGATCTTCGTAGACTGCTGTGTTCCGCCGCATCCCGGGATCTGCGCGCGCACTGGTTCCGCGAGCGCCGACACTCCCAGCGCGACGAGTGAAACAACCACTCGTGGTTTCATTGACCTTGCTCCTTGTTCCGGACTTTCGAATTCTGCTACTGCGGTTTCTTGAGGAATTCCAGTTCTGCAACCGGCCACTTGACGTGCATGCGCTGGCGCTGGTTGTGGACCCAGGCCTGCAGGTTTGCGCTCCCATCGGGGCTCAGGCTTGCGAGCACCCGATCACGGCCGTCAATGACCTGCTGGCGGCACTCGACCCGCGGCTCGAGAAGCGCTGTCGTGACGTCTTCCCGCTTGGTGCCTGCGGCCGCGAGCTGGCTGGCCATGGCCTCGAGTTTCAGGTGACACGCCACGTCACGCTTCATATGCGCGGCCGCTTCGCGATAGATCAGCTCGAACTCGGCGTCCGACAATTCGAGCCGCTGAAGGTTTCCGTCCGGCGTTCGTACCGGTGAACCATCGGAGGAGACGAACAGCGGGAATTGACGTGTATTCTCCGGATCGTCGCCGAACAGCTTCTTGAGTTTCGCCACTTCCGCGGGGTGCTGGGCAAAGAACTCGAACACCGACTTCCAGACCAGATGCTCGGGAATCTGTTCCGGTCGCAGAACCACCTCTTCGTACGGGGACTTCGCCGGCTGCCCGCGTGCGTCCACGACGAGCAGGGTCAAGGAGAACGTCCACCACAGATGCCTTCTCATTTCGACTACCTCTTGTCGCTGTCCGACAGCACGCTCGACCAGACACCGGCATTTCGCGTATGCCGCCCACTCAGTGTTTTCCCGGTGCGGCGTTCTCCCGGTGCGGGGTTCTCCGAATGCGGGACTCCTTTGGGGGCGCGTCACGGATCTGAGTCGTCGATCCCTGATTTACTGAGGGGGAGTGTCGGCGCCGGGGCCCGGTGAGTGGACTCGTTTTCCAGCACGTTCATGGAATGCCTCCGCTCTGCGACTGCGGATCGCAGGATGAAGACCCCTCCAACCCGACCCCGCGACAAAGCAGGGATCGTGCCGGCGACAAGACGCCGCCACGACGCCATTTTCATGGGGCGCCCGGCGTGCACCGGCGCCGGGGCATCTCAAACCGGAAACCGGAGTCTGCAGGCGCCAAGCCAGAACAGGGGCCCCGCAAGACCTCGAGTTTGCAAAAGCTGCAACGTCTGCAAGCCTGCTTGATGGCAGTTTCTGCAATGAGCCGACTCGCCGACGCGGTGGTTCGAGGCTGACGCGATCAATCCGGGAAGGACGGGGCGCCCGGGATTCGCAGACGGGCTGACAGCAGGATGCGCCAACCCCAGTTGCCCACGCCCTGGAAGTTGGTTGTGGGGGAACAGCCGCGATCGCGCGTCCCCTTGATGCGGGCCTACACGTAGTTCACGACGCGGTCGCCGGTGGTGATCTGACCGATTACGCGCGGCTGCGCTTCTTCATCGCGCAATCGGCGGACGACCTCGTTTGCGTCCCCGTCTGCCACGACGACCAGCAATCCCAGTCCCATGTTGAACGTGCGATACGCATCGTCGATCGGGACCTCGCCCTCGCGTTGAAGCCAGCTGAAGAGTGCCGGCACATCCCACGCCTTCCTGTCGATGCGCGCGGCAGTCCCCTGCGGCAACACCCGCGGAAGATTGTCGGTGATCCCGCCGCCGGTCAGATGCGCCATGCCCTTGATGAGGCCGGTACCGAGCAGCGGGCGAATGACCGGCAGATATGAGCGATGCGTGGCGAGCAGCGCGGCGCCCAGCGTCGTCCCGAGCTCGGAGACATGGCTCGAGACGTCGAGTCCCAGGTGGTCGAACGCGATGCGACGCGCGAGCGAATACCCGTTGGTATGCAGCCCGCTCGACGGCAGGCCGATGATGGCGTCGCCGGGGCTGATTGTGCGCCCGTCGATCAGCCGATCCCGCCTCACCGCCCCGACGATGAAGCCGGCGAGGTCTGTACTCGCCGTCATTGTAGAAGCCGGGCATCTCCGCCGTTTCGCCACCGAGCAGCGCGCACCGGTTGGCGCGGCAGGCGCGGGCCATGCCCTCGACGATCGACGCGGCGATGTCGGGGGCGAGTCGCCCGGTCGCGAGATAGTCGAGAAAGAACAGGGGCTCGGCGCCCTGAACGAGGATGTCGTTCACGCAGTGGTTGACGAGGTCTTCACCTACTGAGTCGTGAACCTTGGCGAGGAAGGCGACCTTGAGCTTGGTTCCCACCCCGTCGGCGCTGGCGACCAGAACCGCGTCGTTCAGGCCCAGCGACTCCAGGCTGAAGAGGCCTCCGAACGACCCGATGTCGGAGAGAACGCCGGGCGTGAACGTTCCGCGAGCCAGATCCTTGATCCGGCGAACGACCTCGTGCCCTGCGTCGATGTCAACGCCACTCGAGCGGTAGTCCATGATCAATGGGCGACACAGGCGACGTCGGCGACTGGGCGACATCGGCGACTGGGCGACGTCGGCGACTGGGCGACGTCGGCGAGTGGGCGACTGGGCGGGACTCGCGGTCCACGGGCGTGTCTCAGAAGTCGAGCGTGGCAATCACGCGCTCGAGGCGGGCACGGCCGGGCGAGCCCGCGGCCGTCTGCCAGTAGGCGCTCCGGATTTCGGTGTAGAAGCGCTCCTCGACGAAGTCCTCCGCGAGCATGTCGAAGCCGTCGCGCAGCAGCAGGAGCGCACCCTTCGGATCGGAGGCACGATCGAGCGCCGGGAGCAGCGCCTGTGGCCGCCCGATGGCCGCGGTCGCCAGCGCCAGCGCGATCGGCGCGCGCAACGGGTCCACGGTCGGCGGACCAATCTCGATTAGCGCGCTCCACGCCTCGGCCCGATCCCGCCTGGCGAGCGCCGCCAGGCCTCGCGTAGTCGAGCGGGCGAGCTCCTGAAAGCCGAGGTTCTTCGTCGTGAAGCGGAGCGTGTCGACGAGGAAGCGCTCGTGAGATTCACAGTTGACGCCGAGCAGACAGATGGCGGCGGCGAGGGCTGGCTGGCGCTCGCGCGGCGCCGTCCGCTGCAGGGGCGCGATTGTCTCGAGCGCTCGCTTGTCGCCGATGTGACCGAGCGCGACCACGGCATCGTCCTGCAGGGGCCCATCGAGCTTGGCGATGGCGGTGAGCGCGGGGACGGCGTAGAGGGCCTTGTGCTCGCCGAGCGCCTCGATGACGGTGCTGCGGAACAGATCCTGGCCGCGGTTGGCCTCGCGGACGAGCGTTTTCTGAACCGCCGGATCAGTCCCGTGTGCGGCCAGGGCCCGGACGAGCGACGGGCGGACGAACTCCGACACCTCCTTGTCGAGTTTGGCGAGCAGCCGCGGAGCCATCGACGGCTCAGGGTGGGCTTCGAACCAGGAATAGGCGACGTCGCGAAGGCGATCGTTGCGATCGTCGATCACCGACAGCATGACGGTTCGCGCGCGCGGATCGTTGAACCCCGCGAGCAGCACGAGCGCGCGGAAGCGGACGTAGCCGTCGGGATGGCCGGCCACCGCCTTGGACAGAGCCGGTACGGCCTCCGCCGCCGGGGCACGCCGCACGAAGCGAGAAGCCTCGACACGTGTCGCGTAATCGAGCTTGCCCAACTGATCGATCGCGGTCGGGAGCGTCAAGCGAGCCGCGGGCACAGTCGCCGGCGCCGCGGTCTTCGCTCCTGCTGGAGCGCCGGGCACCGGGGGCTTCTGCGGCGGCTTCTGCGGGGACTGCGCAGCCCTTGCCGACACCACACACAACAGCGCCAGCAGGACTGTACCTGACACCGAAGCGGCCCGGGATCATCTGGCGATGCGCTCGTGCAGACAAGGCTAGCCCGACGCCACTCGATCGAGCTTGAGCGCGAGCTGCAGGTACGAGCTCGAGTCGCGCGGGAACTCGACGGGATAGGTCCCTGTGTAGCAGGACGTGCAGTAGGACCGCTGACCGGGCGCCACGGCGGCCAGCAAGCCGGGCAGGCCCAGATAGGCGAGGCTGTCGGCGTTCAGATACGTCTGGATTTCCTCGAGCGAATGCGTGGCGGCGATGAGCTCCGAACGCCTGGGTGTGTCCACGCCGTAGAAGCACGGCGAGATCGTCGGCGGACAGCTGATCCGCACGTGCACTTCCGTGGCGCCGGCCGCCTTCACCAGCTTCACGATCTTGCGGCTCGTCGTCCCCCGCACGATGGAGTCGTCCACGAGGACGACGCGCTTGCCTTCGAGAATGCTGCGGACCGGATTCAGCTTGATCTTCACGCCAAAGTGACGGATCGACTGTTGCGGCTCGATGAAGGTTCGACCGATGTAATGGTTGCGGATGAGCCCGAACCGCATCGGCACGTCGGCGATTTCCGAGAAGCCGACCGCGGCGCACACGCCCGAGTCGGGAACGGGCACGATGACATCCGCGTCAACCGGCGCTTCGCGGGCGAGCTGTCGTCCGAACTCGGTGCGCACCTCATTGACGCTCCGTCCGAACACGTAACTGTCGGGCCGGGCGAAATACACGTGCTCGAAGATGCAGTGCGCGAGCGGCTGCGGCGGAAACGGTTTGACGGATTTCACGCCGTGCCGGCCGATCGACAGAATCTCGCCCGGCTCGACATCGCGGACGTAGGTTGCCCCGATCAGGTCCAGCGCGCAGGTCTCGGAACACACGATGACGGCCTCGCCGAGGCGGCCGAGGACGAGGGGCCTGAAACCGTGCGGGTCACGAGCCGCCAGGATGCGGTCCTTCGTGATCATGACGAGCGAGAAGGCGCCGCGCACCTGCGTCAGCGCGTCGATGACACCGCCTTCGACGCTCGGAGCCTTCGACCGCGCGAACAGGTGGACGATGACTTCGGTGTCCGTGGTGGTCTGGAAGATGGATCCCTGGCGGACGAGCTCGTCGCGCAGCTCGATCGCGTTCACCAGGTTGCCGTTGTGACCAATCGCGAACTGCCCGTGCGCGCAGTCGATGAGCAGCGGCGCAGCGTTCTCGATGCGGCTCGATCCGGCGGTCGAGTAGCGCACGTGGCCGATCGCGTTCGACCCGACGAGGCCCGCCAGCGTGGCTTGATCGAACGAGGCGGCCACCTCGCCCATCGCTCGCGACAGGCGAACGGTCTCACCGTCCGACGCCGCGATGCCGGCGCTCTCCTGACCCCGATGCTGCAGCGCGTACAGCCCGAGGTACGCGAGGTTGGCGGCCTCGGGATGGCCATAGATGGCGAACACGCCGCATTCGTCGCGGAACTTGTCCATGAGGTGGCTAGGCGGCTCCGGCCCGCCTGATCATGCGCGATTCGATCGCCGTCGCCCAGGTGCGCTCCGCGTCGGCCACTGCCGTGTCGACCGCCTCCCGACCGTCGATGGCGATTCGAATGCGCGACCCGCCGGTCCGGCCGATGACTCGCGCCGGCAGCCCCGCGTCTTCGGCGCGGGCGACGACGGCCGGCGCGTGAGTCTCGGAGGCCGACACGACGACGAGCGGCGCCGATTCGCCGAACAACGTCTGTTCTTCAATCGACGAGCTCCGACCGGGGATCCAGTCCGCGCCGGCAGCGCCTGTGAGATCGACGTGCACGCCGATGCCACCCGTGTCGAAACAGCACTCGGCGATCGCCACGGCCAGCCCACCCTCGGCAATGTCGTGAGCCGAATCGATCAGACGATCCATGGCGAGACGCGGCAGCACCCGTTGCACGGCCAGTTCGCGAGCGAGGTCGACAGCAGGCGGCACACCTCGCACCAACCCATACATCGATTTCAGGTACTCGCTGCCACCGAGCTCGCCGGCGTTCTCGCCGAGCAGGATCACGACGCGGTCTCGAACCTTGAAACGCCGATCCAGCACCGCGTCGGCGTCTTCGAGGAGGCCGACGATGCCGATGACGGGCGTCGGCAGGATCGCGCGGCCTTCCGTCTCATTGTACAAGCTGACGTTGCCGCCGGTGACGGGAATCTCGAACGCACGGCAGGCCTCGCCAAGTCCGGCGATCGACTCCACGAGCTGCCACATGATCTCCGGACGTTCGGGGTTGCCGAAGTTGAGGTTGTTCGTCGCGCCAATCGGGACGGCGCCGGCGCATGCCACGTTGCGCGCCGCCTCAGCCACGACGGCCATCGTGCCACGCCGCGGATCGAGCGCGACGAACCGCCCGTTGCCGTCAACCGAGATGGCCAGAGCCCGGTTCGTCCCTTTCACCCGGACAGCAGGCGTGCCCGATCCGGCAAGGACGATGGTGTTGGTTCGGACCATCGAGTCGTACTGCCGGTAGACCCATCGCTTGCTCGCAATGGTCGGCGAGGCGAGCAGCGTCAGCAGGTTCTGGTTCGCGGACCGCGCCGGTCCGATCGCTGCAGCCGGGATCGTGCGCGTTTCGTCGAAATCCGGAGGACGCGCGGAGGGACGGTTGTAGAGAGGGGCTTCGTCGGTCAGCGCCGTGCCGGGGATCTCGGCGACGAGAACGCCCTGATCGCGCACCCGCACGACTCCGTCGCCGGTGACGGTGCCGATGCGCACGGCATGCAGGTCCCAGCGCTCGAACACCTGCTCGACCTCGGCCTCGCGTCCGGCCTTGACGACGAGCAGCATTCGCTCCTGGGACTCCGAGAGCAGGGTCTCGTACGGCGTCATGCCGGTCTCACGTCGCGGGACCGCCGACACATCGAAGTCGATGCCCGTGCCGGCACGCGCCGCCATCTCGCACGTGGAACAGGTGAGCCCGGCCGCCCCCATGTCCTGGATGCCGACGAGCGCGTCCGACTTCATCACCTCGAGGCAGGCTTCGAGGAGCAGTTTCTCCATGAAGGGGTCGCCGACCTGCACGGCCGGACGCTTCTCCGCCGATTGCTCGTCGAACTCCGCCGACGCCATCGTCGCGCCATGGATGCCATCGCGGCCGGTCTTCAATCCGACGTAGTAGACGGGGTTCCCGACGCCCTCGGCCCGGCCCTTGATGATGTCGGCCGTGCGCGCGATGCCCAGGCACAGGGCATTCACCAGCGGGTTCTCGGCATAGGACTCGTCGAAGGCCACTTCGCCGCCGATGGTCGGAATCCCGATGCTGTTCCCGTAGCCGCCGATGCCGGCCACGACGCCCTCGAAGATCCGCCGTGTGTGCGCAGAGTCCAGCGGACCGAACCGCAGGGCGTCCAGGAGCGCGATCGGCCTCGCCCCCATGGTGAAGATGTCGCGGATGATGCCGCCGACGCCGGTCGCCGCACCCTGATACGGCTCGATGAAGGAGGGATGGTTGTGGGATTCGATCTTGAACACGGCCGCCAGCCCGTCACCGATGTCCACGGCGCCGGCGTTCTCACCCGGCCCCTGCACGACCCGCGGTCCGGTCGTCGGCAGCGTCTTCAGGTGCACGCGTGAGCTCTTGTAGCTGCAATGCTCGGACCACATCACCGAGAACATCCCGAGCTCGGTGAGGTTCGGCTCCCGTCCGAGCAGGGTCGTGATCCGGCCGTATTCGTCCGCCGTGATGCCGTGGCGGTCCAGGGTAGCGGAATCGAAAGGCATGAACGCGTTGTTCCTGGGCCGGGGAATGGCCTCCGCCGTCCGACGCTCAGGCGCGCGCCACCAGCGGAGCGCCGCCCTGGACGTGCGCGATGACCGATTCGAGCACGACGCGCCCGTCCGCGCTCCCGAGCGCCAGCTCGCACGCGCGTTCGGGATGCGGCATCAGTCCGACGATGTTGCCGGCGGGATTGCAGATGCCGGCAATGTTCCGCAGCGAGCCGTTCGGGTTGGCATCATCCGACGGTGTCCCGTCGGCGTCCACGTAACGAAAGACGATTTGCCCGTTGCGCTCGAGCCGTTCGAGCACGTCCGGCGGCGCGTAGTAGTTGCCTTCGCCGTGCGCGATCGGGAGGCGAAGCCGATCGCCCGCGGAGCACAGCCTGGTGAACGGCGTGTCGGCCCGCTCGACGCGGACGTGCAGGTACTCACAGCGGTACCTGTCGCGATTCCGCAACATCGCCCCATCCAGGAGCCCGGCCTCCAGCAGCACCTGAAAGCCGTTGCAGATCCCGAGTACCGGGCCGCCGGCTCCGGCAAACGCGGCCACGGCGTCCATCACCGGCGAAAAGCGGGCAATCGCGCCCGTCCGCAGATAGTCGCCGTGGGCGAATCCACCGGGCAGAATGACGACGTCGGCGCCCCCGAGCGACGTGTCCTTGTGCCAGACGAACTGCGCGTCCTGGCCCAGCACGTGCTTCGCCGCGTGATAGGCGTCGTGGTCGCAGTTCGAACCCGGAAAGACGACGACGGCGAACTTCATGGTGTCGGTCCGATCTCGACCTTGTAGCTCTCGATCACGGGATTGGCCAGGAGCCGACGCGAAACCTCGTCCGCGGTCGCGCGCGCCGACTCGGCGGAGTCCGCGTCCACGTCGAGCTCGAAGTACTTGCCCTGGCGGACGTCACCCACACGCCCGTAGCCCATGGTGTGCAACGACTCGGCGATCGTCCGGCCCTGGGGATCGAAGACCGATGGCTTGAGCGTGACGAACACCCGGGCTCGATACGTGGGCATGAGGCGGGACCAGTCGGGAACGATGAACCAGCTACCAACTACCAGCTACCAGCTACCAGAACTCAGCTCCTGGCCGTCAATTGTGGCGTCGGCGTCGGCGCGGGCGCATCGTCGGAGCCAGCGAAGACCCGGTCGATGACCGTTCCGACATTGCGCAGCTGGACGTCCAGATCGAACGCCTTCTCCACCTCGGCGGCCGGCAGCACCGCCAGCAGGTCGGCGTCGGCGAGGAGGAGAGACTTGAAGTCTCGCTGTTCGTGGAACGCACGCATCGCCTGCCGCTGGACCATCTCGTACGCACGCTCGCGTGACAGTCCCCGGCGGGCGAGCTCCAGGAGGATCGTGCCCGAAAAGACGACGCCGCGCGAGCGTGCCAGATTCTCGCGCATCCGGTCGGGATAGACGACCATGCCGTCGACGATGCGCGTGAAACGCCGCAGCATGTGGTCGAGCAGGATGAAGCTGTCGGGCAGGATGACGCGTTCCACCGAAGAATGCGAAATATCCCGCTCGTGCCACAACGCGATGTTCTCGATCGCCGCCATGGCGTTGCCGCGGACGAGCCGCGCGAGGCCGACAATCTGCTCGCAGCCGACCGGGTTCCGTTTGTGCGGCATCGCCGAGGAGCCCTTCTGGCCCTTGCCGAACGGCTCCTCGACTTCGCCGATCTCCGTCTTCTGCAAGCCGCGGACCTCGAGGGCGAACTTCTCGAGCGACGCCGCGGCGATCGCGAGCGCCGTCATCAGCTCGGCGTGACGATCGCGCTGGACGATCTGCGACGAGACCGGTGCCGGCTCGAGGCCGAGCTGCCGGCACACTGCCGCCTCGATCGAGGGGTCGAGGTGGGCGAAGGTGCCGACGGCACCCGAAATCTTCCCGACCGCCACGCCACTCCGCGCGCGCCGCAGGCGGTCGAGATTGCGGCCCAGCTCCGCATACCAGAGCGCGAGCTTGAGCCCGAACGTCATCGGCTCGGCATGGACGCCGTGGGTGCGTCCAATCATCGGCGTCGCCCGATGCTCCTGCGCCCGGCGGCGAATCGAGCCCCGCAAGGTCTCGATGCCGGCGAGCACCAGATCGCAGGCCTCGCGCATCTGCAAGGCGAGCGCCGTGTCCACGACGTCGGACGAGGTCAGGCCGAAATGCAGCCAGCGCGCGTTCGGCCCGACGTGCTCCGCCACGTTGGTCGTGAAGGCGATGACGTCGTGCTGCGTCTCGCGCTCGATCTCTTCGATGCGGACCGGGTCGAAGGCGCCACGCTCGCGGATGTCGCGAGCCGCCTCTCCAGGGATGATGCCGGCCGCCGCCATGACGTCAGCCGCCGCCGACTCGACGGCGAGCCACGACTCGAACCGCCGCCGGTCGCTCCAGATTCGCCCCATCTCGGGGTGCGTGTAACGCGCAATCACGCCAGGTCCAGCCGGCCCGGAGAGAGGTCGAGACCCGGCATCGCCGGTCCGAGCACGGTCACGCCGAGCGATCCGTTCGAGAAGAGGTGTCCCGCCACCCGCCGCACGTCATCCTGCGTCACCGACTCGATGCCGTCCAGCGTTTCGTCGAGCGTGAACTGACGATCGAAGTAGATGTCCTGCCTGGCCAGATGCGACATGCGGCTCGACGTGCTCTCGAGGCCGAGCATCAGGCTGCCCTTCAGGTGGTCCTTCGCGCGCCGCAGCTCGGTATCGGCGAGCGGCGTCTGCTTGATGCCGCGCATCTCCTCGACGACGAGATCCACGACCTCTCCGACCGTCTCGGCCGCGCATCCGGCATAGACGGTGAGCATCCCGGCATCCCGGTAAGCGGTCAGACCACTGAAGACCGCATACGCGAGCCCGCGCTTCTCCCGGATGTTCTGGAAGAGGCGCGAGCTCATCGAGCCGCCCAGGACGGTGTTGAGCACGTAGCTGGCGTATCGATCGTCATGGCTCTGCGGATAGCCCGGCGTCCCGAGACAGATATGGCTCTGCTCGAGATCCTTCTCGCGGACGACGACGGAGGGGGCCGTGCCGGGGCCGCCACCGTTGACCGGACTGCCCCTGACGCCGACATCCGCGAAAGCGCGCTCGACCAGCCCGCGCAGGTGGGCGGGGTCGAAGTTCCCCGCCGCCGCCACGATGAGGTTCGGGGCGATGTAGGCGTCCTTGAAGTAGCCCAGGAGTGCCGCTCGGGTGAACGATTCCACTGTCTGCCGAGTCCCGAGAATCGGCCGGCCCAGAGGATGCGCCGGCCAGTAGCTCTCGGTGAAGATCTCGTGCACCAGATCGTCAGGGGTGTCCTCGACCATCTTGATCTCTTCGAGGATCACCTTCTTCTCGCGGTCGATGTCGCCATCGTCCAGCCGCGGGTGCAGCACCACGTCCGACGAGCAGGTCGACGGCGAGCGGCAGATGCTCGTCGAGGACCTTGATGTAGTAGCCGGCGTACTCCTTGGACGTGAACGCGTCGAGTTGCCCGCCGATGGAGTCGATGGCCTGGGCGATGTCTTCGGCGCTGCGCGTCTGCGTGCCCTTGAAGAGCATGTGCTCGACGAAGTGGGCGATCCCGCTGCGTGCGTCGCTTTCGTGCCGCGACCCGCGGGTGAGCCAGACGCCAATCGCCACCGACCTCACGTGCGGCATCGTCTCGGTCAGGAGTCGCAACCCGTTGTCGAGGACGGCGCGGCGAATCATGGTGGCAGCTCGGAGACCCCCAGACGGCCCCATCCGGCCGGGTCGAAACCCGGATCATATCCCAAGCAGCCGGGGGCAGCCGGCTCAACACCGGAGGGCCGGGCCCGGCCCCGGTCGTGGTATACTTTCAATCCTTATAAATAGCTGTTAATCAAAGACTTGCAAGAATCACACCTCGGCCGGAACCGACCTCGCGGAACTCGAGCTGGGCGAGCTGGGGGCGCTGCTTCAGGGGCTTGGAGCCCCGGCGTTCCATGCCCGACAGATCTATGCCTGGATCCATCGCCGGGGAGTCACCGACTTCGATCGCATGTCAGACCTCGGCCGCGCGCTGCGCGCGCGGCTGAAGGACACGTGCCACGTCCGCACGCCGGCCGTCGACCGAAAGGACGTGTCGAGCGACGGCACGACCAAGTACCTGCTTCGGCTGGCGGATGGAGCCCGCATCGAAGCCGTGTACATCCCGGACACCCCGGCCCAGACTTTCTGCATTTCGTCCCAGGTCGGCTGTGCGATGAAATGCGCGTTCTGCCTGACCGGCAAGATGGGCCTCACCCGGCATCTCACGGCGGGAGAGATCGCGGCCCAGGTTCGTCTGCTCGCGAACGACACCGGCCTCGCCGATCGCGCGTTCAACATCGTCGTCATGGGCATGGGCGAACCGCTTCACAACTACGACGCGACGATGAAGGCTTTGCGCATGGTCGGGGCGGCCGAAGGGCTGGCCGTGCCGCCGCGACGGATCACCCTCTCGACCGTCGGTCTCGTCCCGGCGATCGAGCGGCTGGCGACCGAGCCCTTCATGCCGAACCTGGCAATCTCCCTGCACGCGACGACGAGTGAGCAGCGCGATGCGCTCGTCCCCATCAACCGCAAGTTCGACCTCGATGCGCTGATCGAGGCGTGCCGCCGCTTTCCCGTGAAGCGACGCTCGCGGATCACGTTCGAGTACGTGCTGCTCGAGGGGGTGAACGATACGCCGGCCGATGCGCGCCGCCTCGTCAAGCTCCTGGATGGGCTGCGGGCAAAGGTGAACCTGCTACCGCTGAACGCCGCGCCAGGCATTCCGTTCGAGCGGCCGTCGGACGCTCGGGTCAACGCGTTTGCGGCCATTCTGGCGGCAAAGGGGGTCACCGTGTCGGTGCGGAGGAGCCGCGGCCGTGACATCCGTGCGGCCTGCGGACAGCTGATCGTCGAAGGCGCCCGGCGTTCGCCGGCGCAGCAAGCTGCGGCGCGAATGTGACGCTGGTGCCAGCCGGCAGCGATCAGATGAGGGCTACTTGAACCTCGTCAGGACGACTTCGACCGCGCGCTGGCGGCTGTCGGCCTTGGCCCATTGCACGAGGATGGGGCTCTGGTAGGTGCCCTGGATGGGACGCCCCAGACCCTCGCGATTCGCGGTCGGAGACGAGCAGGCTGACCGACCGCTTCATCCGCAGAAATCTGGACGCCGGGTAGGCCAGCAGCCGCGCCACGAACTTCTCGACCAGCGACTCGTTCATGCTGAACGCGTCGAACACCTGGTTGAACACCCGGACCATGTCGTACTTCGGCGTACTGCAAGGTCTTGTTCGGAATGGCGCGCGGATCGGCCAGCAGGTGCCGGCCTTTCTCCGCCATGAAACGGATCGGTTCGCGCAGCACTTCCGCGAGGTCGTGACGCATGAGCAGCGTCTCGTACTCGTTGACCGTCAACCCCGCCTGCCGTTCGCCGGACGCGAGCGACAGCTGGAGGCGGCCCTTCGCGACACCGTAGCGGGCGGTCAGCGACTCGAGCTGTTCGTAGAGGCCCAGCCTCGGATCCTTGAGGTTGACCGAGTCCACCGGGTGTGCGGACACCGGCACGATCAACCGTTCGCGGGCGACTTCTTCCTCGGTGCCGAACCCGACGATCGTGGTATGCCGCTGGCGCGGACGGGTGCCGTTCATCCCGTCGAGATCGACCAGGAACACCGGTTCGCCCGGCCGATTGACGTAGGTCACACAGCTGCGCAAGCCGGCGGCGATGAAGGCCAGATGTGAATCGGCGTTCTGGGGCTCGTGGCGCCGCTGTTCGTCGGACAGCTCGGTGCGGAGATGCAGCTTGTCGTGCTCGTAGCCGGCGCCTTCCGGGAAGATCGTCTGGAACACCTTGACGAAGGGCTCGACACCCGCATCTCCAGGCTGCCGCAACCGGGCTGCGAGGCTCTGCTCAAGGTAGCCAGCCGTCGTGTGGAACGAACAGTAGAGGGCGCGGGGGAAGGGGGCGAGCGCCTCGGTGTGCTCCTGCTGGAGCCCCGCCCGCACGTCGATGACGTCGAGACGCGCGCAAGGACTCACCTCGAGGGTCACCTCGACGGGCCGCATCGACATAGGAGCTGCGTAAACCAGTCCGGCCACGTCAAGGCCGCCAGACGCCGGCCGCATATTTTACGGGATCTCGGCGTGGGGCCCAAATCGGGCTCACGTCTCCGCGAGGGCCCTCGGCCGCGATGTCCCTGCGGACGTGGACGCCTTCGAAACGAACCGCATCCACCCCCTGGTAGGCGCGAGCCACCGCCGCCGGCATGTCCGGCCCGACGCCCACGACGGTCAGCACCCGGCCGCCGCTGGTCACGATCTGATGGCCCTCGCGCCTGGTCCCGGCATGGAACACCAGCACACCAGGCATCGAACGGACGACGTCCAGGCCGGTGATCGGCCGTCCCAGCTCCACGTCGCCCGGATAGCCCGCCGACGCCAGCACGACGCCGACATGCGGGTCGGGCGACGCATCCACGCGCATGCCGGACGGCAGGGCATCGGTCGCGGCGGCATGGAGCAGTGGCGCCAGCTCGGTTCGCAGGCGCGGCAGGACGACCTGCGCCTCGGGATCGCCGAGGCGGACGTTGAATTCGATGACCTTCGGTCCGTCCGCGGTCAGCATCAGGCCGGCATAAAGGAACCCGCGAAACGGATGGCCGCCGGCTTTCATGGCGGCGACGACGGGCAGCACGATGGCGTCGCATGATGCGCGCTTCGAGTGCGGCGGTCACGAGCCGGCTGGGCGAGAACGCTCCCATGCCTCCCGTATTCGGACCCTGGTCGCCGTCGAGGGCCCGCTTGTGATCCTGCGCCGACATGAGCGGTATCGCCGTATCGCCGTCCGCCAGCGCGAAGAACGAGACCTCTGGCCCTTCGAGTCGTTCCTCGACGACGAGCGTCCGGCCGGCGTCGCCGACCTTGCGGTGCACCATCAGATCGTCCACGGCCCGGCGCGCTTCCTCGGGGGTAACCGTGACGATGACGCCTTTGCCGCCGGCCAGGCCGTCAGCCTTCAGTGCGACCGAGCCGCCCAGTTCGTCGATCGCGGCGTGCGCGTCCTCGGGGGACTCCGCGACGCGGTAGCGCGCGGTGGGGACGCCGGCGAGCGCCATCAGGTGTTTGGCGAACGCCTTGCTGGTTTCGAGCCGCGCCGCGTCGCGGGTCGGGCCGAAGATGGCGAGCCCTTCGGCGGCGAACGCGTCGGCGAGGCCGCGCTCGAGCGACGCCTCGGGGCCGACGACCGTCAGGTCCACGTGCTCGCTCCGGGCCAGGTCCACGAGCCCGTTCACATCGGTCGGCGGCAATCGGGTGGCAGGGGACATCCCCGGCGATCCCGGCGTTGCCGGGTGCACAGGTGACCTCGGATACACCCGCCTCCTGACGAAACTTCCAGACGAGCGCGTGTTCGCGCGCACCCGACCCAACCACGAGGATCTTCATCGCGGACGTCATCTTACCGTCGGTTCAGTTCACCCTTGACGAGCTTGGGGGCAGGGCGTACAGTGTTCGTTTGCCTGCGGAACCCACACCCAGCAGGCCTCTCAGCCGGTTAAGGGGGGTGCTCTCGCGTGGCTGAAGTGAAAGTCCAGGACGGCGAGTCAATCGAAAGTGCGCTTCGCCGGTTCAAGCGGAAGGTACAGCAGGAAGATATCATCAAGGATATCAAGAAGCATTCGTTCTACCTGAAGCCGGGAGACAAGCGCCGGGCCAAACAGGCGCTTGCACGGAAGCGGAGTCGGAAGAAGCAGCGTCGGGAATTGGACTAGGGGTCGTCACATCCTTCTCCATGAGGGTCGCGTCCGGCAATCGGCAGACGCGCCGGCCGCGGCCCCCGCCAATGGTCAAGCCTGAACGGACTCCTCGCGCACCTTGGGGGCAAGGGCCATGGAGCTCCAGGACAAGACTCTGCACTGCGTGGACTGCGGGACCGAGTTCCTCTGGACCGCAGGCGAACAGGCGTTCTTCGCCGACAAGGGCTTCAAGAACGAGCCCAAGCGGTGCAAGAACTGCAAGAACAAGCGCGCCGCGCAGGCACCGTTTCCACAGGGCCCGCGCGAGCGGGTCGAAACCGTGGCGGTCTGCGCCGTCTGCGGCAAGGAGACCACGGTTCCGTTCCGGCCCACTCAGGGCCGTCCGGTCCTGTGCCGGGAGTGCTTCCAGCAGCGAAAGGGCGCCGGCGCCGCCGGGGTTCTGAGCGCGTGTCGGCCAGCCTCGTGCTGGTTTGACGCTCTCGGATCCTTCGTGTTAGTGTCCGGCTGCCTCGGGCAGTCGGATGCATGCGCGGCGTGTCGGGATGGCGTGCCGCTCATCGCCGGCCGCGGGTGAGTCCCGACTCGACCCGGGCCGGTGCGGGCAGCTGCTCGGCAACCGATTCCATCCTCAGGAGTGCTGGCGATGCAGATCGATGAGCGGATCGTCGATGATGTGACGGTCCTGGATCTCAAAGGCAAGATGACGCTCGGTGAAGGCGACGAGCTGCTCAAGGACAAGATCAACAGCCTGGCGAGCCAGGGGCACAAGAAGATTCTGCTGAACCTCGAGGCCGTCCCGTACATCGACAGCGCGGGCCTCGGTGAAATCGTGCGCACCTACACGAGCATCAGCCGCCAGGGCGGGAAGCTGAAGCTGCTCAACGTGTCGAAGCGCATTCAGGATCTGCTCGTCATCACGAAGCTCATCACGATCTTCGACAGCTACGACGACGAGGCCGAAGCGGTCCGGAGCTACGGCGCCTGACGGCACCGGCGGCGGACCTTCCGCCGCCGCCCCGGGCTGCTCGAACCACGCGACGGCCCTCCTGCTCACGACCGGCCCCTCCGATGCCGGCCACGCGTTTCGCCAGCATGTCCGAACCCGAGGAACGCCGGGCCCGATCGGGGCCGGCTCTCCTCTTACGCTCGCTGCGGCCCGAGCAGTGGACGAAGAACCTGGTGCTCTTCGCCGGGCTGCTCTTCGGCCTGCAGCTCGGACACACGACGGCGGTCGAGCGCGCAATCGCTGCGTTCGCGATCTTCTGCGGCCTGTCGGGCGCCGTCTATCTCGTCAACGACGTCATCGATCGCGACCGCGATCGGCAGCATCCCCTCAAGTCGCGCCGACCGATCGCCTCCGGAGCGCTGGCCCCGCAGGCCGCCCTCGCAGCAGCCGGCGGGATCGTGGTCGTCGGGCTCGTGGCCGCGTTCGCCCTCTCGACCGCCTTCGGCATCGCGGCACTCGCCTACGTCGCCCTGCAGCTCGTCTACTCGGGCGCCGTCAAGCAGCTGGTGATTCTCGACGTCCTGACGATCGCCATCGGGTTCGTGATTCGCGCCGCGGCGGGCGCGCTGGTCATCAATGTGCCGATCAGCCCGTGGCTGCTGCTCTGCACCATCCTGCTGGCGCTGTTCCTCGGCCTGAGCAAGCGCCGCCACGAGCTCACGCTCCTCGCCGGCGGCGCGACGGGACACCGGCGCAGCCTGCAGGAGTACAGCCCCTATCTGCTCGATCAGATGATTGCGGTGGTCACGGCGTCAACGCTGATGGCCTACGCGTTCTACACGGTCAGCGACGACACGGTGGCGAAGTTCGGCACCGAATGGCTGGCGCTGACGATTCCGTTTCCGCTCTACGGGATTTTCCGCTACCTGTACCTGGTGCACCAGCGGAAGGAGGGCGGCAGTCCGTCCACCCTGCTGTTGACTGACCGCCCTCCTGCTGACATGTGTCGCGCTGTGGGCGCTGACAGTCGTGCTCATCATCTATCATCCGTTTGGCTGAGTGCCGCTCCAGCCATGTCCGAATTCACCGTTCGCGCCGACCACATCGACGTCGAGCAGATCATGCGCCAGATCAGGGCGCGGATCCGCGACAAGCGCGGGGCCGACTATACCGAGGCGGAGATCCGCGAGCTGGCCAGTGTCAAGCTCGATCGCTTCCTCGATCCGCGAGCGGTCCGCTCCGATCTGCTCGCCCACTTCAAGCGCCAGCACCAGCCCGCGCCGC
Organism: Vicinamibacterales bacterium; assembly: GCA_963834365.1. Classification (GTDB taxonomy): domain Bacteria; phylum Acidobacteriota; class Vicinamibacteria; order Vicinamibacterales; family Vicinamibacteraceae; genus CAWJAP01. Next base: position 305,076 of record CAWIBS010000029.1, on the reverse strand, counting down.
TTTTTCTCGAGCGTGAGGAGTGGCCGTCGCTCTACGCATTCGACGCCGAGCTCGTCTATGAATCGTCGCGCGGCGTCGTCGGGCAGGTGCTGCGGCTGATTCGCCGCCTGCTCAACCCCGTGATGAAGCTGTTCATCAACCCGGGCCCGGTTCTGCACGTGCTGCACCTGCAGGGCCCGATCAACGCCAAGCACAAGGAGCTCTTCGAGCGCATCAGCGAACGGCTCCGCACGCGCGACGAGCTGGACGCCCTGAACTTCGAGATGTTCAACAACCTCGTCGTCGAGACCACCCGCCTGGGCATCGAGGTGAAGAACCTGCGCATGCAGGTGGAGTCGCTCAGCACCCGGCTCGAATTCGACGAGCGCCGCGCCCGTGCGCTCGAGGGCGTCGTCCAGTACCGGCCTGGAACACCGCTGGCGCCGCCCCCTCAGGAGGCGGACGAAGAAGGCGGCGCCGAGGCGCCCGGTGACGGACGAGGGCCGCGGCGACGCCGGCGGCGCCGCGGGCGCCGCCGCGGGACTGGAGGGGCCGAGGGCGCCTCGGCCGACGCCGGTGGCGCGGGAGGCGACACGGTGAATGACGACGTGAACGGTCCCGACGATGGTGAGGGCGACGACGCAGGTGACGAACCCGCACTCGGCGGCGCACCCACCGGCGGTGAGCTCGCCCCCTCAGCGCCGCTCCCGACCGCACCTCGAATCGAGCCCGTGCGCGGCGAGGCCGGCGCCTCGCGCCCCAGCGAGCCATCCGAGCGCGCCGGGCACGACGCCCCCGCGGACACCGGACCGGCGGGCACTCCCGAGCGTTCGGATCCGTGAAGCTCGCGATCGTCGTCCAACGCTACGGCGCCGAAATCAACGGCGGGGCCGAGCTCCACGCGCGCTACGTGGCCGAGCTGCTCGCGCGCCGGCACACGGTCGAAGTGTTGACGACGTGCGCGCGGGACTACGTCACCTGGCGGGCTCACTATCCACCGGGAACCGACACCGTCAACGGCGTCACGGTGCGGCGCTTTGCGCTGGCGCGCGAGCGGGATCCGGAAGATTTCGGGCGTCGTTCGACCCTGGTGTTCGAGCGTCCGCATTCAATCGCCGACGAACTGGCGTGGCTCGAAAGTGAGGGCCCGACGAGCCACGAGCTCATCGAGGAGATCGCACGCCGCCACGACGAGTTCGACTGGTTCCTGTTCTTCAGCTATCGCTATTACCACGCGTGGCACGGCATGCGTCGCGTGGCTCGCAAGGCGATTCTCGTGCCGACGGCCGAGCGCGACTCGGCCCTCGGCCTGTCGATCTTCGGCTCGGTCTTCCGGGGCGCACGCGCCCTCATGTACAACTCGCCGGAAGAGCGCGCGATGATACAGGCCGCGTCGGGCAACGAGGCGGTGCCCGGGGTCGTGGTGGGGATCGGGTCCGACGTGCCACGCGAGACCGCGCCGGGGCGCTTCCGCCGCGAGTACGACATCGATCAGCCGTTTGTCGTCTATGTCGGACGCATCGACGAGAACAAGGGATGCCGTGAGCTCTTCGACTTCTTCCTGAACTATCGGCCGCGGCTCGGCCAGCGATTGTCGCTGGTGCTCATCGGCGACTCGATCCTCCCCATCCCGAAGCACCCGCAAATCCGCCATCTCGGGTTCGTGTCGGACCGGGACAAGTTCGATGCGATTGCGGCGTCCGACGCACTCGTCATGCCGTCGTTCTTCGAGAGCCTGTCGATGGTGACGCTCGAGGCCTGGGCGCTCGGACGGCCGGTTCTGGCGAACGGCCGGTGCGACGTGCTGCGTGGCCAGTGCATCCGCAGCCGGGCCGGCCTCTACTACGACACGTTCAACGAGTTCGCGGAGACGCTCTTCACGCTGACGATGAATCGATCGCTCAATGCCGCGCTGGGCGAGAACGGCCGCCATTTCTTCGCACGCCACTACGCGTGGCCGGTGATCGAGCGCAAGTACAACGACATGTTGACGCGGCTGTCACAGGCGGGCGACGCGGCGACCGGGATCGAGGGGCTCCCCGGCTGGATCACGCGGCGGCGGCGCACCCAGCCGGCAGGACGTGACGTGGTGGATCGGCTGCCGCGCGGCCCCGCTTCCAGCGAGGCCGACGTGGAGCCGGGACCGGTGTCCGAGTCCCGGGCGCACGTCCGTCCGGAGGCCTCTCCGGCACGCCAGATCACCGCGCCGCCGGCGGCGCCTCCAACCAGCCCTGCGCCGCGGGCCCTGGTCGGCCGTCCGCCGCTCGGGCGGGCGCGCGACGGTCGCCCTCGACACGGCCGGGGCCGCCGGCCGCCGCGGAGGTAGCCGCCGTGCCGAACGACACAGAGGCGGGCGGGCGGGCCGCCGCGACGCGTCCCGCCGTGCATCAGGTCCTGGCGACACTCGGCTACGGCGACGCGATCGGCCACGAGGTGCTCGGGATCCAGAAGGTATTGCGCGCGGCCGGGTACGAGTCGGACATCTTCGTCGACACCGCCGATTCACGTCTGGAGGATCGCACCCGCGACTCCCGCGACCTCATCGGCGTCTGCACGACGGACACGGTGCTGATCCATCACTTTTCGATTGGATCGCGCGCCTCCCGCATCGCCTATGCGCTGCCGGGACGGATGGTGCTCGTCTATCACAACATCACGCCACCGGAACATTTCCTGGGGGTGCACCCGCTGCTGGTGCAGCTCTGCTTCCTCGGCCGCCGCGAGCTCGGGGCGTACGCGTCACGCTGCGTGCTGGCGCTCGGGGATTCCGAGTTCAACCGTCTCGAGCTCGAGGCGCTGGGGTTCCGGGACACGGCCGTCCTTCCCGTGGTGCCGAGCTTCGATCATCTCGACGTCACGTCGAACCACCTGCTCACCAGCGATTTCGACGACGGCTGGACGAACATCCTGTTCGTCGGCCGCATCATCCCCAACAAGAAGATCGAGGATGTGATCCGCGGCTTCCATGCCTACCGCACGCGGCACAACCCGCGCGCACGGCTGCTGCTCGTCGGATCGCATTCGGGGTTCGAGTCGTACTTCGCGATGCTGCAGCGCTTCATTGCCGAGCTCGGCGTCCGGGACGTGCACTTCCTCGGCCAGGTGTCGAACGAGGAGCTCGCCGCCGCCTACGAAATCAGCGATCTGTTCCTCTGCGCGAGCGAGCACGAGGGCTTCTGCGTGCCGCTGATCGAGGCGTTCCATGTCGGGATCCCGGTCGTCGCCTACGCCGCGACCGCCATTCCCGCGACCCTCGATGGCGGTGGTGTCCTGTATTACGAGAAGGACTACGCTCGGGTCGCGGCGGCCATCGACGCGATCCTGACCAATCCCGAGCTCGAGGATCGCATCCTCGAGGGCCAGGAGGCCGCGCTCACCCGGCTGCTCGCGAAAGACTTCGCCGGTCTCGTCACCGGCTTCGTCGAGCGCGTGCTCGCGACGCCGCCCCAGCCCGCGCCCGACGTGACGTTCGACTTCTGGGACAGCTTCACGATCGGCGAGCAGCTCGAGGAGCTGCACCAGTACAGACCGGCCGCCTACCGCGCCCTGGAGCCACTCGCGGACCACGCGATCGTGAATCAGCCCGATGGTGATTAACCAATGGGTACCGGCCGCGCACCGGGGCGATGCGATCGGAGACAGCGCCCGGCGGGTCCGGAATCTGTTGCGCGCGAAAGGCCACGAGTCGGACCTCTTCGCGATGACGATCGACGACGACCTGCGGCAGGACGTCCGGCCGTGGGAGGATGCGGCCTCGCGCCGCGGCGAGGTGACCATCCTTCACTTCGCGCTGCCCTCCCCCATGACCGGCGCCTTTGCGACCCTGCCCGGCGCCCGCGTGCTGCAGTACCACAACATCACGCCCGCCCATTTCTTCGCCGGCTACGACGCCGGCATGTTCCGCCTGGCGACGCTCGGCCGCCGCGAGCTGGCGACGCTGGTCGGCCATGTCGACCTGGCGCTGGGCGATTCGGACTTCAATCGCCGGGAGCTCGAGGCGCTGGGCTTCGCGCCGACCGGCGTGATGCCGATCGCGGTCGATCTGGGCCGCATCACCGATGCTCCGGCGCGGCCCGCCCTGGCGCGCGTGCTCGAGGACGGCCTGATAAACTTCCTGTTCGTCGGCCGCATCGCCCCGAACAAGCGGATCGAGGACCACATCCGGCTGGCGGAGCACTACAAGCGCTACGTTGACGCGTACTATCGGTTCATCTTCGTGGGCAAAACCGACGCCGTACCCGACTACTACCGGACGATCCGGGCCTTGATGGCCGAGTACCGGATGCCGGCCGACCGATTCGTCTTCACCGGACCTGTGCCCGACGCGGATCTGGCCGGCTTCTACCGGCATGCGGACGTCTACGTCTCGCTCAGCGAGCACGAAGGCTTCTGCGTCCCGCTGCTGGAGTCGATGGCGGCGGGCGTCCCGGTCCTCGCATACGGCGAAGCCGCCGTGCCCGAGACGATGGGCGGGGCGGGCGTCGTGTTCAATCCCAAGGATCTCGAGCTGGCGGCCGAGTGGCTCGCGGTGCTCGCCTACGATCGCGCCGTTCGCCGGCATGTGATCGACGGCCAGCGGCGGCGGCTCGAGGCGTTCGGAGACGGGCGCACGTCGCGTGACATCGATCGGCTCGTCGCGGAGTTCGCATGATCGTCGCCATCCGAAGCCTCAGAGGCCTCCTCTCGTGAAAATCGCGCTCATCGTCCAGCGCTACGGCACGGATATTCTCGGCGGCTCCGAGTATCACTGCCGCCTCGTCGCCGAGCGTCTCGCCGCGCGCCATCACGTCGAGGTGCTGACGACCTGCGCGCGCGACTACATCACCTGGAAGAACGAGTACCCGGAAGGCCTGGATCGGGTGCGCGGCGTCTCGGTGCGGCGGTTCGCGACCAGCCGCACGCGAGACCTCCAGCAGTTCAACCGGTATTCGGACTGGATCTTCCACTACGAGCACAGCGACGCCGACGAGCGCGAGTGGCTGGAGCAGCAGGGCCCCTGGTCTCCGCCGCTCATCGAGCACCTCGAGCGCCACCACCGATCGTTCGACGCGCTGATCTTCTTCACTTACCTCTATGCGCCGACTGTGCTGGGCCTGCAGGTGGACCCGTCCCGCAGCATCCTCGTCCCGACCGCCCACGACGAGCCGGCGATCCGCCTGCGACTCTACCGGCAACTGTTCGGCAAGGCCCGGGCCTTCGCCTACAACACCGACGTCGAGCGCCGTTTCCTGAACACCACCTTCGACATTTCGGCGACGGCGGAAGAGACCGTCGGCTGCGGGGTGGACCTGCCGCAGTTCCGGCCGCATCCCGGCAGCGAGGAGGCGACACGGGAGGCCGCCGACAGCGACGAGGAAGCACCGGACAAGGGCTACGGCAACCGCAAGCGGATGCGGGGGCGCGGCGAGGCCTTCCGCCGGCGTCATCGGCTGTTCGGCCCGCTGGCGCTGTATGGCGGACGCATCGACCCCGGAAAGGGCTGCGAGGAGCTGGTGCAGTACTTCAACGGCTACCAGCGGGAACGGGGCGACGCGACGCTGGTGCTGATGGGCGTCAAGCTGATGCCGCTGCCGGAGGATCCGTCCGTGCGGTTCGCCGGCATGCTGTCGGAAACCGAGCGCGCCGAGGCGCTCGAGGCGGCCTCGGTCGTGGTCGTCCCCTCACCGCACGAGAGCCTGTCGCTCCTGGCGCTCGAAGCCCTGGCGGTGGGCACTCCGATTCTCGCCAGCGCCCGCAGCGACGTGCTGGTGGATCACTGCTTCAAGAGCCAGGCCGGGCTCTTCTATGCGAACCAGGACGAGTTCACGGAGGCGTTGAAGCTGCTGCTGGCCGACGACCGCCTGCGCGCCGCCATGGGCCGCAACGGCCGGCAATACGTCAAGGCCAACTACCGGTGGGACGTGATTCTGAGCAAGTACCGATCGCCTGCTCGGGTCGCTGCATTAGCAGACCGCGCATGGCCGTCGATCGGTGAGATCGGTCCGCTCGCGATCACCCCCGCGTCGGTTCGGCGGTTTCCTCTTCCTCGGCAATCCCGAGCTCGTGGTCGCGCACACCGTTGCCAGCGCTCGCCTTCTTGCGCCGCGGGCGGATGTCGTACCGCTTGATCATCTCGTTGAGCGTGGTCGGCTTGATGTGCAGCAGCTCGGCCGCGCGCTTCTGCACGCCGCCCGCCGCCTCGAGCGTCGACTCGATCAAGCGCTTTTCGAAGTCGCTCGTGACTTCCTTGAACGAAATCCCTTCCGGCGGGACGACGAAGGTCGGAATCTGGAACGGCCGCGACGTGCGCACGTGCTCCGGGATGAGCTCGAGGTCGATGCGGGTGCCGGGGCACAGGACGACGGCCCGCTCGATCACGTTCTCGAGCTCGCGCACGTTCCCGGGCCAGTCGTACTCCATCAGCAGATCGAGGGCGTCGGGCGTCAGCTCCATCCCGATCTTGCCGTTCTCCTCGCCGTACTTGCCGAGGAAATGCTGCGCCAGCAGCGGGATGTCCTCCTTGCGCTCACGGAGGGCCGGCAGCTGGATGGTGATGACGTGAAGGCGGTAGTAGAGGTCTTCCCGGAACCGGCCTTCTTCCATCATCCGCCGCAGGTCGACGTTGGTCGCGGCGATGATGCGGACGTCCACCTTGATGTTCTCGACGCCGCCGAGGCGCATGAACTCGCGTTCCTGGATGACGCGCAGGAGCTTGGCCTGGGTTTCAATCGGGACGTTGCCGATCTCGTCGAAGAAGATGCTGCCCTTGTCGGCGATCTCGAACAGGCCCTTCTTGGGATAGACGGCGCCGGTGAAGGCGCCCTTCACGTGTCCGAACAGGTTCGACTCGAGCAGGTCTGGCGGCAGGTTCCCGGAGTTCACCGTCACGAACTGCCGCTCGGCTCGCGGCGAATTGGTGTGCAGCGCCCGCGCGACGAGCTCCTTGCCGGTCCCGCTCTCGCCGTTGACCAGGACGGTGGATCGGCTCGGCGCCGCCTGGATGATCAGATCGAAGACCTGGCGCATGCGCGGACTGCGGCCGATGATGTTCGCGAACTTGTGATACCGCGTCTGCAGGTTCTGGCGCAGCGCCCGGTTCTCGCTCACGAGCTGCCGCCGCTCGAGCGCGTTGCGGAGCACGACCAGCACCTCGTCGTTCTTGAACGGCTTGGTGATGTAGTCGAGCGCCCCGCGCTTCATCGCTGCGATCGCCGTCTCGATCGACGCAAACGCGGTGACCATCACGATCGGCAGGTCGTCGTCGATCGCTTTCAGGTCCTCGAGCGTCGAGATGCCGTCCTTCCCCGGCATCATGATGTCGACGATGGCCGCGTCGAAGGGCATCGAACGCGCGAGATCCACCCCCTCGGCTCCGGTCGAGGCGAGCCGCACCTGGTAGCCCTCGCGCACCAGGAGGGTCTCGAGGATCTCCCGCATGATCTCTTCGTCGTCGATGACGAGAATCGCGCCTTGCCGTGTCATGAGCCCCACCAGACTTCCTGTTTGCCGCCCGTGCCGGTCTCGGCCGGGGGAGTCAGCCGGCTTCCCGAGGTTCCCGCCACCGGGAAGGTCAGCCGGAACACCGTGCCCTTCCCGTCACCGCTCTCGCAGGTGATGACGCCGCCGTGGTCGCGAACGATGCCGTAGGTGATCGACAGCCCGAGCCCCGTGCCCTGGCCGATCGGCTTGGTCGTGAAGAACGGGTCGTAGATGCGCGACAGGTGCTCGACCTGGATGCCGTCGCCGGTGTCGCCGATCTCGACGACGATCTGGCCGGGTTCGACCCGCGTCGTGATCGAGAGCCATCCCCCGCGCGGCATCGCGTCCCTCGCGTTCAGGAACAGGTTGAGGAACACCTGCTGCAGCTTGTGCTCGATCGCCAGGACGATCGGCGCCGCGTCGGCGAGCTCCTTGCGCACCTGCACGTTGCCGGTCCGGAACTGGTGCTCGAGCAGCGACAGCACGTCGTTGACGACGGCGTGCAGATCCACGGGCGCCTGTTCCACCTTGGCCGGGCGCGCGAGATTCAGCAGGCCGTTGACGATCCTGGCCGCCCGGAAGGTCTGCCGCTCGATCTTCTCGAGCAGCTTGGTGCGGGGATCGTCGGGATCCGCGCTCTCGAGCAGCATCTGGGTGAAGCTCGAGATGCCGGTCAGCGGCGTGTTGACCTCGTGCGCGACGCCGGCCGCCAGCAGCCCGATCGACGCCATCTTCTCGGAGATCTGCAGCTGTTCCTCGAGCTGGACCCGCGAGGTGATGTCCTCGAGCAGGACGATGGTTCCGCCGGCTCCGCCGTCGCGCGTCCGCAGCGGCGCGGAGGCGACGTTGACGAGCAGCTCGCGGGGCCCGTCGGCGTGGCGCGACGACAGCGGCACGCGATAGAGCGTCACGTCCTCGCTGACGCGATCGCGGCGCGCGGCGCGCAGCGAGGCGAGAAACGCCGCATCGAACAGCTCGTCGAGGCGGCGGCCGACGGCGTCGGCCCGCGCGATGCCGTAGATGCGCTCGAGCGCCGGGTTCCACCGCACTACGCGATCGTCGAGCGAGGCGACCAGCAGGCCGTCGTCCAGCGACTCGACGATGTTCTCGTTGAACCGCTTCTCGCGATCGAGCTCGGCGGCCTTGCGCTGCAGCTGATGGTAGAGACGACCGTTCTCGAACGCGGTGGCCACCTGGCCCGCCACGGCCTCGAGCAGACCCATGTCCTCGCTGTTCAACGGTTCGCCGCTCTCCTTGCCGCCGAGCGCCATCACCGCGATCGTCCCTTCCTTCGACACGCACGGCACGAAGCAGTGCACGCCGCGGTCGCGCCACGCCACGACCTCTTCGCCGGTGAAGCGGCGACTGGTGAAGGGATCGTCGAGGTTCACCGTCTGGCCGCCGCGAAGGCGATGCCCGATGCCCGATTCGGAGTCGATCGCCGGCAGCAGCGGCGCAAATCCGACCGACTGCGTCGCCACATACCGGCCCGGCGCGTCGTCGGCGAGCGGCGCCAGCATCAGGCACATGCGATCGAGCACGAGCGTCTCGACGACGCGGCCGACGAGACGCTCGCTCAAACGCTGAAGATCGAGGTCGCTGTTGAGATCACGCGCGAATCCCACCAGCGCCTGCCGATAATCGTAGCGGTCGCGGTAGTAGGCGCGGTCGAGCGCCATCTGAATCGTGTTCTTGACGATCGGGGCGAGGAGCACGACTACGAGCGTCGCCAGCACGGCGATGATCGTGTTGTGCTGGCCGGTGCCGCCGAGAACGAACTCGCCGGCCAGCTCGAGCAGCACGGCGTAGATCGCCGCGATCGCCATGATCGCAGCGGCATAGACCACCGTGCGCTTGATGATGACCTCGACGTCCATCAGCCGGTAGCGCACGACCGCCGAGGCAAAGGAAAGCGGCACGAACGCCAGCGGGATCGTCAGCAGGCCAAGCTGCGGACCCGGCTCGAAGCCGGCCACCCAGGGCGTCAGGTAGCCGGCAATGAACGGCAACGCGCCAATCGTCGTGCCGCCGACGATCCACCGGAGCTGACGTCGCGCGGTCATCGACTTGGTGCGGCGCAGCGCCCGCACCATCACCGCCAGCCCGCCGAGCAGGCCGAACGCGAGATGCACGAACTCGAGGCGATCGAGCGCGTCGAGCCAGCCGGCGAACCCGCCGTCGTCGAGCCCCGGCCGCGGCAGGAGCGCCGCACGCAGGCCCACCAGCACCAACGCCGGCAGGTACATGACCGGCAGCGTGGCGCGGCCCATCGACGTGCGGACCCACGCATTCGGTCGATCGGGGAAGACGAGCGCGAAATGCAGGAACAGCGGCGGCAGCAGCACCAGCGCCACGACGTCCCCCCAGTAGAAGACCCAGTCCACGCGGTCGAACTGGCCGCTGAACGAAAACCCGAACACGCCGAAGAACGCGACCGACAACCAGAAGAAATGCAGCGACGCCTGATCGTCGGGACGGCGCCACCGCACCAGACAGCCGACGATCAGCGTGAAGATCGCCACCGCCGCCTGGACGAAATACAGCGCCCGATGGCCCTCGGGCACGCCGCGGAGCTGCAGCCGCACCAGCCCGCGCCGCCCCTGTCGCAGGATCGTGTAGGTGACCTCCTCGCCACGGCGACTCGCGTGGAGGACCTCGAGCACATCGTCGGGCGAGTCGATCGGTTGTTCCCCCGCCGCGATCAGCAGATCGCCGACGGTCACGCCGGCCCGCTCGGCGGCGCCGCCGGGCGCGATCTCGCGGGCGACGACACCTTCGGCCGTCTGCGCCCAGAGCACGCCATCCTCGACCTCGTGCCACGCCGCACGAGAGCGCAGGTTGGCGAACGCCAGGGCCACCAGCACGACCGTGACGGCGATTGGCAGGACGCGACGCCCAATCGATGCCACCAGTCCCGAGCTCGTGAAGCGGCCAGCCTCCATTCGCGGGTCAGTATCCAGGCTGCGATGTAGCAAAGCGCGTTCCACGCGGCAACGTTGTAGAAATGCGATTTCTCCTTGTCAGCCAGGAACTTACAGCCACCGCTTGGCGGCTCGAGGCCCGACTGAATCCAATCACAAGGATACGCGCTTCAAAAAGACGGATCCACTGCCCCCAGAACAAAAGTGCATCGCTGGAGCCAGGAGCCGCGTGTGTTGTTTATGGATGGCGCCCGCGCGAGATCGCGCGATTGCGGGCGGAACCGGCGTAAACCCGCCGGTGTGCGGCGCGATGGTCGTCAGAACTGGACGGTGACGCCGCCCACGACCCGCTTGGGAGGCCGGACGACGAGCAGCTCGTCGTAGAGGGATTCGACCTGTTTCTGGGGGTCGTGGAACAGGTTCCGCACGGCGAACACGAGCTCCCAGCGCGCCTTGCCCGTCGAGATGAACGGCAGTCCCTGATAGAGCTGAACGTCGAAGCGGACATCAGGGCCCGGCGTCGCGTTCGTCGAGATGAACGTGCGAGTATCCCGTGTTGAGCTTGTAGGTCGCGAGCACGCGCGTCGCCGTCGTCGGAACCACGGCATCGAGGTGCGTCAGCACGTCGTGCAGGCGCTCCGTTCGTACCGCGCCCAGCCGACGGTGCATACGGCACGAGCCGATCCGTCACTCGCCGTCGAGCTCCACGTCGCGTTGGAGAACCGGTACTCGACGCTGCCGCGCATGTACGAGGCGATGGGTCGGGCCACGCTCACTCCCCAGCCCAGCGCCGAGAAGCCCCCGGCATTGGCGACCGCGTAGTGCCCCAGATCGGGCGCCTGTCCGCGTCGTGCGGCTCCACGCCGAAGATCGTGACCAGCTGATCGTCCACGTCCTGCCGGAAGTGCGAGACCGACACGACGAACGACGCCACATCCTGGTCGATCGACAGGTCGAGGTGCCGCGTCTCCTGCGGCCTGAACGACCCACCGTGCACGAGCGGGGCAAAGGTCCGCTGTGGCGGAAGCGAGAGGCTGCCGTAGGCCTGCGGCACGAACTCGTCGGCGCCGGGAGCCGTCATCTGCTGCGGGTCATGCTGGCGCGCAGCCAGGTCCGATCGGCCGGTGACACGGCGACCGACAAGGTGGGACTGAAGAGCTCCGCTTCGCTCAGGTAGTTGAAGTGCTCGAATTGCCCGCCGACCTTGACCAGCGCACGCGGCGAGATCGTCCAGCGATCGGCGACCCGCACGCCGCCGACATTGCGGCTGCCATCGACGAAGGCCGCCATCGCCTGCGGGTTGCCGCCGGCGTAGCGCTGCCGGCTGTACGAGCTGTGGACGTCGAGCGCGTGACTGTCGGCGACCACCGTCGCGTAGGACCCGCCGACGAACCACGACGAGACGGCGCCCTGCGCGGTTGCCGCTTCCACGACCCAGCTCGTGCGAGTGCTGACCGGGGCGGCGAGATTCACGTAGGCGATGCCCGCTGCCATGTCGTGATCGGCACGTCCTCGAACGGCTGGTCGAACGCGCCGCTCGTCAGCAATTGCACCCGGCCCTGAACGCTGTCGGCGGTGAGAAACGACGAGGCCGTGCGCGCCAGTCCGAGGGCCCAGTCACTGATGTCGAAGCCGTCTGCGTCCTCGAGGATCTCGTGCTCGTAGGACGCCGGATCCGTGAGCCCCGTCTGAGTCTCGCGGAGGACCGATCGCTTGAGGTGTCGCAGGCGCCACGCCGCAGGCGAGTGATCGTGCGCCTCGTCTCGCTCCGGTGTCGCGGGAGACGCCGGTTCGAGGGCGTCGGGCACGCCCGGCGCGGCCGGTGCGGGCCCCATCCCGGCGGCGATGACACGCGCCTCCGGTGCAGGCGCCGACATCGTCGTCACCCGATTGAGTCGCACGTCGAGCCGGGTGCCGCGCGCCGGCATGACCTGGATGAACTCCCGACGCGACGCCGAATATCCACGACCCTGCACGCGCAGCAGATAGGTGCCGGCAGGCACGCTGCGAATCGCGAAGCGGCCGCCGCCGTCGGTCTCGACAATCAGGAAGATCACGACCCTGCGCCGTGACCGCGGCCCCCGCCACGGGCCGGCTTCCATCGTCAGTGACGACGCCTTCAATCCAGCCGGCCGAGAGGCTGGCGGTGAGGACGACGGGGGATGGCTCGGCCGGACGCGCCTGTAAGGATTGACTTCCGAGCTGGCCGGCCCCGGCCTGCCCGACTCCGCTTCCGCACCCGCCCACACCTGCGGCCCGATGAGGGCCGTCAATGCGACGATTCGGAAGAGTCGCGGGCATGCGCAGCCTCCGCTACGACGCGGGGACGACCGAGAACAGCACTTCGCGCGTCAGGCTCTTGCAGGCCTTGTTGTCCGTGATCTTGATCTCGAGCCGGAAATCCCCTTCCGGGAACGACGCGAGCGGCACCGCCTGGCCGCCGACGATCTGATGCCCCGCCGACGGATCGAAGTTCGGCGGCAGGGTCTGCGCGTTGAAGGCCTGCGGCGGCGTCTTGTTGAACGCCTTCTCGCCGCTGCCGTCCTTCTGGAGGAATACGTAGTCCACCGTCAGATCGGGCCGCTTGTCGTCGCCGATCTTGACGCCGTACACCTGGAAGATGACGCTCAGCTCCTCGGTCTTCTTGAACTTCAGATCCGGCGCCGGCACGATCTCGGCGTCGCCGAGCACATAAGGACGCTCCTTCTGTGCCTCCGGCGCCAGCGGCGCCGTCAACTGCTCGATCTTGTCGGCGACGATGACCGAGCTCGTCTGGAGCTCCTCGCCGTGAAAGTTCGGGACGGCGAGCTCCTGCTTGAGCACGGCGACCTTCACCGGTGCGTCCGGCGCGCTCCCTGAGGCGGGGCGCTCGCGCAGCGCCGATGTAGACGTCGTAGTTGCCGGCCGGCACCGCAAACGCGCGCGTCAGTTTCAAGGGCTGTCCGGCGGTCGCCCGGAAATCGGTGAAATAGACGTCCTCGAACGGATAGGCTCGCCGCGGGGTCCTTGACGTCCTTGGCCTTCTTGTCGGAGCCGGCGGCCGGCGGTACCGCGCCGGTCGGCCCTTGGGCGCCACGCGCAGATAGGCGGCCACCGAAGGCGCGGCGAGCTTGCCCGGCTCGATCGGCGCGGTGAACGGCACGTAAATCAGCTCGTTCTGGGCCTTGAGGAAGTCGTTTCGGAATGCGAGCGGCACATCGGCGGGCGCGGCCTGCGCCTGGGGCGCGCGCCGGCTCCTTGGCCGTGGGCGAGGGAACGAGATAGGTTCCGCGGTGCCATCCCCTTCATCACGTCGTCGACGAGCCGAAATACCGGCGCCAGCTCCTGCCGTTGAGCCTGATTGAGGCCGGCGTCGCCAGCCTTCTTCTCGTCCTTATGCTGGGCCTCGGGGCTCACGCCCAGGCCGGCAACGAGCATTAACGTGACGGGGATGGCCCGGGTTGTTGTGCGCACCATGAAACGACTGACTCCGGGACGTACCTGGCGAGCGAGCCTCTCGATCATAGGCGACCAAACAGGCCAAGTCAAACCCTGTCAAATCACTGATTCTCAGCGAGTTGAGGCGACCGGAGGGCCGTGTTCGTCGTGGTATCATCCGCCCCATGCCAGACGACACGCTCGTCATCATTCTCGCCGGCGGAGTGGGCGAGCGGCTGTATCCGCTGACGAAGGATCGCGCCAAGCCGGCCGTGTACTTCGGCGGACCGTATCGAATCATCGATTTCACCCTGAGCAATTGTGTGAACTCGGGGTTCCGCCGCATCTTCATCGCCACCCAGTACAAGTCGCTCTCGCTCTCGCGGCACATCCGCATGGGATGGAAGGTCTTCGCGGAGGAGCTCGGCGAATTCATCGAAATTCTTCCGCCGCAGAAGCGCGTCGGCGAGCACTGGTATCTCGGGACGGCCGATGCCGTCTACCAGAATCTCTAGTCCATCAAGCGCGAGACGCCCCGGCACATCGTCGTGCTGTCGGGCGACCACGTCTACAAGATGGACTACGCGAAGATGCTGCGCGCGCATCGCGAGCGGGGCGCCGCGTCCACGATCGGGTGTCTCGAAGTGCCGGTCGCCGACGGCTCGCGCTTCGGCGTCGTGCAGGTCGATACGACCGACCGGGTCACTGGCTTTCAGGAAAAGCCCCAGCACCCGGCGCCCATTCCGGGCTCCGACGGCATGGCGCTGGTCTCGATGGGCATCTACGTGTTCGAGGCCGACGCGCTCTATCGCGCGCTCGAAGCCGACGCGGCGCGCCAGTCGAGTCACGACTTCGGCAAGGACATCCTGCCGGCGCATGATTCACGACGCGCCGGTCGTCGCCTACCGCTTCTACGACGAGAACAAGAAGGCGTCGAAGTACTGGCGCGACATCGGCACGCTCGACGCGTACTACGAAGCGAACATGGATCTGTGCCAGGTGAACCCGGAGTTCAACCTCTACGATCCGGAGTGGCCGATGCGCACCTGGCAGTCGCAGGCGCCGCCCGCCAAGTTCGTCTTCGCCGACGAAGGCCAGCGCTGCGGGCAGGCGCTCGACTCGATCATCTCGGCCGGCTGCATCGTCTCGGGGAGTCGCGTCGACGGCAGCATCCTGTGTCCGAACGTCAGGGTGCACAGCTTCTGCCGAATCGAGCAGAGCATCCTGATGCCCGGCGTGCGGGTGGGGCGACATTCGCGCATCCGGCGCGCGATCATCGATCGCGACGTGTTCATCCCCCGCGGGGCGTGCATCGGCTTCCGCGCCGAAGAGGATCGCAAACGCCACACGGTGACCGACAGCGGCATCGTCGTCGTGACGACCGAAGACGAGCCTTTGGTCGAGGAGCCGGGTCACGACGTCCTCTCCGTCGAGGCCGAGTGGGATCGCCGGGGCGTCAACTGATACTTGACGGCTCACGGCTAGAGGCTCGAG
Source organism: Vicinamibacterales bacterium (assembly GCA_963834365.1). GTDB lineage: Bacteria > Acidobacteriota > Vicinamibacteria > Vicinamibacterales > Vicinamibacteraceae > CAWJAP01. The sequence goes on along the minus strand of CAWIBS010000029.1, from coordinate 289,807 downwards.
ATTCATCACTCGCCCTGACTACTGCACGACAACCTTCAGGAGATCCGTTTCGTGGACATCAAGCGCGTGGTAGGCCGTGAAATTCTCGACTCACGGGGCAACCCGACCGTCGAGGTCGATGTCGAGCTGGGAGACGGCGGGTTCGGCCGCGCGGCGGTGCCTTCGGGCGCCTCGACCGGGACGCGGGAAGCCCTCGAGCTTCGCGATGGTGACGCCAGCCGCTATCCCGGAAAGGGCGTTCGAACCGCTGTCGCCAACATCAACGGCGAGATTGCCGCCGCCATCACCGACAAGACGTTCGACCAGGCCGGACTCGACCGGGCGCTCATCACTCTCGATGGCACGCCGAACAAGGGTCGTCTCGGCGCCAATGCGACGCTGGCCGTGTCGATGGCCGCCCTGCGCGCCTCGGCCGACGAGATCGGCCTGCCGCTCTACGAGCACATCGGCACGCTGCGGCGTGCGCTGGTCGGTGGCGACGCCGCGAACCTGCTGCCCGTGCCGATGATGAACATCCTGAACGGCGGCGCGCATGCCGACACGAACGTGGACTTCCAGGAGTTCATGGTGATGCCGGTAGGCGCCACGTCGTTCGCCGAGGCGCTTCGCATCGGCGCCGAGATCTTCCACGCCCTGCGCAGCATCCTGAAGAAGCGCGGGCTGAGCACCGGCGTCGGCGACGAGGGCGGGTTCGCCCCGAACCTGAAGTCCAACCGCGACGCACTCGACGTCGTGATGGAGGCGGTCGGCAAGGCCGGCTTCAAGGCCGGCTCGGACGTCGTCCTGGCGCTGGACGTCGCGGCCAGCGAGTTCTTCGAGGAGGGTGGCCGGTACGTCTTCAAGAAGTCCGGTGACAGGACCCGCAGCTCGGACGAGATGATCGCGCTCTACGACGAGTGGACGCGCGACTACCCGATTGCGTCGATCGAGGACGGTCTCGGCGAAGGCGACTGGCCCGGCTGGGCCCGGCTGACGACGATGCTCGGCGGCCGCGTTCAGCTGGTCGGCGACGATGTGTTCGTGACCAATCCCGCGATCCTGAAGGAAGGCATCGCGCAGGGCATCGGCAATTCCCTGCTCGTGAAGGTCAATCAGATCGGCACGGTCAGCGAGACGCTCGAGGCCATGGCCACGGCGTGGGCCGCCGGCTACACGACCATCGCCTCGCACCGCTCCGGTGAGACGGAAGACTCGACGATTGCCGACCTCGCCGTCGGGACGCGCGCCGGCCAGATCAAGACCGGTTCGCTGTGCCGCAGCGATCGCGTGGCCAAGTACAACCAGCTGCTGCGCATCGAAGAAGCACTCGGCGCCCGTGCGCAGTACGCGGGGCGCGCCGCGCTCAAACAGCTGACGTGAGATGCCTCACCCTCACACCCCCCTCGTCCTTCTCATCCTCGACGGCTGGGGCCTCCGCGCCGAACGCGACCAGAACGCCGTCGCGCTCGCCGATCCCTCGACGTTTCACGATCTCCTGGCGCGCTATCCCAACGGGACGCTCGATGCGTCCGGCGAAGCCGTCGGGCTGCCGGCAGGACAGATGGGCAACTCCGAGGTCGGCCACACCAACCTCGGCGCCGGACGCGTGGTCTATCAGGACCTGACCCGCATCGACAAGAGCATCCGCGACGGCGAGCTCTTCGACCGCACGGCGCTGCATGCGGCGTTCGACCGCTGCCGTGACGGCTCGCGAACCCTGCATCTCATCGGCCTGCTGTCGGACGGCGGCGTGCACAGCCACGAACGGCACCTCCACGCGCTCGTCTCGCTGGCGCGCCGCCGCGGCGTCTCGCGCGTCAGGGTCCACGCGATTACCGACGGGCGCGACACCTCGCCGACCGGTGGCCGCGGCTATCTCCAGGCCCTGGAGCGCGTGCTCGCGGCCGAAGGGACCGGCCGCATCGCGACGGTGTCCGGTCGGTACTTCGCGATGGACCGGGACAAGCGGTGGGAGCGGTCGCGGCTCGCCTACGACGCGATCGTGCACGGCCGCGGCCCTGCTGCCGCCTCCGCCGGGGTCGTCATCGAACGCGCCTACGCCGAAGGCGTGACCGACGAGTTCGTGAAGCCGCATGTCATCGTCGATGGCGCCGGCGCACCCGTCGGTCCGGTGCGCGACGACGACTCGGTGGTGTTCTTCAACTTCCGCGCCGACCGCATGCGTCAGATCGTGCGGGCGATGAGCGCCGCCGACTTCGAGGGATTCGATCGCGGCGGCTCTCCCTCGCTCGCCATTACGACACTGACCGAGTACGACCCGACCTACACGTTCCCCGTGGTCTTCCCCAACGAGCCGGCCACGGGCTACATCGCCGAGGTCCTCGCCGGCCACGGCCTCACCAATCTCCGGCTCGCCGAGACGGAGAAGTATGCGCACGTGACCTACTTCTTCAACGGCGGGCGCGAGGAGCCGTTCCCTGGCGAGGACCGCACGCTGGTCCCGTCACCCAAGGTCGCGACCTACGACCTGCAGCCGGAGATGAGCGCGGCGGGCGTCGCCGAGGCGCTCATCGCCAGCGTCTCGGCGCGCCAGCACGATGTGGTCATCTGCAACTTCGCCAACCCGGACATGGTCGGCCACACCGGCAGCCTGGAGGCCGCAATCAAGGCCATCCGGACCGTGGATGCCTGTCTGGCGCGGGTGATTCCGGCGATCGTGGCGGCCGGCGGCACCGCGCTGGTGACCGCCGACCACGGCAACGCCGAGCAGATGTGGGACTACGAGCTGAACGCGCCGCACACCGCACACACGACCAATCCGGTGCCGTTGATCCTCGTGCGTGGTGAAGGTCAGGAGAAACCGCCAGCGCTTCCACACGGCGCGCTGTGCGACATCGCACCGACCATGCTCGGTCTGCTGGGACTTGAGCCGTCGAAGGAGATGACGGGGAAAAACCTCATAGGGGAATAGGGGCACGACGGACGTGCCCCTTCAGCAACCGTGCCGGCGTCGGATCCGGCTCAGATCGTGTCAGATCTCGTCAGATTTTAACCGTGGCCCAGATCTTATCCGTGGCTCAGATCCTATCCGTGGGCTCAGATTTTGTCCGCTCAGATATTTGTCCGTGGCTCCGAATTTTCTCCGCGGCTCAGCTCTTGACTTCGGGAATCTCGTCCGGCGCGATCCGGAGTGACTTGAGGAAGAGCCGATCGCTGGCCGTCAGCTCGCGCAGCGCGGCGGACTTGCGGCCCCAGGTCGCCGGCTGGCCGTTGACGGCCCGCCGCGACTTCACCAGCGCGCCCGACCGGGTCCGGTTGGCGAATCCCACTTCCGCGTCGATGGCGAGGTGCAGCTCATAACCTGCTGCCCGTGCTCTGGCTCGGCAGGCCTCGACGTTCGCGTCCGACTGAACGGCGGCGGCGATGGCTTGTGCCAGTTCCTTTGCGAGCCGGTTGACAGTGTCATCCATGGGCCTGTCTCCTTTACCCGCTGCCGGCTGGGACCGGAAGCGGAGGCCCGCGTCCGCACGCAGGAGGATGGCGAACGGACGAGGCGCCGGAACAATCTGCATAGAGAGGAGAGCGGGGAAGGATCTTGGGGGCATTCTAGACGTGCGATCCAGCACTGTCAAGGCAGAATGAAGTAGAATTCGTCCGATTTTTCAGCACTTTTCGGCCTGACACGCGCCACCTCCCCGACGTCTGCCTTGGGGCTGACATCCGCCTCCGGACCGTCGTCTCCGCACCGGGCAATGCCACAGGATCGCGAGCGCTACACACCCGCAGATGTCCCGTCGGACGAGACCGGGACCCACGTCGGCTTCCCCGGCGAGTTCCCGTTCACGCGGGGCATCCAGCCGACCATGTACCGCGGACGGCTCTGGACCATGCGCCAGTACGCGGGATTCGGCACCGCGGCCGAGTCGAACCGCCGCTACCGCTACCTGCTGGACCAGGGCGTCACCGGCCTGAGCGTCGCCTTCGATCTCCCGACACAGATCGGCTACGACTCCGACCATCCGCTGGCCGCGGGAGAGGTGGGCCGCGTCGGCGTCGCGATCGACTCGATCGACGACATGGCCGAGCTCTTCGACGGCATCCCGCTCGACCGCGTCTCGACGTCGATGACGATCAACGCGACGGCCCTCGTCCTGCTGGCCCTCTACGCCGCCGTCGCGCGACGGCAGGGCGTGGATCTCCGACAGCTCACGGGCACCGTCCAGAACGACATTCTGAAAGAGTACGTCGCCCGCGGGACCTACATCTACCCGCCCCGCGCCAGCCTGCGCATCGTCACCGACATCTTCGCCTTCTGCGAACGGGAGATGCCCGGGTGGAACACGATCTCCATCAGCGGCTATCACATCCGCGAGGCGGGATCGACGGCGGTCCAGGAAGTGGCGTTCACGCTCGCCAACGCCTGCGTCTACGTCGAGGCGGCGCGCGCCGCAGGACTGGACGTCAACGCCCTCGGCGAGCGGCTGTCGTTCTTCTTCAACAGCCACAGCGACTTCCTGGAGGAGATCGCGAAGTTTCGCGCCGCGCGGCGGCTCTGGGCACGCCTGATGGCGGACCGCTTCGGCGCGACCAGCGCGCGGGCGCGGCAACTGCGTTTTCACACGCAGACCGCGGGTAGCACGCTGACGGCCCAGCAGCCCGACAACAACATCGTGCGCGTCGCCATCCAGGCCCTGGCCGCCGTCCTCGGCGGCACGCAGTCGCTGCACTGCAACGGCCGGGACGAAGCCCTGGCGCTGCCGACCGAGGAATCGGCGCGCATCGCGCTGCGCACGCAGCAGATCCTCGCGCACGAGAGCGGCGTCGCGAATACCGTGGACCCGGTGGGCGGGTCGTGGGCGATCGAGGCCATGACCGACGCCATCGAGCGTGAGGCGACCACCATTCTCGATCGTCTCGACGCGGCCGGCGGCACGCTGGCGGCCATCGAGGCGGGGACGATTCAGCAGCAGATCCAGGACTCGGCGTACGCCAGTCAGCAAGCCGTCGACCGCGGCGAGCGCGTCGTCGTCGGGGTGAACCGGTACGTCGCCGAGGAAAGACCGGGCGCCGACGTTCACGCGGTCGATCCCGCGCTCGAGGCGCGGCAGGTCGAGCGTGTGCGTGAGGTGCGGGCCAACCGGGACGCCACACGCTGGCGATCGGCGCTCGACGCCGTGATCCGGGCGGCGGGTGACGGCGGGAATCTGGTGCCCGTCGTCATCGCCGCCGTCGAGGCGCGGGCGACCCTCGGCGAGATCGCCGACGCCCTGCGACAGGTCTTCGGCGAGCATCGCGAACCGGGGTGATCTCGGGATCAGGCACCAGGCGTCTGGCGTCAGGCTCCAGGGCCAAGGCTCAGGGCTCACGGCTCAATCAGAGCTCAGGGATCAGTGAGTCAGAGAATCCATGCCCGCAGTCCGTAGTCCGTCGCCCGAAGTTGCGCCGTGAGATCGGATAGCATCCCCGCCCGAGCCACTCCACGGCATGAGCGATCCGAGGCCTGTTCCACTGCTCGCCATCGAGCACCTGACCACGGCGTTTCCGATCGAGGGACGCCTGGTGCCCGCCGTGAACGACGTCAGCTTCGATGTCCGCGCGGGCGAGACGGTTGCGCTCGTCGGCGAGTCGGGCTGCGGCAAGTCGCTGACGGCCTTGTCCATCCTCCGTCTCGTCGATCCGCCCGGACGAGTGACCTCCGGCGTCATCCGGTTCGAAGGACGGGACCTTCGCACGCTTCCCGAGCGCGAGATGCGACGCGTCCGGGGCGCGCGCATCGGCCTCGTGCTGCAGGAGCCGATGACGGCGCTCAACCCCGTCTACACAGTGGGCAGCCAGATCGCGGAGGCGCTCGAAGCGCACGACATCGCCCGCGGCAAGGCCGCGCGGGCGCGCGCGATCGAGTTGCTCGACGCCGTCCGCGTGCCGGCACCGGATCGGCACGTGGACGAATACCCGCACCAGCTCTCTGGCGGCCTTCGCCAGCGCGTGCTGATCGCCGCGGCGCTCGCGTGCGGTCCGGCGCTGCTCATTGCCGACGAGCCGACGACGGCCCTCGACGTGACGATTCAGGCGGAGATCCTGGATCTGCTCCGGGAGCTTCGGACGAGATTCGATCTCGCGCTGCTCCTCATCACGCACGATCTGGGCATCGTCGCGCACAACGCCGACCGCGTGCTCGTCATGTACGCCGGGCGGGTCGTCGAGGAGGCCCCGGTCCGCGCCTTGTTCCGCGAGCCGCGCCATCCCTACACGCGCGGTCTGCTGGCGTCGATGCCGGGCCGCGCGACTGGCGGCCGGCTGCAGGCCATCGACGGGACCGTGCCCCGGCTCGGCCGGATTCCGGACGGGTGCGCGTTCGCCCCGCGCTGTTCGCACCGGTTCGAGCCGTGCGCCGATCTTCCGGCGCTCGTCGAGGCAGGGGGCACCGCGGTGCGGTGTTTCCTCCACCACCGGTCGCGCGAGCCCATGGCGGCGGGGCTGAAGCCCCGCCCTACCGCTGGAGGAGTGCGGTAGGCCTAAGGAGTGCGGTAGGCCGGACCTTCAGGTCCGGCAACCCATTTGGCGGATAACGCACTGAACTCATGCCGCTGGTCGAGGTCCGGAATCTCACGAAGGTCTTCACACGCCGGCCACGGCTCTTCGGGCCGGCGGTGGAAGCGCGCGTGGTGGACGACGTGAGCTTCTCGATCGAGGAGGGCGAGACCTTCGGCCTGGTCGGCGAATCGGGAAGCGGCAAGACCACGACCGGCCGCTGCATGCTGCGGCTGGTGGAACCGACCTCGGGGACGGTTCGGCTGAAGGGTCAGGATGTGCTCGGGCTGGGACGCCGGGAGCTTCGCGCCGCGCGACGGCACATGCAGATGGTGTTTCAGGATCCCCATGCCTCGCTCAATCCACGCCTGCGCGTCCAGACGATCGTCGAGGAGCCGCTGGTGATCCACCGTATCGGCACGCGCGAGGAGCGCCGCCGGCGCGTCGCGGAGCTCTTCGAGCTCGTCGGCCTCGACCCGGCGCTGCGTACGCGCTATCCGCACGAGTTCAGCGGCGGTCAGCGCCAGCGCATCGGCCTGGCGCGGGCGCTGGCACTCAACCCGTCCTTCGTCATCGCGGACGAGCCCGTGTCGGCGCTCGATGTCTCGATCCAGGCGCAGGTCATCACCCTGCTCGTCGATCTGCAGAAGCGTTTCGCGCTGACCTACCTGCTCATCGCCCACGACCTCCGGCTCGTGGAGCACGTCTGCTCGCGGGTCGCGGTGATGTATCGCGGACGTATCGTGGAGCTCGGGCCGACGACGTCGATCTTCGAGCGCGCGACGCATCCGTACACGCAGGCGCTGCTGTCCGCGGTACCCGAGCCGGATCCCGACGAACCACCCCGGAGAATCACCCTCGATCCGGCTTCATTCGACCTGCGGGCGCCGCTGCGGGAGCTCGCGCCAGGGCACCTCGCCGCGATATGACTTCGTGGGGTTACGAACTACGGGCTACGGGCTGCAGGCTACGGGCTGCGGGCGCGATCCTGATCCCTGACCTGATCCCTGATGCCTGGTGCCTGATGCCTGGTGCCTGATCCCTGCGCCTGATCGCCTGATCAGGCGGCGCGCCTGGCGTCGTTCTCGACCTGGCCGTCGCGGATGTTGATCACGCGGTGGGCGTGCGCGGCGACGTCGGCTTCGTGGGTGACCAGGATGATGGTATTCCCCGCGTCATAGAGCCGCTCGAAGACGGCCATGATCTCGACGCCCGTCTTCGAGTCCAGGTTCCCCGTTGGCTCGTCCGCGAGAAGAATCGAGGGGTTGTTGACGAGCGCCCGGGCGATCGCCACGCGCTGGCGCTGGCCACCGGAGAGCTCGTTGGGCCGATGGCTCATGCGCTCGCCGAGCTCCACTTTCATCAGCGCCTCCTTCGCGCGCTCGATGCGGCGCTTCGAATCGATACCCGCGTAGACCAGCGGGAGCTCGACGTTGTGGAGCGCGGTCGCGCGCGGGAGGAGATTGAAGGTCTGGAAGACGAAGCCGATTTCCTCGTTCCGGATCCGCGCGAGCTCGTCGTCGTTCATCTGACTCACCTGCTTGTCGTTCAGCAGGTAGCTGCCCTTGGTGGGCGTATCGAGGCATCCGATGAGGTTCATCAGGGTGGACTTGCCGGACCCCGACGGCCCCATGATGGCGACGTATTCGCCGCGCTCGATCTGGATCGACACACCCCGGAGCGCATGGACCTCCTCGTCACCCATTGTGTAGGTCTTCCACAGGTCCTGCGTTTCGATGAGGGGCATGGTGAATCAGACGCTCAGTTGGACGGCCGGTTGGCTGTCAAACAGGATACGACAGCCGGCGGTCCAGGGTTCCTTGTCGAGTCCCTCCGCCTACTCCACTCGAAGTTTGCGGATAGGCGGGAACCCCGGCACGAGGAGCGTGAAAGCGCCGGCTTCGCGGGGGTAGCCCGCGAACACCATCCGGCCGGACCGGCGCCCGCCCGGCTCCGGCACCCCAATCGTGGGGCCCACGGGCTCGCCGGCGGCATCCCGAAGCGGGAAGAGCCGTCGTCGTCCATCCGCCGAGACGATCGAAGCATTGGCGAACCCGGCGACCACCTGCTCCACACTGTCGCGGGGTGCCGCGGAATCCGCTCCGGCCGGCGACTGGTCGATGAGCGCGAGCTCGACGCGAACCGTCGTCTCTGCCACGACGACGGACCTCGAGCACCTGGACCCGCAGCGGTGCGCCCGGCGACAGGGCCTCACCCACCACAGGCCGGACGGCGTCATCCGCCTGCCCTTCCGTCACCAGGAGCGGCGGCGGCTCGGCGCTGCGGCACGCGGCACAGGCCAGTACGACATCGATCAGCGCAGCCGGCCATTGCAGGCTCGATCGGCTTCAGCCCGCGCCGATGGCCTTGATCGCCCGTGCCGATCGATCAGTGCTCTTCGTCGTAGTTCTCCTTCAGCTTCGCGACGACGGCCGGATCCGCGAGCGTCGTCATATCGCCGAGCGTCCGCCCCTCGGCGATGTCGCGCAGCAGCCGGCGCATGATTTTCCCGGACCGCGTCTTCGGCAGATCGCCGGCAAAGAGCACGTCTTCCGGCCGCGCGATGGCACCAATCTTCCTGGCCACGTGCTGCTTCAGCTCGTCCACCAATCCCGGCGAGCCCGCCTGCCCGGCCTTCAGGATGACGAACGCCGTGATGGCCTGGCCCTTGATGTCATGCGCGCGACCGACGACCGCCGCTTCCGCGACGACTGGATGATCGACGAGGGCGCTCTCCACCTCCATCGTGCCGATGCGATGCCCCGCGACGTTCAACACATCGTCCACGCGTCCGAGCAGCCAGTAGAAGCCGTCGTCATCCTTCTTCGCGCCGTCGCCCGTGAAGTACACGCCGTCGGTCCATTGGCTGAAATAGGTCTTCACGAAGCGATCGCGGTCCCCGTAGATGCCGCGCAGCATCCCCGGCCACGGCCGCGTCAGCGCCAGCAGTCCGCCGCCCACCGTCACCGCATCGCCCTTCTGCGTCCGGATCTCGGCGCTCACGCCGGGGAACGGGTGCGTCGCCGATCCGGGCTTGGTCGTCGTCACACCGGGCAGCGGCGTGATCAGGATCTGGCCCGTTTCCGTCTGCCACCACGTGTCGACGATCGGGCAGCGTTCGGCGCCGATGATCTTGTGGTACCAGACCCAGGCTTCGGGATTGATCGGCTCGCCCACCGAACCGAGCACGCGCAGGCTGGAGAGATCGCGTTGCCCGGGGAACTCGGCCCCCCACCGCATGAAGGCGCGGATCGCCGTCGGCGCGGTGTAGAAGATCGTCACGCCGTAGCGCTCGACGATCTCCCAGAAGCGGCCCTTGTCGGGCCAGTCCGGCGCGCCTTCGTACATGACGACCGTCGCGCCATTGGCGAGCGGCCCGTAGACGACGTAGCTGTGGCCGGTCACCCAGCCGATGTCGGCCGTGCACCAGTAGACGTCCTCATCCTTCAGGTCGAAGACCCACTTTGTCGTCGCGTACGTGCCGACGAGATAGCCGCCCGTCGTGTGGACGATGCCCTTGGGTTTGCCCGTCGTGCCGGACGTGTAGAGGATGTACAGCATGTCCTCGGCGTCCATCGGCTCGGGCTCGACGAACCGTCCCGCCTCCTGGACGAGGCGGTGGTACCAATGATCGCGTCCCTCGATGACATGCACCGGGAAGCGCCCGCCCCGATCCCGCTGGACGACGACGACGTTCTTGATCGACGGAGCGTCCTGGAGAGCCTCGTCGGCCATCTGCTTGAGCGGGACGAGCGATCCACGGCGGTAGCCGCCGTCGGCCGTCACGAGCAGGGTCGCCTGCGCGTCGTTGATGCGATCGCGCAGCGACTCGGCACTGAACCCGCCGAAGACCACGCTGTGGACGGCGCCGATGCGGGCGCAGGCCAGCATGGCGATCGCGAGCTCGGGGATGAGGGGCAGATACAGGGCAACGCGATCGCCCTTCCGCACGCCCAGCGACTTGAGGGCGTGGGCGAACGCGTTGACCTCGCGATAGAGATCGAAGTACGTGAGCGTGCGGCGGTCGCCCGGCTCCCCTTCCCAGATGATCGCCGCCTTGTTGCGACGCGCAGTCCGGATGTGGCGATCGACACAGTTGGCCGACGCGTTCAGCTTTCCGCCGACGAACCACTTCGCATCCGGCGACTTCCACTCGAGCGTCGCGTCCCAGGGGCGCATCCACTCGAGCTCGCGGGCAAACGACGCCCAGAACGCCTCGGGATCGGCATGCGCGTGGTCGTAGACCGTCGGATCGTTCACGTGCGCCGCGGCCCGGAAGGCCGCCGACGGCGGGAATGTACGACTTTCGCTGAGCAGGGCAGCGATCTCAGCGCCGGTAGTCTCTGAAGGCTTCGGCATCACTCAACCTCGGGAAAGACGCGGGAGGTCGGACTGGGTCGGTGTCGGTCGATGGTCTGTTGCGCGGTCTAGTCGGTCTTCGGTCTTCTGTCAGGGCTACGGACTACGGGCTACTGGCTACAGGGCTTGTGAAGACCGCCGGGGCCTGCAGCCTGTAGCCTGCACTTTGGGTCAGTCTTCAGTCTTCGGTCTTCAGTCTTCAGTCTTCGGTCGTCGGTCGTCGGTCGTCGGAGCCGGAGGGACGGGTGGCGGCTCGTCGAGCGGCGGCACCTCGTTCAACAACCACATCGGCGGCTCTGGCGGCACCGGCGGCGGCGGAAGCGGGGCCGACGTCCGGAAGATCGCCGCCCCCAGAAGGCCGCCAATCGCGCCAAAGATGATGTTGGCGAAAAACGCCACGGTCGCGGCGAGCGCGGCGATGACTCCCGGCCCCACCTGCTGCAGAACCTCGCGCATCTCAGGCGTCATGCCTTCCTGGCGCAGGAGGCTCTCGGAAAACCCGTCCAGCGGGGTCCCCTCAAGTACGCGACGGGAATCGAGGCGGCGAGCATCACCACGAATCCGATCAGCCCGGCCAGCAGCCCGACCGACGCGCCTTGCGCCAGCGTGATCGGCAGCGGGTGATTCTGCTGCATCACCCAGGCCGCGAGCGCGCCGCCCACGATGACCCAGAGGCAGCAGCAGACGTTGGCCGTACCGATGATGGGCAGGACCGACAGCACGCCCATGAACAGTCCGCCGAGCAGCGCGGGGAGGGGCTTCTTGGGGCTCACAGCTCAGGGCTCGAGGCCAATTCGCCGGACCTAAAGGTCCGGCCTACCGAACTCCAATGCGGGTGGCGGGCTTCTCCCATCGAACTTCATCTGCCGGACCTAAAGGTCCGGCCTACCGAACTCTATTGGCCAACCGAACGGTAGGGCGGGGCTTCAGCCCCGCCGTTCAGGGCTTCAGCCCCGCCGCTTCAATCGTAGTACTCCCGTCCCAGGTGCGTGATGAGATCTTCGCCGCGCAGATAGCGGAGCGTGTTCTTCAGCTTCATGAGCTGGATGAACAGATCGTGCTCGGGATACAGGCCCGGCGCGTGCTGAGGACTCTTGAAGTAGAACGACAGCCACTCCTGGATGCCGCTCAGCCCGGCGCGGCGCGCCAGATCGAGGAACAGCACGAGGTCGAGAACGAGCGGCGCGGCCAGAATGCTGTCGCGGCACAGGAAGTTGATCTTCAGCTGCATGTCGTAGCCGAGCCAGCCTGTCAGATCGATGTTGTCCCAGCCTTCCTTGTTGTCGCCGCGCGGCGGATAGTAGTTGATGCGCACGACGTGGTGGAGGTTCTCGTACAGGTCGGGGTAGAGGTTCGGCTGCAGGATGTAGTCGAGCAGCGACTTCTTGCTCTCCTCCTTGGTCTTGAACGACTCCGGGATCGTCGAGGACCTCTCCGTCCCGGTTGCCGAGAATGTTGGTCGAGTACCAGCCCTTCACGCCGAGCAGCCGCGCCTTGAGCCCCGGCGCAATCACGCTCTTGATCAGCGTCTGGCCAGTCTTGAAGTCCTTGCCGCCGATCGGCGTGCGGGTCTCGGACGCCAGTTCGACCAGCGCGGGCACATCGGCACTGAGGTTGGGGGCGCCGTTGGCGTACGGGATGCCTTCCTTGATCGCCGCGTAGGCGTAGATCATGCTCGAGGGAATCGGAGCAGTCGCTGGCGTCGAGCGCCTGCTCGAGCGCCGCGAGCGTCTGGTGGGCCGGGCCTTCCTGCAGGAAGATCTCGGTGCTCCCGCACCAGATCATCACGAGCCGATCGAGACCCTGCTCCCGCTTGAAGGTCCGGATGTCCTCGCGCACCTGTTCGGCGAGATCGCGCTTCGTCTTGCCCTTCTTCACGTTCGGCCCGTCGAGCCGCTTCACGTACTGACGGTCGAACACCGCGGTCCAGGGCTTGATCGCCTGGAGCTCGGGCTTGATCTGGTCGAGCAGCCGCGAATCGAGGACGCCCGCCGTCGTTGCCGCCTCGTAACAGTCGTCTTCGAAGATGTCCCAGCCGCCGAACACCAGCTCGCCGAGACCGGCCAGCGGCACGAAATCCTTGATCGAGCGGGGTCCGGCCATCCGTCCGCTTCCCCAGCCGGATCGTGCCCATCTGCGTGAGGGAGCCAATCGGCTTGGCGAGCTCCTTGCGAATCGCGAGCACGCCGGCGATGAAGGTGGTGCTGACGGCCCCGAGCCCGACGAGCAGGACCCCGAGCTTCCCCTGTGCGGGTGCGATTTCAACCGGTGCTTTCACGGGCGGACACTATATCGCAGGGCAACGGCTCGCACGGCTGGTGCGACTGGAGCGGCTGGTGCGGCTGGTGCGACTGGTGCGGCTGGTGCGGCTGGACGCTGGCACGCGGACGTGCGTGACGTCAACCGAGCTTCAGCGCCTCATAGAACGCAAGTTTGTCGCGCTCGGCGATGAGGCGCGGCACGGGGAAGCCGGCGCGCTTCAGCCGGTCGAGCACGGCTGCCGAGGCGTCGCGCGTTCCGAGGACGACACACCGGCCGCCCGATTCGAAGGACGCGCCACACCTCCGACATCGACTCCGTCACGTCCGCTGCCGGCGGCACGACGACGACATCGAACGATCCGGCGTCGTACGGGAGCGAGCCGGGCGCCGCCGTCTCGACTTCGAGCAGCACGCCCGCGGCAGTGGCCGACGAGCGCACGCGCTCGGCCCGGGCCTCGTCGGGCTCGACGGCACAGACACGTCCGGTCAGCCCGGTGGGACGGCCCAGCGCCGCGACGAGCTCACCGTCGCCGCCCCCGAGCACGAGCACTCGATCACCGAGTCGGGTGCCAACCATCGACACGATGAGATCGTGCTTGGCACGGTCCCCGCGAAGCAGCTTCACGAACAGGTTGTTGGCGAACAGGTCCGACAGTCCCACGGTGACCCTCGTTCAGACCCCACGATTCACGTGACTCTGGGCTTGGACACCACCGGGGCGCCCACGGCTCAGCGCTGCACAGGTGATCAGCGCGCGCAGGTGAGATGCCGCCCGCCGTCGATGGCTATCGTCTCACCGGTCATCCAGCCGGATCGCGGGGACGCGAGAAACGCGATCAGCTCGGCAATCTCTTCCGCCTGCCCCGGACGTCCGAGCGGATGCGTCTCGCGCGACCGTTCGAGGAAGGCCGCGTACTGGTCCTCGCCCATCCCCGACCGGCGGTGGAGGTTGGTGACGACCACACCGGGGTTCACCGCGTTGACGCGCACACCACGGGCGGCGAGCTCGAGCGCGGCACACCGCGTCAGCTGATCGACCGCCGACTTGCTCACGCAGTAGGCGAGCACGCCGGGAAACGACCGCAGGCCGGTGACGCTCGAGACGTTCACAATCGCCCCCTGGCGCTCGACCAGGGCCGGCGCCGCGGCCCGCATCAGCCGGAACGGCGCCGTCACGTTGATGTTCAGCATGCGGTCCCAGGCCTCGTCGGTCGTGGTCTCGATCGAGCCCGACCCGATGATGCCCGCGGCGTTCACGAGGATGTCGAGGCCGCCGAAGCGATCGACGGCGCCCCGGACCACGCGGACGGCCGCGTCGGCCTCCAGCAGGTCGGCCTCGAACGGCTCCGCCTGCCCTTCGCGCCACTCATTGGCGCGGGTCACGGCGGCAGCCAGCGCGGCCGTGTCCCGCCCGACGGCCAGCACCGCCGCGCCCGAGGCGGCGAGCTTCACGGTGGTCGCCAGTCCAATCCCGCTCGAGGCGCCGGTGACGATCGCCGATCTTCCCCGCGAACTCCTTGGTCATGGCGCCACGGTTGTAGCACACCGTCCTACCGCGACGACAGGCGGCTGTCTGCGCTCGACGACACCGGGCCGCCGCACGCCGGCAGTGGGGGGCAATTCGCGGGATTACGGCCCGATTGCTCCGCGCAAGGTCGGCAGAGTTCTTGCCTCAAGGTGCCTGGCGATGTCGATTGTCCCATCTGCGCTCGAGGTGTTTTCGATTCGCGAGGTGGCGCGGGCGGCCGGCGTAACCGACGGCGAGGTTCGCCGCGCCGTGGCCGAAGGCCGCGCGCGAACGGTGCGCGACGGGTTCTTCACGAGTCTCGAGGCCCGACGGCTGGTCGGGGCGTACCACGCGGCACGTGTCCAGGCCGTCACGACTGTTCGGCCCGAGCTCTTCGCGACCGACCGGACGGCGCCCCGTGAGGCGCGCGTGCCGCTCGCGGCCTCGACGAGCGTTCACGGCATGCTGCTCGTGGCGGTCGTCCTGTGGCCGCTCCTCGGATCCGCGACCACCACCGACGTGGCGGCTCTCGTCGAGGCCTCGCCCGTGCGGCTCGTGTTCCTGGCCGACCCGGGTCCGGGCGGAGGCGGCGGCGGTGGAGGTCTTCGACAACCGAAACCGCCGGCGCAGGTGAGGCGGCAGGGCGATTCCCAGCTGAGCAGCCCGGTACCTCCGCCACCACCCCCACCCGCGGCCGAGGCCGAGCACGTGGAGCCGCCGAAGCCCGACCCGCCACCCGACCCGGAACCGCCCGTCAAGGCTCCGGTGGCCTCGGTTCCGGCCGATCCCGAGACGCGTCCGGGCGTCGTCCGTGAAACACCGGCTGAGGACTCGAAGGGCCCTGGCGCCGGCGGAGGGTCCGGCACCGGAACCGGCACCGGCATGGGTGAAGGGCAAGGCTCCGGCATCGGTGAGGGCAGCGGGGGCGGCACCGGCGGCGGCCCGTACCGCCCCGGCAGCGGCATCGAGCCGCCGTCGATCGTGCGCGAGGTGAAGCCGGAATACAGCGAGGACGCACGCCGCCGCAGCATCGAAGGCGACGTCGTCCTCGAGATCGTCGTCCGGCGCGACGGCACCGTGAGCGACATCCGTGTGGTGCGCGGCCTGGGCCATGGCCTCGATCAGCGGGCCGCGCAGGCCGTTGGCCAGTGGCGGTTCGCGCCGGCCCGGCGCTTCGGCACCCCCGTGGACGTGATTGTCGAAGTATCGGTGGAGTTCAAGCTGCGGTGAGGTCCGCGCCATGTTGCTGTTCGTGACGTTCGTCTCGATCGCCGTCGCCGTCGTCGCCGTGACGATGGCGTGGCAGATGGTCCGCCGGGAACGGCGCCGGTCCGACGCGCGGGTGGCTGCGTTGATGGAAGGCGCGGCCTCGGAAACCGAGGCCGCCACCGCATCACCGGCGGACACGGGCGCCTGGCTCGAGTGGCCGCCGCCGGACGAGACCGCGGTCGTGAACAGTGAGCCGCCGCGTCGAACGTCGGTCCGCGAGCTCTTCGCGCCGGCCAGCGACGTGCGGGCCACGCCCGCCTTTCGCGGCCTCGTCGCCGGGGTGCTGATCGTCGCCGGATCGGCGTTCGCGCTCTGGCTCGCAGGTTCGGACGCCGGAGGCGCCACCGCATCGGCGCCCGACGCACCCCCGCCGGCGCTCGAGCTCGTGGCGCTGTCGCACGAACGCCGGGGCGACGAGTTGACGATTCGCGGGCTCGTGCGCAACCCGGCGGCCGGCACGAGCCTCGATTCGACCCAGACCGTGGTGTCGTTCTTCGACGCCCGAGGACGGTTCCTGAGCAGCGCCCGTGCGCCACTCGAGATCCGCAATCTGGTCCCAGGCGGCGAGTCGGCGTTTCTTCTGACGACGGCGGCGCCTGCCGATCTCGGACGCTATCGACTGAGCTTCCGCCGCGAGGAGGGCGGACTCGTTCCACACGTCGATCGTCGCGCACACCCCTGAGCCACGACCATGACTTCCCCCTTCTCGCCCCGGCGCCTTCGGCAATTCGGCGCGCTGGCGGTCGTCGTCGGCAGCAGCGTGACGCTGGTGGCGCAGACGCCCGAGCGCCAGCCGTCCGATCAGGGCGGCAGCTTCAAGTTCAAGAGCCGCGCCGAGCTCATCAACGTGACGGCCACGGTCTCCGACCGCAACGAGCGCTTCGTCGCCGGCCTCCGCCGCGAAGACTTCACGCTCCACGAGGACGGCGCCCCGCAGCCGATCACGCACTTCAGCGACGAACGCGTGCCGGTGAGCCTGGGCCTCGTCCTCGACACGAGCGGCAGCATGGAAGGCGAGAAATGGCAGGCGGCAAGAGAGGCCATCGATCGCTTCCTCGATCTGCTGGGGCCCGACGATGAAGTGTTCCTCTACAGCTTCTCGAATCGGACGACGCTGCTCGAGGAGTGGACCACGGATCGGAACCGTATCGTCCGCGCGCTCGGCCGCATCGAGCCCCGGGGAGGGACCGCGATGTACGACGCCGTCGCCGAGGCGGTCCCGATCGCGCAGAGCGGCTCACGCCGCAAGAAGGCCATCGTCGTGATCTCCGACGGCAACGATCGGAACAGCTCCACCGACGTGCGCTCGCTCCGATCGCTGATCCGGGAGACCGAAGTCCTGGTGTATGCCGTGGGGATCGACGGCGAGAGCGAGCCCACCTTGACGAACCCCCGCGTGCAGATCCGCCCGGCTGCCCTGGCCGTTTCCCCCTCCGGGCCGGAACCCGCCGCAGTATCCCCGCCAGCCGCAGCCACGCTACCCGCGCATGCCGGGGGGTGGCAGCGACGATCGCGTCAACGCCAACGCGCTTCGGGAGATGACCGACGACAGCGGCGGCCGCACGGAAATCGTTCGCAGCGCCCGCGATCTGGGGCCGGTCGCCGCCGGAATCGCCGACGAGTTGAGCCGCCAGTACTCGCTCGGCTACGTTCCCGCGGCGCCAAAGGACGGCCGCTGGCACTCGATCGCGCTGAACGTTCGCAACCGCGACTATCTGGTGCGGGCACGCAAAGGCTACGTGGCTACGCCATGAACGGCGACGGGAGCCTCGTCTGCGTTCAAACGAGGCGCCCGTCCCCGTGTTCGGTCGCATATATGATCCCCGCGTGCAGACGTGGGGCCTTGCGGTCGTTCTGAGCATGGTTGGCAGCCTCGCCGGCGTGGCCGTCGCCTCGTCGGTGCTGCTGGTCTCCGAGCAGACCCGGACCCGCCTCGTCTCGTCGCTCGTGAGCTACGCGGTGGGCACGCTGCTCGGGGCGTCGCTCCTGCACCTGGTGCCGGAGGCGCTCGAGCAGCTCGCTCCGCCGCTGGTTGCTCGGCGCGCTGCTCGCGCGGCATCCTGACGTTCTTCGTGCTCGAGAAGCTGGTGATCTGGCGTCATTGCCACGACGACGTGGAGTGCGCGCAGCACGGGCGCGCGGCGCGCTCGTCATCATCTGGCGACGCGTTCCACACGTTCGTCGACGGCGCGATCATCGGCGCCGCCGTCCTGACGTCGGTGCCGCTCGGCGATCAGCACGGCGCTCGCCGCCGCCGCGCACGAGATCCCCCAGGAAGTCGGCGACTTCGCGGTGCTGCTCCACGCCGGCTATTCACGCCGGCGGACGCTGCTCTTGAACGTCGCGTCGGCGGGCGCCGGCGTCCTCGGGGCGACGCTGGTCTACGTGGCGACCGGGCCCCTTCCTCAGATGATTCCTCATCTGCTTGGCTTCGCGGCCGGCGGCTTCCTCTACGTCGCCATGGCGGATCTGATTCCGGATCTTCATCGCAATCCGCCGCGATCCCAGTCCGGTCCGTCAGACGGCCCTGATCGCCGCCGGCATCGGTACGATGCTTCTCCTGTAGCCCGGCCTTGCGCGGCAGGGCTTCGCGGGCGCCGATCGCCAGCACCCTCTCCCGGACGCCCATCGTATATGGCTTCTCCGGACGCGACTTCCGCAAGCGTGGACGTCTGCGTCACCTGCGGCTGACGCCTGCAACGGACATCCGCTGCACCTGCATCTGACATCCATCGACGTCGTCGCCCGCGTAGGTGGAATCAGGCGCTGGCACGCGCTTTGATACTTCAGGTGGGCAGATTCTTAGCGTTCGCCGCAATCATACGGAGGAGCTCATGAGAAAGTCGGTAGTCGCGTTGGCAATAGCCGGGGTTCTGTCGGCGGCCCCCGCGGTGTGGGCACAGCCCGACCGTGCGAGCTCGGAAATCTTCAAGGACGTCTCGCGCCAGGTGAACCGGTACGTCAACTTCACGGTGTTCGACAACGTCGGCGCGTCGATCGACAACGGCACGGTCACGCTGCACGGCAGGGTGACGATGCCGTACAAGAAGGACGACATCGAACGCCGGGTCTCGCGCGTCGAGGGCGTCCGCGAAATCCAGAACCGGATCGAAGTGCTGCCGGTCTCGTTCTTCGACGACGAGCTGCGATTCCGGGTCGCGCGGGCGATCTACGGCAACCCGGCCTTCTGGCACTACGCCAACATGGCCAACCCGCCCATCCACATCGTCGTGGAGGACGGGCACATCACGCTGACCGGGGTCGTCAACAGCAACGTCGAGCGCGCGCTCGCGCGATCGCTCACCATCGGCTTCGGGGCCTTCTCGGTGAAAAACGAGCTGAAGACCGACGCCGAAATGCAGACGGAGCTCGAGAAGATCGACTGAGCCGGAGGGAACGGAGGGGACGGAGGAAACGGTTTTAACACAGAGCAGCGGAGAAACGGAGACGAACGGAGAAAAGCCGGATCCATAAAATAGAAATAGGGAATCAGGCTCTTCTCTGTTCGTCTCCGTTTCTCCGTTACTCTGTGTTAAGACTGTTTCCTCCGTCCCCTCCGTTACCCCCTCCGCCTCACCCAGATCACCACGCCGGCGAGCAACGCGAAGGCGGCGACGGCCGCGAGGCCGAAGATCGTGAGCGTGCGGGCGAGGATTGATTCGGACTCCATCCGCACCTCAACCCTGAGCGGTTTGCCCTGCAGGCGGTCAACGAGCGGTTGTTCCCACGAGAGGATGTTGCCCCGCTCGACTTCGCGCGACGGGGCATTGTGGTACTCGATGCGACTGGGCACGTGCAGGCGCACGGCGACAATCTCGGAGCCCGACCAGGCCGGGAGCGCGAGGGCGCCCGGGACCGGGTCCCCGAGATTCTGCACGAACGTGAATCGGCCACTCCGCTCGCGGAATTCGTACGCCGACCACGCAAACGGCGCGGCCCGCCCCAACGTTCGTACATCGTCGGTCTCGACGCGCACCTGAACGAAGCGCCGGCCATTGCGGCGCCATGGGCGGCTGACGCGGGTCACGCGCGTGGCCGGCGAGGTATAAAGGGCGCGGATCGCCTCGCGATCGACCGTCGCCTGCGGCTCGACGTCGAGCTTGGCTCCACGCAGCGTCGCCAGAGCGGCGAGTGACGTGTTGACGATCACGGTCGCCGATCCGTCGAGCTTCGAGATAGATCTCCTCTTCGTATTCGTACTGGCGGAACAGCCCACGCCGGCATTGCGCGCTCGCCACCGCCGCGGCGAGCACCAGTGCGGCCGCCACCACACGACGCGTCATGAGGCTGATGATATAACTTCCCTTCCGCGTCGCCCTCGGGCCTCTCCCGCATAGTGGCCCCCTGACGCTCCGGCCTTGTGCCTCGTGCCTCGTGCCTTTCCAATGTCTCGCCTCTTCCTCATCGACGGCAGCAACCAGATGTACCGGGCGTATCACGCCCTGCCGCCGATGAACGGCCCCGACGGCCGCACGACGCACGCCGTCTACGGGTTCGTCACCATGCTCCGCAAGCTGATCGCCGACCATCAGCCGGAGCACATTGCCGCGGCGTTCGATCTCGCGGGGCCGACGTTCCGATCGGAGATGTCGGCGGACTACAAGGCCAATCGTTCGCCGATGCCGACCGATCTCGTCGAGCAGGTACCGTTTGTCCGCGATGCCTGCGAGGCCCTCGGCGTGCCGATCCTCTCCATCGAGCGTTTCGAAGCCGACGACGTGATGGGGACGCTGGCGCGTCAGGCGGCCGGCCAGGGATTCGAGGTCGTGCTGGTGACGGGCGACAAGGACTTCTTTCAGCTCGTCGGCGGTCCGATTCGCGTCTACAACCCGCGCGACGAGGGCGCCTGGTACGACGAGGCCGCGGTGCGCGAGAAGTTCGGCGTGCCCCCGCACAGATCGTGGACGTGCTCGCGCTGATGGGCGACACGATCGACAACGTCAAGGGCGTCCCCGGGATCGGCGAGAAGGGCGCGCGCGATCTCATCGCCACGCACGGATCGCTCGAGGCGCTCCTCGCCGCGGCGCCGACGCTGCCGCAGAAGCGCTATCGCGAGGGCCTCACGACCTACGCCGCCCAGGCACGCGAGAGCCGTGAACTGGTCACGATCGACACCGACGTGCCCGTGACCTTCGAGCCGGCCGCGTGTCTCTATCGGGGCGCGGACCGGGCGCGTGTCTTCGACCTGTTCTCGCGTCTCGGCTTCCGCTCGCTGGTCACAGAGTTCGCCCCGACCGCGGCATCGATCGTCCGCGACTATCGCGTGCTCGACGACCCCGCCGAGATCGCCGCCTTTGCGGCCGAGTGCTCGGCTCGCGGGCGTGTGGCGATCCACGTCCTCACCGACGACGTGACGCCGATGCGGGCGGCGCTCGTCGGCATAGCCCTGTCAATCGAAGCCCGACAGGCCCGGTACGTCCCGGTCCGCGCCGGCAGCCCGGGTGCCGGCCCCGCTCGCGGCGAGCGGTGTCGCGATGGGACTCCCCGGCCTGTTCGACGAGGCGGTGCCGGCCTGCGACCCGTCACCTCACGACTCAGAGGAGCCGTCGCTGACATCAGCGCTCGCGGCGCTGCTGGCCGACCCCTCGGTCGCCAAGGTCGGCCACGATCTCAAGGTCGCGACGATCGTGCTCGCGCGTCATGGCCTGGTGCTGGCGGGGCAGGACCTGGACACGGCGATCGCCAGCTACCTGCTCGATGCCACGCGCACCGACCACGCCATCGAACCGCTCGCACTCGAGGAGATCGGCTACCGCGCCACCTCGGAGGAGGACGTGCGGGGCAAGGGCGCGAAAGCCGCTGCCCTCGCCGATCTCGCGCCGGCCGCCCTCCTGACCTTTGCCGGTGAGCGGGCGGATCTCGCCGGTCAGCTCGCGCCGGCCCTCGGCGCGGCCTTGACGAAGGCGTCGCTCGACGGCGTCTACGACGAGCTCGAACAGCCGCTCGTGCCGGTGCTGGTGGACATCGAAATGACCGGCGTGCGCGTCGACGTCGGCGTCCTCCGCGAACAGGGCGCACGGCTCGAGGCCGAGCTGGACGCCCGGGCCGAGCGCATCTATGCGATCGCTGGCGAACGCTTCAACATCAACTCGCCCAGACAGCTCGGCGACGTCCTGTTCACCCGGCTGCAGCTCCAGTCTTCCAAGCGGACGGGCAAGGCTCGAACCATGTCCACCGCCCAGGACGTGCTCGAGGAGCTGGCGCAGACCCACGAGCTGCCGCGCGAGGTCATCGACTGGCGCGCGCTCCAGAAGCTGAAGGGCACCTACATCGACGCGCTGCCCGAGCTCGTGCACCCGGACACGGGACGCGTGCACACCTCGTTCAGCCAGATCACCGCGGCGACGGGGCGCCTGAGCAGCCGCGATCCGAACCTGCAGAACGTGCCGATCCGCACCGAGATCGGCCGCGAGATCCGCCGGGCGTTCATCGCCGATCCGGGCTGGCGGCTGATCTCCGCGGACTATTCGCAGATCGAGCTGCGCGTGCTGGCGCACCTCTCACGCGACCAACAGCTCATCGAGGCGTTCCGGCGCCTGGAGGACATTCACGATCGGACGGCGCTCAAGGTGTTCGGCCGCGACAGCAGTCTCAGCGCGCACGAACTGAGGCGGCGGGCCAAGATCATCAATTACGCCCTGCTCTATGGCAAGACGGCGTTCACGCTGGCGAAGGACATCGGGGTCACGCCGCAGGCGGCACAGGAGTTCATCGACGCCTATTTCGCGGGCTTCCCCGGGGTTCGCACGTTTCTCGATCAGACCCTGGAGCAGGCGCGGAAGACCGGTGTCGTGACGACGCTGTTCGGGCGGCGGCGACTGGTGCCGGACATCAACAGCCGCAACGGCCAGATCCGATCGGCGGCCGAGCGGGTTGCCGTCAACATGCCCATCCAGGGCACGGCGGCGGACGTCCTCAAGCGGGCGATGATCGACCTGCACGCGGCCCTCGCCCGCAGCGGCGCACGGGAGCGCGGGCGCATGATCCTGACGGTCCACGACGAGCTCCTCGTCGAAGCGCGCGAAGACGCCGTCGACGAAATCGCCGAGATCGTCCGGGTCTCCATGCAATCGGCCGCCTCCCTCGAGGTCCCGCTCACCGTCGATGTCGGCGTGGGCGCGAACTGGAAGGACGCGAAGGAGTGAGTCCGCCTTCCGAAGCCTTGCCATGTCCTCGCAGCCCGACTCATTCCGCCCCCACCGCTCCTTGATCAATTCCCACTCGCTCAACAGTCCCGCCTGGGCCTGTTCGGCTTCGGGCGTGCCGGCGATGGGAAGGCGGCGGACGCGCTCGGGGATGATCGATTCCCGGACCAGACGGTCGAGATCCGGTCTGAGCGCCGCGCCGCGGTCTGCGGCCAGCAGGCCCCGGACGTAGCCGCCGATCGCCGCGTTCCACGCGCGGTCCACGTGGCCACGGGCAAAGGCGGCCGCGGCGAGCCAGTACGCCGCCGCCGCCGACGCATACTCGCGGCGGAGCTCCGTTTCCATGCGCGCAATCAGCCGGTCGAAGGCCTCCGCCCGATCGCCGGCCGGCAGCCCGCGCACATGGCGATCCACCGACGTCGCCCACCAGTCGAGCACCTGATCGCGCGCCACCGGTCCGAGCAGCTGGCCGTGGTCGAGCGTGGACTCGAACAAGTCGGCGGCGGCCCGGTAGTGATCCTCGAAAAAGAGGGTCTCGCCGAGGCCAATCACGAGATCGATCCGATCCCGGAGCTCGAGCGCCGCCGGATCCACGGTCCGCAGTGCGTCGCGCGCCCGCGACAAATCGGCGGGGTCGGCGGTGGACCGATAGCGCTCCAGGCCGGCTCGACCGATGATGAGCGCGGCGAAGTCCTTGTGATGGCTCTGCGCTTCGAGGGCAGCGGCGATGGCCTGGTCGTACCGTCCGCCGTTGTAGTGGGTCCGGGCGCGGGCCAGCGCCTCCGCCGGCCGCCGCCCGGGCCGCATTGGCCGCGGCGGTCTGTGAGCGGGACGTGCCCTGGTCGGCCGTTCCTGCCGCCGGAATGGCCAGCACCGTCGCCAGAGCCACGCCCCGCAGGAGGCCCGTGCGTACGTGCATGCGGAAATGATGCGACACAGCCGATGCCGAGACGAGATGATTCGGTCTGCTACAATGCGGGAACGATGGCTTACCCCATCGTCCTGCCCCGCGAAGAGCATACCCTCTCCCGCCGCGACATCGACCCCGACGCGCTCCGAGTCATGAGCCGGCTCCAGGAGCTGGGCCATACGACTTACCTCGTCGGCGGGAGTGTCCGCGACTTGCTCCTCGCGCGCCGGCCGAAGGACTACGACCTCGGGACCTCGGCCCCGCCACACCAGATCAAGCGGGCGTTCCGGAATTGCTGGATCATCGGCCGCCGATTCCGACTCGCGCACGTCAAGTTCGGACCCAAGACGATCGAGGTGGCCACGTTCCGGCGCAACGTCCGCGCAGATGAAACCGATGCCGGCAGCGCCGCCGACCTCGGCGAGACCAACGGCAACCAGGCCACATCGCCCGGCAAGCTCGTCATCCACCGCGACAACACCTACGGAACCCCGGAAGAGGACGCGTTCCGGCGCGACTTCACCGTGAACGGGCTCTTCTACGATTCGAGCCGTCGCACCATCATCGACTTCGTCGGCGGGCTCGACGATCTGAGGGAGCGCGTCGTGCGGTCGATCGGCGATCCCCAGGAGCGCTTCCAGGAGGACCCGGTGCGGATGTTTCGCGCCGTCGCCCTGGCGGAGCGCCTGGGGTTCACACTGGACGAGGATGTCGAGCGGGCGATCGATCAGCTGGGCTCGCACATCCGCTTCAGCGCCCCGGCGAGGCTGATGGAGGAGTACTTCAAGCTGCTGCGGAGCGGTGCGGCCGAAGCCTCGTTTCAAGGCCTGGCGCGCGCGGGACTCATCGAGCACATCAGCCCGGAGATGGAAGAAGGGCTGTCCGAGGAGTTCTTCGCCTCGCTCGAGCGGCTCGACGCCTTCCGGAAGCGGTTCGCCGAAGTGCCGGCTCGTCTCACCAGCACCATTCTGGTGGGCGCGCTCCTGGTCCCGCTCGGTCTGATGGACGCGGCACATCGGCGCTACGGCGTCAGCGAGCAATGGTATCCGGCGCTCGGACGGCTGCCCGTGCCGCGCAAGGACGTCGAGCGCCTCGAACAGGTGCTGGCGCTGCTGCCGAAGCTGCAGGATACCGAGGCGCCCTCGCGCGCACAGCATGCGCTGATCGCGCGCGGCGTGTTCAGCGACGCGCTGACCTGGCTGGAGGTTTTCGGGGACGATCCGCGCGTCGTCCGCCACTGGCAGGAGGTGCTCCAGCAGCCGGAGATCGCCGCCGCGGCGCGAGTGCCGGGGGCCGGGCCAACCGGCGAAGGCGCCGACGCGGAGCGAAGGCGGCGGCGCCGACGCCGACGACGAGGCCCGATCACCTCGCCCGCCTAGTCCCGGAGTTCACTCGTGTTGAGAATGTGGCGCAGGCCTTAGGCCTGCTGGGCCCGCATTGGTCCGGGCTGAAAGCCCGGCGCCACCTTAGCGCCCGTTGTCCACACGAGTGAACTGTGGGCTTGCCGACTCCGGGTCCGGCTGAAGCCGGACACTACGTCAGCACAACGAGCCCGCGCAGGTCACGCGCCAGAAGTACCGCACGCCGAAGCGCCACGTGCGCGGCAGCGCGACGGTGAGGATCGGCGTCCGGCCCGTCGGCACCTCGGCATCGAGCAGATTCTCGACCGCGACAAACGCGTGCAGATCGCGCGCGACGCGCCGGCCGGCGTAGGCATCGACGATGCCCGCTGCGGACAGCGGCAACGTGTTCCGATCGTCCTCGAACTGCTGGCCGATCGCGCGAACCTGAATGGAGGACGTGACCAGGCGGGGGTCGACGAATCGCAGCACCAGAGCGGCCTGATAGTCCGGCACCTGCGGGACGTGCAGCCCGTCGAGTCCGGTCGTGCCGCTCCCGAAGCGCGCGTGCGTCAGGGTGAGGTTCCCGCTGAGCGCCCATCGCGCGTCGAGCCGCAGGTCGCCTTCCACTTCGACCCCCAGGCTCCGGACACGAGCGGCGTTCTGCCGCTGCCGCGTCACGAGGGTCGGCGTGCTCGTGATGGTGACGTTCGTCACCGCATCATCGAGCAATGTCGCAAACGAGGTCGCGCGCCAGCTTGCACGCCCCCGTGACCAGAGCGCGGAAAACTCGCCTCCGGTGAGTGCCTCGCGCTCGAGCGCGTCGTTGGCCAGCGTCAGCGTGTCGCCGGCGCGGAAGTTGCGATTGAGCTCGTTGAGCGTTGGTGTGCGGAAGGCGTGGTACGCCCCGCCGCGCAGCGACCAGTCGTCGTCCGGCCGCCAGGTGAGCGCCACGCGGCCGCTCGGATAGACGGCCGTGCGCTCGAGCCCGGTGGTATCGCTGCGGTTCGACCAGTGATCGAGTCGTCCGCCGCCGACCAGCGACCATTGCGGGCCGAACGTCATCGTGACTTGCGAAAAGCCGGCGATGAAGCGCTGCGTGCCGCCGGCCGCGGTGGGCGCCAGAGGATTGCCGGCCACGTATCGGGTCTCGTGTGTCGCCCCTTCGACGCGGCGCGCCTCGGCGCCGACCACGATCGTCGCGTTGCGGCGGGTGGCCAGCCACTCGCCGTGACCCCCGGCCATCTCGCTGGGGACGCGCTGACGCTGGGTCAGCGTTTCGGAAGTGCGATCCGGGGAGACCGCGCTGAAGGCCTGATCGTAGCCCTGGCTCCCGGCGTAGCCGCCGGCGCGCCACACACCGCCGGCGAGGCTCCCCGACGCGGCCACCGCCGCCTGCCGCTGATTCGTGTCGTTGGTCTGCAGCGGCGTTCCGTTCTCACGCTGCTCGTCGAACGACTGCACGCGGACGTCGAAGCCCCAGCCCGAGTCAGCCCGCCAGTCCGCACGCGCGATGAGCGACGAATGGTCAACGCCGGCGGGGGTGTCGATCGGCCCCCGCGCCGCCTCGGACACCACCGGCGCCCCCTCGGTGGCCAGGTGCTCGCCCGCGAGGCTCAGACCCACGCGGCCGGCACGGGCCGATCCGAAGACCGACCCCCGTGACGTGTCGAGCGAGCCGCCTTCGAGCGACGCGCGCGCCCGGGCGCGCGACGCATCGGCCTGGATGATGTGGATGACGCCGCCGACGGCATCGGCGCCGTACAAATCGCTCGCCCCGCCGCGCACGACCTCCACGCGTTCGATCGCGGCCTGGGGCACGCGACCCCAGTAGACCCAGCCGCCGAACGCATCGTTCAGGGGCACCCCTCCTGCGAGCACCAGGGTCCGGCTCGCGCCCGACGCGGACAGTCCTCGAAGCGTCACACCCTGTGTCGTCGGGTTGGCGGCCCGGGACGAGGAGCGGCGGAACAGGGTGAAGCCAGGCGTGGTCCTCAGCGCATCGTCCGGGGCCAGCGCCGCCATGCTCAGCAGCTCACTCGCGGTGACGACCGAGGCGGCGGCCGGCGAATCGACGCCACGCAGCTCTCGACGGCCGGCCGTGACCGTCACCTGCTCGGACAAAGAGGCCGGCTGCAGCACGATCCTGTATGGCAGCACGGCGTCGGCCGAGGCCGGAATGGTCACGGGCGAGAACCCCGGCGCCACGATTGTCAGCGCGACCGTGGCGCGCTCGCGCTCGACGGAGAATCGCCCGCGCGCATCCGTCCTTGCCGTTACCGGTCCGTCGGCCCCGCCTTCGTGAACCGACGCGACGACGGGCGCTCCCGACGCGTCAACCACCTGCACGTCGAGACGGTCGGGGCCCTGGACCAGCGCGAACAGCACGCAGAGCATCAGGACGGTCATCGCTTCTCTCTACGATACGGCCGGGTCATTCGTTGTCGCCAGCCGCTGGGCGGCCGATCTTCGTCGGTCTTTCGGTCTTCGGTCTGGTCTTCGGTCTTCGGTCTGTCGGTCTACGGCCTTGCGGACGTCATTCTGGCCGCGGCCTCACCGCTAGGCCCTTTAGCCGGCGTGCATTGTAGTCCTTCGGTCTCAGTCTTCGGTCGTTCGGTCGTGGAGTTGGTCGCTCGTCGCTGGTCGCTCGTAGCTGATAGAATCGCTCCGTGGCGAACGACAAACCCGACAAGACCGAGAACCCTGCGTCGAAGGTCACGCCCGGGGACGCGCTGGGCATGATCGAGACCCGCGGACTCGTGGGCATGGTCGAAGCCGCCGACGCCATGGCCAAAGCCGCCAACGTCGTGTTCGTGGGCTGGCAGAAAGTCGATGCGGGCCTGGTGACCGCGATTGTGCGTGGCGACGTCGGATCGGTGAAGGCGGCGACCGACGCCGGCGCAGCGGCGGCCCGTCGCGTCGGAGAGCTCGTCGGCGTCCACGTCATCCCGCGTCCCGCGGACGACGTCGAGAAGATCTTCCCGATTTCCTAGCCGCTGACGGGGACGGGAGCCTCTCGCGAGATTCCCGAAGCCCCCGTCCCTTTCATTCGTACAGCACCGCCGTCCCGCTCGCGCAGACCATCAGCATCCCGCCGCTCTGCCCCAGGTTCTCGTAGTCCAGATCGACGCCGATCACGGCGTTCGCGCCGAGCGCTTTCGCCTGTTCGACCATCTCCTCGATGGCGACGGCCTTGGCCTTGCGCAGCTCCTGCTCGTAGGCTCCGGCCCTTCCGCCAACGATGTCGCGGATGCCGGCGAAGATGTCTCGCAGGATGTTCGCGCCGAGAATGGCCTCGCCGGACACGATCCCGTGATACTTGGTGATCCGCCGCCCGTCGATCGTGGACGTGGTGGACATCAACATGAGCGTCGTCCTCCGTGTGTGGAGCCCGGGTGTCAGGACAGGATCGTGTCGGCCGCGGCCGCGCCCTCGAAGTCCTTCTTCGTGAGTCCGCCTTCGCTGTGGGTCGAATAGACGAGCGTCACGCGCCGGTAGTTCAGCACGACGACGGGGTGATGATCGGCGGCTTCGGCGTCGAACCCCACGCGAACGATGAACGCGACGGCGTCGGGGAACGTCGGGAACGTGATCTCCCGCCGGATGGAATCGCCTTCGCGCGCCCATCGTGGGACGGCGGTGAGCTCATGCGCAATCTGCGGGTCGGTCAAGCGTGTCATCTGCCACCTCCGGGTGACGCGAACGAGGGAACGAACCGGTCCGGACCGAGACCGGAGAGGGCCCGGTGTGCGCGACCGTCGATGACGAGATCCGCGACCATCGCGGCGGTGATCGGCGCGAGCAGAACGCCGTTGCGATAGTGTCCCGTGGCGAAGACGATGCGAGGGTCGTGGCGCCACGGGCCGATCACCGGCAGGCCGTCAGGGGTCGCGGGACGCAGCCCGACACGCGCCCCCACCAAGGCAGCGTCGGCGATGGACGGGACCAGCTCGATCGCGGCCGCGGTCAGCTGGGCCACGCCCTCGAGGGTCGTCCGTTCGTCGTACCCGGCTTCTTCGACCGTGGCGCCGACGAGGATCGACCCGTCGGACCAGGGCACCAGATAGCAGCGGGGACCCCACAGGATGCGCGACGTCAGCGGCTGGCGAGGGCGAATGTGCAGCAGCTGTCCGCGCACCGGACGAACGGGAACCGTCGGCTCGCCGTCCACGGTGATGTTCGTCGACCAGCTTCCCGCACAGACGATCACGTGGCCGGCCGTGTGTTCTCCGTGCGACGTCTCGACGCGGAGATTCGAGGCGCCGCGGACGATCGCGCTCGCGGTCACGCCCGTGTGGATGCGCACGCCGCGTCGCCGGGCGGCAGACACGACGGCGGACAGGAAGGGGGGAACGGCGACGAAGCCTTGCGTTCCGACGATCAGCGCTCCCGCGGCGTGAGGTGAGAGCGATGGCTCGGCCGCCGACAGCTCCGCGGCATCGACCCAGCGGGCCCCGAGGCCGGCCAGCCCGGAAAGACGGTCGGCCTCTCGTCGCAGGTGGACGGCGGTGTCGGCGGCGAGCGCGACTTCGACGGTTCCGCAGCGTGTGTATTCGAAGGGCTGGTCCGTGTCGCGCCGGACGCCAGCCACGAAGCTGTCGTAGCAATCGAGCGCCTCGACGCACAGCGCGGCAAAGCTCTCTGGTGTGCGCGCCTCCGTATGTGGCGCGAGCATGCCGGCGGAGGCCTGCGTCGCCCCCTGTCCCGGCGTCCGCGGATCGAGCAGCCGCACCCGGGCGCCGCGCGCCGCCAACTCGCCGGCGACCGCGGCGCCAATGACGCCGGCGCCGAGGACGAGCACGTCACTGACATCGCTCACGCGCCGAAGTGTACTCGCTGGGCGGGTCGGCGGTCGGCACTGGCAAGCTCAACGGATGGCGCGGCCGAAACCCCTTACCCGCCTACCCGCCTACCCGCCTACCCCTTCCCCAGTCCCCTGGCTCGGACGCTGACCGTCCTGCGGTAGCCACACCAGCGGCCGGCCCGGCCGCGGAATCGGAAGAATCCGGGCCATTCCGGACCGCGGCCGTCGGGCATGGGACTTGCTCTCGTTTGCCCCGAGGATTCTGAGCGATGTCTGGGACACACACGCCGCTTGCCGTTGCTTCGGTTGCCGCCCTGGCCCTGGTGGGCGCCGGCGGCTACCTCGCGTTCGAATCGAGGTCCGTCAGAACCGGCTGCCACAGCCCAGGCGGTGTCCGCATCCGCTCCAGCCGTCGCGGAAACCGAAGCGGTCGTCGTCCCCCCGTCGCCGGAGCCGGTGCCCGAGCCCGCTGCCACGCCGACAGCCGAGCCAGTTGAGCGGCCCGCGCCGGTCCGGCGCACTGCCAGTCGCCCGGCGCCGCCCGCACCGACTCGACCCGTGGAGGCTGCCTCGAGCCGGCCCTCCCGAACGACTGTGGAAAATACGCCCGTCCCGGCACCGCCGGTCGCGACGCGGGATGAGTCGCGTCCGTCAGCCGGCGAGGCTACTCGAGAAGAAGCGGCGCGGCAGGATGCGAGCCGCGATCAACCTCGCGACACCACCTCGTCCGTCGAGCCGGCGCGC
Source organism: Vicinamibacterales bacterium (assembly GCA_963834365.1). Classification (GTDB taxonomy): domain Bacteria; phylum Acidobacteriota; class Vicinamibacteria; order Vicinamibacterales; family Vicinamibacteraceae; genus CAWJAP01. The sequence continues at coordinate 258,997 of CAWIBS010000029.1, read as the reverse complement.
GATCGCGGCGTCGAAGCGCGTGCCCAGGACGCGCCGCCGCCCGCACCGCGGGCGCAGGAGTTCGTCGTCCCGGCCGACTCGGTGATTGGCCTCGAGCTCGACGACACCGTTTCGTCAGAGACCGCCCGGGTCGAACAGGCGATCCAGGGCCGGGTGACCCGCGACGTGCGCGTCGGCAGCACGGTCGTCATTCCGGCAGGGAGCCGCGTGCGCGGCGAGGTGACGCTGGTCGAGTCGGGTGGCCGCTTCAAGGAGCGGGCCCGTCTCGGCGTCCGTTTCCATACGCTGGTGCTCGATGGCGGCTCGACTGTGCCGATTCAGACCGAGACGATCTTCCGGGAAGGCAACGGCGTCGCCAAGGGTTCGGCGGCTCGCATCGGCGGCTCGGCCGTCGGCGGCGCGATCATCGGCGCCATCTTTGGCGGCGGCAAGGGCGCGGCGATCGGTGCGGCGGCCGGCGCCGGTGCCGGCACGGCTGCGACCATGGCCACCCAGAAGAGTCACGCGACGTTGAACGCCGGGACACGATTGACGGCCCGGCTCACCAGCCCCGCGTCGATCACGGTGGACGCACCCTCTCAGCCCTGAGAACGGCGGGGCTCGATCCCGGCCCCGCTATACTTTTCGGACATGCGCGCTCAGCCGCAGCGCCCGGTCCTCCTCCTCGCATTCGTCGCGTCGTGCGTCGCCGTGGGCGTCTCCGCCCAACCGGTCGCGACCGTCCGCAAGGCAACGCTGGACGGCGTCGTCAACTACTCCCGGGTCGACGACACGATCGGCTGCGCCGGCGCCATCACCACGGCCGCTGTCACGGCCATCAAGACCGAAGGCTACAAGTCAATCGTGAATCTGCGTCTGGCCACCGAGCCCGGCGCCGACGTCGACCAGCAGCGCGCGGCCGCCGATCAGGCGGGGCTGCGGTATCACCACCTGCCCTTCAGCACCTCCGCGCCCGATCGCCACGTGCTCGATCGATTTCTCGCCGTCGCGGCCGACCCTTCCAACTCGCCGATGTTCCTGCACTGCGCGAGCGCCAATCGCGCCGGGGCGTTCTGGCTCGTCAAGCGCGTCCGGCAGGACGGATGGCCCGTCGATCGTGCGCTCGACGAGGCGACGGCGATCGGCCTGACCAACCCGGCGTTGAAACAGTTCGCACTCGACTATCTCGCGGTCGCGAAGTAGCGATCCATTTCCCCGGAGCGTCATGTTCATGCGTCCATCAAGGTATCTCCCTGTCGCGGTGTTTCTCCTGGTGATTGCAGCCGTGCCGGCGGTGGCACAGGTGGCCGTGAGCCCGTTCATCGGCGTCACCTACGGCGGCGATACCGTGGACAGTCGATTCGCCTACGGGGGCACGCTCTCGTTCGGCCACGCCGTCGGGCTCGATGTCGATTTCGGCTTCGCGCCGAATTTCTTCGGCGACGAAGACACGTTCCTCGAATTCGACAGCAAGCTGAACATCACGACGCTGATGTTCAATCTCCGCGTCGGCGGCTCGCCGTCAGGCGGCGGCGTCAGTCCGTTCGTGTCCGGCGGCGCCGGCCTGATGCGCGCGAGCGTCAGCACGACTGGCGGGCTCTTCGACGAGGTGACGCGCAACGACTTCGCGCTGAACGTCGGCGGCGGAATCGCCGCGTACTTCGGCGAGAACGTCGGGCTGCGCGGCGACATCCGCTACTTCCGCAGCCTCGAAGACGAGGGCGACGACGGCTTCTTCTTCGATCCGCGCGACTTCGACCTGGGCGATTTCGACTTCTGGCGGGCCACTGTCGGCGTCTCGTTCCGTTTCTGACGCCTTCGTGTCTCCGTGGTTTCAATTGGGTGGCGCGCGTCCCGCGCCGTCGATCGTTGACAGCACGCCGAGGTCTACGATAACGTCACCCGCCATGGTTCTCCGGCTTGCCTCGGGCGCATGCCATCGACACCATCGGGCCATCCATCATGGCGCCGGCCACGAGGCTGGTGTCCATGTCGCTGGTGCCCACGTGGCTGGTGGAGGTGTGCGCAAGGCGTAAGCCGCAGCACGTCGCAGGTTCTCGACGCACACGCCTCGCCGGCACCACGCGGCGGGGCTTTTTTTTTGCGGACCTCACGGCAGGAGTGCCGACCCGTCATCGGGCGAGGGCCGCTGTGCCGGAGCACGTCATGAGCACGCTCGATTTCTCCAAGCTGCAGGGCCTCGTGCCTGCCGTCGTGCAGGACGCGGATACGCGGGACGTCCTGATGGTGGGCTTCATGAACCAGGAGGCGTGGGATCGCACCCGGTCCACCGGGTTCGCCACGTTCTTCAGCCGCTCGCGCAACGCGCTCTGGACGAAAGGGGAAACCTCGGGCAACCGGCTCCAGGTCGTCCGCGCCCTCGTGGACTGCGACCACGATACGGTCCTGCTCGAAGCGCGCTGCCTCGGCGACGGGGTCGTCTGCCACACCGGCGAGCGAAGCTGTTTCTTCACGGAGCTCTCCGACAAGGGCTGGCCGCTGCCAGCTGATAGCTCCCTATGAAACTCCGACTCGGTATTCCGAAAGGCTCGCTCCAGGACGCGACGGTCCAGCTGTTCGCCCGCGCCGGGTTCAACCTGTACGTGAATCCGCGCTCGTACTTCCCGGCGAGCGACGATGCGGAGCTGGAGTGCATGCTGATCCGGGCGCAGGAAATGGCGCGCTACGTCGCCGACGGCGTGCTCGACGCCGGGCTCACGGGGCAGGACTGGGTCGCCGAGCAGCTCGGCACGCCGGTGCTGCCGGTCGAATCGATTGGCCGTGACATTCCGCCGGTCGTGAGCGTCGCCGATCTCGTCTACTCCAAACAGAGCTTCGGCAAGGTCCGCTGGGTGCTGGCCGCGCCAGAGGATTCGAGCTTCCACACGCCCAAGGATCTCGACGGAAAGACCATTGCCACCGAGCTCGTGCGCGTCACCGAGCAGTACTTCAAGCGGCTGGGGGTGAACGTCCTCGTGGAGTTTTCGTGGGGAGCCACGGAAGTCAAGCCGCCAGTCCTCGCCGATGCGATTGTCGAGGCCACGGAGACCGGGTCCACGCTTCGCGCCAACCGGCTGCGAATCCTGGACACGGTGATGGAGTCGAACACACAGCTCATCGCCAATCGCGGCGCGTGGCTCGACGCCTGGAAGCGGACGAAGATCGAGAACGTCGCCCTGCTCCTGCGAGCGGCGATCGCGGCACAGGGTCGCGTCGGGATCATGCTCAACGTGCGGCGTGCCGACCTGGACACGGTCCTCGATCTGCTGCCGGCGCTCCGGCGGCCGACGATCTCGGCGCTCGCCGGCGACGACTGGGTGGCGCTCAACACGATTCTCGAAGAGCGCACGGTCCGGGACCTGATTCCGAGGCTCAAGGCCGCCGGCGCCGAAGGCATCGTCGAGTATCCGTTGAACAAGATCGTGATGTAGGCGGACCGATGCTGCGACTGATTTCCGCCGCCGATCGCCGGGCGCTCGATCGGTTGCTCGACCCGCCCCGCGTCGCCGACGCCGCGATCGCGCGGCGCGTCGCGGCCATCGTCAGCGACGTGCGGCGCGGCGGCGACCGGGCGCTCCTGGCCTATGCCAGGCGGTTCGACAAGCTGGCCGGGGGACTGGAAGTCTCGCGCCGGGAGATCGAGTCCGGCGCGCGGGCGTGCCCGGCCCCGGTCCGGCGCGCCCTGGCGAGGGCCGCCCGCCACATCCGCAGGGTGGCACGCGCGCAGCTGCCGAAGAGCACGAAGGTCACCGTCGCACCGGGGCTCGTTGTCGAGCAACGCGTCGTGCCGCTGGGGAGGGTCGGCTGCTACGTCCCCGGCGGGCGCTTTCCGTTGCCCTCGTCGCTGTTGATGACCGCGGTCCCGGCGACGCTGGCGGGCGTCGAGGAAGTGATCGTCTGCTGTCCCCGTCCGGAACCGGTCGTGCTCGCCGCCGCGCTCGAGGCCGGCGTGACGCGGCTGTTCGCCGTCGGCGGCGCGCACGCGATTGCGGCGATGGCGTACGGGACACCCACGGTCCCGCGGGCCGACAAGATCGTGGGGCCCGGCAACGCCTGGGTTGCCGCGGCGAAGGCACTCGTCGCGCGTGACTGCGGCATCGATTTCTACGCCGGGCCGAGCGAGATTCTCGTCGTGTCCGAGGCGGGACGGCCCGACTGGATTGCCGCGGACATGCTGGCGCAGGCGGAGCACGATCCCGATGCGCGCGCGATCCTGCTCACGTCGAAGAAGCGGCTGGCGCAGGCCGTCCATCGGGAAGTCGAGGCCCGCGCCCCGTCCGCGGGGGTGGCGCGAACCGCGCTGTCGCGACGGGGCGGCATCGTCCTGACGCGGAACCTGCGCGAGTCGATCGCCCTTGCGACGGCCATTGCCCCCGAACACCTGGTCGTGGACTCGGCGGACGTGGCGGCTCAGATCCGTACCGCGGGCGCCACGTTCGTCGGTTCGTGGTCGGCGCAGGCGGCCGGGGACTACGCCACGGGCTCCAACCACGTCCTGCCGACGAGCGGCGCGGCGCGATTCAGAGGCGGCCTGAGCGCTGCGGATTTCGTGCGCGTCTCGTCGGTCCAGACGCTGACGCGTGCCGGCTTCACGCGCATCGCCGCCACGGCCGTGACGCTCGCCGATGCCGAGGGCCTGTCGGCCCACGCCGAGTCGATGCGAATCCGGTTGCGCGAGGTGCGCCGGGCCTGATTGAAGGAGGCGCGGGCGAGTCGTTCACAGCGGTCAGCCGCGCATCACGATGTCTCAACAGTACCAGCGAGAGCCCGACCTCGGGGAGGGCCTGCGACTGCACCTCAACGAGAACACCGCCGGCTGCTCGCCCGCGGTCATCGCCGCTCTGCGTGCGCTCGGGCCCGGGGACATCGCCTCGTATCCCGACTATCGTGAGCCCACGGCCGCCTGCGCGCGGCATCTCGGTCTGGACGAGGACGCGTTCGTGCTCACCAACGGGCTCGACGAAGGATTGCTGGCGGCGGCCATGGCGTGCCTCCAGCGCGACCGGACGGTCTCCGAACCGGAAGCCATCATCGTCGAGCCGGCCTTCGGGATGTACGCCGACTGCGTCGAGGCCACCGGGGGACGGGCGGTCACCGTGTTGCCGCGGCCCGATTTCGTCTTCCCGTTCGAGGAGACGCTCGCGGCGATCACGCCCGCCACGCGTCTCGTGTTCCTCACCAGTCCGGGGAATCCGACCGGGGTCCTCATTTCGCACGAGTCCGTACGCGCCGTCGCTGCCGCGCTGCCCGCGGACGCCATCCTCTTCCTCGACGAAGCGTACGCGGACTTCACGTCGCACCATTTCCTCGACCAGCATCACTCGGCGCCGAACGTCGTCGTCGGCCGCACGTTCGCGAAGGCGTACGGGCTCGCCGCCCTGCGGATCGGCGCCGTGGCCGGCGATCCGGCCGTCATCGCCCGGCTGCGGCGGTCGCTGCCGCCTTACAGCATCAATGTCGCGGCGGCCACGGCGCTGATCGCCGCGCTCGCCGATCGACCGTATCTCGAGTGGTACCGCGCACAAGTCCAGGTGTCGCGGCGCCTGGTCTATGCCGCGTGCGACCGTCTCGGCCTCGGTTACTGGCCGAGCGAGGCGAACTTCGTCCTGGTCCGCGTCGGGGATCGAAGCGCCGACATCGTCGAAGCCCTGCGCCTGAAACGGGTCTTCGTGCGCGATCGGTCGTCGCAGCCCGGCTGCGCCGGTTGCATTCGGATGACGGCCGGCGTCGTCGCGCACACCGAGGCGTGCCTGCGGGCGCTGGAGGAGGTGCTGTGCGCCGTGCGGTGATCGATCGACAGACGACCGAAACCAGGATCGTCCTGAAACTCGGCATCGAGGGCCGGGGCCGCTACGACGTGCGGACCGGGATCCGGTTCCTCGATCACATGCTGGAGTTGTTCGCCCGTCACGGCGCCTTCGATCTGGTGGTGGACGCGCGCGGCGATCTCGACGTGGACCAGCACCATACCGTCGAGGACCTGGGCATCGCGCTCGGCGAGGCGATCTCGCAGGCGCTCGGCGATCGGCGGGGCATCAACCGCGCCGGCTACTTCGTGATGCCGATGGACGAGACGCTGGCCGTGGCTGCCGTCGATCTCGGCGGACGCCCGCATGCCGTCGTCGATCTCAAGGTGCGGGTGCGAACCGTCGGCGATCTGCAGGCCGAGCTCGTCCACGACTTCTTCGAGGGCTTCGCCATCGGCGCACGCGCCAACGTCCACGTGAAGGTGCTCTACGGCCGCTCGAGCCATCACCACGTGGAAGCGGTCTTCAAGGCCTTCGCCCGTGCCCTGCGAGTCGCCTGCGCAAAGGACCCGCAACTGCGGAAGATGCTCCCGAGCACGAAGGGACTTCTCTAGCGACCAACTACCAACTACCAGCGACCAGCCTGGGCGTTCTGGCACGTTGCGTGGCAGTTGGTAGATGTTTTCGCGGTAGTTGCAGGTAGTAGTTGGTAGCTGGTTACTGTAGCTGTAGCTGGTAACTGGTAGTTCGTAGCTGGTCACTGCATGAGGGTTGCGCTCATCGACTATCGCGCCGGCAATCTGACCTCGGTGCGCAAGGCGCTCGCGGCGGTGGACGCCTCGGTCTTCACCCCGCTGGCGCCCGTGGAGCTCGAGACCGCCGACGGCTTGATCGTTCCAGGCGTCGGGCACTTCGAAGCCACGGCCGTTCTGGATGCGGCATGGCGCGAGGCCATCCTGCGCCACGTCAAATCCGGTCGTCCGCTGCTCGGCATCTGTCTCGGCTTGCAGTGGCTGTTCGAAGGCAGCACGGAGGCGCCCGGGCTGGCCGGACTCGGCCTGCTGCCGGGTATGTGCCGCCGTCTCGGTCCCGGATGGGGCGACACCATCGTCGGCGCCGATGCGTACGACGACATCAAGGTGCCGCACGTGGGATGGAATGCCGTCAACCCGACCAGCGAGTCCGTGATTCTCGAAGGGATCGCGGCCGGCAGCCAGGCGTACTTCACGCACTCCTACGCCGCGCCGGTTGGCACGGCCGTGGCGGCAACGACGACCAGCGGGCCGGACACCTTCGCCAGCGTGGTCGAGCGCGATCACGTGTTCGGCGTGCAGTTCCACCCCGAGAAGTCGTCGGAGACCGGCCTGGCGATTCTGCGGAACTTCATGGCACGCGTCGCCGGTCGCGCGACCTCATCCGTTCCAGCCGCTCCAGCCGTTCCAGCCGCTCCAGCCGCCCCAGCCGCTCCAGTCGCCTCGAAGCGCATCATCGCCTGCCTCGACGTGCGCGATGGCGGGGTCGTCAAGGGGGTCAAGTTCGAGGGTCTGCGGCACGCCGGCGACCCTGCCGAGCTCGCCGGCCGCTACAACGTCGAAGGGATCGACGAGGTGGTCATCCTGGATGTCACCGCCACGCTCGAGAGCCGTCGCGCCCTGGCGCGCACGATCTCCGACGTCGCCAAACGGCTCTTCCTGCCGCTCACGGTGGGCGGCGGCATTCGCAACGAAGACGACGCGGCGGCGGTCGTGGACGCTGGCGCCGACAAGGTCAGCCTCAATACCGCGGCGCTCCTCGATCCCGATCTCATTACGCGGCTCGCCGTTCGCTATGGCAGCCAGGCGGTCATCGTCGCCATCGATGCGAAGCGGCAGGACGATGGGTTTGCCGTGTACTCGCGGAGCGGAAGCCATGACGCCCGGCGTGACGCGATCGAGTGGGCGCGGCAGGCCGCCGGGCGCGGCGCGGGAGAGATCCTGCTGACCTCGATCGATCGGGACGGCACGCGAAGCGGCTTCGACTGCGAGCTGACGGCGGCCGTGTCGCGCGCGGTGTCGATTCCGGTGATCGCGTCGGGCGGCGCCGGCACCTTCGATCACTTTCTCGAGGTCTTCACCGCCGGCCGGGCGGATGCCGCCCTCGCGGCCTCGATCTTCCATTTCTCCGAGCACGCCGTGTCGGAGCTGAAGGCACATCTGTCCGCGGCAGGAATCCCGATGCGGCCGGTGCAGACGCTAACCCCGGAATTCACTTTGGTTGATAGTCGTAGTGTCCGCCTTTAGGCGGCACTCCTGGTCCGGCTTCGAAGCCGGACACTCGTCAACCCGTTCAAGCTCGCATCGAGATGTTCATTCCTGCGATCGATCTCAAGGGCGGCCAGGTCGTCCAGCTCGTTCAGGGCAAACGGCTCGCGCTGGCGAGCGACGATGTGTTCGCGTGGGTACGGAAGTTCGAACGCTATCCGCGCGTGCAGCTCATCGATCTCGACGGCGCCCTCGAGACCGGGGCGAATGACGCGCTGGTGCGGCAGATCTGCGCGCAGCCTCCCCTGTCGCGTCGGCGGAGGCATTCGGACCGTGGACCGGGCCGTGTCGCTCGTGGACGCGGGCGCCCGCGAGGTCATCGTGAGCTCGGCGCTCTTTCGCGCGGGGCGTCTCGACCTCGACTTCGCGCGCCAGCTCTCGCACGCGGTTGGCGTCTCGCGCGTCATCGCCGCGGTGGACAGCGCCGGCGGGAAGGTCGTGATTCGCGGCTGGACCGAAGCCACCGCGATCTCCGCCGTCGAAGCCGTCGAAGCGCTCGAGCCCTACTGCGCTGGATTCCTCTACACGCACGTCGAGACCGAAGGGCTGATGCGCGGCATCGACATGGCCGCCGTCGAGGCCGTCCGCGCGGCGACGAACAAGCCGCTCACCGCCGCGGGCGGTATCACGAGCCGAGAAGAAGTGCTGGCGCTCGACGCGATCGGGGTGGACGCCGTGATCGGCATGGCCGTGTACACCGGCACGCTGTCGCTGGACGATCCCGCGCTGCAACCCAGGCTGACATGACTGGTGCCGGGTGCCTCCCGGCCGTGGTGTAGGCTCTGGCGATGCGCCATGGCCGCTGGCTGGTCACGACCCTCGTCGTCGGGATGATCGCGACCGGCTGCGCTCGCCAGAGCGCCATCCCCTTCCGCATCGACAACGCCAGGGCGCATGTCGAGCGGCTGGCCGGGACGATTGGCAGCCGCCCGGTCGGCACCGCCGCCAACGCCGCCGCCCGCGCCTACCTGATCGACCAGCTCCGGCTGTACGGCTTCGACGTCCGCGTGCAGGAAGGCGATGCCTTCGATCCGGACTCCGGGCTCACCGCGCACGTCGCGAACATCATCGCCGTCAAGGCCGGCGAGCGCCCGGATGCCATCGCTCTGGTGGCGCACTACGACTCGAGGCCCGAAGCCCCCGGCGCCATGGACGATGGGATTGGCGTGGCCGTGAGCCTGGAGGCCGGCCGACTCCTGGCGGCGCGCCCGAGGGCCCGGCACTCGCTCATCGTGCTCCTGACCGACGCCGAGGAAGTCGGCCTCATGGGCGCCGTGCATGCCGTGACCGACGGTGAGCTGCGGGCGCGCGTCCGCGCCTACCTGAATCTCGAAGCGTCCGGCGCGAGCGGCCCCGGCATCCTCTTCGAGTCGGGCCCCGGGAACGAGCCGCTGGTCCGGGCGTGGGCGCGATCGCCGCGACCGCGGGGCTCGTCGTTCGCGTTCGAGATCTACAAACGGCTGCCGAACGACACCGATTTCAGCGTCTTCCGCCGCGCCGGAATCCCGGGCCTGAACTTCGCGTCGGTCGGTGACGGCTACGCGTATCACACGTCTCGCGACGTGCCGGACCGCGTGTCGTCGGCCACCCTCTTCCAGATGGGCGAGACCGCGGTGGCCACCGTCGAAGCCCTGGACGCGGCCGACCTGCCGGCGGTGCGTCGCGACGTGCGCTTCTCCGACCTCTTGAGCCGCGGCGTGCTGATTCTGACCGACACGCAGGCGCTGGTGGGACTCGTCCTCGCCTGCGTGGCAGCGCTCGTCGCCTGGATCCGGATGCTGCGCAGCGTCGTCGCCGCAGGCGCGGTCCATGCGGCCTTTACCGGCTTGTGGGGGATCGTCTCGAACGCGGCGGCGGCCGGCGCGATGCTGGGCGCGGTCTGGCTGCTGCGTGATTGGCGGGAGGTCTATCACCCCTGGTACGCCCAGCCCTGGCGGCTGCTCGCCCTGCTCGTCGCATGTGGCATTGCGGCGCCGTGGGCGGTGACACGGCTGGCGTGGCTGCTGCCGCAGCCATTGCGCTACGTTCGTGGTCCGGCCAGCGTGTGGGCGGTTGTCCTGCCGATCTGGGCGGCTGCGGCGATCGCGTCGGAGGTGTACGCGCCGGCCGCCGCACACCTCTGGATGGTGCCGCTTGGCGTCGCCGGCCTGCTGCTCGCGGTAGTCCCCGTCGACCGCGGGACATGGCTGCGCGTCGCGTCCGTGGTCGTCCTGGCGCTCGTCCTCACCCTGTTTCTCCGTGACGGCCTGCTGCTGTTCCACGTCCTCATCGGGGTTTTCGGGCGGCTGCCGATCGTCACGCCCCTCGCCGCCTACCCGGTGCTGTTGTCGGTCATCGGGGTGATGATTGCGCCGCCGGCGATCGCCACGTTCATCGGCCTCGTGCAAGGCCGCTTGCGGCACGGGGTCGCCGGATCGCTGCTCCTCGTGGCGCTCGCGGTGACCACGGCGCTCGCCTTCTCGGGCGACGCGTACACGACCGACCGGCCGCTGCGGCGCGCCGCCCTGTATGTGGACGACCGGATCGCGAACCGGGTGTTCTGGGAAGTCGGCAGCCAGGAGCCGGGGCTCGACCTCGAGCTGCCGGCGCAGGAGGCCGCGGCATGGCGGCCCGTCGATCGGGCAACGCCGCGCGGAACATCGGTGGCGGTCGGCCCGGCGGGCGGGGCGTTTCTCTTCCGCCGGAACGGTGAGGCGTCGGCGCCGCCGGCTTCGATCGCGTGGCGGCACGGGCCGGCCGCCGATGCGCCCGACCTGGTCGAGATCGAGCTGGTCGTCTCGCCGGCCACCGAGGGCCTGGCCGCCGGGCTCGAGCTGCCGCCCGGCATCGTCCCGACGCGCGCCACGCCGGCTGGCCGCGAGGTGAACGGCCGCTGGCGCGCGATGTATCGCGGCGTGGCCGCCGGGGGCACCGCCTTTCGCCTGCGCGTGCCGGCCAGCACGACGCCCGAGCTCGGGAACGCTGCGGTGGTCATCGTCTCAACGCGCCTCCCGGGGGCCGAGGGGGCCCTCCTCCGGTGGCTGCCGCGGGTCCACATGGACTGGACCACGCGCGCGGTCTGGATCCTGCCGCTCAGCGCCGCCACGCCGGCCGTGGACCCGCCGGCTGCGTTACGGTGAACGGCGTTATGATTACAGCGGATGACGTAACGTCGCCCAGCCGCTCCAGCCGCCCCAGTCCCAGTCGCCCAGTCCCCCAGTCCCCAGCCCCATGCCCAACCCCTTCATCTACGGCGAGATCGTGCCGCTCGACGCGTTCGCGGATCGCGCCGCCGAGCTCGAACGGCTGGTGGCCGATCTCGGGGCTGGACAGAAGGTCTTTCTGATTTCGCCGCGCCGCTACGGCAAGTCCTCGCTGGTTCGGCAGGCCCTGTCGGCGCTCGCCCGCCGCAAGGTCGCGACGCTCGAAATCACCGTCAGCAGCTTCAGCTCGTACCTGGCGTTCCTCGAGGGCTATGCACGCGCGCTCGTCTCGCTCGAAACGCGGCTGGAGCGGGCGCGGGCGTGGCTGCCCGAGCTCTTCTCGTCGATGCGGCCCGAGCTTCGACTGGCCCCTGCGGCGGGCGGCGCCACGCGGGTCGACCTCGCGTTCCCGGGCGTGCGCACGGCCCGCGACGCCAGCCGCCTCGCCGACGAGGTGTTCGCGCTGCCCGGCCGCATGGCGGAGCGCCTGAACAGGCGCCTCGCCGTCGCCCTCGACGAGTTCCAGGCGATCGGCGCTTTCGGCGGCGAAGCGGTCGAGCACGCCCTGCGCGCGGCCGTGCAGTCGCAGCGCCAGGTGGGCTATGTGTTCGCCGGCTCGGAACCGAGCCTCATGGAGCAGATGATCGGCAGCAAGCGGCCGTTCTACAAGGCGGGTCCGGTGATGCGGCTCGCCCGCATCCCGGCGGACGAGTTCGCGGATTTCCTGGAGCGGCGGTTTGCTGCGACCGGCATCCGCCCGGAGTCCGGGCTCGGCGACGCGATTGTCGATCTGGCCGGCAACCTGCCGTACGACGTGCAGCGGCTGGCGCACGAGACCTGGGATTACGTCGCCGCGACGCGGCGGCGGACCGCGACGATCGAAGACCTGCACGATACGCTGCGGCGGCTGCTCGACGAGCAGGACACGCTGTTCGAGGCCGTCTGGCAGCGGTTGACGCTGGCGCAACGCGCGACGCTTCGAGCCGTGGTCTTCGAGCAGGGCGCTGCCCTGCTCGCGACCGAGACCCGCGCCCGCCACCGTCTCGGCGGCGCCTCGAGCGTGCAGGCGGGCCTCGCCGCCCTCGTCCGGCAGGATCTCATCGCCCGCGAGCCGGACGGCCGTTACGTGGTCGTCGACTCGCTGATGCGCGAGTGGGTCGCGCGCCGGACGTACTGACGCGAGGCCGAGCGCTCAGCGCTCAGGACTCTGGGCTCGAGGCTCACGACGGCAAGGACCGCAGGAGGGCGCGGCTTCAGCCGCGCCGGATCGAACGCGGATGTCAATGCCCGACGCGAAACCTTCCCTTCTCGTGCGACTCGGCCTCGGCCGTCCGGAGCTGCGGGCCTGGGTCATGTACGACTGGGCGAACTCCGCCTACTGGACCACCATCATCGCGGCGGTCTTCCCCATCTACTACGCCAAGGTCGCGGCCGCCGGACTTCCCGAGAACGTGGCCGCCTTCCGGTTCGGGATCGCGACCACGATCGCGCTCACCGTGACCGCCGTGATCTCGCCGCCGCTCGGCGCGCTGGCCGATGCCGCGGGGCACAAGAAGCGCCTGCTGGTCGCCTTCATGCTCCTCGGCGCACTGCCGACGACCGGCCTGGTCTTCGTGTCCACGGGCGACTGGCGCCTCGCCCTGGTGCTCTTCATGCTCGGCAACATGGGCGCCGCAGGATCGCTGACGTTCTACGACTCGCTGCTGCCGCACGTCGCCCGGCGCGACGAGCTCGACACCGTGGCGACGACCGGCTTTGCCGTCGGCTACCTGGGCGGCGGCCTGCTGCTGGCGCTGAACCTGCTGTGGATTCAGCGGCCGTCGTGGTTCGGCTTCACCGATGCGGGCCAGGCCACGCGGGCGTCGTTCCTGAGCGTGGCGATCTGGTGGATCGTGTTCACGATTCCGCTGATGCGTCGGGTGTCCGAGCCCGCCGTGGCCGCGCACGGCGGCCGGGCCTCGCTCATGGGCGCGTTTGCCCAGGTCGCCGGGACACTGCGCGAACTGCGCCGCTACCGGCATGCCTTCCTGCTGCTGCTCGCCTTCCTGCTCTACAACGACGGCATCCAGACCATCGTCCGCATGGCCTCGCTCTATGGCACGCAGGTCGGAATCGCCGAGGGCAGCCTGATCGCCGCCCTGCTGCTGGTGCAGTTCGTCGGCATTCCGTTCGCGTTCGTCTTCGGCCGGCTGGCGGCGCGCATCGGGCCGAAACCCGCCATCTTCATCTCGCTCGCCGTGTACACGGTCATCACGGTGCTGGCGTACTCGATGACGAGCGCGTGGCAGTTCTTCGCGCTCGCCATCCTCGTCGGCACGGTGCAGGGCGGGAGCCAGGCGCTCAGCCGGTCGCTCTTCGCGAGCATGATCCCCCGGCATCGCTCGTCGGAGTTCTTCGGCTTCTTCGCGGTGTTCGAGAAGTTCGCGGGCATCTTCGGCCCGCTGCTCTTCTCGCTCGCCGTGGGGCTGACCGGGTCGAGCCGCGCCGCCATCCTGTCGGTATTGCTCTTCTTCGTCGTCGGCGCGGTGCTCCTCGCCGGCGTCGACGTCGCCGAAGGCCGCCGGGTTGCGGATGAAGAGAACGCGCGAGTCGGGGACGGGAGCCCCGCATGATGGGGACGGGAGCCCCGCATGATCAAGACGGGGCTCCCGTCCCCGTATCCCCGTCCGCCGACTACTTGCTCCCGACCGCGGCGCGGGCGCGATCGCGCATCAGCGCGTTCTGCAGGCTGTGGCCGTAGAGTCCCAGAACCTTGTTCCAGTATTCCTTCGCCTTCACCCGATCGCCCTTCTTCTCGTAGGTCTGCGCCAGCAGCCCGAGGATGAAGGGGTCGGCCTGATCGGCCCGCGACAGCTCGGCGATCGCACGATCCAGGTCGCCCAGATAGAACGCGTTGTAGCCGAGGAGATACCGCAGGATCGGTTCCTGTTTCGCGTTTTCTCCGCCCTTGGCCACCAGCGCCTGCAGGGCCGCCGCGTGGCGCTCGGCCTCCGCCCGCTGACCGCGGCGGGCGGCCAGACGCGACTGCCCGTGCAGCCAGCGCATCTCCCAGAGATCGACCTGGTCCTGCGGCAGGCCCGGGAGCTTGCGGGCGGTCTCGAAGCCCGTCCGATACCAGGCCTCCGCCTTGTCGAGGTTCCCGGCCTCGAGGAACACCCGGCCGATGGCGTTCGCGGTGCCGGCGGCGCCATCGAAGGCCTGTTCCGCCATCTGGAGGTCGAACTGCTTCTCGTAATACTTGGCGGCTTCGGTCGCGTTGCCCTCGAACCCGTACGACACAGCCATGGCGGAAAGCGCCGTGCCGCGGGTATTCGCGGGCGACAGCGCCAGGGCCCGACTGAGGTGCTCGCGGGCGGGCGCGTACCGGCCCTGCAGGTCGAGCGCAATCCCGAGGCCCAGGTGCGCGTCGAAGAGTTCGGGATCCGCTTCCAAGGCGTTGTTGAACAGTGTCACGGCCTCGTCGATCTTCCCGCTCGTCGTCAGGCGGCGGGCCTGGGCGGCGAGCTGCCGCGGGTCGCTGGCCTGAGCCGAGGGCTTGTCAGCGGCAGGAGCGGGGGCCTGTGACGCGGCGCTCGTGACAGTCGAGGTCGGTCGCGCTGCGGCAGCGGCGAGCGCCGGAAGGCTGGCGGCAACCGCCAGTGCCGCGAGCCACGGACCGGGAACGCGCTGAATGGACATGCCGGATTATCCTCCTTTCACCTTCCTTGTGCCTCGTCCACTCGTGCCTCGTGCTCTTCCCAACTCCCTTCGCCATTATCCCGAGGTCAACATGTATCTGCTGCGCAGGCTGTCGATTGCCGTCACGCTGGCCACGCTCACGCCGCTCGTGGCCGCCGCCCAGGAGAGGCCCCTCGCCGGGCTCGTCGCGCGCGTCATCCAGGAAGCGACGTTGAACCGCACGTCACCGATCATGGTAGCGGGCGGGACCCACGAGCCGCACTTCCTCGTCGGCGAGAGCCTGGCGCGGACGCCGCGACAAGTGAACGTGTCCCTCGGGGCACAGGTCCTCTCCTTCCCGCTGAGCTCATCGTCGGGCGGCTTCAGCTATGCCACCGATCCGGCGACTGGAGAGGTCACGCCGTCGAGCACGACGTTCGGCCCGGCCTTCGCCGAACGCGCGCTCACAATTGGCCGGGGCAAGTTCAACCTCGGTATGAGCTTCCAGGCGACCAGCTATGACGCGTTCGAGGGGGTGGAGCTCGAGTCTGGCGGCCTGTCCTTCATCCGGCAGCACAGCGACTGCTGTCTGGCTGCGGTGGCGAATCCGACGCAGGTGACCAATTTCACGCCCGACTTCGAGCGCGACCTGCTCCGCACCGATCTCGTGCTCGACGTCGACACCCGCGCCACGGCCCTGTTCGCCAACTACGGCGTCGCCGACCGGTTCGACGTCGGCATCGCGGTGCCGTTCGTCAACGTGGAGATGAGGGCCGCGGTCAACGCGGAGGTCCTGCGCACGGCGTCGAGCAGCCAACCCCTGATTCACAGCTTCGACGGCGCCGGCTCCACCTCGGCGCTCTTTGCCGAAACCGGAACGTCGAGCGGCCTCGGCGACATTCTCCTGCGGGCCAAATACAACTTCACGCGGACGACGACCAGCGCGCTTGCGGCGGCAATCGACCTGCGGCTGCCGACCGGCGACAAGGACGAGCTCCTCGGCACCGGCGCGACCCAGGCTCACACGTTCTTCATCTACTCGGGCGAGTACGGCATCTTCAGCCCGCACGTCAACATCGGGTACACGTTCTCGAGCGGCGAATCGAGCGCCGCCGCCATCGCCCTGGACGTGAACGAAGACGCCCACGAGCTGGACACGATCTCGCCGGACGGGCTCGACGCGCTCACCGAGCTCGACTTCGATCTCTCGGTCCCCGACGAGTTCAACTACACGTTCGGGTTCGCCGTCGCTGCCCACCCGCGGCTCACGCTCGGCTTCGACGTCCGGGGCCGCACCCTCCGCGACGTGACGCGCTTCGAGACTCGAGACAACGTCTACGACAACCGCGCCGCCGGCGCGATCCCGACCGCGGGCTTCACGGCGACCGACGAGTTCTCGATCCGGGAAGACGGCGCGAATCTCAACCTCGCGCTCGGCATCGTCGGCGCGAAGATCAACATCGCCAAGACGCTGCTCCTGAACGTCAGCGTCCTCTTCTCGCTGACCGACAACGGCCTCAAGCCCAAGCCGACGCCGGTGATCGGCTTCGACTACGTCTTCTAGGCGCCGCGCGCTCACAGCGCGCGACGCGGGCCGCCTTCAAGTCGCGGCGCTGTGCGGGCCACCCTAAGCGGGTTGCCCGGCGCCGCGACGGCGGCGTTTCGACTACAGCCTATGGTCTGGGCGCTCACAGCGCGCGACGCGGGCCGCCTTCAAGTCGCGGCGCTGTGCGGGCAACCCTAAGCGGGTTGCCCGGCGCCGCGACGCGGCGTTTCGACTACAGCCCTATGCGCTCTGCGGCGCTCGCGCGCTCGCAGCGCGCGGCGCCAGATTTACTGCGCGACGACCCAGGACGAACCGTTCCTTCTCAGCGTCCAGCGGATGTTCTCACTGCGGCTGGGCGGCAAGCCCGATCGCTTCCACTTGTACTGATACGCGACCTGAGCGAGTAGAAACGCGCCCTGACCGTCGTTCGTGACCTCGACACGCACGTTGTCGAAGGACACCGTGACCGAGTCCACGAGCGCTTTCGTACGTGAGAAGGCCTGGGCCGCCTCGGGGTTCAGCCGGCGGATCGCACTCTCGTCGAGCGTGGCGTACGTCCTCGCGTACTCACCCAGCCAGTTCTGGACGTCCCGGCGCGCCAGTTCCTGCGGGCTGGGACCGGTCGGTGTGACAGGCTTCGGCGCCGGTTCCGGCTCTCGCCTCTCAGCTGCCGGTGGAGGATCGGCGGGTCTCGTCTCTGCGGGCTTCGGCTCGGGCGCAACGGTATCGGCGGGCCTCGGCGCCGTGTCCGGCGGCCTGGCCTCCGGCACTCTGGTATCGGGCAGCTTCGTCTCTGCCGGCCTGGTCTCGGGCTGCCTGGTGTCCGGCAGCTTCGTCGCCGCGTCTCCCTCGGACTGCGGTCGCGACACGGGATCGACGCGAGCCGGCGCCGCGTTGCCGGCGGCCGGGAGCTTGACGACGAGCGGTTCCTTCGGCGGTTCAGACCTTTGATCGGCGTCGCGCGCGCTCGCACCCGGCGCAGGAGCCGCACCCTGGTCAGTGGCGCGAGAGGGCTCCGCCGCGCCGGACGCGTTGGTCTGCGGCGGCGTCGCCGCCGGTTGCTGGCGCAGCACGAGGTCGCGCGCGTGGCGCGGCCCTTGCGGAGGCCCCTGCTCGGGCCAATAGCGCCAGGCCGCGACTGACGCGAGCGTCACCACGAGGAGGAGCTGCAGCCGACGGTCGAGCGCGAGGCTCCGCAGCAGCGCGCCCATCGACCGCACGGTGCGGCTGTATTGCTGCCGCTGCTCGGCTCGCCGGCGTCCGCGCTCGATCTCCGCCAGTCGGGTGCGCAGCTGGGTGAGCGTGGCGGCGACGAGCGGATGCGGCGGCGTGACGCCCGCGAGCAGACCGATCGCGTCGCCATGATCGCCGCGTTCGAACAGCGCCAGCGCCTTCTCGACGCTGCCCCTGGCGCGCGTGAGCTGTTCCTCGCCCTTGAGCACCTCACCCAGAAGAGCCCGGGCTCTCTGATGTGCGGGCTGCTGCGCGAGGACGGACTGGATCAGGGCACGAGCCGCGGCGAACTCGTCACGCGCCGCCTTGTCGGCCGCCTCCTGGAGCGTCGCCGTCTGCTTCTCCTGGAGCCGGCGCTCGGCCTCCGCCCGCGCGGCGCCCGCTTCCACCTGCTGCATCAGCTGCGCAAACCCGGAATCCTGCGCGGATTCCTTCGCGAGCGGGCGCAGGATCGCGAGGGCCTCGGCGAAACGGCCCTCGTCGGCGGCTCTCTTTCCCTGGCCGACCCGATCCCGCCGCGCGCGGAGCCGCTCCTCCTGCCGCCGCCGCACGTCGTCGAGGAGCCGGCGTGCGTCGCCGTGCGCCGGCGCGACTTCGAAGATCCGGTCGAGCAGCGCCATCGCCTGCTCGTCGTCGGGCGCGGCGCGCGCCTCTTCGAGCCATGCCTCGATCTGGCGCTGCCGCGCCTCTTCGGCGCGCCGGCGCTCGTCCTCGATGCGCCGCTCGTCGAGCGCCTGCTGCACGCGGCCGCCGAGCGCGGTGGCCGCCGGGTCGCCAGGCCGCACGCGGAGCGCTTCCTGCACCAGCTGCATCGCGCCCTGCAGCTCGCCGCGACCGAGCAGCGTCTCGCCGTCGCGAAGCCATTGGGCCAGCCGCTGGAGGTCCCGCGTCCGGTCTTCGACCGCCTTGCGGACGACGGCGATCTGCGTCACGTCCGCATCCAGGTCGGCCGCTTCCTGGACCGCCGCCTGCGCCCGGTCGAGGTCGTCGCCGGCGAGGGCTTTGCGCGCCGCGGCGAGGAGCTCGTTCACGCGATGGACGCGCGCGTCGCGAACTTTTCGTGCCCGCTCGAGCTCGTCCTGCCTGGCGCGCAGCCCGGCGAGCGCGTGCGTCACCTGCGGGTGCGGCGGCGCGAAGCGCTCCAGGCGGTCGAGGGCCTCGGCGTGCCGGTCCGCGTCGAACAGCCGCCGCGCCTGCGCGATCACCTCGAGGGCCGCGCGCTCGTGCGCTTCGAGCCGGCGCAGCTCCGACAGCGCGTTCTCGACCTCCCGCTGCACACCGAGCGCGACCGCATTCTCCGGATCGGCGCCGAGCGCCTCGTCCACGGCCTGACGCGCCGCCGGCGAAGTCCTTGCGGGACAGCGCGCTCTGCGCGCGATTGAGGGCGCCGGCCAGGGCGCGGGACTGGCGGGTCCGCTGCGCCTTCTCGAGAATCTGCTTCGCCCGCGCATCCTCGGGCGCCAGCGCAAACGCCCGCTCGGCCAGCGCCACGGCGCGGTCGAGATCCTGCGCGTCGAGCGCCGCCTGCGCCTCGCCGAGGATCGGTGACACGGTATCGGGAGGCGGCGGCGGGCCCTGGACGGCGACGTCGCGAGGCACGATCGTCGCGCTCGAGTCGGCTTCGAGCTCGAGCCGCTGCCGGATGCGCGCCAGGTCGCGCTTCAAGTGCGTGAGATCCTGGTAGCGGCGATCGGGACTCTTCTCGAGGCAGCGATGGACCGCGCGTTCGATCGCCGGTTCGAGGCCGGGGCACAGGCTGGCCAGCGGCTCGGGATCGGCGTGCACGATCTTGTAGAGCACTTCGGCCATCTCGCCGGGGAACGCGCGCTTCAGCGCGAAGAGCTCGTAGCACACCGTGCCGACCGCAAAGACATCGCTCCGGTGATCGATGAAACCGCTGCCGGCAATCTGCTCCGGCGACATGTAGTTGACGGTCCCCACGAGCACGCCCTGATGCGTGAGCCCGGATCCGGCCATGCGGACGATCCCGAAGTCCAGCACCTTGATGCCGCCTTCGCCGTCCACCATGAGGTTGGCAGGCTTGATGTCGCGATGGACGATGCCGGCGCGATGCGCGTGCGCCAGCCCGGCGCAGAGCCCCTCCATCATCTCGAGCCGCTGGGTCAGCGGGATCGCGTGGCGGCGGCGAATCAGCTTGGCCAGCGATTCACCGGGCACGTACTCCATGGCGATGAACGGCCGCCCGTCGTACTCGCCGAACTCGTAGACGGTGACGATATTGGGGTGCGAGAGCCGGCCGGCCGCGCGCGCTTCACGCTCGAAGCGCTCCCGCAGGTCCTCGCTGTCGAAGCCCTCGCGCAGGAGCTTGATGGCGACCGGCCGATCGAGGCTGGGATCGAGGGCGAGGTAGATGTCCCCCATCCCGCCGCTCTCGATCCATCGCTGGATCGTGTATTTGCCGATGACCTCTGGGCTCGAGGGAGGCACGCAGGCTCCAAGCCTTTCCGCACTCCGGAAGTGGAGCGCGTCAGGCTCGCCAACAGATCATTTTACCTTGCCGGCCGCGCACGCTTCCGACGGGGCCGGCCTGCGGGCGGGCGCAGCCCGCCGGCTCGAATGGGCGGACAGTTGTGCGATAGTTGAGCCCCATCATGGTGACGGTGAAGGCGGTGACGCACCCCGGGCTCGTGCGTCGGGTGAACGAAGACGGGTTCTTCTTCGACGTCGAGCTCGGACTCTTCCTCGTCGCCGACGGCATGGGCGGCCACAACGCCGGCGAGATTGCCTCACGCCAGGCCCTCGAGAGCATCGAGGCGTTCGTCCGGCGCACGAAGGACGACGAAGAATTCACCTGGCCCTTCGGTGTCGAAACCGAGCTGTCCTTCGACGCCAATCGCCTGCGCACCGCCCTGCGGCTCGCCAACCGCCGGGTCTTCCAGATGAGCGAGAGCGGCGTCCAGGTACTCAGGCATGGGCACGACGGTCGTCTCGGCCATCATCAGCAAAGGCATGATGACCTTCGCGACGGTCGGCGACAGCCGGCTCTATCTCGTGAAGGATCACGCCATCAGCCGGCTCACCGTCGACGACTCCTGGCTGGCCACGCTTCGCGCCCAGGACCCCGCGATTGACGAAGCGCAGTTCGAGCGCCACCCGCTCCGCCACGTCATCACCAAGGCCATCGGCACGCTCGGCGAGACCGAGCTGCGGATGCAGGAACGCCGGCTCGAGCCGGGCGACCTGCTCATGATGTGCACCGATGGTCTCCACGATCTGGTAGGCGACGACGAGATGCTCGCGACGCTCGACACCGAGGAGCCGCTGGAGGCCCGCGCCCAGCAGCTCGTGGACCGCGCGCTCGCGCGCGGCGGCCGCGACAACGTCACCGTGCTCGTCTTGCGCTTCGACGGGCCCGAGTGAAGTCCCGGCGCGCCGACCCCTTCACAGCACCTCCCTGGAAATCCGGCCTTCCGCCACGCCCTGAAGAATGATGTAGGGCTGCATCAGCGGATTGCGGAAGCGGTAGCGGCGGCCGTGACCCATTTCCTGCGTCTGCAGGACCGCGGTGTCTCCGGGCCCGGCGAAATGGCGCAGGTGCCGGTCGAAGCGCGTGTCACGGTCGCGTCCCGGCCGCACCCGGTCGAGGGCGTTCCGCACGTCGGCCTGACCGAAGTACCCGAACCCGTCGGTGTGAGCGAGCGCGCACGCCAGCAGCACGTCGGGATAGCGGTTGCTGGTCTGCCGGCTCGCAGTGGCCTTGTGATAAGCGCTCTTGATCGAATGCTGTGCCTTGTCGAGGGCGCGGCCGATTGCGTGGAGCACATGATCCGTCACGACGCGATCGACGCCGGCGTCGATCGCGGTCCGCGTCGCATGCAGCGCCAGCAGGTGCGTGTAGTGCGGCAGTCCCTGGGACATCGTGGCGATGAGCGACAGCGCGTCCTCGTCGATCGTCATGCCCAGCCCCTCCAGCCCCCGCACCACGATGTGTCCGAGCTCCAACTCGGTCATCCGCGGCATGCGCACCTGGACGAGCGCACGCTCGACCGACTGGTGCTGCTCGATCAGCTGTTCGATCGTGTCGGCGACCCCGACCAGCACCAGCGTCGCCGGCACTGCGTGATCGGAGAGCACCTTGATCGTGTCGGCGAACGATCCCCGCACGTCGGGATCGCCCAGCCGATCGAACTCGTCGATGACGACGACCAGCACGCAGCCCTGGCCGATGCGGGTGAGGGTCCGCTTCACGTCGGCGCAGGCGATCGTGTCCGGCAGCGTCTCGCCGACGGTGGTCTGCTCGGCCCGCGTCGTCGAGCCGAAGCCAATGGCGCCGCGGGCGCGGGTCAACGTGATGTCGTCGAAGATGCGCTTCCAGAGCGACGAGAAGTCGTCGGTCCGCTCGCACGTGACGCGCGGCGCGATGACCGGCATCGTCTGCGAGTCGAGCCGGCTCGAGAGGATGTTCGCCATCGACGTCTTGCCCACCCCCGGCTCGCCGAACATCACGACGTGCACGCCGGGCTGGCCGATGGCATCGACGACCTGCTGGAGCTGTTCGAGCCGGCCGGCAAACACCGAGGACAGCCCGACGGGAATCGCCGGGGTGAAGATCCGGGCCAGCGCCGAGAGCCGCGGCTCGCGATCTCTCGGCGCCGCCGGCGTCGCGTCAGGAGTAGTCATGGTCACCTCGCGTCGATCGCGAACGCGCGTCCGAACGCGGTCGCACGGGAATCCGGCAGTCGCGGACCCGTCAGCGGGTCCGGAACACGAGCTCGACGAGGCCGAACCGCACGCGATCGCCTTCCTCGAGCTTCACCTCCTGGCCAGCCGCCAGGCGGTCTCCATTCACGAACGTCCCGTTGCGGCCTTCCTCTTCCTTCAACGCGTAGCCGGAGGCCGTGCGGAAGATGCGCGCATGTCGCCGGCTCAGCGTCTTGTCCGGATCCAGCTCCGTCAGATCGACGTCCGGGACAATGTTCGCGGAGCGGCGGCCGATGCCGAGCTCGTCGCCATCGAGCGTGAAGCGCGTACCGGAGAGTACGTGCGTCAGGTGGCCGACCTCCAACTCCGGAGCCGCCAGCGTCTCCTCGCGCGCGGCACGCTCGGTGACCCGGCGCAGCATGACCAGCGCGATCTCGGGTTGCGCGCGCACGATCTCGTTGAAGGCGGTGCGGTCGATGCGGAGCAGGCGGCTCGGCGCCGTGGCGCGGGCCGAGATCTCGCGCACCCGGTCATTGGCGAACAGCGATGCGGTGCCGAAAAAGTCGCCGACTTCCAGCACTTCGATGTGCTGGGGCGCGGCGCTGCTCGTCAGCTCGACGCGACCCTCCTCGATGACGAAGAGCGCGGCGCCCGCGTCACCTTCCCTGAACGCGTAGTCGCCCGCCTTCAAGCGGACCGTGAAGCGATCGGTGGCCGAATCGGAACTGGGCATGGTCAGGATTGTCCTATATCAGGCATCAGGGATCAGGCGTCAGGCATCAGCAGCCATCAGGGATCAGGCACCAGGGATCAGGGATCAGGTTGGTAGTTGGTAGTTGGTAGTTGGTCGCTGGTAGTTGGTCGCTGGTAGTTCGTCGTTGGTCGCTGCAACCGGCCACGCTCCCGGGGCGCTTCGAAGGCCGCGACCGAGGGCAGGTTCGGCGACGCGAGGTGGAGCAACGCATAGCCGATCCCGGAAACGCCGCGAAAGAAGCCGTGATCGAAGATGCGGTAGTCGAAGCCGTTGGCGGTCAGCCGGAAGTGGCCGCTTTCGCGCGCCCGCCCGATCACGACCCGCGCGAGTTGCTGCGCGCCGTCGCACGTCTCGCGCCGCATCAGCCGCCGGCCGGCGGTGAACAGCGCTTCGCAGCGCCCCATGTTGCCGCAGCACACATGGTCGGCTCGGTGCGTCGAGGCCGCCGCCGTCGTCGCGAGAGCGGCGTCGAGCGCCTCGAGCAGCTGCGGCTCGACGATGTCGGCGGTGCCCGCCGCCAGGGCGAGCGCAATGCCTGGCGCACCGTGGCACCATGCCGTCATCATACGGCGCGGCACCGGCACGCCGTCGGCGGCCGCGGCGAGAATCGGCCAGTTGCCGGCGCCCTGGACGAACTGCGAACCCACCCAGGCATACCCGTCGGCGGCGGCGCGACCGAACCGCCGGTCACCGGTGACGTCGTGCAGGCGGCTCAGGGCGTACGCGATGCCGGCCACCCCATGCGCCAGGCCCGTGAAGACGTGCCCGTCGGCCGTCCGCCAGGCAGCGCCGCGCTCGAACGGCAGGGATGTCTCCACCAGGCGTTCCCCGCAGCGAACGGCACGATCGAGCAGACCTGGATCAGGTGAAAGGCGATGAAGGGCGAGCAGGCCGAGCGCTGCACCCGCCGATCCGCCGGCGAGGTCGAGCGCGGTGTCGGCGGAAATCCGCTCGGGGGTGAGGCGCGCGGCGACCTCGGACGCCAGATCGGCCAGCGTCGCATCTTCCAGGAAGGTCGCGGTCATCGTCAGCGCGTAGACGATCGAACCGAGGCCGGCGGCCACGCCGAGAGCATGCGTGGCGGGGTCTATCCGCGCGACGTCGGCGCGCAGCGGACCGAGGGCGTCGCGCGCCGCCGCGGACCATTGGGGGTCGCCCGTGACCGCGGCAAGCGCCGCCAGAAACAGCGCCGGACCCGTCGATCCGTCGTAGAGGTGATGCCGATGGTAGCCCGGGAGCGGTGGCTCGCTGTCGCCTCGGCGGTCCCATTCGAGGCCAAGGTCGGTTCGCGTCGCGCGAGCGACGAGCTCCCGGCCGATCCAGAGGGCATGCCGGGTGAGGTAGCCACGTTGGGTCGCGTCGGCCGCGTCATCGCCGTCGTCCCCGGGTTCGGTGGTGAACCGCGCATGAATCGTCTCGGCCAGGGCGCCCTTCAACCGTTCGAGCTCGGCCGACAGGTGCGCATCCGACAGGCGCCGCAAGCGCTCAGCGACGGCCTCGAGACCCGACTGCCCGAAATGGCCGGCGACCAGCTCGTGATTCTCCGCACAAACAGCGGTTCGGTCGGTCTGCACCGTGAAGTGCGGCACATCGAGACGCTCGAGTGCCTGGCGCTCGGCGACCAGCATCGGCCAGACGTCGGGCCGGTCCTGTGACTGGTTCAGCCCGCGGTTCAGCGCGTCGAGCGCCGCGCTCCAGCGGCACCCGTCACGCTGGTACCGCGGCCGCGCCAGGACGAAGTTCAGGGCGCCATACTGCGAGGTCGCTCGCGCCAGGACGCGGGTCGGCTGCCCGGCAAACCGGGAAAGCGGGCCTTCCGGCGCGAGAATCTCGTCACGCCGGGACATCAGGAAGCGGTAGGCCGCTTCGAATCCCTCCGCCAGTTCCGACTGAAAGGCATCGGGCGTCTGCACGACCCCGTCGAGAACGACCGCGTTGCCAACGCGGGCGGCGAACGTCTTCTCCTCGGTGA
This sequence comes from Vicinamibacterales bacterium, assembly GCA_963834365.1. Classification (GTDB taxonomy): domain Bacteria; phylum Acidobacteriota; class Vicinamibacteria; order Vicinamibacterales; family Vicinamibacteraceae; genus CAWJAP01. The sequence continues at coordinate 233,965 of CAWIBS010000029.1, read as the reverse complement.
CATGAATGGCATCGGTTTCCAGGGCATGCCAGGCACGTCCCGGCATCACCGCAATCCCGGTTCCCGTGCCGCGCAGGCCGCCGATGTCGAAGACCTGGCCCCCGCTCGACTCGACCAGCGTCAGCAGACCGCTCGTGAGGCAGTGATCGTGGTCGGGGACCCCGGGGTCTCCGGCGGCAGGCGCCGCCGGGACGATCGTCGACGCACGCGGACGCGGCTGGAGCGTCAGCTCGACGTCGATGAGCACCGGCCCGCCGCGGGTCGCGACCACGTTCTCCATGTGGAGGTCCTTCGCCCGCAGCACGTAGGTCAGGCACAGCAGCGCACCTGCCCGGCGATAGTAGTCGCAGACCTCTGACGGGGTCTCGAACGCCTCCTGATCGACAGCCTCGACCCAGCCGTAGTCACCACGATCGATCGCGCGCAGGAAGCGCTGGACGGGCCGCAGCCCACGGTCACCGGTCCAGGCGACAAACGCGTGGAATGCCTGGTCGAGACCGACGGCGCGCGGCTTGTATACGACCCTGACGCCAGTGGCAAACGTGAGCATGGCGACACGCCGTCCCCCGTCGTGCGGGTCGGACAGCGCCGGTTCGAGACCGACGACCACGCCCGGGTCGGCGCCGCCGGCGAAGGTCTCGGCGATCAGCGGTCGATCGCTGTCGAGGCGTCGCGCGAGCTCGGCGGTCGTCGCCGCCCAGGCGCTCGCGACGAGGGCGAGCTGTCGTGCGAGCACGGGGTATTCGAGCAGGAACGGGACGAAGCCGCCGCCCAGCATGTCGGCGAGGAAGGCGTCGTAGCCGCCGCGGTTCGCGGCGACGAAGCCGTGGAACGCCTCGAGGAGCGACAGTTCGGCGAACGATGCGGCACGCCTCAGCAGGTGTGCGTCGAGCGCGGCCACTGCCGGAGCCGCGAAGTGCGGCGCCAGCGGGACGTCGAGAGCCGAGCGCGCCGCGCGCACGACCGGGACGAGCACGTCCAGGAATGGTGGCGGCGCCGTCGTCTCGAAGAGGCGGCGTTCCGCCAGCGGACCGCGCGTGCGGTCGTCGGCCACCTCGCGCGACGCCGCCGCGATGGCGTCCACCCACTCGAGCCACTCGGGCTCGGCGACCGAGGCCGGCGTGGCCGAGACCGCGTCGGCGACAGCAGCCAGGGTGAGGTCGTCCCAGGCAAGGCGGCGCTCGAGCGCTGCGGGATCACCCGGCGAGAATGCCTGAATCCAGCTGCGCACCACCGAGAGGACGTGGTCGCCGGGCGCGACGCCGTCCGCTTCCGAGGCCTCGTCGGCGGGCGTCGAGAACGCCATGCGCTCGAAGATGCTGGCTGCGCCGAGGGCCAGCCGCCGGCGCTCGTCAGCCGAGAGATGGCGGATGGCGGGCTGCGTCATGGCGCTCGAAAGCCGCGTGCGCGTCGGAACGTCCCACTTCGTCAGGGCTTCAAGTCGTGGTGACGCAGGAAGTCCATGAACCGCTGGTAGTCCGTCGCCGGCAGCCGGAAGAGCTCGAGCACGCGGCGGTAGTTGCCGCCGGCCGCGGTGAGCCCGCTCTTGATGACCGCCTTCACCTGTGCGCGATTCAGATCGCGGTTCATGAACGACTCGTACACCGTGCCCCAGAACTCGGCGCCGTCGTTGACGATCCGTTCGTAGAGGCCCGGGCCCTCGGTACCGGGCATGGCGGCGGAGGCTTCGAGCTGCGACGCGAAGTCCGACGGTTCGATCGCCGCCGTGTCGGCCATCGCGTAGCCCGTCTTGACGATCCCGATCAGCTGCCGCACGTTGCCGGGCCAGTCGTAGCGCTCGAGGACGCCGAGCGCGGCATTCGAGAACCGCTTGGCGACCCCGTACTGGGTCGCCAGCCGCGTCAGCCAGAAGTCGGTCATCAGCCGCCAGTCGTCGCCACGATCGCGCAGAGCCGGAATCTCGACGTGGAACTGGCGCAGCCGGAACAACAGGTCGTAGCGGAACTCGTTGGTCATCACCAGCTGGTTGAGCGGCCGGTTGGTGGCCGAGACGACGCGCACGTCCACGACGCGCGAGCGCGTGGCGCCGACCGGCCGGAACTCGCCGGTCGAGAGCGTCCGCAGCAGCATCACCTGCGCGCTCTGGTTCAGATCGGCGATCTCGTCGAGGAAGATGACACCGCCGTCGGCCTCCTCGAACGCGCCCTTGCGATCGGCCACGGCGCCGGTGAAGCTGCCGCGGGTATGGCCGAACAGCTCGCTGACCGTGAGGTTGCCGTCCTGGTACTGCGGACAGTTGACGGAAACGAACGGCTTGCCCTTCGTCTGGCCGAAGAGGAAGACGGCCTGCGCGAACAGTTCCTTGCCCATGCCGCTCTCGCCGGTAATCAGCACCGGCTCGCGATAGCGGGCGACCTTCTCCAGTTTCGCCAGCGCCTGGAGCAGGTTTGGCGCGTGGCCGACGAGCTCGAGCGCGCGCTCCGCGCCGAACCGCTCGATCGACAGCGATCGCACGCGCAACGCCGCGTCACAGAAGAACCCCGTAGGCATCATGGACACGGCTCGCGCCCGGCCCGCCGAGAAGACACTCCGCGGTTACGTGGAGAATAACGACCAACTCCCGACTCCCCGAACATGGACCTGGGCGTCAATGGTAATGGAAGACATCGGCGAATCGTGTCGTCGGGAGGGTGATGGGGCGTTTCTGGTAGAATCCGGCCGCTTTCGCGGTCGTTCACCCACGCTCGGGCGCCGCGGGACGCTCGAACGACGATGGGCCACGAGCGAGTCGGCGGCCGTTCGAGTGGCGGTCGAGCAGCGTTGACCCTGTGAGCGCGCACCCGCGCGAGCACCCAGGAACGGCCCCGCGGACAGCCCAGGCTCGCACGTTCCGGCGCAGCCCCCGTTTCGGAGGAGACCGTCATGGCCGGGCACCATCCGCTCTTCCGGAAAGCGGCGCTCGACAAGTTGTCGTCGCCCGAGCGGCTCGACGTCCTGATGCGGGTCACCTCACCGATGGGGTGGCTGGCGCTGCTCGACGATCGCCGGCATTCTCGCCGGCGTCGTCGCCTGGAGCGTCTTCGGAACGATTCCGGATCGCATCGACGGCCAGGGCATCCTGCTGCGCGGCGGCGGCGTGCTGGAGATCAAGGCCACCACCGCCGGGACGCTGGTCGCGCTCGAGCTGAAACTCGACGACGTGGTCCGCATCGATCAGATCATCGGGCAGATCAAGCTCGAGGCCGTGCGCGCGCCGGACAGCCGTCTGCCGGAGATGACGAGCGGCGCCGAGCAGGCGCCCGTCTCGAGCCGCGTCGCCGGCCGCGTGATCGAGATCAGAAAGGGCGTCGGCGACAGCCTCCAGGCCGGTGACGCGATCGCCGCCATCGAGCCGGTCGGGACCGAGATTCAGGTCGTCGCGTTCGTCAGCGCGGACGTGGCGAAACGCATCTCGCCGCCGATGCCGGCCGAGATCTCGCCGACCAACGTCAAGCGCGAGGAGTACGGCTTCATGCTCGGCCAGGTGCGCATCGTCGGCGACTTTGCCGCGTCGCCGCAATACGTGCAGAACACGTTGCGCAACGACGCCGTGGTCAAGCAGATGCTGGGGTCCGGCCCGGTCACCGAGGTCCGCGCGACGTTGCGGGACCGCGCCGAGACACCGAGCGGGTTCGCGTGGTCCACGTCGGCGGGCCCGCCCTTCAAGATCGAAAGCGGCACGCTCGTGAAGGTCGCGATCATCGTCGATCGCAAGCAGCCGATCACGCTGGTGATGCCGTTCCTGCGCAAGACGCTCGGTGTCGCGTGAGCAAGCCGCTCGAGCCGCCTTCGCGCCGCGTCAAGACGCCGACCATCCTGCAGATGGAAGCCGTCGAGTGCGGCGCGGCCGCCCTGGCGATGGTGCTGGCCCACCACGAGCGGTGGGTCGCGCTCGAGGAGCTGCGGCACGAATGCGGCGTGTCGCGCGACGGCAGCAAGGCGAGCAACGTGCTGAAGGCGGCCCGCAAGTACGGCCTCGACGCCAAAGGGTTCAAGTACGAATCGCTCGAGAAGCTCTTCGACCTGTCGTTCCCCGCCATCCTCTTCTGGAACTTCAACCACTTCGTCGTCCTCGACGGGTTCAGGAAGGGCCAGGCGCTGCTGAACGACCCCGCCCAGGGCCCCCGCGCGATCTCGATGGCCGAGCTCGACGGCTCCTACTCGGGCGTCGTCCTCACCTTTGCGAAGGGTCCGCACTTCACCAGGGGCGGCACGCCGCCCAACATGGTGCCCGGCGCTGCGGCGGCGGCTGATCGGCTCCGGCAGCGCCCTGCTGTACGTGCTGCTGTGCGGTCTGCTGCTCGTCATCCCCGGGTTGATCATCCCGACCTTCACCCGCGTTTTCATCGACGATTACCTCATCGGCAGCCAGGACTGGATCGTCAAGCCGCTGCTCTGGTTCATGCTGGCGACACTCGTCATTCAGGGCGTGCTGACGTGGCTGCAGCACTACTACCTGCTCCGGCTGGAGACGAAGCTGGCGTTGTCCACCTCGAGCCGCTTCTTCAACCACATCCTGCGGCTGCCGGCCGCCTACTTCGGCCAGCGTTTCGCGGGTGAGATCGGCGCGCGCGTTCAGATCAACGACAAGGTCGCGCGGGTGATCTCGGGCAAGCTGGCGACGACCACGATCGACAGCGTCATGACGATCTTCTACGCGACGCTGATGTGGTTCTACGACGCCGGCCTGACGATCGCCGTGCTCGCCATGGCGTTGTGCAACGTCGCGGCACTCAAGATGGCGGCGCGCGTGCGGACCGACGCCAGCAGCCGCCTCCGGCTGGACCTGGGCAAGCTGCAGGGTACGGCCATGAACGGCCTGAAGATGATCGAGACGCTCAAGGCGACCGGCTCCGAGGGCGAGTTCTTCGGTCGCTGGTCGGGCTACTACGCGAAGACGCTCAACACGCAGCAGCAGCTCGGCGTGCTGGCGCATATGGCGCAGGCGGTGCCGCCGGTCGTCCAGACCGCGTCCACCGCCGCCGTCCTCGTGCTCGGCGGTCTGAAGGTGATGGACGGCGCCTTCACGGTCGGCATGCTGGTCGCCTACCAGACGCTGCTGAACCAGTTCACGCGGCCCATCGGCAGCTTCGTGCAGTTCGGCTCGACGCTGCAGGAATTGCGGGCCGACATGAACCGTCTGGACGACGTGCTGCGGTATCCCGAGGATCCGCAGTACGCGCTCGAGCGCGGGCACGCCAGCCGCTCGGCGGTCGCCCCGGCCCCGGCGCCCGTGAAGCTGTCGGGACGGGTCGAGCTGCGCAACGTCACGTTCGGATACAGCCCGCTCGACCCGCCGCTCATCCAGGACTTCTCGCTGGTCGTCGAGCCGGGGCGCCGCGTCGCGATCATCGGCACCAGCGGCAGCGGCAAGTCCACCGTGGCCAGGCTCGTCGCCGGACTCTACCGGCCCTGGAGCGGCGACATCCTCTTCGACGACGTCCGCGCGGGACGATCTGCCGCGCGATCTCGTGGTCAACTCGCTGGCGGTCGTCGATCAGGAGGTGTTTCTCTTCGGCGGCTCGGTCGCCGAGAACATCACGATGTGGGACCCGACGATTCACGCGCCGCGCATGACGCAGGCGGCGCGGGACGCGGCGATCGATGAGGTGATCCACGCGCGCGAGGGCGGCTATTCCTCGCGCGTCCAGGAAGGCGGCGGCAACTTCAGCGGCGGCCAGTGCCAGCGGCTCGAGATCGCCCGTGCGCTGGTCGGCGAGCCGACGATCGTGGTGATGGACGAGGCCACCAGCGCGCTCGATCCGACGACCGAGGTCTGGATCGACGAGAGCCTGCGACGCCGCGGGTGCACCACGATCATCATCGCGCACCGGCTCAGCACCATTCGGGACAGTGACGAGATCGTCGTCCTCGAGCGCGGCAAGATCGTCCAGCGCGGCACGCACGACGAGATGAAGGACGTGGACGGCCCGTACAAGTACTTGATCGGGCTCAACTGACGAGTGACGACGACGAATGACGAGTGACGAGTAATGAGTGACGAGTGACAAGTACGGGACGCATGGGCGTGAGTCTCGGGTTGAACGTGCCATTCGTCATTCGTCACGTTCGTCACGCCTGGTCGCTGGCGCTGTAGTGGTAGCTGGTAATGCTTTCGCCCTTCGTCCTGCGCGTCGTCGCCGCTGCGGATGGGAGCCGCGCCGGCCAGGAACTGCCCGTCGGCGGTCCGGCGACGATCGGGCGCGACCCCACGTGCACGTTCGTGCTCGACGACAAGAGCGTGTCGCGTCACCATGCGCGCCTCGAGCCACTCCCGCAGGGCCTGCGTGTCGTCGACCTGGGAAGTGGCAACGGCGTCTGGGTCGGATCGAAGAAGGTCAGCGATGTCGTCTTGAGGCCGGGCGAGCAGTTTCGTGTCGGGACGACGACGTTCGAGTGCGGCGTGCCGGGCCAGGCCGTGGCGACGGCGGTGCTGCCGCCAACCGGGCACGCACCCCCGCCGGCCGCTCGCGAGCCCGAACCGGCACCACCCGCACCGCCTCCAGCCCTTCCGCTGGCGACCGGTGGCCCGCCCATCCGTCTCCGTGTGATCACCGGCGGCGATCGCGTCGAGGTCGGCCACGAGTACGTCGTGGACAAGGACGCGGCGATCATCGGGCGATCGGAATCGTGCGACATCGTCGTCGCCGCCAGGGACGTCTCCCGGCGGCATGGACGCATCGAGCGAACAACCGACGGCCTGCGGATCGTCGATCTCGACAGCGCCGGTGGCGTCTGGCTCGGGACGAGCCCGGTCTCGGCGGAGTTTGTCGAGCCCGGCGATCACATCAGGCTGGGCCCGCGAATCGTGCTCGAGGTCGTGGACCCCGCCGAACCGATCGCGGACCTGCGGTCCGCGGCGACGGCCGAAGGCCCGGGCGCTGACGACTCGAGCGGGACCGCGGTACTGACGCCGGCCAGGCTCCGCGACGCCCTCGAGTCCACCCAGTCGCTGACGACCACGGGCTTCTTCAGGCGTCCGACCCGCAGCGACATGGAAGCCGGCGGCACCGCGGTCATGGAGGTCGGGCAGACGGTGATCATGCCGACTCCGCCGGAGCTCGCCGAGAAGGCGCGGCGCATCGAGGACGAGGGCGAGCTCGTCGAAGGCAGCGCGCACCGGACATTTCTTCTCGACGACCCCGACTCGCTCTGGTACGTGGTCTCTGGCGGGCTGCTGCTCTTCACCGTGGCGCTCGACAAGGGAAAGCCGGTCGGCCAGCGCACGCACTTTCTCGGCATTCTCCCGGGCCAGTGCTGCTTCGGCTTCGACCCCGTGGGATACGGATTCGGGTCCGGGTTCCTCTGCGTGCCGAAGCCGGGGACGATCCTGCGCAAGATCAGGATGTCCCGCCTCCGCCAGCTCGCAACCATGCCGCAGCACGCCGACGGAATCGCGGCGCTGGTGGACACCTGGATCGCGGGGCTGACCAAGGCGCTCGAACCGGCGACGGCCCGGCGGGTCGGACGAGCTCACGCTCGCCCCCGGCACGCCGCTGAAGCTTTCGAAGAAGAGCAAGGCGACGAGCGCCGCCGGCGTCGTCTGGGTCGACCTCTGGAGTGGCAGCGTGCTCTACGACGATGTGAGCACGATTACGTTCACACGAAAGCGCGCCTTCTTCCCCCTCACTCCGGACTCGTGGATCCGCCCGCTGGGCGACGAGTTCGGGGACCTGCACCTCGATCCGAAGAAGACGGTCGAGGTCCTGAAGGACCCCGCGTTCTGGTTCAGCCTCGAGGTGTTCCACCGGACGATCTGCGAAGGCGAATTCGTCAACAAGAAGCTGGCGAACGTCGACGAGTTCGTGCGGCTGAAGGAGAAGGCGCAGCACCGCGACGCCGCCGAGGCCGCCGGCTACGACGCGATTGGCGCCGTGCTGCGATCCGGGTCCGACACGCTCCGCGAGCTGCTCGATTCGGTGGGGAGCGAGCCGGTCGTCAAGGCCTGTGCGCTCGTCGGGCTCGCGCTCGGGATCGAGGTGCGGGCCCATCCGGGCGCGACCGGGGATCTGCCCTACGAGGAGACGGTCGCCGCCGTCTCGAGCGCGTCGGGCTTCCGGACGCGCCTGGTCGCGCTCCGCGACGACTGGTGGCAGTTCGACCACGGCCCGCTGCTGGGCCAGATCCAGGCGACACGCGACCCGGTGGCGCTGCTGCCGATCGAGCGCCCGCACCTACGAGTACGTCGAACCCGAAGACCGGTGAGCGCGGACAGATCACCTCCGCGATCGCCGAACGGCTCGCCCCTTTCGGCTACACGTTCTACCGGCCGTTCCCCGAAGGGGCGCTCACGGTCTGGGACGTCATCCGGTTCGGCACCCGGGGGCTCGAGGCGGACATCCGGTGGCTGGTCCTGACCGCGATTGCGATCGGCCTGTTCGGATCGGCGACGCCGTTTCTCACCGGCAGGCTGTTCGACGAGGCGATTCCACAGGCCGAGCCGCGAGACGCTGCTCATCTACGGCGCGGCTCTCGCGATGGCCGCAGCCGCGACCGGGGTGTTCAAGTTCGTCCAGGGCGTGGCGACCGATTCGCATCCAGGCGCGGATGAAGGGCGCGATGCAGGCCGCCGTCTGGGACCGGCTGCTCAACCTGCCGGTGAACTTCTTCCGCCGATACGCCGCCGGCGATCTCTCCGATCGCGCAAGCGGCATCGATCAGATTCAGGAACTGATTGCCGGGGCGGGCGTCGCCGCGATTCTCGGGTCGCTCAGCGGCTTGTTCTACGTCGGCCAGATGTTCATGTACCACGTCACGCTGGCGCTGGTCGCCGTCCTGCTGACGCTGACCTACGTCGCGTTCAACATGGCGGCGAACTACCTGCAGCTGCGGTTCCAGCGCGTCGAGATCGTCGTTTCGCGGAGCAGATCTGCCGGCCTCGTCCTCAACCTGATCAGCGGCGTGTCCAAGCTGCGCATCGCCGGCGCCGAGAACCACGCGTTCAAGGTGTGGGCGCGGCAGTTCGCCCAGCAGCGCAGGACCAGCTTCATCGTCGGCAACGTGCAGAGCCGCGCGCCGCGGTGTTCAGCGCGATCTTCCCGGTGCTGTCGTCGATCGCCATCTTCCTGGTCATGCTGCGCGAGCAGGCCGCCGCCGCGCAGGAGGGCGCCACCGCGCTGACGGTCGGCGAGTTCATCGCGTTCAGCGCCGCCTATGGCCTGTTCCTGGGAGCGATGCAGGCGCTCGGCGACGCCTCGCTCAACGTGCTGCGGATCATTCCGATCTACGAGCGCATCGTCCCCGTGCTCGACGACGCCGCCGGAGGTCGATCAGATCGAAGAGCATTCCCCGGCAGGCTGACGGGCGAGATCGAGCTCGTCGCGGCTTCACTTCAAGTACACGCCGGACGGCCCGCTCATCGTCAAGGACCTGTCGCTCAGGATCAAGCCGGGCGAGTTCGTCGCGTTCGTCGGCGCGTCGGGATGCGGCAAGTCGACGCTGATGCGGCTGATGCTGGGATTCGAGCAGCCGTCGAGCGGCACGATCTACTACGACGGCCAGGACCTGAGCACGCTCGACGTGCGGCTGCTGCGGCAGCAGATCGGCGTCGTGCTGCAGGTGAGCCGCGTGCTGCCCAGCGAGATCTACCGGAACATCGTCGGCGCCAGCTCGAAGACGATCGAGGACGCGTGGGACGCGGCCGAGAAGTCGGGACTGGCCGAGGACATTCGAGCCGATGCCGATGGGCATGCACACCTACGTCTCGGAGGGCGGCGGCACGCTGTCGGGCGGGCAGCGCCAGCGGCTGATGATTGCGCGGGCGATCGTCAACGACCCCCGGATCCTCTTCCTCGACGAAGCGACCAGCGCGCTCGACAACCGGACGCAGGCGATTGTCACCGACAGCATGGGACGGATGGCAGCCACCCGCATCGTGATCGCCCATCGCCTCAGCACGATCATCAACGCCGACAGGATCTGCTATCTCGAGGCCGGCCAGATCCTGGAGATGGGCACCTACGACGAGCTGATGGCGAAGGACGGTCGCGTTCGCGGCGCTCGCCAGGCGCCAGATGGCGTGAGTCAGGCGTCAGGGATCAGGGATCAGGGATCCGAGATGCGACGGATGGGACCAAGCGCAGCGACCACGACTCCAGCGACCACAGGCCAGAGACCGCAGAGCACCGAGACCAAGAGACGCCGCAAAGACCAAAGACGTCTGGCGTCAGAAATCAAGGAGTCAGGATCAAGGCGATCCAATGACAGCCGCCCTCGCCCAAGTACCTGGAGCATCCGTACGGCGCGACGCTCGATCCGTCTGTGGCGGACTGGCCGCTCGACGATGAGCCGCACGTGGCGGTGTGGCGGGAGTACGCGGCGGAAGCCGAGCGGTCCGGCGCGTTCGCCGTCCTGCGGCAGGTCTTCCCGCAGCTCCGCGTGGCGGTGCGCGAGGGCATCAGCGAGACGCCGGAGTATCGCGCGGCCACGCGGCGTGGCGACTCCGCGGGCCTCGCCGGGCTCGGCGCGAGCCTGGTGCTCGAGCAGCCGGATCAGTTGCGCCTGGGCTTCTCGGGGAGCGCTGCCGGATCGCTGCCCGTCCTGACCGCGGGCTCTCGAGCGGACTTCATCGCGCTGGTCCAGGCTTTCACCGGCCGCAACGAGCCCGTCCGCGTCGCGCCGACGATGGGCGCGACCTTCGTCAAAGGCCTGACCAACTGGGATCGCGTGGCGCGGTATCGCGCCGCCTGGGAACAGAAAGCGGGAACCCCCGGCAACCAGGACGCGTGGCACGCGGAGATGGCGCGCCTCAGCGCCGACAAGGCGCTCTACCAGGACCGGATCATGATCCTCTCGCGAGGCCCGTACAGCGGCATCTCGGCGCACGCCGCGGGTCTGCCCGGAGAGGTCTGGCTCGATCGATCGGTGGTCATCCGGCGCGAGCACGAACTCGCGCATTACCTGATCTGGCGGCTGTACGGCATCATGCGCAGCCACGCGACCGACGAGATCGTCGCCGACTTCGCCGGGCTCGCCGCCGCATTCGGCCGCTATCCCGAGGATCTCGCCCGGCGGTTCCTCGGCCTCGACCGCTTGCCCCAGTTTCGCAAAGGCGGGCGCCTGGAACAGTACTGCACGGCGCTCGGGCCCGCCGACTTCCACGACGTCGCCAGGCTGGCCGATCGTGCCGTCCGGCAGATCGGGCGGGTGAGCGATCGCCACATGGCCGACCTCGCCGATCCGCTGCGCCTGGCCCGCCTGACCTGGGCACTCGCTACCATGCCCCTCGACGAGCTGGCCTCGGACACGCTTCCCGACAAGGTGTCCGAGCGCCTCAGGTCTACAATCCCAGACCCTGAGTTGCAACGGCCTCCGCCACCAGGTTGGCTGCTTTGCCCGGCTACGCGGGCCCGGGCAGTCCTGACGGCCGGCCTACATTGCAAGACTCAGGAACGTCAAGACTCAGTCTTTGCGGACGCAGACCAGCGTCAGGTCGTCATGCGGTGGACGCGAGCCGCTGAACCGCGCCACCTCGTCACGGACGGCCCGGCTGATGTCGCGAACACTCGTGCCGGCCGCCTGCACCGTCGCGAGCAGGCGCTCGACACCGAACTGCTCCTCGTGCTCGCCTGGCGTCTCGGTGACGCCGTCGCTGTACAGCACCATGGCTTCTCCGGGCTCGAGCACGTGCGGCACCTCCGGGAACGCCGCCTGTGGCCGCATGCCGAGCGGTGGGCCGCTCGCAAGCTCGAGCAGCCGCGTCCGCCCGTCCGCCGTGCGCAGCACCGGCGCCAGGTGCCCGGCACTCGCGACCGACAAGCCGCCGGTCGCCACGTCGATCACGGCGACCACCGTTGTCGCGAACATGCCGTCGCGGCTCGCATGGGAGAGCGAACGGTTGACGCGGTCGAGCACGCCCGTCGCGCGGGATTCGCCGATCGACTGGTAGCGCAGGTCGCTCGTGACGCGCGCGGCGAACAGCGCTGCCGACACGCCCTTGCCCGAGACGTCGCCGAGGACGATGGCCAGGCGATCCGGCGCCAGCTGAAGGAAGTCGTAGAAATCGCCGCCCACCGCGAGCGCGGGGGTGTACTCGATGGCGAAGGCGTACCCGTCGATGTCGGGAGGGCGCTGCGGCAGGAAGTCCTGCTGAACGCGGCGCGCCAGAGCCATGTCCCGCTCGAGCAGCTCGCGCTGGAGCTCTCGCGCATGCAGGCGGACGCAGGCGAGCGCCATGCCAATCTGCGCCGCGAGACCGAGCGCCTGGTCGAGCTCCGCTCGCCCGAACGGCGCGGCGGCCGCCACGCTGTCGATCTGCACGACGCCGTACACCTCGTCGCGAAACGCGATCGGGACGGCGATCACCGAGCGGATCCCGAACATGACCATCGACTCGGCGCCGGTCAGGCGGGCCTCCTGCGAGGCGTCGATGATGACCACGCCTTCCCGCTTGCGCAGTGCGGCGTCGAGGATCGTCCGGCTGTAGCTCATCGCGGGCGGGCGGCCGGTCCGGGTGCGCGCGATCGCCGGCGCGAGGTCGCCGGTGGCGGCGTCGCGGAGCAGGATGAGCCCGCGCTCGGCCCGCGGGATCGACGCCAGCAGCTCGACGAGCACGAAGTCGAGCAGGGCGCGCTCATCGAACGCCGTCCCGAGAATCCCGGCCAGCCGATACAGCAGGCCGGCCTGCGGCGTGCCCGACGAAACGGCGGCTGCGGCGGGCTCGGCCGGCTCGCTCAGCACGACCCGGGGATTCGTCTGCGACTCGACGCAGTAGATGGTGTCGGACGCGGCGGGCGGAGCCGCTTCCGGCTCGTCGTAGCGGAAGACGGCCTTGCCGACCGTGATGAGGTCGCCGGGGTGCACCGTCATCGGGCGCGAGACCGGCCGGCCGTTGATCAGCGTGCCGTTGGCGCTGTCGAGATCCGTGACCCGCCAGGTGCGTCCGTGGCGCTCGAACGTCGCATGCCGGCGCGACGCGCTCGGATCGTCCAGCGTCACGTCGGCCTTCCTGCTGCGCCCGATGACAATCGGGTTCTCGAAGGCGAACACTGCGCCCGCGCGCTCACCGGTCTGGAGCGTCAGCGTCGGCATGCGATCGCCAGTGGAGCGCGGCGCCACCCGGGCGGGCTCGCTGTCAACGACACACGTGCGCTCGTTTCACGATCGGGATGCCGGAAGGCGCGACAGGACCCGAAGCACACGATCGGCGAGCTCTCGAGCCTTGGCATCCGACAGCGGCACGTCGCTCACCGCGGAGGCGCGCTTCGGGGTTCCGAGGCTGAGCAGGCGAAGCACACGCCTCGCCAGGGCCGCGGCCTCCGGATCCTCGGAGGCGCCTGGCGCCGAGAAGAAGGTCAGGGCCTCGGGCGGCGTGCCGACGATCGTGAACTGGCCCGACAGGCCGGAGACTTCGAAGACCGTGCGCACGTGGTGACTGAGGCCGCACAGCACGAGCATGCCGTCGCGCGCCTCGAGCTTGTGGAGCATCAGGATGAGCACGCGGATGCCGGCGCTGGCGAGCAGCGTCACCCCGCTCATGTCGACGATGACGTGGCGGCCGCCGTCCTGCAGGAGCTCGAGCGCATCCTGCTCGAACTGAAAGGCCGCGCGCGCGTCCACCGCGCCGGCCGGGTGGACGATGGTAATCGTGCCCTGGCGTGTGACCTTCAGTGCCATCGAGTAGTCGCCGCAGCGACGAATCGTGAGTCTGCCGTGCTGGCGCAGCGCGTCACGCCAGGCCGCTGCGGAAGATGAGATTGATCTCGCCGATCGTGATGCGATCCCCGTCGACCAGCGGTCCCTCGTCCACACGGTCGCCGTTCACGTAGGTGCCGTTCTGCGACCCGAGGTCGCGCAGCGCGTAGCCCCCCGGTGTCGCCGTGATGAGGACGTGCCGCCGCGAGACACCGGGATCGTTCAGCCGCAGCTGGTTCTCTTCGGACCGGCCGATATAAGTCAACGCCGTGAGCCGGAAGTTCACCGCCTTGCCACCGTCGGCCTCGCTCAGCAGCGACGCCTCGGGGACGATGAAGGTGTGATCCTCGAGCGCCTCGCCGGCACTGCTCTTCGGGCCGGACGGCGGAGCGGGCGCGAGATCGACGCTCGAGTGGTTTCTGGAGGATCCCCGCGAGCCCGACCCGGCGCGACGCGAGCCGAAGACCCCCGGTTCCGACGACGCCCCGAGCCGCTGGCCACTGCGACCCGCCAGGGCGGGAATCGGCGCGTCGACCTGCGTCGCATCGTTGGCGCCGCCGTCGGGCGCAAACTCCACCGACGGGCCAGCCGTCGCTCCGCCGATCGCCGGCACGTCGTGCGTGCCCGACAAGGATGTGGAGGCCTCGACCACCGGCGCCTCGGAAGGGGCGTCCGGCGGCAGGGCGCTGCTCTGCGCCGCGAGATTGACGTTTGGCAGCGCCGCGCGGAAGAGGGCTTCCTGCGCATCGAGCGCCGCGATCTCGCTCGCGCTCTCCGCCAGGACGCGCTCGGGCTCCTTCAGCCGCTCGGCCTTCGCTGCGTCGTCGATCTCGCCGAGCGTGTGCCGGAACTCGACTTCGTCCTTGTCGAGCTTGGCGGCATCGTGCGTGCGCTGCACCCGCTCGTAGGTCGTCCGGAGCTTCCGGTATTCGCCGAGCGCGCGCGTGACGAGGGGCGCGGCTTCCTGTTCGAGAGCCGTCCGCCGCTTGGCGTAGTCCGCCGTGACCCGCTGATACACCGCGGCCTCGACCTTGGACTTGAGCTCTTCAGCACGCAGGCAATACTGGTCCACCATCTCCTGCTGCTTGCGCAGATCGATGAGCGCCTCCAGGACGGAGACGTCGATGTCCTTGTCCTCGTTCTCCATGGCCGTCCTTTTGCTCAAGGGACCGTGATTATCGCAGATTTCGGGCGCACGGCGGCTGGGGCGCCCGGCCCGCGGCCCGGTTCGGGTTGGCGCTCTATCTGCTGGAGCCGGAACGCCAACGAGAAGACGACTGCCGGGGGCGTCAATCCGGCCAAACCAGGCATTTTCGGGCAGTTCCGGTGAAAGAGCGGCTTGGCAGGCCGATTGCTGTCTCGAAGGTTGTCGCGCGAGCATGGTGAGCGCAAACGGCTTATTCAACCAACCGACGCCCGACAGGAGCCCACGACCATGAGGATGACACGCGGACAGATCCAGGACCTCGTTGGCAAGTTCGCGGCCGAGAGCCCGAGGTACCGTGCGGCGCTCCTCGCCAACCCGAAGGCAATCCTCGAGAAGCAGCTGAACACGTCGTTTGGCGACCTCACGATCAAGGCCGTGGTGGACACGGCTGACACGGTCTTCGTGGTCGTTCCCTACGCGCCGACGGACGGTGAACTGACCGACACCGACCTCGAAGCGGTGGCCGGCGCCATGCAGGACGTGCAGGTCGAGTGCTCCGTCCACGTAGGTGGCGAGCTCAACACGTTGATGCAGGTGAATCTTTGAGCCATCAGCTGTCAGCACGACAGCGACACGGCAGCCAGAGTCAGAGCTGACAGCGGATGTCTGACAGCTCCAGGGGCCGCACCCGATACATCTCGGGGCGGCCCTTCTCCTTGACGGTCGAGCCGCTGACAGCGCGCGATCCGCCGGGCTGACAATCAGGAGCAACCGATCCTGGCACGCGCTGACGCTCCAGCGGTTGGAGCCAGTGAAAAGGCGGACGCGACGACTGTCAACGCCGGTGAATTCCTGCCTGGAAGCCGCGTCGTTCAGCCTGCCAGCCGGATGACGGTCCAGTAAACGCCCACGAGCGCGATCGCCAGGCTCGCCGGCACGACGACCCAGCGCCGGTAGCTCGCGGCCTGTGCGCGCCGCCACCAGCCGACAGCCGCGACGGCAATGCCGATGACCGCGAGCTGACCGGCCTCGACCCCGACGTTGAAGGCGACGAGCGCCGTGAAGAACTGCGAGCGCGGCAGGCCGAGCTCGGTGAGGACGCCCGCGAATCCGAGGCCGTGCAGCAGGCCGAAGACGAAGACCAGGCCTGCGCGCCACGGCTTGAGGTCGGTCGTGAACAGGTTCTCGATCGCCACGTAGCTGATGGACAGCGCGATCAGCGGCTCGACGACCCGCGATGGCAGCGAGACGACCCCGTACATCGACAGGGCGAGCGTGAGCGAGTGGGCCAGGGTGAACATCGTGACCTGCAGCAGCAGTGCGCGCCACGACGTGCTCAGGAGGAAGAGCCCGACGACGAAGAGGATGTGATCGAGGCCCTTGGGCAGGATGTGCGTGAAGCCGAGCACGACGTACTCGCGTGCGATGACGCCCCGGGACCGCGCGACGAGGCCGTCGCGCAGGTTGAACGGCTGGCTGTCCTGGCCGCCCGCCAGCCACACGGTGGAAGACTCCCGCTTCTCGGCGCCGGCCAGTGTCAGCGTGTACGACCCGAGCACCAGCCCGTAGTTGATCTGGAAGGTGCGCGCGCCCGACGGCACGGGGCCCGAGAACCGCAGCGTGGCGGTGGACGCCGTCGCCGGCGGCACACCCGGCGTGCCCGGCGGGATCTTCGGTCCGGGCAGGTACTGCAGATCGGGCGAGGCGCGAACGCCGTCGAACAGGAACCGCGCGCGGGCGTGCGCGACGTCCTGCAATGCCATGATGCGCGCCGGCAGCTCGTCGAGCGGCACGCCGGTCGAGGGCGGGCGCCCGGCCAGGATCTCGAGCTTCGCCAGCAGCGATTCGGGATCGACGAGGACATCCGCCTGGTAGCGGCCCTCGGCGGTGAACGTCATCGTCACACGCGTCAGGCCGAGCTCGTGGGCCCCGGTGGGGCGGTCGCCCCAAACAGGAGACCCGCAGGATCAGCATCGGCCCGAGTTCACGCGTGTTGATAACGGGCCCGCCAGGTGGCGCCGGGCTTCAGCCCGGCCAACGGCAGGCCTGAAGGCCTGCGCCACATCAGCAACACAAATGAGCTCCTGGTCTGAGCAATCCCGCTGGCGTCCGACGTCGCGATCAGCCTTCACGATCGGACCGCTGCCTCCGCAGCCCGGCAGCCCTGGCGTCGATGAGCGCGGCATGCTCGAGAATCATCGGGTCTCGCGTACCGGTGCGTCGCGCTGCGCGCGACGCCTCGACCGCCAGGTCCATCCGGCCGGCCTTGAGCGCGGCCCACGCGAGCGCATCCATCGTGTAGATGTCACGCCGGGTCGCGGCCGCGCGCTCGGCGACGGCCAGCGCCTCCGACAGGCGCCGATCGTCTCTCGAGAGGAACCGCGCGAGCGCGGCCGGCTCGGGAGTATCGTAGCGCCATCCGTTCTCGGCCAGGGCGAAGTACCGCTCCGCCTCCGCTCGGCGGCCCATC
This sequence comes from Vicinamibacterales bacterium, assembly GCA_963834365.1. Taxonomy (GTDB): domain Bacteria; phylum Acidobacteriota; class Vicinamibacteria; order Vicinamibacterales; family Vicinamibacteraceae; genus CAWJAP01. The sequence continues at coordinate 216,716 of CAWIBS010000029.1, read as the reverse complement.
CGGGCATGCAGCTCGCCGATGCGCGCCGCCAGGTCGGGAAGCGGACCCCGGCGCATGAGCGCCTCGTAGATTGCGAGCGCGCCGGCGTGATCCTGTCGCGCCTCCTTCACGCGCGCCAGGCCCGTCATCGCCAGCGGATGATCGGGAAAGGCGAACGCCGCGTGGCGGAACTCCCGATCCGCGTCGGCGAGCCGGCCACCGAGCAGGTGCAGATCGCCGAGCTGCGCATGGTGCCAGGCCAGCGACTCGGGATCGTGGGCGCTGGTCGCGTCGAGCGCCATCTGCATCAGCCGCATCGCGCCGTCGAGATCGCCGCTGATCTCGCGGGCATACGACACGCGCGCGTACGCAGCCGCCGAGGGCCTCGTGCGCATCATGCGATCGAACGCCGCGAAGGCCTGGTCGTACTCCCCGAGCTCGAGATACGCATCGCCCGCGACGCCGTGGTTCCAGGCGTCCTTCGGCTCGAGCCCGATCGCGCGCTCCGCAACCTCGATCGCCTCGCGGAACCGGTGCTGCGACAACAGCACGGTGCCGAGCATTCGTGTGGACTCGTAGTGCCCCGGTTGCGCCGCGAGCGCGACGCGCAGGACGTCTTCGGCACGCACCGCGAGCCCGGGATTGTTGGTCACCCTGGTCTGGCGCACGAGCGCCTCCGCGAGCCGGGCGGCGGCGGTCGCGTCGGTGCGATCGGCGGCGATCCGCGCCTCGAGCGCGTGAATCGCCGACGTGAGGTCGTCGCGCGAGGTGGTGGGGCCGCCCGGGGTGCCGACCGCGAGCGGCGCGGGAGCGGCGACCGCGGCGCGGCGCCGCCCGGTCCTGACAGGCGACGAGTGCCGGCAGCGCCAGCACGAGACCACAGACGAGGACACGCTTGGAGGTCATGAGCATTCCATCGGCGGAACTGACCCCGGGACTTCAGCCCGGGGTCACCCCTGTGCTACCGGTTGCCCGCATGGGGCACGCCCAGATAGGGAAACGACCGCAGATACGGCACGTCGTTGTTGTTCACGCCATCGCCCAGCCCGTTGTTGGGCGATCGGTTGAACGCCGGCGTCAGCGGCGTCGCCCCTGCTGCCGCCTGCAGCACGATGTCGAGCACGTCGTCGCCGACCCGACGGCCGTTCGGGAAACCCGCCGGCATCACCGCGCAGCACGCCGTTGCGGTCGTAGCCCGGATCGTCCACACCGACGGGCGGGATGCCCATGTTGAGGCGCAGCATCTCGGAGGGCCGGACGCTGGGCGGCTGATTCAGGCCGGGAATGCCGGTGAGGAAGATGGTGACCAGATCCTGGCGCGGCGCCGGCGGCGACTTCACGCCGAAGATCAGATCGAGCAGCTTGGGGACTTCGGGATCGAGGACGCGGTCGAGCGCCGCCGAATCGCTGGTGGGCTCGATCGAGTTGAAGACGTCCTTGCGCGCCAGATCGATCACCGCCTCGTTGACGAGCGGCATGCCGAGACGCGAGACCTGCACGAGATCGCCCGAGTAGTCGATCGCGCCGGCGGATCGGGTCGCGATGGCGGGTCGGCTCGCCGTCGACCAGACGCCGATGATCGCGTTCGGATCGTTGGGCCCGGACGGACGCGCACCGCTGCGCGTCAGCTGCGACATCGGCACCTGGATCGCCAGCGTGCTCACGTTGAACCCGGCCGTGCTGTCCTCCACCTGCCCGGTACCGACTCCCAGCAGGTCGAAGATCCCGAGATCGACGTAGAAGCCCTCGTCGCGCTGGCCGGCGAAGACGCGCATGCCGACAGGCGGCACCTGCTGCACGCCGCCGGCGAACAGGGCGTAGTTGGGCGTCGAGCGCGGCCCGATGTTGGGCGGCGGCACCGGCAGCCGGCCGGAGAGCTCGCGCATCGAGCCGGTGCGCCGCGGGCCGTCGATGCGGATCAGGCGATAGAACTGGCGCACGTTGAGATCGGCATCGTCGATCGTGGTGACCGGACCCGTGTTGTAGAGGAACGTCGCCGGATTGCGGCGCTCGGTGGTGAACCGCCACTGGAACGTGACGTCCTCGACGGCATCGCCGTTGTTGTCCACGTGGATCTCGTAGACGACGTTCGGGTCGAACAGATAGAAGTTCGGGCCGCCGTCGGGTTTCTGGAACGGCACGAAGTTCGCGATGAGCGTGACCATGTCGCGGTCGTTCGGATCGACGAACGCGTACACGTCGGTGTTGTCGGCCACCGGATCGAGCGCAATCAGCGGCGCCTCGCGATGGCTCGAGGCCTGTCCGGGCACCATCAGCGCCCCGACCAGCAATGTCGTACAGATCAGCCAGCCCGTCTTTCTCACCGGATCACCTCCTCAGGCCCCGGCCTCGCCAGCTCCGACGGGCTGAGCCGACGTCTCGTCAGGTCAACAGGCTCTACGCGGGCTCCGGTTTTCCGGATGGGCGGGGAGAAGACAGGGCTACGGACTACGGGCGACGGGGACTACGGGCTTCAGGAAGCTCTTCCCGTAGCCTGTAGCCCGCAGCCTGTAGCCTGAGTCTACAGTTCCCGACGAGACCGACCAGGACCTTGTCTCCGGTCGGCTGTGGGACGCCGCCTGCGGGTTCGAGCGTGACGGCGACCGCCACCGGCGTCGGCACATCGGGGGGCGTCACGAAGTGGGCGAGCGCGCTGCCCTGGGGATCGGGAGCGATGAGTCCGGCGCTGATGGGCGGCTGCCCGGAGGTGAGCACCCACACCTGGTAGGACTTGGTGGCCGGGAGAGGCGGGAGGGCGTTGGCGGCGAACGTCATGCCCCGACGCCGGCTCCAGAACGCGCGGGCGGCCGCCTGTGGCGCGGCGGGCTGGCCCGCGAGGTCCACACGGACCATGTCGGGGGCGAACAGCACTTCCGCGTTGGTCTGCAGCACGCGGACGCGCTCGCGCTCCTGCCCCAGCGTCCGACGGATCGACGTCACTTCGCGCTCGGCCGCATCGACCCGGGCGCCCATCTCCACGAGCGCTCCGCGTAACTGCAGCGCCCAGAGGCCCAGACCCATCGCCGCGAACAGGGCCGCTGCCGCCGCCAGCCAGGCCGGCAGCGCGCTCGGGCGCCGCCGCTCGACCACCGGCCGCCGTTCCATCGGGACGACGCGCCCGCCGACCGATGACAGGATGCGGCTTCGCAGGCCCGCCGGCGGATCGACCTGGGGCACCGCCGCCGCCAGCGCCATTGCCGTGGTCTCGAACCCGTGAATCTCGGCGCGCAGCTCCGCGTCCTGTTGCGCCGCCTGCACGAGCTGCGCACGCTCCTCGACCGACAGCACGCCCAGCGCCTGCAGGCTGGCGAGCTCGGACAGCCGCTCGCGATCCGGGGTGGTCATGGCCGGCCCCCGGCCGATGCGGCACTCGCGACGAGGAAGGCGTCCTTCAGCTTCATCAGACCCAGTCGGATGCGCGTCTTGATCGTGCCGAGCGGGACCTCGAGGCGTTCGGCGATCTCGACATGCGTCAGTCCCTCATAGAATGCGAGCTCGATCGCCACCCGCTGGACGAGCGGCAGCGCCTCCAGCCCGCGGCGGACCCGCGCCGCCTGCTCCGCGGTGAGCGTCGCGCCTTCCGGCCCCTCCCCGCGATCGGGCAGGAGGCTCATCGTGAGGTCGGGGTCACCGGTCGTCGGCGGAAGGCCGCGGCGAGACCGCAGCCGATCGATGGACCGGCTCCGCGACATCATCAGCAGCCAGGCGACGACGGCGCCGCGCGAGGTGTCGTACCGCGCCGACTGCCGCCAGGCCTGGGCGAACACATCCTGGGTGATCTCCTCGGCCGCCGACACGTCGCCGAGCACGCGCAAGGCAAGTGAGTACACGGCCCGTCCGTGGCGATCGTAGAGCGCGGCCAGCGCCTCGGCGTCGCCCGACGCCATGCGCCTGACCGCGTCGAGGTCGGCGGCCTCCCCTGCCTCGCGATGTGGTGAACGCTCGTCCGGCAGCGAGAGCGCCCACAACAGCCACATCATGGCGTCACTGCAGATTACGTGTGTGACGGCATCCGCGGATTGAAAGCTCTGCGGCGCCGATGTCCGGCAAGCGCGCTAGTGTATCACCGCGCGCCAGGGCCCGCGGGAACGACGTTGGTATGATGAGGGCACGCGCCCCAATGCGACTGGCCTGCCTCACGCTCGTGGCCCTGTACCTGCTCGCGGCGCCGGCTGCCGCGCAACCGGCCTGGGTGATCGCGTACGAGCAGGGCGTCGAGGCGTTCAACCGCGGCAACGACGCGGTCGCGGAAACGAAGCTCCTCGAAGCTCGCGAGCGCGGCCCCCGTCAGTCGCGGAAGGCCAGCTTCGGGGGGCTCAACCTCGCCCCGTTCATCCCCGATTACTACCTCGGACTGATCGCGGCGCGGACCGGGCGTCATGCGGAGGGCATCCGGCTGCTCGAAGGCGCGCTGGCGCAGGGGTTGATCAGCCAGCGCGAGGAGCGCGAGTTCACAGCTTGCCAACGCCGCCATCACCAAGGCCCGGGAGGACGCGGCGCGTGTGGCCGCCAAGCCGCCGGTCTGGCAAGCCGAGTTCCAGCGGGCGATGTATGCGGCCGATCAGGCGCTCAAGGACAAGCGCTTCGTTGACGCGCGCGTCAGCGCGAACTCCGCCCGCGCATCGGCGAAAGATGCCCGCAGCCAGACGGAGCTGGGCGCGCTCGAGCGTCGGATCGTGGCCGAGGAAGGGGCTCAGGCTGTCGAGATGGCCCGACAGGCGATCTCGAGGGGCAACGACACCGAAGCGCAGGCCCAGATCCAGCGGCTCAGCACGCTGAACCCGCAGCATCCGGGCCTGGCGCAGCTGCGCAGCGATCTCGCCGACGTCCGTCGCCGGGGCGAAGAGCAGATCGCAGGACGGGCGCGGACGGCGCTCGCCAGTCGCAACGCCGCCGCCGCCGGCCAGGAGATTGCGCGGCTCGCCGCGGCCAATCCGCAGCACCCGGCGCTCGCCGCGCTCCGCAACGAGCTCGCGTCCCTGGACGCCTCGACGAAGCCTGACGCGTCGGCAATCGCCGCGGCCGACGCGACGCGCAGACGCACGGCCGCCGAGCGGGAAGCCGTGCTCCTCTTCCATCGCGGCGACTACGCCGGAGCCCGGCAGCGCCTGCAGGCATTCCCCGAGACCCCCTCGCCCCGCATGCACCTGTATCTCGCGTGCAGCCAGGCGGCGCTCGCCATCCTCAACAACGACACGAGCCTCGCCGCCGCGGCGCGGCGCACCTACGCGCTGGCGAGACCGAACGCCGACCAGTTCGCGACCGACTTGCGGTACATCTCGCCGACGATCGTCAAGCTGCTCAACGGCGGCGCGTTGTGACTGCAGGTCAGACAGGGCTGAAGCCTGTCCCACTTCGGTGGAGGCCCGGGGAGCGTGACCCGGCGGTCAGAAACGGGCGGTTCAGAAACGGTAGATTGCGGACACGGAGAACGTCTTGACGCGCTCCGAGTAGTCGTAGCCGATGTCGAACTGCACCTTCGGGAACACGAGGCCGGCCCCTCCGGTCACGTGCCACAGGTCTTCGCCCGGTGGAAACAGGATCTCATCGGCCTTGTTGTTCGCGCTGCCCTCGAAGCGAATCCGGTGATCCGGATCGAACCAGGTGCCGCCGCGGACGGCCAGGACGAAGGGGAGGTTGGTGAACAGGAATTCGCCCGCGAGCCGAATCTCGTTCGCATCGTCGATCACATAGTCCTCGGAGGTATCCCACTCTGAAATCACCACGTTCATGTCGCTCGTCATCTGGGAATACATCACGCGGCGGTAGTCGACCGTGATGTTGAGCGCGGTGGCGGGCTTGATGAGCGCGCCGACGGCGATGACGTCTGGCAGGTTGAACTGGCTGTCGTTCGCGGCGTCGAGGGTCCCTTCGACGGTGCGCGCGTAGGAGATGTCGAACGCCGGGCCCTGGCGATAGCTGGCGCCGAGCCGGAACGCGTCGCTCGGGTTGATCGACACGCCGACATTGACGCCGAAGGCCGTGTCGTCGCCTTCGATGACCTCCGTGGTGACGACGTTGTCGGCCGTGCGCAAGGGCGGACCGAAGAAATACCCTGGCTGCACGGCCAGGTTGATGTTGGTCGTGCTGATCGCGTCGTACCTCGAGCCGAGGGACGTCGAGCGAGAAGTCGTAGAACGACAGGCCGACCCCGACCGAGAACGCATCGGTCAGGCGAAAGGCGGCTGACCCGCCATAGTTGGCAATCTCGATGTCCAGCGTGCCGTCCACCGGCAGGAGCCGATCGGGTGGCGGGTCGTTGAAGAACGCGCCGTCGGTCGAGAGGGCGGTCTCGAAGTTCGCGACCTCGGTGCGATAGAACGCAAAGGCCCAGCGCGAACGGGGCACGACCGCCGAGACGAAGGACAGGCTGTTGGTCGTCTCGTTGGACTCGCCGATGGTCAGCGAGGAGAGCGTGTCCACGCCGATGTTCGTCGGGAGTCCGTCGTAGCGGCCGCCGTTCACGAACAGCGTCGAATAGTTGAACTGCCGGAACTCGAAGCCGATCTCCGCCTTCGAGATGTTGGTCAGGCCGCCCGGGTTGGTCCACGCCCCCGTGGCATCGTCGCCCGCGCCGGTGAGCGCCCCGGCGAGCGCCAGGCTGCGCGCCCCGGGATTGGAGAAGTTGAATTGCAAGGCGGACATGACCTCGTAGTCCACCTGGGCCGCGGCGTTCCCGGCGCCGAAGGTGACCGCGGCCAGTGCCGCGCCGAGGATTGCGCGTCCAAGCGACTGTGTCGTCATCATCGGGTGGCCTCCACGGTGGGCGCGTCGGTCGAATCGCGCATCAATCGTCCCTGCAAAGGATTGCGAGCGTTGACCCGTCTTGAGACTCAACGTGTCAAGCCGAAGGCGTCGAACAGCCTCAGCTTCGGGGCCTCGCCCCCAGGGCTCAGCTGGGCCGGGTAACGGAGGTGAGCCCTACGGCGAGGCGCCGAAGATATTGTTCACCGCCTGATCAGCGTCGAATCCGGGCATGACACGACGGACGCGCAGCGGACGTCCGGGCTGCACCGTGACCGCTTCGACCAGCGGGCGGGCCAGCGCTTTGTTCTCGAACGAGAGACTGTAGCTGCCTTCGGCGAGCTTGAGCGAGCACGGCGTCGTGCACTCGACGGGCTTGCGGCGTTCATCGGATCCCGATGCGCCGGGCGCGGGCCGTGGCGTGATGGTCACGCGTGTCCACGGCGACGTATCGATCGTGACGGAGGCCATGCCAAGGGCCGGTGGCGGTGGCGCCGGCGGTGGCTCGGGCTCGCCGGTCGGCTCCGACGGCTGCACAACGGTCGGGGGCTTGACCGTGGCGTCGTCCACGACGGGATCAGGCTGGGTCACGTACCAGAACAGACCGCCGCCGAGGAGCACGACACCGAGCGCCGCCGCGGCGAACACACCGGCAGGAATCGGCGGCCGAACCTGAGCGACCGGGATCGGCGCGGCTTGCGCGGCCTCCCGTGCCCCGGTGAGCGGGCGGATCTCGCGGGTTGCCACCGCCGCGAGGTCCGCGGTCCGCGCCTGCTGGTCCCGGGCGGCCCGCGCGATCTCGTCCTGGTGCTGTCGGAGCAGCGCCTGCGCCTCGGCCTGGCCCGGCTCGATCGCCAGGACCTGCTGCAGCACTTCGACCGCGGCTTCGGGCTTGCGGGCCTTGCGCGCCCTTTTCAGCAGTGAGGCCACCTGCGAGGCGCGCTCGCGCGCCTCGCGCTCGAGGCGTGCCGCGGTGCGCGCGGCCTCGGCTTCCTGCTGCTGTCGCTGCTCGAGCTCCAGCGCCTGTGCGCGCAGGGCCAGGGCGCCCTCGTGCTGCGCATCGGCAGCCAGCACCTCTTCCGCGCGCCTGAACGCCTTGACGGCATCGCCTTTCGCAAGGCGCGCCACGCCGTCCGCGACCTTGGCGGCCAGATCGCGCGCACGGCGTTCGGCGGCCTCGTGTGCGGCCCTTGCCGCCTGCACGTCGCGTCGCACGTCGGCGAGCTCCGGACGGGCGCGATCGATCCTGAACGCCTCGTCGAGCGCGGCCTGCGCCTCGTCGAAGCGCGTGGCGCTGGCCATCTGGCGCGCCGAGTCGATGAGCGCGGCAACCCTGGCATCGCGTTGGCGGCGTGCCTCCGCTTCGGCACGGCGCTGCTCTTCGAGCCGCTTCGCCTCGCGAGCCGCCTCGTCGAGCCGGCGCTTGTCGCTCTGGAGCGCTGTGAGCGCTTCGGTCACGGCCGGCAGGCCTGGCGGCTCGAACGTCGCGAGCGCCTGGATCGCCGCCTCGTGCTGGCCGGCGCGGAACGCCTGCCTGGCGCGGGAAACCGCGTCGGTCGCTCTGGATTCGATGGCGGCGAGCGCGCTTCGCAGCTCGTCAATCGCCGCGGTGACCCGCGGGTGCGGCGGCTGGAACCGTTCCAGTCGGGCGATGGCCTCCTGATGGTGGCCGGCGGCGAACTCGCGCCCTGCCGAGTCGAGTTGCTGCGAGGCCGCCGCGTCGTGTGCTTCACGGCGCGCCCGCTCCTCCTCCGCTTCGAGGGCGCGCTGCGCGCGTTCGCGCAGCGTCACCATGGCCGGATCGTCGGCGACGAGGTGCAGCGCGGCCTCACAGCGCGCAATCGCACCCTTGTAGTCGCCGGCGTCGAATCGCTGCTGCGCATCGCCGGCGATGGCCGCGGCCTCGGCCCTCGTCCGGGCGAGCGCTTCCGCGTGCGAGCGCGCCTGCGCGATCTCCGTGCGCAGACGGCTGATGGCCTGCGGATCGGCACCGTCCCGCTGGGCGGCGTCCGCCGCGGCGCCTGCCTCGTCCCACGCGCCTCCGGCCACCGCCCGCCGCGCCGCCTCCATCGCCGCGCCGACGCGCTGCTCCCGCTCGCGCTCGCGCGCGGCGCGCTCCTCGATGGCGGCGGCCTCGGCACGCAGGCGATCCAGCTCCCGCGTCACCGCCGGGTGCGGCGGCGCGAACGCCGCGAGGCCGGCGATGGCGGCACCGATGTCCTGGCGGGCGAAAGCCACCCTGGCCTCGACAATCGCGTGACGCGCCGCCTGTTCGTGGGCCTCGGCGCGGCGCTGCTCCTCGAGCGCGGCCTGGGCCTGCCGCCGGATCGAATCGAGCCTCGTCGAGCCCGGGCTCGAAACGATTGGCTTCCGCCGACTCGCGGATGGCGCTCGTCCACTCGCGCTGCCCGAGGTTGCGCCTGGCGCGTTCGAGGGCGGCGAGCGCCGCCGCGTGATTGCGGACGCGAATCACCGACTGCTGGACGTCCCTGATCTCGGTCACGTCGGGCCGCAGTTCGCGCGCGCGCGTGACCAGCGCCTCGGCGGCGTCGACGTCGTGGCGGGACAGCGCGGCGCGCGCCTCCCCCAGCCACTGTCGAACCTGCAGCAGGTCCATCGCGGCCTGCGCCCGCTCCCGCACGTCGCGCGCCCGAGGCTCTTCTTCGTGCAGCGCCGAAGCGTGGTACAACTCTTCGATCGCCGCCTCGTAGTCGCCGTTCGCGAGGGCGCGCTCGGCCGCGGCGAGGTACTCTTCGAGCTGCTGCGCGCGCTTGCGCGCGACGCGCTGCGCTTCCTCCTCGGCGCGCCCGCTGCGCGGCGTCGGCCGTGGCGTCTGCGGCGGCGGCGTGTGCTCGGATCGTGGCGGCGTCTGGCGCTCGACCGGTGCGAGCTCGTCGCTGTCGCCGCGCTCCATCCGCTTCCGCACCCGCGCCAGGTCGCGGTGCAGCTCGACGAGATCCGGGTAGCGGAGACCCGGATCCTTCTCGAGGGCACGGGCGATCACGCGCTCGATGTCGGGATCCGCCTCCGCCATCGCCTGGCTCAGGAGCGGCGCCGGCTGCTCGGCGATGCGGCCGAGCACGCCTTCGCCCAGGCCGCCCGGAAACGCCTGGCGGTACGAGACCAGCTCGAACAGCACCGCGCCCACCGAGAAGATGTCGCTGCGGTGATCGATCGCCAGCCCGCGCACCTGCTCGGGCGACATGTAGTTGAAGCTGCCGATCAGCGCGCCGGCGTTCGTGATGCCGGAATCGGCCAGCTTCGCGATGCCGAAGTCGAGGATCTTCAGCCGGCCGCGGCGCCGCTCGACCATCAGGTTGGCCGGCTTGACGTCGCGATGGACGATCCCGAAGGTGTGCGCGTAGGCGAGACCGTCGCACAGCTCCTCGATGAGCTTGAGCCGGCGGGCGAGGGTCGCGGGCTCCCGCCGTCGTATCCACGCGCTCAGCGTCTCGCCGTCGATGAACTCCATGGCGATGAACGGTTCGCCGTGATGTTCCCCGACGTCGAAGATGCGGACGATGTTCTCGTGCTCGAGCACGCCGGCGGCATTCGCTTCCTGCATGAAGCGCCGGCGAACCTCTTCGTTGTCGATGCCCTCCTTCAGGATCTTGATCGCGAGCGTGCGGCCGCCGATCTTCGGATCCCGGGCGCGCCAGAGGGATCCCATCCCACCCGACCCGATCGGGCCGATGATCTCGTAGCGACCGATGATCTCGGGAGGAGGCACGGGCCCGCCTGATCGGACACAAAAATTATACGCGTCGCGATAACCGGGACACTTGTGTTGACAACGGGCCCGCCAAGGTGGCGCCGGGCTTCAACTGCGGCTCAGGCGAGGAAGCCGATGCGCTGACGGAAGTCGCCGCCGAGGACCGTCACCGAATCCGCACCCAGCCAGAGATCGAGGATCTCGGAGTAGACGCGGCGGAAGTCGATGTCCCACCGCACATCCCCGCCGTTGCTCGACAGCGTCGGGTTGCCGGCAAACGGATTCAGATCCGGCGCGGTCCCGTAGATGCCGCCGCGGACGCTGCCGCCGAGAGCCATCATGACGCCGCCCTCCCCGTGGTCGGTGCCGTTGCTGCCGTTCTCGGCGACCCGGCGCGCGAACTCCGAGAACTCCAGCAGCGTCGTCTGACCCAGCAGCGACTGGTTCTGCATGTCGGTGTAGAACGCGATCACGGCGTCGTTGATCGTCGACATCAGGTTGAAATAGGCGCCGGCCGTGGACGTACCCTCGCTCGCATGCGTATCGAACCCGCCCGTCTGCACCCAGAACACCTTCGTGCCGATGCCGCGGACGATGGCGCCGGCCACCGCGCGGAGCGCCTGTCCGAGGCCCGTGGTGGGATAGGCCGTGGTCGGCTGATACTGCGCGACGGTGGCCACGCGATCGAGCGTCGCGAATGCGTTCTGGATGTTGCCGTTGACGAAGCCGAGGTGCGGCCGGTCCACGGGCACGTGCGACGCGATCGCGGTCGCGGTTTGACGCGCGTAGGTCGCCTCCGCCCCGGTTCCGTTGGGGCTGTTGAACGCATACTGCGCCGGACTTGGAATCGACGGCACGCCGACGGTTCGCGCCGCCAGCGTCCGCGGCAGCTCGCGTACGGTGTTCCAGCCGACGAGCGGATCCACGGGGAGCGGCAGCGTGTCGAGATAGCGGCCCAGCCAGCCCGGCCCCTGCGGTGCGCTCATGCTCGCCGTGGACCAGATGTCCGTGCCGAGGAAGTGCGATCGGCTGAGATTCGGATAGCCGGTGCGCTGGAAGATCGCCAGCCGCCCTTGATTGAAGATCTGCTGGAGGCCGGTCATCCGCGGATGCAGGCCCAGCGCCTTCTGACTCGCGTCGCTCCCAATCTGAAGCACCGAACCCGCGGGAATCGCAATCGTCGGCCGGCGCGAGTAGTAGAACGCATCGTTGTACGGGACGACCATGTTCAGCGAGTCGTTGCCGCCGCCGAGGTAGAGCACCACCAGGTTGCGGGAGGTCGCCCCCTGCGCGAGCGCGACGTCCGACAGGAACGCCGGCGCCGCGAACCCCCACGTGAAGGCCGCAACACCGCCGCGCACGAATTCTCTGCGTGTGAACGCCATAAGCGCCTCTTGTCGGGCTACGGTCTTCGGTCTACGGTAGCCTACGTCGGCTGATCGGGGACTTCGGGCCCGCAGCCAGCAGCCCGTAGACCTGTAGACCGTTCATCAGACGAACTGGTAATACCCCGAGCCCAGCACGAGATGCATCAGCCCGGCGACCTTGGCCTGCAGCTCCGTATCCGAGCCGGTCCAGTTGGTGCCGGCGCGCAGATATCCCATGAGCGAGTCGTAGGACCGCGATTCGATCGACGCCGGCGACAGCCGCTCCATCACGAAGCCCATCACGCTCTGCGGCGTCTGGCCGAACGGCCGCGCCTCGTTCCGCAGGTTGACGCGCTGATTGGTCGTGAGCGTCGCCGCGAAGTTCATGCGCGCGAGCGTCGTGGCGGTCGAAAACCACCCCTGGCCGAGCTCCCAGCCGTTCACGTCCGGCGGCTCGAACAGGGACTGCCCCATGTTCAGCAGCGGCGTCAACGTGCCGTCCACCGAGAAGCCCACCCACCCCGTCTCCTTGATCGCGCGCACCACGTACTCGATCGGCCATGAATAGCGCGCGAAGACGCTCGACGGATCCCAGAACTCGGGCGAGGTCAGCACGGCGCGGATCACCGCCCGCATGTCGAAGCTGGTCGCGTAGTAGACGCCGGCGACGCGGTTGACGAAGTCCTGCGGCGCCGGCTGCAGCTCGCTGACGAAGTACGCGTAGAGCTTCCGCGCCAGGCGCGGTCCGGTCTGCGGATGGCGGCAGATCGCCGTGATGAAGTCGATGCCTTCCTGCTCGCCGCTCTGCGCGATCGTGCGGCCGCCGTTCGGGTAGATGTCGAACGTGAAGGTCTTGGCTTCCTGGTTGTGGCGGTTCGGGCGGCCATCGAAGAAGTACTCGTAGTGCCGCGCCGGATCGCCGCTCGTGCCCGGGGTCAGCCGCAGGTTCCAGCCCGTGAACACTTTCGCCGCCGCCTTCACATCGTCCTCGACCACGTGCTCGACGCCGAAGGTGAAGAGCTCCATGATCTCGCGGGCGAAGTTCTCCTGGGGCTGCTGCGGGTTCGTGTTGAGCCGGCCGTCGAGCCAGACCAGCATCGCCGGGTCCTTCGCGACCGCAATCAGCAGGTCGCGGAAATTACCCAGCGCGTATTCACGGAAGAGCTCGAGCTGACCCTTGACCCCGCCCGGCTCTTCGCCCGGCTTGGCGGCCATCATCCGGGTCGCTTCGTCGCCGCCGTAGATGCCGGCGATCTTGCTGTAGGCCGTGGCGAAGTGGTTGTGCCAGAAGAGCGCCATCTTCTCCTGGAGCGGGCGCTGGCTGTGCACCATGCGGAACACCCACCGCTGCCGGGCATCGGTGATGTTGGTGGCCGGCAGGAACTGTCCGCGGGAGGTCACGCTGACATGGCCCGTCACGCCGATCCGCGCGTCCACGTCGTCGGGGATCTGCTCGTAATTGACGAGAAGATCGATCGAAGCGCTCACCCCGAGCTCGGCATGGAGGTCGATCTCGTCGGGGCTCCCACCGAAGCCGGCGCGCCTCAGCAGGTGCTCGGTCTGTTGCTCCCGTCGTCCCATGTCGATCGTCCTCTTCAGCCGGTCTGCGCCGACACTCCCCGATGTGCTTCGACCGCCCAACACTGACTGAGGTTACTTGCGCGTGCTGCGTTCCGAAGCCAGCAAGGATACGACCGGCCTCCGGTCAACTCAAGCGGCGACTCGACAGGCACGGTCGGGACGTGCCTCATCGGTTACCGGTCCGGAGAATCTGCCAGCAGCGCCTCGACCTCGCCACGCACGGGCATCGCCGGCTGCGCCCCTTCGGCCATCGTGCTCCGCGCCGCTGCGGCACACGCAAATCGCCCCGCCTCGTCTTCGCTGCGCCCCTCCGCGAGCGCCACCGCAAACGCGGCATTGAAGGCGTCGCCGGCGGCCGTCGTGTCAACCACCTCGACGCGGAATGCCGGCCACCAGCGCTCGACTTCCGGCGCGACCAGAAGGGCTCCCGCCTCACCGAGCTTGACCACGACCTTCCGGCACCCGGTCTCGAGCAGGCGGCGCGCCAGCGCCGCGGCCTCATCCGTGGTCACCCGTTCCCGGCTGTCGAGGCCGCACAGCCGGAGCAACTCGGTTTCGTTGGGCGTCACGTAGTCGGCCAGCTCGAGCAGGTCGTTCGGCAACGGCCTGGCGGGCGCCGGATCCAGAACGACCAGCGATCCCTCAGCACGGGCCCGCGCCGCAGCTTCCGACACGACGTCAATCGGCGATTCGAGCTGCAGCAGCAAGACGCGAGCACCCGCGAACGCGCCGTCGAGATCCGCTGCACGCAGCGAGCCGTTCGCGCCGGCGACCACGACAATGCTGTTCCGCCCGACGGCGTCCACCACGATCAAGGCCGTGCCTGTGCCGGCCATTGGATCGCGGACAACGCGCGCGACGTCAACGCCCACCTGGCGGAGGTGATCGAGGATCCAGTCTCCGGGCACGTCTGCGCCGACCCGCCCCACCATCCTCACCGGCGCACCGAGCCGCGCCGCGGCACACGCCTGGTTGGCGCCCTTGCCTCCCGGGTGCATCGCAAAGCGCGTACCCGACAGGGTTTCGCCGACACGGGGGACATGCGGCGCAAACGCCACGTAGTCCACGTTCAAGCTGCCGACGACGAGGATCATGACGATGACGAATCCGTGAGCGAACCCGCCGGTCCGGCTGAAGCCGGACACTACGATTGCGTTGTCGGTCCGACTGACGCCGGACACTACGATTCGTGGTGGTTCCAACTGACACCGGACAACACGAGCGAGGTCTACCCACATCTCTGATGTCCTGACGTAGTGTCCGGCTTTAGCCGGACTCTCGAACCGCCACTATCTTCTTCCGGCTTCAGCCGGACCCTCCGGGCCTCGGCCGACGCCGCAGCGCGTCCACGGCGACGGCGGCGACAATCACCGAACCGGTCACCAGGCGCTTCACGGGCTCGGACGCACCCCCCTGTGCAAGACCCGTCGCGAGGACAGCCAAGACGAGCACGCCGAGCAACGAGCCGAGCGCCGTCCCCTGCCCGCCGAGGAGGCTCGTGCCGCCCACCACGGCCGCGGCAATCGCGGCCAGCTCGAATCCATAGCCCGCGTTCGGATCCGCCGCGCCCAGTCGCGAGGTGTGGAGCACCGCTCCGAACGCCGCGAGCAGGCCGGACACCGCGAAGGTCGCGACCTGCACGGGCCGTGGATCGACACCCGCCGCCCACGCCGCCCGGGGACTGTCCCCGACGGCGACTACGCGCCGGCCGAACACGGTCCGGTGGAGCGCCACGTCGAGGAACACGACCACGACGATCGCCAGCAGGAACGACGCGGACACGCCGGCGACCGACGCGGCCGCCACGGTCTCAATCGCGGGCCCGACGTAGATCGTCCGCGACTCGGTCACAAGATACGTTGCCGCCCGCATGATTTCGAGCGTCCCGAGCGTCACGATGAAGGAGGGCACCCGAAGCAGGACGATCAGCAGACCGTTCATCAACCCGCAGGCCACGCCGGTCATCAGGCATCCGGCGATCGCGGCTTCGAGGGGCCAGCCGTACGAGGTCATCAGGCGTCCGAGCACGGCTCCTGACAATCCCAGGACCGACCCGACCGAGAGGTCGATGCCGCCCGCGATCATCACGAGGGTCACGCCGCCGGCCAGCAGAATGGCCGGCGGCGCCTGACTCGCCAGCGCCTGCGCCGTCGCCACCGAGAAGAACCGGTCGGTCGTCAGCGCGAACGCCGCGACGATCGCCGTGAGCACGATGAGGAGAATGCCGGACTCACGACGGGGCACGGGGGCTCGCTGGTGTCAGCGCGTGACGAGATCGACCGGCGTCTCGCGGTCGGCCGGCGCCTTCCTCGAACGCCGGATCTCGAGCGCGTACTCGATGCCGAAGACGGCGAGCTGATCGGCGTGCTGGTCGGCGGTCGCGACGAGACGGCCGGTGTCGAGCAGCGGGCGGACCGCGGAAATGTTGTCGAATCCCGCGACGGCCACCTGCGCCTCGCGGCCCGCCGCGCGCACGGCCGCCGCCGCGCCGAGGGCCATGGAATCGTTGGCGCACAGCAGTGCCCGCAGGTCAGGATGCTCGGCGAGCATCGCCGCCGCCACCTGGTTGGCGCGCGACGTCTCCCAGTACGCCGACTGCGACGTCACCAGCGCCAGGCCGGCCTGCCGGATGGCGTCCTCGAATCCGAGCTTGCGCTGCACGCCGTTGAAGGCATTGGGCGCGCCTTCGAGGATCGCCACCCGCGCCCCCGCCGGCAGACGCGACGCGACGAACGCCGCCACCTGCCCGGCGCCTTTGCGGTTGTCGGGTCCGACGAACGGGATCGCCGCGCCCCGTTCGCGCAGCGCCGCCGCGTCGAGCCGGTTGTCGATGTTGACGATCACGATGCCGGCCTGCTGCGCGCGCACCGCGACCGGCACCAGCGCCTTCGAGTCCGCGGGTGCCAGCACGATCGACTGCACGCGCTGCGCGATCATCTGCTCGACGAGATCGACCTGCCGCGCCACGTCGAGCTCGTCCTTGATGCCATTGGCGACCAGCCGGTACTCCCCGGCGTGCGACGCCTGATGCGCCCGCGCTCCCTGCTCCATCGTCTGGAAAAATTCGTTGGCCAGCGATTTCATGATCAGCGCGACGACCGGCCGCTCGTCGCCCGGTCGCGACGAGCACGCCACAGCCGCGACCGGGATCGCCGACAGCAAGGCGCTCAGGATCCATCGCCGGCGAATCACCACCACTGCCATCCCCATCTCGTTGCAGCCGCGTCAGCGGGCGAGCTGCGCCAGGTAGTGCTTCATGAACTCGTCGCGCTTCGGCTCGAGGCACACGGTGACGGGCTTGCCGCCGGCGGCGTCCACGCGCGTGTAGCCTTCGTCGTCCACGCGCAGCGACATCGGGTCGCAGCGTCCGAAGAAGCGCCCGGGATGCTGCGTCTCCGCGACCGCCAGCTGGTCGTGCAGCGTCATGCGGCTCGACGGCTCGTCGGTCCAGAGCCGCAGGAGCGACTCGAGGGCGCGCACGAGCGGCGTGCCCGCGGCGTGCAGCTGCTCGCGTTCACGGTCCTCGAGCTTGACGTAGGTCGTCGAGTCGAGCGGCACGATCGTGAGCGGCCATCCGGCGGCGTAGACCATCTGCGCCTCGGGGATCGCCAGCTTCACGTTCCATTCCGCAACCGGGCGAGAGCTCCACGCGTTGGCGCCGATCGATCCGCTCATGAGCACGACCCGCTTGACGAGCTTTCGCACGTCGGGATGCTGGCGGAGCAGATCGCCGAGGTTCTGGAGCGGGCCGACGGCCACGAGCGTCACCTGACCGGGATGGCGCTTGACGAGATCGGCGATGAAATCGGCGGCGCCTGCAGCCACTGGCTTGTAGCCGGTGAAATCCTCCGCCCAGGTGAACTGGTGGTCGTAGCGGTCGGGCGGCACGGCCGGCGTCGATCGCCCGATCGCGACCGGCACGTCGGTCCGTCCCGCGCGAGACAGCAGCTTGCAGGCCAGCCTCGCCCGCGCCGTTGTGTCGGCGTCGGAGACGGTCACGCCAATGACCTCGAGCGAGGGGCTCTTCGCCACATACGCCAGGGCCCAGGCATCGTCGATGTCGGTGCCGATATCGGTGTCGAGAATGACCTTGGTGCGAGCTTCGGCCGGCGGCGATGGCTTAGCGGGCTGTGCCAACAGGCTGGCTGTGGCCAGGGCGACAGTGCCTGCCGCGGCACCGACGGCTAGAGCTGTCACGAGCGTCCGGCGTCCGCCCCGCATCCGCACCTCCGGGGAACAACTATAGCGAAGGCCCAGCGGTCGGCGGTCGCGGAGACTCGTGGCCGCAGTCCCTGGCGATCCACGCGGACGGCTGACGACGTCGTCGAAACGCCGCCGTCGCGGCGCCGGCCAACCCGCGCAGGGTTGTCCGAACAGTGCCGCGACGTGAAGGCGGCCCGCGTCGCGCGCTGTGAGCGCGCGGCGCCAGACCAGAAGCCGAGTGATAGCATCCTCGCCCATGAATCAGGCCGGCGGCGGGTCCGTTCGTAAGACACGCGAGCTGCCGCGGGTGCTCGGGGCGCTCGACGTCGTGAGTCTGGTCGTCGGCACGGTCATCGGCTCGGGCATCTTCATCGTCCCCGCCGCTGTGGCCGGTGCGGTGGAGGCGCCGTCGCTGATGCTGGGGGTCTGGGTGGTCGGCGGCATCCTGACGCTGTTCGGCGCCCTCGCCCTCTCGGAGCTCTCGGCCGCGTATCCCGACGCCGGCGGCATCTACGTCTACCTGCGCGAGGCCTACGGCCCGCTGATGGCGTTCCTGTTCGGATGGTCGTCGTTCGTCGTCATCGAGTCGGGCTCGTCCGCGACCCTCGCGGTCGCGTTCTCGACGAAGGTACCTGCCCTACTTCGTCGAGGTCGGACCGACGACGATGAAGGCGGTCTCGGTGGCGATGATTCTCGGACTGATGGCGGCGAACATCGCCGGCGTCCGCTGGGCCGCCGTCATCCAGACGGTGATGACGTTCTGCAAGGTCGGGGCGCTGCTGGCGATCGTCTTCCTGGTGTTCGCCTTCGCCACCGGCGATGCGTCGAACTTCGTCTCGCCGCCGGCGGCGCCGCTGTCGCTGTCGCTCTCCGGCCAGTTCGGGCTGGCGCTGGTCTCGGCGCTCTGGGCGTACAAAGGGTGGGAGCTCGTCACCTTCGCGGCCGGCGAGGTCCGAGACCCCGGACGCAACCTGCCGATCGGGATCGTCGGCGGCACGCTGATCGTCATCGCGCTCTATCTGAGCGCGAATCTCGCCTACCTCTACATCGCGCCCGCGGGCACCATCGCCGCATCCACCCGGATCGCCGCCGACGCGATGTCGGCGGCGGTCGGCCCGATCGGCGCCGGCATCGTCGCCGGGGCCATCCTGCTGTCGATCACCGGCGCACTGAACGGCACGATCCTGGCGCCCTCCCGGCTCTACTACGCGATGGCCGCCGACGGCCTCTTCTTCGAGCGGTTCGCGGCCGTCCACCCCCGCCTGCTGACGCCGCACATCTCGATTGCGGCGACGGCCGCCTGGAGCATCGTGCTGGCGCTCTCGGGCACGTTCGAGCAGCTGCTGGCCTACGTCATCTTCGTGCAATGGATCTTCCTCGGCCTCGCCGGCGCCGCCGTCATCGTGCTCCGGCGGCGTCATCCCGATCGCCCGCGCCCGTATCGCACGTGGGGTTATCCGGTCACGCCGATCCTGTTCGTCGCGGCGGCGATCGCGATCTCGGTGAACTCGATCATCCTGCAGACGGGGAACGCGGCCGCGGGGCTCGGCCTCGTGCTGCTCGGCATCCCCGCCTACTTCTATTGGCGGCGGGGAGCAGCAAGTTCTTCCCGCAGCCTGTAGCCTCGTAGCCCGTAGCCCGTAGCCCGTAGCCCGAGAATCGGTGTAGCCCCGAGGCTTCAGCCTCGGACGGGAGACCCACCATGAAGGCACTGCTTGGGCTGCTCGCGCTGCTCGGCGTCACCGTCGCCGGCCAGGCGCCTCCGGCCGCGCCCGCCAATCGCCTCAACGTCCTGTTCATCGTCTCGGACGATCTGAACAACGACCTCGGCTGCTATCGCGGGCCGGCACGAACGCCGCATCTCGATCGGCTGGCGGCGCGCGGCGTCCGCTTCGATCGGGCGTACTGCCAGTTTCCGCTCTGCAATCCGAGCCGCGCCTCGTTTCTGACCGGACGCAAGCCCGATCAGACGAAGGTGCTCACCAACCCCCAGGGCAATCGCCTGTCGCCGCACCTGCGGGATTTCATTCCCGACACGGTCACGCTGCCGCAGCACTTCAAGAACGCGGGCTGGTTCTCGGCGCGCGTCGGCAAGCTGTATCACTACGGCGTCCCGAACACGATCGGCACGGCGAGCCTGGACGACTGGGCCTCGTGGGACCTGACCGTGAACCCGCGCGGCCGCGATCGCGAGATCCACGATCGCATCTTCTCGCTGGTGCCGGGCACCTTCGGCGCCACCGTCAGCTGGCTGGCCGACGAGGGCGCCGACGCCGAGCACACCGACGGGATCGGCGCCGCGGAAGCCGTGAAGCTGCTCGAGCGCTTCGCCCGGACGAAGGAACCGTTCTTCCTGGGCGTCGGGTTCTACCGCCCGCATACGCCGTATGTCGCACCGAAGAAGTACTTCGATTTGTATCCGCGCGAGCGGATCGAGCTGCCGGCGCTGAGCGCGGCCGATCGCGCACGCGAGCCCGCTGCCTCCTTCCGCAATGCCCGCAAGGAACAGGACGCGATGACCGACGACCAGCGCCGCGAGGCCATCCAGGCCTATCACGCGTCGATCTCGTTCATGGACGAGCAGGCCGGCCTCGTCCTGTCCGCACTCGATCGGCTGAAGCTGGCCGACCGCACGATCGTCGTCTTCACGAGCGACCATGGATACCACCTCGCCGATCACGGCCTCTGGCAGAAGATGAGCCTGTTCGAACGGAGCGCGCGCGTGCCGCTGATCATCGCGGCGCCGGGTGCGAATGGAAATGGACGCGTGGCCCGTGGTCTGGCCGAGCTCGTCGATCTCTACCCGACGCTCGCAGCACTGGCCGGGCTGAAACCGCCGGAGTATCTCGATGGCGTCAGCCTGGCGCCGATGCTCGACAACCCCGACGCGACGGTCCGCGACGCCGCGTTCACCCAGATCCGCAACGACGGCTATGCCATCCGCACCGATCGCTGGCGCTACATCGAATGGGCGGAAGGCAAGGAAGGCTCGCAGCTCTACGACATGACGAAGGACCCGGCGGAGACGACGAACCTGGCCGCCGATCCGCAGCAGGCCGCGACGGTGGCCGGGCTGCGCGAGCGGCTCGCCCGCTACCGCGCGCCGCGCTGAGATCCGCTCTTTGGTAGCTGGTCGTTCGTCGCTGGTAGCGGTCGACGAGCTCCCGCTCGTCAGTCGTGGCTTCAGCCCCGCCGCTGTCACTGACGCAGGTACGGTCCGACGACCTTCTTCCAGATCTTGTAGCCCTCGGCGTTCATGTGCAGCCGATCGGCGACGAAGATCTCGGGCCGTGGCAGGCCGTCGGCGCCCAGCATGTGAGGAAACACGTCGATGAAGGCAAGGCGGGGATCCGTACGCGCGAAGGCGGCGATGCGGGCGTTGGCGTCCTTGACGCGATCCACCTGGGCCCAGCGCGCCGGGTTGCCGGCAATCGAGATGTAGGCGATGCGTGTCGCCGGCAGGGTCTCGTGCACGCGCGCGACGAAGGCCCTGAACGCGGCTTCGACCTCGGCCGCCGTCCGTCCCGCGTTGATGTCGTTGCCGCCGCTGTAGACCACGACCAGGCGCGGCTCGAGCGGCAGCAGGATCCGCGGCGCGAAGAACGTCGAATCGGCCATCTGCGATCCACCGAAGCCGCGGTTCACGACCGGGAGCCCCGGAAAATCGTCGGCCAGCGTCTTCCACAAGCGGATGCTGGAGCTGCCGATGAAGACGATGCCGCCTTTGGCAGGGGGGGCCGCGGCATCGGCGGCCTCCATCGCGCGAATCTCGGCCTCCCAGCGCTCGGGTCCGGCCGCGGCCGGCGCCTGCGCATGGACCAGCGAGTGCAGGGCCACGCAGATCGCAACGATGCCCGCGCGCCTCATGCACGAGCGATGCGATTGACGTCATACGCGCGAGCCTACCACGGCGTCGAAGCGGCCGATGAGCCCGGCCGCTTTGTGGTAGGTTGCGCGCATGGCTTCGGCGCGGGCTGCATCCACGAACCGACGCTCGTTTTTCGGGAACGGCACGCTCTTCCCGTAGTCCAGCCAGCCCGTAGCCAGTAGCCCAATTCATTAGGAGGGACGGGTCGTGATTGATCAGGCACGGTTGACGAAGACGCGCGGCCGCCGGCGGATGTTCGCCATGCTCCTCGCGCTGCCGCTGGCGGCGTTCGGAGCGCACGCGGCAGTTGAACAGGCGGCGGCGCCGGCCAAGCCGGCGGCGGCGGCCGACCCGATGATTGCCGCCTTCGGGCGCGTCAGCCCGGCGAACATCTCGGACGCCGTCGATCAGATCGTCGGCAAGCGCGGCTATCTCGCCCACGACGTCCGCCCCTACATCGCCGGCTCGTTCGTCGGCCGGGCGCGGACCTCCCTCGTCAAGGCCGCTGAGGCCGACAAGGCCACGCCGGCGCTGGCCGCGAAGCACTCGGTCGAGATGATCGACAGTGCCAGCCCCGGCGAGGTCGGCGTCATCGTCATGGACGGGTCGCTCGACGTCGCGGCGATGGGCGGTCTCATGGGCACGGCGGCGAAGTCGCGGGGGATGGCGGGCATGGTGCTCGACGGCGCCGTCCGCGACGTCCGGGAGATCCGCGCGCTCGGCCTCCCGGTGTACGCCCGCTCGATCTCCCCGGCCAACGCCGTCACCCGCTATGCCAGCGTCGCCAACCAGGTGCCGGTCGAATGCGCCGGTGTCACGATCGCCCCCGGCGACATCATCGTCGCCAGCGAAGAGGGCGTGGTCGCCGTGCCGAAGGACAAGGCGGCCGAAGTCCTCAAGCGGGCGCAGGAGATTGCCCAGCGCGAACAGAAGATGCTGCCGCTGATCAGGAAGTTCAAGTCGGTCGCGAAAGCCGTCGAGGCCTTCAACTGGATCTAGGCCACGGATAAATCTGACAAAGATCGGACTCTAGGCCACGGACAGCCACGGACAAGATCTGACAAAATCTGACCAAAGACCGAGAGACCAAAGACCAAAGACCAAAACCGACGACCGGCTACTGACTACTGGCTGCAGGCTACGGGCCGCCCGTCATGATTACGCAGGGCCCTGTAGTCCGCAGCCTGTAGCCCGTAGCCCGAAGACTGAAGCCCGAAGACCGAAGACCCTCACTCGTCACTCGTCACTCGTCATTTGTCATTTCTTTGACCAGCCCGAAGAACGCCTTCTTGCGATCGGTGTTGATGCCCCAGTTGACCGGTGGGCACTGGTAGCCGTTCTCGTAGTCGCTCTGCCCGGGATCGAAGTAGCCCCACGAAGCGTAGGCGGCCACGGCCTTCTGCATGTTGTTCGTGCGCTGGTCGAAGTCGAAATGATCGTCCTCGTTGAAGAGGATGGGTTTCGGCGTCCAGCCGGGAAGCGCGCGAACCGATCGGACCATCTCGTCGATGCGCTCCGGGTCGGACACGCCGTTGCCATGGATCAGGATCACGTCGGACGCCGAGGCGACCTGGGGCGTCGGGATCGACCCGCCGTTGAAGCTCGTGCCCACGAGCAGCCGCCGGCCGCCGCGTGACAGCGACTTGACCAGCCCGATCAGCACGGGGATGCGCGCCGGCTGAAGGATCGGCTGCTCGTACTTCGCGTTGTCGCACTCGTTGGCCACCTCGACGATCACGTGGCGATACTCGCGCTCCAGCAGCCACAACGTGGCGAGCCGCGTCCCGCGCAGCACGGCGCCCTCGCTCGACAGCCGCTGGTCCTGTCCGAAATAGAAGTAGCCGACGATGGCGACCATGCCGAGCTCGTCGGCCCGGTCGAGTATGCGCGCGAGGCGCGCCATGTAGTCGGGCCTGCAGCGAGCCGTCGGCGTTGAACGCGCTGTTGTGCCACGGCTGATCCTTCGAATAGCCCTGGGGCTGCCGCCCTGCAGGTTGATCGTGAAGGCCAGCAGCCCGTGCGCGCGCCATGACGGCATGGCGTCGATGAACTCACGGGTGTTGCGCTCGGCGTCGAAGACGCCGGTATCGGGATACTTCCAGCGGGCCCGCGTCTCGGGATTCAGATCGTCGAAGATGCCCTGCACCATGCGGGCATTCATCAACAGTCCCTCGATCTTCATGCCGCGGAACGTGCGTCCGCGGTAGGTGGGCTGGCCGTTGAGGCGAAACGCGTCGCCCGCGATCGACACGGTCGTCTGCCGCGTCGGTGCGGGCGCGCGTTCCGGCTGGACGTGAGCGATGCGCGGGAACAGCACCGGGCCGGCCAGGGCCAGCAGCTCACGCCGTCGCATTCCACTTCGTCCTTCGTACCTTGTACTTTGTACTTTCAGCTCCAGAGTCTATCGTTGCTGCGCTGCTTGTCCCACTGCGGCGTCGGCTCGAAGTAGCCGCTCTCCGGGACGCAGGTGCGCCTTGACGACGTCCTCGACGATCTCCACGCCGAGGCCGGGCGCATCGGGGACGACCGCGAAGCCCTTCTCGACCAGCGCGTTGCCGCCCCGTCGTCGTCACCATGCTCTCCCACCACGGCACGTCGATCGAGTGGTGCTCGAGCGCGATGAAGTTCTCGGTCGCCGCCGCGCAGTGGACGTTGGCCATGAACGAGATCGGCGTGCCCGGCGAAGTGCATCGCCATCGCGACGCCGTGCTCCATCGCGTAGTCGCCGATCTTCTTCGTCTCGATGAGGCCGCCGGAGCTCGCGAGGTCCGGGTGAATCATGTCCACCGCGCCCATGTCGATCAGCTTGATGAACTCCTCCTTCAGGTAGATGTCCTCGCCGGTCAGGATCGGCGTGATCGGTGTTGTCCCTGATCTGCTTCATCAGGTCGCCGAACTGCCACGGCACCATGTCTTCCATCCACGCCAGCGTTGTGCTTCTCCATCGCCCGCGCGAGCTTGATGCAGCTGTTGACGCTGATGTGCCCGTAGTGGTCCGAGGAGAGCGGAATCTCCGGGCCGATGACCTGACGGATCTGCGCCGACCTAGTCGTCGAGGAACGCGATGCCCTTGTCGGTGATCTCGATCCCGGTGAACGGGTGCATGACCGCCTGGCTCTGGCGATAGGTGTAGCCGACCGGCATGCTGAGCGTGCCGGGGACGTTCTGCAGCAGGTTGATCCCGAAATCCTGCTTCAGGTAGGTGATGCCGATGTCCATCCGCGCCTTGAGCTTCTGGCCCTGCGCCTTGGCGTCCGGCGCCTCGGTCGTGTCGGCGTAGAGCCGCACGCGATCGCGGAACTTCCCGCCGAGCATCTGCCAGCAGGGCACGCCCCAGGCCTTCCCTGCGAGATCCATCAGCGCCATCTCGATGCCGCAGACGCCGCCGGCCTGACGCGCGTGATGGCCGAACTGCTTGATCTTGCGGAAGACCTTGTCGACGTTGCAGGGGTTCTCGCCGAGGACGCGGCTCTTGAGCATCAGCGCGTAGTTCTCGGTCGCGCCATCGCGGACCTCGCCGTAGCCGGAGAGGCCCTGGTTGGTGTCGATGCGAATCAGCGGACACGTCATCGGCGCCTTGGCGACGACCGCGACCCGCAGGTCGGTGATCTGCAGCTTGGACGGCTCCGAGGCCCGCTTCACGTTCGCCTGGACGGCGTTCGCCGCGGCCTGGGCCGACGCCTCGCCGGTGAGGGCCATCGCCCCCCCGGCCGTCATCCCCAGCGTCTTGAAGAACGATCGCCGATCGACCGTCGCACGGCGGTCATCGTCGAGCAGTTGCCGAACCATGGCTTTCATGGCTCCTTGTGGACTTCGGTTCGGTCTTCGGCCTCAGACGGTCTTCGTCCCCGCCGTCGCGCTTCGATCTGCGCCCGGATCCTCCTGCGGGGCGGCACCGTTCAGGACCGAGACTGAAGACCGACGACCGAGACGGACTCGAGCCTACAGAAGTCCATCTTCAATGCGAACTGGAGAATGCGATTGTCGCCGATGGTCGTCGTGATCTGGCCGACGGTCGGTGAGCCGATGTTCGCGTTCGGGAACCCGAAGTACGGCGTGTTGGTCAGGTTGAAGGCATCGAGCCGCACCATGAGATTCGACCGGCCGATGAACCCGAAGCGGCGCGTGAGCGAGGCGTCGATGTTCTTCTGCCCCGGCGAGTAGAGGACGCCGCGGCCGACGTCGCCATACGTGTTGGCCGGCGGCGCGACGAATGCCGTCGGGTCGAACCACAGGGCGCGATCCGGATCGTCGAGGGCGCCCGAACCGACGCGGTTCGGCCAGCTCGGCGCGCCGTTGTTGACGCCCGTGTTCAGGTTGACGTTGAACGGCCGGCCGCCCTGGAAGGTGGCAATGCCCGACAACTGCCAGCCGCCGATGATCTGTCCCAGAAGCCCCTCGCTCAGATACGGCTTGTCGAACCCGAACGGCAGCTCCCAGACCCAGCTCATCACAAAACGGTGGCGGACGTCGAAGCCCGACGGTCCCTTGCCGGCGTTGAGATTGGTCACCGTCTGCGGCCCGCCGGTCGATCCGCCTCCACTCGCCGCCGACCCGCCGTAGTCGAGCGACTTCGACCAGGTGTAGCTGGTGAGGAACTGCAGGCCCTGCGTGAAGCGTCGCTGCACCTTCAGCGTGCCCGCGTGGTAGGTCGATCGGTTGCGCGGGTCGAAGAGGATCATGTTGTTGATGTTGCTGAGCTCGGGAATGAGCCGGCGCGACGCCTGCGACCCGAGGCCCGGCTGCACTTCGTTCGGGTTGTAGCCGAAGATGAGATGCGTGCCCTTCGAGCCCAGGTAGCCGATCTCGACCATGTAGTCCCTGAACAGCGCCCGCTCGACGCCGAGGTGCCATTGCTGCGTGTAGGGCGTCTCGTTCTCGAACGAGTGGCCCAGCACCCGCGGGTTGGCCGCGTTCAGCTCCGCCGTCGTGCGCGGCTGCACGGTCTGGATCGGCTGGAACGGCTGCGCGATCGTCGGGACGTTGGAGAAGTTGAGCGGGTTGGTCTCGGCGTTGAAGTTCTGCGTGATCGCCCAGGGCGGCTGGAGGCCGATCATGTTGCCGGCGGCGTGCGGGATCGGAAAGTAGGTGATGCCGTAACCCGTGCGGAGCGACCGTCGTCGCGTCGCCGAAGAGGTCCCAGGCGATGCCGAGGCGCGGCGCGAAGTTGCCGTACTGCGTCTTCTTGTTCGCGGCGCGCGTCGCGCCCTCCTCACCGGCATAGATGAAGCGCCGGCCGGCCGCGTCGTAGTTGGTCAGTCGATCCTCGGCTTCGACGCCGGGGGTGAAGATCTCGTAGCGCAGCCCGGCATTGACCGTGACGTTGTTCCAGACCTTGAAGTCGTCTTGCACGAAGGCGCCATGCTCGTGCACGGTGAGCACGTACGGCTCCATCAGGAAGCCACGCGCGCCGGTGTTCACGTAGCCGAGCAGCAGCGTCGCCAGGCCGGTGCCGCCGGCGTTGTTCCCGGGGTTGTTGACGAAGTTGCGGGCGAAGGTGAGCGTGCTGCGCGTATCCGTGTGCGTCAGTGGCGAGGGGTTGCGGACCACCCAGCGGTAGCCGTACTTCAACTGGTGCCGGCCCTTGATCTGCACGAGGGCGTCTTCCACCTGGTAGTGGATCTGCTTCGGGTTCACGGGCAGAAAGTTCGGACCGCCGGAGAGACCCGTGAAGTCGGCCACGTTCATGTTCGGCAGGCCGGTCGTGATGTCGTTGACGTTGATGCCCATGATGCCGAGCGACGTCGCCGCCTGCGTCCCGTAGTCGGACTGGGTCGTGAAGGGGAGGGTGCGGGCGTAGCCGACGCGCAGCTCGTTCACGAGGCCCACGCCGATGACCTTCGTGTAGTTGAAGGCCAGGCCGTGTGTGGTGAGGCGCGTGTTCTGGATGCCGGCCACGAACGGCCCGAGATCGAATCGGGCCGCCGCCTCCGGCGGTGTCGGCAGACAGCACGCCGCCTGCCCCTGCGGCGCGTCGAGCTTGAACTTCCCGTAGGTCCACCGCACGAAGAACGAATCGTTGTCGCTCATCCGGTGGTCGACGCGGCCCGTCACCTGGTTCTCGGTCACCTCGCGGTTGGTCGTGGTCAGGTAGTTGTTGAAGTTCCCCGGCTGATTGGGCTCCGGGTAGATGCTCGCGACGTTCCGGCCGACCGGGTGAATGCGATCCTGCGGAATGACGTTGCCCGGGAACAGGTCGCGCAGGAACTGCGGGTTGGACGCGCTCACCGGTGCGCCGGGATTGAAGTTCGGATTCAGGCGCGTCGTGAGCGGATCGTAGATCTCGATCAGCGCGCCCGTCGTCGGGTTGCGGAAGTCGCTGAAGTCGCCGACGCGCGTCCGCGCCGTCGGCACGGTGTTGACGAACGACAGGCCGCGGGTCTCCTTCAGGCCCGAATAGTCGGCGAAGAAGAACGTGCGGTTGGTGCCGTTGTAGAGGCCGGGAATGATCAGCGGACCGCCGATGGCGCCGCCGAACTGGTGCCGATCGAGCGGCGGCTTCGGCAGCTCGCTGCCGTCCGCGTTCCGCCGCTGCGCGAAGTAGTTGTGCGCGTCGAAGACGTCGTTCCGGATGAAATCGAACACCGTCCCGTGCCATTCGTTGCTGCCCGACTTGGTGGACACCGAGACGACGCCCGCGCCCCGGCCGAATTCGGCCGAGAACACACCGTTCAGGACCTTGAACTCGCGCACCGACTCGACCGACGGCGCGACGATGACCGTGTTGAAGGTGAACTCGTTGTTGTCGATGCCGTCGATGAGCCAGCCGTTGGCGTTCGCCTGCTGGCCGAGGGCGTTGAAGTTCGAGGCGCCGCGCGGGTTGAACGTGCTCGCTCCCGACAGGTTCTCGCCCGACTGCCCCGGCGTCACGCCCGGCACGAGGTAGACCAGCGTCGCGAAGTTGCGGCCGTTGAGCGGCAGCTCGCGGATGGCCTTCTCCTCGATGACCGTGCCGATCTCGGACGACTCGGTCTTGACCAGGGGCGCCCCGCCGACGACCGTCGTCACCTCGGTGAGCTGGCCGACGTCGAGCGTGACGTCCACGCGTGCCCGGTCGTTGACCTGCACGACGATGCCCTGCCGGACGTACTTGCGGAAGCCTGACAGTTCGACCGTCACCTCATAGGTGCCCGGCACGAGAAATGGCGCCACGTAGCTGCCGTTGTGGTCGGACACGATGCTGGTGGACGTGTCCTTCCCGACCTCACGGATCGTCACCGACGCGCCGGGCACGACCTGCCCCTGGGGATCGGACACCGTGCCGACGATCGACCCCGTGGTCACCTGTGCACTGGCTGCGGTGGCGAGGGCGAGCACCCACGTCACGGCAGCGAGCAGTCGCTTCGCTCGCATGGTCGTCTCCCTCCGGCGTGCCACGCCTGGTCTCGACAGATCGCGGCTGAACCGATGTTTCGCTGGTAGAACCACTCTATCGGATTGTCTGGAGTGGGCACACTTCTACACGCCACGAATCGCTCGTGTCAAGCGCGTTGGAGGTAACGGAGGGGGCGGAGGGAACGGTCTTAACACAGAGCAACGGAGAAACGGAGACGAACAGAGAAGAGCCTAATTCCATATTTCAGAAATTTATTTGAATTAGAATATTTGGATTTTCTCCGTTCGTCTCCGTTGCTCCGTTACTCTGTGTTAAAACCGTTCCCTCCGTCCCCTCCGTTACCTCCGCAGAAGCGCGTCACGAGAAGCGCCCAAATCCGAAATGCTCGTCGCCCGGCTCGGCGGCGCCGGTGTACTGCCGCAGCAGGAGCCGCGCCGCGAGCCAGGCGCCCGTGAGCCCGAGTCCGCCGAGACCGACCGCGAACAGGTGGCGCGGGAATCCCCGGTGGCTGCCGATGACCGGAAGCCCGTCGCGCCCGGTGACGCGTCGAGCGGTCCACGCGTACTCGGGCATGATCCCCGAGATGACCGGATAGCGGAGGGACAGTTCGTACATCAACTGGCCCGTGCGCTGGACCAGGGTGCGATCGCGCAAGCGGTCGGCCACCGCGGCCTGCGTGCCGCCCTGGAGGATCACGCGACGGCGCGCGGTGAGCGCGACCGACATGTCATAGGCGATCGGCGGGAGCCCTGGCAGGCGGTCCGGTGGGACGACATCGCGGACGATCGCCGTCGATGGCAGTCGTCTGGCGACCGACGGCGGGAGCGCCGGCGTGGCCACGACGTAGGTGTCGTCCACGCGGACATGGCGTTGAAGCGCCGGCACGAGCGGCCGCGGCATGCCGGTGGCGACGACAACGGCCTGCGCCCGGACGCGCGCCGCCTTCGTGACGACCTCGATGTCCTTCCGCAGCGGACGAAGCCGGGTCACCTCGGTCCGGTCGACAATCCGCGCGCCCGCCCCGGCGGCAGCGGCGAGGAGGCGCCGGCACACGCGCAGCGGGTCCGCGAGGCCTCCATTGCCGGTCTTCAACGCCCCGCTCGCCTCGTCGACCCTGGTGTCGGTCATCGCCCGCTTCCCGGGCAGCCAGGCCGCATCGAGTCCCGCGTCGGCGCGCGCCTGCTGCTCGCGCTCGAGCGCCGCCTGCGTCCGGCTGGTCGCGAGCTGAATGGCATCCCGCGCCTCCAGATCTACCGGGCCGCCCGGCCGGCGAAGAAAGGCCGTCACGTCGAGAGCGGATCGGCGCGAGACCTCGAAGACGTGTCGGGCCGCCCGCTTGCCGCGCCGATCCTGGATCTCGCGGAACCATACCCCCGGCGTCTCGACAATCCAGCCCGCGTCCAGCGCGGCCGACTCGCCGGCGCGTCCCGCTTCGATCAGCGTCACCGCGATGCCGGCCCGCGCGAACTGACACGCGACCATGGCGCCGGTCAAGCCTCCGCCGACGACGACGACGTCGGCCGTCGACTCTCCGGAGAGCCGTGGATATGTGGGCGATTTCGACGCGCCGGCCGAGGCCTGCCAGAGCGAGGTGTTGTATCTGGTGCGGGGAAGGCTCAAGGCTCGGGGCTCGGGGCTCAGGGCTTAGGGCTCAGGGGCTCGGGGCTCAACCCCGGAATCCACTTGCGTTGTTTGTCGTAGTGTCCGCCTTTAGGCGGACTCCTGGTCCGGCTGAAGCCGGACACTACGTCAACACCACTGAACTCCGGGCTGGGGCTTCCCCGAACGCGCCGGTATTCTACGCTACGTGGCTCGCCTGGAACGCAGCCGCGGCCGCTAGCGATTCGACGTTACACCGCCCGTTACGTCACCCCTCGGTCACTTCTGGACCTCGTTCGCTCGAGGTCGTCCATCCGTCAGTGTCTGCAAGGAGTCGGTCCCGGCCGGTCGAGCATTGCGTGCTCAGCCGGGAGCAGGGCCGCACGGCCCGCCCGACGATTCACGCTGACAAGGACGGAAGACATGACGGACACGACGCAACGAGGAGCGCGCACCCGGCGGGGGTTCATGAGGCAACTCGCCGGCACGACGCTGGTGCTCGGCTTTGCGCCTCGCAGCGGGCGCTGGGTGACCGCAGCGGAGACAGCGCCGGACACGCCCTTCGACAAACTGCCACCGCTGACCGGCACGCTGCACCTGGACGAGGTGTCGCTCGATGCGGCCGCGCAGGACTTCGGGAGGCTGGTGCGGCGCCGGCCGATTGCCGTCTTGAAGCCGGGATCCGTACGGGACATCAGCCGGATGCTCCGGTTTGCCGCGCGCCACGGCTTGCGGGTGGCCGTGCGCGGTCATGGCCATGCGATCTATGGCCAGACCCAGGTGGAAGGCGGCATCGTCATCGACATGAGCACGCTGGCGGGCGTGCTCGTCAGGCACGGCCGCGCGTGCGTGGACGCCGGAAGCAGCTGGCTCAGCGTGCTCGAAGCGACGCTGCTGCGAGGGCTCACGCCGCCGGTGCTGCCGGATTACCTGGGACTCTCGGTGGGTGGCACGCTCTCGATCGGCGGCGTGTCCCCGACGACGCATCGCGACGGAGCGCAGGTGGACAATGTGCTGTCGCTGGAGGTCGTGACAGGTCAGGGCGAGGTCGTGTCCTGTTCGATGGGGCGGCATCGCGACCTCTTCCAGGCCGCGCTGGCGGGCCAGGGCCAGTGCGCCATCATCACCAGCGCAGAGATTCGTCTCGTGCCGTCACCCGGCAGCGTGAGGGGGTTTTCGCTCCTGTACGCCGACATCGGGACCGCGATCGAGGATGCCGTGGGGCTCATCGGGGAACAGCGTTTCGACGGTGTGGTGATCTTCGTGGTCGCGGCCGCCGGCGGGCAGCGTCTCCACATTCTCCTCGGGACGAAGTACTACTCCTTCCCCGACGAGCCCGACAATGCCGGCCTCCTCGCGGGCCTGCGTCATGTCCCGGGCAGCGCGCAGATCCAGGACGCGAGCTATTTCCAGGTACTCGAACCGCGTGGTGGGACCGTTTCCCGAGGCCGGCCATGCCGCGATCACCCTGACGGTGCCAGGCCCGAAGGCGTCGGACTACGCCGAGCGCGCGCTCGCGCGGCTCACACCCGGCGATCTGGGGGCGTTTGGCACCGTGCAGATCTTCGTGTGGCGGCGCTCCCGCTTTACGCGTCCGCTGTTCCGGGTGCCCGACGCCGACGTGTGTGTCGGGTTCGCCGCGATTCGCGGCAGCGCCGATCCGGCCACGCTCGAGCGCATGGTCGCAGGCAACCGGGTCCTCTACGAAGACGCCCGCGCGATCGGGGGGACGCTCTATCCCTTCAGCGCCCTGGAGCTGTCACACGACGACTGGCGCAAGCATTACGGATCCGCCTGGCCGGTGCTCGCGCGCGCGAAACGGGTGTACGACCCGGGGAACGTCCTGGCCTCGGGTCCGGATCTGTTCGGCAGGCACCCGGAGGCTGCACCTCCGGGCTGACGGAACTATCGCAGCGCGAACTTGAGCTCACGCAGCCCGGGCGCGGGCGGGACGCGGCCGCTGCGCCAGCCCATTCGCACGTCGTGGCTGAAGAAGACGTGCGCGGCCGGGCCGTTCCAGGTGCCACCGCCAGTCTCACGGCGCGCGAAGATGAGCGCGGCGCCGAGGATGCTGCCGGCGATGAACGCCAGGATCATGAAGATGCGCACTTCCATGATGGCGACGGCCATGATGCCGACGACGGCCATCAGCCCGAGCCCGCCGACGCCGGCGACGGGAATCGCGCTGATGTTGATGCGGGGAAGTCGCGGGCGTTCGTACATGAGGGCCTCCACAAGAAGTGTAGTCCCGATTGCTCCCGCCTCGAGGGACCGAACCGGGAACCCGGCTTGAACCATTTGACACCGGACATGCCCGGCGCGTTCCGGCCGCGCTCAGCGGATCGCGACGGGCGCCACGGTGGATCCCGTGCCGCCCCTGATCTTGAGCGGCTGGATCAGGAAGGCGAACTCGTGGACCCGTTTCGCCGCGAGCTCGTCGAGCTTCAGGTTCTCGAGCAGGTGTATGCCATGGACGACGAGCATCATCTGGTGGACCGGCAGCGAGACGGCCGGGTCGGGGCCGGGTTCGACCTCCACCCCCGCCGTATCCGCGCCGACCAGCATCGGATCCTGGCTCACGAGCCACTCGGCAGCCGCCACCCCGATGCCGGGACGCGACTTCGCGAAGCGGGCGTTGTCCTTCCCCCACAGGGCGCCCCAGCCCGTGTGGATGATGACCGCGTCGCCGGGCTGCAGGGTTTGTCGTTGCCGCTCGAGCGCGGCGCGCAGATCCTGCACGGTGATCTCGTAGGCATCGCCGAGCATCGGAACGCCTTTTGACGCCGCGACGTCGATGAGCACGCCGCGCGTCATGAGAAAGCCGACGCGATCCACCCCAAGCTTCGAGAAGCCGGTGCGCGTGGCAATGTCGCCCAGCTTGTGACAGTTGTAGACGCTGTCTCCGATCGTCTGATGCGGAAACGCATCGAGCTGCGTGCCGACCTGCCCGATTTCGGAGACGACCAGCTCCTCGTTGCTGCCCCGCCGGTTGGACTCGGGCCTGAGAAACGTCCGCTTGGTGTGCACGTCGAACCGCCGCCCGCCGAAGAAGGGCATTGCGTCGGAAAGCACGTGCCCCAGCTCGACGACTTCTCCGCTTCGAATGAGCTTCGTCGCCCGCAGCACCGAGTCGGCCTTCATGTGATTGCCCGATCCGCGCTCATCGGCGGCGCCCCACTTCGACGGACACCGCTGCGCCTCGGCCGGCGGCGACCACGTCTGCGCCGACAGGTCCGACACGGCGCACACCAGTCCCAGGACCATTCCCGCGACGTGAACTGTGGACATCCTCACCCCCTGGTGCGTCTCGCGGCGATCCGCTCGACGCACAGGAAATCAGCGTTGCGCCGCTCGATCCGCCAGACGCGCGGCTGGCTGACGAAGAACCGGCGGATCAGCGATCGGTGCCGGGCGATATCTGCGACCAGGACGAAGCTTCCGGCGCGCGTCAGCCCCCCCAACCGGGACAAGGCGGCCAGCCGATCGGCGTCGGTCGGCAGGAGATGGAGCACGCGATCCAGGAGCACGACGTCGAACCGCTGGCGCGAGCGGAAGGCGACGAGATCGCCGACGCGTCCGCGCACGCGCAGACCGCCAGCCTCCGCGTCCTCGAGCATCTGCGCAATCCCGACCGCTGACAGGTCCAGGCCGAGGACCGTATGCCCGAGCCGCCCGGCCATCAGCGCATCGCGTCCCTGCCCGCATCCGAGATCGAGCACTGCCGCGCGCGGCCTGGCGTACGAAGCAAAGAACCGCCGGAACTCCGGATACGGCGGACCGCACAGATTGCGTCTGTCAGCGTAGTGCAGGTCGTAGTTCACTGTCAGATGGTCCTCGGTCTTCGGTCTTCAGTCTTCGGTCTTCGGTCTGCGGTCCCCGTCGGCGGGGCTGAAGCCCCGCCCTACCGATCTTGCCGCGGCCTCCCCGGTAGGCCTCCCCCGGTAGGCCTCCCCCGGTAGGCCGGACCTTTAGGTCCGGCGTGCATTGGAAGCTCACTGCGCAACAGGGCATCACAGGTTCGACGCGGCTTCGATGCGGCGGCGCCGCCACAGCCACAGATAGACCGCGAGCAGGACGGCGAGATGGGGCCAGAACACCCGCGGGTCGGACCAGGCGAGGCCGGAGATTTGCCAGTCCGACCACGGATAAAGGGGCTGCGTGCGATAGCGCTCGTGCGTCGGGATGTCCATCAGGATGTGCAGGGCGTACGGCGCACCGAGCCACAGCCACACTCGATGCTTCCGGAAGGCGAGGGCGGCCACCAGCAGCACCGCGGCCAGCATGAGCAGGCTGTGGGTCCAGACGTAGTACCGCCAGTAGGCCTCGACCAGCGGCGGCGGCAGCGGTGGACCGCTCGCCCGCCAGACGGCCGCGTCCTGCCCGAGCGTCAGGCCGCGCCACCCGAGCTCGACGACCTGCTCGATCTTCGAGGGGACGAAGAACAGGATGTCAGGTGCTGCCCCGGCGATCGCGCCGGCGAGGGCCACCCGGCGCGGCAGCTTCGACAGCACCGCGTAGCCCCACGCGCCGTGTGACAGCGTGTCCATCGGCGATGGGGACGCTCACGACGTGCCGCGCGCCACCGCCTGCCGCAGCGCGGCCATCGTCGCTGCGCACGCCGGCCCATCGTCCATGGCGTTGAGCGCGGCGTTGAACGGCTCGGCTCTCGCCGGACCGTCATAGCCGATGGCCACGAGCGCCCGGATGAACGCCGCGATGTCGATGACGCCGGTCGCGGCGGGCAGCTCGCGCTTGCCGTCGATCTGCTCCTCGAGCGGCACGCCGGCCGGCGCATCGTTCAGGTCCACGGCGACGATGCGATCGGGCGTGACGGAGCGGATGTCGGACTCGGCCTCGCCGGCGGTGAACCAGTGCCACGAATCGAGGATGAAGCCGAGGCTCGGGACGTTGACCTCGGCCATCAGCTCTTTGGCTTCGACCATCGAATGGATGAACGCGTACCGCCGCTTCCGCCGGAGCGTGGGTGTGCCGATGTACTCGAGGCCGAAGCGCACACCCTCGCCGTCGAGGATGCGCGCGATGGCGCCGACCCGCGCGACGTGCTGCTTGAAGTTCTGCAGATAGGTCAGCGCGTCGCTCGACGGGCTGATCCACGTGCCGAGCCGGGTGACGCCCGCCCGGCGAAGGCCGGCCGCAATCGCCGGCAGCGCCTTCAGCCCTTCGTCATGAGTGGGCGCGTCGGCGCGGGTGCCATTCGGGAGGAACGCCGCTCCCCAGACGAGGCGCTTCGCCGCCAGATCGTCCTTCAGCCGGCTGATCTCGTCCGGCGTCATCTTCCCGATCTCCTCGGCCCGGGCCTCCACGGATTCGAACCCGTGGGCGGCCGCGAACTGGTTCACCTCGAGCTGTGTCTTCGCGCTGACGCCGATCATCCCGCACACGAGATTGAGCGTGAACTTGCGGGCGGGCGGCGCCTGGGCGCGCACGGCGTGCCAGGGCAGGGACACGGCAGACGACGCGGTGACGAGGAAAGCGCGGCGAGTGGGCATGATGGGTCAGGTCTGGATGTCGGCGGCGCCGGCCAACCGCGCGCCAGCCGCCTTCATCTCCTCGATGGCACGATCGCTGTCGCCGGGCGCGGCCTCGACACCCCGGATGGCGTCGGCGAGGACGGTTACGGCCAGGCCGGCGTTGCGGGCGTCCAGCACCGATGCGCGCACACAGTAATCTGTGGCCAGACCGCCGACGATGAGGTGTTCGACGCCGCGGCGCTTCAGCTCGTCCGCGAGCGTGGTCC
Source organism: Vicinamibacterales bacterium (assembly GCA_963834365.1). GTDB lineage: Bacteria > Acidobacteriota > Vicinamibacteria > Vicinamibacterales > Vicinamibacteraceae > CAWJAP01. The sequence continues at coordinate 180,569 of CAWIBS010000029.1, read as the reverse complement.
CGGCGGCGCTGCGGCCTTCGAAGGCGGAATAGCCATCGGCGCCCGACTCGTTGCCTTTCGTGATGATCAGCGTTCCGTGCGGCAGCCGCAGGCGCGGGTGGAACTCGGCGCCGCGCGTCCCGGCCACGCAATGCACGGGCCATCGGCCGCCGAAGCGTTCGAAGTGCGTGGTGACTTCCGGATGCCAGTCGCGCGAGGCATAAACCGGAGTCCCCTGGTTCGCCAGGCGCTCGACGACCTGGTTGAGGACGTCCACGACCTCGTCGCCGGCCGGCACGGGCAGCGCCCCGCCCGGGCAGAAATCGTTCTGAACGTCGATCACCAGGAGAGCACGAGGGGACATCGGATGGGGTCGATCCCCGAGGCTGAAGCCTCGGGCACACGTTAGTCGGGTCTTGGCTGATCGCTGATAGCTTACCCCCATGGTCTCCGCCCTGGCGACGGATCTGTACGAGATTGCGATGGCTGCCGGCTACGAGGCGCATGGCCTCGATGCCCGGGCGACCTTCGAGCTCTACGTGCGAGGGTTGCCGCCGACGCGGGGCTTCCTGATCGCCGCCGGGCTCGATCAAGCGCTCGACTACCTCGAGCAGCTGCGGCTGGGCGAAGCCGAGATCGCCTATCTCCGAACGCTGCCGAATCTCGCCGGCGTGTCGCCGGCGTTCTTCGACGAGTTCCTGCCGGCGTTCCGGTTCGCGGGCGAGGTCTGGGCCGTACCCGAGGGCACGCCGATCTTCCCGCCGGCACCCATGCTTCGCGTGACCGCGCCGCTGGCGCAGGCGCAGATCGTCGAGACGGCGCTGCTGTCGATGGCGATGTTCCAGACCGGCGTGGCGAGCAAGGCCGCGCGCATGGTCATCGCGGCGGCCGGACGCTCGGTCATCGAGTTCGGGTCGCGCCGGGCGCACGGCATGGACGCCGCCTGCCTCGCCGCCCGGGCCGCGTATCTCGCCGGCTGCGACGCCACGTCGAACGTCGAGGCGGGCTTCCGGTTCGGCATTCCACTGTCGGGGACGATGGCGCACGCGTGGGTGACGGGGTTCCCGACCGAGGCGGAGGCGTTCCACCGCTATGCCGAATCGTTCGGCGAGCAGGCCGTGCTGCTCCTCGACACCTACGACACGCTGGCCGCCGCGCGCCTGCTGGTGGCCGAAGGGTTGCGCCCACCGGCCGTGCGGCTCGACAGCGGAGATCTCGGCGCGCTGGCAGTCGAGGTGCGCCGCATCCTCGACGGAGGCGGGCTCCAGGCGACCAGGATCCTGGCCAGCGGCGAGCTCGACGAGCACCGCATCGCGACCCTCGTCGCGGCCGGCGCGCCGATCGACGGCTTCGGCGTCGGCGCCGCGATCAGCACGGGTGGCGACGTCCCGTCTCTCGGGGGCGTCTACAAGCTCGTCGAGATCGAGCGGGACGGCCGGGACGTCGGTGTGGCCAAGTTGAGCGAAGGCAAGCAGACGTGGCCGTGCCGGAAGCAGGTCTGGCGGCTCGAGTCTGGCCGCGACGTCATCGGGCTGGCAGATGAGGATCCCCCGCCCGGCGGGGTCCCGCTGCTCGAGTGCGTGATGTCGGGGGGCGTCCGGCGCGCCCCCACCGCCAGGATCGCGGATCTGCGGTCGCGCTCGCAGACGCTCGTGTCGCAACTGCCGGCCGGCGTGCGCCGGCTCACCGACTTCGATCGCTATCCCGTCGATCTCAGCGACGCGCTCGTGGAGGCGGGACGGGCCGTGGCAGCACGAGCAGCACGTCGCTGACCGCTCGGGGTCCGATCGGATCGGAGGGACGATTCACGACGTCGCCGCGGATCACCATCGTCGTCGACCCGCCGCCGTCGAGATTCAGCGCCTCGGTCAGCCCGAGCGCCAGGGCGAAGCGTTGCGTCTCCTCGAGCGTCATGCCGACGCTGTAACCGGGCTGGCGGCCGTCGATGGTCGCCAGCCAGACATCTCCCGCACGGTCCACTCCCACGATCGTGCGGGGATGCCGGGCGAGGAACGAGGGCGTGAGGCGCTCGGCGCTCCAGGCAGCAACCTTGCCGTCACGAATCAGCACCCCCGCACCGTTGACGACATCGTCGGCGTCGCGCCACTCGTCGGCATGGCGTCCCGAAGCGGGGATCCATCGTTCGACCAGCCGAACCGAGGCGCCCGCGGCCAGGGTGGACAGGGGCGGGGCCGCGGGATCGCCGCCGTAGGAGAGCACCACGCCGTGACGCGGGATGGCGCTGTTGGCGTCCGCGCGTGCCGTGACCGTATAGGGGGCGTCGCGGCGTGCATGGGCCGCGCGCTCGAGGATCCACTCGGTGCCGCCCGGCGGCGTTCCCGTGTGCGTGCCGTAGCGAGGCGTGTAGACGACCAGTCCCTGCCGTGTGCGGGTCGTATCGACGCCGGTCACGCGCGCCGATCCACGCGCACCCCGGCCGCGGACTTCGATCGCCACGGTGAGGTCTACGCGATCGACGCGTAGCGCGAGACGGCCCTGCCGGCTGGAGATGGCGACCGCGCCGCGGGCCGATGGCGCATGGCTCACGAGCACGCCGTCGATGCGGAGCGGGCCTGTCGGATCGCCGTTCTGCAGATTGAAGAAGCCGGCATTGACCGCGGCGATCGCCTCGCGGCGCCGGGCGGCCGCCGCGACGGGCCCACGTCCCTGCCGGTCGCCGAGCGCCAGGTCCGTCGTGAGATCGACGATCCGGGGGTCCAGCCGCAGCACGTGGATGGCCACGGGACCCGGCGGCTCGAGAAAGGGCACTGCGGTCACCCGGTAATGGCGAACTCCCCGTGCGATCTCGTCGGCCTCTCCGAGCGCGACGGTTGGACGCATCGGCGCCTGCGCGGAGGCGCACGCCCAGACAATCGCCAGCACCGCGACCCGGGGCAGGAGTCGAATACGTCCGCTCATGTTCGCGTCGATCCCGCGGACGAGGCACCCGACCCGGTTTCGGAGCACACGGTCTAATATAGGTTGGCTTCGAGTCGGGCCTTCCTGCGACGGCTGTGTGGCGCCCTTCCGGCGACGCCTCAGCCGGCCCTGCATGTCACACCATCAGGAACACGACCCGCACGCGGGTGCGACCGCCGCACCGTTCCCGGGCCACGCGGCAGCGTCTTCCGGCCGGCTGCGGCTGGTGCGCGATGCCATCCGTGGCGTCCCGGTGGACTACACGACCGCGCCGATCGGCCGCGCGATCGTGATGCTGGCCGTTCCGATGGTGATGGAGATGCTCATGGAGAGCATCTTCGTCGTCGCCGACGTCTTCTGGGTCGCCAGGCTCGGGGCGAACGCCGTGGCGACCGTGGGCCTGACCGAGTCGCTGATGACGATCATCTACACCCTCGCCATGGGCCTGTCGGTGGGCGCGATGGCGATCGTGGCCCGGCGAATCGGCGAGCAGGACCCCGAAGCGGCGGCGCGCGCCGCGGTTCAGTCGATCCTGCTCGGGCTCGCGGTGGCCGCGGCGCTCGGCGTGGCGGGAGCGTCGTGGGCCGGCCCGCTGCTCGGGCTGATGGGCGCGCCCGACGAGGTGATCGCGTCGGGGTCGGGCTTCACGCGGGTGATGCTGGGCGGCAATGCCACGGTCGTGCTCCTGTTTCTCATCAACGCCGTGTTCCGCGGCGCCGGCGATGCCGCCATCGCCATGCGCGTGCTCTGGCTGGGCAACGCGATCAACATCGCGCTCGGTCCCTGTCTCGTCTTCGGACTCGGTCCTTTTCCGGAGCTCGGGGTGACGGGGGCCGCCGTCGCCACCAACATCGGGCGCGGCACCGCGGTGATCTACCAGCTCGTGACACTCGCGCGCGGGCACAGCCGCATTCGTGTCGGGCTCCGGCACCTGTCGTTCGACCCGTCCGTGATGGCGAACATGGTCCGCCTGTCCGGCTCGGCCACGCTTCAGATCCTGATCGCCACGTCGAGCTACATCGGCCTCGTGCGCATTCTCGCGACGTTCGGCAGCGCGGCGCTCGCCGGCTACACGATCGGCATTCGGCTCATCCTTTTCGCGCTGCTGCCGTCGTTCGGCATCAGCAACGCGGCGGCGACGATGGTCGGACAGAACCTCGGGGCTCGACACCCGGAGCGGGCCGAACGGGCGGTGTGGCGGGCGGCGCTCTACAACATGATCTTCCTCGGCGCCGTGGCGATCGTGTTCATCGTCGGCGCCGGCGTGATCATCGGCGCGTTCACGGCCGATCCCGTCGTCCACCAGCACGGCGTCGCCTGCCTGCGGATCGTGAGTGCGGGTTTCGTGTTCTATGCCTTCGGGATGGTGCTGACGCAGTCGTTCAACGGCGCGGGCGACACGTGGACGCCGACCGTCATCAACCTGTTCGTCTTCTGGCTGTTCGAGATCCCGATGGCGTGGGTGCTCGCGACGCTGCCCGGCGTCGGAGCCTACGGCGTGTTCATCGCGCTCGCCGTCGCCTACTCCGTCCTGGCGGTCGTGAGCGCGGTGGTATTCAGGCGCGGGCAGTGGAAGAACAAGAAAGTGTGACCGGAACCATGGCCGAGACCGTGACGATCGAGGATGTGCGGGCGGCACGCGAACGCATCGCCGGACAGGCGCACGTGACGCCGATCGTGACGTCACGCTCGCTCGATGCGCGGGCGGGCGCCGAGGTCGTGCCTGAAGTGCGAGAACCTGCAGCGTGTCGGCGCCTTCAAGTTCCGCGGGGCGTGGAATGCCGTCTCGCGGCTGACGCCGGCGCAGCGCGAGCGTGGCGTCATCGCCTACTCGTCGGGCAACCATGCGCAGGCAGTGGCGCTCGCCGGCCGGCTGCTCGGCGTCGCCACCACGATCGTGATGCCCGCCGACGGCGCCGATCATCAAGCGCGAGGCGACCGAGCGATTTCGGCGCGACGGTGCGTGCCCTACGACCCGGCGACCGAATCGCGCGAAGCCGTGGCCGCCGCGCTCCAGGCCGCACACGGCTGACGCTGATTCCGCCGTTCGATCACCCGCACGTCATCGCCGGACAGGGCACGGCGGCGCTGGAGCTGCACGAACAGGCACCCGATCTCGATGCGCTGCTCGTCCCCTGCGGCGGCGGCGGCCTGCTCTCGGGCTGCGCGCTCGCGGCCCGGCGCCGTCGCCCCGGCTGCCGCGTGATCGGCGTCGAGCCCGAGGCTGGCCGACGATGCGACGCGGTCGTTCCGGACCGGGACCCTGCAGACCGTGCACAATCCGCCGACGATCGCCGACGGCACGCGCACGCCGTCGCTCGGCGAGCTCACCTTCCCGCTGGTGCTCGCGCACGTCGACGACATGGCAGACCGTCAGCGAAGCCGCCATCGTCGAGGCGGTGCGGTTCCTGTTCTTCCGCCTGAAGCTCGTCGTCGAGCCTTCGGGCGCCCTCGGCGTCGCGGCGCTGCTCGGCGGCGCGGTCCGTGCGAGGGCCGCGTCGGCGTCATCCTCAGCGGCGGCAACATCGACGGCCCCACCATGGCCGCGGTCCTCCGCGAATGATGGTCGCCGGAGCTGAAGCTCCGGCCTACCGAGGTGGGGGTTCGCTCCGGCCTCCCGAGGTGGAAGGCGCGCTCCCGCCTACCGAGGTGGATGGTTCGCTCCGGCCTCCCGATGCCGCTCGCCCGTCCTTCCCGGCAGGCCGGAGCTTCAGCTCTTCCCGGTAGGCCGGAGCTTCAGCTCCGGCGGACTCTCAGCTTCAGCTCCGGCGGACTCAGAGGACGCGAGGAAACACCTGCAACCCGTCGAGATTCGCGTCGCCAAATGGCCATGCCTCGAGCCGATCGACCAGCCCCGCCCGCACGGGATTCTCCAGAACGTACCTCACCTCGTTCGACCGTCTTGTCGTGACGCAGCACATGGTCGAAATAGCCTTCCTGCCAGAGGCGAACGTTGTGCAACCTGCCAACCCGATAGCCCGACGCCTGCTTGAAACCGCGCACGAACCACCGTAGATCGGCATCGGAGTCGAGGCCGCGCACGATGAGATGCAGATGGTCCGGCATGAAGCAATAGGCGATCAGGCCGAAGCGGTGCCGCTGCAATTGGTCTCGCAAGCACGCACACACCTCTGCCGCCACCGATTGGAGAGGAATCGGCGGCTGGTTCCGCGTTGCGCACAGCGTCAACGCATAGATGTGGGGACCGCGGTACCAGAATCCCGGGAGTCTGGGTGGCCGTGACACGCATTCGTTGTTCGCAGGATGCATGCCACTCAACTCACCCGGCAGGCCGGAGCTTCAGCTCCGGCGCATCGGAAAGACCATCAAACCGGTAGGCCGGAGCTTCAGCTCCGGACCTTGAACCGCACGGTCGAAGGAGTTCACGTGTTTCTCTGCACGTCTGGAGCTCGCCGGAGCTGAAGCTCCGGCCTACCGGGGCCGGGAGACGGGCCGCGGTAGAATTCCCAACCGATGCAGATTCTCGAGCGGACGCCGTTCGACGTGTGTGTCATCGGCTCGGGTCCGGCCGGCGGGTGGGTCGCCAAGGAGCTCACCGAGGCGGGTGCCCGCGTGCTGCTGCTCGAAGCCGGTGTCGAGGTGGCGCCGTCGGAGTTCCTGGGTCACAAGCCGCCGCACGAATTCCCGCTTCGCGGGACGTTCGACGAGCGGCAGCGCCCGTTCTACCCGGACGAGATCGGCCGCCATATCCGGTTCACCGGCGATTCGATCGGCGTCGACCGCATCCGTGTCCTCGGCGGGCGCAGCATCCACTGGAACGCGGTGAGCCTGCGGTTCTCCGAGGATGATTTTCGCGAGGGCTCGATCGACGGGCTCGAGCCGGACTGGCCGCTGTCCTACGAGGAGCTCGCTCCCTTTTACGCGATCGTCGAGAAGACCATCGGCGTCTGCGGGACACGGGAAGGACTCGCCGAGCTGCCCGACGGCGAGTTCTACGGCCCGCCGATGCCGATGCGCTGCGCCGAGACGCTGGCCCGCAAGTCAGCGGCGACGCTCGGCATGAAACAAATTCCCGTCCGCAAGGCGATGCGCGTCGGGACGGGCGCCGGCTCGCGGATGCCCTGCCACTACTGCGGCCATTGCATGACCGGCTGCGACGTCGGCGCGATTTTCACAGCGTCAACACGCTGCTGCCGCTGGCGCAGGCCACCGGGCGCCTCACGCTGCGGACCAACGCGCTCGTGCGCCGCATCGACGTCGGCGCCGACGGCCGGGCATCCGGCGTCAGCTTCGTCGATCGCGGGACGGGCCGCGACCACGCGGCGTCGGCGAAGATCGTCGTCGTCTCCTGCGGCTCGATCGAATCGGCGCGCCTCCTGCTCAACTCGACGGGCCCGCGCTTCCCGAACGGCCTCGCCAACTCGAACGATCACGTCGGCCGCTACCTGCACGGCCACTTGATCTGTGTGATGTCGGGCTACCTGAAGGAGCTCATCGGCCGTCCGCCGGTCAACGACGATGGCGCGACCGACCATTCGGTGATCGTGCGGTTCAACCACCAGCGGGGGAAGAAGGACTACGCCGGCGGGTTCTTCGCGCAGATGCAGTACGCCGCCAAGGACTATCCGCACCACGCGCCGCGCGTCCCCGGTTTCGGCAGTTCCTTCAAGCAGCGCGTGCGGGAGCTGCAGCCGGCCATGCTTCAGCTCGGCGCGTTCGGCAAGGTGCTGGCCCGCCACGACAATCGCGTCACCGTCGATCCGGCGCGGACGGATGCCCACGGCATTCCGATCCCGGTCATCCAGTTCACCTACGGCGAGAACGACCGCGCGCTCTGGAACGACATGACGAGCTCGTTCGAGGAGCTGTTCCACAAGGCCGGCGCGGAGCTGTTCACGAGAGAGACGCGCCTGAGCGGCTTCGCCAGCCACGAGGTCGGCACGTGCCGCATGGGCCGCGACCCGAAGTCGTCGGTGCTCGATCCTTTCTGCCGCGCCCACGACGTGCCGAACCTGTTCGTCGTCGACGGCAGCCCGTTCGTCACGTTTCCGGAGAAGAACCCGACGCTGACGATCATGGCGCTCGCCGTCCGCATGTCGCGCCACATCGCCGAGCTGCGGCGGCGCGGCGAGTTGTGATCATCAATGCACGCCGGAGCTGAAGCTCCGGCCTACCGGGGGGAACCAAAACAACCCCGAGGGAACCAAACCGGTAGGGCGGGGCTTCAGCCCCGCCGACGAGTGGGCTTCAGCCCCGCCGAAGCCGTTAGGAGCTGCGATGCACCGCACTCGATCCGTCGCCCTGGCCGCCGCCGCAGCCGCTGCGCTGTCAGTGCTCGTCGCCCCCGGCGCGCCGCTCGACGCGCAGGCGAAGAAGCCGGCCGGCGCAGCGCGTGGACGCCGTCTACACGGCGAAGATCAAGGAGCACACCACCGACCCGCGGTTCATCACCGAGCTGGTCGATCACCTGCCGGCGTCGGACACCGTGCCGTCGCCGCTCGAAGTTCTTCGGCCGCATCCCCGGCACGCCCGGACGAGCTGACCTACTCGAAGGACGTCTATCGCTACTTCGACGCGCTCGACGCCGCCTCCGATCGCGTGAAGGTCTTCCGCATCGGCAAGACCGAGGAAGGCCGCGAGATGATCACCGTGGTCGTCGCCGACGAGGCGACGATCAAGTCGCTCGACAAGTGGAAGGGCGATCACCGCGACAGCTGACCGACCCGCGCAGCGCTCACCGACGAGCGCGCCGCGCGGCAGCTGATCGCCGCCGGCAAGCCGATCTACTACCTGACCGGCGCGATGCACTCGCCCGAGACCGGCAGCCCCGAGATGCTGATGGAGCTCGGCTACCGGCTGGCCGTCGACGAGACGCCGTTCATCCAGCAGATCCGCAACAACGTCATCACCGCGTTCACGCCGGTCCTCGAAGTGGACGGACGCGACAAGCAGGTCGACTCCTGGTACTTCCGCAAGCGCACCGGGCAGGCGCTGCCGCTGATGTACTGGGGCAAGTACGTCGCGCACGACAACAACCGCGACGGCATGGGCCAGGCGCTCGCGCTGACCCAGAACATGATGGCGGCGTTCCTCGACTGGCACCCGACCGTGTTCCACGACCTGCACGAGTCGGTGCCGTATCTCTACACGTCGACCGGCACCGGTCCCTACAACACGTCGCTCGATCCGATCGTCACCGACGAGTGGTGGCTGCTCGCGAAGTACGAAGTCAGCGAGATGACCAAGCGCGGCGTGCCCGGCGTCTGGACCTACGGCTTCTACGACGGCTGGGTGCCCAACTACCTGTTCTTCATCGGCAACTCGCACAACGCGATCGGCCGGTTCTACGAGACGCAGAGCTACGGCCCGATGAAGCAGGAGGTGACGCTCGGCGCGCACGCAGACCAGCCGCGAATGGTTCCGCGGCAACCCGCCGCTCGCGAAGATCCAGTGGGGCCCGCGCAACAACGTCAACCTGCAGCAGAGCGGCGTGCTGCTCGCGCTGAGCTACGTCGCGAAGAACAAGGACACGTTCCTCGAGAACTACTGGCTGAAGAACAAGCGCGCGGTCGAGCGCGGCAGGAACGAGGCGCCGCACGCCTGGGTCGATTCCGGCCGGCCAGCGCCGAAGGCTCGAGGCCGCGGAGCTCGTCAACCTGTTCCGCCGGCAGGGCGTCGAGGTGCACACGGCGAACGCCGGCGTTCACCGCGGGCAGCGTGCAGGTCGCGGCCGGCGACTACATCCTCCGCATGGACCAGCCGTACCGCACGCTCGTCGACATGCTGATGGACGTGCAGTTCTACGCGCCCGGCCAATCCGCGGCCCGTATGACGATACCGGCTGGACGCTCCCGCTGCTGCGCAACGTCAAGGCGGTGAAGGTGGCCGACAAGGCCATCCTCACGCAGCCGATGACGCTGCTCGCGGCGGACGCGAAGGCCTCGCCGGCTCGATCGCCGGCGACGCGGCGGACGCTCGATCATCGATCACACGACCGACAACACGCTCGTCACGTTCCGCTTCAAGCACGCGGCGTGAAGATGCTCGCGGCCGAGGAGCCGTTCGAGGCCGGCGGACGCAACGTTCGGCGCCGGCGCGTTCATCGTCCCCGACGCCGATCGCGCGACGCTCGAGCCGTCGACTCACGGAGCTCGGTCTCTCGGCGCTGGCCGTCGCCGCCGCGCCCGTCGGCCAAGACGCACGAGCTCGACGTGCCGCGCATCGGCTACGTGCACGCGTGGCAGCGCACGCAGGACGAAGGGCTGGGTGCGCCTGGCGTTCGACACCTTCGGCGTGCCGTACACCTACTTCGCCGATCAGAAGCTGCGCGAAGGCAACCTGCGCGCGAAGTACGACGTCATCGTCTATCCGCACGTCGGCGGCTCGCCGCAGTCGCACGTCAACGGCCTGCCGATGACCGGCACAGCCGCTGCCCTACAAGAAGACCGACGGAGACGCCGAATCTCGGCGTGCACGACGAGAGCGACGACATCCGCGGCGGCATGGGCCTCGAAGGCCTGGCCAATCTCGTCGAAGTTCGTGCAGGAGGGCGGCACGCTGATCGTCGAAGGATCGACGGCGGCGCTGCTGCCGGCCTACGGCGTGGTGAGCGGCGTCACGCGTCGAGGAGCCGTCGAACCTCTTCGTCGCGCGGATCGATCCTCAAGGCGATCGTTGCCGACAAGAAGAGCCCGATCGTCTACGGCTACGAAGGCGACGTGCTGCCGGTCTACTTCAACCAGGCGCCGGTGCTGCATGTCAGCGGGATCCCGCGCGGATTTCGGCGGCGGAGGCGGCGGCGCGGCGCCGCCGATCGCCGGCGTCGGCATGAACATCACGCCCAACGCCGTGGCCGACGACGCTGGTCCCGCTCGAGCCGCAGGACGCCGAAACCGCCCGAGCGGCCGCAGGCGGACGAAGCGGCGCAGTTCCGCCAGCTGGCGCGCAACGCTCGGATCGAGCCTCGACGAGACGCGTCCCCGCGTCGTGCTGCGGTTCCCGGCCAATGCGAACGACATGCTGCTCAGCGGCTCGCTGGTCGGCGGCCAGGCGCTCGCCGGCCGCGCGGTCGCGATCGATGCGCCGCTCGGCAGCGGCCACGTGGTGATGTTCGCCACCCGCCCGTACTGGCGCTGGCAGACGCAGGGACTCTTTTTCCTCGGCTTCAACGCGATCCTGAACTGGAACGACCTCGACGCGGGAAAGACCGGGTCGGGAGAAAAGACGGAACCGTAGTCGGGCCAAGCGGATACGCTACTCGCTCGGTCCGCCACGACTAGATTGCGAAAAGCCGCACGTCGGTCGGGATGAGCGCGGTCACGGAGTGGCCCGATTGACGCTATTGCAGGATCTCCGGCCACGGGAGCACGAACGTCCAGCCACGCAGTCCTTCGCGGAAGCGGCTGAAATCGCGGTCCCGCGTGACCAGCGTGACCCCCGACTCGCGACAGGAGGCGGCGAGCAGCGCGTCGCGCACGAGTGACGGATGACCGGCCGCCGTCCACCCTTCGCGAACGGCGAGGCGCGCGAGCAGTTCGCCGGCCGTCCTGAACGCCCGGACCGACGGCGCGAAGATCCGTCCCGCCCGCTCGAACCGGCCGATGACCTCGCGTTCGAGCAGTGACACCTGTCGCGGCGTTCTGGCGCCGGCGCGCAGCTCGAGCATCACGACGGCACTCAGATACGTAATCTTCGAGAACCTGGCGAGGAAAACGCTTCCTCGGCCGACGGATCGCGCAGGACATCCACGAACACGTTCGTGTCCACCGTGAACTTCACGGCGGTCAGCGCTCTTCGAAGATGTCCACGAGGCCGCCCGCGCGGCTCAGGGCGCGGAGCCCGCGCATCAACTGCCGCCGGAACGCGATATTGTCGAGCGCGGCGTCGACCGCCTCGGTCTCGGTGGACACCTTCAGCAGACGCCGCACCTCGTCGAGCTTCCGCTGGTCCATGAGCATGTTCTTGCGGACCCAGGTGGACCCTTTGCGCTTCGATCGCCCGGTTGTGCGCGTGCTCCGGCCGGCCTTCCGTACTGCTTTCGGCATTGGGTGCGATCCGAACTGTATGGAAGCTACCACACGACTGTATGCTGGAGCAGAGCTGCGGCATTCTGTTCCGTACGCGCCACGTGATGCTTATCGCTTGCCGTTGTCAGTCACGGCCGAATCGTCCCGCAACAGCAGATAGACGGCGACCGGGGCGAGCACGAGCCAGGCGCCGGCGGCGAGCGCGAGCAGGCTGCTCCATTGCGCGACGAATCCGCTGATGGCAACGAGATCCGCTTTCGAGGCGGATGCGTCGCCGGCGAATCGGGCGATCCAGCCGGCGATCGAAGGGGCTGCCAGGGAGACGAGCGCGAGAAACGCCGCAATCGTGCAGGCGGCGGCCAGCGCCTGGACGATCGTCATCGGCCGCTGGACCGACCGGGCCGCCTCGTTGCGCGCCCGGAGCTCGGCGCGCCACCAGACCTGGCCGGGCGACGGCACGAGCGCCGCCTGCAGCGCCGGGGCGGCGTCCTCGCGCAGCAGCGACGCCACCGCGACCAGGTCGCGGCAGATGTCGCACGCGGCGGCATGGGCGCGCAGCTCGTCCGACGCGCGGTCCGGCCAGCCGCCGCCGTCAATCTCGTCCAGGACTTCCTGTTCACGCGGGCACTCGAAGGCGCTCATCGTCCGTGCTCCTGAAGCGGACCGCCGCCCTGCTGCCGAATCAGATCGGCGAGCCGGCGCCGCGCGCGGAAGAGCAGCAGCTTGATGCTGCCCGTCTTCAGCCCGAGGACGGTCGCGATCTCGGCGTGACTCGAGCCCTGTGCGTAGGCCAGCCACAGCAGCTCGCGATCGCGCGGGCGCAGATGCGCCATCGCCCGCGACAGGTCGCGCCGCCGCGCGACGCCCTCGGCCGCCGCGGGCTCGACGGACAGCTCGGCGCCGCCGTCCTCGTCGATCGATACGTGATCCACCCTGGTGCGGCGGCGGCCGTCGCGAACGAGGTTGGTCGCGATCCGGTAGAGATAGTTGCGCCGGTGGGTGTCGTTCTCGAACGCGACGGCGGTGCGGAGGAAGCGGTAGTAGACCTCCTGCACCAGATCCGCGGCGAGCTGCCGGTCGCCCGTCGTCCGTGCCATGTAGGCGGACAGCCCGCGGGCCGTGCGCTCATAGAAGGCGCGGAACGTGTCCTCGTCCATGTGGAGCGCCGCGTCCTGGCGCACCTCGGCGCGGAGCGCCTCAGTCTCGGAGAGCGTCATGGGAGGGGTCACGGACAACCGGGCAGATCGTGCCGGAGATCGACGTCATTCCGCAGGCCTCGCGTTGGGGTCCAGCAGCCCCAGCCGCTGCGAGAGAAGATACGCGATTCCAGCCGAGACGATGAACCCGGCGCCAAAGGCAATGGCCAGAACACCGACGGCGTTGAGAGCTGGAGCGACGTCCTCGATGGCGTTCCCGCTGACGTAGAGCAGGCCGATGCCGCCGGCGGCCAGGACGACCCCCGCCTGGACCGACCACAGGATGCGCCCCACGGGCGCGCTGATCGAACGCGGCCCGAGATCGACGGGAATGGGCGCCGACTCGAGGAACTTGCGGCCTGACGGCGACTGGATGTAGGCGAGCAGATCCTCGTTGGACGTCAGGCGGTCCAGCAGCTTGGTGTGGACCTCGGTCTGGATGCGCGACAGCCTCAGCCAGCGGCGGTATTCGATGAGCGTCCGCACCAGCCAGGTCAGCACCCCGGTGACCACCAGGAAGACGGAGAAAATCACCAGGGCCTGCGAGACATCGCGCCAGACGTGGATCGCCGCGCTCTTCGGGTCTGGCTGCCAGTCGTAGAGCCGGACGCCGCCAAAGAAGTACGCGGGGTTGTGCGCCACTTCCGGATGGCGCTGCAGGAATGCGGCGAGCGCGGGATATGTCGCCAGGTACGTCTGGTTGCTGAGCAGCGACGGGTCGTGCCGGAACACTTCGACGATCGACGGCGCATACTGCTCGAGAATCCGCTTCAAGTCCTCGCGCGTGTCCTGCGCGCTCTGGCCATCGAGGTTGACCGGCGGCGCCTCGCGCTGGGCGGGGGGCCGGGCCGCCGCTTCCGGCGACGGGGGCTGCCCGGCATCCAGCGGCAGCGCCGAACACATCACCGCCGCAAACACCAGCACCCGTCCCGCCCACTGCAGTTCCGTCCGCATCCGCCGCTCAATCGTGTCCATGTCTGATAGATACGCGGGAGCGGAGAAGAGGTTAACTGGAGCGGCTGGAGCGGCTGGAGCGGCTGGAGCGGCTGGAGCGACTGGGGCGGCTGGAGCGGCTCGGGGCTACAGCGCGGCCACCCAGCCCGCGAGCAACTGGCAGAGCAGTGCGCCCACGAGGATCATCGACAGCCCCCAGAGGAGCATCGCGCGAAAGAGGTGACGTGCGGCCAGGGGATCGGCGACGGCGGCGACGGCCAGGGCGCCCAGTGTCGAGAGCGGCGAAACGTCCACCAGAGACGAGCCGACGTTGATGCTGAGCGCCACGGCGAGCGGGTCGCCTCCGCCGACTTTGGCGACCAGCCCCGGGACGGACGGCAAGAAGGTCGGCAGGACGACGCCGGACGTGCTGCTGTAGGTCGAGATCGCGCCGGTGACCAGCGCGATCACCCCGTTCACGGTGGACGGTGTCGCCAGCCTCGCGAGCAGACCGGTGAACAGGTCCATCCCGCCGGTCTTCTCGAGCACGTTGACGAGCACCGACACGCCGCACACCATGAGGATCGCGCCCCACGGCATGCGCTTCACCGCGGCGGACTCGTCGGCGGCGTGCAGCGCGATCAGCACGATCGCGCCGGCGAAGGCGCTGAACCCCACGTGCAGCTTCCACACAACGACAACGGCGATCCAGACGAGGATGTCGCCACCGTGAGCCACTGACGACGGTCGAGCGCCTCCGCCGCCGGCGACGCGGGCGCGGCGGGGTCGGCCTTCGGCTGCTCCTGCGGCCGTCCAAACACCAGCCAGGCCACCAGACCCACCGCCAGATGCGCGGCGAAGTTGGCGAACCACACCTTCCACGCGTGCCCGCCCAGGCCGACGCCCGCCATCTTCGCGTTCGCGACGATGCCCACGGCGCTGATCGGGAGAGATTGCCCGCGTTCGCGCCATTGGCCACCATCAGCGCGATCAGGAG
Source organism: Vicinamibacterales bacterium (assembly GCA_963834365.1). Taxonomy (GTDB): domain Bacteria; phylum Acidobacteriota; class Vicinamibacteria; order Vicinamibacterales; family Vicinamibacteraceae; genus CAWJAP01. The sequence continues at coordinate 165,558 of CAWIBS010000029.1, read as the reverse complement.
CGGCTTGAGGCCGTATCGCGCGCCGATCGCCATCGCGACCGGCACGATCAGTGCCACCGATGCAATGGCGCCCGGGCCCAGCGTCGACACGACGAGGGCGATCGCGAACATCACCAGCGGCACCAGCCGCGCGCGCCGCGCGCCAGCCGCATCGCGCGCCGGCGAGCAGGTCCACGGTGCCGTTCTGATCGGCCAGCGCGAACAGCAGCGTCACGCCGGCGAGCGTCAGGAACAGTCCGGTCGGGAATCCGGCGGCGACGGCATCGGGCGTCCAGCCGCCGATGAAGACGCCGACCCCCCACGCCAGGGCCATCGCCACCACGCCGACGTTGAGTCGCGTCGTGCAGCCGAGGACGATGGCGAGGGAGAGCGCCAGCAGCGAAGCGACAGGCGGTGTCAACACGAGGGCAGCTTAACAGCCAGCTCTCAGCTGTCGGCTATCAGCGGTCTTCGGTCGCCGGTCGTCGGTCTTCAGTCTTCAGTCTTCGGTCATGGCGGCGGGGCTGAAGCCCCGCCCTACCGGATTCGACGTACCCCTCGCCCGCCCTACCGAATTCGACGTACCCTCGTCGGTAGGCCGGACCTTCAGGTCCGGCGAGCCCGGGCTTCGGGCTTCGGGCTTCGGTCTTCAGTCTTCAGTCTTTGGTCTTTGGTCTTTGGTCTTTGGTCGGGCTACAGGCTACGGGCTGCAGGAAGATCTTCCATGTCCATGCTCTCGTCCGATCTTCAGATCTTGTCCGTGGCTCTTGTCAGATCTTTTCCGTGGCCCTTGTCAGATCTCGTCCGTGGCTTTGATCTGTCGGATTCTCCGTGGCCTGACCTGCAGCACCGCTCCCGTAGCTGCATCCGTGGCTTCGGCCGGTCGCTGAGCCCGGAGTTCACTTCTGTTGACAACGGGCCCGCCAAGGTGGCGCCGGGCTTCAGCCCGGCCAACGCGGGCCCGGGCAGGCCTAAAGGCCTGCGCCACATCAACACAAGTGAGCTCAGGGTTTAGGGAATCGGCCGGGCCGAACCCTGGCAGGAAGGCGAAGACGCTCACCTCGGACATGTGATCCTGGGAGACGCGCGTCAAGTGGAAGAAGGGGTGCGCCTGCAGCCGATCGATCAGCGTCTGGTACTCGCCGGGCCTGTAGAGGGCCTCGTGGACCACGATCCGCTGGACGCCGATCTTCTGGAGCATCTCGATCGATCGCTTGTCGGGCAGATCCTCGATCGTGTCCACGAGATAGACGTACGGTGACGCGTAGTGGCCGCTGTAGCCGTTGACGAGCGGATGCCAGTGCCAGGTCGCCGCATACATGTAGAACGGGTCGAACAGCGGCAGCGTCCGGGGCGTCGGGGTCGGCAGCTCCAGTGTGACCTCGGGCGGCTGAGTGGCCATCCACGCATACACCGGCGGGGCGCTCGTCGGCAGCCAGTGCTGCGGGTGCGGCTTCGCTGCATACTCGACGATCGTCAGCAGCGCGGCGCCGGTCACGAGGTGCGGCGACCAGCGCGGCCATCGTCGGGCGACACGCGCCAGCCCGAAGGCGGCGAGCACGCCGAGCGCCAACTGCACGATGACGGCAAAGCGGGCCGGTGCTCGAAGACTTCGAAACAGCTCGATCCGTCTCAGCACCGGAAAGACACGGCCGTTCAGTCCGAGCGACGCGTCCCACCCGACCAGCGCGCACAACCCGTAGGCGACGGGCACCGCCGACACCGGCGGGAACGCGGCCGCCGCGAGCACGACGGCGGTGGCGCCCGGGAACAGCGTCCTCTCGTCCCGACCCAGGTGATGCGTCAGCGGGCCATACAGCCAGTTGTCCTCCGTCGCCGCCGCGTAGTTGATTGGCGTCGCGCTGTAGCGCGCGGTCTCCGACCGACTGCGCTCGCCGAGCCGCTGCTTGACCCGTTCGTAGGGGTCGTTGTAGACGGCTGCGACCAGAGCGACCGCGACCGCGCCGAGGGCCAGGCCAGCGGCCGGGCGCGCGCCCAGCCGGAAACGCCGCGCCACGAGCGTCGCCGACCCGATCACCACGCAGGCGATCGCGAGGAAGGCGGCGTAGTAGATGCTCGACAGCAACTGGAGCAGGACGAACGCGCCGCACAGCAGGCCGTCGCGGAGGCGGCCTCCGTCGAGCGCCCGGTGCCAGGCCCACAACGCCAGGGGCATCCACTGGGCCCATTGCAGCTCGAGGTGCACGAGGTGGTTGCGCCGGTACGGCGAGAAGGCGAAGACGAGACCCGCCAGCACCGCCGCGCCCGTGTGTCCCGTCAGGCGGCGGGCGAGGACGTAGGCCGCGCACGCGGACGCGACCATGCCGGCCAGCGTGAACAGGTTCGACACGCCAATCGGTGTCATCCCGGCTTTGAGCCAGGGCACCGCGAGCACCCCCTGCAGGATCACGGCGTCGGAGTACGCCAGCGTCCGCTGCGCCGGCCAGAAGATGCCCCCGTCGAAGAGATTTGCAGGGTCGTTCTCGAGTTGATGCGCGATCCGCGCCAGGCGCCATGCCGAGAACGGCGGATCGATGTGCGCCGCATAGTTGGTGGTGAGGTCCGGCACGAGCGGCCATGTAAGAAGCACCGCTATCAGCGTGTAAAAAATGAGAACACCGGCCCCTCGTACCCACACACCGTGCAGGCGTCGCCGGGACTGCGCCGATGAAGCCTCCGTGTGCGCCTCGTCGCCAATCGACGGCGAGAGCGGCCGCCCTTTCACGATCTGATCGAGCGAGAGTCGCTCCGCGCCGGACGGGTTCATTGCGGTCTGTTCAGTCCTTTCCGGGAGCCGAATGAGCAAGCCGGCTGCCACAGCCGGCGACCTGAACAGCCGGCATCGATCCCGCATATAGTTGCAGAAACATACTCGCGCGGCTCACTTTTTCCCTTTCCTCGGCCCTGTGACGACACCCGCGTATCCACTCGCGTCAAGGCGGCAGCGTTTCGCCCCGTTGTACGGCGGCGACCGGCTCACGCTCTGGCGGGCCATCGCGACCTTCGTCGCGCAACAGGCGGCGCTTGCCCTGTTGATGGCAGGCGCGACATGGCTGAGCTGGGAATTCGTCGGCTCGCATACGGGCGTTCCATGGTTGCAGCCTGCGGCCGGGCTGGGACTCGCGATCCTGGTCCTCGCCGGGAGCCGCGCCTGGCCGGCGCTGGTCGTCGGCAGTGCGCTCGGCCATGCGTGGGCAGGAACCGTTGGCCACACCCCGCCGATCGCCCTCGCGCTCGTGGACGGCACCAAGTGCCTGATGGCGGCGGAGGTCCTGCGCCGGTGGCCGGGCTTCCACGCCGGTCTGGTCCGCCTCGGAGACGGGTTTGCCGTCGTCGTCGCCGTCGCCGTCGCCGCCCTCGTCGGCGCATCGCTGGGGACGCTGGCCGTGATGCTCGCGGGCGCGCCGCTCTGGCCCACGCCATGGCGCGGCTTCCTGCACCGGGATGGTGGGCGATGGCATGGGCGTTCTGCTCGTCGCCCCGCCGGTGCTCGCCTGGTCGCGGTATCGCTGGAGCGCGATGCCGCCGCCAGCCAGGCTGGTCGAAATCGGCGGCTTGTTCCTCGCGCTCGGCGCGGCCGGCATCGTCGCGTATTTCGCGGGCGTGCGCGGCGACGTCCATTCGCCGCTCGAGTTCCTGCCGTTCCCGGTCGCGATCTGGGCCGCCATGCGTTTCGGCGTGCGCGGCGCGACGGCGGCGACACTCCTCATGTCCGGCGTCGCGCTCGCCGGCCACGTGCTCGTCGCGCCGCCGGGCACGGCGGCGCCGTCCGAGCGCGAAACCCTGCTCATCCAGGCCTCGCTCGCCTTCGGCGCCGTGACGGCGCTGCTCGTCGGCGCGGTCACATCGGAGCGCGACGAGACCATGCGCGCGCTCGGCGAGAGCGAACAACGGGCGCGGGCGCTGTTCGCGCAGGCGCCCGACGCGATCTTCATCCTCGACGGCGAGACGCCCGATGTCGGACGCGTGCTGGCCGCCAACCCGGCGGCCGCGGACCTGCACGGCGTTCACCCGGGCGAGCTCCTGGGGCGCCACATTCTCGACTTCGACGCCGAATCATCGCCCCACGCCATCGTGCAGGCGCTCGATGGTCTGAGGGAGGGCGACCGGCTGCGCGTCGAGATCGCCTACACGCGGCAGGATGGATCGGCGGTCGAGGTCGAGATGCACGCGAGCGCCTTCGACGTCGGCGGCCGCCGCTACCTGCTCGCGTTCGATCGCGACGTCACCGCGCGCCGGCGCGCCGAAGCCGAACGCAAGCGCATGGAGGAGAAGCTGCAGGAGACGCAGAAGCTCGAGAGCCTCGGCCTGCTCGCCGGCGGTATCGCCCACGACTTCAACAACCTGCTGACCGGCATTCTGGGCAATGCCAACCTCGCGCGCGGGCAGTCGCCGGGCTTCGACATCGACCCGTACCTCGATCAGATCGAGCGATCGGCCGAGCGCGCCGCCGATCTCTGCGGCCAGATGCTGGCCTACGCCGGCAAGGGACGCTTCGAGGTCACGCGCGTGGACGTCAGCGAGCTGGTCCACGAGACCACCGCCCTCATCCGCTCGTCGGTCGCCCGCAACGTCTCGCTCGACCTCAGTCTGACGCGCGATCTGCCGCTCGTCGAGGCCGATCTGACACAGCTGCGGCAGATCATCATGAACCTCGTGCTGAACGCCTCGGAGGCGATCGAGGATCGGCCCGGCGCGATCCGCATCCGCACGGGAACGGCCCTCGTCGAACCCGGCGAGCTCGCGGTGATGCACCTTGCGGACGGCCTCGCGCCCGGCCAGTACGTGTATCTCGAAGTGAGCGACAACGGACGCGGCATGAGCGCCGAGACGCTGTCCCGCATCTTCGATCCGTTCTTCTCGACCAAGTTCACGGGCCGCGGCCTGGGGCTCGCGGCGGTTCTCGGCATCGTCCGCAGCCACAAGGGGGCGCTGAAGGTCGAGAGCCACGAAGGGTCCGGCAGCCGCTTCCGCCTGCTGCTGCCGCCCTCGGTGATGCAGACGCGCCCCGCCCTGTCGGTGACGCCGGTCTCGCCCACCTGGCGCGGGCAGGGCGTCGCGCTGGTCATCGACGATGAGCCCTCGGTGCGGCACGTCGCGCAGCGCATGCTGACGGCCATGGGGTTCGAGGTCGTCACCGTCTCGACCGGCCAGGAAGGGCTCGCACTCTTCAGCGATTGTCCCGACACGTTCGCCCTGGTGCTCCTCGACCTGACGATGCCGGGCATGCGCGGCGACGAAGTCTACAAGCGCCTGCGCGACGTCCGTCCGGCGCTGCCGATCATCGTCATGAGCGGCTACAGCCATCAGGAAGCGTCGGCGAACTTCGACGCCCAGATCCTCGCGGGCTTTCTGCAGAAGCCGTTCAAGCTGGAGCGCCTCCGCGAAGTGGTCCGGGATGCGCTCGGCGAGCGTGCAGCGCTGGTCGCGGCGCGCGCCGTCAGCCAGGGGTAGTCAGGGATCAGGCGTCAGGCGTCAGGCGATCAGGACTCAAAAACCCAGAGCTCGAGACTCAGGCAGACATGACGCACGATCGCGTGACACAGCTCGTTGGCGCGGCGCTGGAGACTCTGGGCGTCGCGGATCGCGTGCGCGTGGGTGACGTCACGCCGGACGGATCGAACTGGAAGGTCGCCCTGGCGTTCGACGGCCCGCCGGCGAGCATCGCCGTCCCGGACGAAGACGACGAGGCAAGGGCGGCCCGGGCGATTCGCGACGAGCTCCGGCGCGCGTTGCGCTTGTGCCCGCTGTGTCAGCGGATGGGACGGGTCGAGAAGATTCGCGATGCGTCCGGCCGGCAAGAGGCCTGCGCGGTCAGGTGCCCGGCGTGCGGCGATTACGAGATTGACCAGGCGCTGATTCGAACCCTCCGGTCGGCGTGGGAGCGTGGTGAGGCGAGCGTCCTCGCGCGGCTCCCGCTCGTCGCCGAGGGACTGCGATCCCGGCCCGCGGCCGACCGCCGCCTCACGGCCGCCGATTTCCCCGAGACGTGAGCCTGGGTCCGGCTGAAGCCGGACACTGACGTCGCTCAGGATCGACTTGCCTTCTCGCCCTTCGGTCCGGCGAAGCCGGATGCTAGACGTTCTCAGGGACGATGTCCTCAGGACGTTCTCGCCATGCGATACCGCTCGGAGTAGGCGAGCATCTGTGCGGTGAAATCGCAGGGATACCGGATCGCGACATCGGTGATCCGGCCCGCCTCGTCATGCACGGGCTCGAGCACGGGCTGGACGAACCCGGTATACGCCGGGAGGTTCAGCGCGTCGTTCCGCGCCACGATTTCGTCGCGCAGCGCCGGATCGAAGGTCGAGCCGTAGCGGGCAAAGAAGCGGGCCGCCGCGTCATAGTCGCCTTCGGCCTTGATGCGCTGCACTTCGGCGAGCAGCGCTCCAACCCCGGCCCGGAACGCCTCGGCATCGGTCATCACGAGGTAGGTCCGGCCGTCGCGCGTCCGGCGTTCGACGGCAGTCGTCTGGTCCAGCAGCCAGTGGACGATCGCCTGCCGGTTGCGCATGTGATCTTCCTCGAGGCTGTTCCCTTCTCGCACGCGCCGCAGCTGCACGAGCGCGTTGCGCGCGTAGCCCTCGGTACTCGGCGAGCACGAGGTCCCTTTGACTCGCCTGGTCCACCAGGCCCAGCCGGACCAGCTCCGGATCGGCGATGAAGTAGAGCGCGACGAGATCGGCGCGCGTCTCCTCGAGCGACGAGTAGTGCTCCTTCAGCCGCTGCACCAGGTCGGCGGCGACGTGCTCGCTGACCAGGCCCGAGCCGTGGCCGATGATCTCGTGGAGGTTGGTCGCCAGCTCCGACGCGACACTGTTCCAGGCCTCGGCGCGGGCCGCCTCCTCGGCCGACCACGAGAACTCGGTCCACAGGCTCGACGGGGTGGACCGGTCGTAGGCCTCCAGCACGTTCGACAGCGAGACCGACTTGCTGCCGTACTGCTCGCGGATCGCCTGGTCGTTCGGCAGGTTGATGCCAATCGGCGTCATCGGCGCCGCGTCTCCCGCTTCGACGACCACGTCGATCGCCCGCGCCGACACGCCGGTGACCTGCGGCTTTCGATAGCTTCGGATCCCACGGCATGCGGTCCTCGAACCACTGCGCGTGGGCCGCGAGCGCCTGGACGTGCCGCGTCTTCTCCTCGTTGACGTAGTAGACCAGCGCTTCCCACGACCCCTTGCAGCCGCGGGCGTCCATGTAGACCTCGACGAACCCGTTGATCGTGTCGACGGGCGAGTCGGCATCGGCCACCCACGCGATGTCGTAGGCGCGCCGGTCCTCCACGCTGCCAGTGCGGTAGAACCGCACCAGCGCCTCGATCGCCGCCGCCATCGCCGGCGTCGCGCCGGCGCGCGCCGCCTCGAGATGCGAGACGATGCGGGCGATCGCCTCGCCGTACCGGCCGTCGATCCGGTACACCTCCTCGCGCAGGACCCCGTCGCGCTTCACGAGACGCGAATTCAGCTCGTAGCGCTCCACGAAGCCGTCGAGGTCGGCCATCCGCACGCCCTCGTAGAGATTGTTGGCGCTGGCCGTGAGGATGTCGTCGCCGGGCGGCGGCGTCTTGCTGGTCACCATGGGGGCGGCGGCCGCATCGAAGAGCAGCGGCCGCAGCCGATCGAGCAGGCCGTCGAGCGATTCGCCGCTCGCCAGCGGGAACACCGCGCCGTGGCTCGCGGCCTGGTGCAGCGCCTCGGCCACGACCTCCGGAGCGAGACCCAGGACGAACTTGCGCGCGGTCAGACTGTGGTAGGGCCCGCTGTGCAGCCAGCACAGTTTCGTGTAGCGCCGAAGCTCGCGGGCGACCTCCGGCGCGAAGCCGTCGGCGTGCCGCAGCAGGCACTCGAGCGTGTCGCGGAGCAGCAGCCCCTGCGCGCACCGCTGGTCCCAGTAGATGTCGCGGCCGGCGAGCGCCGCTTCGTACAGGTGCCAGATCAATCGCTTCTGATCAATCGGCAGCGACGAGAATCCGTCCGCGTAGTACTGGACGATGGCCGCATCGTCGATGCGTTCGAGGAGGTAGGGACGTTCGGAGATCATGACAGGCTAGCCTGGGCTACGGGCGCATCGATCGTCGCGGCGGGCCTGAAGCCACCGGGCCCTACCGTGACTCACGGATCTAGCGGTAGGCCGGACTTCAGGTCCCGTGCACAGGCCGCGGTAGGCCGGACCTTTAGGTCCGGCGAGCACTCCAGAGAGCTGAAGCCCGCTCATTCGATCGTCACCGTCTCGTTCATCGCCGGCATGTGGGCGCGCCACCCCGGCTTCTGCTCGATCGCCTGTTTCAGCGTCGTCATCGCCGCCAGCTCCCCGTGGACCAGATAGGTCATGGCGGGCGGCGATGTGAACCCTCCGAGCCACCGGAGCATCTCGGACTGATCGGCGTGCGCCGACATGCCGTCGAGCCGTGCGATGGTCGCCGCCACGGGAACCTCGCGGCCGTGAATCTTCACCGTCTGCGCACCGTCGACGAGCCGGCGTCCGCGCGTGCCTTCGGACTGGAACCCGACGAAGAGCACGCTGTTGCGCGGGTTGGGCAGCGCCCTGGCCAGATGATGCAGCACGCGGCCGCCGGTGGCCATGCCGCTCGACGAGATGACGATCGACGGCAGGTTCGAGGCGGTGAGCTGCTTGGACTCCGTGCTCGATCGCGTCACCGTGAAGCGACCGGTGGCGAACATTCGCACGTCGCGACGATGGGCGCCCACCTGCCCGAGCTCGGCGTCGAGCTCGTCGGGCCGCTGACCGTAGTAGATCAACGCCTCCTGCGCCATCGGGCTGTCCACGAAGACCGGTGTCACCGGAATGCGGCCGGCCGCTTCGAGCCGCTTGATCCAGTAGAGGACCTCTTCGACGCGGCCAATCGCGAATGACGGGATGATGACCTTCCCCTTGCGCTCCACGGTCGCGCGTATCACCTCCGCCAGCGCCTCGCCGTCGTCATCCGCCGGGTGCACGCGGTTGCCGTACGTCGATTCGATCAGCAGGACGTCCGCTCGATCGACCGGCCGCGGATCCGGCAGGATGGGCCGATCGTAGCGGCCGAGATCGCCGCCGAAGAGAATGGTGCGGGCCGGCGGCCCCGCGAGTTGCATGCGCACGAACGCCGATCCGAGCAGGTGGCCCGGCCGGGATGAACTCGGCCGACAGGCCCGGCGCGACCTCGACCGGGCGGTCGTAGCCGACAGGCTGGAGCTGCGAGACGGCGCGGAACGCATCGGCTTCGGTGAACAGCGGCTTTGCCGGCTGGTGGCGCGTGTAGCCATGCTTGTTCGCCTGCCGCGCGTCCTCCTCCTGGATGCGTCCCGCGTCCGGCAGCACGAGGCGGCACAGATCGAGGGTGCCTGGCGTGCAGAAGATGCGGCCTTCATAGCCGCTGGCGACCAGGCGAGGCAGCAGGCCCGAGTGATCGATGTGGGCGTGCGTGAGCACGACCGCGTCGAGGCGGCGCACGTCGAACGGCAGGTCCTTCCAGTTCAGCTCGCGGAGGTCCTTGGGGCCCTGGAACTGTCCGCAGTCCACGAGGACGCGGCGGCCGCCGGACTCGAGCAGGTGCTTCGAGCCCGTGACGGTCCGGGCCGCACCATGAAAGGTCAGCGTGGCCATGTGTGTGGATGCCGGGGACGGGAGCCTCTTCTCAACATGGGACACGAAGTTGAGAAGAGGCTCCCGTCCCCGTTTACCTACGGCTTGGCGGGCGCCGGGGCCGCGGGACGCGCGGGGTTGATCATGATGTGCGCGCCGGCCGTCCCCGGATACATCAGCCAGGGACCGCCCGGCACCGGTGCGACTGGCAGGCCGGTCGTTTCGGGCGTCGCGAAGGGCGTATAGACCACCCAGCGCGTATACGCGTCGGTCGCCTGGCCGGTCGCGGGGTCGAACGCGCTCGCGGTCAGCACGTGGAGCGATCGCGGCTCGCGAGGCATGGCGAGCTTGCCGGATTCGATCTCTTTCCACCGCAGCTCTTCGCGTGGCTTGCCCTTCACGCCCTGCGCCACCAGCTCGCGGCCGCGCGCCATGAACGGTTCGAGATCCTTGTGGTAGCAGCTCACGCTGAGCCCCTTCTCCCGGGGATCGTCGGCGAGACAGACGAGATCGTTGGTCCCCTTCCGCAGGGTCACGACCGCGCCCTGCGCGTCGAAGCCGAGCACCGTCGCCTCGGCCCGGCGATCGGCCGGCGCGGCGAGCACGGCCAGCGCCACTTGCGCCTCTGGCGACGGCGGAGCCGGCGCGGCGGCGGTCTGCGCGACGAGCGCGGCCCACGCGAGTCCCAACGTGATCGTCATCTCTCGCTCCTCGTGCGTCCGGGGACGGGAGCCTCCACGAGATCCAGGGAGGCTTCCGTCCCTTTACGGACCGTGACAGTCTAGTCCGAGCCCATCCCGCGGTTCACGACAATGCGATCGCGGCCGAGCGCCTTGGCACGATAGAGCGCCGCATCGGCGGCGCGCTGCACGTCGGTTCCCGTCGATCCGTGATCGGGGAACATCGCCACGCCCCCCGAGATGGTCACGCTGCCCACCGGCTGGCGCCGGTGCTCGATCGTGAGCGCGCGGATGGCCCGCCGCACTTCGTCGGCGCGCGCCACGGCATCGTCGAGCGACGCCTCCGGGAGGATCAGCGTGAACTCCTCGCCGCCGTAGCGGCAGGCGATGTCCTCGGCACGCACGCTGCGCTGAAGCGTCTGCCCCACCAGCCGGAGCAGCGTGTCCCCGGCTTCGTGGCCGTAGGTGTCGTTGAAGCCCTTGAAGAAGTCGAGGTCGAACATGAGGATGGCCACCGGGTGGCGGCCGCGTGTCGCCCGACGCATCTCGCGCTCGAGCGACTCCTCCATGTAGCGGCGGTTGAAGAGGCCGGTCAACGGATCGCGGATGGACTGGCTGCGCAGCGTTTCGCGCAGCTTCAGGTTGGCAATCGCCAGCGAGAGGTGCTCGGCCATCGTCGTCACGAAGCGATACCGCGGCTCGAGGCCCCGGCGCTCGTGGCCGAGCGACATGTGCAGGAGGCCGAGCAGCTCGCCCTGCGCGAGCATCGGCACGCACACGGTGGCCGCATCGACCGGCTCGCCGACGTGCTTGCACACGAGGCCGCGCTGCCCCCGATCCACCAGGTGAGGCCGACCCCGTCGCAAGGCCCAGCACTCGTCCATCGAGAAGAGGCCGGCGCCGGACGCCGCACCCCAGGACGCCACGGTCTCGACCAGTCCGGCGGCGGGCGCAATGACGCTGACACTGCCCGACTCGTCCGGAAAGAGCTGGCTCGCCATCGGCGGGATGACGTCGTAGGCCTCCTCGAGGCTGCGACAGGCGCGCAGCATGTCGCCCATCTCACTGAGCAGGCTGATCTCGCGTTTGCGTTGTTCGAGCTCGGCCACCCACTCCGCGAGACGGCGGTTGGTTTCCTGCAGCGCCGCCTCGGCCTGCTTGCGCTCGGAGATGTTCTCGAGCATGACGATGCCGAACCGCGGCATCGCGCCGGTCTCGTTCACCATCGAGGCGGTCAGGTTGACCCAGACCGGCTGGCCGTCGCGGCGCAGGACGCGCCGTTCGGCCCGACAGTGATCGATCGCCCCTTCAACCAGGTCGCGCCAGTCGCGCTGGGCCGCCTCGGCTTCATCGGCGTGAAACAGATCGCGCACCAGCCGCCCGCGCAGCTCGTCGGCCGAGAGGCCGAGCATGTCCTGCATCGCCCGGTTCGCTTCGACGATGCGGCCGCTGGGTTCGCTGCGGGCGATCCCGACCAGCGCCGACTCGAACACGGCCCGGAAACGCTCTTCGCTCTCGGCCAGCGCCCGTTCGGCCTGCCAGCGATCGGTGACATCGCGAAAGTTGAGGACGATCGCGCCGATGCCCGATTCGCTCAACCGGTTCACCCCGATGGCCTCGAGATGGCGGAACTCGCCGTCCTGATGGCGGCACCGGTAGCTCGCGCGGACGGCCATCCCCGGCTTCCCGAGCACATCGGCGAAGAACCGTGCGGCCTGGTCGCGGTCGTCGGGATGGAGGCAATCGAGGAAATGCCGGCCGATGACGTGATCCTGGCCGTAGCCCAGCATCCGCGTGACCGGAGGGCTCGCGTACGCGACCATGCCGTCGGCCGCAACGAGGTAGATCCCGTCGCTGCTGTGTTCGACGAGCAGGCGGAAGCGCTCTTCGCTCTCACGGACGAGCCCCGCGGCATGCGTGCGTTCGGTGATGTCGCCGGCGCTGCCGTCCACGCGAGCGGGCTTGCCTCGACGCTCGATCTCCGAAGATTCACGCGGCTCGTCTGAGCGATTGTCTGCGAGGGAGGTGCGCATGGACGCGGGTCCGAACGTCTATTGTGCGTCAGCTGAGGTCGAGGCCGGCAGCGAAACCTGCATGTCGATGACTCGGCTATACTTTAGCGTTACTGGCTCAGGGCTCGAGGCTTCGAGAAAGGACACCCATGCGACTGACGGGCATTCTCTGCGTAGCGCTGTGTGGTCTCGCCGCGCCGGCCGCGGCCGACGTGACGGTGACGCAGACGGTGGCGGGCAAGGCCGCTGTGATCAATCTCAACGGCGAGAGCGTGACACGCATCAAGGGCAACAAGATGCGCACGGAACAGAAGCGCGGCGACAAGACCGACGTCGTGATCATCGACATCGACGGGCAGCGCATGATCTCGCTCGACGCCGGCAAGAAGGAAGCGACGGTGATTCCGTTGTCGCAGCTCCAGGAGACGCTGAGCAAGGTCACCTCGTCGGAGGTCAAGGTCAAGATCACGCCGACCGGCGAGACCAAACAGGTGGCCGGCTACAGCTGCAAGGTGCACGACATGGCGATCGCGATGCCCTTCAGTCCGGGCGGCGGCGACATGAAGATGGCCATGGCCTTCACCGGCCCGAGCTGCCTGAGCAAGGACGCGCCGGGCACGGCCGACTATGCGCGGCTCTACACGGCCGCGGCCGAGAAGGGCTTCATCTTCGGGGATCCGCGTCAGGCCAAGGGACCGATGGCCGCGCAGGCCAAGGGCCTGGCGACGCTCTACAAGGCGATGGCCGAGCAGGGCATGCCGCTCGAGCAGCACCTCTCGGTCGGCTTCGAGGGCGAAGGGCCGATGGCGGGGCTCATGAACAAGATGGGCAAGACGACGATGAACACGACCGTCACGAAGATCGACACCGCCCCGATCGCGGACGACCTGTTCGAGATTCCGGCAGGCTACAAGGTCAAGACACAGTAGCGCCGGGCCCGTGAGCTTCGTTGACGCGCTCGGGCGCGACTCCCTCGTGATTGCCGCCGAGCTCCGCCCGCCGAGGGCCGAGCTCGATCCCACGGCCGGCATGGACGCGTGGATCGACACCTACCACTCGATCCGCTCGCTGGTGCGCCGGGATCTGTATCGTCTGTCTGACCGACAGCGCCGTCGGCTCGCAGGAAGAGGACAATCTCCGGCATCTCGTCACCAATCTCGGGGAGTCGGTCGATCGTGAGCGGATCGTGCCGTTCCTCACGTCGAAGCACTCGCTCGAGTTCTGCCTCGCCTACGCGGAACGGGCCCGGCAGCACGGTTTTCCGGCGCTCGTCGTCCTGGGTGGCGACAAGAGCGTCGGCCCGCCGCGCTGTGTCGAGCATGCGTGGCAGCTCCGCGAGGCCATCAAGCGCGACCAGCCGGCGCTCAAGCTCGGAGGCTGGGCCAATCCTCATGGTGAGGCCCGGGCCCAGGTCGGCTACCTGCTGGACGGTCACGCGCACGCGGACTTCTATCTCACGCAGATCGTCTCGCACCACGATCGCGCCAAGGTGGCGGCGTTCCTCGGGGAAGCGGCTCGGCGCAAGCTCGTGCTGGGCGGCGTCTTCGGCGTGTTCTACTACCGCAGCGCCAACCCGCGCACGCTGAACATGCTCAAGGAGTTCATGCCCGTCCCGGTGGACGCACTGTCAGCCGAGTTCGCGTCGGGCGCGGACGCCGTGGACATCTGCGCACGCACGATTCGCGCGCTGGTGGACGAGGGCGCGCGTGCGATCTACATCAGCAACCTGCCGCTCCGCCGCACGCACGCGACGCTCGCCACGATCCTCGAACGCGCCGGGCTCCAACCCGGTAGGCCGGAGCTTTAGCTCCGGCGCGCCCAGCACGCGCTCTGGAGCGTTTTCTCGAGCGATCCGGGCTCGCCGGAGCTGAAGCTCCGGCCTACCGGGGATTGCCGCTCGCCGGAGCTGAAGCTCCGGCCTACCGGGGTCCCATCCTCACCAGAGGTGGCGGCCGCCGTCGATGCGGACGGTCTCTCCGGTCACGAAGTCCGTGTCAACCGCGTGGACGACGAGGCGGGCGACTTCGCCGGCGCCACCGTAGCGGCCGAGCGGTGTGGCGCGGATGACGGCAGCCTGCTCGGACGCCGTCGCGCCCTCGACGGGCACGATCGGTCCAGGCGCCACGACGTGGACACGGATGCCGTCGCCGGCAAGCTCCAGCGCCAGCGCCTCGCCCAGCGCGATCACGCCGCGTTTCGCGACGTAATACGGCAGGTACCCGCGATACCGCGGCCGGCCGCTCGCAGCCACCCAGTCCGAGAACAGCACGATGTGGCCGCCGCCGGCCCGGCGCAGGTGCGGGACCGCCGCCTGCGCGCAGTGGAACGTCGCGTCGAGATCGACGGCCAGCGCACGGTTCCAGGCCTCGGCGTCCAGCCGGGAAAACGGCCGGCGATCGAATCGCGACGCGAGCAGCGCCACCACGTCCAGGCGCCCGAGCGCGGCGGCCGCCGCATCGACCAGCGCCCGGCAATCCCCGGGCACACCGAGATCGGCGCGCAGGACGACGCAGCGACGTCCGGCATGGCGAATGGCCTCTGCGGCGGCGTCGGCTTCCCGGCGCGATCGCTGATACGCGAGGGCGACGTCGAGCGACGCGTCACCCAGGGCCCGGGCGACCGCGGCGCCGATGCGCCTCGTGCCGGTGACGAGAGCCGCACGCGGCGTCATCATCCTGCGGTGCGCGGCGCCCTGGGCAGCCTGATCAGGAGGACCAGCACGGCCTCGAGGATCAGCGCCACCACGAGGACGAGCAATCCGCCCGAGTACTCGCCCGACTGGCCCTTGAGAACGCCCATGACGCTCGGGCCGACGGCGCCGCCCAGGTTGCCGATGGCGTTGATCAGCGCGATCCCGGCGGCAGCCGCGGTGCCGCCGAGGAAGATCGGCGGAATCGCCCAGAACGGCGGCATCACGGATCGCTGTCCAATCTGGCACAGCGCGAAGCCGAAGACGATGAGCGCGACGCTGCTCGGCGACCAGACGACGACCAGCAGGCCGAGCGCCGCAACCAGCGCACACGCGGCGACGTGACCCTTGCGCTCGCCCGTGCGATCGGAATGGCGGCCGACGAGCACCATCGCCACGAGCGCGAAGGCGAACGGGATCGCGGTGATGAGGGCGAGCTGCAGCCCGCGGTAGCCCGAGGCGTCGGCGAGCATGCTGGGCAGCCACAGGAAGATCCCGTAGGTCACGTTGGTATTCAGGAAGTAGACGGCGCTCAACAACCACACCTTGCCACTCGCGAGACTCGCGAACACGCGCTCGTGGCCGTGTGCCGATCGCTCCGCCCGCTCGCGCGCCAGTTCCCCGACGAGCCAGGCGCGATCGGCGGCCGGCAGCCAGGTGGCCTGTTCGGGGCGATCGGTCAGCCAGGTGAGCGCCATGACGCCGAGGATGCAGGCGGGCAGTCCTTCGACGAGGAACAGCCACTGCCAGCCGTGGAGTCCCAGCCGGCCGTCCAGCTCGAGGAGCAGGCCCGAGATCGGCGCGCCGATCAGCATCGCGACCGGCGCCGCGATCATGAACAGCGCCCCGGTCTTGGCGCGTTCCCTGGCGGGAATCCAGTAGGTGAGATACAGAATCACGCCGGGGAAGAAGCCGGCCTCGGCGAGCCCCAGCACGATGCGCATGGCATAGAAGCTGTCGCGGCCCGCCACGAACATCATCGCCATCGAGGCGACGCCCCAGAAGATCATGATGCGCGCGATCCAGCGCCGGGCGCCGACGCGCTCCAGAATCAGGTTGCTCGGGATCTCGAACAGGAAGTAGCCGAGGAAGAACAGCCCGGCGCCGGTGCCATAGACCTGGGCCGACAGTCCGAGATCGGCCTGCATGTCCCTGGCGGCGAAACCGATGTTGACGCGGTCCAGATACGCCACCACGTAGGACAGGAAGAGGAACGGCACCAGCCGGCGCGTCACCGCGGCGACGACGCGTGCGCGCGTGCTGGCTTCGTCCACACTCAGGCTGTTCACCGGCCGATCCTCCCGTTGCGCGATGTGCGTGCGCGCCAAGCGTATACTGCCTCGGTGTCCTCCTCAGCGCTGAATCGCCGGGGGTTCCTGCAGTTTTCGGCGCGGGCCGGGCTCGTCGTGCTGGCCTCCGATGCGGCCAGTCGCGCCGCCCGCGCCGCCGATCGCGCCGCCGGCCGCCATCCCGACGAAGTGGCGCGCGACGAGGATTACTGGCGCGAGATCCAGCTCGGATTCACGCTCGATCGCAGCATTACGAACCTGAACAACGGCGGCGTCAGCCCGAGCCCCCGCGTCGTCCACGAGGCATTCAAGCGCTACCTGGACCTGTCGAACCAGTCGCCCGCGTACCACATGTGGCAGGTCCTCGAGCCGAACAAGGAGAGCGTGCGGCGGCAGCTCGCGGCGAGCGCCGGATGCGACGCCGAGGAGCTGGCGCTGACGCGCAACGCCAGCGAGGCGCTGCAGATCGCGCAACTCGGCCTCGATCTCGCGCCGGGCGACGAGATCCTGACGACCAACCAGGACTACGGGCGCATGCTCGACACGTGGGAACAGCGCGTCCGGCGCGATCGCAGTGGTGCTGAAGAAGATCTCGTTCCCCGTCCCGCCGCCCGGACTCGACGATCTCGCGCGGCGCTTCGCCGACGCCGTGACGCCGCGGACGAAGGTCATCCACGTCTGTCACATCACGAACCTGACCGGACAGATCTTCCCGGTCCGCGACATCTGCCGGATGGCGCAGGCGCGGGGCATCCGCACCATCGTCGACGGCGCGCACGCCTACGGGCACTTCCCGTTCGCGCTGCGCGATCTCGAGTGCGACTGCTACGGCACGAGCCTGCACAAGTGGCTGCTCGCGCCGGTCGGCACCGGATTCCTGTACGTGCGCAAGGGACTGATTCCGTCGGTGTGGCCGCTGACGCCGCCGCCGGAGAAGCTGACCGGCGACATCCGCAAGTTCGAGGAAGTCGGCACCCATCCGGCGGCGAACCAGCTGGCGATCGCCGAGGCGCTGGTCTTCCAGCAGACCATCGGCATCGACCGCAAGGCGGCGCGGCTGCGCTACCTGCGGCTCCGCTGGGCCGAGCGACTGAGGCAGGAGCCGCGGGCGCGGATCTTCACGAGCTTCGACCCCGCCCAGTCCGTCGCGATCGGGACGATCGGCTTCGAGGGCATCGAGCCCGGGAAGCTCGCCACCCACCTCTGGGACAAGTTCCGGACCATCGTCACCCCCATCACCCACGCCGAATACGCCGGCATCCGGGTCACGCCGAACCTGTACACGACGCTCGACGAAGTGGATCGGTTCGCGGACGTCCTCGTCGGTGTCGCCCGTCACGGCCTGAAATAGGGTCGGGTGCACCGCGCCCTATTTCGCCTATACTAGGCGCCGCTCCGCTAGCCACATTTACGCCCTGGACGAAGGGAGTCGGTTCGATGCGTACGCACATCCTGTTAGGACTGGTCACCGCGGCTCTGGTGACGGTCACGGCGACCGCGCCCCGGGCGCAGGACTCGGGAGTGGTCGTCGTGAAGGCGTTGTTGCACGGCGGCAACGAAGTACCGGGCATCCAGACGGGCGCGCACGGCACCGCGACGGTCACCCTCAACCGATCGACGGGCACCGTCTCGTGGACCGTGGACATCTTCAACCTGCCGACCGGCATCACCGCCGCGCACATTCACGTGTCGCCTCCGGGAGTGAACGGTCCGGTGGTCGTCAACTTCAACCCGCAGCCGACCGGCGTCTCGGGCGACTTCCGTCTCCAGGGCAGCGCCACGACCATCGCTCCGGCTCCGTCGCTGGGGATCCTGACGATGGACGATCTCATGTTCGCGGTCGCCAGCGGCACCGCGTACGTGAACGTCCACACGCAGACCAACGGCGGCGGGGAGATTCGCGGTCAGACCTGCCCGACGAGCGCGGCCGCGAACACGTTCAACGGCATCGCGCTCTGCACGCTTCCGTAGTCGGACTGGAGCGGCTGGAGCGGCTGGAGCGGATAGAACGGCTGGACTTGAACTCCAGCCGCACTAGCCGTTCCAGCCGCGCTAGCCGTTCCAGCCGTTCCAGCCGCCTAGCCGTTCCAGCCGCTCCAGTCATCCCGCGAACTTGTAGCCGAGCCCGTGGACGGTGAGGATGTACTGCGGGTGCTTCGCGTTCGGCTCGATCTTCTGCCGCAGCCACGCCACGTGGACGTCGACGGTGCGCGTGTTCGGCATCGCGTTGTAGCCCCACACGTGATTCAGCAGCTCGTCGCGCGAAATCGTCGCGCCGCGGTGCTCGATGAAGTAGCGCAGTAGCTGATACTCACGCGCGGAGAGCTCCAGCGGGGCGCCGTCGCGCGTCACTTCGGCCTTGCGGAAATCCACCTGAATCGCGCCGAAGCGATAGGCCTCGGCGTCGACGGTGTCCTTGGGCGTCGCCGCGGCGGAGCCGCGCCTCGACCCGCGCCAGCAGCTCCATCATCTCGAACGGCTTGGTGAGATAGTCGTCGGCGCCGAGCTTGAGACCCACGACCTTGTCCACCGTCTGGCCGCGCGCCGTGAGCATGATGACCGGCGTCTCGACCCCCTGCTGACGCAGATCGCGCAGGACGTCGAACCCGTTCTGTCCCGGCAGCATCACGTCGAGGAGCACGAGGTCGAACGGCTCCTGCAGCGCCCGCTCCAGCCCCACGCCGTCCATTGGACGCCGATTCGACGAGGTAGCCCTCGCGCCCGAGCCGATCGGTGAGCGTGAGCACGAGGCCGGGCTCGTCTTCGATGATGAGGAGGCGATGCATGCGCGGCAGCGACAAGTTACCAGTGACGAGCGACAAACCGCCACCCTTGTCGTTGGTCGCTGGTCCCTCGTCCGCTGGCTCAGGCCTCCCGCGTCGCCTGCACGAGTGTCGTCTCCGCGGTGTGCGCTTCGGGGGCGATCGGCAGGTGCAACGTGAAGGCGCTGCCCTTGCCGGCCTGCGTGCGGACGCTGACGCGGCCGCCGATCTCGTCCATGATCCGCTTGACCAGGCTCAGCCCCAGGCCGCTGCCGTGGATCTGGCGCGACGTGGCATCGGTGCCGCGGTAGAAGGGCTCGAAGATGTGCGGCAGATCGCGCGGCGCGATCCCCGCCCCGTTGTCCGCGATCGTGAGGCGAACCTCACCGCGCGGTCCGCTGGCGGCGGCCACGGTCAGCTCGACCTGCGGCGGCGATCCGCCGTACTTGAGCGCGTTCACGATCAGGTTCTGCAGCGATCGGCTGACGGCGGCGGGATCGGCCAGCACCAGCGGAAGGGCGGCCGGCAGATCGTGGGTGATCGACGTGTGATGCTCGCGCAGGTGCGGGCCGGCGCCCCGCAGCGCGTCCTCGACGATCCCGCCGACCTCCGCCGGCCGGACATCGAGCATCGCGCGGCCGCTCTCGAAGCCCGCGAACTCCATGATCTGCTCGACCATCTGCGTCAGGCGGCGGCCCTCGCCCGTGATGACCTCGCCGTAGCGACGCACCTGCTTGGGGTCTGACACCACGCCGTCCGCGAGGTTCTCCGCCGCCGAACGAATCACGGCGAGCGGCGTGCGCAGCTCGTGCGACACGCCGGCGACGAACTCCATCTGCTGCGCCGCCAGCCGGCGCGCCCGGCCCGTCGTCATCAGCACCAGGCCCATGCTCCCGGCGAGCAGGACGAGCACGCCGAAGCTCACGAGCAGGTTGCGCCAGCGCGCGCGGGCGACCGCCGCGTCAACCGAGCCCGCCGAATGGAGCAGGTGCACGTGCCACGTCGCCGGCTGGGCCGGGCCTCCGGGGCCGCGGAACCCACGCGCGCGATCGTCGCGCGAGAACTGGACCGTCGTGCGCGTCTGCGTCACCCCGGATGCATCGACCTTCCGCTCGGTCACGAAGCGGTTGAAGTCGCCGAACCGGATCTCGAACAGGTCGAACTTCGCGTCGGGCGCCGTCAGCAGCGCCGGCGGCACCGCCCCGTCCGGCGCGGTGTAGATCGGCCCGCGCGGTCCGACGACTGCCGCGTAGACCGCGGCGTCCTGCCCCTGCCCGAAGTGCCGCTCCGCGAGCATCGGTATCAGCTCGCGCACGCAGCACACTCTCGTCGAGCAGGGCGATCGTGTATCCGCTGGCCGGGCGCAGGAAGCCGGACCGCCCCGCGATCGCCGATCCGGACCATCGGGACGAGCAGCGCCGGGATGTCGGACCAGACGAGAGGCAGGCGAACGGGTCGCGACTCGTCTTTCCGATGGTCGGCGACCGCTTCCGTCACGCGATCGCGGACCGGGGCCAGCGCCGACGGCCACGGCGCCGGCGCGAGCCGGGCCGGCGCACGCTCGAACACCTCCAGCTCCAGCCGATCGTCTCGGCTCGTCGATCGTCGGCATCGATCTTCAGGCGATAGATCGCCTTGACGAGATCGGGGCGCGGCGCGGTGGTGTACCAGTGCTCGTAGCGCTCCGTCATCCGACTCGTCGCGCCGGATGTCGGGCCCGACCTGCAGCCAGAAGAACGTGCGCGTCAGCTCGCGATTGAAATCGTCGGCGAACGCGTCGGCGCGGCGATGCAGGTGCGCCCGGGTCCGGTCGCGCTCGTCGGCGCTCAGCTGCCCGACCCACCGGTACTGCAGCACCGCCATGACGCCGAGGAGGACTGCCATCGCAGCGGCGGCGACCATCGGCCCGGAGAGACGTCGAAAGAGGCGCATGAATCGAGTCCGGAGCCGAGAGTAACACCACCGCGAGGGCGCGGATCCGCCCGTTCGGCCAGCTTTTACATGCTTAACAAACTCTTAGCCCGCCCTTAACCATCGGGGCCCGCGGAAGGCCAACAATGACGGTCGGACACTCGTCCAAGTCGGGGAGCGTGGACAGTCCGCCGCCCTCCCGCCGATTCTCCCGGAGACCTTCGATGCGAACCTGGATGCCCTCGACCCAAGCTGCCGCTGCTTTCCTGGCGCCGGTGCTCTGCGCCACCGTGCTGGGCGCGGGCCAGACCGATCAGGCCCAGGAGGTGCTGACCCAGGTGCGGAAGGCGCTCGGCGGCGACGCCAAGCTCGCGGCCGTGAAGACGCTGTCGGCGGAAGGCACGTATCGCCGCGTCATGGGCGAGAGCGAGATGAACGGCGATCTCGAGCTGTTCTTCGTGCTCCCGGACAAGTTCCAGCGGATCGAGCAGATGACGCTGCCGACCGGCATGCCGGGTCCGCGCATCGCGACGACGCTCAACGGCGCCGAAGCGTGGATGGGCCCGCTCGGACCGGTGCCGGGCGGCATGATGATTCGCATCGGTGACGGTCCCGGCGGCCCCGGCGGACCGGGCGGTGCCGGAGGGCCAGGCGGCCCCGGCGGACAGGGTCAGCGCTTCGATCCGTTGCCGCGGGTCCGCGGCGACTTCTGGCGTACCGCGCTCGCGTTCCTGCCCGGCACCCCCGCCACGAGCGGCCTGACGTTCACGTACGTCGGCAAGGCCGAATCGCCCGATGGCCAGGCGGAAGTCCTCGAAGCCAAGGGCGAGGGCAACTTCACTGCGCGTGTGTTCGTCAACGCCGAGTCCCACCTGCCGGTCATGCTCACCTACATGGACCGCGACCCGACGCGCATGATGACCCAGCGGTTCGAGCGCCGTGAGGGCGAGACGCCGGAAGCCAGGCGGGCCCGCATCGAGGAAGAGCGCAAGAAGCGCGAGGCCGAAGGGCCGCCCCCGCCGCCGCCGATGGTCGAGATGTCCTGGTTCTTTGCCGATCACAAGAAGGTGGACGGCGTGCTGCTGCCGCACCGGATCACGCAACAGACTGGCGACAAGCCGGTCGCAGGAGTGGGAGATCAAGAAGTACAAGCTCAACGCGAGCGTCGATCCCGAGCAGTTCAAGCGCAAGACGTCCAATTAGTTTTCGCCCTACGATCCGCGCTGCTGTGCGGCGCGGCCCTGGACGGGCCGGCTGGCAGCGCGGGGGCTGCGGTATCGGACGGCCGCACATTCAGAAAGACGACTCGGGCGGCAGGAACGACGATGCGGAACGCACTTCGAACGTTGGTGGCACTCGGCGCGCTCGTCGGCTTCGCGGACATGGCGCGCGCCGAGGACGAACAGGTCCAGCGGGATCCGGCACGCAGCGCGACTGCGGGTCACGGTGCTCGACCAGACGGGCGCCGCGATCCTCGGCGCGACGGTCACCATCGTGCTGCCGCCCGCCGAGCCGATGACGGCAACCGCCAACGAACGCGGCGAGGCCATCTTCGATGACGTGCCGGCCGGCAAGTACATGCTGCACGTCGAGTCGGCCGGCTTCGAATCGGTGGACGTTCCCGACGTCAACCTGCGCCGCGGACGCCAGGAACGGAAGGAAGTCCGGCTCGAGATCGGCCGGTTCGCCGAAGAAGTGGACGTCACGCGCGACAAGACCGACGAGGCGCTGAACGATGCGTTCTCGACCGCGCTCACCCAGGAGCAGATCGACGCCCTCCCGGACGATGAAGAGGAGATGGCGGAGCAGTTGCAGCAGATGGCCGGGCCCGGCGCGACGCTGCGCGTGAACGGGTTCTCGGGCGGCCGGCTGCCGCCGAAGTCGCAGATCGCCGAGATCCGCTTCCGCTTCGATCCGTACTCGGCCGAGAACCACGAGTCGGGATTTCCGCGCGTCGACATCCGGACGCGCCCCGGCAACGGCAACTGGCGCAACTCGGCCGGCTTCACCTTCCGTGACGAATCGCTGAACGCCACCAACGCATTCGCGCCGACCAAGGGCGCCGAGCAGGCGCGGCGTTATCAGTGGTCGTTCGACGGCCCGATCGTGAAGGGCCGGACGTCGTTCTCGCTGAACGTCGGCGGCCTCGATCAGTACGAGACCGAGACGATTCTCGTGTCCGATCCGGCGACCGGCGAGGTCGTGCGCGGCCTGGTCACCCAGCCGGTCGATCGGGTGAACTTCAATGCGCGCGTCGAGCACGCGATCAACAAGAACCAGCTGCTGCGGCTCGAGTACGCGCGCAACGGCAACTCGCAGGGCAACCTCGGCGTCGGCCAGTTCGATCTCCCCGACGCGGGCCTATGACAGCGAGTCGCTCGAGCACGAGGTCCGGGTCTCGAACAGCGGATCGCTCGGGAAGCTGCGCAACGAGGTGCGCTTCTCGCTCGAGTGGGACGACTCATCGTCCACGCCTCTGCTCGACGAGGTCACGGTCCGGGTGCAGGACACGTTCACGAGCGGCGGCGCGCAGGTGCGCGGCGGCCGCACCTCGAAAGAGATCGAGTTCGCCGACAACGTGGACTTCAGTCTCGGCAAGAAGCACGCGCTGCGCACGGGCGTCCTCCTCGAAGGCGGCTGGTATCGCGGCGACGAGGCGCGCAACTACCTGGGCACCTTCACCTTCAGCGGCGACTCCGCCTTCGAGCTGCAGCGGCCGCTGCAGTTCTCGCAGCGCATCGGCGATCCGCTCGTCGACTACACGTTCTGGGAGTTCGGCGCCTACATCCAGGACGACATCCGCGTCCGCAAGAACGTGATGGTCAGCGCCGGCCTCCGCTACGAAGCGCAGACCCACGTCGGCGACGCGCTGAACCTCGCGCCGCGTGCCCACGTCACGTGGTCGCCGTTCAAGAGCAACCGGACGACGCTCCGCGCCGGCGCGGGCATCTTCTACGACTGGTTCGAGGACAGCCTCTACGAGCAGTCGCTCCGGCTCGACGGCGTGCGGCAGCGCGACATCATCATTCGCAACCCGGGCTATCCCGATCCGAGCGCCGGCGGCGTCCGCGAGGAAGAGCTGCCGCCCAGCGTGACCCGCGTGTCGGCGGCGATCGTCATCCCGACGATTACGCGCGCGTCGGTCGGCTTCGAGCATGCCGTGACCGGCTGGATGCAACTGCGCGGCAACTACTTCTCGCAGCGCAGCACCGATGTCTATCGCGCCGTGAACATCAACGCGCCGATCGACGGCGTGCGGCCGGACCCGTCGGTCGGCAATGTCTCGTTCATCGACTCGATCGGCCGCGCCCGCAGCCAGGGCATGGACGTGTCGGTCAACCTGAACTACGCGCCCAGGCGCCTGTTCGGCACGATCAACTATCGGCTGGCCGAAGCGAACAGCGACGGCGACAGCGCGACCAGCCTGCCCGTGGAAGGCACGAACCTCGCGGCCGAATGGGGGCCGACGCGCGGCGACGTGCGCCACCGGATCTTCGGCTTCGTCAGCACGCCGCTCTTCCTCGGGCTGCGCACCAACCTGAACGTGCGCTACGAGTCGGCGGCGCCCTACAACATCACGACCGGCTTCGACAACAACGCCGACTCGGTCATCAACGATCGGCCTGCCGGCGTCGGCCGCAACGCGGCGCGCGGCGACGACCACCTGAACGTCGACTTCCGATTGAGCTGGACCAAGGGCCTCGGCAAGCCGAAGACGGGCGATGGCCAGCCGGGCGGGCCGGTGATCGTGCAGCGCGGCGGCGATGGCGGCGGCCGCGGTCCCGGAGGCGGCGGCCGCGGCGGACCGGGCGGGGGCGGCGGTCCGATGATGATGATGGGCGGCGGTCCACCTCAGGCGCAGGGCCGCGTGAACCTGGAGATCTTCGCGCAGGTCTTCAACCTGCTCAACGACGTCAACTATCGCACCTACAGCGGCGTGCTGACGTCGGACTTCTTTGGTCAGCCGACGTCGGCCGACATGGCCCGCCGGATCGAGCTGGGCATGCGCGTCACGTTCTGAGCGTCAGACCAGCGGCTGGCGCCAGCCGCTGACCCGCGCCGCCATGCGGCCAGCCCTCGGCAGGCTGGCCGGCCGCGCGGACGGCTGATCTCGTCGGGCGACAGCCGTTGGACCCGCCGCTGCTCCGAAGCCAGAGTTCACGGTGTTGACGTAGTGTCCGGCTTCAGCCGAACTCAGAAGTGGCACGTTCTCACCAAGTTGACGAACGCGCAGGAATTGGCTGGACGGCCCGCCCGTTCGCTCCTCCCTCCTCGTCCGTTGTATCGACTACAATTCCCTCTTTCGCCGCAGGGGCCCGTGACCGTTTGTGCGGACGCGGGCTATCGGGAGTCGGCCAGCGAAGCGGCTGGCCCAGTCGAGGACCATCACCGATGTCGAGTGCATGTACCGGGCGGGCTCTGAGCGTGGTGCTGGCGATCACCCTCCTCGCGGGGTGTAATCGCGAGCCCCCCAAGCCGGCCGAGCCGCCGCCCGCTCCCGAGCCGGACGTCGCCGCCGCGCCGGAAGCGGCCGTGCAGTCGCTCTCCGAACTGGCCATCGAGTACGAGAAGCTCGAGCAGCAGCAGGCCCAGACCAACCGCCAGATCGGCCAGCTGCTCACGAAGTACCAGAGCCGTGGCGGGTCCCTGCCGCCCGGCTTCGGGGCCGAGATGACCGACGAACAGCGGGCCCTGCTCGCCGAGCGCATCAAGACCGAGCGCGCCGGACTGCGCACGCTGCTCCAGGACCTCATCGATCGCGACAAGGACGTCCAGCAGCTCAAGGCGCGGCTCGAGCAGGTGAGCCAGCAGCTGCCGGCGAGCGTGGTGGTCGGCGAGGGCGATCGCCACGACCGCATCGCGATGAACTTCCTGATTCGGCAGAACGTGAACGCGAAGAAGGCCTATGACATCGTGTCGCAGGTGAACCTGCAGGATGCCCTCGTCCCCGGCTTCCGCGTCTGGACCTATTACCAGAAGGGACAGTTCGGGACGTGGGTCACGCGCGGCAAGGCCACGATCACGCCGCAGGAGCACCAGAAACGGCTGACCGAGCTCCTCAAGCAGGAACGCGACGACGCGCTCAAGCAGCTCGCCACGGCGACGGTCGAGCGCGACGACCTGCGCGCCACGGCCGCACAGCTCGACGAGACGGTCGCCCGCACGAGCGAGGAGCTCAAGGCGATGACCGAGACCGCCGAGAAGGAGCGGGCGGAAGTGGCGCGTCGTGAAGCCGAGGCGAACACCGTTCGCTACATCCTCGGCTCGAAGAAGACACTGGTGAATCAGAAGGTCGTCGAGAAGAACATGCGGAGCTTCTATCCCGACGTCGGGCAGAGCACGGCGCTCAATCTTGCCGAGGCCACCGAGATTCCGATCGACGCCGTCAAGCTGGGATTGAAGAAGGTCAAGAAGGTGACGCTGTTCCCCCAGAGCTTCAAGGCTGGCGTGGACTACGCGATCACCACCGGCGGGCCCTCCGCGGTCCTTCGCCTCACCGCGGCCGACAAGTTCAAGCAGGGAAAGCTCGTGATCGTCGTCGAGGATTGATTCGATGGCAGCTTGCACTCGGTGCGGTGCGAAGCTCCACGACAATGTGCGGTTCTGCACGCAGTGCGGGGCCGATCAAGAAGCCCGCTTCTCGGAGGCGGTGACGGTCGTGACGCCCCGTGGCGCGCCACGGCCGCCGGACGTCACCTCTGATGCGGCGACGGTTCCGGTCGTCCGTCCGCCCGCGGACGCGTTCGATCCGCTCGCGGAGTTCGCGGGACCGTCCGCCGAGGGGCCCGATTCGGGCACGGACTTCTACCGGCCGCCACCACCGCGCGAGTCGCAGGCCCCGACGCGCGACTACGCGATCCCCGCCCAGCCGCCGGCGCCGCTGATCGAGCCCTCCTTTGCGGAACCGTCGGCAGCGACCGTCGTGTATCCGCCGCCGTTTCCGCCGCCGCCATCGCGCCACTCCCGGAGTCGGCTCCCGCGGCCCGCCAGTCGGCGCGGCCGGGCCTGCCGCCGCAGATCGTGTTCCCGCCACGATCCGATGAGCACATGCTCTCGGCTTCCTCGCGGAACCTGCTGTTCATGGGCATGCTCGTGTGGGGCGTCGCCGCGCTCGGCTACGCGGGCTACCTCACGTGGTCGATCTGGTCCCCGGCAACGGATACCGTGCCCGACGCCACGGCGACAACCCTGCCATCTCAGACTGCCGCCCCCGGCGAGGCGACGGCCGTAGCGGAATCGCCTGGCGCACCCGGCGTCGGGAATGGTCAGTCCGTATTCACCGGGCACAGCGCGGCTGTCATGTCGGTCGCGGTGTCGAGCACGCAGCGGGTGCTGTCGGGCGGCGGGCAGGGCGACTGCTCCGTGCGCATCTGGGATCTGAGCCAGGCCAGCCAATCGGGACGATTCGACGGGCACGGGCAGGACTGCGCGGTGCTCTTCGTCGGATTCGTCGGTACCGGGAGCACGGCGGTGTCGGCGGCGGGGCCCGCCGACTTCGCGCTCCGGGTGTGGGATCCGCAGCATGGCGGCGAGGTGCGGCAGCTCTCGGGCGGCGAGGGTCTCGTGTTCCGTGCCGTGGCGCCAGACGGCACGCGCGCGATTGCACAGGAGCCCGGCCTGGACGGCGGCGGGTTCTCGCTCTGGAACCTCGAGACCGGTGCGCGCGTCAGCGCCGTTCCCGCGCCAGGCCTGGCGTCCGCGTTCGCCTTCGCGCCGGCCGGCGATCCGATCCTGACCGGCGGGGACAGCGGACGCATCGCCGTGTGGGACGCGGCGACGGGCAGCCAGCTCAAGGCGTTTCCCGGCCATGGCCCGGGTGTGACGGTGTCCGCCGTGGCCTTCGCGCCGAATCGCCGGCTGCTCGTCTCGGTGGGGACCGATCAGCGGGTCGTGCTCTGGGATCCGGAGACGGGCGCGTCCTTCCGCGCGATCGCTGACGCAACGACGTTCGCGATGGCCGACGACAGCCGGACGATCGCCGTGGCGGGACCGGATGGCCTCGTCCGTGTGCTCGACTCGATCACCGGCACCGAGCAGGCCCGGTTTGCCGGTCACGCGGGCGCCGTGCAGGCCCTGGCCTGGGCGCCGGGCGGGCGCACGCTCGTCTCTGGCGGCAGCGACAAGACCGTGCGTGTCTGGTCCGTCACGCCCCGCCCATGAACGACCCCACCCGTCCGACGCGCACTGTCCCGACGACCTGGGCCGAAGCGCTGGCCACCCAGGTGGGCCGCACGGTCGTCGGGCAGCACCGCCTCGTCCACCGGCTGCTGGTCGCCCTCCTTTCAGGCGGACACGTGCTGCTCGAAGGGCTGCCCGGGCTCGCCAAGACGCTGGTCGTCCGCACCCTGGCGCAGGCGTGCCACCTGTCGTTCCAGCGGCTGCAGTTCACGCCCGATCTGCTGCCGGCGGATCTCATCGGGACGCTCGTCTACAACCCGAAGACGCTCGAGTTCGTGGTGCACAAGGGCCCGATCTTCGCCAACCTGGTGCTGGCCGACGAGATCAACCGGGCACCGGCGAAAGTGCAGAGCGCGCTGCTCGAGGCGATGCAGGAACGCTCGGTCACGATCGGCCACGACACGCACGTCCTCGAGGAACCGTTCCTCGTCCTCGCGACGCAGAACCCGGTCGAGCACGAAGGCACCTTCCCGCTGCCGGAAGCGCAGCTGGATCGGTTCCTGTTGCAGGTGAATGTGAGCTATCCGTCGCGCGTCGAGGAGCTCGAGATGCTCTCGCGACAGATGGCGGCGCCGATGCGGGTGGAAGCGGTGCTGACCGCCGCGCAGCTGATGGCCGCGCGCGCGGCGCTCGCGAACGTCTTCGCGGAGAAGGCGATCCTCGGCTACGTGCTCGATCTCGTGCGCGCGACCCGCGAACCCCAGGCGTTCCGACTGCCCGATCTCGCCCCGCTCATCCGCTTCGGCGCGTCGCCTCGCGCCGCCGTGCATTTCCTGCAGGCCGCGCGGGCGACGGCAGCGCTCGCCGGCCGCGCCTTCGTGCTGCCGGAGGACGTGCGCGAGATCGCGCTCGACGTCCTGAGACACCGGCTGATCCTGAGCTACGACGCGGAAGCCGACAGCGTCTCGCCCGACGCGATCGTGCAGCGGATTGTCGAAACCGTCCCGGTGCCGTAATTGGAAGGCACAAGGCACAAGGCACGAGGCACAAGGTCGGAGCGTTACCATGACTTCATCTGCATTCGGCCTCAACGGGCGAACACCTTCTTCCCCCTGCGTCTTTTTCTTTTCCCTTTCCCCTTTCCCCTTTCCCCTTCCCCTTCTCCCTTTCCCCTTCCACCTTTGACCTTCCTTGTGCCTTGTGCCTTGTGCCTTGTGCCTTGACAAGGATCTCGCAAAGTGGACATCGGCCGCCTGCGTACCTCGGCGAACCGCCTCGCCTTTCGCTTCCTGCGTCCGGGGTCGGTGCCGACGCCCGGGGTGCATCGCTCGGTCTTCCGTGGACATGGCCTGAACTTCGCCGGCTATCGCGAATACCAGTACGGTGACGACATCCGCCTGGTGGACTGGAACGTCACCGCGCGGCACAACCGGCCGATGGTGAAGGTGTTCGAGCAGGAGCACGCCTCGGCGCTCGTGCTCGTGCTCGACGCCAGCCTGTCGATGCGAACGCCCGGCGGCGACAAGTGGCGGACGGCACGGGAGCTGGCGGTGCTCTTCTCGTTCGTGGCCGCTCGTGACTCGGAGCGTGTCGGGGCCATCGTCGTGACCGATCGCGTCGAAGCCGAACGTCCGGCGCGTCGCGGGTTCGCGCACGCCCTTCGACTGGCCCACTGGCTGAAGACGCTCGAGCCCTCGGGGACCGGCACCGACCTCGACGCCGGCATCCTGCGCGCCGAGCGCAGCCTCCGCTCGCCAGGCGCGATCATCATCGCGTCCGACTTCCTCTCGCCGCGCTGGGATGCCGCGATCCGCGGAGCCGTCCGCCGTCATACCGTGGTCGGCGTGAGCATCTCGACGCCGTTCGAACACGACGTGCCGGATGTCGGCCTCCTGCGCGTCCGCGATGCCGAGCGCGACGAGACACGCTGGCTGGACACGCATTCGCCGGCCGTGCGTCGCGCCATCCGGGAGCGCGCGGCCTCGCGCCGGCGCGCGATCCGCTCCCGTCTGGTTGACGCCGGCGCGATTCACGTGAGCCTCCGGACCGATCACGCTTATCTGGCCGATCTCGCGAGCATCTGCCGCGTCCGAGGTGCGGCGTGATTCACGCCGTCCTGCTCGCCCTGACCCTCGTCGCGCCGCCGGACGTGCCCGCGCGATCCGAGCCGCAGCCCGGCCCGCCTCCCCTTCCTCGCCCCGAGCCATCGGCCTCCACGACAACCTCGCGGACAGCCTCGGCGCCAGCACAGACGCTGCCCTTCTCCGTGAAGGGGACGATCGCCCCGGACCGTCTGCAGATCGGCGAACGCGCCGTGCTCACGCTGTCGATCGACGCGCCTTCCAGCCTGGTCTCCGCACGGCCGCGCGTCGAGGATCGACTCGGCGAGCTCGAGGTGCTCGGCGTCGAAACGTCGTCCGACACGCGTGGGCTCGATCGCTGGCAGCAGCGCTGGATGATCACGGTCACGAGCTTCGAGACCGGACGCCTCGCGCTGCCTCCCTTGGCATTCGAGTACCTGGCGGCCGACGGCCGGACGTTCGTCTCGTCGTGGACGTCCCACCTGTCGATCGAGATGACGAGTCCCATCGTCTCGGCCGACATGCCGCTCCGCGCGCTCATCGGACGGGCCGATCCCCCGCCGCCGTCCATCTGGCCGCGCATTCTGGCCGGCATCGCGGCGATCGCGGCCGCTGGCG
Source organism: Vicinamibacterales bacterium (assembly GCA_963834365.1). Classification (GTDB taxonomy): domain Bacteria; phylum Acidobacteriota; class Vicinamibacteria; order Vicinamibacterales; family Vicinamibacteraceae; genus CAWJAP01. The sequence continues at coordinate 134,830 of CAWIBS010000029.1, read as the reverse complement.
CCCTGGCTGGTGTGCCGCTCGCACGCTGGTGGCGGCGGCGCGTGAATCGCAGGCGGCACGCGATGTTCTACCGGAACCTCGCCGACGAGCTCGGACAGCTGGCGGCGTCAGCGTGCGGCGACGAAGCCGATGCGCGCGTGCGCTACACCCGGGCGGCGATGCTCGTGCGCCGGGGGGCAGCGCCGATCGCGAACGGCTCCATCGACGCGCTGACCTCGCCCGAGCTCGCGGCGCGCGTGGCACGGACGGCCGAAGGCGCGGGCCTGGCCAGCCGGCTCGGCGTGTTGCTTCGCGCACTGGACAGCGTCCGCTTCGGCATTCGCATCCCCGCCTTCGCGCAGCATGCCGCCACCCTGCAGGAGGCTCAGGGTGTGGTCAGCAGCCTCGGCCGCGCGAGCCGTCACCGGCAACGACGTGACGACGCGGCTCGCCGAAAGGCCGCCTCGTGACGCTCTCGGCCCCGTGGTGGCTCGGCCTGTTGCTGATCCCGCTCGTCGGGTGGGCGCTGCTCCGGCGGACGGGGCGCCGCCGACTGCCGCGGGTCACGTCGCTGTGGCTCTTCGACGACGTACCGGACACCTGGCGCGTCCGCCTGCGGGGTGTGCCCTCGGTGCTGCGGCTGCTCGCGCTGACAGGCATCACCCTGGCCATGGCAGGTCCGACACAGGTGGCCCTTCAGCGGGACGTCGTCCGCCCCGGCCTCGATGTCCTCTTCCTCGTGGACGTCTCGCAGTCGATGCGGGCGCGCGACGGTCAACCGGATCGGCTGGGCTCCGCGCTGCAGGTGGCCCGCACGCTCGTGCCGCTCCGTCCCCGCGACCGGTTCGGCGTGCTCCTCTTCGCAGGCGAGCACGCGATTGCGTGTCCCCTGACAGCCGATCACCGCGCGGTGCTGGAGCGACTCTCCGCCATCGAGACGTCCACGAGCGACGTCGGGACGGCGCTCGGCCCCGCCATCGTCGGCGGTCTCGGTCGCCTCCGTGCCGCACGCACCGCAAACGGCGTGCTGATCGCCCTCACCGACGGCACGACCAACGTCGGGACACCGTTGCCCGATGAGGCTGCCCGACTGGCCGCGCGGGACAGGGTGCCGATCATGGCGGTCGGCGTCGGCCGCAGCGGGCTGGTGCCGTTTCCCACGGAGCTCGGGGTGGTCGACGTCCCCCTCGGTATCGACGAGAACGTGCTCCAGGCGCTTGCCGCCACGACGCACGGAACGTTCGTCCGGGCCGGCACGGCCGGCGCCGCAGACGTCCTGCGCGCCGCGCTCGACCGCGTCGAGCCGCAGGAGCGTGTGTTGACCGAGCGACGCGTCATCCCGGCCTGGCGATGGCTCGGCGCAGCTGCCCTCCTCGTGGTCGGGCTCGAGCTCGTGCTTGCCGGCGCGTGGCTCCGGAGCTGGGCATGAGCGCCACACCCGGGTCGATCGAGGCCGTCGTCGCCGTCGTCGCACTGGCGGTCGTGGCACCCCTGGCGATCTGGCGCGAACTGGTCCGACGACGGGCCCTGCGGCGCTGGACGACCGGCGACGCTTTGAAGACCACCGGGTTCGGCTGGCGGCCAGTGTTGCTGTTGATCGCGGCGCTCGCCGTCGTTGGCGCTTCGACGGTGTCTGCCTGGCGTGGAGGATCGGCCGCCACGGACGCCGCGCACGGGCCGGCAGCGATCGTCTTTGCGATCGACGTCTCCCGCAGCATGGAGGTCGCCGATGTCGCTCCGAGCCGGCTGGCGGCCGCGCGGAGCCTCGCGTCGGAAATCGTTGGCGGCACGGCGCCAGGGGCGGTGGGGCTGGTCGTGTTCGCGGGAGAGGCCGAGCTCATCTGCCCGATCACCTCAGATCTGGAGGCGTTCCGCATGGCGCTCGACGAAGTGCCGGCGGCCATGAGGACGCTGGCGGTGGGGTCCAGTCTGGCGGATGGGATCGCCCGCGCCACGGCCACCTTCGGCGCCGGAAGAGCGCGACGGCTGATCGTCCTGTTGAGTGACGGCGAAGATACCGGCAGTGCGGGGTCGCTCGAGGCGTCGGCGGCCCGTGCCGCTGCTGCACGCGCAGCGGTGATCGCAGTCGGCATGGGCACGGCCGGTGGGGGACGGATGCCGATGCGGCGTCCCGACGCTTCGGCGACGACAGCGGGAAGCCCGGGCGAGACGCGCATCGCACGGCTGGACGCCGGACGGTTGCAACGCCTCGCCCGGATCACGGGTGGGGCGTACCACGACGGCGCCGATCCGCAGACCGGCGCCCGGCTGATCGAGCGGCTTCGCACGCCACCATCGCGCGCCGGAGACCGTGGATCCGGGGTGATCGCCATGTCGCTCCTGGCCGCGGCGTTCATCTGTCTGTCGATCGAATGGCTGGCTGGCCTCGCCGGAGGGCGGCACAAATGAGGCGCGGGATAGCGCTGCTGGTGGCGATGTTGACCGCGCCCGCCGTGAGCGCGCAGGGGCTCGAGGCCCTGCGTGCGGGGAACGCCGCGCTCGACGGCGGCCGGCTCGACGTGGCGGAGGCGCGCTACCGTGAGGCGGCTCGCGACAGCGACTCGGCCGCTCTCGCCTGGTTCAATCTCGGAATCGTGATGGCGCGGCGGGGTCAGGACCCGCTCGCGGCCCGAACCTTCGCGGGTGCGGCCGATCGCGCGACGTCGAACGCCGACAAGGCGCGCGCGCACTACAACCGCGGCGTCGTGCTCGCACGCGCGAAGCAGCTCCGCGAAGCGCTGGGGGCGTTCATGGAGGCGCTGCGCCGCGATCCCGCTCACCAGGCCGCCCGCGTCAACTTCGCGATCGTGCGCGCGCGGCTGGAACGCGAATCGAAGAGCCGTGCGACGCCGCCGCCCGACTCACCCGACGAGACCCGCGAGGCCCTCGAGCAGGTGCCCGCCCAATCGTTCGCCTTCACGCGCGGCGGGCGCACGTCGCGCCCCGCGGGGGCCAACGACTGGTAGCGCACACGAAAAAGGCACGGGACCGAGGCAGTCTGCCTCGATCCCGTGCCCTTTGTCCTTCGGAACTTCGTATCCGACTTGCCCGCCGGACCTAAAGGTCCGGCCTACCGGTTTCGCAAGTCAGTTCGAACCCGTGCGCGCCGCCGCCGTTTCCGCAGCCGCCTCGGGCGACAGCACCTTCACCTCGACGCGGCGGTTCTTCGCACGGCCGTCGCGGGTCCGGTTCGAGTCCACCGGCTTGGTTTCGCCGTAGCTGATCACGCTGATCTTGTGGAGCGGCACCCTGTGCTGCTCGTAGAGATAGCGCTTCACCGCTTCGGCGCGCTCGAGGCCGATGTTCTCGTTGATCTCCGCCGGGCCGGTCGAGTCCGTGTGGCCCTCGATCTCGAAGAAGACCGCCTTCGGCTCCGTCGACAGGTTCGTCACCAGCTGGTCGAGCTGCGCCTTCGCCTCGTCGGGCAGTCCGGCGTTGCCGAACTTGAAGCCATCCTGCGCCTCGTTGATGACCAGACCGTACACGAGCTTGCGGTTCACGTTGGCGATCTCGGTCACCTTCGTGTCCACTTGCTTGGCTGCGACCTTCGCTTCGTCAGCCGTACGACCGGCCGTCGTCGCCTTCTGATCGACCTGGCCGACCTTCTGGTCGTACTTCTGATCGACCTGCGTGATCTTCTCGTCGTTGGCCTTGATGCGCTGATCGTGCTCTTCCACCCGGGTCGTCAGGCCGGTCACCTTGTCGTTGACCGCGCCGACTTCCGTGCGCACGAACTTCTTGGTCGCGCACGCCGTCGAACCCGCGGCCAGCGCCAGAACCGGAACCATCATCACGAATTGCTTCATCATCTCAAACCTCCTCCGCCCCACCGTTAACGTCAAACCTTGACCCAGCATTGGGCCAACCTCAATCCACCCAGTCGGCCCGACTCACATGCAACCCGTCCCGCTCACTCCGCGTCGTCTGACCCGCGAAATACCCGCTCCTCGCCCGCACGGTCAGCTCGCGCCGTCGGGTCTTCACGTCCAGGTCGTACCAGCCCGCGACCTTCGCCGACTCGAAGGCCAGCAGGTACTGGTGTCTCAGCTCGGCCATCAGCTCGCGCGCCGCCTGGCTCGCGTGCGTCGGCGCACTGACCATGTGCAGCGTCCCACCGGTCCAGAGCGCCAGGTTCGAGAGCTGCGTCGCGACGGGCGAGTCTTCGGCGGTGGTGACGGCCATGCGCTCACCCGGGTGATCGAGGGGAGACAGCACGGCAATCACGTACACCGGAACGTCGATGCCGCTCGCGAGCCCTGACACGTCAGACGGCGACATCTCGCTGCTCGTGTCGATGCCATCGGTGATGACGACAACCGCGCGCCGGGGCGAGGGACGATCGCCGAGGGTCTTCGCCGTCTTCGCGATGGCGTCGTAGAGGGACGTCTGACCGATCGCCGTGAGGCCGCCGAGCGCCGCGCGAACGACGCCGGGGTCGTTGGTGAACGGCGTCTCCTGCCGCAGATCCCGGTCGAAGGAGAACAGCGCGAACTCGTCGGCGCGCGGCTCGACCCAGCTCAGAATGTGCTCGACGGCGCGCTGTCCGGCCTGCGTCTGCGATCCGATGCGCATGCTGCCGCTGACGTCGAACAGAATCGCCAGGCTGACCGGCCCCTGATCGCTGGCCTTGAAATCGACGATCCGGCGGGCCTTCCCGCGCTCGAATACCTGGAAGTCGTCACGGGACAGGTTCCGGACCGGTCGGCCCTTCGAGTCGCGGACCACAGCGGTCACCGACACCAGGTCCACGCCCGTCCGGAAGGTCGTCGGCGCCTGGTGCAACGCGGACGCGCCGAGGCCGACCGCACCGGCTGCCAGCGGCCCCTGCGCTTGCACGCTCGGGGCAGCCATGCCGCAGAGAGCGGTCAGCACAACCGCCTTCTGAGCCGTCGATCGGAGACTGCGCTGCATCCGCACGGCGCTTCTTACAACCAACCTTCTTGCCAACTGCGGCAAACGTTGTATGCAAAGCACTTAGATTCAAATGTGCCATGCCGCGGCCCAGGGTGCGCGACCGAAAAACGCATCGAAATCGTGCAGAATCTGCTTACGTCAGCCGTTTTAGATGTAAAAACGACACTAAACGGGAGATGAGCTATGGAAATCGGGCGTGGCGGGTGCAGATGTGTACAATTCGGACCATGCGCTCGACGATTTCCGCTCTCGCCCGAGGTGCCTGTCGCCGCGCCGGGTCAGCGGCTTCTCCTATGCGATCCGCAACATCGTCGCCGAGGCCAAGAAGGTGGAGGCCGCGGGCCGCCAGGTCCGGTATCTGAACATCGGGGATCCGATCCCGTTCGGATTCGTGACGCCGCCCGCATCTCGTTGAAGCCGTGGCGCGGGCGCATGCGCGACGGACACAACGGCTACACGCCGTCACCCGGGAATTCTCGATGCGCGCGAAGCGGTCGCCGAGGAGTTCACCGGCCGCGGGTTCCCCGTGACGGCCGACCGCGTCATGCTCACGTCCGGCACCTCGGAAGGCATCGAGCTCACGCTGGGGCGCTCGTCGACCCGGACGATGAGGTGCTCGTGCCGGTGCCGACTTACCCGTTGTACACGGCGGTGCTGGCCAAGCTCGGCGCGCGCACGGTGTACTACCGGACCGATCCCGCGCGCGGCTGGCAACCGGACGTCGACCACATCGCCAGCCTCGTCACGCCGCGGACGCGCGCGCTCGTGCTGATCGACCCGAACAATCCGACCGGCGCCGTCTATCCGTCTCGACACCAAGCTCGCGCTGATCGATCTGGCGGAGCGCCACGGCTTCCCGATCCTCTCCGACGAGGTCTACGGCGATCTGGCCTATGCCGGCCCGGTCCCGCCGCTGGGATCGTTCGGGCCGGACGCCGCCATCATTGCCTACTCGTCGCTCTCGAAGGCGTACCTCGCGCCGGGCTGGCGCGGTGGCTGGATGGCGGTGGGCCGGACGCCTCGCCTCGATCCGGCGTTGGCCGCGATCAAGAAGCTGGCCGACGGCCGGCTGTGCAGCCCCGGGCCGATGCAGTATGCGATCGCGGCGGCGCTGCGGGGTGATCGCTCGCATCGCGCCTCGTTCACCGCGGCGCTCGACGAGCGCGCGCGGCTCACGGCGGATCGATTGAACGCCATTCCGGGCATGCGATGCGTGAGGCCCGAAGGGAGCCTTCTACGCGATGCCGCAGGTCGATCTCCCGCCCGGGCGAACCGACGAGGACTTCGTCCTCGGCCTGCTGCGCGAGACCGGCATCCTCGTCGTCTACGGATCGGGCTTCGGCGCCGACCGGCGCGACGGCGCATTTCGCGTCGTGTTTCTCGCGGCGCCGGCGGAGCTCGAGGCAGATCTACGCGGATATCGCCGCATTCACCGGCCGGTTCCGCCAGTGACGAGCGCGGTCCGCGCAGCCGTCGCTTGCGCGGCTGCGGCCCGAGACCGCGATGCGGGCGACGACATGGTTCGTCGCGCTGTCGCTCGTCATGACGTGGCCGCTGGCCACGGGCCTCACGCACCAGGTCCCCTCCGACCACGGTGATCCGCTGCTCAACGCCTGGATCCTGGCGTGGAACTTCGACCATCTGCTGCGCGCGCTCAGCGGCGACGTGGCCGGCGCTCGCCGGCATCTGGCACGCGAACATCTTCCATCCCGCTTCGAACACGCTCGGCTACTCCGAGTTCCTCTTCACGCAGAGCGTGCTCGGGCTGCCCCGTGTACGCGGTCAGCCGCAACATCCTGCTGACCTACAACCTGCTGTTCCTCGCGTCGTTCGTCCTGCCGGCGTCGGCATGTATCTCTTCGTGCGGGCGGTGACCGGCGACTGGCGCGCGGCGTTCGTGTCGGGTCTGCTCTACGCGTTCACGCCCTACCGGCTTGATCAGGCGCCGCACCTGCAGGTGATGTGGTCGGGATGGATGCCGCTGGTCCTCCTCGGTATCCGGCGGTATTTCGATGCGACGGAACGGGCCGGGCTGAGCCCGGCGCCACGGGTGAGCGCCTCGACGCTGGGCGGTAGCTCGGCGACGTGGCGCCGGGCTTCAGCCGGCGTCTCGGCTCCGGCGCCACGCCGCCACCCGGCCTGGTATCTCGCCGGCGCCGCGTCGGCACTCGTCGCGCAGAACCTGTCGTGCGGCTACTTCATGCTCTTCTTCCCGCCGTTCGTCGTGCTCTACGCGCTCTTCGAGCTCGTGTCGCGCCGACGGCTCGGCGACCGGCGCGCCTGGGTGGCCCTCACGGCCACCGGCGCCGTCGCATTCGCCGCGACGCTGCCGTTCATGGCGCCATACTTCGAGCTGCGCGAGAGCGGAATCCGCTCCCGGGGCATCCCTGAGATCGCGTCGTTCTCGGCGGACACCTACGCGTATCTCACGGCGCAGTCAAACCAGCGTCTCTGGCGCTGGCTGGCCGCGTTTCCGCGCCCCGAGGGACATCTCTTTCCCGGCCTCGTGCCGATCGTCCTGGCCGTCCTCGGCGCGGCGGCCGCCGTCGTGCACGCGGTCCGTCCGGCAATCGGCCGACGCCCGATGGGCGAGCACCGGCGCACCGGTCGCGAGCGGCTGCGGCACGCCGCGGCGGTGTTGACGTGCACGGCAGGCGTCGTGTCGCTCGGCCTGCTCGCGGGCATGTTCTATGGCTTCGAGGGACGCTATGAGATCGGGCCGCTGTCGATCCGGCTGTTCAGCGTGTTCCGCCCGTTCCTCTATGCAGTCATCGCCGCCGGTCTTACTCTGGCCCTCTCCTCGCACGGCACGTGCCGGCGTGTGGCGGCTCGTTCGGCAGCCGGTGACGTGGGCCGTGTCCGCCGCGCTGCTCGCGGCGTGGCTGTCGCTCGGTCCACTGCCGACGGTGCTCGGCGATCCGCTGCGAGACGCCACGATCTATCCGTGGCTGTACGCGCACGTGCCGGGCTTTGACGGCCTGCGCGTACCGGCGAGATTCGCGATGGTCGTGATGCTGGCTCTCGCGTGGGCCGCCGCGGCCGGGTACCTCGCGCTCGCGCGGCCGGGTCGGACCTCGTTTCTTTCCGGTCGTCTGCAGTCTTGCACTCGCCGATGCGGCAGCCTTCCCGATTCCCGATGGCCGGGCGGGCGGGGAGCGACGTCTACCTTGCGCCTCCCGCCACCATCCCGGTGTCCGCGCCGCCACTGGCCCGCGCCATCGCCGAGCTCCCGCCGGACGCGGTGCTCGTCGAGCTTCCCGTTCGGCGACATCCCGTGGGAGATCCGCTACACGTATCTGTCGATGTTCCACTGGCGGGCGCTGGTGAACGGGTACAGCGGACACTTTCCGCCGCACTATCTGCACGCTGCGCGCCGCCCTCGCGGGACTTCCGGAGACCGCGCAGCTCCGGGCCTGGCCGCTCATCCTCAGCTCCGGCGCCACGCACGTCGTCGTGCACGGCGAGGCGCTGGGACCCGAGCGGACCGCGCGGATGCGCCAGTGGGTCGAAGGACAGGGCGCCCGGCTGGTGGCGCAGATCAATGACGCGTACATCTATTCAGGCATCAGGCACCAGGCAGCGGGCAAGGAACCCGAGCGCAGTGCGCTGTTCCCGATCCCGATGTCTGATCTCGATCCCTGGTCCCTGATCCCTGCCGGAGGCGGTCAATCGAAGTCCGGCGCAAGACAGCCGAGACTGAGCGCCGTGCGAGTCGGTGTGCCCGTTCTCGACAGGCTGGCCTACCGCTTGATACATTCCGACCACCATGGAAAGCGCCGTTGCCCGCAATTGCACGCCGACCTCGTGGTCGCGTCCGATGTGCGGTGCGAATCCGGCGCGACGGCTCGTCGATCGAACCCGCCGTCTCACACGGACGACGACGTTCGGCAACCTGGTGATCGTGCTGTTCCTCGTGGCGCAGGCCATGGACGGCGGGCTCACGTATCTCGGTGTCATCACGTTCGGTCCGGAGATCGAGGCCAACCCGATCCTGGCGTGGCTGATGGCCGCGCGTCGGGGAGGCGCCGGCGCTCGCAGGCGCCAAGCTCGCGGCCTCGGCATTCGGCATGATCCTGCACCTCGCGGCTGTCCATCGCGCGCTGGCCCTGCTCACCGCGATCTACCTCTCGGCCGCTGTCGTCCCCTGGCTGACTCTTCTCTGGCTCGCCGGTTCGCTCTGATGTCGTGAACCGGAAGTCGCGCGCCGACTTCCGCTCATACTCACAGCATGCGTTCCGACCCTCTCGGATACCTGTCCGCCGAGCTCGACTCGCTGAAGGCCCAGGGCCTGTATCGCACGCTGCGACAGTTGTCGGGACCCCAGGCCGCACGCGCGACCTTCGACGGCCGCTCGGTCGTCAATCTCTCCTCGAACAACTACCTCGGGCTGACGAATCATCCGGCGCTCGGCGGCGCGCGCGATGGAGGCCATCGAGCGGCTCGGCGTCGGGTCGGGCGCCGTCCGCACCATCGCCGGCACGATGGACATCCACATGGAGCTCGAGCGAAAGCTCGCCGAGTTCAAGCGCGTCGAAGCGGTCGTCGTCTTTCAGAGCGGCTTCACGGCGAATGCCGGCACCGTCTCGTCGATCCTCACGCGCGAGGACGTCATCATCTCCGACGAGCTCAATCACGCGAGCATCATCGACGGTTGCCGCCTGAGCCGCGCGCCGATCAAGGTCTTCCCGCACAAGGACGTGGATGCGGCGCGGAAGATCCTGCGCGAGCTGCCCGCCGGCCAGAAGAAGCTGCTGATCACCGACGGCGTCTTCAGCATGGACGGCGACCTCGGCCCGCTGCCGGCGCTCTGCGATCTCGCCGACGAGTACGGCTGCATCATGATGGTGGACGATGCGCACGCGAGCGGCGTGTTCGGCGCCAACGGACGCGGGACGATCGACCACTTCGGCATGCACGGCCGCGTCGACATCCAGGTCGGCACGCTCTCGAAGGCAATGGGCGCGCTCGGCGGCTACGTCGCCGGCAGCCGCTCGCTCATCGAATTCCTCTACCATCGCGCGCGGCCCTTCCTGTTCTCGACCTCGCATCCGCCAGCCGTCGCCGCGGCGTGCATCGCGGCGGTGGACATGCTCCTGGAACAGCCCGAGCTCATCGATCGGCTGTGGGAGAACACGCGCTTCTTCCAGGCCGGTCTCCGCCGGCTCGGCTTCGATACCGGCCTGAGCGAGAGCCCGATCGTTCCCGTCATCGTCGGCGACGGCGCCCGCGCGATGACGCTGTCGGATCGACTCTTCGAGGAAGGCGTCTTCGCCCAGGGCATCGCGTTCCCCACCGTCGCCCGCGACCGGGCCCGCGTCCGGGCCATCGTCACCGCGGCGCACACCCGGGATGAGCTGCAGTTCGCGCTCGACGTCTTCGACAAAGTCGGACGGGAACTGGGGCTGGTGGCGTAGCGTATCCATGAAGACCAGCACCAGCTACCAGCGACGAACGACCAGCGACCATTGGCGCCGGGACTCGTCGCCTGGTCGCTCTCAGGTGGTGTGGTAACTCGTAGCTCGTAACTGGTAACTGGTAACTGGTCGTTGCACTTCTCTCCGATGCCACCCACCGGCACCCGCACGCGCGAGTTCTTCGAGGTCTACACGAAGGACCTGAAGGCGAGCGACCTGCAGCGGCTGTTCACGCGCGACGCGCGCGAAGCCTACGAGTTCTTCGCGCGCGGCGTCGATCGCACGGGGATGGAAGGACGTCCCTGGCACGTCGCGCGCGTGGAACCACGCCCGGCTGTTCTTCCTGGCCTTCACGCTGCGGCTGTCGCCGGCGCGCCGCGCGCTCTACGGGATCGCGCTCATCTTCAGCGTGCTCGGGCTGCTGAAGCTGTTTTCGGGCTTCGGCTTCTACCAAGCGGCCCGCTCGTCTTCTTCCCGTTGCCGCTGCCGATCTGGCACGACGGCACGTTGCTGCTGTGCATCGGCTTCGTGCTGCTGAATCTGCTGATCGTGCTCGAGGTCGCGGATCGGCTCTCGCTCAAGCACGATCTGAACGTGGCGCGTGACATTCAGCTCGCCATGCTGCCGCAGGGCACCTACCGCGCGCCCGGGGTCGAGGTGCACGGCGAGACGCGTCCGGCGAACACCGTCGGCGGCGACTTCTACGATCTCGTGCCGCTGCCCGACGGCCGGCTCGTCATCGCGCTCGGAGACGTGGCCGGCAAGGGCAGCCCGGCGGCGCTGCTGATGGCGCTGCTGCTCGCGATGCTGCGGACGCTCGTCGACGAGGGGCTCGAGCCTGGACCGCTGCTCGAGCGGCTGAACGCGCAGGTGCTGCGCCATGCGCCGCGCTCGCGCTTCGTCACGCTGTTTCTCGCCGTCGTGACGCCCGACGGCCGTATGAGCTGGGTCAACGCCGGCCAGAATCCGCCGCACATCCGGCGGGCGAATGGCACGACCGACATGCTCGGGGCGACCGGGGTCGCCCTGGGCATGTTCGAAGGCTCAACCTACAAGTCCGAGGAGACGCAACTCTCGCCGGGCGATGTGCTGGTCGCCTACAGCGACGGCATCACCGAAGCCGAGAATCCCGCCGGCGAGCCCTTCGACGACGCCGGCCTCGACGCCGTGCTGTCGGCCTGGTCCGCCGCCAGCGCACCCGAGATCAGCCGCGCCATCATCGGCGCCGTCACGGCCCACGTCGGCGAAGCGCGGTTCGCCGACGATCTGACGGTGCTCGTAATCGCGGCGGGTGTAGGGGACGGGAGCCTTCACAGGATCGGCGGAAGGCTCCCGTCCCCTGTCACTCGTCACAGGGTTCGCGCCCTTCGGCGGCTTGTGTGACAATGCCCCGAGGGTTCCCGTGTCAGCGTTCGTGGCCGGATCGCGCCGTCAGGCGAGGACGCTCGTCGCCCTCATCCTGGGCCTCGCGGCCTTCGAGGGCCGTGCCCAGCCTCCGGCTGTCGCTGTGTTCGATCGCGGGCTGGCCGCTCTCTACGAACGGCTCGAAGCAGCACTGCTCACCGGCAGTCAAGCCCGGTTCTTCGATCTCCTCGCCCAGGGTGTGGATCGCAAGGCGGTCGAGCCTTTCGCCGCCGGGGAGTTCGTCTCCGGCGTCACCCGCGCGGTCGTGCGCGAGCGGGACCGCGACGTCCGCGACACCTCCGCCGGCGGCTTGCGAATCCTGCTCGAGGTCTTCGTCGAGTTCGGGCACTCGCGGCAGCGTCCGGACCTGGCAGATCGATGTCGATCGGACGGCGAGCGAAGGCGCGGCGACGCCGGTCTGGCGCATCGCGGCCGCCGAACGCATCTCGATCGTCGACGGCTTGTACCGTCTCGGGCTGGACTCCACCCGCCAGTTCCGCGTCACGAACCTCACGGTCCGATCCGAAGACCTCACCCTCACGATGGCGTCGGGCACGGCGTACGCGGCGTCCACCTCCGAGGGCATGACCGGCCTCGTGCTGCTCGGCCAGGGGGAGATGACGTTTTCCCCGGCGGCCGCGAGCGAAAAGGGACAGGTCCGGATCATCGCCGGCGACGAGGTGCTCCGCACTCGCTTCGACTCGGCGCTGCTCCGGCTGAATCCTTACGACGTCTCGGACCGGCTGTCGAAGGGCAGCCTGGTCGAGGAGCGCACCGACCCGCGCAGCCTGCGTCGCGCGCAAGAGATCTTCACCGAGGAGTCGGTCAAGTCGTTCGTCCTCGATCTGGTCGATCTGAGCCGCGATCAGTGGTCCCTGGTGCCGCCGTCAGGAGACTTCCTCGCGGAGATCCGGACGTCACGCTTCGGCACGCTGACCTACGCGCGCTCGGGAGGCGAGTCGGAGGACATCACGCTCTTCGATCGCAAGCGGCGACGCAACATCGCCGTGTATGCGTCGGCAGGAAAGCTGTCGGCGCGCGGCAGCCGCTTCTACAGCGAGGACACGGACAGCGACTACGAGGTCGAGCACTACGAGATCCAGACGCACATCGATCCGCGGCGGGAGTGGATCGACGGCCGGGTGGAGCTGCGGGCCCGGGTGCGATCGGTGGCCATGGGCACGTTGACGCTGCGGCTCGCCGAGTCGCTCGTGCCGCGGAGCATCTTCTCGCCCGGGATGGGCCGTCTCCTCAGCCTCCGCGTGAAGGGCCAGAACAGCGTCGTCGTCAATCTCACCAGGACGCTGAGCCGCGGCGATGCGTTCACGCTCATCGTCACCTACTCCGGCCGGCTCCCCGGCGTCACCCCCGAGCGCGAGGTGCTGCAGCAGCAGGGGCAGGAGGTTCGCGAAGAGGTCGCGCTGGTCGCCGAGCCACGGACGACCTACAGCCATCGCAGCTACTGGTATCCACAGACGCCCGTCTCCGACTACGCCACGGCGACGATTCGCGTCATCGTGCCGGAGAACATGGCGTGCGTCGCGACCGGCGTGGCCGCCGCCGGCAATCCCGTACGCGTGGACGGGGTGCGCCCGGGCGAGTCCGGGCGGCTCTACGCCTTCACCGTCGACAAGCCGGCGCGGTACTTCGCGACCATCGTGACGCGGCTCGATTTCGCGGCGTCGGGCGTCGCGGCGAAGGGCGGTGTGCCGTTCGTCATCCAGGCCAACCCCCGCCAGGTCGGCCGGGGCCGCGCGCTGACGGAGCCGACCGCGCGCGTCTTCTCCGTCTATGCGGACCTTCTCGGGCCGCCGCCGTACCCGCACTTCACGCTGACGCTCGTCGACGACCCGCTGCCCGGCGGGCACAGCCCCGCGTACTTCGCCATCCTGCACCAGCCGCTGCCGACCACGCCCTTCTCGTGGCGCAACGACCCGGTCAGCTTCGAGAGCTTCCCGCAGTTCTTCCTGGCGCACGAGATCGCGCACCAGTTCTGGGGCAACGCCGTCGGCTGGGAGAACTATCACGAGCAGTGGATCAGCGAAGGCTTCGCGCAGTATCTGGCCGTTCTGTACGCCGAGCGCACGCGGCCGCGCGAAGACCTCGAGAGCATTCTGCGCAAGCTGCGCCAGACCGCCCTCGCCAACAGCCGGCACGGCCCGGTATGGCTCGGCTACCGGCTGGGACACCTGCAGGAAGACGGTCGGATCTTCCGGGCGGTCGTCTACAACAAGAGCGCGATCGTTCTGCACATGCTGCGGCGCTGGCTCGGCGACGAGGTGTTCTTCCGCGCGTTACGGCGACTGTTTCGCGAGTCGGTGTTCACGAAGATCGGCACCCGGCACGTGCAGCGCACCTTCGAGGAGGAGTCGAACCAGCCGCTCGAGCGCTTCTTCGAGCGCTGGATTCTGGAGGACCAGACGCCGACGATCCGCGTGCAGCATCGCGTGGAGGGCGCGACGCTGCCGGCGACCTCGTCGATGACGACGACGGCCCCGCGCGAGCCGGCGGTGACCGAACAGATCAGCGTCGGCCGGGCCGAGGGCGGAGACTCGACGAGCCACGTCGTCGTCACCCTCGAGCAGCGCGGAGACGTTTTCGACCTGCCCTTGACGGTGACGCTGCAGTACGCGTCCGGTCAGAGCGAGGACCTGCTGGTGAGATTGTCGGCGGCAACGACTGAAGTGCGGTTCCCGCTGCGCGGCGTGCTGCGCAGCGTCGAGGTGAACCGGGACTCGGCCGCGCTCGTCAACGTCGAACGCTGAGCCTCGTCCTGAGCCCCGAGCCCCGTCACTGAATATAGATGGCCGTCACCTTGGACGCTCCGCCGGGTGATTCGAACACCAGCGCGAAACGCGTCCCGGAGAAGTCGTAGAACCGCGTCACCCGTTCGCCGAGCGGTCCCCGATCCGAACGCTGCGCTCCGGTCTCGGCCTCGCGGCCGAGCAGCGCGGCGACGCGCGACGCGGAGTCCCCGACGCGGATCTCCTTGCCTTCCGCGAGCAGCAGCAGCGGCACGGACACCGCGCGCTCGTGCAGGCCGGCAGGCGCGACCGCGGCAAACGCCGGGCGGGGTGCCGTGGTGGACGCGGCCGCCCGCAGCTCGCGCAACACGAGCGAACCGACGGCGACGGTGGCCACGAGGAACAACGCCGCCACGACCCATTCCAGGGCCGACCCGACACGAACGCGGACGACGTCCATGGCCTGCCTCCTTGGAGGGCGATTTGGGGGATTTCCACTTTACGAGCGACCACGGCCGAAGTCAATCGGGACGCGAGCCCGACGATCGGGGTCGAACGTCGTCACGGCACAATAAGGATGACCCGGGGTCAGGAGTTCATCGAGACAACAGGACGACTCCCGTCCCCGGGCAGGCTCGCGTTCCCGTCCTGATATGATTCCTGCCGGAGCCATGGACAAAGTCACTCTCACCATCGACGGACGCCAGATCTCCGTGGACAAGGGCCAAACGGTGCTTCAGGCGGCGATCGAGGCCGGCCTCGAAGTGCCCTACTACTGCTATCACCCGGCGCTCGGCGTGGACGGGTCGTGCCGCGTCTGTCTCGTGAAGATCGAGAAGATGGCGAAGCTCCAGGTGTCCTGCTCGATCACGGCGACCGAAGGCATGGTCGTGCACACGGCGACGCCGGACGTCATCGAGGGCCGCGCCGGGGTGTTCGAGTTCCTGCTCATCAACCACCCGCTCGACTGCCCGGTCTGCGACAAGGGCGGGGAGTGTCCGCTCCAGGACTTCTCGTATCAGTTCGGACGCGACCAGAGCCGGATGGAGTTCCCGCGGCGCGTCTTCGACGGCGACGGCGTCAAGGCCGACGTGGACTTCGGGCCGACGCTGATGCTGAACCGCAACCGGTGCATCCTCTGCACCCGCTGCATCCGGTTCATGCGCGAGGTTGAAGGCGACGCCCAGATCGGCGTCGTCAATCGCGGCTACGGCAGCGAGATCGCCACCTTCGCCGACGAGGGCGTGCACTCGCTGCTGTCGGGCAACCTGATGGACGTCTGCCCCGTCGGGGCCATCACGACGCGCGACTACCGGTTCAAGTCCCGGCCCTGGGACAACCCGAGCGCCGTGGACACGATCTGCACGCTCTGCGAGCGGGGGTGCAACACGACGGCCTGGCTGCGCGCCAAGCCCGAGTGGGCCAAGGGCGCGCAACTGGTCCGGATGACGCCGCGCCTGAACGCCGAGGTGAACGGCTACTGGATGTGCGACATCGGCCGATTCCAGTATCACTGGGTCGAGGGCGACGACCGGTTGACGCAGCCGATGGTCCGCGGCGCCTCCGGCGGACCTGTGGCGACGAGCTGGGATTCGGCCCTGGTGGCGGCGGCCGCCGTGCTGCGGAAGCCGGCCCATGGGCCGGGGCCGCGATTCCTGCTGTCGGCGCACGGCTCGCACGAGGAGCTCTATGTCGCCGCGCGTCTGGCGCAACATCTGCTCGACGACGCCGCCCCGTCGTCGGTGGACGTGGCATGGACCTCGAGCGTCAAGTCTCAACCGGCGTCCACGAAATTCCCGGTCCCGCCCGTGGACGCGCCCAACCTCGCGGGTGCGCGCCTCCTCGGCCTCACCTCCTCGCAGGCGAGCGGTACGTCGGCCGACCTCTCCGCGCTTCGCCACGCGGTCGAGAGCGGCCAGGTGTCTGCGCTGTTCGTCCATGACCCCGGACCCGTGGGCTCGCTCGGCGACATCTCCTGGCTCGTCGCCGCACGCAAGTCCGGCGCGCTTCCCCGGCTCGTCGTCCTCGGCGTGGTCAGGACGCCGCTGGTCGAAATCGCGGACGTCGTGCTGGCGGGCGCGTGCTGGGTCGAAAAGGACGCGTGCTACACGAACGCACAGGGACGGCTGCAGCCTGCCTCGCGGGTCATCCCGCCGCCCGGCGAAGCCCTCGAGGACACCTCGGTCCTGCTGCGCCTGGCGACGGCGCTCGGTGCGCATTTCTCCTTCACGAGCGCCGATGCCGTCCGCAAGGACATCGTGGCGGAGCTCGGCGCCGAGGCCGGCCTTGCCGGCATCGATACCGTCGTCTTTTCCCGGGTGGCCACGACACAGCACTGGCTGCAGGCGTCGAACCCCATGGAGCGGCAGAAGTGGGACGCGATGTTCAGCGACCTCCTGCCCGTCAAGTTCGCCGACGCACTGGAGCGCCAGCCGGTCGGAAAAGTGATTCCGCTGGTGGAAACGAAATAGAGGCTGCGGACTACGGGTCCTCGTGGCGCGGCTGAAGCCGCGCCCTCCTGCGGTCCCGCGGGCGTCTCCTTCGCAGGAGGGCCGGGCTTCAGCCCGGCCAATCACGAATCCAAGGCTCGAACCACATGTCCGACGACGTTTCCCTGATCGCCGCGTTCGTGGCCGGCATCCTGTCGTTCATCAGCCCGTGCGTGCTGCCGCTCGTGCCGGGGTACCTGTCGTTCGTCTCCGGCGTGTCGCTCGAGCGGCTGCGCGACGGGGCGGCGCAGGCTCCAGAGCGCGCGGCGGCGACGCGCAAGGTCGTCTTCGCCTCGTTTGCCTTCGTCCTCGGGTTCACCGTGGTCTTCGTGATGCTCGGCGCCACCGCCAGCACGCTGGGACGTCTCGTGTACGCGCGGCTGGACCTGCTGAGCAAGATCGCGGGGATCCTCGTGATTCTCTTCGGGCTGCACACGATGGGGCTGCTGCGCATCCCGTGGCTCTACCGGGAAGCGCGCATCGACACGACCAAGCCTGCCGGGCTGATCGGCGCGTTCGTCGTCGGGCTCGCGTTCGCGTTCGGATGGACGCCCTGCATCGGCCCCATCCTCGGCGCCATTCTCGCGCTCGCCGCCGAAGAAGGCACGGTCCGCCACGGCATGCTGCTCCTGGCCGTGTACTCCCTGGGCCTGGGCATCCCGTTCATCGCCACCTCGCTCGCCGTGAACCAGTTCTTTACGGCCTTCGCGAAGATCCGGCGGCACTACCGGCTGATCGAGACGGTGGCCGGTCTCTTCATGGTCGCCGTGGGCGTGCTCATCCTCACCAACCAGTTCACGCTGATCACCCGGTACCTGACACCTTATCTCCCGACGTTCTGACGTGATGACGCGGGCCACACGGTGGACGCTCCGTCGCGCCGCGTGTGCATGCGGGGTCTGGGCAGGCCTGATCGGATGCCCGACGGCCGTTGGCGCGCAGGCCGCGGCGCCGACCCCGGTCAGGATCGGGCGGCTGACGATCGGCGGCTACGTCCAGGCCGATTATCGAATGACGATCGACGAGGACCCCGACGACGAGCGGGACAGCTTCCTCATCCGCCGCGCCCGCCTGGTCGTGTCGGGCGACATGGCCCCCAAGATCGGCTTCCTCGTCCAGGGCGACTTCAGCGACACGCCGATCGCGCGCGATATCTACGTCAATCTGTCGTTCCTCTCCGCCGCCAACATCCGCGTCGGCCAGTTCGTCGCCCCGTTCGGGCTCGAGCGACTGACCCCGTCCACTCGGCTCGAACTGATCGACCGCAGCCTTGTCGGCGACTTGTTGACGCCTTCACGCGACATGGGCGTGATGGTCTTCAGCGCGAAGCCGTTCTGGGGCTGGCTGTCCTATGGGGCGGCGATCGTCGATGGCACGGGACAGAACACTCTCGACGACAACGACGCGAAGGATCTCGTCGGCCGGCTCACGGCCGCGGTGCCGCCGATCAAGGGCCTGACGGTCGGCTTCAACGTGAACGGCGGCAAGCAACCCGACGGCGATCGCCTGCGCGTCGGCGGTGATGTCACCTACGAGCGGCCCCGCTACCGGTTGTCGGCCGAGCGAATCACGCAGTCGGTCGATGGCGCGACCGAGCGCGACGTCACGGGACTGGTCCTCATTGGCGTCTGGAAGCGGCCGGCGGCGGCGCCGACGGACTACTACGCCGGCTACGAACTGGCCGCCCGGTTCGTGGACGTCGATGACAGGACCCGGGCAGTTGACGATGCGCGGACTGCAGTTCGGCGGCAACTACTACATCACCCCGCAGGTCCGCGTCATGTCCAACCTGCTGGTCCCCTTCGGCGACGACCAGCCGGTGAACAAGGTGAGATGGTGGTCGCGGCTGCAAGTGTGGTTCTGAGCCGGACCCGAAGCCGGACCGCAGAGTCGCGAGCGTCATCGCCGAGGAAGTGCTCTTGGGGTTGGCAGTCGGAGCTACAGTTGACGCTCAGTGACGCGGGACCGACGGCGGAGTCGTTCGTTGCACGACTTCCGGACCCTGCAACCGCGCGTCAACCGTCGCGACGCGCGACGAGGATGAGCTCTCCCGGGTACTTCGATCCGGTACGGGCTTCGATCGTAGTCGGCATAGAGCGCTTCGACGCGGAATCCGCCGCGCGCGACCAGGTGTTCCAGCTCGTAGCGGAACAAATACCTGATGGCGAACTGCTCGCTGTGTCGCTCCTGCCGGCCATCTGGCTGGGTCACCTCGACCGTGAACTCCACCTGCTGCACCTGCGCGAAGTAGTCGCGCGCAGCGATCCGGTAGCTGCGCACGACTTCCCGTCCGTCCGGCATCGTGAATGCGGGCTCGCGGTGCGGCTCGAGGGTGATGCGCTGATCGGTCAGGAAGGGCAGCGACGGGTTGAAGACGTCGATGACGATTCGTCCGCCCGGAGCCACGTGCTCGCGGAGCGCGGCGAGCGCGCGCTGCTGGTCTTCAACGGTCAGCAGGTGCTGGAACGAGCGGAACGGCAGCGTGACGAGCCGGTAGGTACGTCCGAGCCGCACGGTCCGCATGTCGGCGGTGTGCAGCGAGACACGGGTGCGGACGCTCTCCGGCTCGCGCGCGAGGGACGCACGGCATTCGGCCAGCATGCCCTCCGAAGTGTCGAATCCGTCGATCGCGACGCCGGCGCGGGCGGTCGGGATCAGCACCCGGCCGGTCCCGCACCCCGCTTCGAGCACCGGGCCGCCGGACTCCCGCGCCAGATCGACGAAGAACGACACGTCGGTCCGCTCCCGGTACGGGACGACGTGATCGTAGAACTCGGCGAAACGGTCGTATTCGGGACAGGACATGGTGAGCGACCAACTACCAAGTACGAAGGACGAAGGACTACCGAGCTACCAACTACCACGACCGGCTACCAACTACCAGCGGCATCCGCCGCGCTCGGTGTCGGTGCCATGTCCTTGGTAGCTGGTAGCTGGTACCTGGTCGTTGTTCGCTACTGCTCCGGCACTTTCACCAGAAGGGCGCCGGGGCGGATGCCGATCTGCAGCGGGCCGCTCGTCTCGTGGCATTCGCCGTCGAGATGGTAGCCGACCGGTCCGTCACGGCAGACGATCGAGATCGCGCGCGCGCGGCGATGCACGATGCCGGGCCGGCGGGCGATGGTGCCGTCGAAGAGGTACCGGACACGGAACACATCCCGCACGAGGGACCGCGATTCCACGACCACCAGGTCCAGCAGCCCATCGTCCAGCCGGGCATCAGGGGCGATGCGCGCGCCGTTGCCGTACTCGGCGCCGTTGGCGACCACCACCATCAGCGCGTCTCGCTCGATCGTCTCGTGATCGCATTGGATCGCATAGGAGCGGGGCCGATACCCGAACAACTCCCTGACCCCCATCTGCACGTACCCGGCAAGGCCCCGCTTGACGCCGCGAGCATTGAACAGCTGCGCGACGTGCGCATCGAGGCCGACGCCGGCCAGGTTGAAGAACAGCTTCGCGTCCACCTCGCCGGCGTCGATGCTGCGGGTGCGACCGCTCAACGCCTGGCGGATGGCCTGCTCGGTGCGCAGGCTGATGCCGAGCGTCCGCGCCAGACCATTGCCGGATCCTCCGGGAATGAAGCCCATGGGCACGGGCCCGAATGCGAGCGCCCGGCCCACTTCGTTCATGGTGCCGTCGCCGCCCCAGGCGAGCACCAGCTCGACACCCGACGATACCGCGTCGCGCGCCAGCTGGAATGCGTGGCCGGCATGTTGCGTCACCACGACCCGCGCCGCCACGCCAGCCTCGTGAAGGATGCGCCGAACGAGATCGACGCGCGCACCGGCGCGTACGTCGATGTCGCGGGGGCCGCGACCCGAGAGCGGGTTGATGATGAAGACGACCACGATGAGGTTCGCCGATCGGAAATGGACCTGACGATCGCGCGATCGGGCGCCGTGCGATCGCCGTCATGCCGTCGAGCTGCATGCTATAGTACGGCTGTCCTTGACACGCGGTCCGACGGATGACGCGACGCGCGGTTCGACTGTTCCTCTTCGCGACCCTCACACTGGCACTCGGGTCCGCTGCCTGGCGGGTGTTTCGTCTCGAGCTCGCCATCTCCGAGCGCACATCGACCGCCGACGCGTTCGACCAGTCGGCATCACGGCTGATCGCGGCGCTGCTCGACCATCGCGCGTCCGAGCGCGCGTTCGTGGCGCCGGGACAAGGCGCGCCCTACTGGAAGGCGCGCGCCGACGACAGCCGCGGGATCATCGAGCGGGAAGCGGGGACGCTGCGCCTGTCGGGCGCGGCCGCTTCGGCCCCCGCGATCGAACGCCTGGGCGAGACGATGTCGGAATTCCTCCGGGTGAGCAGGCGGATTGCGGATCACGCGCTCGCAGATCGGTCGCACCACGCGGCGGACCTGATCTTCGCCGATGCCATTCACGCGAGCGGTGCGCTCGAGCGTGAGGTGCGCGCGGCACGCGAGGCCATGAGCCAGCGCGCGCGCGCGGAGATCGCCGCCATCCGCAGGCAGCAGGCGGTCGTGCTCATCGTCGCCGCCGCGGCCGCGCTCCTCGTCGCGCTGGCGCTGGTGCCCGAGGGATCGTCCGGAACCACCGGCGAGACGGCGGCATCAGGCCCCATCCGGCTGGACGTCGTCGATCACACGCCGCGGCCGGCAGCCATGGCGACCCCGGTGCCGGGGCTGCGCAGCACGGAGCGCGCCGCTTCCCCCGCGGCCCTCCAGGCTGCCGCCGACGTGTGCGGCGGCCTGGCGCGGGTCATGGATTCGCGGGAGCTCCCGGCGCTCCTCGAGCGCATGAGCACCGTGATCGATGCGCGCGGGACGATTCTCTGGGTGGTGGACGATCGGGGGAAACTGCTGCGGGCCACCCTCGCACACGGGTATGCGTCCACGACGCTCCGCCACTTTGGCGCGATCACCATCGACAGCGACACGCCGGCGGCGCATGCGTTCCGGCTGGGCGAACCGCGTACCGTCAGCGGTCACGGGGACGCGGCGTCGGCGCTCGTCGTCCCGGTGGTCTCGGCAGCCGGTCCGGTCGGTGTGCTGACGGTGGAGCTGGCGCCTGGCCAGGAGCGTCAGCCCGCCACGCTCGCCCTCGCGCGGATCTTCGCCGCGCAGCTCGCCGGTCTCATCGCGCCGACCACCACCGACGCCGCGGCGGAAACGGGGACGGGAGCCTCCAGGTGATAGACCCAAACGGGGACGGGAGCCTCCCCCGAATCCGATGGAGGCTCCCGTCCCCGTTTCGGCTGGAGGCTCCCGTCCCCGCTTCACACCGTCCGTCTAACGCGACGCTCGATCTTGCGGGCCGGGCTCTCGACCTCGACCTTCAGTGACAGCGCCTTCTTGTCGCGCGTCACGCTGAGGTCCGCGGCCTTACCTTCTTCGACCTTCCCCACTTCACGCCGCAGGTCCTCGGGGCCGTCCACCGTTTGCCCGTTGACGGCCGTGATGACGTCACCGGCCTTGATTCCGGCCTTGGCCGCCGGCGATTCAGCGTCGACGTCGGCCACCAGGACGCCGGACTTGACCCCGAAGTAGCCAGCCAGCTGCTCCGGCATGTCCTGCACCGACACGCCCAGCCGGCCCCGGGTCTTCATCTTCGCAAACAGATCGCCGCGGTCGAGATCGAACTTGAACGCCGGAACGTGCCGGCGGATGTCCCGCTCGACCTCCGGTCCGAGGTCCTCGAGCGAGCGCTCGACCTCCCGCTCGGCCTGCCACAGGGGTCCGGCGCCCCTGAACGAGAGCGTCCCGGCCGCCGATTCCGGCGTCACATCGAGATCGACGCGGCTCCCACCGCGCTGCACCGCGACCTTGACCGTCCGGCCGGGCGGGGTCTCGTCCACCAGCCGCTCCAGTTGCCGGGCGCTCCGGACGCGCTCGCCGTCGAAGCTGATGACGACGTCTCCGGACTTCAGGCCAGCCTTGGCGGCCGCTCCATCGCTGCGAACCTCCTCCACGACCGCGCCAGCCTGGTCACCCAGTTTCTCCCGCGTAGCATCAGCCTTGTCGACATCCCGGATCGAGATTCCCAGGCGCGACCCGCCAAGGTTGAACACCCGAAGGCCGTCATCCTGCGAGACCACGACTTCCCGGTCCTGTCCGGACACTTTGGGTGACAGCAGGAGCGCTCCACCGGCGCCAATGGCCAGGACGCCGGCAGTTGCGGCAAGCACCCTCGCGAATCTCATGAGATCCTCCTCGCGTAGCATGATGGATGGGCGCGCCCTTCACGAGAGGGGCAGCCATCGATCAGACGACGGACGAGGCGCGCCGGTTGGCTCGCGCGCCTGTCGTCCCGCAGCTTGGCCCGGCCCGGCCGGGTTTGGAGATCCCGTCGATGCCCGACCTGCAGACGCTGCCCCACGATCCGGCAGCCGCCGAGAAGAAGGCGAAGATCCTCGAGCTGGCCGACCGCATGAACGTGAAGTTCCTGCGGCTCCAGTTCACCGACATCCTCGGGGTGATCAAGAACGTCGAGATTCCGGATCGGCAATTCTCGGCCGCCCTCGACGGCGGAATCATGTTCGACGGCTCGTCGATCGAGGGGTTCGTCCGGATCGAGGAATCGGACATGTATCTGCGTCCGGACCTCTCGACCTTCCGCATCCTGCCCTGGACGCAGCACACGGGCGAGCGGATCGGGCGTCTGATCTGCGACATCCACGATCCGGACGGCACCGCCTTCGCGGGCTGTCCGCGGCACGCGCTCAAGCGCGCGATGCAGCGCGCCGCCGACGCCGGCTTCACGATGAACTGCGGGCCGGAAGCCGAGTTCTTCCTGTTCCAGACGCGGGACGGCAATCCGACCACCGAGACGCACGACGCGGCGGGCTATTTCGACCTCGCGCCGGTTGATCTCGGCGAAGACGTCCGCCGGCAGATCGTGCTGGCGCTCGAGTCGATGGGCTTCGAGGTGGAAGCGGCGCATCACGAGGTGGCGTCAGGTCAACACGAGATCGACTTCCGCCACGACGACGTCCTGGCGACCGCCGACAACGTCAGCACGTTCCGCTTCATCGTCAAGAACGTGGCGCAGCAGAACGGCCTGCACGCGACCTTCATGCCCAAGCCGGTCTACGGCATCAACGGCTCGGGCATGCACACCCACCAGTCGCTGTTCGCGGACGACGGGAACGCCTTCTACGATCCGGACGCGCCGTGGCAGTTGAGCCGAACGTCGCTCAACTACATTGCGGGGCTGCTGCGGCACGCGAAGGGCTTCTGTGCCATCACGAATCCGCTCGTCAACTCCTACAAGCGGCTCGTGCCCGGCTTCGAGGCGCCGACCAACATCGCGTGGTCGGAGCGCAATCGCAGTCCGCTGGTCCGTGTGCCGGCGGCGCGGGGCGCCGCGACGCGCGTCGAGCTGCGGATGCCCGATCCGTCGTGCAACCCGTACCTCGCGTTCGCGGTCACGCTGCGCGCCGGCCTCGAAGGCATCGCGCACGATCTCGATCCCGGGCCGCCGATCAACAAGAACATCTACAAGATGAGCTTCCGCGAGCGCCGCCACCTGCGCATCGACGAGCTGCCCGGCAACCTGAACGACGCGCTCGACGCGCTCGAAAAAGACGACGTGGTGCAGGACGCGCTCGGCCGGCACATCTACGAGCACTTCCTCGAAGCCAAGCGGAACGAGTGGCTCGAGTACATCCAGCAGGTCAGCGCCTGGGAAATCGACAGGTATCTGAAGGTGTACCGAGTCGACGACCAGCTGAGGCCAGGCGCCCGCTGGCTACCGTTCGAGCCGCAAGGCGGGCGTCAGCCGCACCATGGTCATTCGGTCCACGCCTCGACCAGCGTCTGCCACTCCTGGTCGAGTGTCGCGGTGAACTCCGGCACACGCGCGCGGCGGTACCAGTAGCGCGCGTTGTCGAGGTCGCCTTCCTTGCGATGCAGGTAGGCGTGGACCCGCGCGGCCTCCACGGTCTCGACGTCCTGGACAATCGTGTGGGCGCGCGACCAGTCACCGCGCGCGTCGTGCCACAGCGCCTGAAGGACGACCGACAGCCCGTCGGGTGCGGTCTCGCGAGCGAGAGAGGCGCGGAACGCCTCGAGGGTCATGCCGTTGCTCCGCGCACGGGCGTTGCGTGGCCGGTCGTGCTTCGATAGATCTCCTGCACTGCCGCGAACGTGTCGGCCTCGGCGGCTGTCTTGTCGTCGCGATAGCGCTTGACGCGGGCGAATCGGAGGGCGAGCCTGCCCGGATAGATCGGGCTGGCCTGCACGTCGTTGAACGCGATCTCGACGACCAGCTCGGGGCGCACGTGCACGACATGGCCGTCACGGCCGATTTCGCGCGCGAGCAGCTGGGCCGTCTGCCACTCGAGCAGCGCGTCGGTCAGGCCCTTGAACGTCTTGCCGAGCATGACGAAGGCGTGGCGCTCCGGATCGCGCGCGCCCAGATGCAGATTGCTCAACCACCCCTGACGCCGGCCGCTGCCCCATTCGGCCGCGAGCACGACGAGATCGAGCGTGCGAGCGACCTTGATCTTGAGCCATGACTGGCCGCGGCGGCCGGCCGCATACGGCGCCGATGGCGACTTGGCCATCACGCCCTCGTGCCCCTTCGCGAGGGCGTCATCGGCGAACGCCGCGGCCCGCTCCCGGCTGGCGCCCGTGATGTGCGGGACGACGAGCTCACCCGCCAGGTCCACGAGCGACCCGAACCGAACCGCCTGCGGCTCGTCGATGATGGAGTGGCCGTCGCGATACAACAGGTCGAAGAAGAACGGGGTCAGCGGCAGCTCGCCACGCAGCCGATCGACGTCGAGCCGTCGTCCGAACCGCTGCATCGTCTCCTGGAACGGCCGCGGCGTCTGGTCCGGGCGGAGCGCGATGACCTCGCCGTCGAGGATCAGCGTGGGTGACGGCATGCGGCGCACGGCCTCGACCACTTCGGGCACCGCCGACGTGACTTCCCTCAACTGTCGCGAGTAGACCCGCACCTCGTCGCCGACCTTGTGCACCTGGACTCGCGCGCCATCGAGCTTGAGCTCGAGCGCGGGCGCATCGATGCGGCTGAGCGCGTCATCGACGTCAGCGGCCGTGTCCGCCAGCATCGGCTGCACGGGCCGGAACAGCTCGACACCGAAGGCCGCCAGAACGGCGTCGCCCTGCGTCAGGGCTGCGTGCGCGACGCTCGCGAGATCGCCGGCCATCATCGCGGCACGGCGGACTCGCTCCGCGCCGACCCCCGCGGCTTTCGCCACCGCCTCGACCAGGACACCTTCGAGGGCTCCCTGACGCAGCTCGCCGGTCAGGAGCCGGACGAGAAACGACTGCTCGTCGGCGGTGGCTCGCCCCAGCAGCGCCCGCAGCGCCGCTGTCTTCTCGACGGTCGAACCGCCGCCGCCCGCTTCGGCGATTCGGGTGAACACGCGATCGACCTCGACGATCTCGATCGAAGACGAGGGTGACGGATCCACGGCACGAGCGCTGGCAATCAGCCGCCAGCCCAGGCCAAGGCGTCCCTGGCGCAACGCTCCCGAGAGAAACGACACCCCGATTGCGATCTCGTCCGGCGACAGCCGGCGGAGCAGGTCCGCCAGCCGCTCGATCTTGGCCAGCCGGCCGGAAACAGCCGCGACGGCAG
This sequence comes from Vicinamibacterales bacterium, assembly GCA_963834365.1. Classification (GTDB taxonomy): domain Bacteria; phylum Acidobacteriota; class Vicinamibacteria; order Vicinamibacterales; family Vicinamibacteraceae; genus CAWJAP01. The sequence goes on along the minus strand of CAWIBS010000029.1, from coordinate 108,305 downwards.
CAGACGTCGCCGCGACTTCTTCGAGACGCATCACGCCATCCTATCCCGGGCCACGGACAAGATCGGACCAAAGCCACGGACAGGAGCAGGGCAAGGTCACGGACAAGATCTGGGCAAGGCCACGGACAGATCTGATCAAAGCCACGGATAGATCTGACCAAATCTGATGGCAAGGGTCAGGAACCGGGCAGATCTGGATTCAGACCTCTTTGACGAAGTACATTCCTATGTCCGATCCTCCAACTCAATGATGAAGCTCGGCCTGGCATCTGTTTTCGTGGCGCTCCTTCTCGTTCAGCAAACGAGGCCGGGGACGCTGCCCGTGCCCGCGGACCAGTGGCCGGCCTATGGCGGCGATGCGGGCGGAACTCGCTTCTCGTCGCTGGCCGGGATTACCCCCGACAACGTCGCCCGGCTCGAGGTCGCCTGGACGTACCGCACGGGAGAACTCGGAGCGAATGCGCGCGACGGACACAAGCTGACGTTCGAAGCGACGCCCGTCCACTTCGACGGCCGGCTCTATCTCTCGACGGCGTTCGGCCGCGTCATCGCGCTCGATCCGCAGGCTGGTTCGGAGATCTGGACCTTCGATCCCGTCGTGGACCGGACGAAGTCGTACTCCGAGGTCACGTCGCGCGGGGTGTCCACGTGGCGAGACGAGCGGTCGGCTGACGCGCCGTGCGGCCGGCGTATCTTCATCGGGACGATCGACGCCCGGCTCATCGCCCTCGACGCAGGCACGGGCTCGCGCTGTGAGGACTTCGGAAGCAAGGGCGAGATTCATCTCGGCGAGGCTGTCGGCAAGCGCGGCGACGGCAACTACCAGGTCACCTCACCTCCGGCCATCCTCCGCGACCTGGTCATCGTCGGATCGTCGATCGGCGACAACTGGAACGCCGACACCGGCAGCGGCGTCGTGCGGGCGTTCGACGCGCGCACGGGTGTCCAGCGCTGGGCCTGGCACCCGCTGGCGGACGTCGCCGGACGCCGCGCCGGCGCGGCCAATGCGTGGTCGATGATCTCGGTGGACGCCGCACGAGACCTCGTGTTCGTCCCGACGACGTCACCGAGCCCGGATTTCTACGGCGGTCTTCGTCCCGGCGACAATCGCGACGCCAACTCGGTCGTCGCCCTTCGCGGCACGACGGGCGAGCGCGTGTGGGGGTTCCAGACGGTGCACCACGACCTCTGGGACTACGACCTCGCCGCTCAGCCGGCACTGGTCGCCGTGACGCTCGACGGACGCCCGCGGGCTGCGGTCGCGCAGGCGACGAAGATGGGGCTGCTGTTCCTGCTCGATCGCGAGACCGGGGCGCCGCTCTTCCCCGTCGAGGAGCGGCCAGTCGCGAAGAGTGACGTTCCCGGCGAGACGAGCTGGCCCACACAGCCGTTCCCGGTGAAGCCGCGTCCGCTGATGCCGCACGGCCCGCTCACCGCAGAGGAAGCGTGGGGCGTGACCGATGCCGATCGGGCCGAGTGCCGGGCGATGTTGAAGCAGCATCGCGCGAGCGGCATCTACACGCCGCCCAGCCTGCAGGGGACGGTGACGACCCCCGGCAACGGCTCGGGCACCAACTGGGGGAGCGTTGCCTATGATCCCGGACGGCAGCTGCTGGTGCTGAACACGAGCCGGCTCGCCACCTTCGTGCAGCTGATCCCGCGCGCCGACGCCGCGGCTGCACGTGAGCGCAGTCGATCGGCCGGCGAGGACTACGAGTTCGGCTGGCAGGAAGGCGCGCCCTACGTCATGCGGCGGCGGACCTTCCTGTCATCGAAGGGCATCCCGTGTCTCCCGCCGCCCTGGGGCATGCTCGCCGCGGTCGATCTCTCGACCGGCGACGTCCGGTGGGAGGTCCCGTTCGGCCGCGGCCTCGAGGATCATCCCCTGGCCAAGGCCATCGGCTCGGATGTCATCGGCATCCCGAACGGCGGCGGGCCGCTGGTCACGGCGTCAGGCCTCGTCTTCATCGCGGCGACGATGGACAAGCGCTTTCGCGCCTTCGACATCGAAACCGGCCGCGAGTTGTGGCAGACGACGCTGCCGCGAGTGGGCATGGCGACGCCGATGACCTATCGCGCACCCGACGGGCGCCAGTTCGTGGTCATTGCCGCAGGCGGGCACGGAAAGGCGAACTCGACGCTCGGCGACTTCGTCGTCGCCTACGCGGAGAAATAGCTGGTCGTTGGTCTTTGGTCGTTGGTCGTTCGTCTTTGATCTTTGGTCCGGTCGGCGGGGCTGAAGCCCCGCCCTACCGATTTTGCCGCGGCCTCACCGGTAGGCCGGACCTTTAGGTCCGGCGGGCATTGGAAGCTCACTTCGGTCTTTGGTCTTTGGTCTTTGGTAGCTGGTGTAGCTGGTCGTTGGTCCGGTCTTGGTACGTTGGTCGCTGGTAGCTGGCTGGGCGGGGAGGCTGCGATGAGTGCGATGTCACGCTGGTGCGCGGTTGCAGGCGCGTCGATTCTGCTCGGTGCGCCGCTGACGGCGCAGCAACCGCCGCGGCCGGCCGTCCAGTCGCCGGTCGTCGAGGCCGGCTCGGTGACCTTTGCGATCTACGCGCCGAAGGCGTCGGCGGTCAGCCTGCGCAGCGGCGAGATCGATCGGCTGATTGCCGGACCGAAGCCGCTCACCCGCGCCGAGAACGGCGTCTGGAGCCTCACGCTGGGGCCGATCGCGCCGGGCATCTACGACTACAGCTTCGACGTCGACGGCCTCGTCATCACGGATCCCGAGAGCGCCAACGTCTTCGGGAACGTCCGGGGATCGCGCGGGTTCGTCGAGGTGCCTGGTCCGGCTGGTCAGCCGCGGCACGACGAGTGGCGCGCCGTGGCCCATGGGGCGGTGACCGCGCACTGGTACGATTCCACCGTCACGAGCAGCCGGCGTCGCGTGCACGTATACACGCCGCCGGGATATGCCGAGTCCGCGACGCGCCGGTTTCCGGTGCTCTACCTGCTTCACGGCTCGGGCGACAACGATTCGCACTGGACCGTCCTCGGGCGCGCCAACGTGATTGCCGACAACCTCATCGCCGACCGCAAGGCCGAGCCGATGATCATCGTGATGCCGGACGGGCACGCGTATCGTCCCAAACCCGACGAGCCGCGAGACGCTGCGCGCGCGACCGCCCTGGCGCGATTCGAGCAGGACCTGCTTCGCGAAGTGACGCCGCTCGTCGAGCGCCTCTACCGGACCCGGCCGGGCCGCGACGACCGCGCGATCACCGGCCTCTCGATGGGTGGCGGCCAGTCGCTCAACGTCGGACTGAAGCACACCGATCGCTTCGCGTGGATCGGCGCGTTCAGCTCGGCGACGATGGGCGTGGACACCCTGGTGCAGACCCTGTCGAACAACGCGACGGGGTTCAACAGCGCCTCGCGGCTGCTGTGGATTCGTATCGGCCGCGACGACTTCCTGCTCGAGCAGAACCGCACGCTGATCGGCGCGCTCAAGACGGCCGGCCTGCGCCACGAGTACCTCGAGACGGACGGCGCCCACATGTGGGGAGTCTGGCGGCTCTACCTGGCCGAGTTCCTCCCTCGCCTGTTCCGGGCAGCGGACGCGACCGCGCGGTCATCACAGCGGGATGACTGAGCGGAAGACGTCTTCGGTCTTCGGTCTTCAGTCTTCGGTCAGGGCTACGGACTACGGGCTACTGGCTACAGGGCTTGTGAAGAATTCTGCCGGGCCCGCAGCCTGCAGCCCGTAGCCTGGGCTCCGGTCTTCGGTCTTCGGTCTTTGGTCTGGTCTTGGTCTTCGGTCTTTGGTCTTCGGTCTTCGGTCTTTGGTCCCGGTCGGCGCGGCTGAAGCCCCGCCCTACCGATTTTGCCGCGGCCTCACGGTAGGCCGGACCTTTAGGTCCGGCGGGCATTGGAAGCTCACTTCGGTCTTTGGTCGTTGGTAGCTGGTAACTGGTAGCTGGCCACCGGCGCTCGTCACTTCAGCGTCTTCCCGAACCGCCGGCCGGTATAGGTCCAGCCGAGGCGCGTGTAGAAGGCGTGCGCATCGGCACGATGTTCGGCGGAGGTCACGACGGCCTTGTCGAAGCCCTGCTCCCGGCCGAGGGTCTCGACCGCCGCGAGCAGGCGGCGTCCCACGCCGCGCCGGCGCACCGCCGATGACACCACGAACGACGTAATCATGAGGACGGGGTCCGCGTAGGCGATCGGTGTGACGAACTCGACGCCAGCCACGCCGACCACGCGATCGTGTTCGGTCGCGACGAGCACGCGGCCGCGGCCGTTCTCCACGAGACGAGCCACGCGCTCGGGGATGGCTTCCGGATCGGCGGGATAGCCGAGCTCGCCGAGCAGGCTCGCAATGGCGACCCGATCCTCGTCCGTCGCATCTCTGACCGTCATCGTCTCCGGGCCAACCGCGGCCCGCCCACGCGCTGCTACCGGCGAACGCATGTTCGGGTGATACTCCCGCATGCGTCTGCAGACCCTCGCGGCGGCCGCCCTCGTCATGTCGGCGGTCACGGTGTCCAGTCAAGCGCCGGCGTCCCGGGTCGAACCCCTGCGGCTGCATCCGGACAATGCGCGTTATCTGCTGTTCCGCGGCAAGCCGACGCTCGTCATCACGTCGGGCGAGCACTACGGCGCCGTTCTGAACCTCGACTTCGACTTTCGGCGCTATCTCGACACCCTGGCGCGGGACGGCATGAACGGCACGCGCACGTGGGTGGGAACCTACGTCGAAACCGGCGGCAACTTCAACATCGCCGGCAACACGCTCGACCCGGCGTCCGGCCGTCTCATCACGCCGTGGGCGCGAAGCGCGACGCCGGGCTATGCCGACGGCGGCGCCAGGTTCGATCTCGCGGCGTGGGACGACCGCTACTTCACCCGTCTCCGCGAGTTCCTCCAGTATGCCAGTGACAAGGCCATCATCGTCGAGCTCGTCGTCTTCTGTCCGCTCTATGAGGACTCGATGTGGGACGTGAGCCCGATGAACGCACGGAACAACGTCAACGGGCTCGGGGCGATACGGCGGCAGGACGTGCTGACGCTCGACCGGAGCGGTGGGCTGCTGGCGGTTCAGGAGGCCGTGGCGCGCCGAATCGTCGAAGCGGTGGCCGGCTTCGACAACGTCTACATCGAGGTGTGCAACGAGCCGTATGCGACCGGCGTGCCCGACGACTGGCAGCGTCACATGGCGACGGTCATCCAGCAGGCGGTCGCACGGCTCCCGAAGCCGGTGCTCGTCTCCCAGAACGTGGCCAACCACGCACTGAAGGTCGCCGATCCGCATCCGGCGATCTCGATCTTCAACTTCCACTACGCGACGCCGCCCGATGCCGTCGCCTGGAATGCGCACCTTCGTGGCGTCATCGGCGACAACGAGACGGGATTCCGCGGAACGGCGGACGAACCCTATCGGACCGAGGCGTGGGACTTCCTCGTCGCCGGCGGTGGCCTCTACAACAACCTCGACTACTCCTTCACGGTCGGCCACGAAGACGGCACGTTCACCTTCCCGTCCACGCAGCCCGGCGGCGGCGGGCCGTCGCTGCGCCGGCAACTGGGGATCCTGCGCGATTTCATGAACGGCTTCGAGTTCGTGCGCATGAAGCCGGAGAACGGCGTGCTGACGGCGGGCGTGCCGGCTGGCGGGTCGGGGCGCGTGCTGGCCGAGCCCGGGCGGGCCTACGCTGTTTATCTCCGGCGCCTGGCGACGGCCGGTCCGTTCTCCGTTCGCTGGACCGGTCGGCTCGTGCCGCCCGTCACCGGCGACTACGCGCTGCACACCTCGTCGAACGACGGCGTCAGGCTCCGGGTGGACGACCGCGTCATCATCGACGACTGGACCGATCACGGCGAGAAGGAAGACTCGGCGCGGCTGCGGCTCGAAGCCGGGCGCGCGTACCCCGTGACGCTGGAATTTTTCTACAACGGCGGTCAGGGGGTGATGAAGCTGGCGTGGACGCCGCCGGGCGGCGAGAAGGCGATGATTCCGGCGTCCGCGCTCCAGGATGCGGACGGGAAGGCCGGCGGTCTGCGAGGCCAGTATTTCGCGGGGGTGGATCTCCAGCGTCCATGGTTCTCGCGGACGGATGCACAGGTGGCGTTCGCCTTCGGCACCAGGGGGCCGGCTCCGCCCGCGCCGCAAACTGTCACCGAACCCGTCACGCTCGACCTGCCCGGGGGATCGTGGAGCATCAGGTGGCTGGATCCGGTCACGGGCGAGACTCTGCGCAGCGACACCATCACGAACCACCCCGGCGGACCGCGGCGCCTCGAGACGCCGCACTGGAAGGAGGACGTCGCGATCGCCGTCCGCCGCGCCGGTCCGACGGGCGCCGGACAACCCGATTGACCAGCCGGGTATTTTCGGGTCCGGCTAATCAGCAAGGAGGTGCCCGCGGGGGCGAGGGTGCGGCCCCCGCGGCGCCAGCGCCGGTCCGCGGCGGCCGAGGTCGCGATTTCGGCGCCCCGGAGGCGCGGGCGCTACGTCATCACGTGCGGCACCAGCGCCATCGCGCGCATCATGTTGTGCGCGAGGGCGACCCAGAGGACCCAGGTGTGCACCTTCGGCAACCCCCGCACCCCGAGGCAATCCAACGTGCGATGGGTGCGGGCGTCGGCATTGATCCGCTCCGCAATCGCGCCGCGCTGGCGGTACTCGTGCTTGGCCTCGTCGGTGAGCATGCGCAGACGCCAGGCGGCCACGGCGGGCGAGTCCGTGCGCAGGACCGGCACCGGCGCGGCCGAGCCCCGCTGGCGCGGCACCGGCGCCAGCAGGCGCACCCCGCGCGCCGTCACCGCCTCGATCCCCGCATGCGAGACGTAGCCCCCGTCGGCCAGCACCGTGGCCGGCCGGCCGACGCGCTGCTCGATTTGCGTGAGCATCGGGACCAACTCCTGCTGATCGCTGCCAGCGTTGGTGACCGCCACCCCCACAATCACGTGACTGTCGTGATCGGTGGCGAACTGCACGTTATACGCGGGCCGATACCCGCCGGTCCCCAGCTTCATGATGCGGGCCTCGGGATCCGTCGTCGACACCCGCGCCTCGGGCGCGCGCGCCCCCGTCGGGCGCTTGCGGGCGGTGCGGGCTTTGGCCGCCTGGACCGCCGGCAGCGCGGCGAGGGCGTCTTCGACGCGGGCCTCGCGCTCGGCGGCCGCGCGCGCCTGCGCCGCCTCGGTGCGCGTCAGCCCGCCCTCCCCTTGCCGCTTCGTGCGCGCCACCAGTTTCTGGGCCTCTTTCAGGCACGCGCGCAGCGTCGCGGCGCGGCGGAACGAGCCGACGCCCGCACTGGCCCGGACGCGCGTCCCGTCTTGCGCCACGCGCGCCAACGTCACGATGCCCTTGAACCGCAGCAGCGCGATCGATTGGGTCAGCAGGTCGTCGAGCGCGGCCTGATGCGCCACCCGAAAATCACTCAACGTGTGGTAATTCACCGACACGCCGCCGCGCAGCCACCGATACGCGTCGTGGCGGCCGCACAACCGATCCAGTTCGCGCGCCGCCCCGACGCCGTCGATCGTCGCGTAGAGCCACAGCGCGACCAGAATCTTCGGGTCTATGGGGCTTCGGCCCGCGTGGCCCTCCCGCGCTTTGATCCCCGCATAGAGCGCCGACAGGTCCAGCCCCTCGACGAACCGCCACACCAGCCGGGCGGCGTGGCCGGGGGGCAGCAGGCCTTCCAGGTCGCACGGCAGCAATTCGAGCTGCGTGCGATTGGCCGTCTCATACCGCGGCGCGCCGTCCTCCGCCTCCGGCACCGCGCCACCCCGCTCGATCTCGGGAAACAATTCGTCACGCATGCGCGCAGGATCGACGAGCCAGGATCCGAGCGCAAGCACAAACTGGCTCAAAAGCCGGACACTGACGTACGACGTGCCAGTGCTTCCGGTCAGCTCCGTCGTGGGAGGAAGTAGTGTCCGGCTTCAGCCGGACCCGTGAACGCGCGGGCTCGCCGGTCAGCCCGCGGGCCGGTGACCGGCGATCACGTCGAGGACGATGCCCCCGAAGCTCTGTGCCTTGGCCGCGCCGATGCCGGGCACTGTCAGCAGCTGGGTGAGCGACGAGGGACGGTGCCGCGCGAGCTCGCGCAGCGTGCTGTCGTGGAACACCACATACGGCGGCACACCACGCTCGCGCGCCAGCCCGGTCCGCATGTGGCGGAGCGCCTCGAACAGCTCGCGATCGACGCCCTCCCACGATTCGCGCTCGATCCGCGAGGTTGCCGTCTGCGACCCACGACTCCGCGGCGTCGGCCGGGGCTGGCGGCACAAGACGACCCCGTCCGCCACCTGCCCGCGAAGCATGTCGATCCCCTTCGCCGTGAGCTGCACGATCGGATAGTCACCTGCCGTGCGCACGAGGAACTCCTGCGCGATCAGCTGCTCGACGTAGCCGCGAATCTCCGTGGACGGCGTGCCGGCGAGCAGGCCGAACGTGCTGAGGGTGTCGTGACCCTGCGCGGTCACCTGCGGCGTCCGCTTGCCCTCGAGCACGGCGCTCACGTGCGCGAGACCGAAGCGGCCCTTGACGCGCGCCACGCACGATCCGATCTTCTGCGCCAGGACGAGCGGGTCGGCCACCGGCTCGAGCTCGCGCAGGCACCAGTCGCACGCGCCGCACGGACCGCGATCGAATCGCTGGCCGAAATGCTGGACGAGCGCGCGATGCCGGCAGGCGGTACCGACCGCATACCGCTCCATCTCCCGCAGGTGCTCGATCGACGCCTCGGTGAGCTCGCCGTTGAGCTCCATGATCCGGCGCCACTTGAGGAAGTCCGCCGCCGAATAGAGGAGCACGCACTCGGCCTCGAGGCCGTCACGCCCGGCGCGGCCAGCTTCCTGCTGGTAGTGCTCGAGGGACTTCGGCGCGCCGGCGTGGACGACGAACCGCACGTCCGAGCGGTCCACGCCCATCCCGAAGGCCACCGTGGCGACGATGATGTCCACACGTTCGTCGATGAACTCGTCCTGATTGCGCGCGCGGTCCGCGTCGGGCAGACCCGCGTGGTACGGCCGGGCCCGCCATCCGGCCTCTTCGAGCGCCGCAGCCACGCGATCGACGTCCTTCCGCGCGATGCAGTAGACGATCCCGGCCTGCCCGCGATGGGCCTCGAGGATCCGCGCCAGCTGCGACGCGAGCTCGAGGCGGGGCCGGACGCGGTAGATCAGGTTCGGCCGATCGAAGTCGCCGACGAGCACGGACGGGTCGCGCAGCCCGAGCTCGCGGACGATGTCGTCACGAACCCGCGCCGTGGCCGTCGCCGTGAACGCGTGCATCGAGACGTCCGGGAATCGTTGGCGGAGCCCGCCGAGCCGCCGGTACTCCGGGCGGAAATCGTGTCCCCAGTGGCTGATGCAGTGCGCCTCGTCCACGGCAATGTAGCGCACGCCCCAGCGGGCGAGGCGAGCCTGGAAGCCGACGCCGCCATCGCCCACCAGCCGCTCGGGCGAGACATACAGGATGCGGCAACGCCCGGCATCGAGCGTCGCGAGCGCGGCCTCCCGTTCGGAGAAGGACATCGCGCTGTCGAGCCGCACGGCCGGTACGCCGCTGGCCAGCAGACCGTCCACCTGATCCTTCATCAGCGCGATCAGCGGCGAGATGACGAGCGCGACGCCTGCGCTGCCGTCATCCACCAGGGCGGGCGCCTGGTAACAGAGCGACTTGCCCCCGCCAGTGGGCAGCACCAGCAGGCTGTCACGGCGGTCGAGCACCGCGGCCATCGCCTCGCCCTGCAGCGGCCGCACCGAGTCGAAGCCCCAGTAGCGACGGAGGACGCTCGAGGAGAGCGTCCTGCTTCACGGCGTGCTTCCCTTCGTACTTCCTCCTTCGTCCTTCGTACTTCTGAACCGTGCCCACTCGACACCGAGCCGCCGCATCCGCGCGCGCAGGGTATGCGGATTGACGTTGAGGCGACGCGCGGCGCCGAACGGTCCTTCGATGCGCCCGTGACATTCCGCAAGCGCCGCTTCGATGGCATGCACCATCGCTTTGTCGAGCGTCTGGCCGGAGCGGGCGGACTCCTGTGGCACAGGTGCGGACGTGTCAGGCACCCCGGGCCCCGACGCCGGCGGCACGGGCGAGCGTGACAGGCCGAGCGCCGGCGCGACGCGCAGTTCCCGACCGTTGCCGAGTATGGCGGCGCGCTCGATGACCGCCCCGAACTCGCGGACGTTGCCCGGCCAGTCGTAGTCGAGCAGGAGCGCGATGTCGGCATCGGTGGGTACGAGCCGCACGCCGCCGAGGCGGATGCCGGTACGCGCCGCGAAGTGCGCCGCCAACGGGGGAATGTCCTCAGGCCGCTCGCGCAGCGCCGGAAGGTGGATCGGAAACACGGCCAGACGGTACCAGAGGTCCTCGCGAAACGCCCCGCGCGTCACCATCGCCCGGAGATCCCGGTTCGTCGCCGCCACGATGCGGACGTCCACCGTCAGCGGCTTCTGCGATCCGACACGTTCGAACGTGCCGTCCTGGACGATCCGCAGCAGCCGCACTTGTGCGTCGAGCGGCAGCTCGCCCACCTCGTCGAGAAACAGCGTCCCGCCATGCGCCCGCTCGAACCATCCCTTGCGGGTCGCCACGGCGCCCGTGAAGCTGCCACGCTCGTGGCCGAACAGCTCGGAGTCGATGAGACCCGACGGCAGGGCGCCGCAGTTGACCCGCATGATCGGGCCCGTGGCCCGATGCGATCGCACGTGAATCGCGCGCGCAATCGCCTCCTTGCCCGTTCCCGTCTCGCCGAGGAGCAGCACCGGGGCATCGGTCGTCGCCACCTGCTCCACCCGCAGCATCACTTCGCGGAGGCCGGAGTCGGCGCCCACGATCGTGTCCCCCAGCTCGCGACGGCCGAGTCGAGTGAGCAGCGCGCGCTTGTCGGCTTCGAGCGCCTCCCGCAAGCGCGCCATCTCGTGCAGCCGGAGATCGTTCGCAAGCGCCACACCCAGCGGTTCGAGCAATCGCTCGACCACGCGCTCGTGGCGAGGATCGAACCCCGCATCATCGTCGCGCCACAACACGAGCACCCCGTACTGCGCCTCGCCCGCGGGAAGCGGCGCCGCCAGGCAGGCACCCGCCAGACCCGAAGGCACGAGCGTGGCCAGGAGCCCGTTCGACGATGTGCTGCCACGCAGACACCCGCCCGCGTGACACCACGACGCGATGTCCCGAAGCCGCTCGGGCTCACACATCGTCCAGGCATGGACCGGGCGGGCAACCCCGGATCGACACGCCCCCACGGCAACCGTCTCGAGCTGCCGGCGGGGCAGATCCAGGCGGCGGACGGCCATCAGGTCGGCGGGAATGTCGGTGCCGACCATCTGGGCGAGGTGTTCGATCGACTCGGCCAGCTCGACGTGGCGGCCGGTCTCTCGCCAGATCTTGAGAAGCAGGTCAGAGAGCAACGCCCATGTTGTATCACGGTTTAGCGGATTTTCCGTGTCATTAGATGGATATGCCAACCTAGCGCCGACGAGCCATTCGAGCCGCTAACCGCCACACTGTGATGCCTTTAGACCGTTCGCTCATTGAAGGGCACGGACTGTGCTCAAGAGAGGCGGTCATGACTCGTTCGGTGTTCCTCGTTGGTTTGCTCCTCCTCGCACCCGTCAACGTGCCTTCCTCCCTGGCCCAGGGGTCCGTGGCTTCGGCGCCGCCTGCTGAAGCGGAGGCGGCAGGGACCACCGCACCGGCGCGAACGCTCGAAGAGCAGATTGAGGCCCTCGATCAGGCGCTCCGTGTCCTCGAGCGCAAGCGGGAGCTCGAGAAAGAGGAAGCGGCGGCCAAGGTTGCGCAAACCGCGCAGGCGACGGCGGGCCAGGGCGGCTTCAGCCTGCGATCGGCCGACGGCGCCCACCAGGTGCGCTTCCGCGGGTATCTCCACCTGGACAACCGGACCTATCTGGACGATGAAGTCGAGGCAGGGGTGGATTCGTTCGTGCTCCGGCGCGTGCGTCCGATCTTCGAGGCCACGACCTTCCGGCTGTTCGACTTCCGGGTCATGCCCGACTTCGGCGCCGGGACGACGGTCCTGCAGGACGCCTACCTGGATGCGCGCTTTTCGCGGGCGGCGAGCGTGCGCGTCGGCAAGTTCAAGGCGCCGCTCGGCCTCGAGCGGCTGCAGTCTGCCACCGACCTGATGTTCGTCGAGCGCGCGTTGCCGACCGCGCTCGTGCCCAATCGCGATGTCGGCCTGATGTTCCACGGCGAGGCGGCGAAGGCGCGTGTGAGCTACGCGCTCGGCCTCTTCAACGGCGTCGCCGATGGCGCGAGCGCGGATGCCGACGATCGCGACGGCAAGGATGTGGTCGCGAGGGTCTTCACGCATCCCTTCCGCGGATCGCAGGGAGCGTTCGAGCAGCTCGGAGTCGGGATCGCGGGCAGCGTCGGCTCGCAACGCGGCGCGCTTGCGTCCACCGGGCTTGCGGCGCAGCGTTCGCTCGGCCAGCTCACGTGGTTCCGCTATCGCAGCGACGGGACGGCGGCGGGTACGGCCTTCGCCGACGGCGATCGCCATCGCGTCTCGACCCAGGGCTACTACTATCTCGGCCGCCTCGGCCTCCTCGCCGAGCACGTGTTCTCGTCGCAGGAGGTGCGGCGCGAGGCGATCGTCGAGCCAATCGGGAGCCGCGCCTGGCAGGTGGCCGGCTCATGGGTGCTCACCGGCGAGAGCCCGTCGTTCCGCGCGGTCACGCCGCGACAGCAACTTCGACACCTCGCGCGGCACGATCGGCGCCGTCGAACTGACGGCGCGCGTCACCGGGCTCTCGGTGGATTCTGCGGCGTTCCCCCTGTTTGCAAGCCCCACGGCTTCCGCTCGATCGATCACGGGTTGGACGGCCGGCGTGAACTGGTACCTGAACCGCTCGGTCAAGATCGTCCTGAACTACGACGAAACCCGCTTCGACGGCGGCGCGGTGGACGGCAACCGCCGAACCGAGCGCGACCTGCTCACGCGGTTCCAGATTGCGTTCTGACAACACACACGGCATCGGAGGATTCATGCTTCGTCGTTCTCTCTTCATCGGGCTGGTCGGAATTGCCGTCTCTCTGGCCGCCGGCGCCGAGCACACGCTGCGCGCGCAGGGCAAACCGGTCACGCTGCTGAACGTCTCGTACGATCCGACGCGCGAGCTCTATCAGGAGATCAACGCCGCCTTCGCCAGGCACTGGCAGTCGAAGCACGGACAGGCCGTCACGATCAACCAGTCGCACGGCGGCTCGGGCAAGCAGGCGCGCGGCGTCATCGACGGCCTCGCCGCCGACGTCGTGACTCTCGCGCTCGCCTACGACGTGGACGCGCTGCATTCGATCGGCAAGCTGATTCCCGCGAACTGGCAGTCGCGGCTTCCGTCGAACAGCGCGCCCTACACGTCCACGATCGTGTTCCTGGTCCGCAAGGGCAACCCGAAGAAGATCCGTGACTGGGACGATCTCGTCCGTCCGGGCGTCTCGGTGATCACGCCGAATCCGAAGACCTCGGGCGGCGCGCGCTGGAACTACCTCGCCGCCTGGGCCTACGCGTCGAAGAAGTTCGGCAACGACGAATCGAAGGCGAAGGCGTTCGTCACCGATCTCTACCGGAACGTGCCGGTGCTCGACTCGGGCGCGCGCGGTTCGACGACGACGTTCGCGCAGCGCGGGATCGGCGACGTCTTCATCTCCTGGGAGAACGAGGCGCTGCTCGCCCGCGAGAAGCTGGGCGCGAGCACGTTCGAGGTCGTCCTGCCGTCGCTCAGCATCCTCGCCGAGCCGTCGGTGGCGGTCGTGGACAAGGTCGTCGACAAGCGCGGCACCCGCGCCGTCGCGCAGGCCTACCTCGAGTTCCTCTACACGCCCGAGGGCCAGGAGATCGCCGCGAGGCATCACTATCGCCCGCGCGACGAGGCGGTGGCGACGAAGCACGCCTGCGAAGTTCCCCGCGCTCAACCTCGTGACGATCGACGGCGCCTTCGGTGGCTGGGCGAAGGCCCAGAAGCGCCACTTCGACGACGGCGGTGTGTTCGACCAGATCTACCAGCCGGGCGTGGGTACGCGTTGAGGTCGCGTCGCGCGCGGCGGCTGCTCCCGGGCTTCGGCCCGGCGCTCGGCCTGACGCTGGCGTACCTGAGCCTGCTCGTCCTGATCCCGCTCGCCGGGGTGTTCCTCAAGGCGAGCGAGATGACGCTGAGCGGGTTCGTCGCGGCGGTCACCAACCCGCGCGCGCTCGCCTCCTACCGCCTGACGTTCGGGGCCTCGCTCGTCGCCGCCCTGATCAACGCGCTCTTCGGCTTCATCGTCGCCTGGGTGCTGGTGCGGTATCGCTTCCCGGGCCGCCGCATCGTCGATGCGCTGGTGGATCTGCCGTTCGCGCTGCCGACCGCGGTGGCCGGGATCGCGCTGACGGCGGTCTACGCGCCAACGGGCTGGATCGGCCGGTATCTCGAGCCGCTGGGGATCAACGTCGCCTTCACGCCGCTTGGCGTCATGGTGGCGCTGACGTTCATTGGCCTGCCGTTCGTGGTCCGGACGCGTGCAGCCGGTGCTGCAGGACCTGTCGGCCGAGCTCGAGGAAGCGGCGGCCAGCCTCGGGCGCCGGACGGCTGCGCGATCGTGCGGCGCGTCATCCTCCCGGTCGTGCTGCCGGCGACGATGACCGGGTTCACGCTCGCCTTTGCACGCGCGCTGGCGAGTACGGGTCGGTGGTGTTCATCTCCGGCAACCTTCCGCTTCGAACGGAGATCACGACGCTGCTCGTGATGACGAAGCTCGAGCAGTACGACTACGCGGGCGCCACCGCGATGGCGAGCGTGCTGCTCGTCTCGTCGTTCGTGCTGCTGCTGGCCGTGAACCTCCTCCAGGCGTGGGCCGCCCGGGTGACCGGCGCTGACGCCGCGAGTTGCATCGTGTCTGCAGCCGCATCCGCCTCAGCCCGCAGCACGATCGTCCGCGGCACGACCGACCCGCCGCTCGCGCGGTGGCTCCTGACGGTCGTCGCGCTCGCGTTCCTCGGACTGTTTCTCCTCGTGCCGCTCGCGGCGGTCTTCACGCAGGCGTTCGCGCAGGGCACGGCCGTCTACGCCGCGGCGATCGCGCATCCGGACGCCGCGACCGCCCTGCTGCTCACGCTGACCGTCACGGCGATCGTCCTGCCGCTGAACACCGTCGTTCGGCCTGGCTGCGGCCTGGGCCATCGCCCGGTTCGAGTTCCGCGGCAAGCACGCGCTCACGACATTGGTCGATCTGCCGTTCGCGGTGTCGCCGGTCGTCTCCGGCCTGATCTTCGTGCTGCTGTTCGGGGCACAGGGCCTCCTCGGACCGTGGCTCGCCGAGCGCGACATCCGCATCATCTTCGCGCTGCCCGGAATCGTGCTCGCGACGCTGTTCGTCACGCTCCCGTTCGTCGCGCGCGAGCTGATTCCGCTGATGCAGGAACAGGGCGCCGAGGAGGAGGAAGCCGCGCTGTCGCTCGGCGCCTCGGCGTGGCAGATGTTCCGGCGGATCACGCTGCCGAAGATCCGGTGGGGACTGCTCTACGGCATGATCCTGCTGAACGCGCGCGCGATCGGCGAATTCGGCGCCGTGTCGGTCGTCTCGGGGCACGTGCGCGGCCAGACCAACACCGCGCCTCTCCACATCGAGATTCTCTACAACGAGTACGAGTTCGCGGCCGCCTTCGCCGTCGCCTCCGTGCTCGCCGCGCTGGCGCTGGTCACCATCGTCGCCAAGAGCGGTGGTGGAGCGGAAGGCACACGCGTCGGAGTCAATGCCCGCATAGTCCGGCCTCCGCTGAGGCCGCGGCAAAATCGGTAGGCAGGGCTTCAGCCGCGCCGACCGGACCGAAGACCGAAGACCGAAGACCAAAGACCAAAGAGTATGAGCATCGGCATCAGGAACGTCGCCAAGCGATTCGGATCGTTCGCCGCGCTCGAGGACGTGAACCTCGACGTGAGACGGGAGAGCTCGTCGCGCTGCTCGGGCCCTCGGGCTCGGGCAAGACGACGCTGCTCCGCGTCATCGCCGGCCTCGAGTCGCCCGATGCCGGGGACGATCCATTTCAACGGCCAGGACGCGACGTTCGACAGCGTGCGCGATCGGCGCGTCGGCTTCGTGTTCCAGCACTACGCGCTCTTCCGGCACATGTCGGTGTTCGAGAACGTCGCGTTCGGCCTGCGTGTCCGGCCGCGGCGTGCCCGCCTGCGGGAGCCGGCCATCCGCGACAAGGTGCGCGACCTGCTGGCGCTCGTGCAGCTCGACACGATGGCCGATCGCTTCCCCTCGCAGCTGTCAGGCGGGCAGCGGCAACGCGTGGCGCTGGCCCGCGCGCTCGCCGTCGAGCCCGCCGTCCTGCTGCTCGACGAGCCGTTCGGGGCGCTGGATGCGAAGGTGCGCAAGGAGCTGCGGCGATGGCTGCGGCGCCTCCACGACGACCTGCACGTCACGAGCGTCTTCGTGACCCACGATCAGGAGGAAGCGCTCGAAGTCGCCGACCGGGTGGTGATCATGAACCACGGACGGGTCGAGCAGATTGGCAGCCCGGAGGAGGTCTACGCGACGCCGGCGTCCGCGTTCGTGATCGACTTCCTTGGCGACGTGAACCTCTTCCACTGCCGCATCGACGACGGCCGCGTGTTCGTCGGGTCGACGCCGCTCGACGTCGAGCTAGTGAATGCGCCGCGGAACGGCGTCGGAACGGTCTATGCGCGGCCGCACATCCTGACGCTCGAGCGCGAGCCGTCAACGCCGCACGCGATTCCGGCGACGATTGTCCACGTCACGCGCACCGGGCCGATTGCGAAAGTGGACTGCCAGACCGCGTCGGGCGACAGCGCCCGCGTGGACGTGGCGATCGACCGCTTCGATGCCGCGGTGTTCACGCGCGGCGCGCGCGTCTTCCTCCGCCCCGAACCGTCGGGCCTGCTCGTGGTGCCGGGCCAGGAAGCCCAGCCCGATGGCAACAGCCGTCCAGCCGCCACCCGACCTTGATGCTCACCGATCGGTGGTCGTCTCGAGGCGTTGACGGCTATCGCGACGCAGTCTTGCGGAGCGGCACACGAGCGGGAAGCTCGCCGCCCGTCACCTCGATGGCCTGGTACACCAGCGTCCGGACCTTGCCCTGCAGATCGAGTCCGCCGCTGGGCAGCAGTTGGGACATGAACACGACGACGAGCTTCTCCTGCGGATCGACCCAGTAGCTCGTGTAGTAGGCGCCGCCCCACCCGAATTCGCCGACCGATCCCGGGCGCCCGGCGCGTCCGACATGCTCCGTGATCTCGAACCCCAGCCCGAATCCGAGCGTTCCATTCGAGTACAGCGTCCCGGTGTGGTTGGTCGTCATCAGCTCCACGGTCTTCGGCCCGAGCAGTCGCACTCCGTCGAGCTGTCCGCCGTTCAGCAGCATCTGCAGGAAGCGCGCGTAGTCGGCCGCCGTCGAGACGAGCCCCGCACCGCCGGAGAAGCAGGCACGCGGGCCGTCCACATAGGCGCCCTGGCTGCGTCCGGCATCGGGCGCCCGGACGATGGCGCCCGACGACGACGCCGCATAGACCGTCGTCAGCCGGGCACGCTTGGCTTCGGGCACGAAGAAGTAGGTATCCACCATCTTCAGCGGCTCGAAGATACGGGTGCGGAAGAAGACGTCGAGCGGCACGCCCGACGCCTTCTCCACGACATGGCCGAGGATGTCGGTCGCGTAGCCGTAGACATACGATTCGCCAGGCTGGGCGTCGAAGGGCAGCGCCGCGAGCTTCTCGACCCACGTCCCGATTGGCTCGGCCTTGTCCGCGAAGTACCACTGATCGAAGCCGGCGGCGTCGTACTGAAATCGTGCCGCATTCCCTCCGTATCCGATGCCGGCGGTGTGCGTGAGCAGGTCGCGGATCGTGATCGGACGCCTGGCGGCGACGACCGCGACCGGGCTGCCCGGCGACACGTCGGCCGGCGGCGGCACGACGACACTCGTCGCCTTGAACGCGGGGATGAACTTGTGGAGCGGGTCGTTGAGCAGGATGCGGCCTTCCTCGACGAGCATCATGATGGCGACGCTCGTGATCGCTTTCGACTGCGACGCGATGCGGAACATGGAGTCCTTCTGCATCGGCACGTTGCGCTCGACGTCCGCACGTCCAGCAGCCTCGTAATAGACGACGCGACCGTCGCGTGCGATCAGCGTCACCGTGCCGGCGATGCGTCCCTCGTCCACGTAGCGCTTCAGCGTGTCGGTCAGTCGTGCCAGTCGCGCCGGCGAGACACCCACCGTGTCGGGCGCGCTGACGGGAACCGGCTGGCCGATGGCGCTCGCAGGCGCGAGCAGCGTAACAAGGAGCAGGAGTCTGATGGCAATGCGCATGGTTACTCTGGTCGTGGATCACTGGTGGGGCCTGGGGCTCAAACGACGGTACGGCTACGGGCTACGGGAAATTCTCCATCCCTGTGACGTCGTTACGCTGCCCGTCCCTGTCCGATCCGTCCGCACTTTCCGCCAAGTCGTGTCCGATTGGGTCAGTCTGTCCGATCTTGTCCGATCTTATCCGTGGCTGATCTTGTCCGTGGCTGTCCGTGGCTGTCCGTGGCTAGCGGGCGAACATCGAGCGCGCGACGAACCACACGTTGGCGGGTCGTTCCGCCAGCCGGCGCATGTACCAGGGGAACCAGTAGTCGCCGTAGGCGATGAGCACGCGGACGGGCTGCCCCTCGCGGGCCAGCCGCGCCTGCTCGCCGCGCTGGATGCCATAGAGCAGATCGAACTCGTAGCGCGAGCGATCGATCCGTGCCGACGCCGCAAGCGCCGTCAGTTCCTCGATGATCCGCGTGTCGTGGGTCCCGAACACGGCCCGAAAGTCACGATGCCGCACCGGCGCCGACAGCATCGTCCGCGCCAGGTCGAGGTAGGCGGTGTCCACCGCATGCTTCTCCGGGTAGGCGACGCTGGCCGGCTCGAGGTAGGCGCCCTTCACGAGGCGCACGGCACCGCCGAGCGGCATCAGCGCCGCCAGGTCCTCGCGTGTGCGATAGAGATAGGCCTGGAGGCAGACACCCATGCCGGGGAAGGCCGACAGCGCGCGACGATAGATGCGCAGCGTCGCATCGACGTACGCGTGCTGCTCCATGTCGATCCAGAGGACGTTGCGGCCGCGATGCGCGCGCTCGGCGAGGCGATGCACGTGCTGATAGCAGCGTTCGGGGTCGATGTCGAGACCGAGCTGCGTGAGCTTGACGGAGATCTGTGCAGACAGGCCGCTGGCCTCGATGCGCTGGAGGACGTCGAGATAGTGCTCGGTCACACCGGCCGCCTCGTCGAGGGCGGTCACGTTCTCGCCGAGGCGTGTGAAGATGCTGGTCATCCCCAGTGGTGCGAGCTCGGCCGCTGCCGCCATCGCATCCTCGATGCGCTCGCCGGGCATGAACCGCCGGACGGCGGCCTTCACGAATCCGAGGCGCGGGGCCTGCTGTCGCAGCCAGCGGCTCTCGGAGGCCGCCAGCAGCACGCGTCGCATCACGGACATGGCGAGTCTCCCAGCCTCAGTCTGTCCGGGGACGATCCTTTCACAATTCGGGCGCCGCCAGCCGCGGCTTGCGTCGCACCTCGCCGATGGAGAGACTTGTGCGTTTTCAACAGGAGGTGGATGTGGCGACAGCGACGGCCCGGCGCAGATTCCTTCGCGACATGTTCGGCACGCTCGGCGCGACGACGATGGCGGCCCCGGCGCTGGCGGCACAGCCCAGGCCGGGCACGCCATCCCCGGCGCCGCGAGCCGAGCGGATCCAGGGCAGCATCCGCATCACCAGACTGGAGACCATTCTCGTCCAGCCGCGCTGGCTGTTCCTCAAGGTGCACACCGACGAGGGAATCGTCGGTCTCGGTGAGCCGATTACGGAGGGGCGCGCGCTGACGTGCGCGGCGGCGGTCAAGGAGATCGAGCCGTATCTGGTCGGCAAGGATCCGCGGCGCGTCGTGCACCACTGGCAGGCCATCTATCGGCATGCCTTCTATCGCGGCGGGCCGATTCTCACGAGCGCGCTGTCGGGCATCGACATGGCGCTGTGGGACATCAAGGGCAAGGCGCTCGGCGTCTCGGTCTACGAGCTGCTGGGCGGACCGACGCGCGACCGCGTCCGCGTCTACGCGCACGCCCGCACGATCGACGCCGTCAAGCAGCAGAAGGCCCAGGGCTTCACCGCGTTCAAGACCGGGCCCTACTTGAGCCGACGGGCGACGAACGGCCGCGCCTGGTCGCGGTTCGTCGAGACGCCCGACTTCGTGAAGAAGTCCGCCGACGCGTTCGCCGAGTTGCGCGCGGCCGTGGGCGACGATTGCGACATCGGCATCGACTTCCACGGCGCGATCAGCCCGGCGACCGCCAAGCTCCTGATCAAGGCGATCGAACCCTACAACCCGATGTTCGTCGAGGAACCCGTGAACTGCCAGAATGTCGAGGCAATGGCCGACATCGCCCGGGGCACGCACCTGCCCATCGCCACCGGCGAGCGCATCTTCACCAAGTGGGGCTTCCGCGAGATCCTCGAGAAGCAGGCCGCCATCATCCTGCAGCCCGACCTCTGCCACGCCGGCGGCATCACCGAGTGCCGTCTCATCGCCGGCATGGCCGAGGCCTACTACGCGTCCATCGCCCCGCACAATCCGCTCGGGCCGATCTCGCTCGCGGCCGGCGTTCAGCTCGCGGCCGCGATCCCCAACTTCATGTGCCAGGAGCAGGTGAGCCTCGGCGAGGGCTACCTGAAGACGCCGTTCGTCGTGAAGAACGGCTACGTCGATCTCCCCAAGGGTCCCGGGCTCGGCATCGAGCTCGACGAGGCGCAAATGAAGGACAAGATCGGCCACGATTGGCGCAATCCCGAAACCTATGACGAAGAGGACGGCTCGGTCGTGGACTGGTAGCCACGGATAGGTCTGACAAGAGGGAACGGAGATAGGCCACGGATAGATCTGACAAGGGCGGATATGGACACGGGCCACGGACAAGATCTGACAAGGGCGGAGCCACGGATAAATCCGATAAGGGCGGACTCGGGCCACGGACAAAATCTGACACGAGCGGACAGTAGCCACGGACAAGATCTGACAAGGGCGGACTCAGAGCCGCGGACAAGACGTCACAAGGGCGGACAAGGATGACGATGTGACCAGACGGGTGGAACGAGCCGATTGCGGTCCGCGGCGCTCGTGGCGTGCATGCTCGCGGCTTCGGCATGTGCATCGGCGGGGCGCTTTCCGTCGGCGCCCATTCTCCTCATCTGCCCGTGGGCGGCTGGCGGAGGAACGGATCGCATCGCCCGCCAGGTTGCAGTGCTCCTCGAGCAGGACCTCGGCGTCCCCGTCAACGTCGTCAATGCGACGGGCGGCGACGGGGTGACCGGGCACAGCCGCGGGGCGCTGGCCCGCCCCGACGGCTACACGATCACGCTCGTGACGGTGGAGATCGCCTCGCTCCACTGGCGGGGCATGACCAACATCTCCCCGCACGATTTCGCGGCGGTGGGCCTCGTCAACCGCGATGCCGCTGCCGTGTTCGTGCGCGCCGACGCGCCGTGGCGCGATCTGAAGGCGCTCGAAGCGGCGATCCGCGCCGCACCACGGGAGCTTCGCGCCTCGGGCACGTCCACGGCCGGCATCTGGCACCTCGCGATGGCCGGGTGGCTGACGACCGCCGGGCTCCGGGCGACCGATGTGACGTGGGTGTCGATCGGCGGATCTGCGCCGTCGCTGCAGGAGTTGGCCGCGGGCGGGCTCGACCTCGTGATGTGCAGCCTGCCCGAAGCGCAGGCCCTGCTGTCGGCCGGCCGGGTTCGAAGCCTCGGCGTGATGGCCGAGAC
The DNA here is from genome assembly GCA_963834365.1 of Vicinamibacterales bacterium. Taxonomy (GTDB): domain Bacteria; phylum Acidobacteriota; class Vicinamibacteria; order Vicinamibacterales; family Vicinamibacteraceae; genus CAWJAP01. Next base: position 86,530 of record CAWIBS010000029.1, on the reverse strand, counting down.
GCGGCTCGCGCAATTCGCGGATGTGCCCACGTTCGCGGAACAAGGCGTCGCGTGGCGCATCGAGACGGTGCGCGGCCTGGCGGTGCCGAAGGACACGCCACCAGAGCGAACGCGCCTGCTCGCCGAGGCGGTCGCGCGCGTCGCACAGAGCGGCGCCTACCGCGAGGCGCTGACGGCGGCCGGCTTCTCGCCCGACCACGAGGGGCCGGAGGCGTTCGCGCGCACGCTCGACGACATGGACCAGAGGCTTGGCGCCCTCCTGACCAGCCCGGCGTTTGCGAACCTCGCCGACAAGCCGATCGGCGCGATGTTCTTCCCCACGGCGATCGCCGCGGCACTCGCGCTCGTCCTCGTCGGCCTCGTCGTCGCTCGACCGCGGAGCGGCGCCGACCCGCCTGGCGCTCCGACGGAGGCCGCGACGCCCAGCATGACGGGCGGCTGGGGGCGGTTCGTCGAAGTGATCCTCTGGATCGTCGTCTACCTGGCCGTGGCCGAGCACCTCGGCTTCATCCTCACGGCAGGCACTCTCCTGCGTGCTCCACCTGCTGCGTCTCGGGACGCGTGCCACGATCGCGATTCCGATCGTCGTCGTCCTCGTGCCGCTCGTCTACCAGATCTTCGGCGTCGCCCTGCGGGTACCGCTGCCGCGCGGAGTCCTCGGATGGTGACGCGATGAGCGGGTTCCTCGAGGCCCTCGGCCAGGTCGCCGATCCGACGCTGCTGCTGGTGGTGATCGCGGCCGCCGTCTACGGCACGCTGTTCGGCTCGATTCCCGGGCTCTCCGCGACGATGGCAGTGGCGCTGGTCGTGCCGCTGACCTATTTCCTGTCGCCGCTCGCCGCGCTGGCGACCGTCATCACGCTCGAAGCGTGTGCCATCTCGGCGGGTGACATTCCCAGCGCGCTCGTGCGCATTCCGGGCACGCCCGCGTCGGCGGCCTATGCCGACGACCTGTACGCGCTGGCGCGGCGCGGGCAATATCACGAGGCGCTCGGTGCCTGCATCCTGTTCAGCGTCATCGGCGGATTGTTCGGCGTCGCCGTGCTCGCGCTGTTCGCCCGCCCCTTTGCCACCATCGCCACGTGGTTCACCGTCGCCGAGTACTTCTGGCTCTACGTCCTCGGCCTCGGCTGCGCGGTCGTCGTTTCCCGGGGCTCGGCGCTCAAGGGCGCGCTCGCGCTCCTCCTCGGCCTGCTCTTCTCGACGGTCGGCCTCAGTCCCGTCCACACCGATGCGCGGTTCACGTTCGGCCGGCCCGAGCTCTACCAGGGGATCAACTTCATTCCCGCACTGGTCGGACTGTTCGGACTGTCGGAGGTCCTGAGAGGCGTCCGGTCGCTGGCTGTCCCCAAGGTTGAAGCCCCGGGGGCGGCGGCAGGCAGCGCGTCGGTCATCTCGAGACAAGGCGGATCGATGTTCCACGGCGCGATGGCGCTCTTCCGGCGACGTCCGCGTCAGACGCTGCAGGCGAGTGCGATTGGCACCATCATCGGCATCCTGCCGGGCGCCGGGGCCGACATCGCGGCCTGGGTGTCCTACGGCGTCTCGAAGCGTGGCTCGAGCACGCCGGACGAGTACGGACGGGGATCGCTCGAAGGCGTCGCGGATGCGGGCGCTGCGAACAACTCCGCGCTCGCGGGCGCGTGGGTGCCGGCGCTCACGCTCGGGATCCCTGGCGACTCGATCACGGCGATCGTCCTCGGCATCATGATGATGAAGAACCTGCAGCCGGGACCGGAGATCTTCGAGAAGCAGGCGGTGCTCGTCAACAGCCTGTTCCTGGTGTTCGTGCTCGCGAACCTCGCGCTCATCCCCGCCGGCTGGCTCGCCGTGCGCGCCAGCGGCGCGCTCATTCGCGTGCCGCGTCAGACCCTGCTGCCGATCGTGGTGCTCTTCTGCGTGCTCGGCTCGTACGCCATCAACGGCAGCGCGTTCGACGTCGGCCTGATGCTCGGCATGGGCCTGCTCGGCTTCGTCCTCGAGCGCTACGACGTTCCGGTCGGCCCGGTCGTCCTCGGTATCATCCTCGGCGGACCGCTCGAGGAGCGCTTCGTCCAGGCCCTGACCGCCTCGCACGGATCCCCCGCCGTTCTCGTCGCGCGACCCGCCGCCGCTCTCCTCGCGGTCCTCGCCACCGCCGTCTGGCTCATGCCACTCGGGGCGACGCTGCGACGCCGTTTTGGGAGGGGCTGACAGGCTGAAAGGCCGCCTCTCTTTGAACGCACGGCCCTTCCCGCAGTGGCAGCACGGCCGACACCTGATGCCGTACTGGTCGCTGGTCTGGTCTGGTCTCTGGTCTCTGGTCTTTGGTCTTTGGTCTCTGGTTTCTGGTACCTGGTACCTGGTCCCTGATCCCTGATCCCTGGTAGCTTCCCTGGCACACCTGTTGCGGCGCGCCTCTGCACGGGCGTTGCGTGTGGTGGACGCGTCTCGGGCCCTGTGTACAAATTGGCGGGTCACGTGACGCGACTGCACTGGAAACTGCTGATGGAGCCGTGTTGGCGCGACGACATGTTGCGCCAGAACCATGACTCGACGAGAGACGGGCGCCGCGTCCGGCGGTGGGCGCTCGCGTCGCTGTGCCTGCTGCTGTGGACCGGCCCGGGCCTGTCGTCCGCGGCGGCGCAGGTCCGCGGGCCATCCGTCGAGCCGCCGCTCATCTATGGTGGGGACGCCTACTTCCCGCCCTATGAATACCTCGACAAGGAGGGGCAGCCCCAGGGATACACCGTCGATCTCGTGAAAGCGCTGGCGGCGCGGGTCGGTCGAACGGTCGAGTTTCGACTGGGGCACTGGACCGCCGTCCGGCCCGCCCTCGACCGCGGAGAGATCGACCTGACCAGCATGGCCTGGTCGGACGCCCGGGCAGCCCGATACGCGTTCGTCTTCCAGACCAACACGCTGCACACGGTCCTGCTCTTTCACGCCAACCGATCGTCGTATCCGGACTCGCTGGACCAGCTCGCCACCGAGCGGCTGGCCCTGCTGCAGCGATCGCTGGTCCAGGAGCTGATCCTCGACCTGCCCGAAGTGCGCCGGCCCGTCCTCCTGGGCATGCCGACCCAGCGCGACGCGCTGGTCGCCCTGCTCGCAGGCAAGGCGACGGCGGCAGCCGGCAACCGCCTGACGATGCGCCACGCCCAGCGGGAGCTCGAGGCCTCGGATCTGGAGGAAGTGACGGTCAAGTCGCTCGATTACTACCTGGTGACGCGCCGGGAGTCTGCACAGACGTTCGGCTGGATTCCCGAGGTTGCCGGGCAGCTCGAGCGCGAAGGCACGATCACGCGGCTCACCCGCGCGCATCTCTCGCTGCCGACGGCGCCGGTGAGCTGGAAGCGACAGCTGGCGTCGGCGCGCCCCCTCCTGGCGATCGTCGCGCTGGTCGGCGTCGCTGCGTTCGCCTGGGTGGGCGTGCTGCGCCGCCAGGTCCGGATGCGGACGCTGCAACTGGCTGGCGCGTTCCGCGAACAGCAGGCGCTGGCCGTGGAGCTGCAGAAACGCGAGCATGCACTCCGCACGGCCTTCGAAGGCGCGGCCATGGGGATGGCGACCGTCTCGGTCGAGGGTCGATACCTCGACGTCAACCAGGCGCTCTCCGACATGCTGGGCTACCCGCGCGCCGATCTCGTCGGCGAATCCGTCGATGCCCTGGCCTTCGACAACGCCGACGAACCCGAGGCGCAACAGCTGACGCGCGAGACGATCGAGGGGACGCGCCGATCGTTCCGGATGCGGCGGCGCTATCGCCGGGCGGACGGCGAGCTGCTGTGGGCAGACCTGACGGCGTCGCTGCTGCGCGATGAGTCCGGCGCTCCCCTGCACTTCGTCGTTCAGCTGCAGGACGTCACGCAGTCCGTGCGCGCCGACATCGAGATCCGCAAGGCGGAGCTCGAGTCGCGGACGAGCGCGGAGCTCGTGCGCTCGCTGCTGATGACGGCGCCGACCGCGATCTACGGCTTCAAGGAGGACCTGACGATCTTCGAATGGAACGACGAAGCCGAGCGCCTCTACGGCTTGTCACGCGACGAGGTGCTGGGCCGCAATTTCCTGGAGCTGCTCTGGCCGGCGGAGCGCCACGACGAGGTTCGTGCGGTGGTGCGCCGCGTCCTCGACGGCACGCCGCTGCGCAACTACGAATCGCCGGTGGTCTCGACCGACGGCACGCATCGCTACGCGCTGTGGCACGCGACCCGCGTGCTCGACGGCCTCGGGAACACGGTCGGGGTCCTGGTCGTCGGGCAGGACATCACGAAGCGCCGCGCCGCCGAAGAAGAACGCCACGCCGCGGAGCGCGAGCTGGCGCAATCGCTCGTCGAGGTGAAGGCCTCCCACGCGCGCATCGAGCAGCAGGCGGACCTGCTCGTCGCCCAGGCCCGAGAGCTCGGGCTCGCGCGCGACGCCGCCGTGGCCGCCGCCCAGGCCAAGAGCGAGTTCCTGGCGATGGTCAGCCACGAGATCCGCACGCCGATGAACGGCGTGATCGGCATGACCGGCCTGCTCCTCGATACCCCTCTCACCGCGGAGCAGCGCGAGTTCGCGCGCACCGTCCGGGCATCGGCCGAGGCGCTCCTCACCGTCATCAACGACATCCTCGACTTCTCGAAGGTCGAGGCGGGGCGCATGGAGATCGAGACGGTGGACTTCAGCCCGGCCGTGGTCGCAGAGGAAGCCATCGACCTGATGGCCGAGACGGCAGGGTCCAAGGGCCTCGATCTCGCCTATCTCGTCGACGAGCAGGTCCCGGTGCTGGTGGGTGGCGACCCGGGACGACTCCGACAGGTCCTGCTGAACCTCCTGAGCAACGCCGTCAAGTTCACCAATCGAGGCGACGTCACGCTCCATGTCAGCGTCGCCCCGACCGACGCCACGTCAACGGTCCTCCACTTCGAAGTGCAGGACGACGGCATCGGCATTCCGCGCGACCTGCACGCGCGCCTTTTCCAGCCCTTCTCGCAGGTGGACGCCTCGACGACGCGCAAGTACGGGGGCACGGGGCTGGGCCTTGCGATCTCGAAGCGCCTCGTCGAGCTCATGGGCGGCGAGATCGGCCTGGCGAGCGAGCCGGACCAGGGCAGCAGGTTCTGGTTCACGACGCGGGTCGAGCACCGGGCCGCGCCGGCTTCCGCGCCGATCCCGGCTCTGGACGGGCTCCGCGTGCTCGTGGCGGCTCGCCACCCGTACACCCGTGCGCTGATCGCCCAGACGATTCGCGCGCTGGGGGGCACGGCGGACGAGACCGCGTCATCCGCCGGCATCCTCCCGATGGTTCGCGACGCCGGCGGCAAGCGGTCACCCTACGGGCTGGCCTTCGTCGACGATGAACTGATGAAGGGACAGGAGGCGGCGCTGATGAACGCGCTCTCCGGCGGTTCTGGCCTGCCGGAACTGCCCGTCGTGCTGCTCACCACCTCGCGAACCCTGACCCGGGGTCGTGGAATCGCTGCTGGCCGGGCGGCTGCCGAAGCCCGTGCGCACGAGCCAACTGCTGCGCTCGCTCACGGCGATGTTCGGCGAGGCAAAGCGTAGCGCATCGCCCCAGACGCGCGAGAGCGGCGGAGCGGACGCGCCGCGCACGGGACGCATCCTGCTCGCCGAGGACAACGTCGTCAACCAGAAGGTCGCCACCCGCCTGCTCGAGAAGCTCGGGTATCGCGTCGACGTGGTCAGCGACGGCCGCGAAGCCGTGGAGGCACTCGGACGTATCCAGTACGACCTCGTGCTGATGGACTGCCAGATGCCCGAGATGGACGGCTACGAGGCCACGGCGCGCATCCGCGCGACGCAGCTCACCCAGCCACGCACACCGATCGTCGCGATGACGGCGGGCGCGATGCCGGGCGACCGCGAGCGCTGCCTCGAAGCCGGGATGGACGACTATCTGACCAAACCGGTCGATGTCGAGAAGCTGCAGAAGGCCCTGGCGCGATGGCTGCCGGCACAGGTGGCTTGATGGAGTTCCGGTCCGGCTGAAGCCGGACACTACGTCAGCTGGCGCCGCGCGCTCGCAGCGCGCGACGCGGGCCGCCTTCTACCTCGCGGCGCTGTTCGGGCAACCCTGGGCGGGCTGCCCGGTGCCGCAACGGCGGCGTTTCCATTACGGTCTTCCGGCGCCGGGTCGCACAAGTACGTCGTGTCCGGCTTCGTCGAGCCTGGCAGTGTCTTCGGTTCGGTCTTCAGTCGTAGTGTCCGGCTTCAGCCGGACCCGTGCCTCACGGCTTGAGCGCCGAGCACGGCGTGTCGGTGAGCGTGGACATCAGCACCAGCACACCGCGGCCCCGTCGCTGCACCGAATGCGCGGCGCCGCGCGGCACGAGGGCGAGCGTCCCCGCCTCGAGGGGCACGTCCTGCGACGGCATCGCGAGCAGGCCCTGCCCGCCAACCACGTAAAGGAACTCGTCGGCGTCGGCGTGCAGGCGATCCTTCAGCGGCTCCCTCACCTGGACGAGACTCGTGGTCGCGGTGGCGCCGCACGCCAGGACCGACGTTTTCGAGGGCTCGCGAGAGCCGATCAGATTCCGCTCCACATAGTCGGGGATGGCGATGGTGCGAAAGTCCGGCGGCTTCACGGCCATCCGCACCGGCGCCGCTGGCTCCGGTTTCGGGGCGGGCGGCGGAGGCGGAGGTGGAGGCGCCGCGGTGAGCGAGACGTCGATGTCCGCCGGCTGTCCGCCACGCACCGCGACCTCGCGCTCGAGCGTGACGATCTTCTGGTGCTCGAATCGCAGCCGATAGGTCCCGGGACGAAGGGCGACGAAACGCACCGTGCCTTGCGCGTCGGTGACCCCGGATCTCGCCACGGGCCCGGCAGCGGCAACCTGCACACCCGACATGACGAGACCGGACGAGTCGGTCACGCGAACCGAGATCGACGACGTGGCGCTCTGTGCCGGACGCGGCCGCGGCTTCGGCGGAGCCGGCGCGGGAGCCGGCGTCGCGGGACGCGGCTGCTCGACGGGAGGCTGGGCAGGGGGAGGCGCCTGCGCGGCAATCGACAGGACGGTCAGGATGGCAACGATGGCCGCGGCGGCGGGAGTGCGCATCCGCCGTATCTATACGCGCGGCAGGTTCCACGTCAAGCGTCGCACGATCGCGGGACTCGAACCGCTCGCGGGCGCCCGCCTCGATCGCGGTCGAACAGACTCATCGTGAGTCCCTGCTACGCGGCGGCGTCGTGAGGTCGTCCAGATCGAGGCGATCGCCGACCGACTCGTGCCGGAAGGCCTTGACGATGGCGCCGTTCGCGATGAGAAATGCCCCTGGCATCTGGCGGACGCTGCCACCGACGAGGGCCGGCAGGTGCCCGCGCCGGAAGATGGCCTCGAAGTAGCGCCGCATGGTCGCCAGGCTCAGCCAGTTCGACGCGGTCGCCTGCGACAGCTCGAACGCGGCGTACAAACGACGCCGCGGGTCGGAGACACGTGGAAAGTCTCCTGCCTCGTACCGTGCGAAGTACGCGAGCGCCTGCGATTCCGGATGCATGTGCACGAACGCCACCTGCGTTCCCTTCGCGTCGATCGCGGCCGCCCGATCGGCGATGGCGGCCACGGTCTCGCGACAGAACGGTCACCCGAAGTGCCGCAGGAACACCAGGAGCAACGGCCCCTCGCCCGCGAGCGCCTCGAGGGTCCGCCCCCGCTGGGTCGTCGCTTCGGCCAGCACTTGCCTCATCGCTGGAGTCATGGAAGAGACCAATTCAACGACCAGCTACGAGCTACCAACGGACCACTCACAACGACCAGGTCACGAGTGACCAGCTACAAGCTGCCAAGCAAGCTGATTGTCGCGCACTGTTTGCTGATAACTTGGCCAGTGGTCGTGGTAGTTGGTCCCTGGTAGTTGGTAGCTGGTAGGATTTCACCATGCGCATCTGCTCGCTCGCCAGTGTCGCCACGATCGTTGCGCTGCTGGGCAGCGCCGCCTCGGCTCAGACGGTGGAGGATCTGGTGTCGAGAAACCTGAAATCCAAGGGTGGGGTCGAAAAGCTCCGCGCGGTCAAGGCGATGCGCATCACGGGCCGGATTTCACCGGCGCCGGGGGTCGAGATTCCGGTGACGATCACCAGTGAGCGCCCCAACAAGCTCCGGCAGGAGTCGTCGATCCAGGGCCACCAGATGATCACCGCGTTCGACGGTGCGAAAGCCTGGACGGTCAATCCGATGATGGGATCGTCGGCAGCTCAGCCCCTCGAGGGTCCGCAATTCGACATCATCCGCGACCAGGCCGACATCGACGGCCCGTTCGTGGACTCCAAGACCAAGGGCATCACCCTCGAGCTGCTCGGCACCGAGACCGTCGAGGGCCAGCAGGCGCACAAGCTGAAGGTGACGCGGAAGAGCGGGCAGTCACAGATCCTGTTCCTGAGCGCCGACACGGCGCTCGAGCTCAAGGCGGTGAACGAGATCAAGCAGGGCGACGCCACCCTGACGGTCGAGAGCGTGTTCTCCAACTACAAGCCCGTCGAGGGGATCACGATCGCTCACACGATTACGCAGAAGATTTCGGGGCCGCAAACCGCGCAGCTCAACATCAGCGTCGATAAGGTCGAGATCCTCCCCGATCTCGATGACGCACTCTTTGCGATGCCGGCCAGCCCCAAGACGCCCTAGACGTCGAAGCGCTAGAGACGTAGTGTCCGGCTTCAGCCGGACCCGTGGCCGCCCGAAGGCGGCCCTACGACGGTCCATACAAACGAGCCGCGGGTCTACTGGACAATCACGGACTCGCCGACGTCCAGCGTCCGGAATGCATCGGCCGCGACGCTGTTTTCAGCGCGAGCTCGTGCCAGCGCCAGCACCGGATCGTCGAAGCCTTCGTCGGTCAGGCGGAAGACCCCGAAGTGCATCGCGAACGAGGTGCGCGCGCCGAGATCGCGATGCGCACACACGGCTTCGTGCGGGTTCATGTGGTGATCCTGCATGAACCATCGCGGCTCGTAGGCGCCGATGGGCAGCAGCGCCACGGCCGGCGCGCCAAGCCGCAGCCGAATGTCGGTGAAGAACGGCGCGTAGGCGGTGTCACCGGCGAAATAGACGGTGCCACCGTCGCGATGCCGCAGATGACAGCCGCCCCACAGCGAGCGACGCAGGTCGAACATCGTCCGGTTCGACCAGTGCTGGGCCGGTGTGACGGTGAGCACCGTCGCTCCCACGGCCAGCGAGTCCCACCAGTCGAGCTCGACCACCCGGCGCAGGCCGCAACGCTTCAGCGTGCGCTTCAGGCCGAGGCAGGTGACGAACAGGGGCGAGCGATGCTCGTCGAGCCAGCGCAGCGAGCGCACGTCGAGATGGTCGTAGTGGCTGTGGCTGACGAAGACGAGATTGAGCGCGGGCAGGCGATGCCGTGAAAGGCCCGGCTCGCGAACACGACGCGCCCCCAGCCGACCGAACGCCCCGGCGTGCGTCGAGAACTGCGGGTCGGTCAGCAGCGTGACGTCTCCGAGACGGACCAGCAGGCTGGCGTGACCGATCGAGGTGAGCGCACAGGCGCCGGGTGGAAGAAGGTCGGGCGGATCGGGATACGGAAGGTTGACCACCGACTGGGGCCACGGCCGCCGTCGGCTGGTCGCCCACCACAACAGCAGGTCGCTGAAACGCTTGTCAGTGTTCTTCCAGGGGTTGAAGAACTGCTGCCGGCCGATGTCGAAGTGATCGGACCTCTGACCCCGCCAATGCTCCAGTGTCTCCACAGCTTTCGTAGACGTGTCGATGGCAGGCCACGGTTCCGGGGCCTTGCCCTCGCGGCGGCTCGAGGCTCACAATCCCACTCGCTGATCCGTCCGAACGGGCCGGATCTTTCCGTGCACCTCGCCCGCTTCCGCAAAGGAGGATCCATGTCACCGAGACGTCTGACCCTGCTCGCGGCGCTCGGAGCATTGTTGCCCTTGACGGCAGCCGCTCAGCCGCCGATGCCCAAACCCGGCCCCGAGCATGCGCTCTTGAAGGAGGACGCGGGCACCTGGGATGCCGCGGTCGAGTCGTTCATGGCCCCGGGCGCTCCGCCCGCGATATCAAGAGGCGTCGAGACCAATACATTGGGCTGCGGCGGGCTGTGCCTCATCACCGACTTCAAGGGCGAGATGATGCCGGGCATGACGTTTCATGGCCACGGGACGACGACCTATGATCCCGCGAAGAAAAAGTACGTCGGCAGCTGGACCGACTCGATGTCCGCCGGGCTCATGGTGTCCGAATCCACATGGGACGCCGAGAAAAAGACCGTCTCGGGCACGTCAGAGAGTCCGGACATGACGGGCAAGGTCGTGAAGATGCGCTCGGTCGTCGAGTACAAGACGCCGGACAACCGCGTCTTCACGATGTACGGTCCCGGCCCCGACGGCAAGGAGGCGATGATGATGCGCATCACCTACACACGCCGCAAATTGGCCACGGACAAGCTCTGACCAGATCAGCCGCGGACAAGATCTGACGAAATCAGCCACGGACAAGATCTGATCGATCGGATGTCGTTCCCCCGATTTGCGTAGGAAGCCGGGCTGGCCTGAAAAAGATTGAGGCGACCGTGCGGAGTGGGTCCGCATCAGCCGCCTCAGCGGGGCCAGGTCGCCTCCGGGCGCGTCCCGTGAAGATGGGTGGAACGCGTGGGCAGGGGCGTTCGGGCCCTTGATCTAGACAACGCCATCCCCGCGCTCTGCGAACAGGTGCACGTCCCAACTCATGCGTAGATCTGGTCGGCGAGCATGGCTGACGCGGTGCGGGACGCATCACGATCGCTGACTGCGGAGTCGGACACCGAGGCCGCTCGCCATTTGACGCAGCGATTCATAGACGCGAGTCAAGGCGTCTTCGCCGGGCGGGCGCATGGTGTAGTGGCGCCGGCGCTTGCCGCCGCGTTGTCGGCGTCGGCTCGCCGAGATGCGACGAGACGAAGCCCCGCGACTCGAGCCGGCTGAGCGCGGTATAGAGCGCGCCGGACGAGATGGCGCGCGACGTGCGCGTGTCGATCTCGCGCCGGATGGCGACGCCGTCGGCGTCGGCCCCCAGACGCAGGAGGGCCATCAGGATCAACTGTTCGAAGTCGCCGATCGAGGGCATGCGCGGGAACTTATAGCTCACACTGTAGTTAAAATCAGCAAAAGGAGGGGCCGGGCGCCTCCGCGTTCAGGAGACGGCCGGCCCCGGTCAATGCCCGTTCAGGCCCGGCTGACGTTCTCGGCGCGGGGACCCTTGGGACCCTGCCCCTTCTCGAAGGTCACCGAATCGCCTTCGCGCAGCGAGTCGAACGAGACGTTGTTGCACGCGGACTGGTGGAAGAAGTATTCGTTGCCGTCCTGCGCCGCAACGAAGCCGAAGCCCTTGTCGCGCACCAGGCGCTTGATGGTGCCATTAGTTGCCATGCCGTGAACTCCTGTGTCGAGAGAGTGAGTGAGTGAGTGAGGTGACGCTGCGCGGGATGCGTGGAGCGTGGGCTTTGAGGAGGAGCTGACGCGGTCGGCCGGCGAGCGGCGGATTGAGCGACAGGGCCCGAAAAAGCGTGACGTAGTGTAGCACGGCCCGCCCGCTTGCGTGACGCAAGGGGCCACTTCGGCTGAGCCGCCTCCCACACACCAGCTGCCTGCCGCTTCAGGATCTGAGCACTGTCAGCGCCGACGTCATTCGATCCGCGTGGACCGCGAGACGTCACACTCGCTGGCGGCGCCCGGGCGCTGTTCATCGTAGCAGCGACAATCCGGTTCTTGACACTCGGAGGGTGCGGGCCTATCGTTTGCGCCACGAACTAAACGGGCGGGTGATGCGCCCGGCTCCGGGGACGTCACGTGCTCGCCGCATGCGCAAAATCGATCTCACGAACTTCCGGGTCGCCACGAGTGAAACGGCCCGTCAGATCAACCGGCGAATCGCGCTCAACTTCATCCGCGGCGACCAGCCGTTGTCGCGCGCCGATCTCGCCCGGAAATCAGGGCTCCAACGCAGCACGGTCTCGTCCATCATCGATCAGTTGATCGAGGAAGGCTGGGTCACCGAAGGCGCGGCGGGCTACGTGCCGCGAGGACGCCGGCCACGATCTCTTCACCTCAACGCCGGGCGTATCAGCATCCTGGGCGTCGACCTGCGGCCGGAGACGACGACCATCGGACTCGCCGGCCTCGACGCCCGCTTTGTCGGCCAGGCGTCCTTCGACACTCCATCCGACCCGGAAGCGTTTGCGACCGCGCTCGCACGCGCCGCTGCGGAGATCAGGGCCGCGCATCCGCGCGTCCGCTGCGAGGGTATCGGCGTCAGTTTGCCCGGGCGTGTCGATGCGGAGGGGCGCCTGGTGTTTGCGCCGAACCTCGGCTGGGCGCACGTGAACCTGCGACACCTCGTCCAGGAAGCCGTGAACCTGCCGGCCGTCCTCGAGAACGCGGCCAATGCGTGCGCACTGGCCGAGCTCTGGTTCGGACGCCATCCCGAGCACGTCCGGCATCTGGTTGCGGTCACGGTTTCCGAGGGCATCGGCGTCGGTCTGCTCCTGAACGGCCAGCTCGTGCACGGTGCGGGCGCGCTGGCCGGCGAGTTCGGGCACATCACGGTGGACGACAGCGGCCCGCCGTGCCGTTGCGGCAAGCGGGGATGCTGGGAGCGCTATGCGTCGAGCTCGGCGGCCGTGCAGCACTACCTCAGTGAGTCCACGGGAACCGAGGTACCGCTTCAAGACACGCGTGGCGGGCTGCGCTTCGAGGAGCTCCTGAACCGCGCCGCGACGGGTGACGAACACGCCGTACGGGCCGTCGAGCGCATGGCGCGCTATCTCGGGATCGGGATCGCCAACCTGATGACGGGGCTCGCGCCGGAAGTCATCGTGATCATCGGCGAGGTGACGGGGGCCTGGGATCGCGTCGGGCCCATCGTCTCCGACGTCGTCGCTCAGCGGACGCTTGCCAACGCCCCCACGCGCATCGTCGCCACCGACCGCGCGACGCAGCCGCGTCTGCGCGGCGCCGTGACGCTGGTCGTCCAGCAGCATTTCGGCGCACTGAACATCGCGTAGGCGTCGCACGGACCTCAGGAAGGCACAAGGCACGAGGCACAAGGCACAAGGAAGGTCAAAGGAAGAAGGAAGAAAAGAAGGGATTCGAACGCCAAGGCCAACCGAAGCTGGCACCATGGCAAGCCTCCGACCTTGTGCCTTGTGCCTTGTGCCTTCCTAAATGTCGTATTGGCGGAACGTCAGATTGAACCGGCCCTCGATGCCCAGTCCGGGCGGAGCGGTCCCGGGAATGATCCGTGAGACGCCGTGATACCGCAGGCGCGCCGGGCCGCCGAAGACGAACGCATCGCCCGACTCGAGCGGCAGCGGCTGGACCGGATCGCGGCGCCGCACACCGCCCAGCAGGAACCTCGCCGTGTCCCCAATCGAGACCGAGACGACAGGGATGCCGGCGGCGAGCGAACGCTCGTGCTCGTCCTTGTCCTGGTGCAGCCCCATGCGTCCGTCGGCGTCGTACAGATTCATGATGCAGAGGTCGGCATCGAGGTGCATGCCGACGTCGCGCGCGATCCCGCCGGCCAGAGCGCTGAGCTCCTCCGGAATCGGCGGCACCGGCAGGCCGTCGAAGTCGGCGCGCGTCGGCTCGTAGGCGTACGTCTTCCCGTTCCAGTGCCGTCCCAGGCAGAGCATGCGGACGTGCATCCGTCCGCCGCCGCGCACGACCGGCACGTAGCCTGGAACCGCGCCGTCCATGAGTGCCCGGCAGCGATCGAGGAGCGCGCGCTGCTGGTCGAGCGATAGACGCTGCGGCAGGTGAAAGGCGCCCGGCCCGATCTCCACCCGGGTACCGTAGCACTCCCGCGAGATCCGCTGAACTGGCGTATCTGCCGCGACCGGCCTACTATCTCCTCACACAGGTCTTGTGGGGGAATCCATGCACTTCTGCACGAGTCGGATCGGCGCGTCGCTCGTCACGCTCATCGTCCTCGGAACCGCGACCATCGCCCAGTCGCCGGCCGGGCCGTCGGGACACTGGATCGGCACCATCGACGTCCCGAACCAGGCCCTTGCCATCGAGATCGATCTCGCGCCCTGGCACCGACGGGAAATGGATGGGCACGATCACGATTCCCAGCCAGAACCTGAAAGGCTTTCCGCTGTCGGACATCGTCGTCGCCGGGACGGCCGTGAGCTTCGCGCTGAAGGGCGGACCCGGCGATCCCCGCTTCAAGGGCACCTACGCCCAGGACACGCGCTCGCTCTCCGGCGATTATTCGCAGTCGGGCGCGACGATGCCCTTCAAGCTGGCGTGGAACGGTGAGGCGAAGTTCGAGCCGGTGGCCAAGAGCACGCCGATCGGCAAGGAGCTCGAGGGATCGTGGGAAGGCACGCTCGATGCCGGCGGCAAGACGCTGCGGCTGGTCCTCAAGCTGGCCAATCAATCGGGTGTCGCGAGCGGCACGCTCGTCAGCGTGGATCAGGGAGGAGCCGAGCTGACCATCGATTCGATCGTCCAGACCGGTTCCCGGCTGCGTTCACGGTCAGGAGCGTCGGTGGCTCGTACGACGGCGAAGTGAAGGATGGCCAGATCGTCGGCACCTGGACGCAAGGGCCAGGGAGTCTGCCGCTGACGTTCAAGCCGGGTGCCCGGTAGCGTCGTTCCATGGGCACGGCGGGGATCGACCTTCTCGCGCGGCGGCTGAAGAACCAGAGACTCTCGCAGACCTCGTTTCGCAAGCCCGAGGACGTCGTCGCCTGGCTCGGCGCCGTGCAGGCGCAGGAGTACCCGGGCGCCAGATGGGCCCTGGGCCTGCGCGCGAAGGGGCTCACCGACGCAGCGGTCGAGCGTGCGTTCGACGATGGCCGCATCCTGCGTACGCACGTGATGCGACCGACATGGCACTTCGTGACGCCGGCCGACATCCGCTGGCTGCTGGCGCTGACGTCGCCGCGCGTGCACGCGGCGAGCGCCTACATCTACCGGCAGACGGGGCTGGATCCCGCAGGGCTCAAGCGCAGCCGCGTGATCTTCGAGCGGGCGCTTCGCGACCGGGTCCACCTGACGCGAGCCGAGCTCGGTGCGGCCCTGGCACGCGGCGGCCTCGTGGCGGCGGGACTCCGGCTCGCCTCGTTCGTGATGCATGCGGAGCTCGAGGGCGTGATCTGCAGCGGCCCGAGGCGCGGCAAGCAGTTCACCTACGCCCTGCTGGACGAACGTGCGCCCGGGGCCCGCACGCTCGACCGCGACCAGTCGCTCGCGGAGATCGTCCGCCGTTTTTTCACCAGTCACGGGCCGGCCACGGTGCGCGACTTCGTGTGGTGGTCGGGTCTCACGGTCCGGGACGCGCAGGCCGGCATCGAGATGGTGAAGCCGCCGCTCGCCCGTCATGTCAACGGCGAGCGCTCGGTACTATTTCGGCGCGGCGAGGGGCACGGCACCACCCGTGGCGCCGAGCGCCCATCTCGTGCCAACCTATGACGAGTATCTGATTGCCTACAAGGACCGGGAACTGGCGCGCGCCTCGAGCGTCGATCTCGCGTCGATTCCGATCGACGTCTACGCGCAGTTCCTCATCGTCGACGGGCGCTTCGCGGGAACGTGGAGAGCCGTCGTGCGCGCGGGCCGGATCGAAGTTCGTGTCGTGCCCATCCACCCGCTGAACGAGCGCAACCGTCGCTCGGTTGCCGAAGCCGCCGGCGCATACTCACGCTTCCTGGAAGCGCCCGTTGACCTGCTTTGGACGGAGGCATCCTGATGACCGGCCCACCCGATGGTCCCCTGCCCCTCGACGCCGGGCGCGAGATCGAACCGGCTGACGATCGGGGTCTGAGCCGGCGTGCGGCCCTGCAAGGCCTGGCTGGCAGTTTTGGCGCGGCCCTGGCGGCTGGCTCGAACAGCGAAGCCGAATCGCACCCGGTGGTGGCACACCTGGCGCAGCGGCGCGCGGTCAGGCCTGCGCCCGGCCCCGCCAAGGCGTCGCGCCTCTTCCTCGACCCGCACCAGCTCGCCACACTGACGGCCGTCGCGGACATCATCGTGCCGGGCGCGGTCGCCAGCGGGAGCCCGCGGTTCATCGACGAGATGCTCGCGGTCGATCGTCACGACGTGCAGCGCCGCTTCATCAGCGCGCTCGGCGCCATCGATGCGGCGGCGCGGGATCGGCATGGCCGGCCGTTCCGCGAGTTGCCGCAGGATCGCCAGCTGGCGGTGCTCGACGCCGCGGCCGCCGAGCCGTCCGGACGTCCCGACACGAAGCCGACGGAGCCCGAGGACACCGGTGCACGCACCGAGCTCCAACCGCGCGTGCAGGGCCTGCGCGATCCCTTCGATCACCTCAAGACCTGGATTGCCGGCGCGCACTATTCGTCGGAGGCTGGCATGAAGGAGCTGGGCTGGACCGGGGGCATGTTCTTCGGGTCTTTTCCGGGCTGCCCCCATGGAGAACACGAATAAAGAAGTACGAGTACAAGTACAAGTACGAGGTCATGCAACCCACCGCCAAGCGTCCAGTCGCTCAGTCGCCCAGCAAGTCATTCGACGTCGTGATCGTCGGATCCGGGGCATCCGGGGGGTGGGCCGCGAAGCGGCTCACCGAAGCGGGACTGCGGGTCGTCGTCCTTGAAGCCGGCCGGCAACTGACCGACGCCGACTACAAGGACCACGTCCCCGCCTTCCAGCTGAAATACCGAGGTCGTACGAAGCGTCCGCTCGAGCGCGATCAGCCACGTCAATCTGCGTCGTATGCCGTTCGCGAGTGGAACGCCGACTGGTTCGTCAACGACATCGAAGAGCCGTACCTCGACGAATCCGATCCGGACTTTCTCTGGGTCCGCACCCGAGTCGTCGGCGGGCGCACGAACATCTGGGGCCGCCAGTGCCTGCGGCTCAGCGACATCGACTTCAAGGCGGCGTCGCACGACGGCGCAGGCGTGGACTGGCCGATCGGCTACAAGGACATCGAGCCGTACTACGACCTGGTCGAGGACTACGTCGGCATCACCGCGATGGCGGAAGGGCTCGTCGAGCTGCCCGACGGCCGCTTCCTGCCGCCTATGGGCCTCACCTGCGCCGAGACAGCGGTCCGGACGCGTCTCAAGAAGAAATTCGGCCGGACGCTCACCCAGGGCCGGACCGCCAACCTCACGCGGCCTCTGCACGGCCGCCAGCCGTGCCACTACTGCGGGCCGTGCGAGCACGGGTGCGTCACGCACTCCTACTTCAACGCCGCGTTCACGACGATGGCCGACGCGATGGCGACCGGGCGCTGCACGCTGGTCACCGGTGCGATGGCCCACAGGGTCCTCATGGATCCGGGGACACACCGGGCGACGCGGCATTCTGTATGTCGATCGCGCCACGAGGCAGCCGCGGGAGATCTTCGGGCGGGTCGTGGCGCTGTGCGCCCAGACGATGGAGTCGGTGCGCATTCTGTTCAATTCGGCAGGCCGGCAGGATGCGGCGGGCCTCGCGAACTCCAGCGGCCTGCTCGGCAAGTACCCTGATGACGCATTACTCCGACTCGGGAGCGAGCGGTGAGATGCCCGATCTCGTGGAGAAGCCATCCATCAACGGGCCCGATCGTCCATGCAACCCGCTGCTCGTCCGGTTTCGCAACCTGCCGGCCGGCCCGAAGACCAGTGGCTTCCTGCGCGGCTACGGCTGCGGCGGCTCGGTGGGCGTCGGCTTCGATTTCGGCGCGCCCGGTCTCGGCGAGGCATACAAGCGCGCCCTGGCCGAGCCGCGTCCGGTGCAGGTCAGCCTCTCCGGCTATGGCGAGTGCCTGCCCTACGAAGACAACTACTGTTATGTCGATCCCGACACGCTCGATGCCTACGGAATCCCGGTGATTCGACTGAAACTGTCGCCCGGCGAGAACGAACGGGCGATGGTGAAGGACATGGCCGTCGCCTCAGCGGAGATGCTCGAAGCGATCGGCGCGAAACACGTGCGGCAGCGGCACGGGATGCGCGGCCAGGCTCACGAGGTCGGCGCCGCGCGGATGGGCACGGACCCGAAGACATCCGTGCTCAATCCGTTTCTCCAGACGCACGACGTGCCCAACCTGTTCGTGATGGACGGCTCCGGCTTCCCGTCGAGCGCGTGGCAGAATCCAACGCTCACGATCATGGCGCTCGCCGTGCGATCCACCGATTACCTGAAGGACCTGTTGCGCAAGGGCGAGATTTAGCCCGGAGCTCACTTGTGTTGACAACGGGCCCGCCAAGGTGGCGCCGGGCTTCAGCCCGGCCAACGCGGGCCCGGGCAGGCCTAAAGGCCTGCGCCACATCAACCAACACAAGTGAGCTCCGGGTTTAGGCTCAGGAGTCGGCCTTGAGCCAGGAAAACTCCTGATCCGTTACTCGTCCTGACCCCTGATGAACGTGCCGTTGTGGAGATCCGCGATCGCCTGGCGGAGCTGGTCCTGTGTGTTCATCACGATGGGCCCATACCAGGCCACTGGTTCCTCGATCGGCTTTCCCGACACCAGCAGGAACCGGATCCCCTCGTCGCCGGCCTGGACCACGACTTCGTCGCCGCGGTCGAACAGGACGAGTGAGCGATTGCCGCTGCTCGGCCTACGCGTGACCCCGACGCCAGTTCGTTCCGGACGGCCTGGGGCGACGAGGCGTCGCGAAAGTTGCCGGAACCCGCGAAGACATAAGCGAAGGCATGGTGCGTGCGATTCGACGGCCAGGCGCCGGCGGCGTCCCGGGGAGACCGACACATCGAGATATCCGCGGATCGGCCGCCACGCCCTCGACGGGGCCGCGCTTCCCCCAGAACTCGCCGCAGACCACGCGCACGCGGTGCCGTCATCCTCGGTCACGTCTGGAATGTCGCGCGCGGCGATGTCCTGATAGCGTGGCGCGGTCATCTTGAGCGAGGACGGCAGGTTCGCCCAGAGCTGAAAGCCGTGCATGCGCCCGTGCGCGTCGCCACGCGGCATCTCCTGGTGGAGGATGCCGCTGCCGGCCGTCATCCATTGCACGTCGCCGGCGCCGAGGCTGCCGCGATTGCCGAGGCTGTCCCCGTGCTCCACGCTGCCGGCGAGCACGTAGGTGATCGTCTCGATGCCGCGGTGCGGATGCCACGGGAACCCGGCGAGGTAGTCGTCGGGGTTGTCGTTCCGGAAATCGTCGAGCAGCAGGAACGGATCGAACTCGGAGGTCTTGCCGAAGCCGAACGCCCGCTGCAGCTTGACGCCGGCGCCCTCGATCGCCGGTGTGGCCGCTCACTTCCTTGATCGGTCGTACTGACATGACGGTTCGCCCTGAGTGGTTTCCTGAGTCTTTGGTCTTTGGTCTTTGGTCTTCGGGTCTTTGGTCTTCGGTCTTCGGTCGTGAGTCGACGCCTGCAGCCCGTAGCCCGTAGCCCGTGAAACTCTCCGGTTCTGCCACCGTTCACGCGGCAGCAGGTGCCGGGACCGGCGTTCGCGCGAACAGATTCACGAAGCCGCCAATCGCGCCGAGCGCCAGGACGTCCAGCTGACCGCCGGGCGTCCAGAAGGACGAGAGGCCGAGCCACGCGTCCATGGAATAGCTGCCCGGTCCTGTCAGCGCGAGCGCCGCGGCCGCGGCCCCGTACAGGAGCGGCACTTCGACGCCGTTGACTTGCGCGAACAGCCCATTCCGGAGTGCACGCGACGGCAGCCACCACCATCACCGACACGATCAGCGCCGGACCGACCGGGCCGAACAGCCCCACCGCGAGGAGCAGTCCGCTCGCCACTTCAGCCGATCGCCGCCGTCGTCGCGAACAACCGGCCGGGGCGGAAACCGATCGACTCGAAGAACCCGCGGTGGCGCTAAGCCCGTACCCGCCGAACCACCCGAACAGCTTCTGCGTCCCGTGAGCGGCCATCAGCAACCCGAACACCAGCCGCGCGACGAGCAATCCTGCGTCCATCTCGTATCTCCTTGTCCAGGGCAGCCGCCTTGGCTGCCGTTCCGCAAGTAACTATACTAAAGTAATTTTATGACTGTCAAGTAGTTGCTTGCGAAAAAGCCGGCCGGCCGCTAATCTGTAACCGGAGCATGCGCTGAGACGCAGCACACACCAGCGCTGTGCGCCCGATTCCATCGGGCGAGCGAGCTCATCGGCCGCCGATGGACCGGGGCGATCATTTTCGTGCTGTTGAAGTCGCCGCGCTGCCGGTTCGCGACGCTGCGGACGGCCATCCCGGACATCACCGACCGCATGCTCAGCGAGCGCCTCCACGAGCTCGAGCACGAGCGTATCGTCGAGCGCACCGTGGTCCCGGAGACGCCCGTCCGCGTCGAATATGCGTTGACGAAGCGGGGCCGCGCCCTGGCCGCCGCGATCGATGCGATCGCCGACTGGGCCGACAAGTGGATCGACCTCGAGGCAGGCGCGCCGGCCAGGCGCCTCAAGCTCGCCCGCCGGTGAAGAGGGCAGGAGGACAGCCCTTCAGGGCTGTCGGCAAGACAGGGCTGAAGCCCCGTCCCACTTCAGGAAGCAGCAATCCTCTCTATTCAAGCGGTGAGAGCCCGGCGAATTGGCTCGATCGCGCGAAGTGTGAGCGCGGCGATCGTGAGCGTCGGATTGGACGCACCCCCGGTCGGGAATACGCTGCTGCCGAGGAGAAAGAGGTTGCGATGATCGTGGGAGCGCAGGTCGGCGTCCACGACCGACTGCGCCGGGTCGCTGCCCATCCGGCAAGTCCCCATGACGTGGCCGGACGAGACGGCCCCATCGCGGTGATGGATGTCAGTTGACTTCAGCGCCGCGAAGATCCGGTCGTGGACCCTGCGTGCTTCGGCAAGCCCGCGGCGCGTGTAGTCGTCCACACGAAAGCTGATCCGCGGCCGCGGGATCCCCAGCGCATCGCGTCGGTCGAAGTCCGGGAGAACGCGGTTGTCGGCGTGCGGGAGCTGCTCGAGCAGGCAGACCACGGTGATTTCCCGCGAGCTGTGGTCGGCGAGCGCGCGATCCAGATCGGCGCCCCGCAGACCCCGCTCGAGCAGCGCGCGCACCGTGGACTGCGGCGTGTCGGCTGGCCAGCTCCACCCGTGGTTGCTGATCTGAACCCGGTACCGAGGGACGTTCGGCGCGCCAGTCTCCGGCGCGCGGCGCCTCGATGCCGGAGGTCGACAGGGGACCTCGGAAAGGCCACAGCGGCTCCCCGGCGAGCGCCCAGCTCAATTGACTCGGGTGATCCATCAGGCAACGCCCGACCTGATCGCTGGAGTTGGCCACACCCGCCGGCCATGCCGCGTTCCGCGACTGCAGCAGCAGCTTGGGTGTCTCGATGCCATGGGCGGCGATCACGTACACCTTGCCCGTCGCCCGCTCTTCACTGCCATCGGGTCGTTTGAAGCGCAGTCCCGATACGCGCCGATCCGCACCGATCTCCACGTGGTGGACGACGGCTCGGTCGAGCAGCTCGGCTCCGGCGCGCTCGGCCCGGCCGACGTGAACGGTGGCGTCGTACTTCGCCTGTATCGGGCAGATGGGAATGCAGCTCCCACTGCCGCAGCAGGGCGGCCGATCGTCGTGCGGCGTCGAGTTGCGTGCTTGCGGAGTCGGCACCACCACGAGGCCCGAAGAGGCCAGCGCGGTCGCCACGCGCGTATCGAGGTAGCTCGAGGGAATGGGCGGGAGCGGATATGGCTGGCTTCGGTGCGCGCCGAGATCCGCGGCCCCATCCCCTGCGACGCCGAGCGCCCGCTCCGCGTCGCAATACCACGGCTCGAGGTCGTCGTAGCTGATCGGCCAATCCACTCCCACGCCAAAGCGCGATCGCAGCCTGAAGTCGTCGGGCACCATCCTCAACGTCGTCCCGAGCCAGTGCCACGTCGTCCCGCCGACCTGCCGGAGATACGCGGCACCGAATACATCCGGGCCGTTCTGCACGTAGTAGGTGTCTTCGAGTCCTTCGACGGGGTGAGGCGCGTATGGGGCGTTCGGATAAGGCGACGTGGGCACCTTGACGAGCGCACGCGTGAACTGGTCGAACGCCTGGTCGCGTGAGACGCGTGGACCTGCTTCGAGGATCAGGACCTTGATCCCGGAGCCCGCGAGGCGGGCAGCGACGAGCGCACCTGCAACCCCGGACCCGACAATGACGACGTCGGCCGTGTGGTCCACGTCAGTCGCGGGTCGGGCCGGGTGGGCGCGACCAGAATCCCGTCTCGCCTGCACAGGTCCCGGGTGCCGGGGTGCCGACCACCTGCCACATCAGCGCGCCCGAATGGGTGGCCAGCGCCGGACGGCCATCGTGCTGATACTCGCCCGTGTACCAGGCGGCGAGGATCGTGCGTTCGAGCTCCCGCTGTGACTCGCGTGATGGCCGAGCCCTGCTGCAACAGCTCGACCAGCCGCGCCTGGTTGCCGCTCGTCGCGAGGAACGCCGCGAGATATGTCTTCGCTGTCTGACGATCGAGCGCAGCCCGCCCGGTGAGACGTCTCGAGAGATCCAGGAATTCCGGCAGGCCGAACGTCGCAGCGACAGGTTGCGCCAGACCCACACGCTGGCCGAATGACGCCAGCAGGCCGGCCAGCGTCAGGAACCGTCGGCGGCCGAGGCCATCGACGGGTCGAACGCCGGACGGCGCGACGGGCCGGGCGCGTCGATCGAAGGAGGCCATGACAGCAGTCTGAGCGCGACGCATTGTACACGGCCTCTCGCAGCGTGCGGCGCGATGCGTCATGGCCCCGGGCGCGCTCAGCGATCGTTCAACCGGATCGATTGCCCGACGCGCTCGAAGACCTGAGCGTAGGTCTGCGCGTCCTCGCTGGGTACGACGGTGATGTAGTAGAAGAGATTCCCGTCCGCCAGCAGCGTCGTATACAGACCCACGCGCTCCTGGCCCCCGAGGGCAGAGCGCCCCACCAGCGGAGTGCCGATGGCGCTGCGGTTCGACAGCCGCACGGCGCGCTGGTCGCCGGAGACTTGCAGCTCGGCATTGCTGCGGACGAACGCCTCCACCAGCGTTTGCGTCGCTTCGCGCAGGTCGCGCGACGAGGCCCGCGCGACGCCCAGCTCGACGCCGTGCGTGAGAGCCCGTTCGCCGCGGATCTCGCCGTATCCGTTCTGAGGCACGAACTTCACTGAGCTGTTCGAGCTGAGGGCCTGCCAGTTGCTCGGCACGTTGACCTGGAACAGCTCGCCACCACGAGCGGTGCGGTACTGCGTCGAAGGCGCCGGCACCGGCTGGCCGATGACGCCGGTCGGCGCTGGCTCACTGCCGCCTCCGCCGCCCGAGCGGGCGAGATCGGCCATCGACTTCGCCGGGGGCAGAGAAGCGAACTGGCTCTTCACCTCGGCAAACCCGCCGGCATCCGGCCTCGGTCCGATCTGCAGCAGCGCCGCCTCGGCCTCGATGTACTTCCGGCGATTGCCGGGATCCGGATGGCTGCTGAGCCACTGCGGCGGCGCGCCGCCCCGGCCCTCCTTCTGAATCGTCTCGAACATTCGCGCGAGATCGCGCGGGTCATAGCCCGCGCGCGCCATGATCTGTGTGCCCAGCAGATCGGCCTGCTTCTCGTACTCGCGGCTGTACTTCAGCAGCCACGTCCCGAGTCCGAGCTGCGAGCCCTGCGAGATGGCCTCGCCCCAACCGCCGCCAATGACCGCGCCAGCGATGGCGCCGGCCAGCGCGCCAAACTGGAAATTCTGCGCTTTGGTCGCGTTCGCCGTGCCATGCCGCAGCAGCACGTGACTCAGTTCGTGCGCCATCACGCCGACGACTTCGCCTTCGGACTCCGCCGCGCTGAACATGCCGCGATTGACGAACATCGGGCCGCCAGGCAGGGCAAACGCGTTGATGTCCTTCAGGTTCACGGGCGTGAAGGAGTATTCGAACGCGGGGTGCTTGAACTCGGCGGGCGCGGCATTCACGAGCCGTTGGCCCAGCCCGTCCAGATACGCGTCGATCTCGGACTGCTCGATGATCGGAAGCTCACGGCGGACTTCGGCCGCGGCCTCCTGCCCGAGCTTCACGTCCTGCTCGGGCGTGTACTTGTTCTTCGGGGGCGTGACGCGGGTTTGCGATGTCACGCCCGTGACGAGCAGCGTAAACAAGACAATCACAATCGCGGGCCGCCGCACTGGTCGTCTCATGTCGCTCTCCCTCTCGGCACACGTTTCGCCCGAACACTTCCTGACGTAGTGTCCGGCTTCAGCCGGACACCGGAGATCACCGGCGCGAGCGTGCTCAAGCTCCGCTACGAAACGCTCGACTGGCAGCTACCTGCCAGCGAAGCGCGCCGGATCCTCGGGCCGCCACGGATGCCGCCGCGGCCACCATCCCGGCACCTGGCGTCGATACTCTGCATACTCCGCGCCAAATCGACGGGCCAGATATGGCTCCTCGTAGACCGCGACGAATGTCACGAAAGCAAGACAGACGACCGCGGCGTACACCAGAAGCTCGAGTTGCCACAACGCCAGGGCTTGGCCGACGATGAGCGAGAGCACCGCCAGATACATCGGGTTGCGCACGTAGCGATAGAAGCCACCGATGACGAGGCGTTCGGTCGGGGCCACGGGCGCCGGCGTGCCTCTGCCTTCGGCGGCAAAGCGCCAGAACGCCGAGATCAGGACGACGAGTCCGGCCAGTGCGACAGCGGCGCCGGCCAGGCGCAACGGCAGCCAGGCCAGCGGGGCGGGACGCAGCCGCCACCCGGTCATCCACCAGGGAATCGCGCCGGCAATGACACCGGGCGCCAGGGCGAAGAAGATGGCGCTGCCGAGCGCCGCCCTCACCGTGCGCAAGTCATCGGCCCCGGGACGTCATAAATCGCCGACGGCCTGCCAGCCGGGAACGCCTGTGGCCGTCCGTACTGCGCGGCCGACGGCGTCTGCCACGACCTCGGCGGCGATGGCGCCGAGCGCGGTCAACGACACCGAGGACTTCGACAGTCCCGTGGACACCGTCAGCACCTGATCGCCGTCGCCTTGCGTGTGGTACGGATTGATGGCACGAGCCGCGCCGGTATTCGCCATCATGGCCAGCTTGGTCAGGTGCACCTTCGTCAGGGCGACGTTGGTGGCGACGACGACGAGCGTCGTGGCGCGAAGCGGCTCGTCCGCGAGAGCGGCATCTGCCGCCGGCGGGCTGCCGAGATCCTTCCGGAGCACCTCCACGCTGCGCGCGAAGCCCCGTCCGTCCGCCGCGCGGGCGCCGGCGACGATGCCGCCGGTGCGCCAGTCCAGGACGTCGCCCGCGGCGTTGACGACGACCAGCGCCGCGACGACCACTTCGCCGAGCCGGCTCGACGCACAGCCGATGCCACCCTTCATCCCGGGCATGCCCCGACGCACGAACATCTTGCCGACGGTCGCCCCGGCACCGGCGCCGACGCTGCCTTCCGCAACCGGTGTCGAGGCCGCCGCCGCGCACGCCCGATACGCCTCGTCGGGCCCGACACGGATGCGTCCGTCACCGATCGCGAGATCGTCGATCACCGCCCCGATCACGATCGGCACGCGGACGTTCGGCACCCCCCAGTCATACCCGATACTTCGCTCCTCGAGGTACCGCACGACGCCCGACGTGGCGCCGAGGGCCATCGGTCCGCCGCCGGTCAGCAGGATTCCGTGGATGTGATCGAGCGGGCTCACCGGCTGCAGCGCCACGCCGAGCGACTCGCCGGGGGCCGAGCCGTCGTAGTCCACGCCGGCGGTGACCGGTCCGTCGAACAGGATCGCGGTGCAGCCGGTCGGCCGGCGGGACTCGGTGAAGTGGCCGACGCGAATCCCGCCGACGTCGATGAGCGATCCGGCCGGAGTTGTCGGCGCGCGCTGAGGACTCGCGCGGCTTGCGCGGGGAGCAGCGGCCACGGCAGCCATGCCTCCCATCCCGACCAGCACTGCACGTCGTGACCAACGGGATCTTCGCATGAGACATGCTAACGCCGGGCGCCGCATCCCGGCAGGCGGCAGGGCGCGTCACTCCTAAAGAGAACGGGGTCCGGCTGAAGCCGGACACTACGTCAACATGCTGCCTGCCTGGCACGTCGCTGATAATCTCGACCCATGGGTGCGAACGTCCACGTGTTCGGCCATCACGATCCCCAGACGCTCGCGCAGCTCGCCGACGTCGCGAGCCGCGCCGAGCGGGCGGCCCTGATGGCCGACGGTCACGTCGGCTACGTGATGCCCATCGGCGGCGTCGCGGCGTATCGCGGACAGGTCTCGGTCGTCGGCGTCGGGTTCGACATCGCCTGCGGGAACGCGGCGATTCGCACCGACCTCACGCTGCAGGGCACGTCCGGCTTCGCCGATCGGCTGGACGAGATGGCAGACGCCATCCAGGAGGTCATTTCCTTCGGAATCGGCCGCAAGAACCGCTCGGACGATGCGCCCGTGCACCATCCGCTGTTCGAGTCTGCCGCCTGGCAGGCGGTCCCGCAGCACGCACGCGATGCCCTTCGCAGCAAGGCTCGGGCGCAGCTTGGAACGGTCGGCAGCGGCAATCACTACGTGGACGTGTTCGCCGACGAAGCGGGCGCCATCTGGGTTGGCGTCCACTTCGGCAGCCGCGGGCTCGGACACACCATCGCGTCGGGATTTCTCGCCCTCTCGCAGGGGCACAAGTGGGGAGCCCGGGCGCCCGAGCGCGAGGTGCTGCTGCCGCTCGACCGCCCGATGGGGGACGCCTACTGGCAGCTGATGACCCTGGCGGGCGAGTACGCGTATGCGGGACGCGAGTGGGTGGCGCGGAAGGTCGTCTCGCTCCTGGGCGGCCGCGAGCGCGAACTGGTGCACAACCACCACAACTTCGCGTGGCGCGAAGAGCACGACGGGGAGCCCCTCGTTGTCGTCCGCAAGGGCGCCACACCCGCGTTCAAAGGTCAGAAGGGGTTCATCGGCGGCTCGATGGGCGACGCGGCCGTCATCGTCCGGGGTACGCCGGAGCCGACGGACATGGTCGCGACACGGCAGCGCCAGGCGCTGTTCTCGACCGTACACGGCGCCGGGCGCGTGATGTCGCGGTCGGCTGCGGCCGGGAAGCTGCATCGGCGCACCGGACAGGTCCTTCGGCCCGGAGCGGTGTCGCCGCTGATGATGCAGGCCTGGGTGCGTGAGAAGGGCGTCGTCCTCCGGGGTGGCGGTCTCGACGAGAGCCCGCACGTCTACCGCAGGTTGCCGGACGTCCTCGAGGCCCAGCAAGGCACGATTGAGGTGCTCCACACCCTCAGTCCGCTCATCGTCGTCATGGCCGGTGCGGACCTGTTCGATCCATACAAGGATTGAGCACGAAAACGGGCTACGGCTGCACCGTCGGCCGCGCCGGCCCCTTTGGCTCCGTCTCCCACCAGAACGGCTTCGGCAGTGGCTTCTGCGCGGGCCAGATCATGGACAGCGTGTCACCCTCGAAGAGCTCGCCGTTCTTCATCACATAGCGAATCGAGTTCGTGTTCCGGATGTTCTCGAGCGGATTGCGATCGAGCACCACGAGATCGGCGAGCTTGCCCAGGCTCCAGCGAGCCGATGTCCTGCTGCAGGCCGATCGCCTCGGCGCCGTAGCTCGTCACGACTCGCAGTGTCTCGTGCGGTGTGAGTCCGCCCGAGCCGAGGTTCCACGTCTCCCAGTGCGCGCCGAGCCCCTGCAGCTGGCCGTGGCTGCCGAGCGCCGCGCGCCCGCCTGCCTTGACGATGTCGGCGACCTGTTTGCCGAAGCGGGTGTGGCCGTACTCCTCGGGCAGGAACCACTGCGCCCGGCGGCGCACCATGCCGTCGAGCAGCTCCCACGGCACCCATCGCCGCAGCTTGGCGTCGCCGACGACGTTCTCGGTCTGGAACCAGTAGTTCTCGCTCCAGGGCGCCCCGTAGGCGACGAGGATCGTCGGCGTGTAGAACGTCTTCGAGCGGGCGACGAACTCGACGACGTCCCGGTACAGCGGCGTGATCGGGAAGGTGTGCTCCTGGCCGGAGTAGCCGTCGGCCATCTGCGTCAGGTTCAGCTTCATGTCGAGCGAACCCTCGATCGTCGCCGTGATGCCGTACTCCTGGCACGCCTCGATGATCCACTGGCGGACGATCCGGTCGCCGGCGACGTACTGCTTGATCGTGTTGGTGCGGTAGGCCTCCTTGTAGCGCTTGATGAACTTGAAGGCCGCGTCGCGATCCTCGATCCCCGACGAGGCGAACACGCCCGGCCCTGTTGCATAAACGCGCGGGCCCGGCAGCATGCCCGCATCGACCATGTCCGCATACGCGAAGACATCCGGCGTCGCGGTCTGCGGATCCCTCGTCGTCGTCACGCCATAGGCGAGATTGGCGAAGTACTGCCACACCTGCGTCTGGTGGAGCCCTCGCGGCGCCCACATGTGCGAGTGGGCATCGACCAGGCCCGGGATGATGGTCTTGCCGGCGACGCTGATCGTGCGGGCACCCGCCGGCGTCCGGACCGATCCGCGCTGGCCCACTGCGGCGATCCGGTTGTCGGTGACGAGCACGTCGCCGTTCTGAATGACCTCGTCGCCTTTCATGGTGACGATGCGCGCGCCGGTGAGGAGAACCGAGCCTTGTGGTCTGCGACGCGGGACCTCGACGATCACCTCGGTCTTCTGTGGCTCCGGGGCGTCGAGCGGCTGCCTGAACAGCTGCGAGCCCCACGCCCAGGTGACCGCGCTTCCGTCGGCCATCCACGCCAGGTAGTCGCCGCCTTCGAGCGACAGGCGCTTGACCGGCACGGGCGTGTTGTCGGCCTTGCCGGTGATGCGGACTTCGGTCGTCTCGCGGCCGGTGCGGGGGACGGTCACCAGGAAGTGCTTGCCTTGCAGGCTCACGAACGCGCGCGTGCCGTCGGGCGACAGTCGAATCTCGCTGGCCGGCGGAGGATTGTTCCCCGGACCGACGCCCTGGATGCGCAGGAGGGTGCGCCGATCGAGCCCGTCCATGGTGATGGTCTGCAGACCGCGACCGGTCGTGAAATAGACACGATTGGAATCCTTGCGTGCGAAATGCAGGCCGCGACCCCCCTGCGCCGACGCGACGAGGGTGGATGCCCCGCCCGCCGCCGGCATCCAGCGGATCTCGAGCGTGTTCGGCGGATTGACCCCGCCGATCTCCGCCGGCGATCCGTCCTCGTCATCGGGCGGCGGCGTGTCGCGCAGGATCGAATACAGCTGATCCGAGGCTGCGCCAGCCACGAACACCAGCTTCGAGCCGTCAGGCGTGTAGACGGGATCGAGGTAATAGCCCTCGTGCTTCGTCAACGTCTCGCCCGCGCCTCCCGACGCAGGCACGCGCTTGATATGCCCTCCCGACGTCGTCCACGTCACGTAGGTGATCGAGCGGCCGTCCGGCGACCAGGTGGGCATGAACTCGCCTTCCGTCGCGCCCGACGTCAACGGTTTCGGATCGCCGCCCGGCAGCTCCATCATGTACAGACGGTTCATCGCGCTGAACACGACCCGTGCTCCGTCAGGGGAGACGGCCGGCCACCGGATCAGGCGCGCACGCACATTCGGTCCGTCCTCGACGCGGACCGGGGTGTAGACGCGTGGCGCGATCTCGGCCTGCACTCGCGCGCTGAACGGCACCGGCGTCGCCGCGCCCGTCTCGACGTCGATGCGCTGCAGCTTGCCGCCCACCGGAACCAGCAGGGATCGCCCGTCAGGCGTGAAGTCGTAGCGCGGCATGGTGTCGCGCGAGGCACGCGATTCCTGATCGTCGCGCGTCACCTGGGACGCGAGCCACCGCTCGGCGCCGGTCTCGAGGTTGCGGAGCCGGAGCGCGGTATCGGACTTGAAGCGCGTCGCGTAGACCAGGAGCCTCCCATCCGGAGAGAGGACGGGACGCATCGCGCTCCCCTGCGCGTTGGTCACCTGCATCGCGTCGCCGGTCTCCCGATCGTGTCGGTAGATCTGCCAGAGCGGGAAGCGCGCGTTGTAGGTGAAGCCTCCCGTGCGCTGCGCGTAGTAGATGAAGCGTCCATCCGGCGACACGACGGCGCCCAGTCGATTGGGCGGAGGCGGCGGCGGCGGGCCCTGTGCGTCCGGAGCCGGCTGAGGAGGCGGCGCGGCGCCCACGCGAACGCCGGTCCCGCCGTCGCGGTGGTACATGAACAGCCAGAACGTGCCCGGATCCGGCGGCCGCGCCTTGGAGACGACGATGAACTGGCCGTCGGGCGTCCAGGCCGGCGAGGCCATGATCTGCGGGCGATCGTTGGTCTTCTGATCCTTGCTCACGGCGCGTGGATTGGCGCCGTCCGCGTCGGCAATCCACAGGTTCTCGACGCCGCTGCGATCGCTCAGGAACGCGAGCGTCTTCCCGTCGGGCGACCAGGTCGGCTGCGACTCGAAGGAGAGCCCGCCGACGATCCGCGTCGCCTCGCCGCCGGTCACCGGCATGGTGTAGACGTCACCCAGCAGGTCGAAGGCGATGGTCCGGCCGTCTGGCGAGACGTCCAGCGACATCCACGTCACCTCGTCGGTCGTGAATGCGATCGTCTCGGCTGTCTTGAGCGAAAGCCCTTCGGGCTTCTTTGCGTCAGCCTTGTCGTCCTGCCCAGGACCGGACTCGCGGGCGGAAAGAACCGGGGACGGCTGAGCGGCCACAAAGACCGCGGCCCCGATGACGACGGCCGCCCAGGACGGGAGTCGGCGGAACATGGCGCCTCCTTGCAACGAGCGCCATCATAGTCGCTCCGTTCCAGGTTCGGCCGGCAGTGGGATCGGGGGTGGCAGCGGTTGCCTGGTCCGGCTGAAGCCGGACTCTGTGTTGGTGATGTGGCGCAGGCCTTCAGGCCTGCCCGAGGCCCGCGTGGCCGGGCTGAAGCCCGCGCCACCTTGGCGGGCCCGTGTCACCTGACTCCGCTAACGTCCGGTCGAACCGAACCCGCCGGCCCCGCGCGGGGTGTCCGACAGTGTCTCGACGTCCGCGACGACGACCGACACGCGGCGCTGGACGACGAGCTGAGCGATGCGTGAGCCGCGGGTGACGTGAAAAGGCTGTCGCCCGTGGTTGACGAGCAGCACGGCCAGCTCTCCGCGATAGCCTTCGTCGATCGTGCCGGGCGCGTTGAGCACGGTCACGCCATGATCGCGGGCCAGCCCGCTTCGCGGACGCACCTGGCCCTCGGTGCCCTCGGGCAGTTCGATTGCGACGCCGGTCGGGACCGATCGCCACTCGGCGGGGTCGATGGTCAGGTCGACCGCGGCGAACAGGTCGAGACCGGCATCGCCATCGTGCGCGTAGGCCGGCAGTGTCGCCGAAGGGGTCAGACGCTTGATCCGCAGGGTCATAGACCGATCGGGGTCCGGCTGAAGCCGGACGTTAAGTTGTCATTCATGGTCCGGCTGAAGCCGGACACTACGTTGTCTTGGTTGGTCCGGCTAAAAAGCCGGACACTACGTTGCCAGTTGTCTTGCACGCGTACGTAGTGTCCGGCTTCAGCCGGACCTTACCCGCCGTCACCAGGTACAGCTTCAGCCCGAGCTGCAGCTGCCGCGGGGTGTTCGCCCTGGCTCGTGATCAGGCCGAAGCCGTTGCTGCTGAAATCGGTGTTCGGCGCGCCCCACACGACGCGGTTGAACAGATTGAACGCTTCGATGCGGAAGTCGATGTCGCACCGTCTGCGTCAGCGCGAACGACTTGGCCACGCTGATGTTCTCGGTGAGGTTCCAGAAGCGGCGGACGTCGCCGTTGCGTGCGCGGCGCGTTGCCGAGCTGCCCCGACCGGCTGGACGAACGCCGCCCGGTTCGAGGAAGCGATCGACGGCCGGATCGAACTCGTCGCCTGCCAGCGGCGCCCGCCAGTCCTGGCACCGGTGACGTTCGGGCGGTTGGTGAGATTGAAGATGTTGAGCGGCGCATTGGTCGTCACCCCGAGCGGGAACGCCGCTGCTGTAGTTCTGGATGAGCGCGACGCGCCAGCCGCCGAGGACGTGGCTGGCCCCAGCCGCTCTGCAGCCAGCGGCGTCCCTCGCCGAACGGCAGCTCGTAGACGGTGTTCACCTTGATGCTGTGGGTCTGGTCGAAGCGGCCCACCGACCACTCCAGCTCGGGACGCGCCGCGTCCAGCGATCCGCCGCTGCCGCTGAAGCTGTCGGCGTCGGTCATGATCTGCGAGTACGTGTAGCTCGCCTTGCAGCAGGAAGCTGACCTGTCCGCTGGTTCACCTTCACGACGCCGGCGTGGTAGTGCGACTTCCCGGTCTTGTCGCCGCCGCCGGTCTGGACGTTCACCTGCTGATACTGCGGGTAGGGCCGCAGCGCCTGCGCGACGGTGCGCGACGTCTGCACCGACGGATTGGTGAAGTTCGGATACGGCGGCGGATGCCGGCGTTCACCGCCGCCGCCGACGTGATCTGCGAGTTCAGCAGGTCGCGGGCGCCGATCGGGACCGTAGCGCGCGACGAGATCGTTCACGACCGACATCGGCACCTGGTTGGGGTTGATCAGGTCGGCCTGCAGGTCCGAGCCGTACACGCCGTTGTAGTCGACCTCGACCGTCAGTCCCCGCCGCAGCTCGCGCTGCATCGAGATCGTCCAGTTGTCGTAGACCGCCGGCCGTGTGGCCGCCTGGCCGTTGAACCAGTCCACGGCGTTGTTGTTCGAGAAGGTCGGGTCGATCCGCGGCGGCAGCGGATAGGCCGGCAGCCCTGATCGAGGTAGAACGCCGGCGTGACGCCCGAATCCGGCGTCGCGAACACGTACTGGCCGATGAAGCCGGCGAAGTGGCTGCTGCTCTGCGATGACCGTGACGCGCCCGAAGGATCGGCCGACGCCGCCGCGGAAGGTCGTCTTGTCGTTGGCGCTGTAGGCCATGCTGACGCGCGGGCCCCAGGCGCCGTAGTAGCCGGGCACCAGGCTGCGGGTGCCCGTCCGGCCCGCGCCGTCGCCGGCGAAGATGAGCGCGCCCGGATAGTTGTTGACCGCCGGGTTCGGGCGTCGTCGGCGAGAAATCGGAGTACTGATCGCCGCCGGCGACGGGCGGCTGCGTGAACTCGTAGCGCACGCCGTAGTTGAGCACCAGCTTGTCGTTCAGCCGCCAGTCGTCCTGGGCGTAGAACGAGTAGTACGAATAGACCTGCTGGAGGTAGCGGACGGTCTCGGTGCGGCCGCTATCGGCGACGCCGAGCAGGAACGACGCGAACGAGTTGCCGCCGCCGGCCGCGAGCGTCGCGCGCCGCAGGAATGCGACGTGCCCCGGAACGAGAAGCCCGGCGCGGCCGCCGATGTCCTGCTGGCCGAAGCCGTTGGCCTGCTGGCGATCGTAGGTGAAGCCGGTCTTGATGGTGTGCGAGCCGCGGCTGAGCGTGAAGTCGTCCTTCACCGCCAGCCGCGGCTGCTCGGTGCCGTTGTTCGACGGCCCTCCCCACGGCGACGAACTCGGTGAAGGTGAGGGTGCCGAAGTTGTCGTTGCAGTCGACCGCGTTGGGGATGCAGACCCGGTCCTGCCCAGTCCTGGCCGACGTTGGGCGAGAACGCGTCCTTGTCGAACGTGTTCATCGCCGAACGAGAAGTGATTCACCATGCGCTGGCCGATCCAGTCCCAGCTCGCGCGGTGCAGATCGCCGTCGAAGCTCGTGGACTGGAAGGTGTTGAAGGGCAGCGGCAGGCCCGCCGGGCCCGGAGTCGCCAGGCTTCACCCGGTTCGTCGCCCGGTTGAACAGGTACGACAGGCGATGCCGGTCGCTCAGCGTGTGATCGAGCTTCACGCTGAACTTGTTGGTCTTCTCGACCGTCGTCCCGCCGGGCGACAGATAGTTGTTGATGACGTAGCCCTGCGTGCCGGGGACGAGCCCTTCGCGATTCGGGACGACCACGCCGCGGGCCAGCGCGAGGTACTGCTGCGCGACCGTGCTGAAGCGGCTGGCCGGAATGCGGTTGCCGGGGAACGGATCGCGGATGAAGCCGGTGCCGTTCGGATTGGGCCGCGTCGTCGCCGGATCGTAGACGACGATCATCCGCCCGTTGGCGTCGACCCAGTTGGAGAAGTCGCCGTTGTACATCTCGGGCGTCGGCACGCTCAGGGTCGTGCGCGTTCGACGCCTGGTCGTTCATGAAGCCTTCGTAGGCGACGAAGAAGAACGTCCGGTTGGTCCCGTTGTAGACGTTCGGGATCTTCACCGGCCCGCCGAACGAGGCGCCGAAGTTGTTCTGGCGGTAGATCGCCCTTCTGCTGCTCGAAGAAGCCCTTCTCGTCGAGCGCGTCGTTGCGCAGGAAGTCGTAGACCGAGCCGTGGAACTGGTTGGTGCCGGACTTCGAGGCGAAGGTGATGGCGCCGCCGCCCGCCTGGCCGAACTCGGGCTTGAAGCCGTTGGTCTCGACCGAGAACTCGGTGATCGCTTCGACCGAGGGCGTGAGGAAGGCGGTCTCGACGACTTCGGCGTTGCGGTTGGTGTTCACCGAGATGCCGTCGAGCGTCGCGCCGAACGCTCCGCCCTGCCCGCCGCCGAGGCACGACGTTGGCGCCGCTGCCCTTGCGCCTCCGGGATCGTCTGCACGAGGTCGAACACGCTGCGCATCGCGCCGCCGACGACGAGCGGCAGCTTGTCGATCAGCTCGTTCGAGACGTTGGTCGTGATCTTGGCGTCCTCGGTCTGCACCGCGGCGTTGACGGCCACGACGTTGACCGACTCGGTGACCGCGCCGGCGTTCATCGTGACGTCGATGCGCGCGGTGGCGCCGGCCGCGACGCCGGATGCCGTCGACGTGCGCCGACTGGAAGCCCTGATCGTGGCCTCGATGCGATAGACGCCGGGCGGCAGGTTCGCGGCGCTGTAGGCGCCCGACTCCGACGAGAACACGGTGGTCGTCGCATTGGTGGCGGTGTTCACCACCTTCAAGCGCCACGCCGGGCACCACGGCCTTGGTCGAGTCCTGGACCACTCCGGCGATGCTGCCGCGCTCGGACTGCGCAAGACCAGAAGCCGGCGCCGCCAGAATCATCGCCAGCAGAACGACGCACGAACGCGTGAGTGCCATCGGTGCCTCCGAAAGAATCCGTCCCGACAATCGACGTTCAGACCTCGGGCCTCCGCGCGCACCGCGGCACGAGATCGGGGCTGATTGGGAATCGGCCCTCATTCTACTGCCGTCCCGATTGTAAAATCCATGCGCGCCGGCGACCTGCGCGCACGGGCACGCCGCATGCTCCTTCCCCTCGATCGCCGCTCGTTCCTCGGGCACCTGGCGTCGGTAGCCGCCGTCCCGCCGATCGGCCGGCTGGCCTTGCCGGCGTCCGGCGGGACCGGCGATCGTGCGCCATCCGTCCAATCCGCGGCGCGCTTCCGGTCGCGCGAGCTCGTCGCGGACCTCGTCATCATCGGCGGCGGCTTCGGCGGCTGTGCAGCGGCCCTTGCGGCCGCGCGCAACGGCTGGCAGGTCCTGATGACCGAGGAGACCGACTGGATTGGCGGGCAGCTCACCTCGCAGGCCGTCCCGCTCGACGAGAACGCCTGGATCGAGCAAGCGGGGGGCACGCGGAGTTACCAATCCCTGCGCCAGCGGATCCGCGACTATTACGCGCGGAACTTCCCGCTCACGGCCGAAGCCCGCGCGAACGCGCGCCTCAATCCCGGCAATGGCTCCGTGTCGCGTTTGTGCCACGAACCGCGCGTCGGCCTGGCCGCACTGGAAGAGCTTCTCGCGCCCTTCGTCGCGGCTCGCCGGGTTCAGATCCTGCTGCGGCACCGCGCAGTCCGGGCGGCAACGACCGCCGACCGCGTCGACGCGGTGACGGTGCGCAGCAGCGCCAGCGACGACGAGATCGTGCTGCGTGCGCCATTCTTCGTGGACGCCACCGAGCTCGGCGACGTGCTGCCCCTGGCCGGCGTCGAGTACGTCACCGGGCGCGGAGGCGCAACGCGTCACCCTCGAGCCGCACGCCCGCCCCGAGGCGCAGCCCGCCAACCAGCAGGCCTTCACGTGCTGCTTCGCCATGGATTACCTCGGGGGTGAAGACCACGTCATCGACAAGCCAGCCGAATACGACTTCTGGAAGACGCACGTGCCGGCACTCGTCCCCGCGTGGCCCGGGAAGCTGCTCGACCTGGTGTATTCGCAGCCCCGCACGTTGAAGCCCTTCAACATGGGGTTCGATCCCGCAAAGGGAGACGGACTGTTCCGATACCGCCGGATCATCGATCGGACGAACTTCGAGCCCGGCGCCTACGCCGGCGACATCACCCTCGTGAACTGGCCGCAGAACGACTACATGCTCGGCAACCTGGTGGACGTCCCCGTCCGAGGAAGCCGGCCGCCATATCGCGCGGGCGAAACAACTCAGCCTGTCACTCCTGTACTGGCTGCAGACCGAATGCCCGCGCCCGGATGGGGGCACAGGGTGGAAAGGTCTCCGCCTCCGCCACGACATCGTCGGAACCGACGACGGGCTCGCCAAGTATCCCTATGTGCGCGAGAGCCGCCGCATCAAGGCCGTGTTCACGGTCACCGAGCAGCACGTCGCCACCGACGTGCGCATGAAGCTCGCCGGCGTCTCGAGCCCGGACGCTGCCGCATCCGAGCCGTTCGCCGACTCGGTCGGCATCGGCAGCTATGCGATCGATCTGCACCCCACGAGCGGCGGCGACAACTACATCGACTTCGACGCGCGGCCGTTCCAGATTCCTCTCGGTGCGCTTCTGCCCCAGCGGATGGAGAATCTGCTGCCCGCGTGCAAGAACATCGGGACCACCCACATCACCAACGGGTGCTATCGCCTGCATCCCGTCGAATGGAACATTGGCGAAGCCGTCGGCGAGCTCGCCGCGTTCTGTCTCGCACGAAAGCACTCGCCCCGCGCCGTACGTGCCACACCGGCGCTGCTCCAGGCGTTCCAGAAGCAGCTCCAGGCGCAGGGCATACCGCTCACCTGGCCGACGATCTGAGCCACGGATAAGATCAGACAGGTTCAGCCACGGACAAGATCGGACGAGTTCAGCCACGGACGAGAGCTGGACAGGTTCGCACGGAGAGATCGACAAGTCTGCGGATGGACTGCTGCGAAGTTGCACGAGCCCGATCGGCCGGTATTCGGAGCACACTCTTATGGACGCTGCGCGCGATCACGCACTACGCTATCCGCCATGCGCGCGACCACACGACGGGACTTCCTCGTTCGCAGTGGGCATGCCGCGCTCGGCGCCGCGCTGTTCTCCCCCGCCAGAAGTCTCGCGGCGCAACCGACCGGTGACGCGGCCTGGCAAGCTCTCATCGCCCACCTCGAGGCGCAGATTCCGCTGCTGATGACCGAACTGCTCGTGCCCGGCGTCTCGCTGGCGCTGATTCGCGACGGTGCCATCGCGTGGCGACGGGCCTTTGGCGTGAAAGACGCGTCGACAGAACGGCCGGTCGACACCGAGACGATCTTTGAAGCGGCGTCGATGAGCAAGCCGGTCTTCGCCTACGTGGTGCTGAAGCTGTGCGAGAAGAAGGCGCTCGAGCTCGACACTCCGCTCGTCACCTACGGCGGGCCGCCGTTTCTCGACGGCGATCCGCGCGTGAAGCTGATCACCGCGCGCCACGTGCTCTCGCACTCGACCGGTTTCCAGAACTGGCGCTCGGATTCGGAGCCGCTTCGCATCCACTTCACGCCGGGCACGCAGTATCAATACTCGGGCGAGGGCTTCGCGTGGCTGCAGGC
Organism: Vicinamibacterales bacterium; assembly: GCA_963834365.1. GTDB lineage: Bacteria > Acidobacteriota > Vicinamibacteria > Vicinamibacterales > Vicinamibacteraceae > CAWJAP01. Next base: position 49,036 of record CAWIBS010000029.1, on the reverse strand, counting down.
GCTCGTCAGCCACGTCACCGGACAGCCGATCGAGTCGTTCATGAAGGCGAACCTGCTCGAGCCGTTCGGTATGACGACGAGCGGTTATATCTGGAACGACATGTTCGCGGCCCGCGCTGCGCGGCCGCACGACGTCAAAGGACGGCCGGAGGACAACCGGAAGCGAACCGCCGCCGACGTCGCGCGCTATGCCGCGGCTGGCGATCTCGAGTCCACGCCGACCGAATACGCCAAGTTCCTGCTCGAGGTGATCGCGCCCAGGCCGCCCGACGCGTTCCGCCTGACCGCGGCGAGCCTGAAGGAGATGTGTCGCCCGCACGTGAAGGAGCCGAACGCGTGGGGTGCCCGCGGCCTTGGATGGCAGCTCGTTCACACGGACAAGGGCGAGATCATTCAACACGGCGGCGACAATCGCGGCTTCCACGCGTTCGCCGTCGCCTCCATCGAACAGCGCTTCGGCGCCGTGGTCATGACCAACGGCGAGAACGGCGCGACGCTGATCGGCCGATTCCTGAGCAACGCCGTCGATCGACTGCGCGCGGCTTCGCAACACTAGCCGCGGGAGACGATCAACACGCCAAGGCGATGAGCCGCAACACCTGGCGCAGAAGCAGCCACACCACGCCGGTCGCGATCGAGCCGTGGCGCTACCGCTGTGCTTTTTCGAACCGATGATTCTCGGTAGTCTGTCTGTGCATCGAGCATCGTTCGAGGAGGTACGTGATGAGCCAACCCAAGAAGGCGGAGGCCAGGATCAGCGAGCAGGCAGCACCCATGGAGGTCCAGCCCACCCGTGAGCATCGATGGCTGCAGAGGCTCGTGGGCGACTGGACGTACGAGACCGACGCCCCGACTTCATCGGGCCAATCGACCAAAGTGACGGGCAGCGAGCATGTGCGAACGCTGGGCGAGATCTGGGTCCTGGCCGAAGCTCAGGGAGAGATGCCGGGCGGCGGTCCGGCAACGAGCCTGATGACCCTCGGCTTCAATCCGGACACGGGCCGGTTCACCGGCACGTGGATCGGATCGATGATGACGCACATGTGGCCGTACGACGGCGAGCTCGACACGGACGGCCGGGTGCTGACGCTCGATTCCGAGGGTCCCAGCATGTCTGGCGACGGCACGATGTCCAAGTACCGCGACGTCATCGAGCTCGAGGGAGACGACCGTCGCACGCTGACCGCCTCAGTGAAAGGTGAGGACGGGCAGTGGCGGCGGTTCATGACCACGTCGTACCGCCGCGCCGGTGCGCGCGTGTGAGGCGCTGAGGGCCAGCCGGTTCAACGCTTGCCGAGGGCTCCCCGGAGGTGCTCGGCCAGCGAACCGAGCGATGCGCCCGCGGCAGCGTCGGTCCGCGCGGCATATTCGCGCAACTCCGACTGCTCTTGCTGCTGCGCGGACGAGGCTCCCGTCGCTCGCGAGGACCCCTCTTCCACCGGCGCGACGCCGATGCGTTTCTGCGCGGTGTCGAGGGTCAGGATCTCGAACGAGCCCGTCTGGCCCACCGTCACGGCCCTGGCCCAGCCGCCGGTGCGGCCGGTCGGCGGGAACGTCGAGGCGTGCGCCAGCGCTTCGACACCGGGCTCGAGCTCCACGAAGGCGCCGAACTCGGCGACACGGGTGATCCGGCCCGGGCAGACCTGGCCCACCTCGTACCTGCCGGCCGCGGTGGCCCACGGATTGTCCTGCAGCTGCTTCAAGCCGAGCGAGATCTTCTGCGTCGCGTCATCCACCCGCAGCACCTTGACGGTGAGCTCGTCGCCGACCGCGACGATCGCGTTGGGGCTGCTGACGCGCGACCAGCTCATTTCGGAGACGTGGAGCAGGCCCTGGATGCCGCCGCCCAGGTCGATGAAGGCCCCGAAGTCCTGCACGGACGCGACGCGACCGGGCAGCACCGCACCGGGGACGATCGATCGGCGCAGGTCCGCGGCCTTCGCGCGCAGCTCTTCCTCGAGGTGCTTGCGCCGCGAGACGACGAGGTCTCTCCCGCCATCCTTGTACTCGATGACGCGGAACGCGTAGACCTGCCCTTCGTGCACCGCCGGGTTCTCGGTGCGCGTGATGTCGATCTGGGAAAGCGGGCAGAATGCGCGCTCGCGGGCGATGCGTACCTCGTAACCGCCCTTCACCGCTCTCTCCACCTTGCCTTCCACCGCGAGCCCGGCCCGGAACGCGTCTTCCAGCTCGCGCTGCGTCGCGGCATTGCGCACGCCCTTGCGCGAGAGGACGATGCCTCCGCTGGTCGAGACGACCACCGCTTCGAGGCGATCGCCGATCGACACCTCGACGTCGCCGTCGGCGTCCTTCAGCTCCTCGATGTCGATCTGGGCCTCGCTCTTCCCGCCGACGCTGACGAAGGCCACCTTCGGACCGATGCCGACGACGACGCCCGCGATGGTCTGACCGCGGTCGAATCGCCGCGGCTTGATCGACGCTTCGAACAGCGCCGCGAAATCTTCCTCGTGCTCGCTCACACCTGACTCCTCGGACCTGGGACGCAACAGCTGCCGACGCCGTCCGGTGTCGCGCTCAGTCCGGATTGTACCCCGGCACGACTGGACTTGTTGCCGTAGTGTCCGGCTTCAGCCGGACCCAAAGTCCGCCCAAGGCGGACACTACGAATCTCCGCAGCGCGACGCGTCCACCCAAAACGGCAACGGCGCGGGGTCACCGCGCCGTCGCACACCGGAGCCGCCGATCGAGTGAGAGGGGCTCTAGCCCCGGAGTTCACATGTGTTGACAAACGGGCCCGCCAAGGTGGCGCCGGGCTTCAGCCCGGCCAACGCGGGCCCGGGCAGGCCTAAAGGCCTGCGCCACATCACCAACACAAGTGAGCTCCGGCCTTAGAACGTGTAGCGGATCGCGCCCCAGATGGTCCGCGAGCCGCCATTGGTGCCCCACTGGTTCAGGAAGTTGGCCGCCGTCACCCGGCCTTCGGGGACGCCGAAGTTCCGCGTGTTGGTGGCGTTGTACATCTCGAGCCGGAATTGCAGCGTGTGCTGCGCGATCCGCGTGTTCTTGATCAGCCCCAGGTCGAGATTGCCGATCCCGTCGGTCCGCAGCGTGTTTCGCCCGACGTTGCCGACGCGCTCACCCGCGCAGGTCGCGCTGGGCATGCCGCAGAGCGTCCGGAAGAGCGCCCCGCCGCCGGCCTCGCGCAGCTCCTCGATGGTCATGTTCGAGATGTCGAGATCGGTGTTGATGTTCGGACGGACGGAGTTGCCGACCAGCCCGTCGATGCCGGCGATGGCGCCGGTCGGGTCGGAGCCGTTGAGCGCGGTGAAGGGCGATCCGCTCTGGAACGTCAGCGCGCCGCTGAGCATCCAGCCGCCGAGCAGGCGGCCCATCACGCCGGCCTGATCCCTGGCCACCGGCAGCTCCCAGACGAAGTTGGTCGAGAAGCGGTGCGTCCGGTCGAACGACGAGATGCCGCGATCGTTGCCGAGATCGAACGAATCCTGCGCCACCGCAACCTCGCCGCCGGAGACGTTGAAGGTATCCGACGCGAAGTCCATGAACTTGCTCCACGTGTAGTGGGCGCCGGCGCTCAGCCCGCCGCTCAAACGCTTGTCGAGGCTGACCTGCATCGAGTGATAGCTCGAGTCGGCGGCGTTGGCGCGCAGGCGAATCACCCCACGTGTGGGATCGACACGCGGGCCGGTGGTGCACGGGTTGCCGCAGTAGGGCACCCGCGGGTTCCCATCCAGCGTCTGGAACAGCCCGCGGCCCTGGGTCCCGATGTAGCCGACGCGCAGCACGGTGTCGCTCGTCATCTCGCGCTGCATCTCGACGCTGTACTGATTGGCCTCGGGCGATCGGAAGTCGTCGGCCACGACCGTCCGCGTCAACAGGTCCGGATTGGTGGTCGGCGAGTAGGAGAACGTCGGCAGCACCGCGAAGGCGTTGGGCAGGTTCGAGTTGTTGATCGCGGCCACGAAGGGGAACGAACTGGCGACGTTGAGGGCGAGGTTGAGGAACGCGTAGTCGTGCGTCCGCGCATAGCCGCCGCGCAGGACGAACTTGTCGCCGCCCGTGAGCCAGCCGAACATCCCGCCGCTGCTGGTCTGCGGATTCCAGTTGAAGCCGACCCGCGGCTGGATGTTGTTCGTGTCCTGTTCCGGGACCGGCGTCAGCGCGAACCGCTGGTCGCCCCCCGCGGCGGCGAGAATCTGCTGGTTGAGATCGACCAGGCTGTCGATCGAGTTGCCGGGCAGCTCGTACCTGACGCCAATCGACAGCGTCAGGCTCGGGTGCACGCGCCACTCGTCCTGCGCGAACATGAACGTGTCCGTCCAGTTGTAGTAGTTGACCTCCTGACCGCCCGGCAGCGGCTTGTTGATGTTCGCCGCTTCGGCGTTGTCGTCCACGTAGCGCTGCAGCGTCGGATACCGCAGGAGCCCCCGAACTGTCGGGACGAACCAGCTCTTCACGTCGATGACCCGCACGTCCACGCCGAACTTGAGGCCATGGTTGCCCGGCACGTAGGAGAACGTGTTCTGGAACTGGTAGGTGTCGTTGAACCGGTATTGCGGGATGTTGACCGCAAGGCCGAGCGCGGTGCGGTTCTGGGCCGCGTTGAAGGCGGTGAGCCCGAGCTCGGTGATCTCGATCGACGGAATCTCCAGGGACGTCGGGTCCACCGGGTTCGAGTCGTTGCCGAGATGCTGGTGCGCGATCCGGAACTCGTTGGTCATCCGGGGCGACAGGACGCTCGACCACCAGACGTTGGTCGCGTGCTGATTCTGCGTGTTGAGCAGGGTCTGGCCGGGCGGCGTCGCCTGCTGGCCGGTCGCAATCGAATCCTGCGATGTTGTTGAGATACCGTGCCGAGATCGTGTTGTTCGGCGACAGCACGACGTCCACGCGTCCGGTCGGCTGATGGTTGTTCAGGAATCCGCCGTAGGCCCCGGTCAGCGTGCCGAGCGGAACCGTATAGGTCTGGCCATTGCGGGTGAAGGAGGCCGACGACCCGCTCGGCGCGTCAGCCGCCGGCAGATGCTTCAACATGGCCTGGATCTGCGGCAGGCTGCCCACCGCCGACTGCAGAATGCCGCGACCAGCTTCGGTCGGCGCGCCGTTGAGCGTGAACCCCGACCCGGTGAAGCGCTGCGTCCAGCGCTGATAGCCGCCGAAGAAGAAGGCCCGGTTGCGCACGATCGGGCCGCCGAGCGTGCCGCCGTACTGCGTCTCGAGGAAGAAGGGCGCCTCCGCGACCCCCCGGTTCTTGTCGAGATTCGTCCGGGCGTTCAGCTCGTTGTTCTGATGGAACACGAAGCCCGATCCACGGAAGGCATTCGAGCCGCTCTTGGTGAGCACGTTCAGCACCGAACCCGCCGCTCGCCCGTACTCGGCGGTGAACTGGTTGGTGACGAGCCTCAGCTCCTGGATGATGTCCGTGTTGTTCAGCGGCTGCTGGCGGCCAGTGACGCTCGGATCGTTGCTGTCCTGCCCGTCAATCATGAAGTTGTTCGACCGGGCGCGCATGCCGTTGACCGCGAAGTTGGTGCCGGCGGCGAACGCCGACTGGCCGCTCGCGAGCTGGCTCACGCCCGCCGCCGAGAGCGCCAGGCTGAAGACGTCGCGGCTGTTGATCACCGGGAGCTCGGCGATCCGCTTCGTATCGAAGCGCACTCCCACCTCCGACGTCGTCGTATTGAGGATGGACGCGTCCGAGGTCACCATCACCGTCTCCGCGACGGCGCCGGTCTGCATCGTCACATCGACCACGGCATCCTGGTTCACCGCGAGGGTCAGCCCCGAGCGCACGTACTTCGTGAACCCGGCGAGCTCCACCGTCAGCTCGTAGGCGCCGACCGGGAGATTCGTGACGAGGAACTGCCCGTTCTCGTCCGCGGTCGCCGTCCGGGCCACGTTGGTGTCCACGTTGCGGACCGTCACCGTGGCGCCTGGCGTCACCGCGCTCTGCTGGTCGCGGACGTGACCGCGCAGACTGCCCGTAGTGGCCTGCGCGGCGAGCGTCGCGGCGGCAAGCAAAACGAGCGCTGGGGCCAGTAGAACACTCTTCCACGGGCGGATGGCAGCGCTGCCGCGCCCGCGGCTCTCGGTGCATTCTCATGAGTACCTCCCTCGGTGAAGCCCTCAGAGCGATCGTTTGCGATGGGGACGATTTGCTGAACGCACGGAACGTACCAACTCGACGTGGTCAATGCAACTGGCTTGTTTGTGCGTCATTAACAAATTCATCCCAAAAACATCCCAGGGACGAATCGCATGGAAATTGGATCGGCGATCCAATCGAATAGATGAGCCGGCGCTCGAGTGTCGACGAACAAACGGCGAACATCGGTCGCCGGGCAGGCCTGAAGGCCTGCGCCACTTCACCAACCCAGGCGAGCTCCGGGTTTCGTAGCGACAACGGGCCCGCCAAGGTGGCGCCGGGCTTTAGCCCGGCCAACGCGGGCCCGGGCAGGCCTGAAGGCCTGCGCCACCCCACGCGAGCTCCGGGTCTAGACTCGCCGGTGGCATGTGGGAGGCCGGTCACTCGCCGCTCGTGGGCATGGGTTGCATGCGTCTGTCCACGGACCCCGATCGTGACGAGCGTCGCAGCATCGCCGTCCTGCACGCGGCCCTGGACGCCGGCGTGACGCTCCTCGACACTGCGGACGCCTATTGCCTCGACGAGCGCGAGACCGGACACAACGAGCGTCTCGTCGCCCGGGCACTCGACTCGTGGGACGGGGACCGGTCGCGCATTCGTGTGGCCACCAAGGGCGGACTCACACGGGCGAACGGCTCGTGGCAGGCGAACGGACGGGCGCGCCATCTGGTCGAGGCCTGCCAGGCGAGCCGGCGAGCGCTCGGCGTCGAGCGCATCGACCTCTACCAACTCCACGCGGCAGACCCTCGAACGCCGCTCGCCACCAGCGTCCGCGCGCTGGCGGCGCTGAAGCGCGACGGCTACGTCGATCGCGTCGGACTGTGCAACGTCAAGGTCGGCCAGATTGAGGAAGCCAGGCAGCTCACCGACATTGCGGCCGTGCAAGTCGAGCTGAGCCCGTGGCACGACGCGAACGTCCTGAATGGCGTGGTCGCGTACTGCCTGACGAACCGCATCCCGGTGCTGGCCTACCGCCCCTTCGGAGGACCCCGGCGTGGCAAGCGTCTCATCGCCGATCCCGTCCTCCGGGCGCTGGCCAATGCCCGGACCGCCAGCGCCTTCGAGATCGTGCTCGCCTGGCTGGCCGATCTGTCGGACCTCATCGTGCCCCTGCCCGGCCCGGCCCGCGTCGAGAGCGCGATGTCGATCGGGCGTGCCCGCGCAGTCGTGCTGTCCGACGAGGACCGTGCACGCCTGGACGAACGATTTGCCGCCGGGCGACTCGTCCGGGCGCGCGGTGTCCCGGCGGCCCCGCGACCGTCGATTCAGTCGAACGGCGAGGTGCTGCTCATCATGGGACTCCCCGCAGCCGGCAAGAGCACCCTGGCCCGGACGATGGTCGACCAGGGCTACACGCGGCTCAATCGCGACGAGGCCGGCGGATCGTTGCGTGCGCTGCTGCCCGCTCTCGAACGAACGGTCGCGGCCGGCTCGACACGCATCGTCCTCGACAACACGTACGTGTCGCGCGCCGCTCGCGCGGCAGTCGTCCAGACCGCATCGACCTGCGGCCTTCCGGTCCGCTGCCTCTGGCTCGCGACGCCACTCGAGGATGCGCAGGTGAACGCGGTGGCGCGCATGCTCTCGCGCCACGAGCGGCTGCTCGATCCGGAGGAGATCCGTAAGGCCGGACGGCGAGACGCCGGGATGTTCGGTCCCGGTGTGCAGTTTCGCTATCACCGCGAATTGGAGCCGCCGGAGCTATCCGAGGGATTTTCCGCGGTGGACGTCCTGCCGTTCGTTCGCGGGCACGATCCCGCCTTCACCAACCGCGCCCTGATTCTGTGGTGCGACGGCGTGCTGCGCCCGCCGAAGTCCGGACCCGCGGCCGCCAGCGCGATGACCGACGCCACGATGAGGGCCCGGGGAGAGGTGCTTCGACACTATCAGCGCCACGGCTGGCTGGTGTTCGGTCTCTCGTGGCAGCCGGAGATTACCGAAGACATGGTCGGCCGGGACGAAATCGAGGCCGGCTTCGACCGCATGCGGAAGGCGCTCGGGTTCGAGGTTCCCGTCGAGTACTGCCCCCATGGCGGCGGACCGCCGGTCTGCTGGTGTCGCAAGCCGCTGCCGGGGCTCGGCGCCGGTCCTGATCCGGCGCCACCGGCTCGACCCCTCACGCTGCATCTACGTCGGCGCGGGGCCGCAGGATCCGGTCTTTGCGCGCCGGCTCGGCTTCCAGTATCAGGAAGCCGACGCACTTCTTCAGTGGCCGATCGGCGCCGGACCCGCTTCCACGTACCGAGGCCTGATCAGCAGGACCAGGACGATGGACACGATCGCGACGCTCGCGAAGATGCCGAAGATGCCGAAGAGCGGCACGTGCCGATCGCGCAGGAGACCGAAGCCCCAGTCGGCGAAGCCGCCGCAGCTGATGCTCACGAGGTTCATGATCCCGTAGCCCGTGGCGCGCAGCTCGGGGCGGGCAATCTGGCAGAGGATAGGCATGTTGTTGGAGTCGAAGAAGCCCCACCCGAGCCCGAAGAGCACGAGGAAGGCGACCGCGACCCAGAGCAGGCCGGTGCTCGGCGCATAGCCCACGCCGAACATCGCGGGGACGATGAGCGACATGCCGAGGGCGCTCACGTAGATGCGGCCACGATCCGATCGGCGCATCCAACGGTCCGCCAGCCACCCGCCGGTCAGCGCGCCGACGATGGCGGCCGCCTGCCAGTAGAACGTCGCCGAGACACCCGCGAGGCCCTGACCGATGCCGAACTCCGCCTTGAGGATCGCGGGCATCCAGTCGCGAACCACCCAGCCCGCGAGCGCGGGGAGCGTGAAGTAGAGCACGAGCAGCACGAACGATGCGTTCCCCAGCAGCTCGCGCAGCGCCCCGCCCGGCGTCGTCCGCTGCTCGCGGCCGGCGAGGTCGGCCCTCGGCGGATTCCGCAGCAGGATGAACAGTGGCACCGCATAGACGATGCCGATCAGGCCGCAGAGCTCGAATGCCCACCGCCAGCCCAGGTCGGGATGGTCGGCCGCGTAGCCACCGAATCCGCCGACGATGACGCCGACGTAGATGCCCATCTGGTGCAGGCCGATCGCGCGGGACCGCGTGCCGCCGGTGTGGAAATCGGCAATCAGCGCCAGGGCGGCCGGAATGTAGAAGGCTTCGCTGATGCCCATGACCGCCCGCGTGGCGAGCAGCTGCTCGTAGCTGGTCACATGGCCGGTCGTCCATGTCACCATCGACCAGACGAGCAGACTGCCCGCGATGACGTGGCGTCGGCTGTACCGGTCGGCCAGATATCCGCCGACCGGGCTGAGCAGGGCGTAGACCCACTTGAAGAGGGCGAGGATCGTGCCCCATTTCGCTTCGAGGCCGATATCGGGAATGTCCTGCATCACCGAGAACTTCATCGACGCCAGCATCTGGCGATCGAGGTAGTTCAGCAGCGCGACGGGCACCAGCAGCGCGACGACGAGCCACGCATAGCGGGTGCGGGAGAACGGGGCCATGCCGGCAACAAGATACATCGTCGAGAAACCAGCGCACGCCCGACGGTCCGGCTGAAGCCGGACACTACGTACTTGTGCGCCGGGCAGCCCGCCCAGGGTTGCCCGAACAGGCCCGCGTCGCGCGCTGCGAGCGCGCGGCGCCAGCTGACGTAGTGTCCGGCTTCAGCCGGACCTGGCCAGTCGGCCGCGTGTCTTGGCCGCGACACCGAGGTGGAACGACGTGATGAAGATGTACGAGGAACTGGCGGCGTGGTGGCCGTTGCTGTCGCCACCCGACGAATATGCGGAGGAGGCGGCGTTCTTTGGGGACGTCCTGGCACGCGCCTGCGATCCCCCACCCGTCACCGTCCTCGAGCTCGGCAGCGGCGGCGGCAACAATGCCTCGCATCTCAAGGCGCGTTTCGCGATGGTGCTCGTGGAACCCTCCGACGGGATGCGACGGGTGAGCATGGCGCTCAATCCCGACTGCGAACACGTCGCGGGCGACATGCGGACGGTCCGGCTGGGACGGCAGTTCGATGCGGTCTTCGTCCACGACGCCGTGTGCTACATGACGACCGCCGAGGATCTCGGGCGCGCCATCGAGACGGCGTTCGTCCACTGCCGCCCTGGCGGCGCGGCCCTCTTCGCCCCCGATTTCGTCCGCGAGACCTTCCGGCCGGGGACGGAACACGGCGGCGTGGACGACCGGGCGCACGGCCTTCGCTATCTCGAATGGACCTGGGACCCCGACCCGTCCGACACTACGTACGCCGTCGAATACGCCTGCCTGCTGCGGACGCCGGACGGGACGGTGCGCGTCGAGCACGATCGCCACACCGAAGGCCTGTTCTCACGCGAGGACTGGCTGCGGCTGCTCATCGCGGGGGGATTCGAGGCCCGTGTGATCCCGTTCGAGCATTCCGAGCTCGAACCCGGCTCGCACGAAGTGTTCGTGGCGACACGCCCCGGCGTCTAGCGGCGCTGTCTCAGGTTCCCTCGGCCCAGCTGTACTTCGCGACGACGGCCGTGATGTTGTCCTTGCCGCCGCCCTCGAGCGCCAGGTCGATCAGGGCCTGACAGGCGTCTTTCGAGCTCGTTCGCTCGAGCAGTACGCCGCGGATGGTCTCGTCGTCCACGAGATCGGTGAGCCCGTCGCTGCAGAGGAGAACGCGATCGCCGTTCACCAGCGCCAGCCGATCGACATCGACCTCGATGTCCTCGTTGAATCCGCCCACGGCGTTGGTCAGCACATGGCGCGCCGTGGACTTCGCGGCGTCGGCCTTGGACAGCTGACCGCTGTCCACGAGCATCTGGACGTATGTATGGTCGCGGGTCAGGCGATGGAGGGTGCCCTCGCGGAGGACGTAGGCTCGCGAGTCGCCCACGTGCACGATCTGCAGGATGCGCTCGAGATTGCGCACGGCGGTCAGCGTGCTGCCCATGCCGCGCAGCTTGGGGTCCTGGCGGCCATGTTCGATCAGCAGCTTGTTGACGTCCTTAACCCGCCGCCGCGAGCGCTGCACCGCTTTCGCGCTCGTGCTCTCCTCGATCCGGACGATCCACTCGGGCAGGCTGAGGCCGATCTTCACCAGCTCCCGGATGGCCATTCGGCTCGCGAGCTCGCCGGCGGCGTGACCGCCCATGCCATCGGCCACGATCAGCGTGTAGCCCGCGTCGTCTCGACGCTGCGGGACCTCTCCCGGCGGCAGGCTGGTGAGCACGGTCTCGAGGTAGCAGCCGGTCCGCGCGATCAGGAAGTGGTCTTCGTTGCGGGGCCGCACCTTGCCTGTATGCGAGAGCCCGCTCACGTCCACCTGAACGGGGCTCGACTCGAACAGCAGTCCGGCATCCGGCGACGGCGCCCGCGCAGCGATCGGCTGCTGCTGGGGATTGGTGTTCATGCTCCGCTCGCAGTTCCTTGGGGTTCGCTGATGGTATCAGAGGACCGCCCGCCGCGCCGGGGCGCGCGTCGAGCGTCGTCCCCCACCACCGGCAGTGCGACTACTGAAGACCGCCGCGCACCGAGGTGATGCGCTGGGTGTTGAAGCCGAGCCAGTGCATGCGACCGACGTAGCGTGCGTGCTCGACCTTGATGCAGCGATCCATGACGACCGAGAGACCGCCCGATTCCGCGATGCGCGCGCCTTCCTCGTTGATCACCGAGAACTGACACCACAGGTTGGCGGCGCCGATGGCGACGGCCTCTCTGGCGATGGCGGGCAGGGCGTCGGGCGCCCGGAACACGTTCACGATGTCCACCGGCACGGGCACGTCGCCCAGAGTGCCGAAGCTCTTCTCCCCCAGGACCTCCGGCTCCCGCGGGTTGACCGGGATGACGCGGTAGCCATGCCGTCTGAGATAGAACCCGACGAAATAGCTCGCGCGCAGGTGGTTTCGCGACAGCCCGACGATCGCGACCGTCTTCGCGGTGTGCAGCACGCGCTGAATCGTCAGCGGATCCTGGTAGCGGCTCAGGTCGAACGCGGTCATCGAGCGGACGCCTCCGCCGCCGATGTCTCGCGAACCCTCGCGAAGCCCTGTTCGAGGTCCCAGATCAGGTCGTCGATCGCTTCGAGTCCGACCGAGAGCCGGATGGTCCCCGGCCCGACGCCGGCGGCGCGGAGCTCCTGGTCGTCGAGTTGACGATGGGTCGTGCTGGCCGGGTGGATGATGAGGCTCTTCGCATCGCCGACGTTCGCGAGGTGCGACCAGAGCGTCACGCCGCGGATGAAATCCTGGCCGGCGGCGCGGCCTCCCTCGCAGTCGAAGGAGAACACCGCACCGGCGCCACGCGGCAGATATTTCTCGACCAATGGACGGTAACGGCTCGCAGCGAGGCCCGGATAGGTCACGTTCGAGGCGAGCGGATGCGACTCGAGAAAGTTCGCCACGGCCGCGGCATTCTCGACGTGACGCGCCATCCGCAGCGAGAGGGTCTCGAGCCCCTGGAGGAACAGAAAGGCGTTGAACGGGCTCATGCACGCGCCGAGATCGCGCAGGGTCTCGGCACGCAGCTTCATCAGATAGCCGTAGGTCCCGAAGGTCTCGTGGAACTGCAGGCCGTGATACGCCGGCGACGGATCGGCGACGACCGGGAAGCGCCCGTTCGACCAGTTGAACTGTCCGGACTCCACGACCACGCCGCCGATGCTCGTGCCGTGGCCGCCGATGAACTTCGTTGCCGAGTGGATGACGATGTCGGCGCCCCACTCGATCGGGCGGCAGAGATACGGGGTCGCGAACGTGTTGTCGACGATCAACGGCAGGTCGTGGGCATGCGCGAGCGCGGCAACCGCTTCGATGTCGAGGACGTTGCCGCCGGGGTTGCCGATGGTCTCGCCGTAGAAGGCCTTGGTGTTGGCCCTGACCGCCGCTTTCCACGCGTCGGGATCGTCGGGATCGACCCACGTCAGCTCGACGGACATCTTGCGCAGGACGTGCTTGAGCTGATTGACCGTTCCTCCGTAGAGCGCCGACGACGACACGACGTGATCCCCGGGCGAGAGGAGGGTGAAGAGCGCCGCCGCCTGCGCGGCGATCCCGCTCGCGAACGCGACCGCGCCGCAGCCGCCTTCGAGGCTGGCCATCCGCTCCTCGAATACGGCCAGCGTCGGGTTCATGATGCGCGAGTAGGTGTTGCCGAACTCCTGCAGGTTGAAGTACGCCGCCGCCGACTCCGGATCCTCGAACACGTAACTCGTGGTCTGGTAGATTGGTACCGCGCGGGCCCCGGTATTCGGGTCGGGGCGCTGGCCGGCATGCACCTGCCGGGTCTCGAATCCAAAGGGTCTCGACTCTTCCATCAACCGGACCTCCGGGGACGGGAGCCCATTCTCAACAAGGCCCACGAAGATGAGAAAGGGCTCCCGTCCCCTATGCGAGGAATCGCTGGATCATAGGAGTCTGGCGCGCCTCCTCCAACAGGAAACAGTCATGGCCGTACGGAGCCTCGATGACATGGAGCTCGACCTCCTTGCCACCGGCGCGGAGCGCCGACGCAAGCTCCTCGGAGCCGGACGGCGGATACAGCCAGTCCGAGCTGAACGCGATGAGCAGCGTTCGCGCCGACACGTTGCGGAGCGCGTGCACGAGGCGCCCGCCGCCATACTGCCGGGCAAGATCGAAGTAGGTGAGCGCGCGGGACGTGTAGAGATAGGTGTTGGCGTCGAAACGCTTGACGAAGCTGTCCGCCTGATAGCGCAGGTAGTTCTCGACCTCGAACTCGGGCTCCGTGAGCCGGTAGCGGATGTCGTCCGCGAACTGCAGGCGCCTGCCGAACTTGTCGTCGAGCGACGCGGCGGAGAGGTAGGTGATGTGTCCCACCATCCGCGCGACACCCATGCCCGCCGACGGAGCACGGCCGGTGCCGTAGTAGTGCCCGCCCTGCCAGTCCGGATCCGCGGTGATCGCACTGCGGGCGATGGCATTCCAGGCAACGCCCTGCGGGTGGAGCGCATGCGTGCTCGCGATCGGAATGATCGCGTCCACCTGGTCGCCGAACTGCACCGCCCACTCGAGCGCCTGCATCCCCCCCAGCGAGCCGCCGGCGACGGCAGCCAGCCGCGCAATGCCGAGCTCGGTCAGCAGCGCACGCTCCACCCGCACCATGTCCGCGACCGTGATGACCGGAAAATCCGAGCCGTAGGGCCGGCCCGTGGCCGGGTTGGCCGACGAGGGTCCGGTCGTGCCCCGGCAGCCGCCCAGAAGGTTCGAGCTGACGACGAAGAAGCGATCGGTGTCGAACGCCTTGCCCGGCCCGATCATCCCGTCCCACCAGCCCAGGCCACGGCCGCTGCCCGCGTCGCGCTCCTCGGCGCGAAAGCCGTCCCTGGTGCTCGCCGCGACCGGCGCCGACGTGAACCCGGCCGCGTGCGCATCGCCGCTCAGCGCATGACAGACCAGGATGACGTTGTCGCGTGCCGGGGCCAGCGTCCCGTAGGTCTCGTAGGCGACGCGGATCCCGGCCAGCTCCCGGCCGCAGTCGAGCGCAAGCGGGTTCGGCAGATCGAGGAACTGCGTCTCGACCGTGCCGACCGAGCCGGCGCCGACCTTCGTCCCTGGCGTGGCCATGGCGCCGATCATAACCCTGCCGTTGGCGGCAGCGTGCGTCTGTTCGGTCCCCTTCGGCGCTGCGTTGTATGATCTTGGGTTCGCGCTGAGCGACCCGCCATCATAAAACGTCCGGAGGGGCAAAAACGATGACTCAGTCCACCGTCAACAACGGCGTCAACGTCGGGGCATTGCTGGCTGCGCGGGAAGCGCTCAAGAGCGCGCCGCAGGCAGCCAAGTTCACGTGGCGGGCATCCTGCAAATGGCAGAACGGCACGCACAGCAAGACGCAGGTGCAGGGGTTCCACGGGCTCGGCGAGGAGCAGAAGCACAAGACGGAGTTTTCCTTCGAAGCCGATCACCCCGAAATCTTCGCCTCCGAGGATCTTGGCGCGACGCCCGTCGAGTTCGTGCTCGTCGGCCTGGCGAGCTGCCTGACGGCCGGCGTGGCCGCAGTCGCGCAGAATCGGGGGATCCAGCTGAGATCGGTCCAAGCGAAGCTCGAAGGGTCGATGGACATCCAGGGCATTCTCGGCATCGACAGTGACGTGCGCAACGGCTTCGGCGACATCAAGGTCACCTTCAACATCGACGCCGATGCGTCCAAGAAGGAGATCGAGGCCATCGTCGCCCAGTCTCAAAAGCGCTCGGCGGTGTACGACGCCATCACCAACCCGACGAACGTGACCGTCGTCGTCGCCTAGCACGCCGGCGACCGGAGCAGAGCCGATCGCATCAGATCGCATCAGATCTCTCGGTCCGTGGCTCTGGTCCGTGGCCAGATCATGT
Source organism: Vicinamibacterales bacterium (assembly GCA_963834365.1). GTDB lineage: Bacteria > Acidobacteriota > Vicinamibacteria > Vicinamibacterales > Vicinamibacteraceae > CAWJAP01. The sequence continues at coordinate 33,630 of CAWIBS010000029.1, read as the reverse complement.
CAGATCTGGTCCGTGGCTCTGGTCCGTGGCCTCGAACAATCGTGTCAGATCTGGTCCGTGGCCTCGAACACGTCACGACCGTCGTCATCGGCGCCGGCCACGCCGGACTGGCGGCGAGCCACTGTCTCAGCGAGCGCTCGATCGACCACGTGGTGATCGAGCGCGGGGAGATCGCCGAGTCCTGGCGCCGCCAGCGCTGGGACTCGCTGCGGCTGCTGACGCCGAACTGGCAGAGCCAACTCCCCGGCTATCGTTACGACGGCGCCGATCCCGACGGCTTCATGACGATGCCCGAGGTGATCGCGTTCGTGTCGGGGTTTGCCGCGGCGGCGGCAGCGCCCGTCCGCACTCACACGACGGTCACCTCCGTCAGGCCGCTCGACGCCGGCTACCACGTCGCCACGTCCAATGGTGATCTGCGGTGCCGCAGCGTGGTGCTGGCGAGCGGCGCCTGCAACCTGCCCAGTGTGCCGGCCCTGTGCCAGGCGGTGCCGGGCTCCATCGAATGCGTCACGGCGCTCGACTACCGCAACCCCGACCAACTGCCCGACGGCGGTGTGCTCGTCGTCGGCGCGTCAGCGACCGGCGTGCAACTGGCGGACGAAATCCGCCGCTCCGGGCGACCGGTGACGCTTTCGGTCGGCGAGCACGTGCGGCTGCCGAGGACCTATCGCGGGCGGGACATCCTGTGGTGGATGGACGCGTCCGGAGTCTGGAATCAACGCTACGACGAGATCGACGATCTGACCCGTGCCAGGAAGTTGCCGTCGCCACAGCTGGTGGGCACCCCGGAACGCGTGACGCTCGACCTCAACGCGCTCGGCGGGTCTGGCATCGAGATCGTCGGGCGTCTCGCGGCCCTGCGCGACGGGCGAGCGCTGTTCTCGGGGGGCCTCCGGAATCAGTTCGCGCTGGCCGACCTGAAGATGGATCGCCTGCTCGACACGTTCGATACCTGGGCGCGCGACCACGCGCGCGACGCCGACGTCGGCCCGGTCGAGCGGTTCGAGCCGACCCGCACGCCGGCCTCTTCACGCCTCGACATCGACCTCACGACCGGTGAGATTCGCTCGATCATCTGGGCAACCGGGTTCCGCCCGGATTACAGCTGGCTTCACGTGCCGGTGATCGATCACAAGGGCCAGTTGCGGCACGACGGCGGAGTGGTGGACGCGCCGGGGCTGTATGCCCTGGGACTGCCGGTCCTGCGGCGCCGCAAGTCCAGCTTCATCCATGGAGCCGAAGACGATGCGCGCGAGGTGACGGAACACCTGGCGGGCTACCTCGCGAACCGGCAGGCTGGAGCGGATCGAGCGGCTGGAACAGGTTGAGCGGCTGGAGCGCCCGCCAACGGCACCGCATGCGACAGAATGCACCGGGACATGAATTGGGTATTGGGGAGATCATCGGTCGAGGTTGATTCGCGGCGCCCGGAGGGACGACCGCCATGCTGCATCCACAGCTTTCGCCGATCACGCTGATTCGCCGATCTTTCGTCACGATCACTGCCACCGCGCTGCTGACAATCGTGGCGGTCTCCGCCGCCTCGGACTCGTCCCGATCGCCCGCCTCAGGCTCGCCACAGGGCACGTCCAGGGTCCGGAAACCCACGCCAGCGCCCGCCGCGAAGGTCGGGCCGCCGAAGCCGGCAGCACCGGCCGAGCCATGGCGCACGTGGGGCGGCCCGCACGCGAATTTCACCAGCACCGCAACCGGCCTCGCCGACAATTGGCCCGCCGCCGGCCCGCCGCGGCTCTGGACGCGGAAGCTCGGCGACGGCTACTCCGGCATCTCACAGGAGAACGGCATCCTCTACACCGCTTACCGCCGCGGCACCGACGACGTCGTGATCGCGCTCGACGACGGCTCTGGCAAAACACTTTGGGAGACGACGTATCCCGCGCCCTTCCGCAACGCCGGCGGCGACAACATCGCGCCTGGCCCCTACGCCATGCCGCAGGTGGTCGGCGACCGCATCGTGATGGCGAGCGGCACAGGACAGATCCTCTCCCTCGACAAGAAGACCGGCCGCGTCGTCTGGCAGCACGATCTCTACAAGGAGTTCGGCGGCACGCGGCTCGGCTTCGGCTACTCCTGTCACGCCCTGCCGTACAAAGACACGCTGATCGTCCTGGTCGGCGGGCGGGCCGGCCTGATGTCGAGGATCACCGGCGGGACCGGCAGCGCCGCAATCGCTTTCAAGCAGCGGGATGGCGCGATCGCGTGGCAGAACCTCTCGTTCGACAACGCCCACTCGTCGCCGATGCTGATCACCGTCGACGGCCAGCCGCAGGTGGTCGCGCTCCTGGCGCAGGAAGTGATCGGATTCAGCCCCGACGACGGCGCCGAGCTCTGGCGGCATCCGCATCCAACCTCGTACGGGCTGGCCATCAGCACGCCGGTCTGGGGCCCCGGCAACATCCTGTTCGTGTCGTCCGCCTACGGCAGCGGCAGTCGAGCGCTGGAGGTGAAACAGGCGGGCGGCAAGACGACCGTTCGGGAGCTGTGGGCGAACCCGCGTCTCCAGCTGCACTTCGGCAGCGCGATTCGCGTCGGCGACCACGTCTACATGTCCGACGCCTACAACGGACCGGCGCTGATGACCGCCGTCAACGTGAAGACGGGTCAAGTGGCCTGGCAACGGCGCGGATTCGCGAAGGCGCAGCTGCTCTTCGCGGACGGCAAGCTGATTCTGCTCGACGAGGACGGGACGCTGGCTCTCGCCCGGGCGACGCCGCAGAACTTCGAGGTGCTCGCGCAGACGCCACTGCTCGAGAAGATCGCCTGGACGCCGCTCACCCTGACAGGCACGCGTCTCTACGTGCGGGATCGCACCTCGATCGTCGCGCTCGATCTCGGCGCCCGGCCGGCCTTACCCGCACCCGGCCGGTAGCCGTCGTCGCGGCGCCGGAGTGACCCGGCTTCGCTGGTCGGGTAATACAGAGTACGCTGCCCGCGTATGGCTCATCCGAAGGCAACGACCCCTCGATCGCGTCGTCATCCATCCGTGCTGCTCGGCGTCGTAGCGGCCGCCTGGCTGGCGCCCGCGTGTCGATCGGCTTCTTCCACTCCGGCGGCAACCGTGGGCACGAATGTGTGGGCCACCGTTGACGGCCGCGAGATTACGCGCGAGCAGACCGAGAAGGCGTATCGCCGCTCACGCGATCCGGGCCAGACACTCTCCGACGAGGAGACCATCGCCGCCAAGCTGAATCTGCTCAACGACCTCATCGTCCAGGACCTGCTGCTGGCGAAGGCCGCGACGCTGAAGCTCGAGGTGCCGCAGACCGAGCTCGACACGGCCTACACGAACGCGAAGCGAAACCTCTCCGACGAGGCCTTTGAACAGGAGCTGGCGCGACGGAGCGTGACCGCCGCGGACATGCGTGACGCGCTGCGGCGCGAGCTGCTCGGGCAGAAGGTGATCCAGCAGGAAGTGGGGTCGAAGGTCTCGGTAGTCGATCAGGAAGTGAAGATGTTCTACGACGCCAACCGGGCGCGGTTCAACGTCCCCGAGGAGTCGTACCGCATCGCCCAGATCGTGATCACGCCGGTGCGGGAGGCGCAGGTGGCCAACGGCACCGGTGACGATGCGGCGACGCCGGAGGCCGCGGCCGCCAAGGCACGGATGATCATGGAACGGCTGAAGGCCGGAGGGTCGTTCGGCGATCTCGCCGCCGGCTACTCCGAAGATCCGGCCTCGGCGCCGCGCCGGGGAGACATGGGGCTGGTGCCGGTGTCCAGGCTCAAGCAGGCGCCTTCGGTGTTGCGCGATGCGGTGCTGAACAAGGAACCGGGGACGGTGAACCTGGCGAGTTCCGGCAACGGCGCCTACACGATCGTGCTGGTGGTGGCCCATGAACAGGCCGGGCAGCGGGATCTCTCGACCCCCGGCGTGCGCGATCAGATCACCAATGACCTTCGATCGCGGAAGGAGGAGCTCCTGCGGATCGCCTATCTGACGGCGCTTCGTACCGACGCCAGAGTCGTCAACTACCTTGCCCGACGCCTCGTCGAGTCGAAGGGCGTGCTGCCAGCGCCGTAGCGCCCGACGTCGACTCAGCGGCCCGCACGCGGCAGGCGGAATGCCGCCATCTCCTCGCCGTTGCGAACCAGCAGGACGTCGCCGACGAGCGCCGGGTGGTTCCAGGTCTTGTCGTCCAGCACCCGGACCCGCGCCAGCTCGGTGAACTGGCCGGGCGTCGCGCCGACCAGCGCCAGCTCGCCTTCCTCCGAGAGCACCAGCAGCAGGTCCTGGTCTGCCAGCAGGACGAGCTGACCGTTGCCGAAGCGTCCACCCTTCCACTTGCGCGTGCCGTCGCCGAGATCGATGCACGAGAGGATGCTGCCGTCGAAGCCGAAGGCATGGCCCTCGTGCACGACGAAGTCGTTGAAGTACGGCTTCAGGCCGTTCGACGTCCAGCGCTCCTCGACGTTCCACCGGCCGGATCCATGGCTGACATGAAGGCGCCGCGTGCCGATCCCGCCGGTGCTGGCGATTGCGTTGACGAGGACGTCGCCATCGGCGGTCATGGCCGGCTGCACGATGGCGCCGGGTGACCACGCATGCTCCCAGAGGACCGCGCCGCTTGCCGGCTCGACACTGATGGCGCCGGGTCCGCCCAGCAGCAGGATCTGGACGACGCCGTCGATCGCCGCGCGATGGGGCGAGCTGTAGCTGCCGCCGTACGAGGGGCCGGACCAGCGCTGTTTCCCAGTGGTGACGTCGTAGGCGACGAGTGTCCCAGCCGCGGCGACGACCACGACCTCGTCAATCACCAGCGGTGAGCTCGCGAAGCCCCAGATCGGAACCTTCCTGTCCGTGTCGGACGCGGCGTTTTGAGACCAGACGAGGGCGCCGGTCGCAGCGTCGAGCGCGTTCACGATTCCAGTCGCGCCGAACGTGTAGACGCGACCGTGGCTGAGGGTCGGCGTCGCGCGCGGACCCGCGCCGGCATTCGACTCCCAGAACCGGACCGCGTCGCGGTGCTGCCAGACCGGATCGCCGGTGCTCAGCTTGTAGCACGCGACGACCTCGTGCTCACCCCGCTGCTCCTGCGTGTAGAGGAGGTCGCCGCGAACCGCGAAGGACGACCAGCCCGGTCCGATCGGCCGGCGCCACATCTCGACCGGCGGCGACTGAGACCAGTTGGTGTCGATCCGCACGCCGCGGATGATGCTGTCGCGCCCGGATCCGCGAAAGCCCGGCCACTCGGCAGGTGCATCCATCGCTGCCCGGGCAACCGGTTCGGTCGGCTCGGTGACTGGAGCCGCCGCTCGCGCCGCAGGCTTGTCGGCGGCTTTGGACGCAGGCGGTTCTTCGGGAGTTTCCGGCTTCGGAGGGTCAGCCTTGACACTCTCCGCTCGTGCCGGCGGTGATGGCACCGTCGGCTCGCCGCCCGATTGGGCCAGGAGCCGCTCCTCGTGAGTTGGCGTCCATCGCCAGTGGAAATCCGAACCGATGACGTCACTGGTGGTGCCATCGGTCCGCACGAGCGTCCACACTCCGCATCCGATGAGGATGGTCGCGACCAGCGCCGCACGCCTCGGCCCGTTGCCCAGGCTACGGCTGGCGGCAGCCCAGCCCACCAGGGCGACGCAGAGGATGGGAACCGCCCAGAAGTAGAGCAGGAATCCCATCGCGCCCCCGGCAATCGACACGTGGACGAGGCGTGACGTGACGAACAGCGCGACGATCGTCAGGACGACGGCGCCCAGGCGCTCGGACCAGGGCGCCCGGCTGAAGAGCAGCCACCAGACGAGAATCGCGATGGTACCCAGGGCGTAGCCAAGCAACCCGACGAACATGGATTCCGGCACGACCAGAGGAACGAAGAACCTCGCCAGTACCAGCAGCACGGCCGCGACCACGCCAGGCCATAGCCGCAGCGGCTTACGGGGAATCGATTCGCTGGTCGGGTCGTTGGTCATCGCGCGCACTCGCTATTCCGATCTGAGCGCCTGCAAGACATCCACGCGCGACGCTCGAGCGGCGGGGATCAGCGAGGCGAGAACGGCGGCAAGGGCGAGGACGGCGGCCGCACCGAGCATCGGCAGCACGCCGGGCGACCGGAAGCCCTCGAGATAAGTCGCCGCCAGGCGGACGACGGCGAATCCGCACGCCGCACCGGCCGCGATGCCGATCGTCATCATCAGCACACCTTCGGCCAGCACCTTCATCAGCAGCCGACGCGGGGACGAGCCGACCGCCAGTCGCACGCCGAACTCGTGCGTGCGCGCGCTGACCGAGAAGGCGAGGACGCCCGCGACGCCGACCACCGCGATGAGCAGCGCGATGCCTGCGAATCCTGCGAGCACGAACGCGTTCAGCCGCTCGGGCGCCAGGACTTCCGCGCGGACGTCCTCGAGCGTGGCGGCGCGTTCCACGGGCTGATCCTCAGACATCTCGCGAATGGTCCGCGTCACCGCCGGCACGACCGCGTACGGATCGCCCGACGCATGGACGAACAGGCGTCCGGCAACCCCGATCTGCTGGACGGGGTGATAGATCGTGAGCGCCGGCCCGCCCACCACGGTCTCGTCGTCCACATCCGCGACGACACCGACGATCCGGCGGCGCTGGTGCTTGACGAACAGCGCATCGGTCCACCATAGCTTCCCGTTGACCGCGTCGCCGCTCGGGAACAGCCGGCGAGCAACGCTCTGGCTCACGATGACGACCAGTTCGCTGTCACGTGCATCGTCGTCGGTGAAGTCGCGGCCGGCGAGCAGAGGCACGCCGAGCACGGCGAAGAAACCAGGCGCGACGATTCGTAACCGCCCGTGCGGGAGCTCTTCGCCCTCTGCGGCCGCATGGCCCTCGACGGTGAACGGGAAGCGCGGGATGGTACCGGCGTCGCGCCAGGGGACGAAGTTCCCGGCCGCCACGCGTTCCACTCCCGGCAGCTCGCTGACCCGCCGCGTCGCTTCCTGAAAGAAGTCCACGACTTCTGCGCCCCAGATCCCGGGCGCGGGTGTGGGAACATCGAGCGCGACCACCTGCCGCATGTCGTAGCCGGTATGCGCCGTTTGCAGGGCAAGGAGCGTGGCGAGGAGCGTGCCCGCGCCGGCGAGCAGGACGAACGTGCACGCAATCTGCACCATCGCAAACGCCCGCAGACGCCGGTTGGTGCCGGGCGTGAACCGGACGCTCCCGATCGTCACAACGCGGCCTGGCGGCCCGTAAGTCGAGGGCAGGCGCGGCACATACGCGAGCAGTACCGCGGCCGCGATCGCCAGGCCAGCGCCGACCCAGAGGAGACTGGCATCGACGGTGACCTCGAGCGCGCGCACCGAGAAGCGCGCAGCGAAGCGGGACACGACCGCCACGAGCGGACGCGCCAGCACCAGGCCCAGTACGGCGCCAGCCCCGCAGAGCACCAGGCTCTCGGCGAGCAGCGTTCGCCGAAGCGCACCGCGACTGGCGCCGAGTGCGGCGCGCACGGCCAGCTCGCTTTCGCGGCGAACCGAACGAGCCAGGATCAGGTTGGCGACGTTCGAGCAGGCGATGACGAAGACGATGCCGGCGGCGGCGAGCAGCAGGAGCAGGACGGTTCGCGCCGGGGCCGCGATCTGATCCCGCAGCGGCGTGACGTCCAGCCGGACGTCGGCGGCCGCCGCGTACGCGTCCGGATGCTCGCGCATCATGGCTGCGTGCGCCGCTTTCAGTTCCCCGCGCGCCTCTTCGAGCGACGCCCCGGGCGCCAGCCGGCCGAACAGCTCCGTCATGCGGTGCGTGCGATGCGTGACCATCGTCGCCCCGAGGTGATGCGGGCTCGTCACCACGTTCGCGATGATCTCGGTGTCGGCCGGATAGGGTACCGACGGCTCGAGGACGCCGACGATCGTGGCATCGCGCGCAGCCAGGCGGATCGTCCTGCCGACGACCGTCGGATCGCTGTCGAGCGTCGCCGTCCAGAAGCGGTGGGTCAGGACCACCGCGGGGGCTGCATCCGGCCCATCGTCAGCAGAGCGAAGCAGGCGGCCGAGCACGGGTCGCAGCCCCATCACCTCGAAGTACGAGCCGCCGACGACACCGGCCTTCACCACGCGAGGCTGGCCGACGCCGAGCATCGTGAACTCGATCGTCGAGAAGTCGCCGAAGGCGCCGATGGTGGTGACGCGTGACTGGAGATCGCCGATCTCCGGGACCGAGAACGTCGTGTTCGCGGCGCCGAGGCCCGGAGCGCTCTGGCGGATGTAGACGAGGCGGTCTTCGCCGCGATTGACCAACGGGCGCAGCAGCACGCCCCGGACGACGCTGAAGATCGCGGCGTTGGCGCCGATGCCGAGGGCGAGCGTCAGCACCACGGTGGCAGCCAGGCCCTTGGCGCGCCGGAGCGAGCGCAGGCCGATCCGTGCGTCCTGTCCCAGCGCCATGGCGGCGTCGAACCAATGGCTGTACCAGACGCGCCGCATCGAGTCGCGCGCCTGTCCGACATAGCCGAATTCACGCAGCGCGGCCAGGCGCGCGGCGTCGGGATGCTCGCCGCGCTCGATGCGTTCCATCACGCTCAGCGCCAGATGCCCGCGGATCTCGTCGTCGAATTCGCGCTCGCCGGGCCGCATCGACTATTCCTCGCCAGCCGGCGCGGGATTCATGATGCGGCCGATCGCGTGGACGAGCTGTGACCACCGGTCCTGCTCGCGGGAGAGTTGCGCCTTGCCCGCGGCGGTCAGCCGGTAGTACTTCGCCCGCTGGTTGGCCTCACTGAGCGCCCACTCCGACTTCAGCCAGCCGCGCTTCTCGAGGCGGTGCAACGCCGGGTAGAGCGAACCGGTTTCGACCTTGAGCAGCTCGTCGGACTGCGAGCGGATGGCCTGGCCAATGCCGTGGCCGTGCCGGGGCCCCCACTGCAGGGTCCGGAGGATCAGCATGTCGAGCGTGCCCTGGAGGAGCTCGAGCCGGCGGTCGTCGGGACGCTTGGCCATAGCCGTAGATAGTCTACGGCCTTGGACGTAGGGCGTCTACGACATGTTCCCGAGCGCGAGGGAGCGGGGCGACACCCGGTGGGTGCGCCGTTCCTTGAGCCGGAGCTCACTTGTGTTGGTGATGTGGCGCAGGCCTTTAGGCCTGCCCGGGCCCGCGTTGGCCGGGCTGAAGCCCGGCGCCACCTTGGCGGGCCCGTGGGGTCACGCCGTGGCGAGCCGCGGCCGCCGCACGAAGAGGCGATGCAGCAGGCGATCCAAACCGGCGAAGCGGCCGCTGCCGGTCATGAGGATGACGAGGAGGGCGCACACTTCCACCAGGTTCTTGTTGACGATGAGGTAGCTGCCTTCGGTGGGGATCGAGTAGAAGTAGCCGACAAACGGCGGGTTGCACAGGTAGAACATCAGGATGAACCCGATCCCGGCAAGGCTGGCGAGCCGCGTGAACAGCCCGAGAACCAGGAGCACTCCGACGAGCGTCAGCCCCCACATCGTGATGAGATTGGCGTTGTCGAGCAGGTGCGGCTGGGTGGCCAGCCACTTGAACTGCTCGGCGAGCGGGCCGCGCGCCTGCTTCAGGTACCCCGCCGCCGACCAGGTCGGCGAGGTCAGTTTCGCGACGCCCTCGTAGAGGAAATGCCACCCGACGAAGACCCGCAGCGTCGTGATCGCAATCATCGCCCAGCGGGAGAGCCTGAAGTCGTCCATGTTCGTGTCCTGGCGGGGTAACCCGGCCTCCTACACTTTGAAGTCCTCGGGCGTGAACGACAGCCGGGACTTCGCCTCGATCGCCTCGTTGACCTTGAGGACGCTCACCGCGCTCTCGTAGCCGATCTCGGGCGGGCAATTGAGCTTCGCCTTGCCGCGCACGGCGTCGAAGAAATTCTGCAGGTGCGGCTGGTGATAGGGATCGCGCAACGCAACCGGCACCGTGTGCTGGTCGGGTGCCACGGACTCGCGGACGTCGGCAATCGCGCCCGAGTCGCTCTTCTCCTTCGCCTCCTGCGGCTTCGGGGCGCTCACGTAGCCCTTCTGAATCCATTCGTCCCAGGCCGGCGCGTTGGGATCCCGGTAGAGCTGACCGGCGTAGTTCACCTCCGACTCGGAGATGAGCAGCGTGCCCTGGTCGCCCATGAAGGTTTCGAAGTAGCCCTGGCTGCCGTTGGTCGTCTGCGTCTGGTAGTAGGCCTTCGCCGGGCCCAGCGGCGTGTCGTAGTCGTAGACGACCATGACCGTGTCGTACCACTCGTGGGTCTTCGGCGTCGTGGTAGAGGAGCCCGCCGCTCGCCATGACGTGCGACGGCGTCGCGCCGAGGAACCAGTTGTAGATGTCGATCTGGTGCGAGCCGAGATCGACGATCGGCCCGCCGCCGAGGCCCTTGTACCAGCGCCAGTTGCGGAACTGGGGCATGTCCTTGAAGCCGGTACTGCTTCAGGCGCGCCTCCGGGATCGCGTAGCGATCGGGAGCGCCGAGATCCGGCGAGACCGCACGGTTCCACTGACCGTTGACGGTCACGATCCGTCCGAGCAGCTTCGCTTCCCCCAGCAGCTTCTGATAACAGTGCAGGTAGCGTGGATTCGAGCGGCGCTGGTGCCCGATCTGGAGCAGCTTGCCGGTCTCCCGGGCGGCGGCCACCATGCTGCGCGCGCCCTCGAGCGTATTCGACATCTCCTTCTCGCAGTAGCACGTGCTTGCCGGCCTTGAGGCAGTCGATCGTGTGCTGCGCGTGCCAGAAGTCGGGCGTGGCGATGATGACCGCGTCGATCGCCTGTTCCTTGTCGAGCATCTCGCGGTAGTCGTCGTAGCCGTTCACTTCGTGCTTGAACCGCTTGAGCGTGTTGACGACCCGCCGCTGGTTGTACTCCGTCCAGATGTCGCAGACCGCGCGGAAGCGCAGGCCCGGGATGCGGAGCATCGCCTCGGCCAGCACCTGGCCCTGCGCGCCGGCGCCGAGGATCGCGACGTTGATTTCCTGCAGGCCGGCCGCCGCGGCCGGCGTCGCGGACGCCGCCTCCACTCTCGCCTGCTGGTGCTGGCGCTGCTTGGTCCACGCATAGCCGAAGAGCCCCAGCGCCGGGACGGTGGAGAGCCCCATGAGCACGTCGCGCCGATCGAGCTTCGGCGGCCCGTCGGTCACGTCGCGCGGGTGTTTCTTGCCCTGATCGTCCTCGCCAGCCATCGATCGTCTCCCTGCTTATTCTGGCCGATGGCCCCCTCAGGGCCCTCGGCGGCCAGCCCTCGAGTCCGCGATGCTATTCGGCTGGCCCTCGGCGGGCCAGCCGGCATCGCGAACGGCTGGCGTCTTCTGGCCGATGGCGCCCCTCAGCGCCATCGGCGGCCAGCCCTCGAGCCCACGCGCTATTCGGCTCGCCCTCGGCGGGCTCGCCGGCGCGCGGGCGGCTGGCGTCTTCTAGCCGATGGCTCCCTCAGCGCCCTCGGCGGCCAGCCCTCGAGCCCACGCGCTATCGGCTCGCCCTCGGCGGGCTCGCCGGCGCGCGGGCGGCTGGGTCTCAGCCTGGCGCCCCTCAGCGATCGGCGGCCAGCCGTACCGCGCCGCTATGCGGGGCTGGGCCGTGTGCCGACGCGCCCTCAACGCCATCAGTCGTAGTGTCCGGCTTCAGCCGGACTACGGGGCCGCCTGAAGGCGGCCGTGACTCCTGTCAACAGAAGTGAGCGTCGGCTTGTCTCACCGCCCGCCGAAGTATACCCGCGCGGTCTCGGACCGCGACAGGACCGGATGTCACTGGATCCCGGCCTGTCGTTCGGGACCGCCGAAGTGAAGAAGGTCCCCCTCCCCGGTGTGACCGGTGGCGGACTCCGGCAGCACCCAGGCCTCGAGCCCGGGACTGGCCTGGCAAATGACCGCGATCTCGTCGGTGTTCAGCAGCATGAACGCGGTCGTCAGGGCATCGGTGACAGCGGCCGCCGCCATCCTCGGGCCATCGGCAGACGCCTGGGCGCCCGCTGCCTGCGGCCGGGGCACTGCCACCCAGGCCCCGCAACGCCCGCGGGCGGGTTCGCCGGTCCGCGGATCGACGATGTGGTCGCCCTTGCGCACGCCGGAGGCGCCGAGCGCGGTTTGTCGAACCGAAAGGCGGGCGAGCACCCGGGAGGGAGCGCCCGGATTGCTCAGGGTGAGGGGCCAGCCGTCGTGGCCGCCGGGCGACTCGAGCGCGAGGACCGAGCTGAAGCCTCCGTGGACGAGCGCGAGCTGCGAGACCCCACTCCTCGAGCAGCTCCGCCATCAGGTCCACGGCGTAGCCCTTGCCGATTCCGCCGAGGTCCACCCGCACATCGTCCTTCGTCGTGCGCACCACGCACTCGTCGGCCTCGAGCTCGAGCGCCGGCAGCCCCGTGCCAATCGAGATGTCGAACGCCCCGCCCGTGAGGTCGTACATGTGGCGCGCGATCACGAGGCACTCCAGCGTCGAGGGGCTGACGCGTGTACTGTCGCCCGCCGCCAGGTGGTTGACCCGCGTGATGTCGCTGTTGGTCAGAAATCGGCTCAGCTCGCGCTCGAGGCGATCGGTGAGATCGAACGCCGCCTGCGCCGCCTGCGCCGCGTATCGTTCATCGGGGTGTACGGTGTACACCTCGAAGACGGTGTGCATCGCCTCGTGCGAGAAGCGCCGTAGACCTCCTGCAGTCTGACGCGAGCCCCCCAATCCCAAGGCCGCCGACGAGGTCGGCGGCACGTCTGGACGCGGACTCTCTGTGGATTGGCGAATAGCGGAGGCATTCTCAACCTGGCCTTCTATGGCGCGATGAGCCCCTCGGGCCATCCTGGCAGCCTGGCTTGCTACGCCGATGGCCTCTCAGGCCATCGGCGCCAGCCTTCGAACTCGCACTGCTGTTCGGCCGCCCTCGGCGAGCCCGCCGGCAGCGCGCGTGGCTGGCCGGTTGCCCGACGTTCTCCGCTATCAGCGCCGAGCCAGGTCCAGCCGCGCAAGTGCCGGCTGTCCGGCGCAGGTTCAGCTGACTGCGCGCGCCATCGGTTTCACGCCACGACCACACGCCAGCCGCCCGCCATGCCGGCAGGCCCGCCGGGCCTGCCGAACAGCATTGCGGGCTCGAGGGCTGGCCGCCGATGGCCCTGAGGGGCCATCGGCCAGAAAGCTACAGCGACCAACCAGGGCGGTAGGTGTGCGTGACGTACTGGTTCGCCTCCGGCACGTTGGTCACCTTCATGCCCGGCCCGTCCCACATCAGCCGCTGGCCCGGAAAACGCAGCGCCACGTTGCCGAGCAGCACCGCCTCGGTGAACGGTCCCGCGTAATCGAAGTGCGACACCGCCTGCCCCTTCTGGCGGATCGCATCGAGCCAGTTCTTCTCGTGTCCGGACCGGCCCTCCGGCACGCGCGGCAGGCTGCGAGCGGGACGCTTGAAGGCTTGCATGGCCGTCTCGGGAATGAGGCGCGGGCTCTCCGAGTAGGTCTCGCACCACATCTTGCCCTTGTCGCCGACGAAGATCGTGCCCGACTCGGGCAGCTTCCGCTCGGGCTCGAGGTCCTCGGGCCGTTCCGGCAGCAGACCACCGTCGTACCAGTGCACCTTCACCGGCGGCATGTCGCCGCGCTCGGGGAACGCCAGGTGGATCAGCGCCGAGGGCGGATAGCTGTCGTTGTACTCGACGCGCTTGCCGAATCCGCGCTCGCCGGGAGCCGGCGGCAGGAAGTTGTAAGCCAGTGTCGAGATGACGCTCGTGGGCGCGCCGAGCTTCAGAATCGTGAACGCCGCATCCAGGACGTGACAGCCCATGTCGCCCATGGCGCCGGCGCCGAAGTCCTGCCAGGCGCGCCAGCCGAAGGGGTGGTAGGTCTTGTGGAACGGACGCATCGGCGCCGGGCCGATCCAGTTCTCCCAGTCCAGGCCGTCGGGCGCCGCCTGCGTGTCGGTCGGCCGGGGCATGCCCTGCGGCCAGATCGGCCGGTTGGTCCAGCAGTGGACCTCGCGAACGGGGCCGATCGCACCGGCGTCGAGCCACTCCTGCATCAGGCGCAGGCCTTCTTCCGAGTGGCCCTGGTTGCCCATCTGCGTGACGACCTTGTACTTCTTCGCCGCTTCGGTGAGCGCCCGGGCCTCGCTGATGGTCCGGGTCAGCGGCTTCTGGCAGTACACGTGCTTGCCGAGCTGCATCGCCGCCATCGCGATCACCGCGTGCGTGTGATCGGGCGTCGCGATCAGCACCGCATCGATGTCCTTCTGCTTCTCGAGCATCACCCGGTAGTCCTTGTACTGGACCGCCTTCGGGAACTTCTCCAGCAGCCCGCTCTTCATGAGCCTCTGCTTGGCGGCCTCGCTCTCGTCGAGGTCGCACAACGCGCCGAGCCTGTCGCTCTTCGCCACGTTGTGCAGGTTCGAGGTTCCCATGCCGTGGATGTAGCCGATGATGGCGACGTTCACGGTGTCGCTGGGCGCCTGGAACCCGGCACCGAGCACGTGGCGCGGCACGATGGTGAGTCCGGCCGCAGTGGTGGCCACGGTGCCCACGAACTCGCGGCGTGAGACGTGGGTGGGTGGCTGCTTCTCGTTGGTCATCGTGTGCTCTCCGGTGGTTGCCCGACGGCCCCTCAGGCCGTCGGGGGCCAGCCGTTGATCCGCGATGCTGTTCGGCGACCCTACCGGGCCCGCCGGCATCGCGGGCGGCTGGTTGGTTTGCCGACAGCCCTCAGGTCGTCGGGGCCGGCTGACTGTAGCTACGAGCTGCTTCGCCCGGGCATGACGGCTCCGGAATCCTGCGTCGAACCGGCGGCCACCGCGGTGCCGTCGGGGGTTGATACGTGACGCGCTCGCGCCAAATGTATACGAGTTCGACCATCGCGCGCGCGAAGTCGTGCCAGCGCAGCTTCGAGCCGGGCCGATCGTGCCAAGCCGGCAGAACCAGCTCGTACAGCCGATCGCGGCGGGCCGGCTCGCCGGGCGCGACCGGCAGACGCAGGTAGCGCGCGATCAGCTCGACGTCGAAGATCCACGCACTGCGGAAGGGTGAGGCGAACAACGTGGCCGTCGCCGCGTTCGCGCGCAGGACCTTCGCGCCGCACTGCGTATCGTACACCGGGAGGTCGAGCGCGTGCGACACCGCGGTGGCGAACACCCGGCCCAGATAGTGGCGCGATGCCTTGCGCTTGATGTCGCGCCCCATCAGCATCACCCGCGCGCCGAGGACGAACTCGATGTGCGGCCGGTCGCGCAGCACGGCCAGGAAGTCGTCGATCGCGCGCGAGCGGTGTCGCGAGGTCGGCATCGAGGAAGCCGACGAGGGACGCGCCCTGCGCGAGCCCTTCCAGCATGCCGGCGCGCACCGCCTCAGCCTTCCCGCGACGCGGCGTGTGCCGCAAGACGGTCACCGCCGCCGGCGCCGCGGCGTGCATGCGCTCGAGGATCTCTCCCGTCCCATCGTCACTCCCATCGTCAACCAGCACGAGCCGTGCGAGGGGGTGCGTCGCCGTGAACTGCACGAACGCAGGCGGGTCGAGGCGCGCCGCCTCGTTGTAGCAGGGAATGACCAGGGCCAGTTCAACAGGCGTCATGGTGCGGACTCGCCGTGCGCCACAGTGCCACACCACGCGCGCACCCGCAACGATAGCGGGCGGTTGGCCGGCGCCGATGCACGCATCCGACGTGCGCCAGCCGCCGCGGTCAGCCAGCCGCCCGCCTGCGATTCCGGCTAGCCCGGGAAGCAACCGTCGTGAGTTGGAGGCTGGACGCCGATGACCTGATCGCCATCCAGGCGGCAACCCGGCCGCCCGCGGGCCGACCGGCCTCAGGCCGGTCAGAGGCCGGTCACGAATCAGCGGCGCGGCTCAAGGCGGGCCGCCGATGGCCTGAGGGGACCATCGGCCCGAGACAGGAACCGCTCCCACAGCCCGCGCTCGATGTACAGCGTCAGGAGCACCTCCGGCCTGAGGCCGAAGAACTCCGAGACATATCGATCGCCGAGGACACCGTCGAGGACGGCCGTGTGGTTCATCGAGGCGACGAGGACCGGCGCCTGCAGCGACAGCGGGTCGCCCGGGGCGGTCCAGTAGCCGACGTGCGGCATCGCGCGCAGATACCAGGGAAGCGGCCACTGCTCATGCGGCGGCGCGATCACCGACACCTGCATACGGACCCCCGCGGGATCGAGCGCGGCCAGTTCGCGGATGCGCGTCGCCATACGGACGGCATCCGGGACGGTCTGGGCGTAGACGTAGGGATTGCGCGGGTCCGCCGCATAGGTCACCGACGCGCGCCATGCCTGCCATCCCAGCTGGCCGGACGCGATCACGAGCACCGACGTCAGCGCACCGCGCACCACGCGGGACGAGGTCGCCGTGACGAGCGCCGAGAACCCCACTCCCGCGAGCACGATCAGTCCGACGTAGAACGGCAGCAGGTTCCACGGGGTCTTGTACCGGATGGCCGAAAAGATTGCCGTCGCGCACACGACGTAGCCCGTGAGATACCGTGCCCAGAACACGCGGGAGGGGCGCGACCGATCGGCGCGTCTCCACGCCGACAGCGCGCCGACGATCGCGAGCACGAGCACCAGTCCCTCGCTCCACCGGACCCCCCCCGATGAGGAGTACGTCAGCAGGCCGAGGTAGTAGTGCCACGGGTGCACGTGATCGGGCGGGTCGAGGCCGCGGTCGAGATACGTGCCGGCGGCGCGAAACGGCTCGAGGACGCCGCCTGGCCGGGCGAGAAAGGACGAATAGAACAGCGCCGCGACTGCCGCGGCCGCCACGAGGCTGACGACGACCGCCAGCCTCCAGCGTCTCTCAGTCAACAGATTCGGGGGCCGTCCGGATCCCGGCGACCACCACGCGATCGCGCCGGCCGCGAGCGCGGCGGGCAGGACGATCACCGAGGTCTCCTTGGTCGCGACCGCCAGCCCCGCTGCGATTCCCGCAAGCGCGGCCGACCCGAGTCCGCCGCCCGTCGCCATGCCGGCCCACGGCAATCACGAACGCCAGCGTGAAACAGGCGAACAGCGATTCCTGGATGAACATCCGCGAGTAGAAGACCATCGCGGGCGAGAGCGCCAGCAGCCACGCGCTCGTGGCTGCCGCCGTCCGGCCAGCGCCCCCCGACAGGAGCGGCAGCAGCAGGATCGTCGCCGCGCCGAACACCGCCGTCACGCCGCGGAGCGTGCGCTCGTCGAGGGACGCGAGCGTCGCCTGCCCCCGCAGCCACGCGGCCGGCAGCGTCAGGTAATACAGCGTCGGGCCGTGGTGATCCTGGGTGTCGTAGTGATATTCGCCACGTTCCAGCAGCGCGCCGAACTTGACCGCCTGGTTCGCCTCGTCATGGTGCATCGGGCGCACGTCGAGGCGGGCCAGGCGCAGCGCCAGGCCCGAGATCAGTGCGATCGCCACGAGGGCGCCGGCGCACCCACGCGTCATTTCGCCGCGCCGTAGACCTCCACTTCGACATAGTGGCTGAGGTCGTTGGTCGTGTTCCCGTTGGAGTAGAGCCGGACGTACCGGCCCTTCACGCCCTTCGGGTCGAACAACCGGCCTTCTGCCACCTCGATGTACTCCTTGTCCTTCCCCGCACCGAGCTTCGCCGAGTTGTCGTGGTCGTTGTTGAAGACCGTCGTCACGCCGGTCTTGAACGCCGCATCGTCGGACACCTGGACGACGACATCGCGGTAGACGCGGGCCTGGCTGTGGTAGTGCCACGCGAGAATGGCGTGGAGCGGCCGCGACGCGCCGAGATCGATCTGGACCCACTGGGGCGTCGGCCCGAGCTCGACGAAGAACCCGTCGCCGCCGGCCTTCTCGCCGTCGGTGATCATGTCGAGCTCTCCGATGACCGGCTGCGCGTCACTCGAGGTCACCGGCTTCTTCATCGACAGAGGTACGGTGCCCTTCGGGACATAGAACGGCGCGCGCGGCTTGCCCGTGATCTTCTCGAGGTTGGCGCTGCGGATGTTGGTGGGCGTGCCAATGAACATCGGCTTGGGGAGCTTCAGCTTGAGCTCCTCCTTGCCGGGTTCGGGCTGCGCAGCGAGCGGTGCCAGGGCGACGGCGAACAACAGCGAGCTCATGAACAGGCGCTTGGTCATTGAGATCCTTGAGAGATGGAGCCGGGTCTATCGGGAGGGTTCGACCGGCTGGCAGTGCTGCCGGCAGGCACCCGCGCGATCCGCGATCTTACACCTGCGGCGGCCTCGTGCCGCACGCCGGACGACCTGGTGAGGTCGTGCCCGCTCCTGCCCGGGCGCGTTCGCATGGCACTCGTCACATACACTGATCGCATGGTCGAGGATCGGCCCGGCCGGTCGCCGCACGTGCTCCGTTGGCGAGCGCCGGTGCGCCGCTGGCTGACCGCGGGTGTCGCCATCGCCGGCCTGCTGACTGTGGCCATCGGCGTCGAGGCAGCCCTCGGCCAGCCGGGCCCGAACACACCCTCACACTTCTCCTCGTTGGCGGCCGAGGCCGAGGCTGCCCGGGAAGGCGGCGATCTCGAGAAGGCGGTGCCGTTGTACCGCAAGGCCCTTGCGATCCGGCCGGACTGGAAGGAGGGGTGGTGGGCCCTCGGCACCATCCTCTACGACCAGGACGCGCACGCGGACGCCGCGCGGGCGTTTCGGCGCCTGCTCGATCTCGATCCGAACGAACGGCACGGCGCACCTGATGCTGGCGCTCTGCGAGTATCAGCTCGATCGCGATGCGAGCGCGATGAAGCACATCCAGGCCGCCAGAACGCTGGGGGTTCAGAAGGATGGCGAGCTGCCGCAGGTGCTCGTCTTACCACGAGGGGATGCTGCAGTTGCGGGCCGGCCGCTTCGAGCGGGCGCTCGAGACCCTGCACCCCCTTGCCGCAGCGGGCATTGACGAGGAGAACCTCGACTACGCGCTCGGTCTCGGGGTTCTCCTGCAGCGTCCGACGAAGACGCCGGCGGAAGATGCCGCGACGCGGCGGATCGTGCTGCGAGCGGGACGCGCCGAACGCCATCACCAGGCCAAGGAGTTCGACTGCAGCGAAGACCGCCTATGGCGAGCTGGTGCGCGACGCGCCGACGTTTCCGAACGTGCACTACGCCTACGGCCGTTTCCTTCTGGCGACGGAAGACCTCGAGGACGGTGTCGCCCGGTTCCTCGAGGAGATCGAGCAGAATCCCGGCCACGTGCGCGCGCGCATGCAGATCGCCGCGGCGCGATATCGCGTCGATTCAGCAGCGGGCATCCCGTTCGCCCGCGAGGTCGTGCAGCTCGAACCCCGCTATCCGTTCGGGCACTACCTGCTCGGGCTGCTCTACTTCGATACCGGTGACGTCGCCCGTGCGATTCCGGAGCTCGAGACCGCAGTCCGCATGGTTCCGGCCGAGGCGCAGTTCCACTACGCGCTGGGCAACGCGTATGCGCGAGCCGGACGGAAGGAAGAGGCCGCCCGGGCCCGTGAGGCGTTCGTGCGTCTGAAGAAAGACGAAGCGACGTCCGGCTACGAGAAGCTGCGACCCCGCAGCCTCGACGACGTGAGGTAACGGAGGGGACGGAGGGAACGGTCTTAACACAGAGCAACGGAGTAACGGAGACGAACGGAGAAATCCAAAATCAAATCCAAGATACAAATCCAAATAGGAATAAAGCTCTTCTCTGTTCGTCTCCGTTTCTTCGTTTCTCTGTGTTAAGACTGTTTCCTCCGTCCCCTCCGTCCGCTCTGCCTTGAGACCGTTTCCTCCGTCTCCTCCGTTCGCTCAGAAACTAAACCGGGCTTGCAGCTCGATCACCCGGCCCCCGAGGCCTTCCTGCGCCTCGCCGAAGTGGCTGTCCAGGATGTCGTTCTGAATGGACTTCAAGTTGATCTGGTTGAACAGGTTGTAGAAGCCGGCGCGAATCTCGAGCTTGGGCGCCGAACCCATGCCACGGATGGACGGCAGGCCGAACGCCTTGTTCAACGTCGCATCGACGTTGAGGTATCGCGGTCCCGGGAACGAGTTGCGTTCGATGCCCGGCGCCTGCGGAATCGGGCCCGGGGCCGCCGCGCCTGACACGACGTCGGCAAACGCCGGGCCGGTAGTGCGTTCGGGCTGCGTGAAGTAGGCGGTGCCGCCGTTGGGGAAGTTGCCGCCGGCGCGCCTGAAGGCGTCGATGCCGGAGTCGTCGAGCGCGCCGCCCAGATAGGCCGCCGGCCGCAGCGCGCAGTTCCATCCGCCGCCATTCGAGCCGCTCTCCGCATAGACGACGCCGCAGCCGATGTTCTTGTACATCGGGCGTCCACGGGAACCCGGAGTGGCAGTTCAGGATGCCGCTGATCGTCCACCCGCCGAGGAGCTTCTCGGCCCACGAGTCGCGGTCCTTGAAGATCACCGGCGACCAGACGCCGAACGCCTTGAACGCGTGCCTGACGTCGTAGTCCGACGGCCCAACGCATACGACGGATCGTCCTGATAGTGATCGGTGGCGAAGTTGTTGGAGCCGATGTCCATGCTCTGGCTCCAGCGGTACTGACGCGGTCAGCTCGAACGAGTCGCTGAACCGGTGGCGGATCTCGCCGAGCAGCGCATTGAAGCGCGCGTTGCCGTCGTTGGCGTACCAGTCCACGCCGTTGACGACGGGATTGAGCGGAATGCCCTGGGCAGCGTAGACGAGGTTCAGGTTGTATTGCCGCGTCAGGTGGCGGGTCGTGCTCCCTTGATAGCCAATCGTCGCCACCCACTGCCGGCCGAGGTCGTAGCTCAGGTCCGCGGAGTAGCGATACGAGTAGGTGGTCGGCCATTCGGACGGAAAGCCGGTGACCGCAATCCGGGCGAAGTTCGGGCCCGGCGCCGGCAGGTTGGTGTCCGGGTCGAAGTTGGCGATCGTCGCCGGGTTGGACGCATACCCCGAGAACGAATTGACGTCAGCCGGGAAGCTGCCGACGCCGTAGACGATCTGGCTGCCCGTGAGATTGCCGGCCGCGGAGAGAAAGGGCGGATTGCTGCGGCCGTTCAGCGAGATGGCCTGGTCCAGGCCGTTGTAGCCGATGCCGAACCCGCCGCGCAGGACCATCTTGTTCGCGAACCTCTCGGGCTCCACGTGGCGCCGACCTGCGGACCGAAGTCGATCGTTGTTCACCTCGTAGAGCGTCCCTCCGAGGCGCAGCGCCATGTCGGTCAGCGCGTTGGCGCCCGACCCGAGGACGACGGCGCTCATGTTGTCGTTCTGTTCGGAGATCGATCCGAAGCGCTCCCACCGCAGCCCCAGCGGTCACCGTCAGGTTCGGCCGCACCTTGAAGTCGTCCTGCACGAACAGCGCGTACAAGCGTCTGACGCGTGTCCTTGCGGAAGTCGGTCGGCACGCCGGTGCGCGGGTCGAACGTCGCGTTCTCGGCCGACGGCGCGTCGTTCAGGAAGTCCCACATGTTGTTGAAGTAGTACGACGGCCGCGCCGACCATGGCGCGGTGTCCACGAACGTCATGTGCGTGATCTCGCCGCCCATCTTCAGCGTGTGGCTCTTCATCACCTTGGTCAGCGTGTTCTTCACGCCGATGGTCTTCTGATCGAACAGGCCCGGGCGCGCCGATCCCGAAGTCCAGGTGGTTGTCGGGCTGGATCGTGCCGATCGTGCCGCTCCCATCCACGCGCTGGATGTAGATTGACGGCAGTCCCCACGGGCCGTCCGGGTTGTTCTCGAGATCCTTCCAGTTCCAGCCGGCGACGTTGGCCCGCGCCTCGTTCAGCATGCTCGACGAGAAGACGTGATTCCAGATCACGGTCTCCGCCTCGTTCAGCTGCGTGTGATGGAACAGGTTCATCTCGCGCGTCGAGCCGTTGAACGAGTCGCTGCTCTGCGGCACGCGGAACATGCTGAACGCGATCAGATCGTTCGCCGTGACGTTGAAGTCCACGCGAACGTTGTACTGTTCCGCCTTGCTCTGCGTCGGGTTGACGTTCGCGCGCCACTGGATGTCGGGCACCCCGTCGAGATTCGAGGGGTTGTTGGTGCCATCGCCGCCGAGGCCCGGCGTGAAGCGATCGACGTGCGACGGATCGCGGGTGCCGAGCGCAAACGACGGAACCAGCGGCCGGCCGATGTCGAGGCCCTGTCCCTCGATGAAGCGGCAGTTGACGTTCTCGACGAGCCCGAAGTCCGAGCACCCGTGTCCGTCACCGCCGCCCATCAGGACCGTACCCGGCGCCGGCGCCGACCCGGGGAAGGTGAGGAACCGCTCCGCGGCGCTGCCGGCGCGCGCCGCGGTGGACATGAACTGCGGCGTCTGATACCAGCCCTGTACGATGCTGTTCGGCGTCGTTGCGGATGGTCTCGTAGGAGAAGAAGCCGAACAGCTTGTTCCGGATGATCGGCCCGCCGACCGTGCCGCCGATGTCGTTGAAGAGCGCGGTGTTCTTCTCCACCGCGCGGCCGTAGCCGTTGTAGTTCTGGAAGGCGTTCAGGCCCGGACGGTTGGCCTTGAAGAACGCGCTGCCGCGAAGGTCGTTGGTCCCGTTCTGCGAGATGATCTGCACCTGCGCGCCGCGATAGCGGCCGTTCTCGGCGTCGTAGTTGTTGGTGATGACCTTGACTTCCTTGATCGCGTCCTCGTTCGGCGTGATGACCGTGGTGCCGCCCCAGGACACGCTCGTCACCCCGACGCCGTCGATCTGATAGTTGTTCTCGCCGGTCCGCGCGCCGTTGGCGACGATCTGGCCGCCGTTCTCGGTCGCGAAGATGCCGGCCGAGGCGCCCGAGCCGCCGATGGTCGTCCCGGGCAGGTTCTCGGTGCCGCCGTTGTTGCGCGCGCCGGTACCGAACGCCCCGGGCGCGAGCTGCAGCAGCTGGAGCACGTCGCGTCCCGCCGACGGCATCGTCTGGATCTGCTGCGTCGGTGACGGTTCCGGCGACGCTCGCTGTCGCGGTATCGATCAACGGCGTCACGGCGGCGACGTTGACCGTCTCCGTCGCGCCGCCGATCTCGAGCTTCACGTCGACGGTGTTCGCCTGCTCGGCGCGGATCCGCACGTCCTCGAGCACCGCCTTCTTGAAGCCTCGAGCTCCACCTCGACGGTGTACGGACGCGGCGCCAGCGCGTTGAAGACGTAGACGCCGTTCTCGTTGGTGACGGCCGTGAGTGTCCGGTTGGTCTCCTTGTCGACGAGCGTGACCGTGGCGCCGGGAATGACGCCCCTTGCGCGTCGGTCACCGTCCCCTGAAGGCTGGCTCGATACTGCGCGTAGGCGGCCGTGCCCATGAGCATCAGGCCCAACGACACGAGCGCGATCTGATACTCGACGTCGATTCGGTCTGATGTCTCCTGGCAGTTGTTTGAATTCGTCTCGTGTTTCACGTTCAGGACCCGCGGCCGTGTGCTAGACAGCGGACAAACGTCGATAAAGGTCTCCCGCCCGGCCTCGCTCCGCTCTTTGTGATGATCGGCACCGATAGTTACTTACTTGTTTCTCCAGGGAACCCTTTCAGCCCGCTTAGGCTGTTTGAAAGCGGCACCAAGCTTCCAAGTTTCTCGGCTCCTTGACTGCCCTCGAGAGGGACGCTAGGCCTTCCAGGCCCCTGGTGATACCGTCGCGCCGGGCGGCGCCAGACCTCGCTTGTTGGGCATGAAACGCACAGTTGGGGCAAAACGCATTGCTTTTCTCAAGAGTCGGGTGAAGCGAACCAGGAAGCAGCCTGTAACCGCGAGTCGCGGCAAACCGCATCGTTCGGATCTCTCCGTGGCTGCCCTTGTGGTCTTGATCAAATGGCACAAGGACTTCACCTGTTCGAAGATGGGATGAGTGAATAGGCACGGTCGCGGCGATAAGGGTGACGGGATTGCTGTTTGCGTCTAGCGCTGGCGTTACCACGACAGCCGTGCTCGCCCGTTGCTGTTCCCTTACGGCAGTTTCCAGTAGTTCCCGGCCCCTCGCGTAATATCTCGCAGACGCGGCCCGCTGAATGCCTTCGCTCTCGACTCCTTTGCCTACTGCGGATTCCTTGTGACTTCTGGCGGCGCCAGCCCCCCTTGGCCGATACCGATGTTGGTTGCGGCTTCCATCAACAGTTCGTTTCACATCCTCCGCAACAGGACGTTCATCTGTTTGCTCATGTTCCTGGCTGGCTCGTTCGGCCTCCACGGTTTGCGCCCTCAAGCGCTCCAATCGGACTT
The DNA here is from genome assembly GCA_963834365.1 of Vicinamibacterales bacterium. GTDB lineage: Bacteria > Acidobacteriota > Vicinamibacteria > Vicinamibacterales > Vicinamibacteraceae > CAWJAP01. Next base: position 9,629 of record CAWIBS010000029.1, on the reverse strand, counting down.
TCGCCGAGTTTTCTGCCGTCGGCTTGTAGCATTTGAGCCCCTCACTGGATACAAGTCCGAGGGTCTGGAGAGGAATTGACCCGCGGTCACGCGTTCCGGATCACGCGCCTTTACCTGTTGATCAAGTCTCTTTTCGATCTGGGCAACCATAGTCGGATCGAGTTGGTAGCTCGCGTTGCGCTCTTCGTTTGTGCGAGTGTCGTTGGGTAACACGGGGTCAGCGCCATCGTAATCGACATAAGATGCAGGCGCAGCTCGCGCGTACCAATAGAGATTCGTGGAATCGGTGATTCCGGCGGGGTCGTAGCTGACCCAACCACCCACCCATGGCGCGTAATACCTCGCTCCGTGGTAATACAATCCCGTTTCTTCGTCCCGCTCCTTGCCGGTGTAGCGATAGCGCTTGAGGCTCATCTGGCTGCACCCGCGTCGCTTGGTACGCCGTCGTGCCGTAAGGGTGATACTCCTCGTACGAGATGATCCCGCCGTCTTCGGCGAACTCCAGGCTGGCCGAACCCAGATGATTACTAAGCTGATAGCGTTGCACGGATGGGCGCGCCGACCGGGCTTCCGTTCTCGAACGTCTTCGTCTCCACTCGCGCGATGCGCTGCTTGTCATCCATCACGTGCAGCGTCTCGCGTTCGAGCGTTACTGTCGTCACCGTTGCCGTCGTACTCGCGGCAGATCTCGAAGCCGCCGAAGTAGACCCGCTCCTTCTTTCGTGTGCCGTTCTGCCGCTCGGTGACCTTCGCACACGCTGTCCTGATGCGTCGTAGACGTAGAAGTCATCTCTGGCGGGCCGCCATTGACGACCTGGCTCGAAGTCGCCTGCAACTGGTCCTCGAAGTCCCACTGCATTAGCGGAAGGTGCGGCATCGCGGTCATGTTGCCGTGGACGTCGTGATGATGGGTCTCCGTCGTCTGCCCGATAGTCGTGCTGCTCAATCGATTATTTTGCTTAATGGCGGGTTCCAGCAGGCTCGCATCGGCGTAGGCGTAGGCGCGAGTCCAGTTGCCGTTGACCGCCCGGTGGACCATCTTCAAGAAGTTGCCGACGGCGTCGTATTCGTACTGTTCGACGTAATTGCGCAGCGCCTGCAGGTCGTTGGGATTCGCGCCCGATCCAGCGAACGGGAAGTCGCGGATCGTCGCCGTTGGACGGAGCGAAGTCCAACACCGCCTGACCGATATGCTCGCGCCCGCTGACTTCGATCAGGCGGTAGATGGCGTCGTAGCTGTAGTCACATATCGGCGCAACCTGTGATTGTCGTAGGTGATTCGTCAGCGCATCGTCCGCGATACGGGTGATATTGCCCACAGGATCGTAGGTGTAGTGCAGGTCCTGCACAATTGACGCGTTCGTGAAAATCTGCGACGCGAGCCGTTCGGCGCTGGGGCACGTGTGGTCTTGAGATGGATCAAGCGGAAGGTCTGGGCGTCGTACAGGTAAGTTGTCTTCGGCGCCGTTGGCGTAATGGATCAGCGTGCGCTGGCCCTTCGCGTTGTAGTCGATGTTCGGTGACGAAGGGCGTGGCCGTCGCTGCCCCTCGCAGATTCACGTCCACCTTGTCGAGCAGATTTGCCTCGTTGTACGTCGGGCGATAGACGCTCTTGTCCGGCGCAACGACGGCGGTTGGCCGGTTGAGTGCATCGTAGGCCGTCCTGCTGGTGAAGGCGCCATCGCTGACTGCGGGATTCTGCTGCCAGTCCTCCGCGCTCTTGTACCCGGGCAACAGCTCGCGCCTGCTCTGCAGCAAATTGCCTTTGAAATCGTAGCGCTTCGCTGGTGACAACGCCCGCGCCGTCGAAGACCTGAAAGACGCGCGTCTGGTGATTGTGCGCCGCCGCCTTGGTCCTCGCCATACACGGTGCGCTCGGCCATCCGCTTCGACGCCATTTCCCGTCACGAACAGTCCCGTCGGGCGGCGCAGGACGTCGTAGGTCATGCGCCGAATGAACCTGCGGTCGTCCCACGTGCGGATTGGCTTGCCTGAGACGTCGAGCAGCATCCATCTCGCGCCGGCGTCCATGCTCGCCTGATGAATGCGATTCCCGAGCATGTCGTAGTCGTACCGCATGACGACGCGATCCTTCGCATCGGTCACGTCGAGTTGGTTGCCTTCGATATCGAACCTGACGCGCGTGCTGAAGAAGGCCTCGCTGGGCGGATCGGCCGGCGGAGTGTCGCTTCGCCGGAATCTGTTGTGGGCCACGGTGAGAAACGCACGGCCGAGCGCGTCGAAATGCGTCACGCTCGGCGTGGCGGCGTGGACCGCGGCGCTTTCGGCAGCATTCTTCTCGGCGCTGCGGCTGCCCGGATCGGGCCACTTCTGCTCCGCCGCCAGCGCATGGTCCGGATGGGTTCGGAGCCCGTGCCACGTCGGGAGGTACTCCTCGATGGGCAGGCGAGGACTACCGTCCGGCTCGAGAACGAAGCCCTTCATGACTTCGTCGTCCGCGGGATCCAGCGTGACAGTGTCGTTGGCATCCCACGTCTCCTGCCGCCACGCATCGAAGACCACCTTCTCCCAGGTGTGGTTCGGGTGCAGCGTCGCGACGACGCGCTCGACGGGGTCGTAGAAGAGGATGGGACTGACGCCGGCCTGAACCCCGAACTCGAATTGATGGCGCCGTGCCGGCAGCTGGCTGAAGAACGGCTCGTACTGCCGAACGGGCTTCCCTTTGTTGTTGAAGATGGTCCAGCCGCTGCCGACCCATCGCAGGCTGACATCCGGTCCGCCCGGCAGAATCGGTCCAGGCTCGGCCTGGATCTTCTTCTGAATCTCGCGGCCGAAGCCGTCCGAATAGCTGAAGCCGATCTGAATTCGGGTCGGCTGCCCATCCTGCAGGTCGTTGACATGTGTCTCTCGCGTCAGCGACGACCGCGTAGACAGGTTCCCAGTCCGCGGGAGTGTCGGGGTGCGCCTGCCGGGTGCGCTGGAACCGACCCGTGTCGTAGACGACCCGCGCGGTCGCGCCGCCAAGCAAGGTGTGAGCGACGATCTGCGGATCGTCCGCGTCGAGAAGAGCGTCGGTCTGAGCGAGCGTCGGCTCCGCGTCGAATCCGTCCGCCGTGTCGCCCGATCTTCGCCAACCTTGCCCATGACGACCGTGCCCGTGACGAGACCGAACGCATCGAACATCACCTTCGAGCGGTTGCCGTTCGGGTCGGTGACCTCCGCGGGTTGAAGCACGCGGTAGTCGTGACGTGCGGCACGACATTGCCAACAGCGTCGGCGGTCGTCACGACGAGCAGGTGGTGCGGGTCGTACTCAACCGTGACGGCCTGCCCGAAGGGATCGACGAACTTGCGCGGGAGAAAGAAGTGCGCGGCAGCCTCGACGGACTCAACGGCCGACGTGCTCGCCGGATCCGACACGCTGGCGTTCGGGTCGTAGAACACCTGGCCTGACGGCACCCACCAGTGCCCGTTCGAGTCCAGGTCGACGTAGCCACCCTGGTCTTCGCCTTTGCCCCCCAGCACACCGGCGGGATTGGGCAACAACGCTTCCGCGAGCCCGTCGGCTGACACGCGGCGAAAGACGTCGCGTCAGCAACCCCGGGGTCAACGCGAGCTTGTAGCTCTCGCCGGGCAAGGCGAGCGATTCCAGCCCCCCCTGCGGCAGAGACCTTTGAGGTCGTTCCGGCGATACCGCGTGCGGACGTGCTCGATGACCCGCTTCTGCTTCACGCCCGGATCCGCGGCGTCTTCGTACGGGATCTCGGTGGCTGCCGTGAGCTCCTCGAAGCCATTCTTCGCCCACTGATCGAAACTGAATCGACCGCCCGGGCCACCTGGCGCGAATCCCGTGAGCTCGTAGGTTCGCGCGTTGCCGGGCAGCGGCGCACGGTAGTCGTCCGGTTGCTGAACCGGTTGGTCTACGGGGTCGGTGAAATCGGTCTGGGCATAGGTAATAAAGAGTCGGTCTGCTTCACCTGATCGGCCGGCGAGAGCCCCGGATCCGCTCACGGCGCCCGTACGCGATGGCGAGTGACTTGACGACGTTCCCAAACCGGTCGACGTCGAGGGTGATGGCATGGCTCACGCGCGGATCCTGCGGACGACGCTCGTAGTGGTAGCTGATGGCCTCGCGGGGATGGACGAAGAAGACCGCGTGCTGATTGCCGGCCCGCGGCTGCGCGACTGCGATCGTGAAGTTCTGTTCGCTGACGGTATATGGGTGACCGTAAGGATGGTCAGGCGTGCCGGTTCCGTCCAGGGCATAGACTTCCTGCCGGAGCATCGACCCCTTCAGCGCGCGGCAGGCTTCACGCTCTTCATCGGCGCTCAGGCCGGGAGGAAGAATCGTGTCCTCCAGGAGCCGCGTGCGGGCGTTATCGTCATCCGAGCCTGGCTCACGGTAGTACTCGCCGGTGTCCTTCCCGATCCCCGAGAAGACTGCCGAGACGCGATCCCGCCCGACGTACACGCCGGTGTGGAACCAGGTGCGCGTCAGCACCGGAGGCACGTGCGACGCAGCATCGACGTTGCCGGCCTCGAGCGCATCGGCGCCGGCAAGCACGGTGAACTCTTCGGTGTCCCGTTGCTCGACCAGACCAAAGCCACGGAACTCGCGCTCGACGCCATCGAAGCAGCCATGACGGTAGGTATAGCGGGTCACGAAGCGACTGCGACCGATGCGATCGATGGTCTCGACCTGTTCGACCACGTGGACGGGAAACGGCGGGCGTGTGACCCACGGAATGCCGGCACGCTTGTCCAGCAGGTAGAACTTCGTCGAGGGTGCATAGTGCACGTGCGTTTCAGCACCCAGGTTGTTCACGGTGCTGACGAGCAGATGCGGCTTCTGCCCGCCCATCAAGTCGACATAGCGCATCGGCTGCCGTGCGTCACCGGGCAACGGCGACGACCACACCAGGCACGCCGTTCCCGTGCCCAGGAGATCCGCCGCCTGCACCGCGGACGGATTGTCGGTCCCGGGGAACGCCTCGAGCGTCCTCTCCGCGCTCCAGCTGTTGCCTGACTGGTTGAAATAGAGACGGACGCCGCCGGATGCCAGATAGATGATGTCGGTCACGCCCGAACCGTCGATATCGGCCAGGCGGACGCGACTCTGACTGAACAGATCGCTCGTGTCGAACCACGGCGCGTTGTCCATCGTCACCTTGGGGCCGAAACGCGCGTAGCCGAGACTCGGCCAGTAGCACACTTCGCCGTTCCGGATGCGCACCAGGTCGGTCAATCCGTCGCCCGACATGTCGGCGAGGTAGACGGACTGCGTGCCGTCCGCAAACACCAGGCGTGGGCCCTCTTCCTCGTCGAGCGGCTTGGCCACCCGCTCGGAGGGCCCGAATCCGAGCTCGCCCAGCGACGCATACCACGTGAACGCGTCATCCTCGGAAACGAGAACGTCGGCGTGGCCGTCGCCGGTGAGGTCCACGAACTTCAGATTTGGATCGCCCCAATCGAGGCGAGGGAGCGACGTGAACGGCGAGAAGGGTTCCCAGCCCTCTTCGTACGTGCGCTCGTAGAAGCCAGGCACGGCCCCGGCGAAGTCGACGAGGTCGACCTGGCCATCGCCTGCGAGGTCGAGAAACTGCCGGTCCCGCATCGTCGTGTCCGGCGGCAGGCTGAGAGGCCACGACTTCGACCGGAGCGAATACGGCTTCCGCAACCACCTGCCCGCCCGGCGTCCGGGTGAAGGTGGAGGGGCTCAGGTTGCGCTTGTGAAACCAGCCACCGGTCTGCCGAGTGAGAATGCCCGGGGCGCCTTCCGCGTCCAGATCGACCAGCTCGTACTCCGACGTGTCGAGGCCAGCCGGCAGGTTTTCGACGCTGTCGAGCGGGACGTCGTGCACGGTTGCGTCGATCGTCGCCTCGCTGTACTCGAACTCCAGCGGCGGCATCGAGCGCTTGATGTACGTCTCGCCATCGCGGCGAAATCCCGACTGCACGACGCTGGTGATGAACGAGGCGATGGGCGTTTCTTTGTAGACGAAATCGGTCGAGCGAACGAGACAGCGCCGACCCCGAGCTCCTCCGCGAACCGGTGCAGCATCAGCACCCGTCTGCACAACCGATAGGTGCGCACTTCGAAGCCGGCGCGGAAGGTCGAGAATGCGTCCTGCCGGAGGCCCCAGGCATCGGCTGGCAGCTCGGACTCTGTCAGCTGGACACGCTCGTGCTCTCCTTCGGCACGGGAATCGGTGCCGTGTGCCCTTCGCCGTAGTCGAACACGGTCTCGAACATCCACCGGGGGTCAGCGGGCGGCAGCGCCACGCGGTACATGCGCTCCCGGTTTCCGTGAAGATCCTCTTGAGGTAGCGGTTGGCGGACGAGTACGGGTCCGGTTCCGTTCGTGCGCCTGGTCCGTCGGCACGCCGCCGCCGTTTTCGCGCGCATACTCGTAAAGATCGCGTTGCCCTTGTCGTCATAGCTTTCGCAGATCAGCCAGCTGAAGATGTGCTCGGGATCGCGTGGATCGGCGATGCGACTGTCGGACGTCGTGCCGTAGAACGTCGCGATGTTGTCCCTGGTGATCGACGCCAGAAGACATCCGTCGCGTCGGTCGTGTTCGTCCACCGTTCGATGCGGGCGAAGAGACCTTCGATGCGGGGACGAAAGAGAGCCACGGTGTAGGTGTGTCCGTTGCGCGTGCGAGGGGGGAGGTTCTTTCTTGCCCACTTGTCGCTCTGCTTCTCCTTTTCCAGCACGGGAACGAGGTCCTCGGCGCCAGAGAGCACGAAGATGTCAGACTCGCTCGCGTCGAAGTACCGCGGCAGGCCCTTGTCGGTCTTTCGTGTGATGGTTGGGAGCGACAGGCTCCAGCCGAGGCCGAACGGCCCGTTTCCTGCGCCAGAGTCGTACGAAAGCGACAGCTGTGGACCAAAGCCGGAGCGGCCCGGCGATGTGGGGATCGGGACGCTCATGGAACCCGTGCCGGTGACGGGGTTGGCGCCGAACTTCTCGCCGATGCCGCGAATGGCGCCCCCGCCTTTGGGAAGGGTGAGGGGAGGAGGACTGACCCTGAACCCGTCGAGAGAAGGACTTTTCGAGCTGGTGTCAGACTCCCGATGGCCAACCATGGGCTTCCCCTTTTGCGGCGATTGTGGCCCCTGGGCGTGGTCGGGAATGTGGTCAGGTACCCGGAAAGAGCGTGGTCAATGCGCGAATCTTGTCCAGATTCGTTGTACGCTTGCCGGTCATCAGCGGGGTGTTGTGAGTCCGCACGAGTTGACGACCGGTCTCTTCTGGGTTCGAGATGCGCCTGTTCGGACCCTTCACCGTGCTGCGGGATGGACAACCGCTTCCCGCCCTGCGTACTCGCAAAGGACAATCACTCCTCGCCCTGCTCGTGCTGCGCGCCGGTCGTGCGGTCGAACGCTCGTGGCTGGCGGGCGTGCTGTGGCCGGACAGTCCGGAGGCGCAGGCGCGCTACAACTTACGCCGCAGTCTGAGCGACTTGCGGCAGGCACTCGGATCGGAGGCCAATCGGCTCTATTCGGGTAGACAGCCTCAGACCCTCGCGCTGGATCTTCAAGGCGCAACGGTCGACGTGCTGGCCTTCGACGAGGCCATCGAGCGAGGCGATGTGTCGTCGCTGCAGGCGGCGGCGTTGCTCTATCGAGGCCCGCTGCTGGAAGGCTGTCTCGAAGAATGGGTGCTGCCGGAGCGCGAGGCCCGCGAGCGCTCGCTGGCAGAACGCGCTCGAGACGCTTGCCGCCACGCCTCGGCGCGAGCAGACTGGGGCACCGCGGAGCGCTACCTGCGCCGTGCCGTGATCTCGACCCCCTGCGAGAGACGGCGCAGCGTGCCCTCATGCAGACGCTCGCCAGAGCCGGAACCCCGGCTGCCGCCCTTCAGTGCTTTCGGGATCTACGCCTGCTGCTTGCCCGCGAGCTGAAGGCGGAACCAGCGCCCGAAACCTCGGCCCTCTTCCGGCAGATCCGCGCCGACGCACAGCGTCAGCTCCAGACGTCGCCGCCGCCTCGCACCACGGCGCCCCCGTCGCCAGCGCGTTTCTCGGCAACCTCCCACGTCCCCGGACGGCATTTCTCGGGCGCGAGCAGGAGATCGATGACGTCGAGGCCCGCCTGGAGCAGGCGCGCCTCCTGACGCTCACCGGAGCAGGCGGCGTGGGAAAGACCAGGCTCGCCGTCCGGGTCGCCGACGACGTCGCAGCAGACTACGACGATGGCGTGTGGTTCGTCGATTTGGCGCCGCTCTCAGATGGTGCGCTCGTGGCACGCGCCGTGGCGACGGTTCTGGGGGTTCGCGAGGAGCCGAACCGATCGCTCGTCGACACGCTGTGCGATTTGCTGGCCGCGAAGAAGCTACTCCTCATCTTGGACAACTGCGAGCACATGGTCCCGGCGTGCGCCACGTTGGCGGACACGCTCCTTCGTCAGTTGCTCCCGCCTGCGGCTGTGCGCGACCAGCCGGCAGGTTCTGGGCGTGCAAGGCGAGATCATCTGGCGCGTTCCGTCGCTCTCGGTGCCCGAACCCGGCCCCGCCGTCCGCAGAAGAGCCAACCGTCACGAACCGCATCATGGCGTCGGAGGCCGTCCGCCTGTTCGTGGCGCGGGCGATCGAGTCGTGGCCGGATTTTCAGCTGACGGCGGCGAACGCCGGCGCGGTGGCTGAGGTCTGCACGCGTCTGGACGGCATTCCTCTGGCCATCGAGTTGGCGGCGGTTCGGACCAAGGTGCTCTCGGTCGAACAGATTGCCGCGCGCTTGCACGACCGCTTCCGGCTGCTCACAGGCGGAAGTCGCACCGCGGTGCCACGACAGCAGACCCTTCGTGCCACGCTCGATTGGAGTCACGACCTGCTGGGCACCAAGGAACAGCTGTTCCTTCGGCGTTTCTCGAGCTTCACGGGCGGGGCCACATTGGACGCTGCGGAAGCCGTCTGTTCCGGCGGCGCCATCGAACCTGAGGATGTGCTCGATCTGCTGACGGCACTCATCGACAAGTCCCTTGTCGTCATCAAGACGCCGGTGGAGTCGAGGACCGCTATGACTTGCTTGAAACGATCCGCCAGTACGGTCAGGACCGCCTGAAGCAGTTGGGCGAGGCGGTCGAGGTGAGAGGACGGCATGCCACCTTCTTCCTTCAGCTGGCCGTCGATGCTGAACACACCTCGCGGGTCCGGAGCAGGCGCACGTGGCTTGGACGGCTGGAGACAGAGCACAACAACCTTCGAGCGGCGCTGACATTTTTCATCGAACATGAGCCGGCGCGCGGGCTTGTGCATGGCGCTGGCGTTGAACACGTTCTGGGAGGTTCGCGCGCATTTTGTCGAAGGGCGGGTCTGGCTGGAGCGGGCTTTGGAGCAGAGTTCAGATGTCCCGAGCGCTTGGCGCGCACGAGCCGTGGGCGCTGCAGGCCGGCTCGCCTGGTATCAGGAGGACTTTCGCGGCTGCTTGCGCCTGCTCGAGGAGAGTCTCAGGCTCTTCGAGGCGCTCGACGAGCGGCGGAGCGCCGTCGTGACGCTCGGCTGTCTTGGGCTATTGGCCGTGGCCGAGGGCGATTATGTTCGTGCGCGAGCGCTGTGGAACGGGCCGTCGCCGAAGCCAGGACACTGGGAGACAAGCAGTCCTCGCCAGTCAGCTTCGCGATTTCGAGCACGTCGCCGGAGCATCGTTCGATGTTGCAACCGCTCGGG